>CAQOGY010000001.1:0-507735 GCA_948847595.1 uncultured Bacteroides sp.
CAGTGATTTGCAATTTTATGATATTTCTTGAAAGTATAGGTTCAAGAGCCTGTCTCTCCGCTGAGAATAGCAGCTTTGAAGCTGCTATTTCTTTTGTGGAAAATATATTTCCATTGTCTGTTTTTTTATTGAAAAACAAGGAGAGGTGCTCGAGTGGTTGAAGAGGCACGCCTGGAAAGCGTGTATACGCCAAAAGTGTATCACGAGTTCGAATCTCGTTCTCTCCGCTTTTTTTTTCTCTGTTGTTAAAAAATGTTTTGAAGCGGCTGCCTTGATTTTTCAAAGCAGCCGTTTTTTATTTGCGGCATTTATTCCAACTCCTCGATAATCTTCTTCACATCTATCGGTTGCAGTCTTCCGTACACTTTTTCACCAACCATCACCACTGGAGCCAATCCGCAGGCGCCTACGCAGCGCAGGCAGTCCAATGAGAACTTCCCGTCCGGGGTGGTTTCGCCGACTTCGATGCCCAGTACGCGTTTGAATTCTTCGAGCAACTTCTCGGAGCCGCGCACGTAACATGCCGTACCCATGCAGACGGAGATGGGATGTTTCCCTTTCGGAGTCATGGTGAAGAAGGTGTAGAAGGTGACCACTCCATACACTTTCGATACGGGGATATTGAGTTTGGAAGCAATGATGCGTTGCATCTCTTCGGGCAGATAGCCGTGCAGGTGTTGCGCTTCGTGCAAAATATTGATTAGTTCGCCCGGGTTGTTTCCGTGCTTGTCGCAAATCGTTCGGACTTGTTCTGCCACATCGCAGGCTAGTTTTATATCTGACATAATACTCTTCGTTTAAAGTTAATCCATAGATTTGTTGAAATAATGCGTGTGCAATAGCATTTCCGATTTCTCGCCCAGAGGTTTGCCGAGATATTCTTCGTACAGTTTCTTGATATACGGGTTGTCGTGCGACTTACGCAGCGGTTTGTTCGCGTCTTCGCGGTAAAGGGCATTGGCGCGTGCGTATAAGACTTCCGAGTTGCCGTGGTGTAACGGCTGCCCACCACCGCCGATACAACCACCGGGGCAAGCCATAATTTCGATGACGTGATATTCGTTGTGCCCGTTCCGTATATCTTCCAGTAGATGGCGGGCGTTGCCTAGTCCGTGTGCGATGCCTACTTTGAGTTCAAAACCATTCAGGTCGATGGTGGCGCGGCGGACACCGTTCAGTCCGCGTACTTGTTCAAAATTCACATTCTTGAGAGGTTCACCAGTATAGATTTCGTAGACGGAGCGCAGGGCGGCTTCCATCACACCGCCTGTGGTGCCGAAGATAACGCCGGCGCCTGTCGATTCGCCCATCGGGTTGTCGAAAGGACTGTCCAGTACCAGGGGGAAGCCAATGTTGGCTCGTTTAATCAGCCGTGCCAGTTCGCGGGTGGAGATGGAGTAATCTACGTCGGGGATGCCGTTTACTTTGAACTCGTCGCGGTCGCATTCGTATTTCTTTGCCAGACAGGGCATGATGGATACGACGACTAACTTCTCCCTGGGGATTCCCATTTTCTCCGCCCAGTAAGATTTGGCGATGGAGCCGAACATCTGTTGCGGGGAGCGGGCGGTGGAAGGAATGTCGAGCATATCCGGGAAATGATGCTCGAAGAAGTTCACCCATGCCGGGCAACAGGAAGTCAGGATGGGCAGGCGGACGGATTTGTCTCCGTTGAGATAACGTGTCAGACGGTTCAGGATTTCAGAACCTTCTTCCATGATGGTGAGGTCGGCTGCAAAGTCGGTGTCGAATACATAGTCGAATCCCAGTTCGCGCAGGGCGTAGACCATTTTTCCGGTTACCAGTGTGCCGGGAGGGAAACCGAATTCTTCTCCCAGGGCGGCGCGTACGGCGGGTGCGGTCTGTACGATGACTGTTTTGTTCGGACTGGCTAAGTCGTCGAGCAGGCGGTTGGTGTAGTCTCGTTCGGTTAGCGCACCTACCGGGCAGACAGCTACGCATTGACCGCAATAAGTACATTCACTCTCTGTCATCATCCGGTCGAAAGCGGGAGCTATCGTTGTGTTGAAACCGCGACGGATGGCACCGAGCGCTCCTACCGTCTGCACATCGTTGCAGACGCTTTCGCAACGGCGGCAGAAAATACATTTGTCCATGTTGCGGACGATGGAAGCGGTGATTTCCCGTTTGCGGGGAGACAGTTCGCCGCCATTGAAAGGCATTTCGCGGATATTGAAGCGCAGTGCCAGCGTTTGAAGCTCGCAGTTGCCGCATTTCGGACAGGTGAGGCAGTCGTTCGGATGGTCGGAGAGGATAAGTTCGGCCACTACCTTGCGGGCGTTCATCACACGCAGGGTACTGGTCTTTACTACCATTCCTTCCGTGCAACGGGTGGCGCAGGCAGGAGCAAGGTTGCGCCGTCCCATGACTTCCACCACGCAGATGCGGCAGGAAGCGGGATTGTTTTTTATACAGGTTCCTTTCAGGTCGATGTGGCACAAAGTGGGTATGTTGATACCGATTTTTGTGGCGGCTTCGAGGATGGTGCTTCCTTCGGGGACGGTGATAAAGTGACCGTCTATTTGGAGTGTAATTTGTTTTTCTTCCATAGTGAACAGATTATTTTAGCAGACAAGAATAGCTTTAAATTTACAGCGTGCCAGGCACATTCCGCATTTGATACATTTGTCGGGGCTGATAACGTGCGGTTTGCGTACCAGACCGATGATTGCGTCGGCGGGGCAGTTCTTGGCGCACAGGTGGCAACCGATACAAAGTTCGGGATTGATGGTGTAAGTCAGCAGGGATTTACACTGTTTGGCACGGCAGGTCTTGTCGCGGACGTGTTCCAGGTATTCATCATGGAAATTGTCCAGCGTAGACAGAACCGGATTCGGGGAAGTCTGCCCCAGTCCGCAGAGGGCGGTATCCTTGATGACTTGTCCCAAAGTGGCGAGGGTATCGAGGTCTTTCTCTGTTCCCCTTCCTTCGGTTATCTTGTTCAGCAGTTCCAGCAGGCGTTTGTTGCCGATGCGGCAAGGCGTACATTTTCCGCAGGATTCTTCTACGGTGAAATCTAGGTAGAAACGGGAGACGGATACCATACAGTCGTCCTCATCCATCACAATCATACCGCCGGAACCCATCATGGAGCCGGCAGCCAGAAGATTGTCGAAGTCGATGGGGGTATCCAGATGCTTCTCTGTCAGGCAGCCACCCGAAGGGCCGCCGGTCTGCACCGCCTTGAATTTCTTTCCGCCTTTGATGCCGCCGCCGATTTCGTAGATTACTTCGCGGAGCGTAGTTCCCATCGGTACTTCAATCAGCCCTACATTGTTTATCTTTCCCGCAAGGGCGAATACTTTCGTGCCTTTGGAACGTTCCGTTCCGATGGCTGCGAACCATTCGGCGCCTTTCGTCAGGATGATGGGAATGTTGGCGAGTGTCTCTACATTGTTCACGTTGGTAGGCTTTCCCAAATAGCCGGATTCGGCGGGGAAGGGCGGTTTGAGGGTCGGTTCTCCCCGTTTTCCTTCCATGGAGTGAATCAGGGCGGTTTCTTCTCCGCAGACAAATGCGCCTGCGCCGTAACGTATCTCGATGTCGAAACTGAAATCTGTTCCTAAGATATTGTCTCCCAACAGGCCGTAGTTGCGGGCTTGTCCGATAGCTATTTTGAGCCGGTTGATGGCAAGCGGGTATTCGGCGCGGATATACACCAGTCCTTTGCTTGAGCCGATGGAGTAACCGCAGATACACATGGCTTCTACGATGGAGTGTGGGTCGCCTTCCATGATGGAACGATCCATAAACGCGCCGGGGTCGCCTTCATCGGCGTTACAAACCACGTATTTGATGTCCGATTGCTGTTTGTGGGTAAATTCCCATTTCAAGCCTGTGGGGAAACCGCCGCCACCGCGTCCGCGCAGGCCGGAACGCTTGATGAGGTCGATTACGTCCGTCGGTTGCTTGTTGAGAAGGCAGTCCGCCAGGGCGTGATATCCTTCGCGGGCGATGTATTCTTCGATGTTTTCGGGGTCGATAAATCCGCAGTTGCGCAGGGCGATGCGCAGTTGCTTCCGGTAGAAATCCATATGTTTGGAGTCGCTGACGGTGTGCTCCGTTTTAGGGTCTATGTACAGCAGTCTTTCTATTTTCCGGCCGCCGATGATATGTTCGGTGATGATGTCTTCCGCGTCCTCGGGGGTGACTTGTGTGTAAAATGTATTGTCGGGGATGATTTTCACGATGGGGCCTTTTTCGCAGAAGCCGAAGCAGCCCACTGTGATGACTTCCACTTTGCCGGCGATGCCGTTCTTTTCGATGGCTGTCCGGAGACTGTCCGTAATGCCTTGACTGGAAGAGGCTTTGCACCCTGTACCGCCGCAGATAAGAATCTGGAGATGCTGTGCGCCGGACGCCAGTCCGCAGCACTTCTCTGTGACTTTTTCATTACTTTCTTCGCGCAATGAAAGTTTGTGTTCCGCTCTCTTCCTGATTGTAGCCAAATCATGGATAGATAAGATTTTCATAAGTATCAGAATTGTTAGTAGGTTTTTTGCAAATATAATTCTTTGTTTGGAATAAAAGCATAGTTTCGGACAAATAAAAACAGTCTTTGCCGATCGGATTAGGTAAATAAATCTCTATCTTCGTATTTAATAGGTATTAAACCTAAAAAAGATAATTGAAGTATGAGACGAATTTTACTGGGACTGTGTTTTCTATCCTTTCTGAACAGTGCATCCGGACAAGAGATTCCCTTGCCGGAAAAGATGCCGCAGGAGCATCCGCGGGTGCTGACTACTCCGGCGGGAAAACAGGAAACATGGAAGCTGATTAAAAAAGAAGAATGGGCGAAAGATGTTTTCAATAAGTTGAAGGAACGGACGGAAGTTTATACGAACCTGACGGATGCTCAACCGTCCTGGCTGCTGTCCCGCCTGGCGATGTATTGGAAGTCTCATGCCACGGAAGTATATGTAAAAGGTGAAACGTTCGACCATGCGGGCGGCGGGAAAGCTCCTTATCCTACGGTGCGCTATACGGGAACGCGTGGAACGGCTGCCACTCACGGTCGTCCCAAGTTGGCGGATGTCGTGCCTTATGATGATGACGAGAGCGGGAACGTCACTTTCTGTAATAATGCCCTTCCCAATCGTCCGATGGAGAGTGTGCATCCGTCCAAGACCGGACGGAATATCGAAAGCCTGAACTGCGAAATTCTGGGAATCGCCCGTGACGCCGCTTTCCTCTATTGGATGACGGACGAAGAGAAGTTCGCCAAACTTGCCGCAGGTGTATTTGATACGTATATGACGGGTATTTATTACAGAAATGTGCCTGTCGATTTGAATAATGGTCATCAGCAGACATTGGTGGGATTGACTTCTTTCGAGGTAATCCATGAAGATGCACTTCATATCGCTGTCCCTTTGTATGATTTTCTGTATAATTATCTCAAGGCTAATTACCCGGACAAGATGGAAATCTATGCCGGAGCTTTCAAGAAATGGGCGGATAATATCATTGCGAACGGTGTGCCCCACAACAACTGGGATTTGTTGCAGGCACGTTTCATTATGAATGTAGGCCTGGTATTGGAAGACAATAAGGAATATGCCGACGGAAAAGGACGCGAATATTATATCGACTATGTGATGAACCGTTCCAGCATTCGCCAGTGGAGTCTGACACGTCTCGCGGATTATGGCTTTGATTCCAATACGGGGATTTGGGCGGAATGTCCGGGATATAGCAGTGTGGTAATCAATGATTATGCCAATTTTGTGAATCAGTTTGATACGAACCTGCAATATGATTTGGTGAAAGCGATGCCTGTATTGTCGAAAGCGGTGGCGACCACTCCCCAATACCTGTTTCCTAACCGTATGATTTGTGGCTTTGGCGATACGCATCCGGGATATTTGAGTACGAACTTCTTCATCCGTATGATACAGAACGCGCAGGCAAACGGGAAGAAAGAGCAGGAAAACTATTTCACCGCTTTGCTGAAATGCTTGCATCCGGATTTTGGAAATGATAAGGCGGAAAAGAAGAATGTGCGGGTATCTGTCAATTCGTTCTTTGAAGACAAGCCGCTGACGCTAAATCCGAAAGTACAGCCGGGAAAGATAGAGGATTATGTTTCTCCTTTATTTTATGCTCCTAATGTGTCATGGCTGGTACAGCGCAACGGTATGCATCCGCGCAACAGTCTGATGATTTCGTTGAATGGCAGTGAAGGTAATCATATGCATGCCAACGGTATTTCAATGGAGCTTTACGGAAAAGGATATGTGCTTGGCCCGGATGCGGGCATCGGGCTTTTCCTGTATAGCGGACTGGATTATGCGGAATATTATTCTCAATTCCCCAGTCATAATACGGTTTGTGTGGATGGAGTATCGAGTTATCCGGTGATGAAAAGTAATCATTCTTTTGATTTGCTTTCTTGTTTTCCGGCATCGGCGGAACCGGGCAAGGAGTTTACGTCCGTCACTTACAGCAACCTTTATTTCCGTGAACCGGAAAGCAGGGCAGACCAGACCCGTATGATGAGTATTGTCACCACCGGTGCGGAGACGGGATATTATGTCGATGTATTCCGCAGCCGGAAGGAAAAAGGGGGAGATAAGATGCACGATTATTTCTATCATAACCTCGGACAGTCTTTGACATTGACGGCGGCAGATGGTACTGACTTGAATTTGCAACCCACGGAAGAACTGGCTTTTGCCGGTGCGCATCTTTATGCTTATTCCTATTTATATGATAAGAAAATGGCTGCTACCGACAAGGATGTCAAAGCGACTTTCACCATAGATATGAAGGATAAAGGCGGTGACGACATATATATGAATCTTTGGATGAAGGGTGAACCGGAACGCGAAGTCTTTACGGCATTGTCGCCAATGACTGAAGGATTGAGCCGTACACCGAATATGCCTTATAATATAAAGGAGCAACCGACGCTGACTTTTGTTGCCCGGCAGCATGGTGAAGCTTGGAATCGTCCTTTTGTTTCTATCTATGAACCGAGCACGAAGAATGAGCCGTCCGCTATTCAATCCGTTTCTTATTTTGATGCGGAAGAATCTGGCTTGAAAGACTTTGCAGGAATTTGCGTGAAAAGTAGGAACGGGCGTGTAGACCATATATTCTCTCTGTCCGACGCAGTTCATACTGCTACTTATCAAGGAATGAAAGTGAAGGCGGACTATGCAGTTATCAGCAATGAATATGCAGGAAACCGGACGTTATTCTTGGGGAACGGAACGCAATTGGTTGCGTCCGGAATAATGATTCAGACTGACAGTGCCGCTAACGTGTTACTCGAAAAGAAAGAAGGAAAATGGTATATTATTTCTTCTGCTCCCTGCACGGTCGTTATTAATGGCAAAAAGGTGAAATCCGGTGTTGAGCCGAAACTTACATTGCTGCGTATCTGATGTTTCATTTATAAGAAGAGAATTTGTATATTTTATGCGCAATATGGTATATTGCGGTTTAAGATGGAGAAATGTTGCAATAAAAAACAAAAAAAGCGTATTTAAACGTTTTTAATGCTATATTTTTTCTATTTTTGCGGCTTCTTGTCCAAGTTGTATATAATATGGACAAGAAGCCCTTTTTGTGGGTGAATATTTTAGTGGGAAATATTTAGTGGGAAATAAATTATGGTATATGTGATGAGAAATGGTCGCAGGGCATTAGCTGCGTTATCATTTCTACTAGTATGTTGTGGCGTACATGTGCACGCGCAGCGGGTAGCTGTAAAGACAAATGCGTTGGGTTGGCTCACTGCCAGTCCGAATGTAGAAGCAGAGTTTGTATTGGGTAGTCACGTCTCCCTGAATATGGGGATTGCTGCGAATCCAATCAGTAAAGACAACTTTAAAACGACTTTCACGCATTTTCAGCCTGAAGTTCGTTACTGGCTAAATCGTCCGATGGTGAGCCATTTTCTTGGGGTCACCGCTTTCGTGAATAATTTTAATATGATGGTGAAGGATGTGCATCACAAAGGCGATGCATACGCCGCTGGGTTGACCTATGGGTATGCATGGGTACTGGGCAACCATTGGAACATCGAAGCAACTGCTGGTGTGGGTGTAATGCGCTATCGCCAGTTCAAGTATGATAAGGGTGCTCCGAAACCGGGCGCGGTCAATGATAGCAAGACTACCATTGCGCCTGTCAAACTGGGGGTATCCTTTGTTTATATTATCCGATAATTAGAGAACATTAGCTAGTCAGAAAAGAGAATGAAAATCAATTTGAAACGTGATAGATTAATAGGTGTGCTTCTCATGGCGATGATGTTGGTCGGCATGGATGCATCCGCCCAACGTATCCGTGTGCAAGGACATATCACAAACCCGCAGGGGAAAAGTGTGCCGAATGTGAATGTGCTCAATCCTGTCAATGACGAACGTATCGAAATGTCCGATGAGGATGGTCGTTATAGCGTATTGGTGGAAAAGAACGGCTCGTTGAAGTTTACATGTGTCGGTTATGAGGACAAGACGGTGAAGGTGGCAGGAAAACAGATTCTTGATGTTGTGCTGAAAGATGCTGTCATCGAACTGGATGAAGTGACGATTACTTCCAAGGTAAAAGATAAAGTGATTCCGGAGCCGACGGACATCGAAATCAAAGGTAATTATTTCCATCTGAAAACCCGTGTCCCGGTGCCTAAGGAAATGTTTAACTCGCATCGCCGGTTGGTATTGCAGCCTTCCATTTATGATGTGACACTCAAAAAACGCCTGTTGATGCGTCCAGTGGTATTCGACGGTGGTACTTACAATACGACGCAAAACCGGATGTACGATTATGATTTGGATAAAGACCCTCTGCATGAATATATTCAGGTGAAAACGACTTCTTCGCGCAAGGGAGATGTTATCGCTTATCATGATTCTATATACATAGAGTATCTGCAACATGATTACCGTGCGGATGTGCATCTTGCAATGGAGAACTATCGGAACATCATTTATCGTGATTCTTTCTCCATTGCACGCGGAACTGTCAACCCGCTGCGTTTCCTGGAGTATAAGTTTTCCGCTTTCAATCTGACCGATGAGAAGTATCTTCCGAAACCTGTCATGCAGCTACGGGATACGAAAGGTGAAGTGAATCTGACATTCTTGGTAGGTAAAGCCGATTTGGACGACAAGAATCCTCAGAACCAAGTGGAACTGAACCGATTGAACCAGGAACTTCGTGCTATTGAGACGAATCCGGATGCTTCATTGAAGAGTTTCCATATCACGGGTGTGGCTTCGCCGGACGGTTCATATGAAAGAAACTTGCAATTGGCAAAACTGCGTACGGACAAAGCATTGGAGCGTATCCTTTCACAACTAGACCCGGAAACGCGCAAGCTGCTTGAAGTGAAATCGGATGCGGCGGTCGCTTCTTGGAAGGAAGTGGCGGAATTGCTGAAGAAAGACGCTAAACCGGAGATTGCCAAGGAAGTAGAGGATTTAATCAAGCAATACGAATCTGTTCCTTACCGCTTGAATAATGTATTGAAATCGAAACCTTTCTACAAGGAAATAGCTGCTACCTATCTGCCTAAACTGAGAAAGGTGCAATATACGTACGGTTATTCAATCTTCCGTTTCCTGACTGACGATGAGATTAGGGGAATTTACAACAGGAATCCGAAGGAGCTGACCCGTTTCGAATATTATCGCATGATTACGATGGCGAAAACTTCTGACAAAAGGGAGAAGTATTGCAGGGAAGCCCTTGAACTTTACGATAACTTTACGTATGCAGCCAATGAGCTGGCAGTGGCGACGATACAGAAAGACGCTCCGGATTCGCGTATTCTCGAACCGTTTGTCAGCAAAACCGCGCCGGTAGAGTTATTGTCCAATCAGGCTATCGCCTTGCTGCACGAAGGAAAATATACAAAGGCGGATTCTGTCCTGACATTGGTTCCCGAAGGAGCTGTTTCTGAGGATTTGCAGGCAATCGTACAAGCTTTGGCAGGTTACCATAAAGATGCTTTCGAAAAGGTGGCGGCTACCAGTCCTTTCAATGAGGTGGTGATGTTGCTGGCGATGAAGAGAAATGAGGAAGCATGGGAAAAGATTTCTGCCATGAATGTGACAACAGCCCGCGAATATTATGTGAAAGCGATTGTTGCCAACCGTTTGGAGAAAGTGGGTGAAGCTATAATGAGTATCGAGAAAGCCCTTGAATTAGACCCATCCTTACTGGAAACAGCAAGAGTGGACGGTGATATTATTGACTTGCTGCCGGAAGAGCAGAAACTTAAATAATGATAATACAGAGTAAACGATGAATATCCTCAGAATCAAAAATAAATATGTGGCGGTGGCGTTATTTCTGATGCTTGCTGTCACCTTACAGGCACAGGATTATGGTGCATTGCAATATATGTTGCAGAAAAGACCTGCGAATGAGAAGTTTGAGAGTAATAAGTTCAATGAACATCTCTTTTTCTCTGCCGGTATAGGTCCGTATAGCTTGCTTTCGGGTAAGGAGGCCCAGGACGGATTAGGTATGACTGCTCGTCTTTTTATGGGAAAATGGATTACTCCGGTTCACGGACTCAGGATAGGGGTGAACATGGGGTATTTACCGTCGAAAATATATGATTCTAAAATAAAGATGGGTGGCGGTAGCCTGGATTATCTGCTGAATATGTCTTCCTTGGCATATGGGTACAATCCGAACCGTCGTTTTGAGTTATTTGGAATAGCTGGTGTAGAAGCCGGTTATTCTAAGGTTGGTGATAATAGTGAACGTTCTGAAAAATATCCGAATCTGAAAGGTGGGGGTGAATTTTATTATGGTGCCCATATTGGTTTACAGGGCAATATACGTCTTTCCCGTACATTGGACTTGTTTGTAGAGCCACAGATAGGATGGTATAATGATGTTTTGGCACATAGGGGAAGTTGGAGAAATTATCAAGTGGGAGGTTCGGTTCTGGTTGGTCTGACATATATGCCTGCCGCTCCGATGGGTACTAAGATTCATTTTGATGAATTTGATAACAGTTCGTTCCAGAATCATATGTTTATCTCTTTGTCCGGTGGTATCAGTACCCTGAAAGTTTCGGGAATCAAGAATACAATTAAAGGCTTGGGCCCCCAGTTCTCTGCCGGAATCGGTAAATGGTTCAGCCCTTCTTCCGGTCTGCGTCTGTCCGGGACGGTCGGTTTTTCGGATACACCTGCCGGTAGTAAGAACAGATATTTCAAACATATTGATTTGCATGCGGATTATATGTTGAATCTCAATAATGTTCTGTGGGGATATGATGAAGATAGGGTCTTTAATTTAATTGGTATTGCAGGAGTTAATCTGGCTGGGACAAAAGGGGTGGAGAATTCTGGCAAGTACGCTCCGGGGATAGGAGTAGGCGTACAAGGAAGTTTCCGTCTCAACCGTTCCATGGATTTATTTATAGAACCTCGTCTCAATGTTTATCACAAGAGATATGCAGGCGGGTGTGGATTGCGTGGTACAGACCAGCTTGGAGAATTGAATTTAGGTTTGACTTATCATACGATTGACCGTGCGGCACGTCCGAAGAACGGATTCTCAAACAATCATATCTCAGACAATCTGTTTATGACTTCAGGAGTTGGTCTGCAAATGTTTTTGAATAAGAAGAATTTTGAAAACCTCAGTTCTTTAGGTCCGCAGGCTTCTGTCTCTCTTGGTAAGTGGCTGACTGCTTATTCCGGTTTGCGTCTGGTGGGTACGGGCGGGTTCTTTACGAACTATCTAGTTCCCGGTGATATTAAAGAGGGCAGACTCAGACATATCAGCGTCAGTGGCGGTCTTGATTATTTGTGGAATATTACGTCTACCATGGACGGTTACAATCCTGACCGTATCTTTGATTTCATTGCTTCTGTGGGTGTCAATCTGGCGTATACCAATAATTCAGACCATAAGTTTCAACCAGGCATAAATGCTGGCATACAGGGGCTATGGCATGTGAATGACTTTCTCGGTCTATATATCGAACCGCAAGTCAGAATGTATGGAGACAAGTTCATCGAAGGAAACTTGGGTTTTATGCAGAAAGATGTATTGGTAGGCGTCAATGCCGGTTTCCATTACCGCTTTGTTCCTTATTCAAAAGCAGCCAATCGCAGTGTGTTTGATAAGGATGACAAACGTTACTTCATATCAGGGGCACTCGGAATGGGTAGTTTGCTGGTTGGTAACAAGGATTTGGTGAAGAACGCAGGTGTGGAAGCGAAAGGAAGTTTTGGCAAATGGTACACTCCGCTGTCTGCATGGCGTATCAACGGGACAATCCTGTATAAGTCGAAAGCGCAGAATAAATTACCTTTGCATTATGCCGGTTTAGGGATGGACTACATGATGAGTTTGGCTACGTTAACAAAGGGGTATAGTTCCGATCATGTGATAGATGTCGTACCTTTTATGGGAGTCACTGCCGGACTGTCTCGTCGTAACGGAGAGTTTCAGGTAGTGCCGGGACTGGATGCCGGTGTGCAGTTTAAACTGCGGGTAGCCTCTTCCGTCTATTTGTATGCCGAACCTAAGGTGGGTATCCGTACAGATACATACGATGGTATCAAACAGGGAAAACCTGATTACGTAGCTTCTATGGTAGGCGGATTGTTGTACAGGTTCAAGATGCCTACTTTCCAATAAAAAAGCAGATAAGAAAATATTTATAGGTAGGGTTGCACAATACTGATTCAATGATTGTGCAACCCTTTTTGTATTCTATGGCTTCGGGTGGAAAACAACTCTGCTTAAATAAAGTTAAAACAAAAAGCAGGAAGGGGTATTTTGTACTAGCTTTACGTAGATGATTAAAAAAATAAGTTTGTCATCCAACTGGTTATTTGTATGAAAGCACCTCATATCCTGCTTGTTTTTCTGTTTTCTGTCTTGTGTTCGGTGAAACTGAATGCGGAACAATCTCCCTATATCTTTCGTCATATCGGAGTGGCTGACGGTTTGCCCGATAATTACGTGAAAAGTGTGTTTGAAATCCCTGACGGACGGTTGGGGGTAAGAACTACAGTCTTGTTAAGTCTATACGATGGCAATCAGTTTACCAGCTTTCCTTATAATTCGCGAAGCAGATATCCGATAGCTTACCATCATGCTGTTCCCGAACAATATATTGATGTGCATAACCGCTTATGGATGAAAGAACGTGGCGGACTTCATGTCTTTGACTTAACAACCGAACGATATATTGCCAATGTCGATTCCTTGTTGCAGGACTTTGGATTGACTGCCAAAGTCTCCGATATGTTTATTGATTCGGAACAACATTACTGGTTTGTTACTCCACAGTCTTCTGTCTATATGTATGACGAAAGGAAGAGAAAGTTGAAGCTGATTTGTGCCAGGGATGAGTTTATTGAATATTACGGAACATTGCAGAATGTAGAAAGTAAAGGAAACTGTGTGTGGATGATTCATGAAAAAGGTGTCATACGGTGTTATGATACAGAACTAGGACGATTCATCCGTCAGGAGGATTTTCTGATAGGAAAAATGAATCCGGGTGACCGTGCTGTCATAAAGATGCTGGATAATGGCGATTACTGGTTAATGTGGGACTGGGGGATAGGATATTACAGCAGTCAGGGAAAGAGATGGCAGGAAGTTTTTACCACTCCGCGGGACAATTATACCATACTGACTTCCATCTGTGTGGACAAGGAAGGCAATGCTTGTGTCGGTGGCGTTTCTCAAGGTATGTATAGGATTATGCGCCATAATCTGTCCGTTACCCGGATGAGGGACATTCCGTTGCATACAGGTGGAACGATACACAACGATATTCATAGCTTGTTCTTTGACTCCGGAAGCGGAGCTTTATGGCTGGGACTTTTCAGTCAGGGGATATGCTATTATCATCCGAGTATGGATAACTTTCCTCTTTACAACCGGACGAATACTTATGGGAAATGGAATAATGAAGATGTCTGTGCCTTTGCGGAAGATGAACAGGGAAATATTCTCTTGGGCACTCTTGGCGGGCTTCATTTATATGACCCTTCTACAAAGAGAGTGACTGTTCCCTATAGGGAATTAGACCATCAGATTTGTTGGGTGCTTTACAAGGATAGCAAACAGCGTATTTGGGTAGGAACTTATCAGGAAAATCTGTATTGCATTGACAAAGGTAAAGTAAAGCTGTATTCATATCCGAGCGGAGGCTATCAGCAAGATCCGGACTTCAGGAATATCCGCGCTATTATTGAAGATAAGAAAGGGCGCATGTGGATCAGTGTTTACGGTGGTGTAGGAAGTCTGGATGTGAATACCGGTAAAATAACCTTGCTGGTCGAAAAACATCCTGAACTGAAAGAATATAAAACGGCTGACGCACTGGCACTGGACAATAGTGGCAGACTGATAGTAGGAGCATATAATGGTTTATATATCTATGATCAGGAGACGGATCAAGTCTGGATTCCCGAACGGGACGAACCATCCAACAAACTGTTTATCCATGACAGCAACAAATATAATTGTATCCTGAATGACAGTCGCGGCCTGCTGTGGTTCGGCACTCAATATGCGTTGAATATTGTAACTCCTGACAAGCAATTATATACACTTCAGGAAGGGGATGGACTCCCCAATGCTACCATACAAGGTATACAGGAAGACAATAACCATGATATATGGATTTCTACAATAAACTCTATCTGTAAGATAAAGGTTGACAAACAAGGCGTGGATTATGTTTTCCACGTCGTATCATTTCCTACCGGAACAGGTTCGCAACAAGATGATTTATTTGATTTCCATTCTTTGAAAGCGAGAGACGGGAAAATCTATTTCGGCAGGACAAACGGCTTTAATGCCTTTAACCCGGAGAATGTGTTCTACGATAAATTTGTGAATCATCCGGTTTTCACCGCATTGAAGCTGTTCAATACATCCGTTACTCCCGGCATGTACTACAATGGGCGTGTTTTGCTCGATAAAGCGGTAAATTATGCGCGCAGTATCGAATTGGAGCATGATGAGAATTTCATAACACTGGATTTCTCCGGTGTAAACTTCTCCAATCCTTCTCATACTTTTTTCCGTTACCAATTGCAGGGATCCGATAAGGAGTGGATAGAAGTTCTTTCCGATAACGGGCAAGGACGGGCTGTTTATAACAATCTCTCTCCGGGTGAATATGTGTTTAGGGTATCAGCAGCCGGAAATGATAAACTCTGGGGGCCGGAGTCTTCATTTTCCATTGTTATCCATCCCCCGTTTTGGGAGACATTGATGGCGCGTATCATCTATTTCGTACTTTTTTGCGCCTTGTTATATGGTCTTGTCATATATATGAATAAGAGGAACCACCGGAAGTTGGTGGCTATGCAACATGAAGAAGCCCAGCGGCAAAAAGAAGAATTGAACCAGATGAAGTTCCGATTCTTTACGAATATCAGCCATGAGTTGCGTACCCCGCTGACACTGATTATTACACCTTTGGAAATCTTGAAACGCAAGATTGCGGACGAGTCGGTCAATAGGCAACTGAACACCATATACCGGAATGCACAGGAACTTCTGACGTTAGTAAATCAGTTGCTTGACTTCCGCAAACTGGAGATGAAAGGCGAGAAATTGCTTCTGATGAATGGAGATTTGGAAGAGTTTGTCACCTCTGTTTATAATAGCTTCTGTCCGGTCGCGGTAGAAAAGGAGTTGGATTTTACGTGCCTGATACCCCATCAATCACTCTATATGTATTTTGATAGGGATAAAGTACATAAGATTATTAATAATCTTCTTTCCAACGCATTTAAGTTTACTCCGGAAAACGGAAAAGTCACCTTGTCACTTTCCGGGGAAGGGAAAGAAGGCAGACAATATGCAATGATAAGCGTATCGGATACGGGTGTCGGGATACCGGAAGCTGAATTGCCTTATATTTTTGACCGTTTTTATCAAGTGAGAAATTGGGAGGAGGAAAAGCCGGGCAGTGGTATCGGACTTCATCTTGTCAGGGAGTATGCAGTACTGCATGGCGGGAAAGTAACAGTTGAAAGTCATCCGGGACAAGGCTCTACATTTACTGTGTATCTGCCGGTAGATTTAAAACCGGAAGGGGAACAGCTTGAAACAGTGGAATCGAATCCTGCGGAAAGTGAAAGAACGGACGAGACACAGCAAGAAGCCGCTTTCCCGTCACAGGAGAACAGTGATGACCGGAAAAGGCTGTTGATTGTCGAAGACAACAAGGAATTCCGCACCTTCCTGAAAGAGCAATTGGAGGAATTCTATCAGGTGTTGGAGGCAGGTGATGGTGAAGAGGGGGAACAGTGTGCGATTGACAAGAATCCGGATTTGATAATCAGTGACATCATGATGCCTAAGGTCGATGGTATCGAACTGTGCCGGAGAGTCAAGACCAACGTGCAGACATCGCATATCCCTGTTATCCTGTTGACCGCACGAACGGCCGATGATATAAAGATTAATAGTTATGAAGTAGGGGCTGATTCTTATATGTCCAAGCCGTTCAACTTCGATATGTTGATGGTGCGCATTGAGAAACTGATAGAGCAACAGGAGAAAAGGAAGCAGGAATTCAGTAAAAACATAGAAGTCAATCCAAGCTTGATTACTATCACTTCTGTTGACGAGAAACTTATTCAGCGTGCTTTGGAATATATCGAGAAGAACATGGATAATACAGAATATGCAGTGGAAGAATTAAGCCGTGATTTAGGCATGACCCGCATGAATTTATACCGGAAGTTACAATCCATCACCGGAAACACCCCTTCCGACTTTATAAAAAGCATTCGTCTGAAACGGGCGGCGCAGCTTCTTCAGGGAAGTCGGTTGACGATGGCCGAAGTTGCAGACCGCGTCGGATTCAGCTCGGCAAGCTACTTCACAAAATGTTTCAAGGAAATGTTCGGGGTGACGCCCACCCAATATGCAGAGATGCATTCCGGGGACGAAAAGCAGGAATATAAATAGAAGACGGAAATATATTTGAGTAAATCTCCTTTATTGTTCGTAGTGGGCAATAAAGGAGATTTTTTTTTGTGCATTTGTTACCAGTTTACCAGCTTCTGTTACCAGTTTACCAACCTTACAGACATGGAAGGCGTAGCTTTGCAATTGTCTTCAATAAATAAAATAGATTAAAATATTAAATAGTTTAGTGAAATGAATATGACAGGATTTCTATCAGGTAAAAGAAAATGTTTATTGGCGATAGCTGTTGCGTTTTCAACATTCGTGAATGCCCAATTGGCGACTTATCCGGCAGGATTAGACACCGGCATGCCGCATAATGACGATTATACCGTCAAAGTACGTCAAGTAGGTGGGGAGTGGAAAGATGTATTCGAATATGAAGTTCATGTGGATATGGATAAAGTACAGTCTGCTTCGATGGTACAGTTTGATATGGGTGAGCCGGTGGAAGTGATGGTGAAAAAGAACAATGGCTTGATTCAGGATGTGAAAATCCGTCCGTTGGCAACAGGAATACAGCATACGGTAAATTCCAACGTTATATATTTCACACTGACAAAACCTCAATATCTCTCCATTGAATTCAACGGTGACCGTTTGCACAACCTGCATTTATTGGCCAATCCTTTGGAAACGGAAACCTACACCGAAAGTCGGGACAATGTGATGTACTTCGGCCCCGGCATTCATCTGCCTAAGGATCTGCCGAATACGGAAATACGGATTCCTTCCAACACCACGGTTTATCTGGCTCCCGGAGCCGTCGTGAAAGCCAAGCTCCTGGTTGACAAAGCGGAAAATGTGCGCATCATCGGACGTGGTATTCTCTATCATTCCATTCGTGGAATAGAAGTCACTCATTCTAAAAATGTGTTGATTGATGGCATTACGGTAGTGAATCCCGACCATTATACGGTATTCGGCGGGGAGGCTACCGGACTGACCATTAAGAATCTGAAGTCTTTCAGTTGTAAAGGCTGGAGTGACGGTATAGATTTGATGTGTTGTAATGACGTATTGATAGATAATGTTTTTATGCGGAACAGCGATGATTGCATTGCTATTTACGCCCATCGTTGGAATTATTATGGCGGAAGCCGCAATGTAACTTTACAGAACTCCATCCTTTGGGCGGATATCGCTCATCCAATTAATATTGGCGGGCATGGAAACCCGAATGACGCCATAGGTGAAATAGTAGAAAATATAACTGTCCGCAATGTCGATATTCTGGAACAGGATGAGGACGACCTGCCATATCAGGGGTGTATGGCAGTAGATTGTGGCGACAAGAATCTTGTCCGTAAAATCCTGTTTGAAGATATACGTGTGGAAAATATCCAGGAAGGAAGATTGTTTCATATTAATGTCCGTTTCAATCCCACGTATGACAAACAGCCCGGACGTGGCATTGAAGATGTCACTTTCCGCAATATCACTTATAATGGATTGGGTGAAAATCCTTCTTTGATAAAAGGGTTCGATAAAGAGCGTGGCGTGAAGAATGTGACTTTCGACAATGTGATAATCAATGGAGTGAAGATGAAGAATACCGATGGCTTTATCACGAATGAACATATAAAGAATATCAAAGTACGATAACCTGCTGTCTGTCATGCAGAGTATTAACAGATAAGTTCCCCGGCATTAAAGGTAAACTTCCTTTCTTCCGATACCAAACTTTCTTTTGCTTAAGTATAAACTATAAACGCAAGTTTCATTTATAAAATCAAAGCTTGCAATTATATAAATGAAACTTCCGTTTTTATAATCAAAGCTTGCATTTATAGTTTTCTCTTTGATCGGAACAACTTTGGAGTTAAGGGAAAGGAAGTTTGTCATAAGGAGCTAATAACTTTTCTGTTAATAGATAAGATGATAGATAAGGGTACTCTTTAGTTTGGTTAATGCCCTATGTTACCCCTTTTACAGGTTTTGTTACTACGTTACCATCCTAAAATACACTTCAAGCATACTTTTGTGGTATCGTGAAACGGATAAAATGAGTGCTATGAATAATACTACAATTACATTAGAAGATTTCTTCTCGGAATGTTATCTCCAATACTATGACATTATCAAGAGATACATTACTTTTCGTATTGACAACTCTTATGAAGCGGAAGATTTGGTGCAAGATGCTTTTGTACGTTTATGGGAACATAGGGCATTTGTGAATAAGGAAACAGTTCGTCCGTTGCTTTTTACTATTGCACGGAATTTGGTGACAGACAAAGTTCGCCGCTATTATAAAAAAGCGGAACTTCTCTCTTATATATATAAGGTACAAGAGGCAAGCCGGAATACGACGGAAGAAACAGTCTGTTCCAATGAGCTTCAACTATTGCATGGCCGGGCAGTGAACAGGCTTCCCGGCAAACGCCGTCAAATCTATGAACTTAGCTTTCGTGGAATGCCTTCGCCTGTTATTGCTGACAAACTTTCTTTGTCCGTCCGCACTGTTGAAGGACAGTTGCTGCTTGCCCGAAAGTCGGTACGGAATGTGTTAAAACAGCAATTGGCCGGCTGATTTTAAATGAAAATATACTAACTTCAATTATTAAATTAATATTATGAGAATTAAACCCAGTTTCTTATCTAGTAAAAGAGCCGTCATAGTTTTAGCTATGTTGGTAGGCGGTTCATCCGGTACGTTGCTTCTGGCAAATGCCGGTGTAGAAGAAAACTTGATTGTTGCTCAAACGGGGAGAACAGTCAAAGGAGTTGTTACAGACCAGAATGGTGAGCCGTTAATTGGTTGTAATGTCGTTGTCGTAGGTTCGCAAGAAGGAGTGATAACAGATCTTGATGGAAAATTCAGCTTGAAAGTGTCCGATGGGGCAAAACAGTTGAAGGTTACCTATATCGGATATGTAGATCAGGTTGTAACTATCGGCAATAGCCCGGAAATAAGGATCGTGCTGAAAGAAGACAATAATGCATTGGAAGAAGTGGTTGTTGTAGGTTACGGAACGCAGAAGAAAGCTACACTGACCGGTTCTATCGAACAGGTGAGCGGCAAGACGCTGGAAAGCCGTGCGGTGACCAATGTCGGTCTGGCCTTGCAGGGACAAACACCGGGTCTGGCGGTGACGCGTTCGTCCGCCCGTCCGGGAAATGAAGACTTGAAGTTCCAGATTCGTGGTGCCACATCCGTCAATGGGGGCGAACCGTTGGTGATTATCGACGGTGTTCCTGCTTTGAACGGCTATTCCTTTCAGAATATGAACTCGGATGATATTGAAAACATCAGTGTCCTGAAAGACGGTGCCGCCTCTATTTATGGTGCGAAAGCCGCCAATGGTGTAATCCTGGTTACCACCAAAAAAGGTAAGGGGAAAGTGAGCGTTGATTACAACTTCAATATGCGTTTCAATACGAATGGTATCACGGGATTCTCACCTTCCATGTCGGAATATGCCCAGATGTGGCTGGCTGCCAATAAGGAAGAAAAAGTTCCCGAATGGTGGGCATGGGTTTCGCAGGAAAACATGGAGCGGATGGCTCAAGGGATTGAAGGTATTTATCCTACCCAGTATTATGGGGATATATTTATCGGCAATGCCAACCGTCTGGATGAGATGTTTGCCACCCGTTTTTCCTATCAGCACAACTTGAGCATTTCCGGTGCTACGGACAAATCCGATTTCCGTATTTCGGCTGCTTATGCCGATAATCAGGGCAATCTGGCTACAGCGTACGACGGACAGAAACAGATAAACCTGCGTCTGAACTATGGCTATCAATTAGCCAAATGGATGCGCCTGGAGACAGGAGCCAGTCTGGTAAATACAGAAACCGAGTCTCCTTCAGTGGGATTGGATAATACATTGTATGGCAATGACATGCCTTTCTTCCCAGCAAAGAACCCTTACGGACAGTGGTACGCCAATTTTGGCAATGTGGGCGACCGCCAGTCGGTTGCCGCAACGAGCGACGGCGGCCGGGATAACAAGAAGTCCTTGACGACCCGCATAGACATGAAGGCAATCGTTGATATCTGGAACGGTATCAGCTTTGAAGGTATGGCCTCTTTTCAGAACGAGGAATTCCGGCGTGAGCGTTGGGTGACTCCGGTGCAGACTTACGACTGGTTCGGAAATCCCGCCCAACAACTGGTCAACGCTACCGTGACGGGACTGAATACCACAGACCCTTCGAATCTGGATCATAATAATCCGGGATACCTGACCGTTGCCGAGAATTATTTCTATCAATATTATTCCGCCCTGTTGAAGTACAACAAGACATTTGCCGACGTGCATACTATATCTGTCCTGGCAGGTATCAATGCGGAAAAGAAACAAGTGAAGAAATTGGCTGCCGGCCGCAAGGACTTTGAGAATGACGGAGTGTATGACTTGAATTTGGCAGACGGTACGCTTCAGGGAAACAGTGGTGGAAAGTTCCAGAACGGCACTTATTCGTATATTGCCAAAGTGAACTATGATTATGCGGAAAAGTATCTGATTGAACTCGTGGGGCGTCGTGACGGTAACTCCAAATTCGCCGACGGCTATCGTTTCCAGAATTATGGCTCCTTCTCTTTGGGCTGGGTGTTTACACAAGAGAACTTCATCAAACCCGTATCTTCTTTTATCGGTCTGGACTTTGGTAAGGTGCGTTTGAGTTATGGTAGTTCCGGAAATGATGCCGGACTGGGTGATTATGACTATGTGTCAACTGTTAATCAGGGAACTACGATATTGGGCTCGCCAGCCGGATCCCTAATTTCTACTTCATTGAACAATTCCGGTTTGATCAGCCTGACAAGAACATGGGAACGTGTCGAGCAGAAGAATATCGGTGTTGACCTGAATTTCCTGAATAACCGGCTGGTATTCAACTGGGACTATTTTATCAAAGAAAATAAAGGCATGTTGTCCGAGGTTTCATATCCCGCCCTCTTGGGAGGCCGGGCGCCTAAGACGAACAGCGGTCATTTGCGTGTAAGAGGATGGGAAGTATCCTTGACATGGCGTGATCGTATCAAAGATTTCTCCTATTTTGTTACGGCGAACGTAAGCGATACGCGCAGCAAATTGATGGAACTGGAAGGAGCAAATACAATCAAAGCCGGAAAGAATGAAACATTGAATGGCTATCCGCTGAATGCTTACTTCTTGTATAAGACGGACGGTTATTTCCAGTCGCAGGAAGAGGTAAACGCTTATTATGCGAAATACGGTGGTACAGGGGCATTGGCTGCTTTGCCGGCAGGTGGCAGTACTGAACTTCGCCCGGGTGATATCAAACGCCTGGATTTAAGCGGAGACCGTTCCATTTCTGCCGATGGTGGTGCTTCCAGTGACTTGATTTATATGGGAGATGGAAATGCACATTATTTGTTCGGTATTACGCTTGGCGGTTCGTGGAAAGGTTTTGACTTTAACGCCTTGTTCCAGGGAGTTGGAAAGCAACTGATTATGAGACAGGGCTGGATGGCCTATCCGTTTGCAACCATCTATACCAATCAGAATTCAAAATTCATGGGAAAGACCTGGACGGAAGACAATCCGAATGCAGAGTTCCCGCGTCTGACTGTTTATACAGACCGTTCAAAATGGAATTATGAGAACAATGACTTCATGTTGCAGAACAACCGGTATATCCGTTTGAAATCATTGGTTGTCGGCTACACCTTGCCGCAAGTATGGACAAGAAAGGCGAAACTGGAGAAAGTCCGTGTTTATTTCTCCGGCAATGACTTGTGGGAGGCAACGAGTATTAAGGACGGGTTTGACCCGGAAATGGGAGAGATGTCACAGAACACTGGTTATCCATTCTCCAGAACATGGTCGTTCGGTATAAATGTCGGTTTCTGATTGTGTAACTTTTATAAATTTGATGGATATGAGAAAATTATATATAACAATTCTTTCCGGTTTATTGCTTGGCTTGTCAAGTTGTGCGGATACATTTCTGGATTTGGAACCACAAGACAAGCGAACCAATGTGGTCTATTTCAAAAAGCCTGCGGATTTTAAAGAATACGCCACCGGTTTTTATAACCAGCTCCTGGGGTGGCGCACACCGTATGG
Organism: uncultured Bacteroides sp.; assembly: GCA_948847595.1. GTDB lineage: Bacteria > Bacteroidota > Bacteroidia > Bacteroidales > Bacteroidaceae > Bacteroides. The sequence goes on from CAQOGY010000001.1 coordinate 23,001, forward strand.
CAAATACTCTATTTACGAGTTTATGGATTCCTCTTCGGATCTGGCTGCCAATTTTGTGACTTCGTCCGACGTAGGTCGTGGCACTATTTCTATTTCATCTTCCGACGAACGCTGGGATCAATGTTATACTTACATACGCACGGTGAATATCTTGTTCGAGAAAGCGAAAGATTATCCGGGCAGTCAGTCGGAAATAGCGCCCTATCTGGCAGAAGCTTATTTCTTTCGCGCTTACAATTACTTTACGTTGCTGAAAGCTTTTGGCGGTGTGCCTGTGGTTACTTCCGTGATGGATACGGATTCCCCGGAACTGCGTTCGCCCCGAAACAGCCGTTATGAGGTAATCGACTTGATTCTTTCGGATCTGACGAATGCGATAGCGTCTCTTCCTATCGAACAGAATATCCCGGAAACGGAGAAAGGACGTGTCAGCAAATGGGCTGCCGAAGCCTTTAAGGCACGTGTACTGCTTTACGAAGCTACCTGGAGAAAATACAACGGAACGTCTACCGACTTTGAAGGTTCGGCAGGCCCCGCCAGAGACCAGGTGAACGAATTTCTGGAGGAAGCTATCTCTTTGTGCGACGATGTAATGAAGAAAGGCGGATATCAAATCTGGAATTATAACAGCAATGACAAGATAAAGAATCAAAGCAATTTATATCTGTTTAACCTTGAAGATGCGGGAAGTAATCCGGCAGGACTGACAAAAAGCAGTAATAAGGAATTTATTCTCTATGGCGTTTACGATATCAATCTAAGAACAGGCGGGGTCAATTTGAGCCATACTGTGTCGCTGATGATTCCGAGCCGCAAGCTGATTGACATGTTCCTTTGCACGGATGGTAAACCTATTGACAAATCCGACCTGTTCCAGGGATATCATAAAACCGGTGACGAATTCAAGAACCGTGATTATCGTCTGATGAATTATATCAATGGCGGAGTAGACCCTGCACCGGGTTCGGTGACATTGGACAAAGGTCTGGCGGGTTATGATTGTGCAAAATTCAAGGCTTACAATTATCCTACCTACCGTAAGGCAAACGATGAATCCGCCAATTATCCGGTATTACGTCTGGCGGAAGTATATCTGAACTATGCGGAAGCCTGTTATGAACGTTACGGTAAAGTGACTGATACACAATTGGACGGAATCAATGAATTGCGTGCCCGTGCGGGTGTGGCCGCCTTGACCAACAAGCTGGTTGAAGATAATGGACTGGATATGCTGGAAGAAATCCGTCGCGAACGTGCCATCGAACTTTATATGGAGGGCGCCCGTTTCGACGATTTGAAACGTTGGGGAATTGCGGAGAATGCACTGAACACTTCACGTTGTGGTATGGTTGTCGGCGGTGACGGTTATGAAACAGAATTTAAATCGGCGGACGGGACTCCCACAAACCGTTATGCAAAGAATTCTTTCGTCTGGGGAGAGGAAAAAGTACAGACGGGAGACGGAGTCTTGAATTGTGTGGTAATCAGTAGTGCTGCCAACCATTCTTTCATGAAGAAGCATTATTTGTGGCCTATACCCCAGAAACAGATTGATTTGAATCCGAGCTTGAAACAGAATCCGGGATATTGATAAATTATTTAAATGGATAAGATTATGAAGCGTTTATTTATAAAAACCATAAGTTACTGTCTGCTGGCTTTGGGAACAGTAGTCTTTACAAATTGCGAAAAAGACAGTAATATCAAACAGTATGTATATCCTGCTCCCGAAGTGTCGGGCTATTCGCCTGCGGCAGGTTATGTGAAGTCGCGTGTGGCGATATTGGGACATAATTTCGGTGACCGTACAGAAGCGGTAAAAGTCTCTTTCGGCGGAATACTGGCGGATAAGGTATTGTCCTGCAATAATAATTGTGTGGTAGTGGAAGTGCCTGAAGAGGCGATGAGTGGTGACATTACCTTGCAGGTATGGACTAATTCGGTAACAGTGGGAAGTTATGAGATATGGCCGTCGCCTATTGTTTCCGAAATGCTGACGGAGAGTGGCTCTACTATTATCAGGCCGGGAGAAACGGTGACAATCAAAGGTACAGGTTTCGGTACGGCAAAGGAAGATGTTGTTGTGAAGTTCGGTGGTGTTAATGCGGTAGTGACCAACTGGTCTGAAACAGAAGTCCATGTAGTCGCGCCGGAAGAGTTTCCTACCGGCGAGGTGGTTATCGTTGTGAATGGCTTTGAAGTAGTAGCCGGAACGGCGTTGAATCCGTTAGCCAAAGGAGATGTTTCGATTGCTTATTTGAAGAATTACAGGCAGCCGTTCAAGATTGACCCTAATATGACGGATGCGCAACTGGGTACTTCTCCCGGAACTTACCTTCCGGCTGACTGGATAGTGAACGATGCTGCACGCAGTATGCAGAATGGGGGAGCTTCAGAGAAAGTGGCCGGGTTGAACAGTGATAATCTGCTTTTGCAGGCCGGTTGGGGAGCAAACGACTTTACAAATGGTAAACTTTATCAGACAACGACATTGCCGAAGGGAAAATATCGTCTGACAGTAAACCTGAAAGAGTATGGAGTGAAGAAGAGTACGCTCTATATAACTGTTGCTGAAGGAAATGAGTTGCCTGACGTTACTGATATTAATAAGGAGAATGAAAAGGTGAAAGGTTTTTACTTGTTTAATCAGGTAGAGAACATGAGCCCTTCTTCAGTACAGTTTGAGTTTGAACTTACGGAGGAAAGTACGGATGTTGCTCTCGGATTTGTTTGTTCTATGACCGCCAACGGCTGGTTTAGAGCAACAGAATTGAAATTGGAGTTATTATAAACAGATTCTAAAAACAAAGAAACAGATGAGAAAGATATATTTAATATTACCGTTGTTGTTCTCATTGCTAGTCATTTCTTGTGATGACGATGCGGAAATAGTACAGTTGACAAATGAAGACCCTGTTCTGTCGGTTTCCAATATTTCACCCCAACGTGGCTATGCCGGAGCGGAAGTTACTATTGAAGGGACTAACTTCGGAGCCGCGAAAGAATTGGTGAAAGTATTTTTTGCCGGTATGGAAGAATCTGCGGAACTGCTTACTTGCGAGGATACCAAATTAGTAGTGAAGGTTCCTGAAAATGCAACCAGTGGTGCTTTGACTATCGAAGCGAACAAGATGAAGATTGTAACGTCGGATCAGCCTTTTACGGTTATTCCCGATCCTGAAATGACGGAGATATCTTCGGCAAGAGTAGTAGGCAATGCGGAAGTAACGATTACCGGTGAGAATTTTGGTACAGTGATAGAAGATGTGCAATTATATTGTACGATAGACGGAGAGGAGATGCCTTTCATTGTAACTTCATGTACGGATGAGGAAATAAAGGCTACAGCTCCCGAAACTACCGTATTTGGAGAGTTTGACCTTAAACTACGCATTCAGGGAAAAGCTGCAAAGAATACGCTGAAGATTACCTTGTTGGAGAAACCGACTATTACCTCTGTGAAGTCTGACAATGTCTTGAATGAAAGTTTTGCATTCGCTGGGGACAAAGTGACAATTTCCGGTACAGGCTTTGGCACCGAATCTAATGCTGTTACAGTGAAATTCGCAGGTATTGACGCCGCCGCTTCCATTGAATCTTGCGTGAATGATAAGATAGTCGCAATAGTTCCGGATGGTTTTACCGGTGGTACGGTTACCGTGACGAAAGACGGACTTTCTTCTACTTCTACGGATGAACTGAAAATATTGGAAGATGATACGGATATCTCAAGCTATGTTTTGAAGAACTATAAAGCTCCTTTTACTCCGAAGCCTTTTGAAGACGGACAGGGAGGTAATAATAACTCTTGGGCTGTACCTGCTGACTGGACGGTGAATGAGGCGGTGCAGAATATGTTTAACAAACAGGATGGACAGTTCTGTTCAAAGCCTGTCGGAGGATTGAATACGGATGCACAGGTATTGACTATGCAGGCAGGTTGGAATAATGACGCTGTTGAGGCTGCCAAAGTAATGACGAATGGTAAGATGTATCAGAACATTACTTTACCAAAAGGCTCTTATGAAATGGTAGTAACTTATGGGGAAGTGGTAGTGAATGGTGGACATCCTTATATGGCGGTTTGTAAGAATAAGACCGAATTGCCGAATTACGGAGAATTATCAGAAGTAAATGGCGATGTGTATTGGAAATTTGAAGGTCATAACAGTAGTCTTACTACTCACACTCTCAATTTTGAATTGACGGAGACGACGGACGTTTGCCTTGGCTTTACGGCAAGTATGCCTCAAAATTCTTGCTTTAAGGTTAAAGAACTCCAACTGGTTTATAAAAGTAATGCTGTGCAATAGTTCTAATTTATAAAAAGAATAGGTATGAAAAAAATATATTATTTGATGTTCACAAGCTTGTTATCATTGTCGGCAGCTTGTGGTGATGATATTGACCCGATAGAAAGAGATTGGGTGACAGATAACGGTGAAGAGGATATTCCTCACAGCATTGTAATCAAGGATGAAAGTGAACCGATGATTCATCCGGGCGGATTGCATAGTGCGGAAGACCTTGCACGTGTGAAAGCTAAGGTAGCAAGCGGCACATCTCCCTGGATTGATGGATGGAATAAACTGTTTACTAATGACCATTTTGCGGCATCTTCTTCGCCTGTGTCGGTTGCTGACGAATCTACTCATCCTGATGTTGCGGTAACTCCCAATCCTACAGTAAAGATAGTCAGGGGAGGAAACACAATTTGGGAATCTGATGGAGATAATTATACGAATGCATCCAATCAGGCTCATGCCGCTTATCATTATGCTTTGGCCTGGAAGATTACGAACAATGTGAAATATGCGCAGGCTTCTATCAATATTCTGAATGCGTGGGCTACCACCTGCAAGTCAATCAATGGAGACTCCAACATGTCATTGGCCGCAGGACTGTATGGCTATCAGTTTGCTAATGCCGGAGAACTGATGCGCGACTATTCCGGTTGGACTTCTGATGAGTTCAAGGCATTCCAGCAGTGGATGATAGATGTCTTTTATGTGGCCAATCATGATTTCATAGTCAGGCATCATGGCACTCATACGTTGAACTATTGGGCAAACTGGCCGTTGTGTAATTTGGCTTCTATGTTGTCTATCGGTATCGTTTCGGATCGTCGGGATATTTACAACGAAGCCGTCGAGCATTTATTGAATGGTGATAGCAATGGCTGTCTGAAAAAGACGATTGTTCATGTATTTGACGGAGAAAATGCCAGTCTGGCGCAGATTCAGGAAAGTGGACGCGACCAGGGACATGCCACATTGGTAATCGGACTGTTGGGAATGATTGCCCAGATGACATACAATCAGGGAGACGATTTCTACGGTTACAATAACAATGTCATTTTAAAGGCTGCCGAATATGTAGCCAAATACAACGTGGCTATGCTGGATGTTCCTTTCGTGCAATATAACGGATATAATGTAGTACATACGGAAATCAGCGCGGATGCCCGGGGAACATCGCGTCCGATGCATGAAGTGCTTTACTGGCATTATGCAAGAGTCAAGAATCTGGAACCCCAATGGATGAAATATACATTGATGGGCGTAAATCAGATGCGTCCGGAATGGGGAGCGCAATCGAAAGATGGCGGAGGTGCGTATGACTTGTTAGGATGTGGTACATTGATGTATCCGAGAGATTAATTATTGATAAATACAGGCTGGATTCTTTGGAATATCAGCCTGTATATTTTATTTTCACAGGAATTTAAATGATTGATGTTGCAAGATATTGTATGTAGAAGACATTATTTTTACAAAAACAGGTATAAGATGAGAAGGAAATTGTTACTGTTGATCGGACTGTGTGGTTTCTTTGCCGGTATGAACGCGCAAGTCACAGAACGCGAGCGACCGAAGGAATGGCAATCTTTGATTAAAGGAGGGCGTTTTATGGATCGTTTCTTGCCAATGCAGGGGAGCATAATTTCAAAAGATGTATGGGGAGCCGACAGTGTGCGTCTCCGGTACGTGGACAATGGTATCGAACTTCCAGCAACTTCTTTCTGGGGTGGAAATATAGTGCAGACGCCTGATAGTTGCTATCATTTATTCGTTTGCGGATGGCCTGAAAACTCTCCCAAGGGTCATATGTTCTGGCCGAATTCGACTGTTTATCATGCTACCGGTAAACATTTGCATGGGCCATTCACTGTGCAGAATTCAATAGGTAAAGGGCACAATCCCGAAGCTTTTGTCTTGAAAGACGGGCGTATCGTGGTTTATGTAATTGATGGTTATTATATTTCGGACAGCATGGATGGCCCTTGGACGTATGGCAAATTTGATTTTGATGCCCGTGACCGGAAAGTCATAGAGGGATTGTCTAATCTGACTTTTGCCCGTCGTCAGGATGATTCTTATCTGATGATCTGTCGTGGTGGTGGCGTGTGGGTTAGCCGTGACGGGCTTTCTACTTACAACCAGTTGACGGATAAAAGGGTATATCCGGAGGTGGACGGACGGTTTGAGGATCCTGTCGTATGGCGGGATTCCCTTCAATACCATTTAATTGTAAATGATTGGCTGGGACGAATTGCCTATTACCAACGTTCGAAAGACGGGGTACACTGGGTGACCGAGCAGGGAGAAGCATACGTGCCCGGTATATCGTTCCATGAGGATGGATATGTAGAACACTGGTTCAAATATGAACGTCCGAAAGTCTTTCAGGATAGGCAAGGGCGTGCTGTCCAGATGAATTTTGCCGTCATTGATACCATCAAGTGGGAGGATCTTCCTAATGACAATCATAGTTCGAAGAATATTTGTATCCCGCTGAACAAGGGGCTGTTACTTTCTGTCCTGAATCAGGAACCGATAAAACCGACGACACGCACCATTGAAGTCAAGATAGCGGCAGAGGAGGGTTTTAATCCGCAGACAGAAGTTGATATCGAGTCTTTGCGCTTTGGTTCGTATACGGAAGTGAATTTCGGACGAGGCTGTAAGCCTCTCCGGACACGGAAATCCGGTAAAGACCTGATTGTCGTTTTTAACGGGAAGGGCAGTGGCATTACAGAAGAAGAGTTCGCTCCCAAGATGATAGGAAAGGATAAGAAGGGTAATTTGATATACGGATATGCCCGTTTGCCTTATGTTTGTTATACACCGCCATTACTTTCGGCACGTCGTCCTGTTGTGGATGATGCCGGGACAGAACTTGCAGTTGAGATACAGAACTTTGGCTTGTCCGCTTCTCAAAGGACGGGAGTAAAAGTATTCTGCGACGGCAAACTTCTGACGCAGGGGATGGTTGAACCGTTGAAACCTTATGAACAGGTGGTGTTGACCTTGAAAATAGAAAATAAGGTTGTCTTCGGACAGCCCTCTTATGAAGTGGTCTTTTTAAATTATAAATAATAGATTGAACAATGAAAGATTTTAAGTATATAATAGCTTTGTCGGTTCTGATGCTGGCAGGCAGTATGTCATGTTATTCTGAAGAATCCCGTGGTGTATCTTCTCCGGATGGAAAACTTCATTTGATAGTTCCGCCAACCGGAGAGAATGACGGAAAGGCTTGTTTCACGGTAGAATACAATAACCGTTGCATACTTTCACAGGCACGTTTGGGAATGAATACAGACCAGCAAAGTTTTGCGGGAGATTTAAAGTTGAAGTCTGTATCGGAGACAAAGTCGGTAAAGGATGATTATGAAATGCTGACGGGAAAAAGAAGCCATTGTACAAACGAGGCTTTTGAAAGGACTTATAATTTCGCTAATTCCCGAGGGCAGGAACTGGCGGTTACTTTCAGAGTCTACAATGACGGAATTGCTTTTAAATATGGGATAAAAGCAGTTTCTGCTGATGAACGTCTCCTTAATGAAGTTACTACTTACCCGATACCCGCAGGGAATAAGAGATGGTTTCAGCAATATAGCAAAGATTATGAAGGTTTTTATCCTTTAGCCGTGGACGGGACATCAACTGTAGAAAAGAAGAGAACATATTGCTGGGGATATCCTGCCCTTGTTGGGTTCCGGGATTCAGTATTTATGTTGATTACCGAAGCCGATATACTGCGTGGACATTGTGCTTCTTTTTTATATAATGGGATCGACCCGAATGAATATCAAGTACGTCTGGCTACCGATAATCTGCCTTTGAAAGAGACATGGGAGTCTCCCTGGCGTCTGCTTGTTATCGGTTCTTTGGCTGATATTGTAGAATCTACGTTAGTTACCGATGTGTCCGAACCTTGTAAGTTGGCAGATACGGACTGGATAAAGCCGGGAATTGTATCATGGGTGTATTGGGCATATAATAACGGCTCCAAAGACTTTAAAATTGTGAAGGATTATATTGATTTGGCTGTGAAGATGCAATGGCCGTATAGTCTGATTGATTGGAAATGGAATGAAATGGAGAATGGCGGAGACGTGCATGATGCATTGCAATATGCGTTGAAGAAAGGAATAAAACCTCTTTTATGGTATAATTCGTGTACTGCGTGGGTTGGAAACGGAGCTCCGGGGCCTATGGACAGGCTGAATAAGAAAGAAAATAGGGAAAAAGAATATCAATGGCTTGCGGAGCAAGGGGTAGCCGGTGTTAAAATCGACTTCTTTGCCGGTGACAAGGTGGAAACAATGGATTATTATCTGGATTTGCTGGAAGATGCGGCTAAATATAAATTGATGGTGAATCTTCACGGAGCCACCATTCCCCGTGGATGGCAACGGACGTATCCGCATTTGATGACGATGGAAGCAGTGTATGGGGCGGAGTGGTACAATAATACTCCGAGATTGACCCCGCTGGCGGCGAGACATAATGCCACATTGCCTTTTACGAGAAATGTGGTCGGTTCGATGGATTATACGCCCGGAACTTTTTCCGATTCCCAGCATCCTCATATTACATCGCATGGTCATGAATTGGCATTACCGGTTATCTTCGAGTCAGGATGGCAACATATGCCGGACCGGCCTTCCGTTTACAAAGCATTGCCGAAGGAAGCCGGAAAGTTGCTTTCCCAATTGCCGGCAGCCTGGGATGATACAAAGCTTTTGAGTGGATATCCCGGAGAATCAGTGGTTTTGGCTCGTCGTAAAGGCAACGTCTGGTATATTGGGGGCATTAACGGAACCGATGATAAACAGACATTGACTTTTGCGTTGAATGCTTTACCCGACTTGGGAAAGAAAATAGTCATATTCAAAGATGGCAGTGAGGAAAAGCAATTGGATATAAAACGCTCCCGGTTGTCAAAAGGTCGGACAATGATGAGTATAGATTGCCTTCCCAGAGGTGGTTTTGTAGTTGTGGTCGAATAGCATTTTCCTTCATTTGCAAGGAAAGGTAGTATATGGTAGTTCATTCTCATATAGGGAATGAACTATTTTATTATTCAGGGATATCTTGATTTTATCTGCTAAATGCTATCTTTGCTTATTATTTGGAATCTACAGAAATTAAGTCAGACTATGATTGACAGGATTATTTGCTTTATTATTCTTGTATGGATAGGGAATGGCCATATTCCGGTGCAGGCACAAAGAAGCTTTGTTCATCCGGGCATCACTTATACCCAAGGTGATCTTGACCGGATGAAAGCAATGGTCGCAGCAAGGCAGGAACCTTATTTTTCAACTTTTCTAAAATTGAAAGAATCTCCTTATTCTTCATTAACGGCTGTAGCAGCTAATCAGGGTAAACAAATCAAAGAGGGGCGTTTTAACGCTACTATCGGAATAGATGGCAGGCGTGCCCATGATTTGGCATTGCTTTGGCATTTAACCGATGATGAAGCCTATGCCCGTAAAGCTGTGGAGTATTTGAATGCTAATTCTTATTATACGAATACCAGTGCCCGTGGAACGGGGCCATTGGATAATGGAAAGATTTATCTGTTGATAGATGCTGCGGAACTGATGCGTGATTATCCGGGATGGGAGGAAGCGGATCAGCAGAGATTCAAAGATATGCTGGTTTATCCGGGATACAGTTCGATGGAGGATTTCTGTGCCAAATATGCGGATTATTGGGACGATTCTAGAAATGGAATAACTTTCTACTGGAATATCTATAATTTCGATGCGGCGCGTTTTGGAAATCAGGGATTGTTTGCAGCCCGCAGTATGATGGCTATGGGGATTTATCTGGATAACGAGAAAATGTATGAACGCGCCTATCGTTATTTGTTGGGGATGAAGCATCGTGAAGATGATTTGCCTTATCCGTCCGGAGCACCGGTTACGAGTGAAGAGCCGATTCGGAAATCACCGGCAATTATTGATTATAAGTTGGTGGGAAGAGAAAACAAAATTCCTGATTATGGTTATGATGAGCAACTGCAATACTATATCTATCCGAACGGGCAATGTCAGGAATCCAGTCGCGATCAGGGACATGTGTTGGCGGGAGTCCATAATTATGTAGCAATAGCGGAAATGGCATGGAATCAGGGAGATTCCTTATATAGCTGTCTGAATAATCGTCTTTTGACCGGACTGGAATGGAACTACCGGTATAACCTGTCGAAAGTCCGTTCTTATGAAGAGCAGAAAGAACCATGGGAACCGACAGGATATAGCAAGAATCCGGACGAGGTCACTTTTGAGAACGGGAAGTTTCTGCAAATAAGGAGTCGTAGCGGACGTTGGGAATCCATAGCCGTATCTCCTCACGGACGTGGAGACGTAGCAGGCAGTGGCGGAACCCGTGAAATGGCATTGGCGCATTATGCAGTACGTGCCGGACTGCCTGCAAACGACTATACCTGGCTGAAACGTTACCGTGATTATATGATAGAACATCACGGTTGCGAAAACTGGGGGATAGCACCCAACTGGTTTTATGAATGGACAGGATGGGGAACATTAACCAAGCGACTGACTCCCTGGATGGCAGGCGATCCCGTTTCCTTTTCTACAGGAAAGCGCGTATCGGGAATCCATACGTTACCTTGTGAGATATTGGCTGCTGACTATGACTATTATTGTCTGTCGGAAGATCCCGAAGGACATACCTATCACAATGTAGGGAAGAAACGTGGAAATGCATACAGGCCTGACGGGGCGGTAGAACTACGAAAAGAAGGACATGGCTATGTCGTTACTCAAACAGAAGATGGAGAATGGATGAATTATACAGTAAGCGTTCCTGCGGATAAAGTATATACAATTAGTCTTGTTTATCGCTCGAAAGGAAATTCTCTCTTGTCAGTAGTTTCTGATTCGGGAGTTGGAACAAAAACAGCGCAGTTACCTCAATCCGGACAATGGGCGGAACGGGAGATTGGAAAGCTCACTCTTTCCGCCGGAGCTTGTGTGCTCCGCTTGCAGATAGAGCAAGCCGGCAATAAGCTTGAAATTCAGAAAATAATAATAAAGCAGGATAAGGGGATTTGATTTTTCGTTCGTATTAATGGTAGTACTACAAAAGAAATGGCCATGAAAATTCGAATAGGTTTGTTAATCATATTAGGAGGATTATTGTATCCGGGTTATATTAACTCGCAGGAATCCCCTTATGTGTTCCGTCAGATTGGAGTTGTCGAAGGATTGCCGGATAACTATGTAAAGAGTGTTTTCCCCATTCCCGACGGACGTATCGGTGTCCGGAGCACTGTGCTGCTAAGTCTCTATGATGGTGCGAACTATTCAAACTTCCCTTTCAATATTCATGGCGAATACTCGATTGCGTACAACCATATTATTCCTGAACAATATATCGATGCCGATAAACGTTTGTGGATGAAAGAACGCAAGAGCTTGCGTGTCTTTGATTTGACTACCGAACAGTACATCTATAACGTAGATTCCTTATTTCAGCAATTCGGCTTGAAGGATAAAGTGGCGGATCTGATTATTGATTCAGAGAAACATTGTTGGTTTCTGATACCGGGCTCCTCTGTTTATATGTACGATGCAGAGACAAAGTCAATTGAACAGGTTTGCAGGAATGATGAGTTTATGGAATACTATGGAGGATTGCTCGGAGTGGAAAGTCATGGTAAATACAGTTGGATGGTACATCAGAAAGGAGCTATCCGTTGCTACGATTTGGAAAAGAAACGTTTTGTGCAGCAACTTGATTTTCTGAAAGACCAATTGAAACCGGATGATCGTGTGATTCTAAAGATACTCGATAATGGTGACTTTTGGCTGATGTGGGATCGGGGAGTAGGTTACTATGATGTTTACAATAAAAAATGGAATCAAATCTCCGGTATCCAACTCGAACACTATTCATGGTTTACTTCTATGGATGTGGATAAAGGGGGCAACGCATGGGTAGGAACTGTTATGGATGGCTTTTACGTCATTGATATGCATAATTTCTCCGTAACCCGTACGTTGGACATTCCTTTATTATCTGGCAACACTGTACGTAATGGCATTCAGAGCATCTATTGCGACCGGGAGAATAATTCCGTATGGATAGGACTCTATAATCAGGGAATGTGCTATTATCATCCTAGCATGAATAAGATAGTGCTGTATAATAAAAAGATGGTTAATGGCGACTGGAAGGGGGAAGAAATCCGTTGTATGCTCGAAACATCCAAGGGAGAAATCCTGATGGGTACAACCCAAGGTGTCTATCGTTATGAGCCGTCGACTAAGAGAATGAACAGCTTCTATCATGAATTTAATCAGAAAAATTGTCGTGTACTCTATGAAGACAGCAAGAAGCGCGTTTGGGTAGGGACATACCACGATGGACTGTACTGCATAGATCGTGGAAAAGTCCGTTCGTATGATTACCCCGATACGGATTATCAGAACGAACTGGATTTCAGTAATATACGTACTATGATCGAAGATCCTTCCGGCCGGTTGTGGGTAAGTATATATGGCGGTGTAGGACTGTTCGATCCTGAAAACGGACAGATAAACCTATTGTCCGAACAGTTCCCCGAATTAAGGAAATACAAGGTAGCCAATGCATTAGCCATAGATAACCAATCCCGACTGGTCGTAGGAAGTGATAACGGACTTTACATTTACGACCCTGCGAAGAATAAAATATGGATACCCGAACAGGACGGCCAAGCCAATTCAATCTTTAATCAGGGAAGCATCAAGTACAACCAGATATTGAAAGACCACGAAGGCACTTTATGGTTTGCCACTCAATATGGCTTGAACATCCTGACCCATAACGGTCAGAGTTATACATTAGGGAAAGAAGAGGGTTTGTCTACAGCCATATTGAATGTCGTGGAAGATAAAAACCATGATATATGGATATCGACAGTTACCTCTATCTATAAGGTAAAGGTTGACCGCAGAGCGGATAAATATAACTTTCATGTGATAAGTTGCCTGTCGGAAGATGAAATCCGTCAGGATGATTTATATAGTTTTCCTTCCTTAATGACCCGGGACAATCAGCTTTTCTTAGGGTTGATGAATGGCTTTATCGCTTTTTCGCCGGAGAACATGATAGACAATCAATGTCTCAACCGCCCCTTGTTTACCTCATTCCGCCTGTTTAATGTTCCGGTTGTTTCGGGCGAATCATATAACGGCCGTGTTTTGTTTGATAAGGCACTAAGCTATTCGGATGAGGTACAATTAGAGTATGACGAGAATTACATAACACTCGAATTCTCCGGCCTGAACTTTCCCAATCCTTCTCAGACTTCTTTCCGTTACCAACTCGAAGGATTCGACAAAGAATGGACGGAAACCCTTTTTGAAAATGGACAGGGACGTGTTGTCTATAATAACCTTCCTTCGGGCGAATACATTTTCCGTGTTTCTGCTGCCGGAAACGACCGTATATGGGGGCCGGAATCCGAATTTAAGGTTGTTATCCGTCCGCCGTTTTGGGATACATTAGCCGCCCGCATCCTTTATGCTATTTTAGGCATTCTGTTTGTCTTCGGGTTGATTTATGTGATTAACCGCCGTAATCGTCGGAAAATGATTCGTATGCAAGAGGAAGAAGCCTTGAAACAAAAAGAAGAATTAGATCAGATGAAATTCCGTTTCTTCACCAATATAAGTCACGAACTTCGTACTCCGCTGACACTGATTATCACCCCATTGGATATGATGATACGCCGGTTGACGGATGATGCAATGAAGAAACAACTGAATACTATCTATAAGAATGCCCAAAACCTGTTGTCACTGGTGAATCAACTACTCGATTTCCGCAAACTGGAAATGAAAGGGGAGAGGCTACACCTGATGAACGGCGATATGGAAGAATTTATAGTTTCTGCCTACAACAACTTCATGCCGATGGCAGTGGAAAAGCATCTGAATTTCGCTAACCAGTCGGAACATAGGGCACTCTATATGTTCTTCGACCGTGATAAGGTGCATAAGATAGTGAATAATCTCCTGTCTAATGCTTTCAAATACACCCCGGAAGGCGGTACAGTAAACTTACTGTTCTCAACGGAAGAGATAGAAGGAAGGAATTACGTAAGAATATCCGTATCCGACACCGGAATCGGAATATCCGAATCAGACCTTCCGTATATATTTGACCGTTTTTATCAGGTGGGAAATGAAGGGGATGAAAAAATAGGCAGTGGTATCGGACTTCATTTGGTAAGGGAATACGTAAATATACATGGCGGCCGTATTAAAGTAGACAGCCGGATAGATTGCGGATCGGTATTTACCATTTGGCTGCCGATGGATTTGAAACCGGAATCGGACGAATTGCCGGAAGAAGTTATCGGAACGGAAACACCACCGGATACAAAAGAGAAAGAAACTACTGCATCCACAGTCGATGATAATCTGAAGAAACTGCTGTTGGTAGAAGACAATCAAGAGTTCCGTACTTTCCTGAAAGAACAGTTGGAAGATTTTTATCAAATCATTGAAGCGGCAGACGGCGAGGAAGGAGAGCGGAAAGCGATAGAGGAAAACCCGAACTTGATTATCAGTGACATCATGATGCCAAAAGTAGACGGTATCGAACTTTGCCGCCGAATCAAGACGAACGTGCAGACATCCCATATACCTGTGATATTATTGACAGCCCGTACCGCTGATGATATTAAGATTAACAGCTATGAAGTAGGAGCGGACTCTTATATGTCGAAGCCCTTCAACTTTGATATGCTGATGGTGCGCATTGAAAAACTGATAGAACAACAGGAAAAGAGAAAACAAGAATTCCGCAAGAATATAGAAGTAAATCCAAGTGCTATCACCATCACTTCAGTGGATGAGCAACTTATACAGAAGTGTCTGGAATACATAGAAAAGAACATGGACAATCCGGAATATGGCGTAGAAGAGTTGAGTGGTGATTTGGGCATGGTGCGTATGAGCCTTTACCGTAAGTTGCAATCCATCACCGGACACACGCCGACCGACTTTATCCGCAGTATCCGTTTGAAACGCGCGGCACAATTATTGCAGGGAAGCCAATTGCCGATTGTCGAAATAGCGAATCGGGTAGGATTCAGTTCTCCTAGCTACTTCTCGAAGTGTTTTAGAGAAATGTTTGGGATGCTACCCAAGCAATATGCAGAGGAATCGGGAAGAAAAGGATGACATTGTGCTTGCATTTATAGTTTAATTGTTACATTTGCGTCGTATTAAACAGGATAATTGTAAAATCTTGATTGTATTGGGGCTGAAAAAGTTTTATTTTATAATATATATTGATATGAAAGTATTAGTTTTAATTTCGTTGGTAGGAGGTTTGTTGTTATCCTCTTGCGGAGGTGGCAGTTCAAAAAATAATGCAAATAGTGAGAATGTAAATCCGGCAGATACAATCTATTTGGGTGACTTGCGTGAAAAGTTTGCAGGAGATAGTGTTTTCTTTAAAGTAGTAGCGCCGGATTTGATGTTGATGGATTATCAATACTTCTGGGCGGTGACAGAATCGGACGCAATAGGGAAAGGACTTACAAAAGAGTACTATAAACGCGTAAAGAAAGAAATTACCGATACGAATGAAGCTATCAAAAGAGGTGTGATGAAAGGTGCGAACGTAAAGCGCATACCGGATTTCCAGGCAGCTCAGGAAAGCAAATAATATATCCTTCCGGATGAAAGACATTCATCCATGAAAATTTAAGAACAGGGGAACCGTCAATTGTAACGGCATCCCCTTTTTTATTGCACTGACGGCTGGATTTATCCCGATGAAATGGGGAATTTTTGCAAAATAACACGCTTGTTACGATAGTTTTGTTATCTGTTACTTATGTGGTATTTGCTTTTAAAACTTATCCCTACTTTTGTATCATCGTTAAACGGATAAATTTAATGCCATGGAAAAACAGCAGACTACATTTGACGACTTCTTCTCTGAATGCTACCTTAAATATAGGGAGTATATCAAAAATTATATCGCTATCCGCATTTGCCATCCGCACGAAGCGGAAGATCTGGCGCAGGATGTCTTTGTCCGCTTATGGGAGCATAGGGCATTCGTGAATAAAGACACTGTCTGGTCTTTGCTCTTCACCATCGCCCGCAATATCGTAACGGACAAGATACGTCGTTATTACAAGCAGGAAGATTTCATCGCCTATATATATAATAAGGTGGAAGATTCCGCCCGGAACACGACGGAAGATGCCGTCCACTATCGTGAACTGAAGAAACTACATGATAAGGTGGTAGAAACGCTTCCCGCCAAACGTCGCCGGATTTACGAGTTGAGTTTCAATAATGAACTCTCTTGTCCTGCCATTGCGGGAAAATTGTCTTTGTCTCCCCGTACGGTAGAATGCCAATTATTACTGGCACGCAAAACAGTACGCACTTATTTGCAGAATGAATTCTCCAAAGTCGGTTAGATACCAGATTCGGAAAAACACATATTAACTTTAACAATTTAATAGTATTATGGAAATTAAATCCAAATTCTTATGTTCAAAAGGAGTCGCATTGGCTTTCGCCATGCTGCTGGGTGGTTCGCCCGGTGTATTGCTCTATGCAAATGATTCTGTAGAAGAGAGTTTGATGGTAGCCCAGGCAGGGCGTACTATCAAAGGACTTGTTACGGACGCGAATGGTGAACCGCTGATTGGTTGTAATGTGGTGGTCGTAGGAAGCAATGCAGGGGTAATTACCGATATTGACGGTCGGTTCGCGCTGAATGTTCCTGTGGATGCAAAACAAATTAGAATTACTTATATCGGGTATGCAGATCAGATTGTCAATTTGAATGGGCGGTCAGATTTCAAGGTTGTGTTGAAAGAAGATAATAATGCATTGGACGAAGTGGTGGTAGTAGGTTATGGTACACAGAAAAAAGCCACATTGACCGGTGCGGTAGAACAAGTCAGTAGTAAAGTTCTCGAGAGCCGTGCCATTACGAATGTGGGTGTAGCCTTGCAAGGAGCTACTCCGGGCTTGGTTGTTACCCGTTCGTCTTCACGTCCCGGTAATGAAGGACTGAACTTTCAGATTCGTGGAGCAACTTCTGTCAATGGTGGCAGTCCATTGATTATAGTAGATGGGGTTCCTATTTTGAATAGCGAATCTTTCCAGAATTTGAATGCGGATGATATTGAAAATATCAGTGTCCTGAAAGATGGTTCAGCTTCTATTTATGGAGCCAAAGCTGCTAATGGTGTAATCCTGGTGACTACAAAGAAAGGAAAAGGAAAAACAACAGTTGATTATAACTTTAATATGCGTTTCACTACCAACGGCATTATGGCTTTCTCTCCTAGTATGCAACAATATGCTACCATGTGGTTGGAAGCGAATAAGGAGATGCCCGAACATGACTGGTGGGGCTGGGGAGAAGAAAACCTCAAGAGAATGGCACAAGGCATCGAAGGTATTTATGAATCGACTATATCAGATTGGGGCACTATGTTTGTGGGTAATGCCAATCGTCTGGATGAGCTGTTTGCACGTCGTTATTCCTATCAGCATAACTTGAGTGTGTCCGGTGCCACTGATAAATCCGATTATCGTATTTCCTTGGAATATGCAGATAATCAGGCAAACTTGGCAACAGCCTATGATGGGCAGAAACAGTTGAATTTACGTCTCAATTATGGGATAAAATTGACCGACTGGTTTAAACTGGAAACTTTTGCCAGTATGATTAAGACAAATACTGATACACCGACACATGGTATCGACCGTACACTTTATGGAAACGACGCTCCTTTCTTTCCAGCTAAAAATTCTTATGGTCAGTGGTATGCTAACTTTGGGAATGTAGGCGATCGTAATGCCGCTGCGGCTACAACCGACGGCGGACGTGATGAGAGAGAAAAGCTGACTACCCGCGTAGACTTTAAAGCCTTGGTCGACATTTGGAAAGGGATAACTTTTGAAGGTACGGCTTCCTTCCAGAATGAGGAATATCGGCGTGAACGTTATTCATTACCGGTCCAATGTTATAACTGGTTTGGTGAGAAATCTTCCAAATTAGTGTATGAAACTACGCAGACACTTAGTACGCCACAGGACGTAATGAACTTTAAAGATTCCCATCAGCCGGGATATTTGGTACAGGCAAATAACGCCCGTTATCAGTATTATTCAGCATTACTTAAATACAAACGTACATTTGCAGAGATGCACAACGTGGATGCAATGTTTGGTATTACAGCTGAAAAGTATATGACTAAGAAGGTGGTGACGGCACGTGAAGAATTTGAAGATGTGGGTATTTATGATTTGAATCTGGCTGCAGGCAAACAAGGTAACGGGGGAGGAAAGTCCCAAAATGGAACCTATTCTTATATCGCTCGTTTGAATTATAACTATGCAGAAAAGTATATGGTTGAGTTATTGGCACGTCGTGATGGAAACTCTAAGTTTGCCGCAGGCTACCGTTTTAAAAATTTTGGCTCTGTATCCTTGGGATGGGCGTTCTCTGAGGAACAGTTCATGCACTTCTTAAAACCTGTTGTCTCCTTTGGAAAACTACGTTTCAGTTATGGTACTTCAGGAAATGATGTCGGTTTGAGTGATTTTGATTATGTAGGTACTATCGGGCTGGGTACAGCCGGATTTGGATTAACACCTGCCAATCAAGTTTCTTCCAGTTTTGGCGGATTGACTTCTTATGAACGTACGTGGGAGAAAGTGAAACAAAAAAACTTTGGTGTTGATTTGAATTTCTTTGATAATCGTTTGAGAGCATCCTTTGATTACTTTATAAAAGATAACATCGGTATGTTGGTGAATGTCACTTATCCGGGAGTATTAGGTGGTAAGGCACCGAAGACAAATAGCGGTCATCTCAATGTGAAAGGTTGGGAATTTAATTTGGGATGGCGTGATCAGATAAAAGACTTTACATATTATGCAAATTTCAATATCGGTGACACAAAAAGTCTGCTGAAAGACATGGAAGGTGCGGACAATTATGGTGCCGGATGGAATGCCCAAGTGAACGGCTATCCGTTAAACTCGTATTTCCTTTATCGTACAGACGGATTTTTCAAGGATCAGGCAGAAGTGGACCGTTATTATGCACTTTATGAAAACGGTGCAGAGCTGCTTGGCAATTTAGGTTCCGGTACCTCGAGCCAATTACGTCCCGGTGATACAAAACGACTGGATTTGAACGGAGATTATAAGATTACCGGTGCAGGTAATGAAAACAGTGACTTGCAGTTTATGGGAGATTCAAATCCGCATTTCGTTTTCGGTCTTACATTAGGGGGCTCATGGAAAGGTATTGATCTTACTGCCATGTTCCAGGGAGTCGGTAAGCAGTATGTGATCCGTAACGATTGGATGGCATATCCGTTCCAGTCACGTACATCTAACCAAAATCCTACGTTTCTTGGTAATACATGGACAGCGGATAATCCCGGAGCGGAATATCCCCGTTTGACTACTAATACGGCAGTTTCTCACTGGAATTATGAGAATAATGATTTTATGTTGCAGAACAATCGTTATATCCGTCTGAAATCCTTGATTGTGGGATATACTTTGCCCCAGATATGGACTCGTAAGGTGAAACTTGAAAAGGTACGTCTCTATTTCTCCGGAAATGACCTGTGGGAGACTACCAGTATCAAGGATGGTTTTGATCCTGAAATGGGAGCTGCTTCCAATAATAGCGGATATCCGTTTGCTCGTACGTGGTCGTTCGGCTTGAACGTCACTTTATAATAGTCATTTTAAATACAGAATAATATGAAAAATATAAAGACTTACATATTGGCCGGTGCTTGTATTTTGGGATTTTCTTCCTGTGCTGATACTTTTCTTGATTTGAAACCGTTGGATGCCAAGACCGATTTGATTTATTTTAAGACACCGGAGCATTTTCGCGAATATGCCAACGGGCTTTATGGGCAGTTGTTGGGATGGCAGTCTGCATATGGAAGTATATGGGATCATATGGATATGTCATCTGACCTTGCTACCTGCATGAAATATTCGTCAGGTGTGGGTACCGGTGTGATGGGAATCCCTGATTCTGATGGCCGGTGGGGCAATTGTTATGCGAATATCCGGGCTACGAATCACATGTTTGAAAGGGCAGCTTCTTCCTATACAGGTGATTTGGCAGATATCAAGGGTGAACTGGCAGAGGGACATTTCTTCCGCGCTTACAACTATTTCTATTTGTTGAAATTCTTTGGTGGTGTACCTATTGTAACAAAAGTGCTTGATGTAGAGTCACCAGAATTATACGGTGAACGTCGGAGCCGTTATGAAGTCGTAGATTTGATTCTTTCTGATTTGCAGGAGGCTATTGACGGATTGCCCACAGAACAGAATATTGCCGCTGCCGATAAAGGAAAGATAAGCAGACAGGCTGCGCAGGCTTTCAAGGCTCGTGTCTTGCTTTATGAGGCGACATGGCGTAAATATAATGGAACGTCTACTGATTTCGAGGGTTCCGCAGGTCCTTCATCCGATCAAGTAAATGCTTTTCTGGAAGAATCCATCCAATTGTCCCAGACGGTGATGAATGACCCCGCTTATTCGTTATGGAATTACAATAGTATTCCTGAAATGAAGAATCAGAGCAACCGTTATCTGTTTAACATCGAAGAACCGGGTAGTAATCCGGTAGGTGCAGGGAGAGATACGAATAAAGAATTTATTATTGCCTCTATTTATAGCCAGGATACTCGCAAAGGGCAAATTGACTTGAACCGCATTATTTATTCCGATATACGCCCGAGCCGGAAATTGATGGATATGTTCCTGTGCAACGACGGATTGCCTGTCGGCGTATCGAACCAATTCGAAGGGTATCACAATCCTGGTGATGAATTTAAAAACAGGGATTATCGTATGGCCTGCTATGTCAATACTTACGCTTCCAGCCTGAAAGTGGAGAATTGCGGATATGGGGTTTGTAAATTTGCCATAACCATCAACCGGAATGCCAAGGATGAGTCTCCCAACTATCCGGTACTTCGTTTGGCAGAAGTATATTTGAATTATGCGGAAGCTGTTATGGAGCGTTACGGGAAGATTGAAGATCAGCAGTTGAATAATTCGGTCAATAAAATTCGTGCCCGTGCGGGAGTAGCCAATCTGACCAATGCATTGGCGGAACAGATCCGGCAGAAAACAAATACGGAGAAAACAAAAGACCAGGTGCTGCTTGATGAAATCCGTCGTGAACGTGCTGTGGAACTTTTTATGGAAGGACATCGGTTTGACGACTTGAAACGTTGGGGAATTGCGGAAGAAGCGCTTAACCAGTCGCGTTGCGGAGCTGTAGTGGGAAGTGCAGATTACCCGACAGCATTTATAGATGAGGAAGGTAACGCTACCAGTGAATATACTCCCGGCGTATTTACAAGAGGAACAGAGGTTGTAACGACGGGAGCCGGTGATTTACCTTGTGTGGTACTTCATAGGGCGACTGATTGTGATTTTGGAAAGAACGACTATCTATGGGCAATTCCCAGGGATCAGATTAATCTCAACAGGAACCTGAAGCAAAATCCGGGATATTAATTAATTTATCATTCAATGTATTACTATACAGAACTTATGAAACTATTGTCTAAATATACATTCCGTTTGGCGGTGCTTGCATCTGTGGCTCTTATGGCTGCTTGCGAGCAAGACCCCAAGTTCACAGTTTATGATTATCCGGTTCCGGTAGTGGAGAACGTATATCCTACGGACGGATTTGTAACTACGCAGGTCGTTATCACGGGAACTAACTTTGGCGACCGTGCGGAAGCTGTAAAGGTTTTCTTTGGCGATATCCAGTCAAAGAAAGTTGTTGATTGCAAGAACAACCGTATTGTGGTGGAAGTGCCCGAAACAGCTAACACCGGTGATTTGTCTTTGCAGATTTATAATAAGAAAGTAGAAAATATAGGTCATTATACAGTGTTGCCGACGCCCCGTGTCATCACAACGCTTTCCAATAGCGATTTTGGATATAATGTGGCAGATACGGGTGACAAGGTTACCATATCCGGCGAGAATTTTGGTACGGATGCTTCCGATATTTCTGTCGATTTCAATGGCACACCGGCAGTTTTTGAATTGGTAGATGAAAAGACAATCATCGCAACTGCTCCTGAAGGTTACGTGACAGGTAATGTGATTGTAACCGTTCATGGATATGCCATGACAGGAGGGGCTATGTTTAATCCGAATTCGAAGGGAGATGTGACGGTACTTTATCTGAAGAATTATCAGCAACCTTTTGCCAGCGAGGAAGATAACCCGGGCGACTGGAGCAAACCTATGTATTGGAATCAGAATGCGGCGTCCATGAATCCGCATGGATGCAGACAATATGTTAAGAATGGAAATTTGACTTTCCTTTGCTTCCAAAGAGGATGGGGTAAAAATGCCATGACCAACGGTAAGATATGGCAGGGTGCCAGTTTCTTGAAAGGTACATATAATATGGAGATTACCTATGATACGTCTTGGTTCCCTAATGATGGGGGTAATTCTCTTGTCGCTATGATTGTGCCGGGAACGGATGAAAGTGCTATTCCCGATTTGGCGGATATTGCTACTGTCACAGAGAGAGGAGGAGCATATACGGTGTTCGATGACTGGTCATATCTGGATGGAAAGAATCAGGTATTGACGTCAGGGAAGCTTACTGTGGAACTGACTGTGGACGAAGCAAAAGATATGGTGGTCGGTTTCCTTGTTACAGTGGGGACGAACGATACTTATTTCAAAGTGACGAGTGTGAAACTGATTCTTCAGTAATGATAAATAAATGGTCAAAAAGGAATAAATAACATAGATTATGAAGAAAATATATAATTATCTGTTTCCGGTTTTCCTCTCTTTGTTTGCGGTAGCGGCATGTGATGAGGACAATGAAGAAATCGTTCAGATGACTTACGAGAATCCATGTGCTATAGTAACAGGCATATCTCCTGTTCGAGGATATGTCGATACTGAATTTACGATTAGTGGTGAAGATTTTGGAGTCCGTACGGATGACGTGAAAGTGTATATCGGCTCTCAAGAAGCTTCTGTTATTTCTTGTGAAGACAAAGCTATTGTTGCAAAAGTTCCTGTATCTGCTACGGACGGAAAAATAACAGTTGAAGTGTTTGGTCAAAGGGTAGAAACCGACTTGTCATACAGCGTATTAGGGAAACCGGGTATCAGTGCTGTGAAACCTTCTTTCGGATTTCCCGGTACGGATATTGTTTTTGAGGGACATGATTTGGGAGTCTCCAAGACTTTATATACTTTGCTTTTCGTTGGTTGTACGGACAAAGCGGAGATAATAGGTACTCCTACTGATGAACGTTTTCAAGTAAAACTGCCCGAGTCTGCTGAAAGCGGAATTATGACTTTGAAAATTTCCAATCAAGCAGTCGATTTGGCATCGTATCCGTTTACGGTGTTAAAGCATGCTACTCTTGATTTGCCGAAACAGGATGAACCGGTTCCTTCGGGATATGCAGGAAGTACATTTACTATCACCGGAACCAATCTTGCTCAGGAATTATTGAAACCTGTTGAAGGGTTGCAGCCATTGAGAGTTACTTTTACTGCTAAGGCGGGAGGAGACCCGGTGCAAGCTGTAATTGATGTGGATAAACTAACTGATAAGAGCATTACAGTAACTGTTCCTGAAACGTTGATTGCCGGAGATTATGTTGTCACTGTTATTACTCCGTTTGAAACCATTGAGTCCACATTGGCATATACAGTGCTTCCAATGCCGGAGGTGATGGAGGTTACTCCATTAAGAGGATATGTGGGTAGTACAATGACTATTACTGGAAAGAATTTTGTGAATGACGTGAAGGATATCGAAGTTAAGTTTGGTGATACGCCTGCCACGGAAGTGACGTTGGAAGGGGATAAGACTGAGATTGTGGTTAAAGTTCCTGCAATGACAGATTTTGGAGAAAAAGAACTTTCTCTCTTTATGTATGGCGTTGAAATACCTATGGGTGATTGGAAAACTTTTGAATTGTTGACATCTCCTGTAATTACTTCCGTTATTACTGATAATAGATTTAGTCGGGCTGCGGTTGAGCAAGGTGATATTATTACTGTTACAGGAACGGGCTTCCAGAACAGCAGGGTGACATCGGCTATGTTTAATGGGCAACCGTTGACTGTGACTGTTGAAAGTAACACTCAAATAACAGCAACTGTTTCAGAAGATTGCAGTGTGGGTGAAGGCGTGATTACGTTACATTTTGAAGGTGTTGATGCAGATGTTGTCAGTACGGATAAACTGAATATGCTGAAAACTGGTAGTGATATTTCAGAGTATGTGCTGACTAATGGGAAACAACCATTTAAGGCGGTGGAAGAATTTAGTGGTAAGGGGCATTATACACCTGTAGGATGGAAATTTAATTATGGAGGTGGAAATAATGGTTTTCAACATTTGGGAGAGGGAAAAGACCCTCATGAAGGTCTGTATTTAAGTTCCGGTGATGACCCCGGATTATTGGTTATACAGAATAGTTGGGATAAGTTACCACATAAACAAAATGGTAAGATGTGGCAGACCATTGAACTTCCGGCAGGGGTTTATGATGTCGTTTTGAATCTAACAGAGGTGAATGTTATGGAAGGCGGCAGGCATCAGGCAGGGTTCTTTGTGCAAAAAGGAGATGATACCACATTACCGGACATAAATCCGGATCGTTATCAGTGGGAAGGTACCGTAGATAATATACTTGCAGGTGTCAATATTGCCACAGGAAATTATAATAATCAGCAGTTGATAATGAATGATGTAGAAATAGATGGTCAAGTGACTATGGGATTTGTGGTGCAATTTAATCAAAAAGCTCATTGTTTGAAATTATCCTCTATAGAGATTCGTCTGAAATAAGAAATTTAAAGAAATGTAATGCTGCCTTTTGACGGTGGCATTACAATAAATAATTTAAGTGAAGTATCATGAAGAAAATATATTATTTAGCCGCAGCATTCGTTGCTTTATCTTTCGCAGGATGCGGTGATGGCATCGACCTACCGGATGTCAACGTAGAGAAAGATTTGAATATGATTCCTCTGCCGGAGGATCAGTTGGATTTGGTACAAGTAGAATCGAAAGATGCGAGTGTATCAATGGAACATATAGGCGGTTTGCACACGGATGCAGATTTTGATTTTGTGAGAGAAAAAGTGAAAGCAGGTGAGTCGCCCTGGGCGGAAGCTTACGAGCAGTTGAAAAGCAGCAAGTATGCCCAGCTTGATTGGACAACCTGGCCTACAGAAATTATAATTCGTGGCGAAGGAGCGGAGAATTATATGAATGCGGCTCGTGGTGCAGCAGCAGCTTACCAGATGGGTTTGCGTTGGAAAATAGAACAGGACGACCGTTATGCTGATAAAGCAGTCTCTATTCTGAACCAATGGGCAGATGTTTGTAAAGGATTGGGGGGCAACTCGAATGTATCGTTGGCATCCGGTATTTACGGGCATGAATTTGCTATTGCCGGAGAACTTCTTTATGATTATATCGGGTGGGATTCACAAGATCGTCAAGATTATGTGGATTGGATGTTGACCGTGTTTTATCCTGCCAATAAAGACTTTCTAGTACGCCATCATGGTACTAACCATTTGCACTATTGGGCGAATTGGGGACTTTGTAATATTGCTTCTACTATGGCAATCGGTATTCTTGCCGACCGTCGTGATATATACAATGAAGCTATCGAGCATTTTCAGACAGGAGTGACAAATGGACGTCTGACACGTGCTATTTATCATGCATTTACCGGACAATATGCTAATTTTGCTCAACTTCAGGAAAGTGGACGTGACCAGGGACATACATTAATGTGCGTAGGACTGATTGGCGTTATTTGTCAGTTAGCATGGAATCAAGGAGATGACTTCTTCGCTTACAAGCAAAACCTTTTCCTTAAAGCTTGCGAGTATGCGGCATGTTATAATTATACAAGTGATCCTGTTCCTTACACTACATATACATGGCAACAACATAATGCTTGGGGAGGGATATCGCCCGTTGTTCAGTCTGCATTGGGAGAAAACGGGCGTGGCAACGACCGACCTATTTGGGCACTTCCTTATTATCATTATAAAGCACAGGGGAGCATCAAGGATGAGCAAATTAAGTATACGAAAAATGCTGTGGAAACCCGTGGCATAGAAGGCGGAGGTGGAAATTATGGCGAGACTTCCGGTGGTTTTGATGTACTGGGATTCGGCACATTGATGTATACCCGGTAAAACTGCATTTGAGTAAAAAGAAAGATTTGTTCGAATTATACTGATGAAAGACAATGGAAGTATTGCCGGTGCTTCAGCCCGGATGGTTTACCGGCATGCTTCGTTGTCATATATCAGCAGATAAAAAATAGGTATGAATAAATTAAGAAGAATGGCATTGATTTCTCTTTCTGCGCTTTTCGGATGGAACTGTGTGCAGGCGGAAATCATCACCTATCCCGTACCGATGGGCATTTACTATGCCCGTCACAACGATGATTACACAGTAAAAGTACGGCAGGCAGGTGAAAAAGATTGGGTTGACCTTTTCGAATATAACGTAAAGGTGGATATGGATACCAAGTCCGATGCGACCATGGTACAGTTTGATTTCTCCGGTAAAGTGGAAGTGCTGGTGCAAAAGAATAACGGAGACATCCGTTCTGCCGTAGTGCGTCCCCTTTCCAAAGGCATTCAACCGGAGATAGACGGGAACTTTCTTTTGTTTACACTGGATAAACCGCAAAAACTCTCTGTCGAATTCAACGGCGACCGTTTGAATAATCTGCACGTATTTGCCAATCCGATTATTAAGAATGTGCCCGACAAGAATGACCCGAATGTGATGTACTTCGAGTCCGGCATCCATGAACCTACCGATGTGGCAGGAAAGTGCTTCCGTATTCCTTCCAATACGACAGTTTATCTGGAAGGTGGAGCAGTATTGAAAGGCTGCCTTAATTGTGACAGTGTGGAGAATGTGAAAATCTTGGGGCATGGCATGTTGCTCGAACCGCAGCAGGGAATATCCGTAGCCTATTCCAAGAATGTGCTGATTGACGGGATTACCGTTGTCAACTCGCGCCACTACACCGTTTCCGGCGGGCAATCTACCGGCATCACCATCCGAAACCTGAAATCATTCAGCTATCAGGGATGGAGTGACGGACTGGATTTTATGTCTTGCTCGGATGTGACGATTGATGATGTCTTTCTGCGCAATTCGGATGATTGCATAGCTCTCTATACCCACCGTTGGAATTATTACGGGGATTGCCGTAATATCCGTGTACTGAATTCCACCCTTTGGGCGGACATCGCACATCCTATCAACATAGGTACGCATGGCAATACGAAAACCGGGGATGAAGTTCTGGAAGACATATTGTTCAAGAACATTGATATACTGGAACATGATGAGGACGACCGTGATTATCAGGGATGTATGGCTATCAACGTAGGTGACCATAACCTTGCGCGAAATATTACTTTTGAAGACATTCGTGTGGAAAATATTCAGGAAGGGCAGTTGTTCCATCTCCGTGTGATGTATAATCAGAAGTATAACACAGGGCCGGGCCGGGGTATAAAGAATATCGTGTTCCGCAACATCTCTTGTACAGCCAAGTATGTCAATCCTTCGCTGATAGAAGGGTATGATAAGAACCGCAGAATCGGGAATATCCTGTTCGAGAATATAGTCTTGAACGGTAAACGGGTGACTTCACTGGAAGATTTGAACGTCAATATGAAAGGGTTTGTAGATAAAGTGAGTATCAAGTAATATTTTGTTTCTCATGCTTATGAACTAATTTCGAGTTTGTGCAGATTTATTTTTAGTGTTTAATGGATTTATGGCTAATGATACATGACTTTATTCGTCTGACAACCGTTTCTTTTTCGTCTGACAGTTGTCAGACGAAAGAATAACAATTGTCAGACGAAAGTTCGACAACTGTCAGACGAATAAAGTTATGTGTTACGGGTATTAAATCATTGCATGTTAGCAATTAAGTTTTAGAAAAACTACGATTAGTTTATTACTGTACAAGATAGATTATATGATTACAAACGTATTGTTGAAACAATGAAGAAATACATTTGCCTTTTATTCCTTATACTGATAAACAACCTGCCGGGAGTAGCCGATATAGCTTTCCGACTGAAAAAACTGCAAGTGGAATATGCGACAACCCCGCTAGGGATTGATGTGGAGAAACCCCGTTTCAGTTGGCAGATGGAAGCGCTTACAGATGAAAGGGGATTGACACAAACAGCCCGCCAGATAATAGTGACTGATGAAGCTGGTACACAAGTATGGGATTCCCGAAAGATTGCCGACGATAAATCATTGAATATCGAATATGCCGGACTTCCCTTGAAAGCAACTACACGCTATTTATGGACAGTTCGCGTATGGAACAACAAAAATGAGGAAACTTCCGCTTCTTCCTGGTTCGAAACCGGACTGATGAGTACCGACCGTACTTATCAGGGATGGAGCGACGCCAAATGGATTGGAGGGGGAGAGGATGACAGGATGTTATACTCCCATTATCTTCCCGTTTTCAAGTTGAACTTTTCATTGCAGTTGGACAAGATTTCAAGAAGTACCCGTGCCGGATTCATCTATGGAGCCAATGACGAGCGTCTGATGGGGCAAAATAGGAATCTTTATCACTTGGAGAATAATAAAGACGAATCGTATATAAAGATAGAGTTGGATATTGCTCCTTTGCTTTCCGGTAAGGAAGCCGTACTGAATGTATATAGGACTGGATATCACCCGAATGATAAAAAAGAGGTTCCTTATAAAAGTTTCGCTGTTCCTCTGACAATCATCAATGAGGACAACAAATACGAACGTCATCATATAAGCCTTACTTCAGAATTAGGTTTTACACGTTTTTATATAGATAATATCGACAAGGAAATAGGCTCGCTCAACCTGAATCCGTTAGGGCGGGGTGGTGATTTTATCGCTTTTCCGGTGGTCGGAGATATAGGTTATTCTGTCTCTGCCGGTCAATCCGCTTCCTTTTCAAAGGTAGAAATTGCGAATTTCAGAAGTCCCTCGAATGTGATAGCGGCAGTGCAGGTTGAAGATTACCGGATAGAAGGTGGTGCTTCCGGTACTCTTAAAACATTTACGCCAAAAGGTCATTCGGCTCCTATGCTCAGGACGGTCTTTGCCGCTTCAGATGCAAAAATAACTAAGGCGCGTTTATATGTAACATCACGTGGCATCTATGAAATTTATCTGAATGGCAGACGGATAGGGGATGATTACTTTAATCCCGGACTTACCCAATATAATAAGACTCATTTGTATCAGACGTTTGATGTCACAGAGCATATTCATTCCGGAAAGAACGCTCTCGGCGCTATATTGTCCGAAGGTTGGTGGAGTGGTGGAGCGACTTTTACAGGGGATAATTGGAATTTCTTCGGCGACTGCCAGTCTATCCTGGCAAAATTAGTTATCACTTATGTGGACGGACAAGAAAAAGTGATTGTTTCCGACCCATCCACCTGGCAATGTTTCAACAGAGGGCCTGTGCTTTATGGCAGCTTCTTTCAAGGGGAAGTATACGATGCTTCGAGAGAGGTGGAAATAGAGGGATGGAGTACCCCCGCCTATAATGCATCCGGTTGGCATCCGGCCTGTGAAGTTACTTTGGACGGTCATATTAGTACGGAAGGAAATCCGAATAAACCGAAAGTGGATGATTACTCTGATTTTGAACTTGTTGGGCAGTTTGGTCAGACGGTGAAGGCTATAAAAGAATTGACTGCTCTGTCTGTGGAAGAAGTCCGTCCGGGTGTATTTGTTTATGATATGGGACAGAATATGGCAGGTGTGCCAAAAATCAACCTGTCCGGAATGAAGCCCGGAACGAAGATAAATTTGCGTTTTGCGGAAGTGAAATATCCCAATCTTCCGGAGTATGAAAGTAATATCGGCATGATAATGCTTGAGAATATCCGTGCAGCTATGGCACAGGATATTTATATAACGAAAGGTGGTGAAGAAACAATCCTTCCCCGGTTTACCTATCACGGTTATCGCTTTGTAGAAATTACCGGTATTGAAAAAGCATTGCCTGTGGATGCGGTGAAAGGTATAGTACTTAGTTCCATTCACGAGCTTTCTTCTCATTATGAGACATCCAATGCGAAAGTAAACAAACTTTGGGAAAATATTACATGGTCTTCGTATGCCAATTTCATGTCTGTCCCTACGGATTGCCCGCAGAGGAATGAACGTTTGGGTTGGACAGGGGATATTTCCGTCTTTTCCCGAACTGCTACCTATTTGGCAGATGTCTCGCAATTTCTGAGAAGATATCTTCGATCTATGCGAGATGTGCAGCGCAAGGACGGACGTTTTCCTGACATCGCCCCTTTGGGTGGTGGATTTGGCGGAGTTCTGTGGGGAAGCGCCGGAATCACGGTACCTTGGGAATGTTACCAACAATATGGAGACAAAACACTGTTGAATGAGCATTATGACTCAATGAAACGGTATATTTCCTACATCCTTAATGAAACAATCGACCCGAAGACGAATTTGCTTGTCCAATACAGGGCATGGGGAGATTTAGGTGACTGGTTGGGGCTTGAGGACTCAAAGAATGATAAGTCACTCTTATGGGAAGCTTACTTCCTCTATGATTTGGAACTGATGAATAAGATTGCAACTGTCTTGGGCAAAACCGCTGACGCTGAATGGTTTCAGAAACTTCATGCTGTTAGAAAAGCTTTCTTCAACAAAACCTATATACAACCCGGTACCTGCAAAACAGTCTTTTCCGCTTTTATTCCTGAAAAGCAAGGGACATTGGTGGATACACAAACATCCTATGTACTTCCATTGGTCTTTGGTATTGTTGAGGAAGATAACAAGCCGCAGTTCATTCATAATTTGATAGAAACAATTCCTTCTTATTCACTCATGACTGGTTTTATCGGAACTGCTTGGATTAGCAAAGCATTGTCGGACAATGGCTACAGTGATCTGGCATACAGGCTGTTACAGCAAACCAGTTATCCTTCCTGGCTGTATTCGGTAGAGCAGGGAGCTACCACGATATGGGAAAGATTGAACTCCTATACCCACGAAGATGGATTCGGAGGAAATAACCGCATGAACTCCTTCAACCATTATTCTTTTGGGGCAGTCGGTGCATGGATGTACAACCGTTCTCTAGGAATAGAGCGGGATGAAAACTCCCCCGGATTCAAGCATTTTGTGTTGAGGCCGGAAGTAGATACGACTGGTGGCATGACTTACGCAAAGGGATATTATGATTCGATGTATGGGCGTATTGAAAGCAGTTGGAAAAAGGAAAACGATGTAGTTACCTACCAATTTACAGTTCCTGCCAATACGACTGCTCGGTTATATCTGCCGGCTGTTTCAGTAAAGAAGATAACCGAAGGGAATAAATCTTTAAAGAAGAGCAAAGGAGTGGAGTATGTCGACATGAAGGATGGAAAGGTGATATTGGAACTTTCGTCAGGTAGTTATTCTTTTGAGATTGGCAAGTAGGATAAATTACTTTTTACCCCTGATGCAGATGAGTTATGGAACGGTGATATGCAGAACAAGTAGTGGAGCAGGAATTACTGGGAGCCACTGTAACTTTTGGAGAGAAAAGAATGTTTTGGGTACGGGATGCACGTAATTCGCAAGCGGAGGTTGATTTTGTTTATAGGTTTAACTCTCATTTATTGCCGATAGAAGTCAAGACCGGGGATAATTCAAAATTACGCTCTTTGCATCAGTTTATGAATGACTCGAAAGAGACTGTGGCTTTGCGTCTGTGGAATGGAATTTTATGCTCGGATGTAATCAAACTACCTGATGGCAAAAATATACGTTATATAATATACCCTTTTATTACGCAGGACAATTGGAAACATTCTTGAAAAATAGGGTTTCGTTGCAATAGAATGAAGAGTTAACCTATTGTAAAGGCGTGGCTGAACCTATATAAATACGTTCTATTTTCAGGGAATTGCCGTTCATTTCTAATAGCTCTGTTACTGCCTGTCGGCTATTTCTGCTGTATAGTGAATTATTGAGTCTCTTGATTACGAATCGGATACATTATTCAATAGGTGTATAGAGGTTTCTGTTCGTATTTAAATATAGAAACATACATAAAATGGTCTATTAATATT
Source organism: uncultured Bacteroides sp. (assembly GCA_948847595.1). Taxonomy (GTDB): domain Bacteria; phylum Bacteroidota; class Bacteroidia; order Bacteroidales; family Bacteroidaceae; genus Bacteroides. Next base: position 55,519 of record CAQOGY010000001.1, read on the forward strand.
GCTAATTGAATAAGATTTGAACATGATGAAAAAGTGTATTTTGCTATTCTTGTTTACATTGATGAACTGGTCGTTTTACGCACAAGAGTATCCGAAAGTTATTATTCCGGGAGATTATCCTGACCCAAGTATTATACGCGACGGGGAGGATTATTATATGACTCATTCACCGTTCTATTATGCTCCCGGCTTTTTGATATGGCATTCCCGTGATTTGGTAAACTGGGAACCAGTGTGCCGCGCCCTGACAGATTGGAAAGGTTCGGCTATGGCTCCTGATCTGGTAAAGTACAAGGATAAGTTCTATATATATTATCCTGCTGCCGGAACTAATTGGGTGATTTGGGCAAATGATATTCAGGGGCCGTGGAGCAAGCCTGTTGATTTAAAGATTGGGGGGATTGATCCGGGACATATTGCTGACGAAAACGGTAATCGTTATCTGTATGTCAATGAAGGTGAAGTGATTCGTCTGACCGATGACGGATTGGCTACTATCGGAGAAAAAAAAGCGGTTTATACCGGTTGGGAATATCCCCAAAAATGGAATACAGAATGTATGTGCCTGGAATCTCCGAAGTTAAATTACAGAGATGGTTATTATTATATGACTTCCGCCCAAGGCGGGACTGCCGGGCCTGCTACAAGCCACATGGTTGTTGCTGCCCGTTCTAAAAGTCCGCTCGGACCGTGGGAGAATTCTCCATACAATCCTATTGTACATACTTATAGTTCACGTGATAACTGGTGGTCGAAAGGGCATGGTACACTAATAGATGACATAAATGGAAATTGGTGGATTGTGTATCATGCTTATGCGAAAGGTTATCATACCCTAGGACGTCAGACCTTAATTGAACCTATTGAATGGACAACGGATGGTTGGTACCGTACCAAAACTACTGCTACTCCGATTAGGTCGGATAAACAAATCAAGCATGGAATAGAGTTGTCTGATGACTTTAGCGAAGCAAGTTTAGGACTCCAATGGACTTTCTGGAAAGAATATGCCCCGAAATCTTTGACTTTAGATAATGGCACCCTTTGGATAAAGGCTAAGGGAAGTACTCCTGCTAACGGACGCCTGCTTCTGACAACTGCCGAAGATAAGAATTATGAAACCCAAGTAGAGATAAATACCGGCAACGGGAATACAGCCGGACTTATCTTATTTTATAATGAAAAGGCATATGCGGGTGTTGTTTCTGACGGAAAGAAGTTTATTGTATATCAGAATACAAACAAGCAACTGGAATTACCTAATGAGTTGGGTAAACGTTTTATTGCTAAAATCCATAATCAGGGTAACAATCTGCGTATAATGGTGAGCAAAGATAGTAAGGAGTGGATTACCCTTGCGGAAAAAGTTGATGTGTCACAAATGCACCACAATAATTATCATGGCTTCTATGCCTTGCGTATAGGATTGTTGTCTGCCGGAAAGGGAGCTGCCGGATTTAAACAGTTCCGATATAAGAATGCCATTCCACGGGAAAAAGACATGAGTGCTTATCTCATGGTATTCCACAAGGACGAGACACATGGGCTTTATATGGCTATCAGTCGTGACGGTTATACATTTACGGCATTGAATGATGCAGAGCCGGTTATTGCCGGAGATACGATTGCTTGTCAGAGAGGTATTCGCGATCCGCATATTTATCGTGGACCGGATGGCGCTTTTTATTTGGCAATGACAGACTTGCACGTATTTGCAAAACGTGACGGCTATCGGGAGACTGAATGGGAACGTGATGGGAAAATGTATGGTTGGGGAAATAACCGTGGACTCGTGTTGATGAAATCATGGGATTTGGTTAACTGGAAACGTGCGAATATCCGTTTTGACAAGTTAACGGCAGGATTGAGTGAAATAGGTTGTGCATGGGCTCCGGAAGTAACATATAATGAAAAGCAAGGAAAACTGATGATTTATTACACGATGCGTTTTAGAAATGAAGCGAACAAACTGTATTATGTATATGTAAATGATGACTTTGATACCATTGAAAGTTTGCCGCAGATTTTGTTTGAATATCCTAATGAGGATGTTTCTGCTATTGATGGAGACATCACGAAAGTGGGGGATAAATATCACTTGTTTTATGTCGCCCACGATGGGACGGCAGGAATCAAGCAAGCAGTTTCGAATCGTGTGAATGGGGATTATGAGTATGACCCGCGCTGGTATGATTTTGAGCCTAAAGCTTGTGAGGCTCCTACTGTATGGAAGCGCATCGGTGAAGATAAATGGGTATTGATGTATGATGTATATAGCGTGACCCCTCACAATTTCGGTTTTATTGAAACATCGGACTTTGCGAACTTTAAAAACTTGGGACGTTTCAATGAAGGAGTAATGAAAACTACTAATTATAGTGCTCCCAAACATGGTGCAGTCATCCATCTGACTGCTGAAGAAGCTGATAAACTCGAGAAATATTGGCAGAAGAATAAAAGGAAATTTGTACCTATGACATCTGTCGAAGTTGCACAAAACAACAGGAACGGCGAATGATGGAGCATTCCGTTAGTAGGAAAGCAGTCTTTCACCTTTCTGAAAAGACTGCTTTCTGTTTTTATAGCCGAGGATTTCCTTAATGCATAACGAATACTCGGACTTTTTTATTTATAGTTTTATCTGTCGTCCTTTCTCATCATCCACCACAGCCATCATCCCTTCCACTTGTGCCAGAGCCAACATACGCCCGTGGAAAGAATATCCCGGATTATATCCTTTATCTTCGTCTCCAAGCATCATTCGTCCATGGTCTACACGCATGGGCAGTCCCGGATTTTCCTTTTCAAAGATACGGATAAGGTCAATCAAATGTCCCCGTCCTGTGAGATGGGAACTTTCAATGAAGTTTCCGCCCGGCATGGCAGCCGTGCTACGTAAATGTACAAAGTGGGTGCGTCTGGCAAATTTCTTTGCCAGTTCACGGGTATCGTTATGTTCACCTGCACTCAAAGAACCTGCACAGAAAGTCAGTCCGTTATGTGGATTATCTACGGCATTCAGGAACCATTCAATATCACTTTCATTGGTGACAATGCGTGGTAATCCCAGGACTTGGAATGGCGGGTCGTCAGGATGTACGCACATATTAATTCCATATTCTTCGCATACAGGCATGATTGCAGATAAGAAATAACGCATATTTTCACGCAAAGCATCCCGGTCTATATCTTTGTACAAAGTAAGTAACCGCTTGAAGATGGAAACCGGATTTTTGTCCCCTTCTTTGATATTACCATTGACAAAACCTTGAGTCTTGACAATGATGGTATCAATCAGGGCGTCTTTCTCTGCATCTGTGATTACCTTATTCAACTCGGCAACTTTCTGAAGTTCTTCTTCAGTATAATCTTTTTCTGCTCCTTCACGTTCCAGGATTCGGATATCGAAATAAGCAAAACGGATACGGTCGTAATAAAGTGAACTGGTTCCGTCCGGCCAAGGGTGTTGCAAGTCTGTACGTATCCAGTCGATAACGGGCATGAAGTTATAACACACTGTCCTTATGCCGCATTTACCCAAATTGGCAAGGCTTACTTTGTAGTTTTCAATCAACTGTTCACGTTCCGCTCCTGCGTATTTGATTGCTTCGCATACAGGAAGACTTTCCACTACCGACCAACGCAAGCCGTATGATTCGATGTATGATTTCAAATCATTAATAGCTTCCATTGTCCATATTTCACCGTTCGGTACATCATGCAGGGCAGTGACAATTCCTTCTACCCCTATCTGTCGGAGCATCGGCAGGGTTATCTTGTCCTTTTTGCCGAACCATCTCCATGTCTTTTCCATCATAGTCTTTTTTTCTCTTTATTACAGGCTATTATTTATTACTTAAACTCCGCTGAATGCACTGAAACCACCGTCGATAGGCAGCATTGCTCCGGTTACGAAACTGGCGGCTTCACTACACAGGAAATGCACCGCACCATTCAACTCTTTAATGTCACCGAAACGTTTCATCGGAGTTTTAGCCAATACTTTCTTGCTTCTGTCTGTCAATGAGCCGTCAGGGTTGATGAGTACACGACGGTTTTGGTCGCCGATAAAGAAGCCCGGTGCGATAGCGTTTACACGGATACCATCACCGTATTTCAGTGCCATTTCGCTTGCCAGCCATTGAGTGAAATTGGCTACGGCAGTTTTGGCAGCCGAATATCCCGGTACACGGGTGATAGCACTGTATGCTGCCATTGAGGATACATTAATGATACATCCTTTACCCTGCTTAGCCATTACCTTGCCAAATATCATAGACGGATATACTGTTCCGTTCATATTCAGATTAGTTACTTTCTCCCAACAGGAGATATCCATGTCATAAAAATGTTGTTCCGGTTCAAGAGTGGCTCCCGGCATATTGCCACCGGCAATATTCAGCAGAATATCAATCCGTCCCCATTTGGCTACGATTTCTTCGGCTACTTTTTCCAAGCTAGAGATGTCAAGGACATTGCCGATGATACCGATTACATCGTCACCATATTGTTTGAGTTCAGCTACACGGTTGTCCAGTTGCTCCTGACGAATGTCAATAGCTACTACTTTTGCTCCCTGCTGTACAAAGTGTTGGGCGATATTTCCACCCAGTACACCACCTGCTCCGGTAATAACAGCAACTTTACCGGCAATACTAAATAATTCGTTCATGGTTCTATCAAATGTTTTTATGAATTGATGCAAAAATAGCGGGTTTTTACACATGCTATGATGCGTATATTTGCAAGATATTTACTTATCTTTGCAAAAGTGGTTTAGAAATAAGATTTATGAAGAAGATAATGAATGAGAAGTTGACGATTACGACTTCCAATCCCGTCCGTGCCCGCTTTTATGAATATCCACGTTTCACGTATCCGTGGCATTTTCATAATGAGTATGAAATTATCTATGTGGAGAAAGGAGAGGGGGATTGTCTCGTAGGTGACAGCATTATCTCTTATTCAAAAGGTGATTTGATTCTTTTTGGTTCTGAGCTGCCTCATAGCATGCAGAGTCCGCCGGATAGCGGGGAAGAAGCTGATGACGGAGAAAAATCCGAACTGAAAGTAAAAGGCGTGAATATTCAGTTCGAGAAAGACTTCATGCATTATTCCATCTCTCAATATTCCCAGTTTATTCCCATCAGGAATCTGTTGGAGGATGCTTGCAGGGGAATTAAATTCACTGTTACCCGTTCGGGAAAAATCATTAAGTTATTAAAACAGATACCTTCTGCCAAAGGAGCCGACCAAATCATCCTGCTGCTTTCACTCCTGCAAATGATGGCTACCAGCAATCACAGGAAGTATCTGACTACTTCCCATTATACCCCGTCCCCTTCCATCATGCGTAATGAAAGGATGGAAAAAGTGATTGCCTATCTGAACAAACATTATACCGAGTCTATCGGCTTGGATGAAATAGCTTCTTACACAGCGATGAATCCCACCGCCTTCTGCCGATACTTTAAAGAAAACACAGGAAAGACATTCAAAGAGTATGTGCTTGATATGCGTGTCGGATATGCTTGTAAATTATTGAATAGTAGCATGATGAATATATCGCAAATTAGTGCTACCTGCGGATTTGAATCTCCTGTGCATTTCAATCGTATCTTTAAACGGGTGACCGGGATGACGCCGACTGTTTATAGGGAACAGATGGAATAACATCAAAGTTCAGATGATATTTTTCTTATAAATTCTTCGGGAGTTACAATCTCTATTTGGTCATTGTCGGTATAGAAGTCTTTTTTATTCAGAGTTATTAGGTACTCACATTGTTCGGCTATTGCATTTTGATATTGATAACTATCTTCTATATCTGTAAAATTAGCATCCCATATGCCTTTGCTTAATTCTTCATTAGAAATATCGCAAATATCTGACATTAATAATATGTTATTAAGTATATTACGTAGCTTATCTAAACGTTGCTCTTTGGATAAAGACTCCGTCTTCTTTAGGTACGCTTCTACAAGATATGTGATTGTGTAAAAAGAACCTTGGGAAATATAACAGTCAATAACACCGTTTTTATATAGGTTATATATACGGGCGATTTCAATGGAATGCGAACGATTAGTAATGGATTCCATTAATATATTGGTATCTAAAAATACTCTCATTCTAAGTTGAATTTTTCTTTTAAAATATTACCTCTCATATCTTCCCAGGGAATTTCAGAATCAATGCTTCCTATTAGGGATTGGCTATCGAACAATTCTCTTCTTTTTTTTCTGGTAAGATTAATTTGTCCCTCTTTTTCTTTTTGAAACTGCATGTACTGTTTTAGTACATCAACGTTTTCTTCTTCTCTGATGGACTTAATAATTTTGCGCCTTATATTTTTGATATACGACTGAGAATAATATTCACCTATGGGTTCTTCTGCTTTCATATCTTGCTCTGTTTACAATCTAAACAAAGATACTATTTAAATAGCGGAACTAAAAATTATATTTTATTTTTTATCGTATATTTGATGTTGAGTATAATTTCTTCCCCGTTCGTATATAATAAGAAAGAAGAATAAACATGAACGTAAATAGAATGAAGAAAAGATTTTTGCTTTTGTTGCTGGTGATACCGGCATTGTTGAAAGCGCAGGATGTGATGACAGAAACCCGTCAGGAACTGACGTCTCCCGATGGGGCTTATCGTTTTACCTTTTATCAGCGTGCGGTAGGAGAGGATAATGCACAAATGTATTATACCTTGACTTATAAGAACCGTCCGGTGATTGAAGAAAGTAAATTGGGTGTTCTGATTGAAAATCAGTTGTTTGAGTCGGCGTTGGGGGTTCCGAATGATACTTGTCATTTTTGGTGTGAAAATCTCAAGTTGACAGGGACAGAACAACGAAAAACGGATGAGATATGGAAGCCTGTGTACGGGGAACGTGCGGAAGTACGTGATTGCTACAATGAGATGACTTTGAAATTCAAGAAGGGAGAAGGGAATGGCAACCAGGACGGCGGCTATGATAAGCGTAAGAATTACTTTATGAACATTATCGTTCGTGCCTATAATGAAGGAGTTGCTTTCCGTTATCATTTCCCGGAAACGACAAACGGGCTTTTCTTGCATATCGTCGGCGAACAGACCAGTTTCACAATGCCTGAAGGAACGATGGCTTATTACGAGCGTTGGGCACAAGGCCCTTGCGTACTTCGTCCGTTGGAAGGATGGGGAAAAGAGGAGAGTGAACGTCCGTTGACCTTGAAACTGCCTGATGGATTATCAGTAGCCTTATTGGAAGCGGAAATGGTGGATTATGCCCGTGGCAAGTTCCGTTTATCGGTAGAGAAACCTTCCACTTTGGAGACAAGTCTGTATAGCAGCGTCGATATTATTTCTCCTTACAGCACTCCGTGGCGTGTCATCATGGTCGGCGAACGTCCGGTTGATTTGATTAATAACAATGATATTGTCTTGAATCTGAATCCGGCTTGCAAACTGGCTGATACTTCCTGGATTAAACCCGGAAAAGTATTCCGTTCGGGCGACCTGAAACAGGATAGGGTGAAAGCAGCCATTGACTTCGCGGCAGAGCGTGGCATCCAGTATGTGCACATGGATGCAGGTTGGTACGGGCCGGAAATGAAGATGAGTTCGGATGCCACTACTGTTTCTCCGGACAAAGACCTCGATATACCCGCTTTGTGTAAATATGCCGAATCGAAAGGAATCGGACTTATGGTGTATGTCAATCAGCGTGCGTTGGTGCAGCAGTTGGATACTTTATTGCCTTTGTATAAGAAATGGGGATTGAAAGGTATCAAGTTCGGGTTTGTGCAGATTGGTAATCAGCGATGGAGCACCTGGCTGCATGATGCAGTCCGTAAATGTGGAGAATATGGCCTGATGGTAGATATTCATGATGAGTATCGCCCGACAGGTTTCAGCCGTACCTATCCCAACCTGATGACACAGGAAGGTATCCGTGGAAATGAAGAAATGCCGGATGCGACACACAATACGACTCTTCCTTTTACCCGTTTCCTTGCAGGCGCAGGAGATTATACGCTATGTTATTTCAATAACCGGGTGAAGAATACGAAAGCACATCAGTTGGCAATGGCAGCAGTGTATTACAGTCCTTTGCAATTTATGTACTGGTATGACAGACCGGAATTCTATAAAGGAGAAGAAGAACTGGAATTTTGGAAAGCCATTCCGAGTATATGGGGTGACAGTCGTGCATTGGATGGAGAAATTGGTGAATATATCGTTCAGGCTCGTCGCTCAGGAAATGACTGGTTTGTAGGGGCAATGACGAACACCGAACCCCGTACTGTTACATTGACTACGGATTTTCTGGAATCGGGGAAAAAGTATATGCTTCATCTGTACGAAGATGACGACAAATTGAATACACGTACGAAAGTGCGCAGTACCCATAAAAAGATAAAGGCAGGCGATAAGCTCGTCTTGAAGTTGAAAGCAAGTGGTGGAGCCGCGTTACATTTTACTCCGTTGAAAAAATAACTCAATTATTTAGATGACCATTGAGTATGTGAAAATGACAAGTAAATGATATTTTTTTAGCAGACAGATTAATAACTTTCTATTTAGACAGAAGAACATAAGAACAAAAGATGAAACAGTAGCAGTTTAATGACCGGCAGAAATAATTTTCCAAGCGCAGCCTTTATGTTCTTTTGTTCTTATGTCTAAATTAAATTCCCATTTATGTTCTTTTTTGAGAATTGCTACTTACCACTATTTTCCATAATTAATCAACCACTTCACCATCTCCGGATCATTGTGAGAGAAGAAAAGGGTTTTAGCCGTATCAAGCGCAGCAATAGCAGCCATATCATCCGGTGTTAACGAAAAATCGAAAACATTGAAATTCTCAATCATACGTTCTTTATGAGTAGATTTGGGAATCACGATAATATCACGTTGAATCAGATAACGCAGTGCGACCTGTGCCACTGATTTGCCATATTCTTTACCGATTTCCTGGAGAGTCGGGTTGGTAAAGAAGTCATTCCGACCTTCGGCAAACGGGCCCCATGACATAATTTTAGTACCATATTCCTTCATTACTTCCTGTAACTTTATCTGTTGGTTGAAAACGTGCGTCTCCACCTGATTGACGGCAGGAGTGATTTCGCAGAATTCTGCCAGGTCTACAAAGCGGTCAGGATAGAAGTTACTGACACCGATTGCACGAAGTTTTCCGGCTTTGTATGCTTCTTCCATAGCCCGGTAAGTTCCGTAATAATCACCGAATGGCTGATGAATGAGCAACAAGTCGATATAATCACTCTTCAATTTGCGCAGCGATTCATCAATAGAAGCTTTGGCCTTCTCGTAACCGGCATTTGAAATCCATACTTTTGTAGTGATGAACAGTTCCTCACGCGGCACACCACATTTGCTGATTGCATTTCCCACACCTTCCTCATTGTGATAGGCTTGTGCCGTATCAATAGAGCGATAGCCTACACTAATTGCATCTGATACGCAACGTTCACACTCCTCAGGCGTAACCTGATAAACACCATAACCCAAAACAGGCATTTCAATGCCATTGTTCAATTTTACTTTTTCCATAATCAAGCTATATTAAAATAAAAGCGTATTCTAATGTTTTTATTATCTTTATTTCCTCTATGCAAAGTTGGCCTGTAAATAGTAATCTGTCTTTATATAGATTACGGGTTTTGCTACCATTTTTACGGATAGCCCTATCTTTGCATTTAATCTCTCATATATATAGTCATTTTTTGAGTGTTTTGTTCTCCATATTCGTAGTATATGAAGTTAAATCAATTAAAAGAAGCATTATGAATAAATATTTTCTCGTTGTTTTGTTATCCCTGTTCATGCAGGCTGCCCGGATTGCAGCCGCCCCCTGGCAATGGTCAGTAGAAATAAAAGAGCTGATTTCGGAAGAGACAAACGCTCACCCTTCCGCCTATCTATGGATACCGGAAAACTGCAAGCAAGTCCGTGCCGTCATCATCGGGCAACATAATATGACCGAAGAAACGATTTTCGAGCATCCCGAATTCCGGAAGAACATGAGTAAGCTGGGAATCGCGGAGATATGGATAACTCCCGGAATAGACCAACGATGGGACGTGACCCAAGGTACTCGGCAAATCTTTGAAACAATGATGAAGAACCTGTCTGAAACAAGCGGATATACAGAACTCGAATTTGCCCCGGTCATCCCTGTCGGACACTCGGCAATGGCTACTTATCCGTGGAACTTTGCCGCGTGGAATCCCGGACGGACATTGGCCGTACTCTCTATTCACGGTGATTCTCCCAGAACTCATCTGACAGGTTACGGGCGTGCGAATTTGGATTGGGGAACCCGTACAATAGAAGGTATCCCCTCATTAATGGTAATGGGAGAGGACGAATGGTGGGAAGACCGGTTGATAACCTCTTTCGATTATCGTCGTGAATACCCGAATGCCCCTCTTTCATTCCTTGCAGATGCAGGACACGGACATTTTGATATTTCCGATGAATTGATTGATTATCTTTCACTCTTTCTGAAAAAGGCAGTGCAATACCGGTTGCCGATACATTCGCCATCGGATACTCCCGTCCGGTTAATCCCGGTAGAAGCAAAGAATGGTTGGCTGGCAGACCGTTGGCGGAAAAATAAAATGCCTGCAAGCGAAGCCGCTCCCTATGATAAATATAAAGGAGACAAGAACCATGCATTCTGGTATTTTGATAAGGAAATGGCGGATGCCACAGAAAAATACTATGCCAATGAACGCGGAAAGACAGAACAGTATATCGGCTTTGAGCAAAAAGGAAAACTGATTACTTTCAATCCGGAATCCCATGTGCGTATGTCCCCTTCTTTTCAACCCGAAGCGGATGGAGTCACTTTCCACTTGAAAGCAGTGTATACAGATACGCTAAGGAACGAATATTCAAAAGAACATGGTACACGTCCGATTCGGATGTCGAGAATCTGTGGCCCCGTGGAAGTTGTGAATGATACGACTTTTACTGTACGTTTCTATCGGATGGGGTTGGATAATCCCAAGCGTACAGGAAGCATCTGCCTGATGGCTTCCGTAAAGCAAGACCATAAATACCGGAGTGCCGTCCAGCAGGTAGAAATTCGTATTCCGCATCGGAATAAGGAAGGGATACCACAACATATTACTTTCCCGAAACTATCGGATCTAAAGGCTTCAGTGAAAGAAATAACACTGAAAGGAACTTCAGATTCCGGCCTTCCGGTCTGCTATTATGTAAAGGAAGGCCCGGCAGAAATAAAGGGCGACAAGCTTGTATTGACAAAAATTCCCCCGCGTGCAAAGTTTCCGGTAAAGGTTACGGTAGTAGCCTGGCAATATGGACGTAGTGGAGAACCCCAAGTGCAGACTGCCGAAGCGGTAGAACAGAGTTTCTACATTGCTGCCCGTTAGTTTGACGAAGAGATTGTTCAGCGAATCAGAGTACCAGTTCCTTGAACAATCTTTCCAAAGTCTTGTCTAAATCAGCCGAAAATCCCGGATGCGGGCGGGACACCTGTATGCACGAACTTTTGACCGCAGTCAGCCAACGAAACCTGTCGGGAATATCCATATTGGCTATGGCTCCCCCTTCTTTATTTCCTATACATATCTTGTCAAATACCTGTAATCCTTCTCTCAGACAATGAATATCCAGTTCGGAAGAAAACAGTTTCAGTTTATTCTCATTTATCATATAGAGGGACTTCAGGTATTTAGCTCTTTTGGAAAACAGTACAATCCCCACGTTGATAAACTCCTCACGTTCTACTTTGGGAACGAAGCGGATAACTGCGTATTCATATAAGTGCCTTTCTTGCATTTTGTGCTTCATTTACAAATGTTTCGGAATGCTTCATCCTTTCTTCTAAGAATTGAATATAAACCTCTCTCAAATCCTGTGGCGTTTCTGTGCCTTCTGTCCAGTTCAACCAGTCGTCGGGAACAGCATTGACTATATCACGTATTTTATCGGAAGTCAATAACTGCCTGAATTCAGCGTCTGCTTCTTCCAGTTTATCGGCAAACGGTAGTAGTACATGGTCTTTTATCTGTACAAAAGGAACAAGTGCCTGTTTCTGCCAGTTAGTCCAGGAATGGTGGAAATAGAGGGAAGCCCCGTGGTCAATCAACCATAGCTCTTTGTGCCACATCAGCATATTGGTATTTTTGATGGTGCGGTCTATATTAGTCAACAGGGCATCCAGCCATACTACCTGCGAAGCAGTCTTTCCATCCACCGTATGCACTACCGGGTCAAAAGTCAGTGAACCGGAAAGGAAATGCAGTCCCATATTCAGCCCGCGGCTCCATTGAAGCAAATCCTGTATTTCTTCATCCGCTTCCGTCTGTCCGAAGGCTTCGTCCAGATTCAGAAAAACGATTTCGGGGACTCTGAAACCCAGTGCACGGGCTATCTCCCCACCAATCAGTTCGGCAATCAGTGCTTTCGTACCGTGTCCTGCCCCTCTGAATTTGACTACATACTTAAATTCATCGTCAGCTTCGGCCAAAGCAGGCAATGAGCCCCCCTCACGCAGAGGAAGAATATATCTTGTAACATTTGCCGTACGTAAATCCATGTAGCTCCTTTCTTTGATTCGGGCAATAAAGATAGGACGTTTTTGTGGAATAGTAGGTGAAATGCTTTTGATTATAATAGTTTTTTTATGTTTTTCGGTTGAGTATACGTTAGTGTCTTTGCGAATATCTTTCATTTTTTACTATCTTTGTCCTTGAAGTTTGAGAAGAACGGCATCTGCTTATGAAAAAATATATTCTGCAATTAATCATAGTACTGGTTTTTATACTACTTAAAGTTGAAGGAGTTTATTCTTCTTCTCCTATGAATTATTATAATATAACGACTTTTGAGGGACTGCCAAGTAATACAGTAAACGCAATAAAGAAAGATGCATCCGGGTTTATCTGGATTGGAACAAAGGTGGGGTTGTGCCGTTTCGACGGATGTGAGGTGAAAACTTATCCCTTACTGTCAGAAGATGATATTTGGTCGATAGAAGAATTGGATAGCGATACATTGCTGCTTGGTACAGTTTCCGGACTGAAATACTTTAGTCGTAAGACTAATGTAACGGTAAAACTGGACATTCCATCTGCAATAGTCAAATCAATCCGGAAGATTGCAGACAGCCAATTTTTTGTGGGAACGGAAGCTGGCCTTTATTTTATAAATAATCATACTCCTCGCCAGATATTTTTAGAAACCGGGCTTTCACCGTGCAATCATATCACGTCTATTATTTGTGAGGATAAGAATATATATTGGTTTTCTACCGCCGACGGGTTGGGTAGAATAGATATCCGGACGATGCAACCGGAGATTTACCGGATGCCGGAAGAGATATCAAACAGCAATTTCTTCATTTGTCTCACGCGTATGGGCAACCATATCTATTTGGGTAGTTTCAATAAAGGAATATTCAGCTTTGATATGTCCGGAAAGAAATTTGCCAAAGTGAACGGTTTTGAACATAATTTGATAATGACAATAGACGGACAGGATAACCAATTGTTTGTCGGTACAAATGGACAGGGATTGAAAGTGTTGTCTTTGGAAGATGGAAGTATCGAAGTTATTTCACATAAGGAGAAGGCACGGAATTCTATCAGTTCCAATACAATCACTGCATTTTTATATGATAATGGCATTCGTTGGATTGGAACCCAGTTTGGGGGAATCAGTTATACACCTCGTATTGGTGCCAAGTTCTCTTATTACAGTAAAAATGATTTTTACTCAACTGATTATCGGGTTCGTAGTTTTTATATGTTTCCTAATGGAGACAAGCTGATTGGTACAAGGACAGGGCTTTTCTTTATTTGTGAAAAAACAGGGGAAATAAGAAGTTATAGTTTGGAGAAAAACTTTTCTAATTTGCGGTCGGACATAGTAGTGTTTATAAATCGGATACAGGACAAAATATTGATAGGTACTTACGGTGGAGGGGTGCATGTTTTTGATGAAAAAACATGGTCTTTAAGGGACTTCTCCCATGAAGAGTTGTTTCTGTATGGTTGCATTCTTAATATTGTAGACGATGCGAAGGGGAATTTATGGTTTGCTTCTCAAAGTGGACTTTATCAGAGTACCCCTGAAGGACATGTGCTGAAGAAATATGATACGATGAACTCCGTCCTGACAACAAATGCCATATTATGTTTGTGTGTTGATTCGATGAATCGTCTATGGGTAGGTAGCAAATTCGGTCTGTTTTTATTGGATATTGCTACGGGGAAGATGCGTGCGGACTGTTTTAGTGTTCCGATAAAGGCTGAAATTAAGTATATAATGGAGGACTTGCGGAAAGATATGTGGGTTTGTACGGATAATGGTTTGTATAAGATAGGGAAGGATTTGGTTGTTCATGAACATTTTACTACTGATAATCTGCTTCCGGATAATCAAGTGCCTTGTATCCTGGAAGATAGTCATGGAATTTACTGGATCGCTACACAAAAAGAGATTGTACGTTACAATCCGATAGAAAAACAGCATTATACATATCAGAGACAGGATGGGTTGAGCGGTCTGGAATTTAATAATAGTGTCTTTGTTTCCAATGACAGTATTATCTGGTGGGCTAATGAAGGCGGGTTAGTCTATACCACAACCGGGAATATTAATACAGAACGTCGTATTGTAAGTACCCCTATAATAACATCGTATGCTATTTCTAATATAGAATATGACTTTCCGTATATGGACATGTCGGAAGGAATTGAATTGCCTTCTTCTGAAAATACTCTTCGTTTTAAATTTTCTAATATGGATTATGCGTTGCCTTATGCCAATTTCTATGAGTATAAGTTGGAAGGGTATGATAAGGAATGGTTGAAACAGACAGGGATTAATGAAGTTTCTTATAAGGACTTACCAGGAGGATATTATGTCTTCAAGTTGCGTGTCCCGGGCGGTGAAAAACAGATGCAGACTGTGGACATCTATGTCCGGAAATCATATACTTTTATGGTAGGCATATTATTGATGGTTCTAATAATAAGTATTCTAGTAATATATTTTTGTTACCGGATATGGAAACTTAAAAAGCGGATGACGGATGAGCGGATGATATTAAGTAAGGTTCAGGAGAGAGGTAAAGATAAAAAGGTGGTATTGCCCGAAATGAAAGTGAGCGGTATTTTGGATAATTTGCTTTCCTATTTGGAACATGAAAAGCCTTATCTGAATCCAAAATTAAGCATTGGGGACGTTGCTGCAAAATTGGACTGTACTGAGACAGAGCTTTCTCAATTGCTCAATAATCACATGAATGTGAATTTCTCTAATTTCATTAATGTATATCGTGTCAATGAGATTAAAAAACGTTTAAATCAGGAAAACCTCTCAAAATATACTTTGAAAGCTTTGTCGGAACAGTGCGGCTTTAGTTCTAAGGCTACTTTCTATAGAGTATTCAAGAATGTAACTGGCATGACACCACTGGAATATTGTAAGAAACAGAACCTTGTGATAAAAGAAAATTGAGTAAAACCTATATTCTCATTTTTTTTGAGACAAGTTTTATGATGTTTATCTGCTTGTACAACAATGCTTTATGTGGAAAATGTAATTCTCATTTTAGTTGAGATAAAACAGCGCTTCTATTGTTTGGAAATAGGGTGAGATTATGTGTAGTTTTGCATCAGACAGGGACAGAAAGCCTTTCGAATAAGGCACGAATCCTTGCTGATGTTTAACTAAATAATCAATATTATGAAGAGCATTTTGGAAGTTATAATCCTTTTACTTCTTTCCTTTCTGATAGGAAGTAATAAGTCGGTTGATACTGCTTGTTCATTGCCCGACACCTCTCAATGGAGTGTGGCTAATAGTGATATTTGTTTAAAGGTGAATGGAGATTCGATTTTTTGGACTATGAAATCTGATAAAAAGGATATTCCTGCTATCACGGCATCTGCCAGATACAATTTGCTTACTTCCGGAAGAATCAGCCTGACGTACAGCTTACCTTTATTATCTCAAGATTTATCCTATATCTATGGAGAAAGGAATGAGATACTGCATCGTCATATTATCCATGCATCCTTATGTAAGCAGGAAGATGATAAATTGGTATTTTATTCATCTGCGGGTGATTCTATTGTTTTTTGTCGTAAAAACTAAAATGGAGACGGAAGATATGCAGACAATGAATTCTACTACAAATCAATTATTGACTGAAACTTACACATCCTTATGTCCCATAATCATTCATTATATAAATCGTAAAATCAATGATTATGAATCTGCCAGAGACATGGTTCAGGATGTATTTCTTCGTCTCATGGAATATAAGCAAATGCTTCGTAAAGAGACAGTGAGAAGTATGGCGTTCTTCATAGCTCACAATCTGGTGGTTGATTATTTGCGACGTTATTACAGGAAGCAGGAAATGTCTGCCTATTTCTATGAATATGGCATGAACGTTACTGATGATACAGAGAGTGGGGTGATAGCCAATGACCTGTCGGCACAAGAAAATCTGAAACTGCTTCAACTTTCTCCGCAGCGTCGGACAGTTTATATAATGAGTCGTTTCCAGGGTAAGACAGCACCTGAAATCTCTGAAGAATTGTGCCTTTCGCGACGTACCATAGAGAATCATTTACTGGCTAGCCGTAAAGAGATTCGTGAATATATCAAGTCATGTATTTGAGAGTTATACTATAGCAACTAAATTGTTAATTTTAAATTTTTAAAGTGTGAATAAGAAGTTATTGAAATTTTCATCGAAAAGAATATTATATTCTGCGATGATGGCTTCCGCTCTATTGGCAGGAAGCCCGGGGACTGCTTTTGCAGACACGGATAATATACTGGAAGTGTTGCAAAACAGTACCGTACGAGGTAAGGTTGTCGATGCTGGCGGTGAACCCGTTATCGGTGCCAGTGTTGTGGTGAAAGGCACAACAACAGGAGTGATTACAGACTTGGATGGAAACTTTATATTGAATAATGTTTCTGAAAAATCAGTTCTGGTTATATCTTATGTGGGGTATAAGTCACAGGAGATTACTGTAAGCGGAAAGTCCGCCATAAACGTCACGATGCAGGAAGATAGTGAGATGTTGGACGAAGTCGTTGTTGTGGGGTATGGTGCTATGAAGAAATCTTCATTGACCGGTTCCGTAACAGTTGTTGATAGCAAAATATTCGAAAATAAAGGAAGCATGTCCAATCCTCTTCAGGCATTGCAAGGACAGGCTCCCGGTGTTCGGATTACACGTTCATCATCAGCTCCGGGTGAAGAAGGTTGGGGAGTATCCCTTCGTGGTGCAGTTTCCAAAAACACAACAGAACCGTTGCTTATTATAGACGGTGTTCCTTCAGACGCAGTTTCAGACCTGCAATATCTGAACCCTTC
This sequence comes from uncultured Bacteroides sp., assembly GCA_948847595.1. Lineage (GTDB taxonomy): Bacteria > Bacteroidota > Bacteroidia > Bacteroidales > Bacteroidaceae > Bacteroides. Next base: position 72,914 of record CAQOGY010000001.1, read on the forward strand.
GGATATCGAGACTATGAACTTCTTGAAAGATGCTTCGGCAGCTATCTATGGAGCAAAAGCTGCGGGTGGTGTGATTATTGTAACAACCAAAAGACCGCAGGCCGGTAAACTTAAGATAGAGTATAATGGCTCATATACCCGTAAGATGCCGGGACTTCAAGCTGAATTGATGAGCCTGGATGAGTGGGCTGGTTCATTTCTGCAAGCAATGGAGAATGACGGCCTTGACGATACTTATACATGGTATCGATATGTCAAGTTGATGCAGGCAAACAAAGGTGGTTTCATTAATGTACATGACGGGAGCAATCCCAACCCGATTCCAGGTATGGGTGTGAACGATTACGTTTTTCATGATGTCAACTGGACGGACGTGATGTGGGGACCTGCCAATTCTACGCAACACGACTTGAGCTTTTCAGGAGGTAACGAAAAGGTCACTTACCGTTTGTCGGCCGGTTATTTGTTTGATGACTCCAACCTGCGTTGGGGGGAAAATAACAATCAACAGTATACTTTCCGTTCGAGTAATGTAATTAAGGCCACTGACCGTTTGACTATCGAGTCTGTCATATCAGCAGTCCGTAAAGAGCAAGTTACTCCTACGCAAATCGGAAGGGCGTTGAATGTTACGACTCCGTTGCCAGGTCGGCCTGTTTCAACTATTGATGGCAAGCCTTATTTGTGGGGTACCGACTATACAGCCAATTGGTTACTCGAATTAGGTGGTGAGAATAAATTGGTGGTGACAACTTTCAATTTGAATGAAACATTAAAGTATCAGTTTACAAAAGAACTGACTGCTTCTGCAACATTCGGATATTCAACGAACAGTGCTATACGTGACGAGAAAATGAAATCTATCCAATGGTATCATTATGATGGAACAGTGAATACCTCTACAGCAAATCCCTATCCTACTCAAGCGGAATCAAAATATACTAAACGTGCTTCCCGTACGGATAATTACTCTGTATCAGGTTATTTGAACTATGCGAAAACGATAGGTAAAAATCACAATATCAATGTAATGGCCGGTATGCAATACGATCGTAGAGATTATGAAATCACCGGAACGTCTGCCACTGATATACAGTCGGAACTAGGTATCATTAATGGTAACGGAGTCATTTCTATTGCCGAAGCCAAAAAGAACAGCTATGCGCTCCTTTCCTATTTCGGACGTTTGAATTATAACTACAACCAAAGGTATCTGATAGAATTTAACGCGCGCTATGATGGTTCTTCAAAGTTTCAACCGGAAAACAGATGGAAAGGTTTCTATGGTGTTTCAGCAGGTTGGAGAATTACCGAAGAAGCGTTTATGGTGAATATTAAAAAGTATATTGAAGAATTGAAAATTAGGGCTTCTTATGGTGAGGTCGGCAACCAAAGCGGTATAGGGCTTTACGACGGGGTGCAACTCTATAACTTTAATACAGCTTCGGGCGCCTATATTGGCGACGGAAAAGTTTCATATATTGCTGCGGCTAAAGAACTGGTGACAACCAATAGAACTTGGGAAAGAATCAAAAATTATAACGTCGGTTTTGATTTTACAGTACTGAACAGCCGTTTGAGTGGTAGCGTAGACCTCTATATGAAGAAAAACGACAATATGTTGATCGGGTTGCTGTATCCCGGCACCTTGGGTGGCAATGCTCCGGCAAGTAACAACGGAAAATTCGAAAGTAAAGGATATGAAGGTATGCTTCGTTGGAGTGACAAAATAGGAGAAGTGAGCTATCATATTGGCGGAACATATACTTACATGGAAAATAAGTTGTTGTCAGGAGGTAATGATGTTATCTCTGCCGGTTTCAACAGCACGATAAACGGTTATCCGTTAAACTCTGTTTTCGGTTACCGATATGCAGGAAAAATACAGAATGAGGAAGATTTACAGGCATATAAGAATCTGTATTATGGAAACAATACGCTTTCAATGCCCTCGAATTTACGCGTGGGTGACCACATGTATGAAGATGTGAATAAGGATGGTAAGCTTACGCAGGACGATTTGGTCTTTCTTGGGACAGATGACCCCAAAGTAACTTTTGCCTTTGACCTTGGATTGGAATGGAGAGGTTTTGATGTGTCTGCTATTTTTCAAGGTGCGGCACAAAGAACGGTTTGTCGCGATGCAGACTCTTGGAAAGTTCCTTTCAAAGCAGTGTGGATGAATACGTCAAACCATACGATTGGAAAAGTCTGGAGTCCGGAAAACCCTAATGGCAGATACCCTGCCTATTCAACTAAATCAGAAATCAATAACTGGAATTATATGCCTTCTTCATGGTTTATAGAAGATGGTACATATCTCCGGTTGAAGAATCTGACAGTGGGATATACTATACCAAGAGCCATATTGACAAAGATAACCAAGGGGGTACTTGAAAATTTCAGAGTATATGTTACCGGTACGGATATTTGGGAAAACTCAAAAATTAATGATGGCTGGGATCCGGAAGCAACGCGTGCGGTAAGTGCCAGACAGCGCTATCCTTTCACTCGTTCATATACTTTTGGTTTAAGTGCAACATTCTAATACTATATATAATATGAAACTATCGAACTTATATACTACATTACTTTTTAGTTTGTGTTTGTTGTTCCAGTCATGTCTGGACATGAATCCCGAGGAGCAACTCTCGGATGGCGACATGTGGCAGAATCGCGGGCAATTCGAAGCTTTTGCCAAGAATTTCTATGGTTGGACACGCGATTTCGGTGGCTTGGGGGATGCTCACGGTGATGTACAAGCAGACCTGTTTAGTACAAATCCCAGGAATCTTTTCAGTAATGGAACATCTACCATTCCACTTACCGACAAAAGCTATACAGATGCTTATGCCAATCTTCGTCAAGTAAATCTGTTGTTACAAAAGGCAGAATCTTATGCTCTTCCCGAAGAAATTAAGATACCTGTTGGTGAGGCATATTTTTTCAGGGCTTATATCTATTTTGACCTGCTTCAACGTTTTGGAGGAGTCATTAAGGTGGAAGAACCGTTAGATATCACTTCTCCGGAGCTTTATCGCACTCAAAATACAAGAGAAGAAATTAACGAATTCATTATCTCCGATTTGAACGAAGCGATAGCGCGTTTGCCGAAGTTTAAGGATATCACTGCTGCAAACGCAGGCACTATTTCACTTGAGGGTGCACAAGCCTTTTTATCCCGTGTGGGACTTTATGCGGGGACATGGGAAAAATTCCATAATGGTAATGGAAGCAATACGGAATTGTCAAAGAAATGGTTGAAAATAGCATACGAAGCTGCTGATGCAGTTATTGAGTCGAAAACATTCGAACTCTTCAAACCGTCTGATTTGGTTATTGAAGGGGATGAAGGGGCTGCTTACCGTTATTTGTTTATACTGGAAAATGAGAAATCGAATCCGGCCGGTTTGAACAAAAGTGCAAATAAAGAATATATATTTTCCAGAAGACATGATACGACATTGGCACCTATTGGTATCAATATTACCGAAGGTCGTTTTAATAATGCGTTATATGTAACACGTAAATTGGCCAATATGTATCTTCAAAAGAGCACCGGATTGCCGATTGATATATCGAAGTGGAATTACGCTACTAAAAATTCGGAGTATTTCGACCGTGACAACCGCATGTCAAGCATAATGATGGTAGACGGAGGTTTTTACTTCAGTAGCAACGGTGGACGTTATCGTAGAACGTGGTTGGGAGATGCAGCTGAAATTAAGGAAGCCGGAGTGACTGCTCACAATGCAGCAGGTGGTACCGGGTACCGTTGTCGCAAATGGTGTTCGGAAAGAGAAGTGGAAAACCGGAAGGAAGGATACGACTATCCTATTATTCGTTATGCGGAGGTGCTTTTAAACTATGCAGAAGCAAAATTTGAATACGATGACAATATCTTGGATCCTGATTTGGACAAATCGTTGAATCTGGTACGTTTGAGAGTTAATCCTACTATGCCTAAATTGTCTAACGGACTGCTTCGGGGTACAGGTACAAACATGAGAACGGAAATTCGTCGTGAACGTACGGTGGAATTGATTGATGAATGTTTCAGACTGGATGACTTGAAACGTTGGAAAACAGCAGAAAACGAAATGCCTGAAGATATGTTGGGAATCAAATATACGGGAACCGCTTTTGAAACTTCCGGTTGGGCAGGGGTTGTGACGAATACGGAAGGATGCTTGATTTGGGAGAGCGGCAGAAAATGGGACAATAAGCAGTATTTGTATCCTTTCCCGCTGGATCAGTTGCAACTGAATACGAACTTGCGGCCCAACTGGCAATCTACAAATCCTTATGTGAAATAATTTTAATGTTATAATTATATGAAAAGAATATATACATTAAGCAAGACGATGGCTTTCCTGTTTTCATGCATGGCACTGATAGGAACTGCAAGCTCTTGTGCGGACGATTACAATACCGATCCGCTGACTAAAAATACCATTCTATCATCGATAACGATTGATGAGAAATATGAAGTCTATACACTGGTAAAGGGCGAAAACTATACTTTGCATTTCTCTACTTTGCCGGAAGATGCGACTAATCCCGGGGTGTCTTGGGTATCAGGTAACGAAGAGGTGGCTACGGTAGATGCTAACGGTAAGGTGACGGCTGTTGCTGTCGGAACATCGGTTATTACGGCAAAACCAGCTGTCGGATATGCAGATGGAGTATCGGCTGCCATAACAATTAGTGTAGTTGAAGAACTTGCGCTTACACAATCGGTTGAGATAACCAATTTGCCTGAAGAGCTTACCATGATGGAAACGCAATCGGTTCAGCTCAAAACGAAAACTGTACCGGAGAAACCTAGTTTCTATCTTCTATCGTGGAAAAGTAGCGATGAGAAAGTGGCTACGGTTGATGAAAACGGGCGAGTACTGGCTGTGGGAGAAGGAAAAGCGACAATTACTGCAACAACTACAGATGGCACGGATCTGTCCCATTCAGTTGAGGTAACGGTAAAACCTGTTATTCACGTGGAAACATTCGAGATGAGTTCTATACATAACAAACTTGCCAAAGGTGAAATATCTGTGTTGAAATACACTGTAACACCTGCAGATGCAACTGTATCTGCTTTGGTATGGACTACTTCCGATGCTACAGTCGCTTCCATTGAAAAACGAGTTTTGGGAGAAGAAGAGGTATTCGTCATCTTGGGAGGTGTAAATTCCGGTACAGCAACATTAACGGCAAGTATTACCTATGCTGACGGTTCTCCGGGCTTTGAGAAATCATTTGAAGTTTCTGTGGTAGATGGTAAGATTAATGATGATTTCCTCTTTACGGCAGGATGTTTCGAAGGTGGGGATTATGGAGTATTGGAGAATGGTAGATTAGTGAGGAAGATAGAAAAAGAAGCCAACGCGAAATGTGAAGCACAGTTCCGTGGAACGATGACTTTCTACCCGTCGAAATATCCTATATATGCAGTGAAGACTTTCTTCGAAGATAGTCTCGACCCGGCCAAGACTCCCACATTGTTACTTAATATCTGGAACAATAATCCACGAATCAGTATCGGATTCTATGGTGGTACTGCTGCGGGTAATGCACAAAATTTATATAAAGTAAGCATGACAAGAACCAGTGATGGCGGATATGTAACTTATGCCGACTTAAGCACCCCCAATATTTTCAAGGGAGCAAATGCCGACTTTTTAACAAACGGAGTGCTGAATGACGGAATTACATTAGACCGCTGTGAACACAGGTTCTATGATACTTACTATACTGAAGCTGTAACGGAACCTTTTGCGCTCGATTGGGTTAAGACCTTCGAATCATTGGAAGCATATAAGGCTTATCTGATAGAGAATGAAGGAGTTGTTTTTGAATAATTATTTAAATGAGATGAAATATGAAAAAGAAAATGATAACTCTAGCGATGGTGTTATTTACATTCCTGTCTTGTAGTAATAAGGACTATTTTGATGAGGGGCATGTTGACCTGACACCAGGTTATACAATAGAAGAAGAGGATACTTATAAAGTATACACTTTGAATCATCCCTGTCTGATGCATACCAATGACGATTTCCAATATGTAGTGGGGAAGATAAAAACAGGTGCTCAACCTTGGGGCGCTGCATGGGAGTTCCTGGAACAGAACCAATACACGCAACTTAACGAAAACTGGACAACTGACGCTCCCGAGATTCTTTTGAGAAATTCTTCAGGTGGTAACTTTAAAGTTGCCAGAGAACCGGGATTGGCCGCCTATTATTTGGCCTTGCGCTGGAGAATAGCAGAAGGACTAGGCGAAGAAGATGCATATAAGTATGCGGATAAGGCTGTGAAGATTCTGGATAACTGGTCGACTGTATGTAAAGCAATTCAAGTGGAGAATACGAATGACCATTATGCGTTAGTTACCGGATTTGACGGACATCGGTTTGCGCAAGCGGCGGAAGTAATGCGGGATTATCAGCCTTGGGTAGATAATGGAGGATTTTCTAAGTTCCAGACTTGGTTGAAAAATGTAGTTGCAGGTCCTGCAACCTACTTCATCAGTCAAAAAACAGATCCTTACTGGTCTTGGGGCGGATGGGAAGTTCCCAACGTGGCAATCATGCTGGCAATAGGTATTGTATGTGATGACCAGGATATGGTTAATGAAGCGATAAACTATTATAAACATGGTCCCAGTTCGGGATGTATCCAGCACTTGGTGGTAGCACTGCATCAAGATCCTGTCGGTCTGGGTGAAGGATATTGCCTTGGACAAGCTGATGAATCGGGTCGCGACCAGGATCATGCCGGATTGAGTATGGCTACACTGGCTCCGATGTGTCAGGCTGCGTATAATATCGGAGAAGATTTGTATGGCATCAAAGCAAACGACTCTTTTACGACAGAAGATGGACGTGTATATAATCGTTACCCTAAATATGCTGAATATGGGGATGTAAATCTGACTCTTGCATTCTTTGAATATTATGCAAAGTTCAATTGTGATCCTATTGAAGCTGTAGATATGCCGTTTACCTATTGGGAAACCAGACATGGTCAGCAAAACGAAATTTCATATCAAGGTCGGGGACACTTCTATGCAGGATATGAAATGATTTATAGTCATTATAAGCATGTAAAAGGAGTGAGTGCTCCCTATTCGAAGAAGTTTGCGGAGAAATATCGTCCGGCTACCAGTATTCACCCGTTTGAGTATGATAATGATTTTCCCGGAATAGGTACTCTGATGTTCTACAAAGGAGAATGAGTTGAGGTAACAAGTTGATAAGATAAAAATAAGAAACCGTCTGTAAACGGGCGGTTTCTTATCCTGATTAGAATAAAGACAATGATGAAATTAAAGACTATAACTGCATTTTTTGCAATAACATGGGCAGTTTCTACTACTGTTTCTGCCCAGAAGGTTAGTATATATTCCACCACTTCTACCGAACGTTGGGTAGAGAAAAAACAGACATTGGATAAAAAAACTGCCGGACAGGCGGATATCTGTGTTTATCCTGACAGTCTGTTACAGAATGTTGTTGGGTTTGGAGGTACTTTTAATGAACTTAGTTGGGATGCCTTGCAATGCTTGTCTCCGGCAGAACGTGATAAAGTGATGGCAGCCTTGTTCTCGGAAGAGGGTATTCATTTCGCATTAGGACGTACTCCTATTGGTGCCAGTGATTATGCTATGGGATATTATTCCTATAATGACGTAAAGGATGACTATACCATGCGTAACTTTAGTATTGACCGTGATCGCTATATCCTCATTCCTTATATTAAGGAAGCGCTGAAGCTGCGTCCTGATTTGAAGATGTGGGCCTCTCCTTGGACACCGCCTGCATGGATGAAAGTCAATGAACATTATTCGCAGAAGAGTTCCGGTATTGAAGGGACTGAAGTGGGGCACAACCGTCTCGACCCTCATCGCAATCTTATAGGGAATGTTACCGGTTTTAAAATGCAACAGGGGTATCTTCAGGCGTATGCCATTTATTTTTCCAAATACGTACAGGCTTACAAGCAGAACGGCATAAACATTCAGATGATTATGCCGCAAAATGAAATCGCATGGACTCCCTGCTGGCCTTCCTGTACTTGGCGTCCGGAAGACTTGGCTATTTTTGTCAATCAGTATCTTGGACCCCAGTTTGAAAAAGATTCCATTGATACTGAAATCTGGATGGGAACAGTCAATTATCCGAATCCGGATTATGTACGCACTTTTTTCAAGCAGAAAGATTCTGATAAATATGTAAAAGGTGTTGGCGTGCAATGGACAGGCATGCGGGCTTTGCCGGCTGTACATAAAGAATATCCGGATTATTGCTACATGCAGACAGAGAATATGTGTGGTAATTCGGAGAATGACTGGTCTGCTTTGGAAAATACATGGAATGCTGTAGTTCACTGCTTCAATAATGGTGTTGATTCTTATATTTATTGGAATATGGTATTGAACGAAACCTGTAAGAGTTGGTGGGACTGGGCACAAAACACTCTTATTATTGTTGACAGAAAAACAGGGCAGGTACGCTATACGGATGAATATTATTTGATGAAACATCTTTCCCATTTTGTTCAGCCGGGCAGTCGTCTGCTGAAGGTGTCGGATGATAAGAATACGCTTGCTTTCCGTTCGCATGATGGTAAAGTGGTAGTTGTGGCTTACAATCCGGAAGAGCAAGAACGCCCTTGTAGTTTTAAGGTAGGTAGCAAGTATATACGTGTTATATTGAAAGGTAAATCTATTAATACAATTGTCATTTGATTATTTTTAGTACTTTCGGATTGAGTATTTCGGCATATTGCTGCGTATTAAAGAATAAGTACTCATAAAGAATTTACGGTTTTATTTAATAACAATGTTGTTGCACTGTCATTTCATAGCCGGAAAACGTGGCTACGGAATGGCAGTGTTTTATAAAAAATGTGTGATTTTATATGAAAAGACAAATTTGCAGTATTTTATTATTCATATTTTGCGTGACATTACAGGCGCAGTTGGTGGCTTATCCGGAAGGTTTGAAGGCGAATATGCCACATAATGATGATTATACGGTGCGTGTCCGTATTCCGGGAGGTGAATGGGAAGATTTGTTTGAATATAATGTACAGGTAGATATGGATGCTGTGCAGAATGCTTCAATGGTTCAGTTTGATATGAATGGAACGGTTGAGGTGATGGTGAAAAAGAATAATGGAACCGTACGTGAGGTTGATATACGTCCTCTTAGTCGCAACATCCAATACCGGCAGAACAAGAATGTGATTACTTTTATGTTGGACAAGCCTCAATATCTGTCAGTGGAATTTAATGGGGACAGACTTCATAATCTGCATCTTTTTGCCAATCCGTTGGAAACAGAGGTTTATAAAAAAGCAGAAAAAGGTATCATGTATTTCGGTCCGGGTGTTCATGCTCCTTTGGATTTGCCAAATAATCTGATACGTGTTCCTGGCAATACTACCGTATATTTGGCTCCGGGTGCAGTGCTTAAGGCTAAGTTATTAGTTGACGGTGTAGAAAATGTACGTATTATCGGTCGTGGTATATTGGCTCATCCGGTTCGTGGTATCGAAGTGACGAATGCAAAGAATGTACTCATTGATGGAATTACGGTAGTGAATCCGAATCATTATACGGTGTTTGGTGCAGGAACAAAAGGGTTGACGGTGAAGAATCTGAAATCCTTTAGCTGTAAGAGTTGGAGTGACGGAATCGACCTGATGTGCTGTCGTGATGTGCTGATTGACAATGTTTTTATGCGTAACAGTGATGATTGCATTGCACTCTATAATCACCGTTGGAATTGGTGGGGAGGTTCTGGCAATATCACAGTGCAGAATGCTGTTCTTTGGGCGGATATTGCTCATCCGATTAATATCGGTGGACATGGAGACCCGGAATCACCGGTAGGCGAAGTAATGGAAAACCTTACTTTCCGGCAGATAGATATTTTGGAACATGATGAGGACGATGTTCCATATCAAGGGTGTATGGCTATTGATTGCGGTGATAAGAACTTGGTACGTAATGTCTTGTTTGAGGACATTCGTGTAGAGAGTATTCAAGAAGGCAGACTTTTTCATCTCAATGTGCGTTTCAATGAGAAATATGATAAAGCTCCCGGACGGGGAATTGAAAATGTCACTTTCCGTAATATTACTTATGACGGGCTTGGTGAGAATCCGTCTCTAATCAAAGGGTTCGACAACAGTCGGAAAGTGAAGAATGTAATCTTTGATAATGTCGTTATTAATGGTCAGAGGATGACGGATCTGAATGGATTTGTAAAGAACGAATTCGTAGAGGATATACGTGTGCGGTAAAATTAGTTTAAATAGTAGCTTTATAGATATTAAATATATAAACAATGATTATGAGTAAGCAGTTTTTGGTTGCAATCGCATTATTGGCAGTATCGGCTATATCGTCGGCTCAATCCGTGTACCCCGGACAACACCAGGGGAAAATGAAAAAAGAGACAGTAGCTCCTGTACGGGTGGAAAGTTTTGATTTGAAAGACATCCGTTTATTGCCAAGTCGTTTTCGTGACAATATGTTGCGGGATTCCGCATGGATGACTTCCATTGATGTGAATCGCCTGTTGCATAGTTTCCGGACAAATGCCGGAGTCTTTGCCGGTCGTGAAGGCGGGTATATGACAGTGAAGAAACTCGGTGGTTGGGAATCCTTGGACTGTGAGCTTCGCGGACATACTACCGGACATTTGCTTTCGGCTTATGCCTTGATGTACGCCGCTACCGGAAGTGAGATTTTCAAGCTGAAAGGGGATAGCCTTGTCAACGGGCTGACTGAAGTTCAGAATGCTTTGAAAGGAGGATATCTAAGTGCTTTTCCCGAAGAATTGATAAACCGTAATATCCGGGGAAAGAGTGTCTGGGCACCTTGGTACACCTTGCATAAGCTTTATTCCGGTCTGATAGACCAATATCTGTATGCAGATAATCTGCAAGCCTTGAAAGTGGTGACTAAAATGGGCGACTGGGCTTATAACAAACTAAAACCGCTCACAGAAGAAACCCGCAAACTTATGATTCGCAATGAATTTGGAGGTATCAATGAGTCATTTTACAATTTGTATGCTATCACAGGAGACGAACGTTATCGCTGGCTGGCGGAATATTTCTATCACAATGACGTAATCGACCCATTGAAAGAACTTCGTGATGACTTGGGGACAAAGCATACCAATACTTTTATCCCGAAAGTATTAGCCGAAGCACGTAACTATGAGCTGACAGAGAATGAGACTAGCAAAGAACTCTCGGAATTCTTTTGGCACACCATGATTGACCATCATACTTTCGCTCCCGGATGCAGCAGTGATAAAGAGCATTTTTTCGACCCGAAGAAATTTTCTAAACACTTGACCGGATATACCGGGGAAACCTGTTGCACATATAATATGTTGAAGCTTAGTCGCCATCTTTTCTGCTGGACGGGCGATTCATCTATTGTAGACTATTATGAAAGAGCATTGTACAATCACATCTTAGGACAACAAGACCCTGAAACGGGTATGGTGGCTTATTTCCTGCCTTTGCTTTCCGGTTCCCATAAACTGTATAGCACAAAAGAGAACTCTTTTTGGTGTTGTGTCGGCAGCGGATTCGAAAATCATGCTAAATACGGAGAAGCCATCTACTACCATAACAATCAGGGAATATATGTAAATCTATTTATCCCTTCACAGGTAACCTGGAAAGAAAAAGGACTGACGCTCCGCCAGGAAACAGAATTTCCCAAAGAAGAAACGACACGTTTTACTCTTCAGGCGGAAAATCCTGTCCGCACGACTATTTATCTGCGCTATCCTTCGTGGAGCAAGGATGTAAAAGTTTCGGTGAATGGTAAGAAAATATCTGTAAAACAGAAACCGGGCTCTTATATTGCCATTACCCGTGAATGGAAAGATGGCGACCAGATCTCGGCCACTTATCCGATGCAAATCAAATTGGAAACTACTCCGGATAACCCGGATAAGGCAGCCCTGCTATACGGCCCGTTGGTATTGGCGGGAGAACGGGGAACTGAAGGTATGCAGGCACCTGCTCCTTTCTCAAATCCGGCTCTTTACAATGATTATTATACCTATAATTTTCATGTCCCTGCACATCTGCGCACTTCTTTGAAACTGGATAAGAAACACCCTGAACGTGCTTTGCAACGTGTAGGACGTGATTTGATGTTTACGACAGAACAAGGAGATGTGATTCGTCCGCTGTATGATTTACATCACCAGCGCTATGTCGTATATTGGGACTTACAATCAGAATAATAGATAGTAAACAACGATATGAAGAATCTATTAATTGCCGCTTTTGTAGTAAGTATCAGCTTTTTGAGTGGTTCTTGCAAAGTATCATCCGATCAGGGGAATCAGTATGACTTCTCATCTTTGGATTCTGTTATCCAAGGATGGGTAGACAAAGAATATTATCCCGGAGCATCTATTTGCGTAGTGAAGAATGATACCGTCATTTTTCAAAAGAACTATCGGGACTATACACCTGATACAAAAGTATATGTCGCTTCTGCCGGAAAATGGGTCGCGGCTGCCGTCATCGGTGCAGTGGTAGACCGTACAGATTTGGGATGGGATGATTCGGTAGAGAAATGGTTGCCTGAATTTAAAGGTGATCCCAAAGGTAAGATTCTTCTCCGGCAATTATTATCCCATACATCAGGAGTACGCCCGTATCTTCCCGAACCTCGTGTAGATAACTATAATCATTTGGATTCGGCAGTCGCGGAAATTCTCCCTTTGGATACAGTCTTTACCCCCGGCACTCGTTTTGAATATGGCGGACTTGCCATGCAGATTGCCGGAAGAATGGCGGAAGTAGCAATGGGAAAGGAGTTTGAAACTCTTTTTCAAGAACTGCTTGCACAACCTTTGGAAATGAAAAACTCTCATTTTACCCCAATCAATACGGACGGTGGACACGCTCCAATGTTAGGGGGCGGGCTATGTACCACCATGAATGATTATCTTCATTTCCTGTCTATGATTTATCACGATGGAATATATAATGGCAAGCAGATTATATCAGCAGAAACTGTGAAAGAAATGCAGGCCGACCAAGTGAAAGATGCCATAATCCCCTCGAATGACTCGGATAATTATGTGGCGAAAGGACTGGGACAATCCCACAATGGAATCTATGGATTGGGAGAATGGCGTGAACTGATAGACAAAAAGACAGGCGAAGCTTATCAGATCAGTTCACCGGGATGGGCTGGTGCTTACCCATGGATAAATAAGCGTGATAAAGTTTACGGATTCTTCATCTCCCATGTAACAGGTTCTTCCGCCAAAGAAGACGGTTTCTCTTCTTTCTTCAGCAGCCCTGTCATTTCACGGACTGTTTCAGAAATACTGAAAGGTAAGCCATTGGTTGTCAAACAAGGGCGTATCAATGTAGGAAACGGCTCTCTATACTATGAGGAAGCCGGTCAGGGTGAACCGATCATCTTTGTACACGGTCATTCGCTCGACCATCGTATGTGGGATGAACAATTTTCGGTATTTGCGAAAAAGTATCATGTCATTCGTTATGATTTAAGAGGATACGGCATTTCTTCTTCCCAAACAGAAGATTATCAATTTATGCACGCCGAAGACCTGGTAACTTTAATGGACTCTTTACGCATCCAAAAAGCACATATTGTCGGGCTTTCTTTGGGCGGGTTTATTACTGCTGATATGTTGGCGTATTTCCCAAACCGGATGCTATCAGCTTTTCTAGCCAGTGGAAACATCCGAAAGTCCAAAGGCCCCAGTGAACCGATGACTAAAGAAGAAGCAAAGATGCGTGATGAAGGAATAGCTGCCCTGAAAAAGAAAGGAGTGGAGGTGATGAAGAAAGAGTGGTTTGAAGGATTGATGAAATCCGGAGGAACCCAGCGTGAACGGATGCGTGTACCTTTGTGGCAGATGATTGACGAATGGGATGCGTGGCAACCGTTACACAAAGAAGTGCGGGTAGTAGCAGGGTTGGATGCCATTGAAAAATTAGAGAAAAGTCATCCTGCTGTACCTGCTTTAATTGTAGAAGGTCATTCTTCTGATAATAAATTCTCAAAAAATCCCCCAATATTAAACTATCTGCCTAATGGAAAACTGAAAGTCATAGAGGATTGCGGACATATGATGAATATGGAGCGCCCGGAGGAGTTTAATGTAGCTTTAGAAGAATTCCTAATCAATATTGAACGTTAATGATAAAATAGTAACAGAGACTTTATCTTTGGACGGACGGGTAGCCAAATAAGTTTCTTGTTTTTTGTGCAAACCTATATAAAATCCGAGATATTTTATGTAGGTTTGCATTGTTTCGTTAAATATGAATCCTCTATGCATAATCTAATACGACATATCGTGAAGGTTTTGATTACTTTTTGTCTGGTACTCATAAGTATGCCTATTTATCCGATTTCTTACTCTTTCCGCAGTATTTCCGAAACAGACGGACTTTCCGACCTGATGGTCAGTTCTTTTTATAAAGATTCATTAGGTTATGTCTGGATTGGCACGGCAAGTTCTGTTGAACGTTTTGATGGAGTCCATTTGAAACATTATCCTGTATTGGGAAATAATGAAAAACTAAAATGGGTGAATGTAATAACAGAGACGGCCGGTAATAAGATATGGGTAGGGAATGATATGGGATTATGGATCATTAATAAGGAAACAGAGAAACTGGAACCTTTTAGGCCGGCGACTATTAATTGTGGTGTTCGTGCTCTTTTACCGACTCGGGATAGAGGATTGTATATAGGCAGTGAAAAAGGATTATTTATCTATCGGAATAATCAATTGGAACGAATAGCAGTAAGTTCTGATATCTTATCGGCAGAGAACTTCATCGTAGCACTGAATTTGGATGAAGATGGAACGTTATGGATTCTTACTAAAGGCGGATTACATTCCATGAATATCTCAAACCAGGAAATGACCTCTTATCCATATAAGAAGGGATTCTCTTATAGAAATATGACACGAATCGGCAAAAAACTCTATTTAGGAACAATGGATCATGGACTGCTATGTTTTGACGGCTCGACAGGTGGGTTTAAAGAAAATATTATCGACTTGGGTTGTAATGTCATCATGTCTCTCTCCAGTGATGAAAAGAACCTACTATATATAGGTACCGATGGAAACGGAGTGCATTTTGTTTCTGTGGACAACATGAAGATTGTTCGTTCTTTTTGTTATGAGTCGGGTAATAAACAGGCGATTCGTTCCAACTCTGTCTATGCATTATTGGTTGATAGGGAAGGAGTGATTTGGATTGGTTTTTATCAGTTAGGTTTGGATTATACATTATATCAGAGCGGGTTGTTCTCTACTTATGCTTACCCACCCTATTTTGACTCAAAAGGAATGCCAATTCGTGCAATAGCCATTTCGAAAGATGAAAAACTGATAGGTTCACGCAACGGACTTTTCTATATAGATGAAAGGGGACAGCGGTTTAAGAGTTTTAAAGTTCCCGAGTTGCGTTCTAATATGATTCTGTGTATTTATGCTTATGAAGGAAAGTATTACATAGGTACTTATGGTGGCGGTATATATGTACTCAATCCTTCTACGTTGACTTTATCCGATTTTGAAACAGCAGACCTAAAATTAACTCCATTTTTGAAAGGACATGTGTTCAGTATAAAATCGGATGATAAAGGAGATTTGTGGATGGCGACGTCTATGGGACTTTATTGTTATAGAAATGGACAGCAAATCCGGCATTATACTACTGAAAATTCAAAATTGCCGGGAGATAACGTATATGATATATGTTTTGATTCCACTCGCAAAGGATGGATTTGTACAGAGAACGGTTTATGTCTTTGGGATCCGTCGACCAATAGCTTGAAGTCGGATGTGTTTCCTGAAGGATTTATTCATAAAGATAAAATCCGGACGGTATATGAGGATTCTGATCATGAGCTTTATTTCCTTCCGGATAAAGGTGCTGTTTTTATATCTGATTTATCGATGAATCATTTTCGGAGAATGCAGTCGGGTACTCCATTGGATGGAAAGGATGCGATGTTTATTGTAGAAGATCACGAAGGTTGGCTGTGGATTGGTACTAATTTAGGCTTATACCGTTATGATAAGAAGAATAATTTTGTTCCCTATAATTTCGTAGATGGTTTGCCCAGCTCTATTTTTATAACCTGTTTCCCTGTAATAGATGAAGAGGGTACAATGTGGTTCGGCAATTCGAAAGGTCTGATTTATCTGACTTCGGAACAAAATGGCAGAAAAGCAAAATGGCATTATCCGATTGCTATTACCGATGTATTGGTGAATGGAAAGCAATCAGTTTATGCTAAGATGAGTAGAGAAAATAACGTGTATAAAATAAAACTGGAAGCGGAACAACGTAATTTGACAATCCGTTTCTCTGGGTTCACTTATTCGGAGCCTACATACATGTCTTATAAATCTAAGATGGAAGGGATAGATGGCGATTGGCAATTATTGAGTGGACAATCTGAAATAACGTATTATGACTTATCATCAGGCAATTATCAGTTTAGAATTCATCGGGTGGATGATCCGAAGTCAGAAATTTGTCTGATGGTGACTGTTGCTCCTCGTTTCAATGCTGTTATGTGGAGTATGACTGTTTTAGTGATATTGATAATAACCTTGGTTTATATATATTATCGCCGGAGAATGAAACGGACCAACCTAATTCAGTCGAAGGCAAAACAGCAACCGGTGATTGAAGAAAAATATAGAAAGAGTAATGTGACTGAAGAAGAATGTAGGCGCTTGGCTGGCGAACTGGAACTTCTGATGCAAAGGGATCGACTATATGTTAATCCCAATCTGAAAATAGCAGACTTGGCTGCAATATTGAATGTTTCCACTTATACATTATCCTATTTATTCAATCAAATTTGGATAAAAACTATTATGACTATTTGAATGACTATCGCATAGAGGAGTTTAAGCGTTTGGTTGATAAAGATGAATATTCTAAATATACGTTGACAGCTTTAGCCGAACTATGTGGTTTTAGTTCGCGTACTTCCTTCTTTCGTTATTTTAAAAAGGTTATTGGAATTACTCCGAATGAATATATTCGAAGTATTGGAAAGACCAATGAAGAATAATATACCTATGACCTTTCACCTCAAACATTAGATTGAAAAATACCTCTTTAGAGTCTCAATTTATTATTTGAGACTCTATAAGATTGTAAGTTAAATAGTTGATAATTAGAGTGTATGTAAGTCGGTTGCTCTCCGCCAATAGGGCGGAATTTATCTTTCTCTTTTTGAATATCAGTTTTCATATTTACCCTCTATATTTGCCAACATAATGATAAACAAAAATCTAAGCAATGGAAAATATAGATATGTCATCCGTACAGTTGATTACTGATTCTTATCAGAATTATCATCGTTCCGTTTACTTGTATATCTTATATAAAATAAGAAAAGATGAAGACGCGAAAGATCTGTCTCAAGATGTCTTTTTACGTTTGATGGATTATAGGCAAATGTTGCGACCGGAAACAGTAAAGTACTTTATCTTCTCTATTTGTCGGAATCTGGTTACTGATTATTTGCGTCGTCATTATAAAATGCAGGAAATTACATCCTATTTTTTAGATCAGCTTCCTACCTTTATTAATGAGGTAGAGAGCCAGATAATCGCTAATGATTTATCTGTGTGTGAGCAGGAGAGAGTTCTCCGGCTGCCTGCGCAACGAAGAAAGATTTATGTAATGAGTCGCTTCAAGCATATATCGTCAGCGGATATTTCCGCTTGTCTCGGATTATCTGTCCGTACCGTAGAAAATCATTTGTTTATCAGTCGGAAAGAAATCCGTGAATATATCCAACAGTGTATCTAATATTAGAATAAATAGTATAAATGTTAGTTTTAAATTTTATGTATATGAAAAAAAGTCTCTTCAGATTTTCATCGAGAAGGATTCTATTCTCCACGGTGATAGCCTCTGCTCTTATAGCAGGTGGCTCGCAGGCTGTCTTTGCAGATGCCGGGGAAGTGCAAGTCGTATTGCAGACTGGTACAATTAAAGGTAAAATCGTGGATTCCAATGGCGAGCCCGTTATCGGTGCTAATGTTATGGTAAAAGGCACCACCAATGGCTGTATGACTGACATTGACGGAAACTTCTCATTGAAAGATGCCAAAGGAACTTTGGTTATCTCATATATCGGTTACAAAACGGAAGAAGTTCAAGTGAAAGGCCATGAAACCAGTTTGAAGATTGTATTGAAAGAAGACTCTGAACTACTCCAGGAAGTTGTAGTGGTGGGATACGGCAGTATGAAGAAAGAGTCGTTGACAGGCTCGGTAACAGTGGTCGACCAAAAACTTTTTAAAGACAAAGGTACGGTATCCAATCCGCTTTCGGCCATGCAAGGTCAGGTGCCGGGTTTACGCATCACCCGTTCGTCGGCTGCTCCCGGTGAAGAGGGATGGGGTGTCTCAATCCGTGGTTCTGTATCGAAGAACAAGGTAGAACCTCTCTTGATTATTGACGGTGTACCTGCCAGTGGTGTGAGTGAGATGGCTCAACTCAATGCCGATGACATCGAAACCATTAACTTCCTGAAAGATGCTTCGGCTGCCATTTATGGTGCAAAAGCGGCAGGAGGTGTGATTTTGGTAACTACCAAACGTCCTGATGCCGGCAGAACCAAGGTAGAATATAGCGGTTCGGTTACACGTAAAATTGTGGGTTTGCAGCCCCGCATGATGAGTATGGACGAATGGACGGATGGTGTGCTCCAAGCCCGTTTGAATGACGGCTATGGCGAAGACGACAACTGGGTGCGCTACGCCCGTTTGGCTAAAGCGATGAAGGGGAGCTGGATTAATCTGCATGGTGGAAATAATCCCGATGAAGATCCCATTCCGGGAGGATTCCGCGGTGTGGCCGACTTTGTGTTTCATGATATGAACTGGACTGATGTGCTGTGGGGGAACGCTACTTCTACCCAACATAACCTCAGCATAAGCGGGGGGGCGGAGAAATCGACCTACCGCCTCTCGCTTGGTTATTTGAATGACCAAGGGACGCTGCAATGGGGGAACAACTCGAACGAACGTTATAACGTACGTTTATTCAACAGCTTCAAGATAAACGACCGTATCAGCTTGGAAAGCAATATGTCAGCCAGTCGTCAGCATCAGGTGGCTCCTACACAGATTGGTAGTATATTAGGCAGTAGCATACCGCAGCCAGGGTTACCGGTTTCGACCATTGATGGCAAACCGTATGCGTGGGGAGGCATTCATACTCCCAACTGGTCGGCCGAATTGGGTGGTGACAACAAACTTGTGGTGACCACAATGAATGTGAATGAGATTTTGAAAGTGAACATTTTGGATGGCCTTGATTTTCAGGGCACTTTGGGTTACTCAACGAACAATGCGGCCCGTGACGAACAGTATCTTTCAATTGATTGGTATCAATACGATGGCACACCGATTCAAAACGAGAACTCTCCCTATCCTGCAAAAGAAAAATCATCGTATACTAAAAGCTCTGCACGTACCGATAATTACACGGCATCAGCTTTTCTCACTTATAAGAAATTATTTGATGAGGCTCACGACATATCGCTTATGGGAGGTGTGCAATATGACTATGCCGCTTACGATTATAGCGGTACCAAAGCAATGGACGTGGAAGCGGCAATCGAATCGCTTAACGGTAAAGGACAAATCTACATAGACAAGGTAGACCGTTGGGAGGAAGCCATTCTCTCTTATTTCGGTCGCTTGAATTACAACTATAAGTCAAGATATATGGTAGAAGTGAATGCTCGCTACGACGGCTCTTCGAAATTCTTGCCCAAGAATCGCTGGAACTTCTTCTGGGGCGCATCAGCCGGATGGCGTATCACTGAAGAGAAATTCATGGAGAACTTGCGTGATTATGTGAATGAACTGAAACTACGTGCCTCATATGGTGAGGTAGGTAACCAAAATGGTATCGGACGCTATGACGGCATCCAACTTTACAACTACAAATCGAACAGCGGTGCTTTGTTGGGCAACTCGAAAGGAACCTATGTGGAATCTGCCGGACTGGTGAGCACCGTGCGTACTTGGGAACGTATCTACAACTATAATTTGGGTATTGACTTCGGATTCTTCAACAATCGCTTTACGGGTACGTTCGAGATCTTTAAAAAGAAAAACGACAATATGTTGGTTTCGCGTCTGCATCCCGGTGTTCTGGGCGGAACTGCTCCCAGTACGAATAGTGGTAAGTTTGAAGCCAATGGTTACGATGTTAGTTTGACTTGGCATGATAAGATAGGCAGTTTCAACTACCATGTTGGCGGTACGTTAACCTATATGACCAATAAACTCGTTGATGGAGGTAACATCGTGGTGAGCGCAGGTTATAACGAAGCTGTGAATGGCTATCCGCTCAATTCGGTATTTGGCTACCGCTATGTGGGCAAGGTACAAAACCAAGACCAACTGGACTATTACGTGGACAAATATGTGGGCAGCAACTCTATCGCCCTGCCTGCCAACTTGCGTTTGGGCGACCACATGTATGAAGATGTGAACAAAGACGGTAAACTGACACAAGATGACCTTGTATTTCTCGGTTCCGACGACCCCAAATATTCGTTCTCGTTTAATTTCGGATGCGAGTGGAAAGGATTCGATTTCAATACCGTATTCCAAGGTGTGGGCAAGCGTACCATCTATCGTGAAATCGACTCTTGGAAAGTGCCTTTCAAGGCTATTTGGCTGAACACTACCAACCAGTCGGTGGGTAATGTATGGAGTCCTGAAACTCCCAATAACCATTTTCCTACTTATTCAAACAGTAATGACATCAATAATTACAACTACATTCCCTCTACCTGGTCGGCCGATAACGGAGCTTATCTGCGTCTCAAAGAGATTGTACTTGGTTACACATTGCCAAAGGCATGGATGAATAAGAGCGGTTTCATCAGCAACTTGCGTATTTATGTATCGGGCGCCGATTTATGGGAAAAATCGTATATTACCGATGGTTGGGATCCCGAAGCCACCCGTAAGGTGGAAAACAAGCAACGCTATCCATTTAACCGCACCGTGACTTTCGGTGTGAATGCCACATTCTAGTTTTTATTCTTAATATTGAAGATAACAATGAAAAAAATAGTATATATTTTAGGAATCATTTGCGCCATGACCATGCAGTCGTGTTTAGACCTTGAGCCCAAGACGCAATTGGCGGATACCAACTATTGGAAGTCGCCCGAACACTTCAAACTTTTTGCCACCCAGTTCTACGGCTGGTCGGCCGACTTTCGATGGCTCGACGACAGTCAGCACGCCGATATTCGCTCGGATTTGTTTGCCGGCAGCACGGTGAACATCTATAGTAACGGAACGAATAGTATTCCGTCATCCGACAAGCATTATACCGACAATTACAATCGTATTCGCCAAGTCAACACCTTGTTGCAACAGGCTGATGCGTATGAACAACAAGCCGACATTGCCATTTCAGTGGGGGAAGCCCGTTTCTTCCGTGCTTATTGTTACTTCGAGTTATTGCAGGCTTACGGTGACCTTATCATAGCCCGCACGCCGCTCGACATCGACTCGCCTGAGATGCAGAAGGCTCGCAATCCGCGTACCGAGGTGGCTGACTTTATCATTGACGACTTGAAAGAAGCCGCTAAACTATTGCCCGTTGATAAGGCTATCAGCAGCGATGAAGGTCGCCTTTCCAGCGAAGCCGCTTTGGCGTTTCTTTCGCGTGTAGCCCTTTACGAAGGTACATGGGAGAAATTCCATAATGGCGGTCAAAATACCGAACGTACAAAAGATTTGCTCAATACCGCAGCACAGGCGGCTCATGATGTAATGACGGGCGGAGCATTCGAGCTTTTTGCTCCTCAAGAATTGGGAACGGAAGCCTACAAGTATCTCTTTATCTTGGAGAATGAAAAGTCAAACCCTGCCAATATCAATAAAACAGGTAATAAAGAGTATATCTTTACCCGCCGCCACGACCCTGTTATCAATTCTATTGGTTTTAACATCACACAAGGGCGTTTGGGCAATGCCTTGTACGTTACTCGCAAAATGGCTAATATGTATCTGCAAAGCAATGGATTGCCCATCAATCCCCAAACGTGGAATTACACGAAAGTGGATGATGAATATAAAAATCGCGACAACCGCATGAACAATCAGCTTATGGTGCCCGGACAGACTTATTGGGGTACAAATGGCGGACGCATTGATTGGAGCGGCAATGCTGCCGAAATAGCCAATGCCTCGCATAGGAACTTCATGCCTCAAACCGGTACGGGCTACTTTCCCCACAAGTGGTGCAGCGAACGTGACGGAGTGCCCACCGGTATGGAAGCTTACGACTTCCCCGTCATCCGCTATGCCGAGGTGCTGCTGAACTATGCCGAAGCTGTGTTTGAACGCGATGGACAAATATCAGATGAAGACTTGGCTATCAGCTTGAACTTGACACGTAAACGCATTAACCCCGAAATGCCTGACTTGACTAACGATTTTGTCACGGCAAATAATTTGGATATGCGCACAGAAATTCGTCGTGAGCGTACCATCGAGTTTTTCGATGAGAATTTCCGCATTGATGATCTGAAGCGTTGGAAAACGGCCGAAGACGAAATGCCGATGAACCTCACCGGTGTGAAGTGGAAAGATACTGATTTTGAAAGCAGATGGCCCGATGCTTCTTTTAAAGACAAAGATGGTGAAGGTTGCATTATTCACGAAAAAGGACGCAACTGGCACGAAAAGCATTACTTGTTGCCGCTGCCCACTGACCAACTCAAGCTGAACCCCAACTTGAAACAAAATCCAGGTTGGAATCAATAATCCATTCATCATTCATTAATAAAGTAATCGAATTATGACATACAAAAACATACTTCAAAAATGTGCATTTGTTGCACTAATAACGGGTAACTTGGTAATGACCGTTTCGTGTAATGATGACGATGTGTCCCCTGTTTTAGAAGAGAGAGTGCTCGTTAAGGAAATCAACCTTGAGGTGACTCCCGAACTGCCTCTGTTGATAGGTACTGATACGTTGATAAAATATACCGTAGGCCCCGATGAGGCTTTTAATAAAGCGTTGGTGTGGAAATCGACTGTGCCTGATGTAGCTACCGTAGATGCCGACGGACGCATCACTGCAATAAGTGCGGGTAACACGGTCATTTCGGCTAGGCCGGCTGTGGGTTATTCTACCACTTCAACCATCAATGTGAAGGTGGTAAATGAAATCATTCACATCACTGATATCAATCTCACTAACGAAGAGCTTGAAGTGTTTGTTACCTCGACTCTGCCACTTACTTGGCAGATTACTCCGGCCGACCCCACTTATCCCGGGCTGATTTGGAAAAGCCTTACCCCCGATAAGGCGACCGTCAACGAAAAAGGCGAGGTGAAAGGTGTGGCCGAAGGAACGGCACGCATACAAGTCACCGCTACTGACGACAAACATTTCACAAAAGAGTTTGAGATAAAGGTGAAGCCTATTATCTATATTGAAAGTATGGAATTCGTGAAGGAAACCGATAAGCTGGCTTTAGGCGAAACCTATACTCCGCAGATGAATGTAATGCCCGCAGACGCCACATTGTCGTACATCGCATGGGAAAGCAGTAAGCCGGATGTTGTAGAAGTTGACGAAAAAGGCCGGTTCATAGCGAAAGCTTATGGCAATGCCGTGATTACAGCCTTGGCTGACTATGGCGATGGAAAACCTATTAAAGCCACGATGAGTGTCAACGTGAGTGAAGGTTTAATGAACGACCAGTTTACTATCGAGAATATCTGGCAGCCGTTCGGAAACTTTACCCACCGGGAATTTGAATGGATGGAGAATGACGGAGTGCTTCGCATCTTCCCTGGTGAAGATAAGACTTACAAGGCTGTCCGCATTTGTCGCATCGGCGGATTTGGATTCAACGTAACCAATTATCCCATCATGGCTTTTAAAGTGAAATTCCCCGAAAATGTATTCGAAACATCAACAAGTATTGAGTGGTATCTCGACATTTGGGGTGGAAGCGGCATTACTGTAGCCGGTAAATATGGCGAAGATACCGATAAAGGAAAAAATGCCATGACTGTGGTAGATTGTGGCGAGTACAAAGTATTCTACGCTGACTTTACGAAGAAATTCCTCGGCAAAAACCAACAGTATATGCCTACCTCATTGACGAAGTACGATACAGTGGAACTTCAATTTTGGAAAATCTGGTATGAAGCCAATGAAACAGGCAGCATCTATGTGGATTGGATAAAGACTTTCGAATCGGAACAAAAACTGAAAGATTTGATTAAGAACGAAAGTGGCAAATAATTGCATCTTATTTTCTCTGGAAACTGATTGAATAACAAAATGAAAATTGAATGTATGAAAAATCTGATTTATACCTTCGTGGGTAGCGCAACGCTTGTGTTGCTGACTAGCTGTAGTGCAGAGTTCGAGAACGGAACTCCCGAACCATGGCAACGCGAAATCAACCCCAATGAAAATTATGAGTACACCATCAAGCACCCTTGTCTGGTGAACACCGAAGCCGATTTTGAACGTGCACGCCGTAAAGTGAACGAACGTGCCGAACCTTGGATTAGCGGTTGGGAAAAATTGTGTGAAAGCCGATTCGCCCAACTGAGCTACAACTCAAACCCGCAGGAAGAAATTGTACGTCACTCGCAAGGTGGCAACTTCAACACGGCTGCTTTTGATGCCGGTGCCGCTTATCAGTTGGCTTTACGCTGGAAAATATCGGGAGATGAAGATTATGCGAAAGCGTCTATTAAAATTCTGAACGGATGGGCTAAGACTTGTAAAGGGGTGAACTATAAAACGTGGCCTGACGACAGCCATCGCCTGCTTGCTGCTGGATTTATCGGTTACCAGTTTGCTGCTCCTGCCGAACTGATGCGCGACTATGAAGGCTGGAAAACCGAGGATTTCGAAATCTTCAAAAAATGGATGGACAAAACTTTCTATCCCATTTGCAACGATTTTTTAGATAATCACTTCAACTCCGCAGCTATTGTGGGGTGGATGAGTTGGGATTTGCCTGCCATGCTCACCATTCTTTCTATCGGTGTGCTGAACGATGATGATGCTAAGATAAGACAAGCTTTGGAGTTTTTCTACCATGGAAAAGGTATGGGGTGTATCGAATGGTCGGTGAAAGGAATGCACGAAGACCCTGAGGGAAAAGTGAAAGGCAGACATTTGGCACAGAGCCAGGAGATGGGACGCGACCAGGGACACGCCACTCTCAATGTAGGCTTGCACGCTTACTTCTGCCGTACGGCTTATAACATGGGCATTGACCTCTTTGCTTACAACGACCACATCATTCTCGACCTCTGTGAATATACGGCTAAGTATAACTTGACTTCGGCCGAAGATGTGGAAATGCCTTTCGAACCTTACTATCACCCTAAATATGGCTGGCACGAGAAGGTTTCCGCCGACGGTAAGGGACGTGCTCGTCCGGGATGGGAACTCCTCTACAACCATTATGCCAAGGTGAAAGGTATGAACGCGCCCTATTCGCAAGCCTTTGCCGAAAAAGAACGTCCCGAAGGATATGGCGAGCGTGGCACTGCCGAAGCAGGCGATTTGGGATTTGGAACATTATTGTATACTGAAGAATAACTTTTGGGATTTTCCTACTGATTTCAAGGAGTTAAGAGGTTAGACTTTTAACTCCTTGATGTTACTCAGTGGAAACCTCACAACCCTTTCCTTATGATAAATAGATTATTTTCTACCTTATTATTTCTTTCCTGTCTCTTTGGTGGTTTACCTCAAACGGCAAAGGCGCAAAACAACGAGTGGGAAAATCCTGTCAAATATGAGTGGAATAAAGAGAAACCACATGCTGACTTTCGTCTCTACGAACAGGCAGAGGATGCAGTGAACGACAAACCCCGAAAATCGTCTTGGCAACATTCGTTGAATGGTGTGTGGAAGTTTATCTATGCCCCTACTATAGCAGCGAGCATAAAAGATTTTTATCGGATAGATTTACCCGACAGTAATTGGGATACAATAACAGTTCCTTCTAACTGGGAAATCCAAGGATTTGGTGAACCGATAATCCGCAACATTCAGTATGTATTTTCATCCAATCCACCTTATATTGACGTAGACAATCCTGTGGGTACCTATCGGCGCACATTTACGGTTCCTCAAAACTGGCAGGAGCGCGAAGTATTTCTGCACTTCGGCTCCATTAGCGGCTATGCCCGCATTTATGTGAACGGGCAGCAAGTCGGAATGACCAAAGCTTCTAAAACTCCGGCTGAATTTAATGTGACGAACTATCTGAAAGAAGGAGAAAATTTACTGGCAGTACAGATTTATCGCTGGCATGATGGCAGCTATATGGAAGACCAGGATTTTTGGCGACTGACCGGGATTGAACGTGATGTATTCTTGCAAGCTTACCCTAAACTGACTATTTGGGATTTTTTCTTAAAATCAAGTTTGGATAGTATATATAAGAATGGTATATTCAATGCCACCGTAGATTTGCGTGAATTTACAGGTAATAATGTAAAAAAAGGAACACTCAAACTGGAATTATTGGATAAAACCGGCAAAATAGTTTTGTCACAACAAAAGAAATTTGACATAGAAGATGAGTTTACCCAATTAGCTTTTTCGGGCGTCATTAAGAATGTATCCAAATGGAATGCTGAAAAGCCATCTCTTTATGATTGTGTCATCACACTTTGGGATGATAAAAACAAGCAGCTTGCAGTTACTGCCTGTAAGACAGGTTTCAGAAAGATAGAAATAAAGAATGCTCGATTATTGGTGAATGGTGTTCCGGCTTATATAAAAGGCGTGAACCGTCATGAGCATAATGACAGTTTGGGGCATGTCCAAACTCGTGAAATTATGATGAATGACCTGAAATTGATAAAACAACTGAATATGAACGCTGTTCGTACCAGTCATTATCCCAATCATCCGTTGTTTTATAAATTATGTGACCAATATGGCATTTACATCATAGATGAAGCCAATATTGAAACCCACGGAATGGGCTCAGTTCCTTATTTCAAAGATACCATTCCGCATCCTGCTTATCGTTCCGAATGGTATGCGGCTCATGTAGACCGTATCACCCGTATGGTGGAAAGAGATAAAAACCATCCGTGCGTCATAGGCTGGTCGTTAGGGAATGAATGTGGTAATGGAATCGTATTCCATGATGAATATAAACGTCTGAAAGAATATGACCCAAGTCGTTTTGTGCAATTCGAACAGGCTTGGGAGGACTGGAATACAGATATTGTATGTCCGATGTATCCCAATATGTGGAAAATAACGGAATATGCCAAGTCCGGTAAACAGCGCCCCTTTATCATGTGTGAGTATGCCCATGCCCAGGGGAATAGTAATGGTAACTTCAAAGACCTTTGGGATGTTATTTATGACAGTCCAAATTTGCAAGGTGGTTTTATTTGGGATTTTATGGATCAAGGGTTTAAAATGAAGACAGAACCAGGAGACGGACGTATCTACTGGACGTACAATGGAAAAATGGGAAGTTATAAATGGCTGGAAGATAGGAAAGGGGAATTAAATACAGGAACCGACGGCTTAATTTCTGCTAATGGCATTCCCAAACCACAAGCGTATGAGGTAAAGAAAGTCTATCAGTACATTCAGTTTAATGCGAAAGATTTGAGTAAAGGGATTATTTCAATCAAGAATCGTTATGATTTTACCAATCTGAATGAATATGCTTTTACTTGGGAAGTATATAAGAACGGAGATAAGTTCTCTACAGGAAATTTCAATGTTGAATTAAAACCTCATGCGGAAAAAGAGGTGCGTTTAAGCCTTCCTGTTATCCCGAAAGATGGAAATGAGTATTTTCTCAACCTCTATGCCTATACAAAGGTTGCTACCGATTTAGTTCCTGTACATTATGAAGTAGCTAAGGAACAGATAAAGCTAAATAAAGGTAGTTTCTTTGCTTCTCTTTCGGCTTGTTCGGGTAAGTTGTCTTATGAAACGAAAGACAATGTTTTATCTTTTCAGTCGGGTGCCGTCTCCGGTAAGATTGATTTGAAAAAAGGAGTGCTGTTTAATTATAGCATAAACGGTAAACAACCCATTAAGCAATATCCGGAACCGGCTTTTTGGCGTGCTCCGGTTGACAATGATTTCGGGAATAAAATGCCCTGGTTGGCAGGTGTCTGGCGGACAGCACATGTGAACCGTTATGTGAAGAACGTGGTTATAGAGGAAAAGAACGAAAAAGGATTGTCCATAAAGGTTGATTGGATATTAAGTGATATTCAGGTTCCTTATACAATGGAATATTTGATACGTAATAATGGTTCTATTATCGTGACAGGAAGTATTGACTTGACAGGAACGAGACTTCCCGAACTTCCCCGCTTTGGTATGCGGATGGAATTGCAACAACCCTATGAGAATCTGACATATTACGGCAGAGGTCCTTTGGAAAACTATATCGACCGTTATTCAAGCTCGTTCATCGGACGATATGAGGATAAAGTCGACAATCAGTTCTATTGGTATATACGTCCACAGGAAACCGGAAATAAAACGGATGTTCGTTGGCTGGCTTTATTGAATAGTGAAGGAGAGGGAGTGAAGATTACAGGTCTGCAACCTATCGCATTTTCCGCTCTGCATTTCTCACCGGAAGACCTTGACCCCGGTTTGACCCGCAAATTGCAGCATACCATTGATATTGTTCCGCAAAAGAATATTTTCCTACATGTTGATTTGAAGCAACGCGGATTAGGCGGCGATAATAGTTGGGGGATGTATCCACACAATAAATATCGATTGCTTGATAAAAAATATGTTTATAGCTATATGATTGAATTGATAGAAAAGAGTTCAGATTAAGGCTGTTGTTTGAACAAGTGACAGATAAAATTTTCAATAGTATTGAGTAAATAATTTCACTCCTTCGTATTTGTTTTTCATATACAACAAATACGGAGGGGTTACTTTTTTCGAAAAAGGAATGTGCTCTTTTGGAGATTTTTATGTATGTTTGTCACATGTTTAATATGAAAGGAAGCAGTTGTAAGTGAAAGACACGATTAAATATCTGATTCTTATATTAATATATTTGGCTTGTGGGGGTAATCTACAAGCCCAAAACTATACATTCCGTAATGTCGTCATGTCCGACGGCCTTTCCGGACTGTTGGTCAATGCTATTTATAAAGATTCGGAAGGCTTCGTCTGGTTGGGGACGGATAATTGCCTCGACCGTTTTGACGGTGTGAAAGTGCGCCATTTTGAATTCCGTGGCATTGAGTCGGGAAGGAAGAAACGTGTGAACAGTGTCACTGAGACTGCCAACAAACAGCTTTGGGTAGGAAATGGAATCGGACTCTGGCGATTGAACCGTACAAACAGCCAATTGGAAAGAATTGTCCCCGAAAAGATTGATTTTGCCGTAAATACCTTGTTGGCTAATGAGGATATTCTTTATATCGGCACAGAGAAAGGTTTATTCATTCATAAAGACGGTCAGTTGCTTCAAGTCTTGACAGACCGGAATATGCTTGCCGCTTGTAACAGAATCATGGATATTTGCCTGAATGAGGATAAAACCGTATTATGGCTGGCCACGGTACAAGGATTGTTCTCTTATTCACTGAAAGACGGCAAGATTGATTCCTGGCATTTTCAGGAGAATGTGCCCGAAGCCGATTATTTCCGTTGCCTTACCCGTATTGGAGAAACGCTCTATCTAGGAACAATGAGCCAAGGTGTAGTATGTTTCGATACAAAGAAGGAATCATTCTCTCATACGGTATCATTAGGTTGCGATGTCATTTCTGATATATCCAGCGATGGAAAAGAAACTGTGTACATAGCTACTGACGGTAATGGCGTCCACTTCCTTTCACACAAAGACCAACAAGTGACACGTCGTTTTTACCATGATGTCAATGATAAGGAAGGAATTCGCAGTAATTCTGTTTATTCCTTACTTGTAGATGACAGAGGGGTTGTCTGGGTAGGACATTTTCAGGCAGGATTGGATTATTCACTCTATCAGAACGGCCTTTTCCGTACGTATGCCTATCCGCCTTTGTTCAATTCGGCCAATCTTTCCATCCGTTCTTTTGTTAACAAAGGGCAAGAGAAGGTCATCGGTTCGCGTGACGGCTTGTTTTATATAAACGAAGCTACGGGAATAGTGAAGAGCTTTGTAAAACCCGTCTTGACCTCGGATTTGATACTGACAATCTGCTTCTATCAAGGAGAATATTACATCGGTACGTATGGTGGCGGTATGATGGTATTGAACCCGGAAACGCTGTCTCTGAAATATTTTGCGCAAGGCGATACGGAGCTTTTCCAAAAAGGACATATCTTCTGTGTGAAACCGGATGCCAAAGGAAATCTTTGGATAGGTACTTCACAAGGACTTTTCTGTTATAACGGGCAGACCAAACAGAACAAGCACTTCACCAGTGCCAACTCCCAACTGCCGGAAGGCAATGTGTATGAAGTCAGTTTTGACTCTACCGGTAAAGGATGGATTGCCACCGAAACTGGTATGTGTATTTATGACCCGGCTTCCCAAAGTTTGCGTTCCAATGTCTTTCCCGAAGGATTCGTGAATAAAGATAAGGTGCGTACAATCTACGAAGATGCTGAACACAACCTCTATTTTATCCGTGAGAAAGGAAGTCTGTTTACATCCACTTTAACGATGGATCGTTTTCAGAACCGCTCTATCTTTTCTACTCTTCCGGACAACTCGCTGATGTCCGTAATAGAAGATAACCAGGGATGGCTGTGGGTGGCCTGTAATGATGGGTTGCTGCGTATCAAAGAAGAGGGAGAGGAGTATGATGCTTTCACTTTCAATGATGGAGTGCCGGGGCCAACTTTTACGAATGGAGCTGCTTATAAAGATGAAAAAGGACTATTGTGGTTTGGTAACACTAAAGGACTGATTTATGTCGATCCGAAACATGTGGACGAAGTGCGTGGCAATGTTCGTCCGATCGTATTTACCGACATATTAGCTAATGGTGTCCCTTTTACCAGCTCCTCTTTGAAATACAATCAGAATAATTTGACTTTCTGTTTCACAGACTTTGCCTATGGTCTCCCATCTGCCTTACTATATGAGTATCGACTGGAAGGAGTGGACAAGGACTGGAAATTATTGGCAGCACAGAACGAAGTTTCTTATTACGGACTTTCTTCCGGGACTTATACTTTCCGTGTACGCCTTCCGGGAAATGAGCAATCGGAAGCTATCTGTCAAGTGACAGTGCGTCCAATGATACCTTGGTGGGGATGGTCGCTTTCCGTTTTATTAATCGTAGGAATTATAGCCTTTATACGGTATTATGTCTGGAAACGTATGTGTCGTTTGCTTGTTTCTTCTGCTTCATTGGTTTCGGCATCATCAGCAGAAGAGGAGATACAGCAAAGAGAACAGTCGGTAGAACATCCGGAAGTAATTTCAGAGCAACAACCTTCCGTTGTTGAAGAAAAATATAAGACCAATAGACTGACAGAAAAGGAATGTAAAGAACTTCATAAGAAACTGGTGGCTTATGTAGAGAAAGAAAAGCCATATATCAATCCTGATTTAAAAATGGGTGACTTGGCATCTGCATTGGATACTTCCTCACATTCATTATCGTATCTCTTGAACCAGTATCTTAATCAGTCTTACTATGACTTTATCAACGAATACCGCGTTGCCCAATTCAAAAAGATGGTAGCGGATATCCAATATTCCCGTTATACTTTGGCTGCACTGGCGGAACTTTGTGGATTCAGTTCGCGTGCCTCTTTCTTCCGTTCATTTAAAAAGAGTACGGGGGTGACTCCGAATGAGTATATTCGTAGCATTGGTGGCACTACAAAAGAAGAGTAATACCAGTCCGGTATTTCTTTCTGTGGTTTCTTGTATGTCATTCATGTGTTTCATGTACTTCTTTCTGCGGTCTCATGTACTTCTTTCACCGGATTCATGTACTTGAATTACTCCGATGTCCTACATGTTTGGCTCCTTGCTTGTACTTGTTTTATTCCGACTCTCTCACTTGCATTGTTTTTATTGAGATTTGTATATATTTTATATCATATAAACAGTTGGGGTTTACTGCCACTACTGCCAACTGCCACCATAGGCATATTTGGCAGTGCTTTTTTCCTTGTTTTTCTTTCTATTTGTTGATAATCAGGTTGGTATATTGTTTTTATAGAATTCGTTTTTATTTTCTTTCTATCTTGAAGTCTTCTTCTTTAATACTCATGTTTTACTTATATTGTTTATATAAATTAATGATCGAGAACCCATGGAGAGTATAGGGCTATTGCAATGCGAGAAAAACGGAATAGTAATAATTGCTTATATTTAGACTTTAACATACTCGGTTTTTCAAAAAAAATATGCCTATAGGTGGCAGTTGGCAGTATGGCAGTAACTATGGAAGTGACTGTCCTTTATATATGTATGATATAGAGTGAGTTATGGCGTATCTGCTTGTTGGTGTACTGCCAAATGTATCATCTGTTACTGCCACTCGAAATGTTAATCTGAAAATCCTTGTATGGTAATTATTGCTTATGCTCCTTCGGACGTTATAGAGCTATCGTAAAAAAGGTCTCCGATACTCTTCGAATAGCGCTTATTGAGTCTCATTCTATAAAATGAGACTCAATAAGTTATCTATGTAATTCTCTGATAATGAGAAATATAATTAAAAATTAGTCTGTCTTGATGCGTTGAGATTGATATGCTCTGTTTTTCGGCTGTTATATCCGGAATCCCCTCTATATTTGCATCGTGATTAAAACCGAAAAAGATAGTATTATGGAGACAACGACCCACACTTCCGACAGTATCATCACCCGTTCTTATGAAGAATATTATCAGGTGATTCTTACCTATATTACTTATCGTATCACTCATCGTTACGAAGCTGAGGATCTGACCCAAGATGTATTTGTGCGTCTGCTGGACTACAAACAGATGCTTCGTCCGGATACAGTGAAATATTTCCTGTTCACCATTGCCCGTAATATCGTGACCGACTATATCCGCCGCTATTATAAGAAGCAGGAGATAGACAGTTATATCTATGATACGATATCTACCTCAACCAATGAAACTGAAGAAAAAATTATCGGTGATGATTTAATGACAATGGAACGGACACGTCTGGCTGCCATGCCCGAACAGCGTCGGTTAGTTTATACATTGAACCGTTATGAAGACAAGTCATCTGCTGAAATAGCAGAAGAAATGCAACTCAGCCGTCGTACAGTAGAGAACCATTTATTTATAGGTCGTCGTGAAATGCGTGAGTTCTTCAGAAAATGTATTTAATCTTATTTATTTAATATATAATCCTTTGTGCTTATGGAAAAAGAATCAGAATCTATGAAGAGACACCTTGATGTCTCATTTAATTTTAGAAAACAAGAAATAAATACTATTTTTAAACCTCAAATTTAATTTTATGAAACGAAGAGGATTAATTTTTAATTCGCGGCCTAACAAGACAGCAGTGTTTGCGTTAGGATTAATGCTGGGACTTTGTCCTGTTTCAAAGGCATGGGCCGATACGAATATGAACGATAGCCAAGTGGTGGCGCAGGCTCAGAAGAAAGTGAAAGGTCAAGTGGTTGACGTAACGGGTGAACCTTTGATTGGCGTGAATATCAGCGTGATAGGCGGGACAGAAGGAACTATTACCGATATTGACGGGAATTATACAATTAATTTGCCGGCAGGTGCGAAACTGAAATTCAGTTATATTGGTTATAAAGACCAAATAATAGAAGTGGGCGTCCAAACAGTTGTCAATGTGAAAATGCAGGAAGACAGTGAAGTGTTGGATGAAGTCGTGGTAGTAGGATATGGTTCACAGAAAAAAGAGACACTGACAGGTGCGGTAACTGTCGTTTCCGATAAAATGTTGAAGAATAAAGGAACGATGTCCAGCCCGTTGCAGGCAATGCAGGGACAGGTTCCAGGTGTTACGATTACCCGTAATTCTGCGGCTCCGGGTGATGAAAGTTGGGGGTTGAAGCTACGTGGTTCTGTTTCTGCAAATAGTGCGGAACCGTTGATTGTTATTGACGGAGTTGCTTACGACGGTGTGAATGCATTGCGGAATATTAACCCTTCCGATATTCAGTCTATCAACTTCCTGAAGGATGCGTCAGCGGCTATCTACGGTTCGCGGGCTGCAGGCGGTGTGGTATTGGTGACCACCAAACAAGCAAAAGAAAGTAAAGCAAGAATAGAGTATAGTGGTTCATATACATATAAAATGGTAGGGTTGCAACCGGAATTGATGACTATGAACGAGTGGGCGAATGCAGTATTGCAAACTTGTCTGAATGACGGTCAGCCCGATTCATATTCGTGGGTTAAATATGCGAAAATGGCATTGGCGAATGAAGGCAAATATATTGACTTGGATCATAGTGCCAATCCTTTTGCTCCCAGCTATTCGGATGTGATGGATTTTGTGTTTATGGATACCAACTGGCAGGATGTATTGTTCGGAAATTCTTATTCCACCCAACATGACCTGGCTATTTCTGGTGGTACGGAGAAGAATTTGTACCGTTTGTCCGTAGGGTATATGTATGACGATAGTAACTTGAAATGGGGGAATAACAACAACCAGCGTTTCAACCTTCGTCTGACTAACAAACTGAAAGTCTTTGATAACTTCGCTATTGAATCTGTCATCGCTTACAATCGTCAGGATCAGGTAGCACCATCACAACTGAATAAAACGCTGACTTCCAGCTATCCGCAACCGGGGCTTCCGGCTTCCACCATTGACGGGAAACCGTATTCGTGGGGAACATGGCTGTCGCCCATCTGGTTTGCCGAGTTGGGTGGTGATAATAAGTTGAAAGTCTCTGAAATCAATATCAGCGAAAAGTTCACTTACAATATCAATAAACACCTGGATGTAGTGGCCAATCTTGGTTATAACTCCGGCGTGGCTTCACGTGACATCAAGAAGATGGCTATTACTTCCTATAATTATGCCGGAACTCAAATAAACACGAAGGCCGACGGCTACAAACAGGAAGAATCATCTTACGAAAAAACGAGTTCACGTACTGATTTCTATTCTATGACAGGTTATGTTGACTATCATAATACATTCGCGCAACATCATAATGTAAGTGCGATGGTCGGTGCCCAATATGAATTGAAAGAATATGATTATTTTGGTGTATCGGTGAAGGATATTCAGAACTCATTGGAAACGGTAAATGGTGCAGGGCTTGTGAACCTGACCGACAAACATGGTACGAAATGGCATGAGGCTGTGATGTCCTATTATTCCCGTTTGAATTATAATTATAAGTCTAAATACCTGTTGGAAGTAAATATGCGTTATGATGGTTCTTCCAAGTTCAAACCGGAAAACCGCTGGGACTTCTTTTACGGTATATCCGGTGGATGGCGTATTACGGAAGAAGCGTTCATGAAGAATATCAAGTGGCTGAACGATTTGAAAATTCGTCTTTCATATGGTGAAGTGGGTAATCAGAGTGGTATCGACCGTTACGATGGTACACAGTTCTATAAATTTGAATCACAGAGCGGAGCTTATATCGGTCCCAACAAAGGCACTATCATAGATACAAACGGTAAAATCGCTTCTTTAGGACGTGAATGGGAACGCATCAAGAATTATAATCTGGGATTGGATTTCTCCTTGTTCAATTCCCGCCTTACAGGTACTGCCGAGGTATATATGAAGCGTAATGACAATATGTTGATAAACATCTCTTATCCGGGAGTTCTGGGTGATAACGCCGGTATGTCCAACAACGGAAAGTTCAAGTCGCATGGTTGGGAAGTTATGCTGAACTGGTCTGATAAGATTGGAAAAGACTTCACTTACCACGTAGGAGGTACTTACTCCTTTAATACCAACAAACTGACGGATATCGGTGCGGTATCAGTTTTGAAATCCGGTTTCGTTGACAAACAACAAGGCTATCCGTTGAACAGTATCTTCGGCCTGCGTTATGCCGGCAAGGCACAAACGGAAGAAGAACGCCAGAAGTACTTATATAGATTCCTTATCGGAAACACTATCGGACTGACCGAACAAAACTTCCGTCTGGGAGATAATATGTATGCCGATGTAAACAATGACGGTAAATTGGATCAGAATGACATTGTTTATCTGGGTACGGACGATCCGAAAATCTCCTTCTCATTTAATGTAGGAGCAGAATGGAAAGGTTTTGATTTGTCATTGGTTTTCCAGGGAGCTGCCAAACGTACTATTTTCCGTACGGGAGATAATAACGGTAATGAGATATGGCGCATACCGATGAAGGCATTGTACCTGAATACTTCGAATCAGTCTGTAGGTAATACATGGAGTCCTGACAACCGGGGTGCTCATTATCCCACATATAGTAATAAGAATGAGATTAACGACTACAACTATCAGGCTTCTTCCTGGTCGGTAGAAGATGGCTCTTACATTCGTTTGAAGAATGTGACGCTGGGATACAACGTACCTTCTGCGTTTCTGGCTAAAACGAAGGCAATCAGTTCATGCCGTGTCTACGTAGCGGGAGCCGACCTTTGGGAATATTCTAAGATTAATGACGGCTGGGATCCGGAAGCAAGTCGCAAAGTGTCAGCCGCAGGACGTTTCCCCTTTGTCCGCACAGTGACTTTTGGATTAAATCTAACTTTTTAATGTATGAAGATTATGAAACTATATAAGAAAGCCCTTTTGATTGTATCGCTTGGCTTGACACTGAATTCGTGTCTGGACCTTGATCCGCAGGACCAGTTGGCAGATGGTAATCTGTGGGGAGCAGCAGATGACTTTAAATATTTTGCAACCAATTTTTATGGTTGGACACGTGATTTCAAGTCAGTTATTTCTGACGGTGCACATTCCGACTGGCGTTCGGACTTGATGACTTCCAGTTCCGTAAATATGTACAGTAACGGTAGCAATCCGATTCCGACTTCCGACGGTAACTATACAAGCAATTATGCTCATATCCGCCGCTGTAATCTGTTGCTGCAAAAGGCGGCATCTTTTTCCGGCACTGGTGATATCAGCCGTTATGTAGCGGAAGCCAAGTTTTTCCGTGCTTATTCTTACTTTGATTTGGTGCAGTTGTTCGGAGATGTGATTCTCACCAAAGAACCGTTGGATATTACTTCACCCGAGTTACGGATGAGCCGGAATGGCCGTAGCGAAGTGATTGACTTCGTGATTCAGGATTTGAAAGATGCGGCTGAAGTTTTGCCGGAAACTATCGCGACGGATGATGAAGGACGTATCTCCAAATGGGGAGCCTATGCGTTCCTTTCACGTGTTGCTTTATATGAAGGTACATGGCAGCAGAATCGCAATAATGAAGAACGTGCCAAAGCATTGTTGGGCATTGCTGCGGACGCGGCGAAGAAAGTAATCGACAGCAAACAGTTCGAACTTTTCAAACCTGCTTCTTTGGGTGATATGGCTTACAAATATCTGTTTATATTGGAGAATGTACAGTCTAATCCTGCCAATCTGACTAAAAGTGCTAATAAAGAATATATATTCTATCGCCGCCATGATGAAACGATCGCTCCTATCGGGACTAATATTACTCACGGTTGTGTGGCTAATGTGCAATATATCAACCGCAAGTTTGTGAATATGTACTTGTGCAGCAATGGATTGCCGATTGAACATGCAAAGAGTGCCGATGTATTTAAAGGATACGGCGGACTGACTACGGAATTCGAGAACCGTGATAACCGCATGAAGAACTGTCTTCTGGCTCACGGAACCAAATATTGGGATAACGACAAACCGCGTATCGACTGGAAAGGCATGGAAGGAGAAGATGCGACGAATGCTATTACATGCAATGTTTTCCAGGGTTCCGGTTATCAGAATCAGAAATGGGGTACGGAGCGTAAAGTTGCCGATACATTTGAAGGTTATGACTTCCCGATTATCCGTTATGCAGAGGTTTTGTTGAATTATGCGGAAGCCATGTATGAATTGGGGACTACCGGTAAAGCTCTGGACGATGCATTGAACATTTCGTTAAATCTGGTTCGTCTCCGTGTGAACCCCGATATGCCAAAACTGACAACTTCTTTTGTTTCGGAAAACAGCTTGGATATGCGCGAAGAAATCCGCCGTGAACGTACCATCGAATTGTATAACGAAGGTTTCCGTATTGATGACCTGAAGCGTTGGAATACGGCTATTGTAGAGATGCCGAAACCTATTCTTGGGGTGAAATGGACAGGAACGGACTTTGCTACTTCATGGGCGGGTGCTTCTACGATGGCAAAAGATTCGGAAGGTTGTTTGATTTTGGAAGGCGGCCGTCGCTGGGGGAGTAAGAACGACCTGTATCCGCTTCCGGTAGACCAATGCCAGTTGAATCCGAATTTGGGACAGAATCCGGGATGGCAATAATCAAGTCAGAAATAACTTAAAGAATAAGAATCATGAAAAGAGATTATATAAAATATTTTGTCGGACTGGCTGCTTGTTCGCTTTTAGGTCTGACTGCATGCGATGATGATAAGGATTTGGGAGGGAAGATGGATGAGATGATTACAATATCCGCCATTACTCTTGAAGATACTCAATATGACGCAGGAAACAAAACGATTTGTTTGCTGAAGAATAAGGAACTCCAGCTCTCTTGGAGTATCATGCCCGAAAGTGCGACTAATACGAATGTACAATGGACATCGTCTGATGAATCTGTTGCGACAGTTACACCAGAAGGTCTGGTTATGACTAAAGATAAAGTGGGAAAAGCTATCATAACAATGACACCGGAAATAGGCTTCGGGCCTGAGGCGACTATCGTCACCAGAACAGTTGAAGTTATGGACGAATATACCTATATGTCGGCCGTCAATATAACTAATGTTCCGGTAGAAGAGATTGCGGCAGGCGATGAATATCAATTAACCGTTTCTTCAGAACCGGCAACTACTACGTTCAAGCGTTATAAATGGACAAGTAGTAACCCGGAAGTAGCTATGGTGGATGAAAAGACAGGATTGGTGACCGGAATCAGCAAAGGAGATGCGACTATTACAGTGACAGCTGATGATTTCAGTTCGAATACGGTGTCTGCAAGTTGCAAGATAGGGGTTAAGATAGTAACTCCAATTACCGGAATGACGTTTACTGAAGATGCGGAACTTAATCAATTAGGATATGGACAGGAATATCAGATTAAGTACACATTGGAACCGGTAGATGCTACTGCTTCGCTGCTGACTTGGACGAGTGATAATCCTGATATGATTAGTGTGGATAAGACAGGAAAATTGAAAGTACATACTACTAAGGCCGCTTCTGCTGTGATAACAGCTTCTTATGGTCCTGTTGTACAAAATGTAACTGTCACAGTTGCCGATGGACGTTTCTGGTATTCATTAGGTAATGGTTTGGGTAACGGACTGGATAATAATTGGTATTTGGATGGCAACAATGCGTCTGTCGTTTCATCTGACGGAAATAAGACCACTGTTCAGATGGGCTCCGGATACCGTGGTGACTTATGGCTTGCAAGAAATGGTAAAGGAAAAATTGTAAATGTAACTCCTGCTGATTATAGATATTTTGCCATTAAGATAGGATTTAAATCTCAATTGATTCCAGGAAAGAACAAACCCAATGGCTGTATTAAATTAGAGATTTTTGATGATGGCATTAAGAAAATCGGTCCTGAATATTTTGGAACAGGCGGAGATGCTAATAATAGATACGAGATTCTGGGTGCAAGTGAGATTTCGACTACAGAGCCAAATGTCTTGTATTACGACTTACAGTCAAAATATAAAACTGTGACTCCTACAGATTGGAATCAGGTATTTGATTTAGTGCAATGTAAGTTTGTAATTGCCGATTTCCCGGAAACTGCTCAGACTTATGATCTTTACTGGATTCGTTCTTTCAGATCCATAGAGGAACTTCAAGCTTTTGTAGATAGTGAAAACAATACTAACGAATAACTACCATGAATAAGATGAAATTATATACAATAATAGGAGCAGGGCTTTTTGCCCTGACTTCTACCACGCTTTTAGCATGTAGCGAAATAGAAGACGGCTCTAATGATATGAGCAGTTGGCCGGAAGTAAAAGATTATGTTACGACCTTGGAGCATCCTTGCATGCTCCATACGGAAACGGAT
Organism: uncultured Bacteroides sp.; assembly: GCA_948847595.1. Taxonomy (GTDB): domain Bacteria; phylum Bacteroidota; class Bacteroidia; order Bacteroidales; family Bacteroidaceae; genus Bacteroides. The sequence goes on from CAQOGY010000001.1 coordinate 113,186, forward strand.
TTTGAGTTCGTAAAAGGAAAGGTACAATCCGGTGCACAGCCTTGGAAGAACGCATTCGACCATTTAACTCGTGGTGGAAACAACTTGTCGCAATCCGGCTATAAGGCATCTCCTGTGAAATTGTTGGCGCGTCTCGACCAGAATAACTGGGCGGGTAAATATCCTAATGACTGGAATAATTACACGAAATTGATGAGAGATGCCGCAGCCGCCTATCAATTGGCTCTTCGATGGAAATTGTCAGAGACGGATGGGACACAATATGCAGATGCAGCTATTGCTATTCTGAATGATTGGGCTAAAACCTGTACCGGTTTTATCGTGAACGATAAAGGGGAATTTATAGACCCGAACGAGTTCCTGATTTTTATACAAGTGCATCAAATAGCAAATGCAGCGGAAATAATGCGCTCTTACTCCGGATGGCAGGAAGCTGACTTTGCTAAGTTCAAATCATGGATAGCCGATGTGTTCTATCCTTATATTACGAAATTCCTGTCCACACACAATGGCAACGAATGTGCGCTTCATTATTGGCTGAACTGGGATTTGTCTGCAATGACTGCATTGCTTTCTATCGGTATTCTGACAGACGATAATTTCAAAATCAATGAAGCCATTCAATACTTTAAGTTTGGTATCGGTTCGGGAAATATAGGAAACGGTGTTCCGTTTACGCACCTGGATCCGGATAGTAATGAAATGCTGGGACAATGCCAGGAATCAGGTCGCGACCAGGGACATGCCACTTTGTGTGTCAGCTTGCTAGGTGCTTTCTGCCAGATGGCAAAGAATGTGGGGGAAGACCTTTTCATATTCGATGATGGACGTGCGTTGGCTATGTGTGAGTATGTGGCTAAATACAATATCGGTAGTGCTGAAACCGGTAGCTCAAGTGCTAGCTGGAAGATGACTGGTTTTAGATATACGGATAATGATTTGCCTTATACTACCTATACCAATTGCAGCGGTAGCTGGGATACAATTTCGGCACAGGAAAGAAGAGAAGGAAAAGATTCCCGTGGTGAGGTGCGTCCTGCATGGGAATTGGTGAACCGTCTGGCACAGGATTATGGAAAATCGAGTATCTATGCCAAGATGTGGGTTGATAAAATGCGTGAAAATGCATCACGCGGAAATTCCGATGGTGGGGCAGGTGATTATGGACCTAATAGCGGCGGTTATGACCAATTAGGATTCGGTACATTGATGTTTGCCAAAGAATAAATATAAACAATTCCGTACCGGATGAATTATAAACGGGGAGAGGTTAAGCAAAATCTCCCCGTTTTTTATTTCAGGGCTGTCAATTATATCTTGTTATATCCCGGAAAACAACCTTGTTTCCGAAAAAGCAAGATACATCTTCATGAAAAATATATAGTTTTGCCACAAGCATTGTGTTTTACTTAATTTTATATCGTATGAACAAGAAACTATTAATGTATTTGTTTGGGGTAATGATATGCTTTATGGCTGCTTGCTCCGATAATGAAGATGAACAACCGAAGCCACAGGAACAACCCAAGGAAACGCCGGAAGTGATAATAGAAATAGTAGAGACTCTGGAAGAGACAGTGCCTCAGGCTAGTGACTTTGTTGAAGTGTTGAAGAAGGCCGATCTGACAGGAGTGACTGCTGAGAAAATCACTGTATTTGCCGTCAGGAATGAACTTGCTGACACAAGGGCGAAAGCAGGACTGGATACTGTGTCTGTGAAACGACATATCGTTGTCGGTACTTATAAAAAAGAAGAGTTGACGGACGGGCAGGAACTGACGAGTGTGAGCGGTGAGAAATTATTAGTTTCCAAAGCAGGCGACGAAATTTCAATAAATGGTGTGGTGGTAGCGGGAGAACCGGTACAGGCAGGTGATAGTTATATCTATGTGGTTCCCAAGTTGATACCGGCACGTGAAACCGGCTCGTCCGAACCGATATTGCATCGTACCACATTTAAGGTCATGAAGTTGACAGGAGATGATTACGGCAATTGTATACCATTAGAAGGAGTTGTTGTAAAAGCTTTGAATAGTACCAGGGATTCTTTGGAACGTAATGTAACGAATAGTTTGGGTGAAATCACAATCAGTCACGCTTCCGATACCATTTTCTATCAATTATATAGAGTCGGTTATCAAACGTACGTTGACTGGAATGTCGATGGTAAGATTGACGGGAACGAACAGATACCGGAAGGGGGACTGAATATGGTTATCTATACAGATACCGGAAATAAGACAGAATACTGCTTCATGAAAGAGCAGGCGGATGATGAAATGCCATTAGACAAGGCAAAGGAACAGTGGCAGTCTTGCATTAAGAATTTTTATGACCAGAACCGTATTCTTAATCAAAGGCTGTGTTACGGATATGGCAATTTCTCGTATCGCAATGATATTGATTCGTGTTCTTATGAATATTGGAGAACGGCTTATAAGGCAATAGATTTAGGTGCGGGCTTGCAGAAGAAAGGTACAGATACAGATGCTTCCTGGAAGGACTTCTTTAATTCGGTACAAATTGACATGAGTCTGATTTATGCGGATGTACTGGGATTTTATAATCAGGTTGCGGTATGGGATGCCGGAAGTGATAAGTTTGTATGTACGACGGATGCCTTGACCAATTCTTTGAATGAAGCGGTACAACATCTTCCGGAACAACAGAAGGGAGCTGCTTATGCGATAGCCGCAAGGGTTTACCTGAGCCAGAAAAGATATCAAGAGGCGTATAAATATTGTAAAAGAGTGATAGATATGGGGCGATATGCACTTGTTTCGAATACAGACGTATTCTCCAGTAGGGCTAATAAGTCTGTTGTTTGGGGAGACTATGACGATAGCGTTTTCTCGTGGAGTGGCTTGAGTAAAGGCCTTTATTATCATCCTGTCCGCTATCAGGAAGTTCTTCTGATGTATGCGGAAGCGGCCAACGAATTGGGGAATATAGCGGACGCGATAGCACCTTTGAACCAAATAATGCAGGCGGAGGGTAAAGTTGAAATAGCACCTGCCGGTTCTACAAAGGAAGATATTAGAAACCACATCAATACGCTGTTTAGTTCCTATTTGCAATATGAAGGCTTGGAATATTCGACTTGGAGACGTTGGGGAGTACTGGATGCGAAGATTGGAAACAGGTTTGGCTATCAGTCTCCAAAGAACTCATTGCTCCCGATTCCTAAGGCAGCCTTGATGCAATATCCTGAACTGAGACAAAACGCAGGATATTATTAAGCAAGCGGCTATGGTCAGGAAATCTTTCCGGATAGCCTGATGAATAAGACAGGCTTGAAGAGGGAAACTGATAGATTGGAAGATTTACAGAAAAAATATTGGAAGGGGATTAGGTATTTACCTAATCCCCTTCGTATATATAAGCAAATAGGTCAGTAAATAGATTGTTTTAGGAAAGAGAATATATTCAGTTCTCCGATAGATTAGTTTTTATAAAGGTGGAAAGAACCTGTTTTTAGGAATAACAATTGAATTTAGAAAAGAATTATTAGTTAGGTACTATGCGTAAAAAGATTCTGTTTTTAGCAGGAATGATGGCTTGCTGCACCATGGCAGGCGCACAAGAAATTTCAAAGACCTGGGTGGCTGATAAGGGAAACGGTACTTATCAGAACCCGGTTCTTCATGCTGATTATTCCGATCCGGATGTTTGTGCAGCCGGAGATGATTTCTATATGACAGCATCCAGTTTCAATTGTATCCCGGGTATTCCTATCCTTCATTCCAAGGATTTGGTGAATTGGTCGCTGGTGAACTATGCGTTGCCGGTGCAGGAACCGGAAGAGTTTTTTGAGATGGCACAGCATGGAAAGGGCGTATGGGCACCGTCTATACGTTTCCATAACGGGGAGTTTTACATTTACTGGGGTGATCCTGATTTTGGAATCTACATGATAAAGGCGAAAGACCCCAAAGGGGAATGGAGCAAACCGGTGTTGGTAAAGGCAGGAAAAGGAATGATTGATCCGACTCCTCTTTGGGACGAAGACGGTAAAGTATATCTGGTACATGCCTATGCCGGAAGTCGTAGCGGAGTGAACAGTATCGTGGTGATTTGTGAACTGAATGCCGAAGGAACGGAAGCAATATCTGCTCCTGTCATGGTATTTGACGGAAATGATGGAAAGAACCATACGGTGGAAGGCCCGAAACTTTATAAACGTAACGGATACTATTACATATTTGCTCCGGCAGGTGGGGTAGCGACCGGTTGGCAACTGGTACTTCGCTCGAAGAACATCTATGGCCCTTATGAATCGAAAATCGTCATGGCGCAAGGAAAGACGAATATAAACGGCCCTCATCAGGGAGCTTGGGTAGACACGAATATGGGAGAATCCTGGTTCGTTCACTTTCAGGATAAAAGAGCTTACGGACGTGTGATTCACCTGAATCCGATGGAATGGAAAGCAGACTGGCCGGTAATCGGAGTAGATAAGGACAAAGATGGTTGCGGAGAACCTGTCACTACATATAGAAAGCCGAATGTAGGAAAAACATATCCGGTAGCCACACCGTCGGAGAGTGATGAATTCAACACCCGCCATTTGGGATTACAGTGGCAATGGCATGCCAATAAGCAGGACACTTACGGGTTTACTACCGATTTGGGATACATTCGTTTATACGCAGGCAGCCTGTCAAAAGAATTTGTGAACTTCTGGGAAGTACCCAACCTGCTGATGCAGAAGTTTCCGGCGGAAGAATTTACAGCAACCACGAAGCTGACTTTTACAGCCAAACAGGACGGCGAACAAGCCGGACTGATTGTGATGGGATGGGATTACAGTTACCTGTCCGTTCGCAAAGCAGGCGATAAGTTTATTCTGCAACAGGCAGTCTGCAAAGATGCGGAGTTGAAAAATCCCGAACAGGTGAAAGAACTTGCCAGTTTTCCGGTAGAATATCTGAAGATGCCGGGCGTGGCGGACAATGAATGGAAAACTGTTTACTTACAGGTAAAAGTTCGTAAAGGGGCAGTTTGTTCGTTTGCTTATAGCCTGGACGGAAAGAAATATACGACGGTAGGAGAGAACTTCACCGCCCGTCAAGGTAAATGGATTGGAGCAAAAGTCGGTGTATTCTGTGTGACTCCCAATGAGGGAAACCGCGGATGGGTGGATGTCGACTGGTTCCGGATGACTAAGTAAAAAAGAATAAAAATAGATAGATTAAGAATTAACGCGAAGATATTGAACAATGAAAAAGGTTGTAGTAGGTTTGGCTGTGATGTTAGGATTCTGTACGTGTGCTCACAAGCCTTCCGGTACATTGGATGTGAATAAGGCATTAGATTACTGTGCGGAACAGACACAACGTACGCTTGCAGAACTGAAAACGGATTCCGGTATTGACTATACGATGATGCCGCGTAATATCATGTCCGACGAGCAGCACTGGAATTGCCGTAAGGCGACGAAAGAAGAATGGTGTGCCGGTTTCTGGCCGGGTGTTCTTTGGTATGATTACGAATATACACAGGATAAGCAGATTCGGGAAGAAGCTGAGAAGTTCACCAACTCTCTGGAGTTCCTGTCTCGAATTCCGGCTTTCGACCACGACCTGGGTTTCCTTGTATTTTGTAGCTACGGAAACGGGTATCGCCTGACCAAGAATCCTGCTTACAAACAAGTGATACTGGATACAGCCGATACATTGGCTACATTATTCAATCCGACAGTGGGCACTATCCTTTCATGGCCCCGTGAGGTGAAGCCGCGCAACTGGCCGCACAATACCATCATGGACAATATGATTAATCTTGAAATGCTTTTCTGGGCAGCGAAGAATGGCGGTAATCCCTATCTGTATGATGTAGCGGTTGCCCATGCGGACAAGACCATGAAATGCCACTTTCGTCCTGACTATACTTCGTATCACGTAGCTGTATATGACACGATTACGGGGAATCTTATTAAAGGAGTCACCCATCAGGGATATGCTGACAGCACTATGTGGGCACGCGGACAGGCATGGGCAATTTATGGCTATACCGTAGTCTACCGTGAAACGAAAGACCCGAAATACCTGGATTTTGCGCAGAAAGTGACGGATGTCTATCTGGAAAGACTGCCTGAAGATAAAGTTCCTTATTGGGACTTCGATGACCCGGCTATTCCAAATGCTCCTCGTGACGCTTCGGCAGCTTCGGTGGTTGCTTCCGCTTTGCTCGAATTATCTACGTATCTTCCGAACGGAACAGGAAAACGTTATAAGGATGCGGCTATCGGGATGTTGGCGAGTCTGAATTCCGACAGCTATCAGAGTGGTAAAAGTAAGCCTTCATTCCTGTTGCACAGCACAGGACACTGGCCGAATCATTCGGAAATAGATGCTTCTATTATTTATGCGGATTACTATTATATCGAAGCCTTGTTAAGATTAAAACGTCTTCAGGAAGGGCATGGAGTGCTTGGATAAGGCGATTAAGTGAAGTATGCTGCCAATGCCACAGTACAGATTGGCTTAAAAAATAAATGCTCTGCAAGAACTATTCATTCTCTGCAGAGCATTTTTACTGGTTAGGGTCAGGTTGTTTATTATTGTTTCACCTTGATGATGTCATAATTCAAATCGCTTACAGCTTCCTGCAAACTATCGTTTACCAGGCGAAGAGTAGTATCGTTTACAATCACGAAATACATCGGTTCGTCATTACCATCTTTCGGAGTTAACTTAACAGCGGTAACAGGCTTTTTGTTCACGACTTTGTGTACAGTCTGCTGTTTTCCTTTTGAAGTGAAGGTTTTGTTTTTACCTTGTCCATCGGCATCGAGGTAAGTCATATCCAGTGTATAAGTGGTATCTACACCGTCGGTTGCAGCGTTCAGGGTCAGTACATAGTCGATGCCCGGACCGTCGGCAGCAGGAAGGGTACCGGCATAAACTTCAGTCATTTCTGTGATTGGAGTCATGGCAATGGCAAGGCTGTCTGCTTCTGCCTCTGCGGTTTTGTTGGCTTTTGATTGGCAAGATGCCAAAGCAGCTACAACGGCTGCTAACATAATTACTTTTTTCATCATTAAGTGCTTTAAGTTAATATAAATATAGTGAGCTATCGCTCGGTTTTCTCTATTCTTCATCCCGTTTGATGACCAGCAGTTTGTCTACTCGTCCCCGATCCATATCCACTACTTCGAATTGCAGGTTCTTGTAAGTAAAGATGTCTCCGGCTTTCGGGATACGGCCTATCAGGAACATGGCCAGTCCGCCTAAAGTGGTGAAGTCCTCGGACTCCAGGTCTTCATAAGATAAAATTCCTATTTCTTCCATGAAGTCGTCAATGTTCATTGAAGCTTCCACCAGCATCGAACCATCCTGCCTTGTGACGATTTCTTCTTCTTCCGTTTCATCCTCTTCAAGGATGTCTCCGAAGATACTTTCGGTCAGGTCGTGCAGCGTGATAATACCTTCCGTACTACCATACTCGTTAACAACAACTCCGAACTTGTTTTTGTTCTTCTTAAATAGCTCTAAAACTTTATTTGCATACAAACTTTCCGGAATAAAGAGGGGCGGACGGGCTATTTCACGCAGATTGAACTGCCGTTGGCTGCCTACCATCAGGATAATATCTTTGACGGAAACCACTCCGATAATCTCGTCTTTCCGTTCATCCACCAACAGGTATTTGCTGTAATGTTCTTCTTCGATAACTTTCATCACCTTCTCCCGTGTATCGTCAGGATGGAGAATGATAAGATCCCTGCGATGTGTCATCAGTTCGTTGGCACGCTTGTCCGAGAAGCGGAATACGTCACGTATCATTTCCGTCTCTTCCTTGTCAATCACTCCCTGTTCCGAACTTTGATGGAGAATCATTTTAATTTCTTCCTGCGTCATGGGGCGTTCTTCGCTTTTCAGACCGATAAGTCTGTTCAGCAGCCGGGTAGAGATACTTAGCAACCATACAAAAGGGTAAGATACTTTTGTCAGCAGAATCATAATCGGACTGAATAAGATGGCGTATCTTTCCGGATTACTCAGGGCAATGGATTTGGGAACCAGCTCTCCGATGATGAGGGAAAGATAAGTAATGACTGCTACGGTTGTAATCATGGCGAGGTTGCGTGCATAGGCTTCTGCTCCCGGAATGAGGGAGAACAGGGGGACGAGGTCGTCGGCAATGGCTACTCCACCATATGCACCGGATACAATACCGATCAGTGTAATGCCGATTTGAATAGTGGACAGGAACTTTTCCGGCTCTTCCAGTTGTTTCAATACTCCGCGTGCGGATTTGTTGCCTTTTGCGACAAGGGTTTCAAGACGTGCTTTACTGGATGATACCAGCGCAATTTCATACATGGCAAACACGCCATTCAGTATGAGTAAGAAAAGAATGATAAGAAATTCCATAAATGGATTAAAATGGTTATTGCTTCGAAATTACATAAAAAATGAATACTCTCTATATTTATTAATGATAATTGGGTAAAATTGTTTGCTTCATCATATCAGAATTTTGCATAGTGGGGAAAATGTGCGGATGACCTAAGGCATTAGGATATAATTTGTATTGATAGTATTCAGGCACGAAATTGCTTCAAATTCCGTGCCTGAATGTATTCATTAGAGAGTACTACTCTTCTTTTATTCTAATTATTTCTTTGCGTAGCTGTCTGCTTTGGCTTTAGCGCGTTCGATACGTTTTGCGGTATCCGGGTGAGAGGAGAACATTCTCTGTACATAAGAAGATTTCGGAGCGTCCTTTGCCAGTTCAGCCAGTTTGGTTAATGAATTGGCCATAGCGTAAGGGTCGATGTTGTTTTTTACGCAGAATTCAACACCATACTCGTCTGCTTCGTTTTCTTGCTTCTGTGAATACTGTGCGCCGGCAAGAGCTTCTGCCATGGCTCCAAGTTCGGAGTCGGTCAGTTTGGCAACCTTGTCGCTGGCTGCTCCCGCTGCGTTCTTCACTGCCGAGCGGAGATAGGCGTTCTTCATTGCGTCTTTTGAGTCTGTGTGAACCACGTGACCGATTTCATGTCCAATCACCGCCATCACTTCTTCGTCAGTCATAACGTCCATCAGTCCGGCGCAGATGCGTACGCTACCGTCGCCGCAGGCAAAGGCGTTGACGTCTACTACTTCATAAACACCGAAGTTCAGTTTCAATCCGTCCATTTCTTTGATGTGTCCGGTCAGTTTCTCCAAACGTTTGCCGTACTCTGTGTCAGGTTTTGTCAATGGATTGTGTGTGTCCATCCACGCCATGTATTCCTTACTCATGTTGGCGATGTCGGCATCTGATAAAGTTACTGCCGATACTACGTCTTTTCCTGCTTGCAGGGCTTTACCTACATTAAATTTCTTTCCGAACTGTGCGGAAGCTGTCATTCCCATGCCTAATAATACTAAGGCAATCATAGCAATTTGTCTTTTCATACTCTTTTAATTAACGTTCAATTATAAAATTAATATTCAAATGTAATTCCTAAAGTTGGTAGCAACGTACCGCTTGATTGTTCAATCCGCTTCATCCGGTAGTGCCGGCTATCGGCGGGAGCATCCGGGTTTTCAATGATACCAGTGCTCATGAGCACATCTTGTTGTTTCTGTTTACTCATCGTGATATTCTGCAAGTCGATATAGAATCCCAACATGCAGTGTTTCAGATAGAATGTCTTGTCGATACGGATGTCTGCCTGTGCAAAAGCGGGAAGGCGTTCTTGATTGTATCTCGAATAATCATAGTATGCCTTTCCTTGCGCATCCCAAGCAGATACAAGCGATGATTTGCTCTCGTCATATGGCGTGTAGGGAGCACCACCGATGTAGCTCACTTTCATTCCGACACTCCATTGATGAGGGAGATTATAAGTTCCGTGCAGGTTGAAAATAAACCGGTTGTCCCATGCGGACGCGATGTATTCGCTCTCTTTGTCGTTGCGGTATTCACTTTTAAATAAGGTAAAGGAAGAAGCTAGGTTCAGCTTCTTGGCTATGAGCCATTTTACCAAAACCTCTGCGCCGTAGGAGCGTCCCTGTGCGGTGGAAGTCAGTAATTCGTTTCCGACTACTCCATAGTCATTTCCTTTGCAGGCAAGGGGAATTCCGTCTACCATAGAGAGTGGTATCTTGTCATAATCCTTGTAGAATCCTTCAACGGAGACCTCGAACGAATCTCCTTTGCGCCAACTGATTCCCAAACTTTCCTGGCTGACTTTCATGTAGCGGAGATTGTGTTTGTTGGCATACGTTCCATTGTTGTTCTTGAAGCCGAGAGCCGTGTAAGGGGGAAGCTGATAGTAAAGTCCTGCATTGCCACTGACGAACCAATGGTCGGTCAGTTGGTAAGAGAGCGAGATGCGGGGGGATAGTTGGTCGGAAAGCGACTTCATTGCCGACGAATAATTATTGGCATCGGCTCTCAATCCCAAAGAAGCAGTGAAGCGTTCGTCCATTGAGGAATAATTGATGGTTCCGAAAAGTCCCCAACGCAGAATTCCCAAGTAGGTGTGATAATCGAACGTTTGTGCCTGGTTGGTATATACTTTCTGGAAGGTAGTATTGGAATACTGGCTGTAATCCAAGTTTATTCCAAGGTTGATTTTCCAGTTTCGGAAAGAAGAATTGTTTTCGAAACGGAACTTGGTTTCCTGTTCGGTTGAACGAAGGCGGAGCATCAGGTTTTCAGGAAGACTTTCGTCATTCTGGCGGTATTTCGTATTACGGTTGTTCAGGTAACTGTGGCTGACAACGACCGATTGTACATGTGTGCCTGCATAATGGCGATATACAGCACCCAGCGTAAATGTCTCCTGCTTGATTTTAGGCAAGTAGCTGAGAATATATTCGTTGTCTTCACTGTCGGCTTTCGTATTCAGTCGCATATTGTCGATTCCACCCAGTCCTAATACGGTCAGTTCGTTCTGCTCGTTGAAGCGGGTTTTCAGTTTGAATTGGGCATCGGTGAAAGTCGGCAGGAAAGGCAGGTCGAGCATATCAAAAAGGAACTGCAAGTAGGATTGGCGCACGGATACCAGATAGGAAGTCTTTTTCCCGATGTGTCCATTGGAAGCGAGAGAAACTTCGGAAGCTCCGAGAGTTGCCTTTAGTGAATTACGTTCCATATCTCCGTCACGCAATTTGAAGTCGAGTACCGAACTAAGTGCGTTCCCTTTATCGGTAGGGAAAGCGCCGGTGTAGAAGTTCACTTCACGTATCAGGTCGGCATTGAGGATGCCTACGGGGCCGCCGGATGCTCCTTGTGTGCTGAAATGGTTGATATTGGGGATTTCTACTCCGTCCAGATAAAAACGGTTTTCAAAAGGAGAACCGCCACGCACAATGAGGTCATTACGGTAACCTATCGGTGAGAAGGCAACTCCGGGATAAGACTGTACGATACGCGAAATATCCCGGTTGGCTCCCGGACTCTTTTCTATTTCCTGTAGTCCGATGATACGCAGGCTGACAGGGCTTTCCATATCACGACGGAAAGGAGAGGCTGTGACGGTGACTCCTTCGAGTTCGGTCAGGTTCTCTTCCATCTCAATCGGGATATTCAGATTTTTGGTGGAAAGGATGTATTCGGGAGTGGTGACACTTTTGTATCCGATGGCTGATGCTTGCAGGCGATAGATGCCGGGCGGCACCTGTTCTATTGTGAAATGTCCTTCCGCGTCGGTGACACCGCCTTTGTTCAGCCCGATAACCATCACATTGATAAATTCCAATGGTTGGCGGCTGTTTCTGTCAATCACTGTTCCTTTTATTTGATGCATAGGTTGAGCATGCAACGGAAAGAACAGGATATTGAAGAATAAAAGAAGTGTCAACAGTCTTTTCATGTGATTGCAGTTTAGTGCTGCGAAAGTACGAAAAAAGTATTAAAGAATGATATATTCGGTGAATAAAAAAGGAATAAGTCTTATATTTGTAGGACATATTAAAACAGATTCCTTATGAAGACTGTAAAATTGATTACTTGTAATGATGCGATGAAGGCACATATCCTTCAGGGAGCGTTGGAAAATGAGGGTATTGAGTCTATCCTGCATAATGAGAACTTCTCCACCTTATATAAGAGTTGTGTGAGCAGTATAGCAGGAGTCGACATTTTGGTGGCGGACGAAGATTATGCAAGGGCTGTCCAGGTGTTGAGAGATAACGAGAGCTGGCCGGAAGAGTTGACGCTTTGTCCGTTTTGCGGTTCGCCGGATATTAAGTTTATATTAAAAAAAGGAAAGAAGTTGCGTGCAATAGGGGCGGCAATCCTTTCGATGTTGGCGGCAGCCCCTCCTGGAGATAATCATTGGGAGTATACCTGTGCACAGTGCCATAAGAATTTTGAAGTGCCTGTTTCCAAATTTTCTTCTTCGGAAGAAAGGGAAGAATAACTTTATATAACTATATACATATAATGAATAAGAGAAATTTTTTGTTAGCCGTTTTATTATTACTATTGGCAGCGCCTTCTTTTGCTGCCCGGGTAGATACTTTATTAGTAAATAGTCCTTCCATGAATAAAGATGTGCAGGTGGTAGTCGTTACGCCGGATGCTGCACTGGGGAAGAAAGCGGTGGCTTGCCCCGTCATCTATCTGTTGCACGGTTACGGCGGGAACGCAAAGACATGGATTGGGGTAAAGCCAAATCTTCCGCAGATTGCTGATGAGAAAGGAATTATCTTTGTCTGTCCGGACGGAAAGAATAGCTGGTACTGGGATAGTCCGAAAAATCCGTCTTACCGTTATGAAACTTTTGTTTCATCAGAATTGGTGAAGTATATTGATGAGCATTACAAGACGATTGCCGACCGGAAAGGACGTGCCATCACCGGCTTGAGCATGGGCGGACATGGGGCGATGTGGAACGCTATCCGTCATAAAGATACGTTTGGCGCTGGTGGAAGTACCAGTGGTGGAGTGGATATTCGTCCCTTCCCGTTAAACTGGGAGATGGCGAAACAGTTGGGTGAATTTGCACATAATAAAAAGTCATGGGACGAACATACGGTCATCAATCAGATTGACAAGATTGAAAACGGGGATTTGGCAATCATCATCGACTGTGGTGAATCGGACTTTTTCCTGAATGTGAACAAGGATTTGCACAACCGTCTGCTGGCTAGAAAGATTAATCATGACTTCATTACCCGTCCGGGCGGACATACCGGAAAGTATTGGAACAACTCTATTGATTACCAAATCTTGTTCTTTGATAAGTTTTTCAAGAAATAAAACGGTAAATACTTGACTTTGGCTTTTTGATGTCGTATCTTTGGATACGTAATCATAAAATAGATTGAGGGTAAACTACGATAAAAGGAGAAAGTGAAAGCTTTCTCCTTTTTTGTTGTAGGCCAAAGGAACGGAGAGCTTTCTCCCGGCTCATATTGGGAGTGAGCTCGGGGATAAAGAGGTTTTAGCTGCCGGATGATGGTAAATCAGACCGTTTGTTAGGTAAAATCAGATGCTTTGTCCGGTGAAAACAGACGCTTTGTTAAGTGAAAACCGATGCTTTGTTTGGTAATAAATAAGGTTGAGGTATGAAAAGAACCTTTATAGGTTAAGAATTTGTAATTCTGCTCTTGACAAAAATGGAGTGACTCTGCTGGTTTATACTGTGGGTTGTTGTTCGGAATGAGATCATTCGAAAGAAATGGAGATGTTGCGTGTGTATGGATAATAACCGGACTCTCCTTTGGCATAGGTAGTTTGACAACCCATCTTTGTTGGATTTCCTTCTTTCTTATTTTAGTCGTAATCCACCCGTAAACCGTCTGCTTGCCGGACTGCTGACACTCTTCTCTATCTTGAATTGTGCTTTTGATTTATCTTCCTCTTCTTGCGGTGGATAAGTGCCTTCGATAACTCCAATTGCAACTTTTAATAGTCTTTCATTAGGGTCACCAAATGGCAGGAATTCACTATAATTGGTAACTCCGTCAATGCTTGTTTCACTGACTTTTAGCTTGTCGTTAGGTACGATAGCTCCCCAATCGTCGTGAGTGGAATTATAAACCGTGCAGACTACCGGATTCACAGACCATCGGAATTCTTCATTGATGAACTGTTCCGTTGCCACAGTTTGTCCTTTAGTGGAACTACCGATAGTTGCAATAGGATAACTGTCTTTCAGGAAAAGACTTCTGATTAGCATTTCCGGTGCTCCGGCAGTTGTTGAGCTGGTGATGGCATATAGGCTGGACTGATTTAAATTAACACCGGTTTTCAATACGTCGGGGTCAAAGTTAATAGTGGCATCTTTATCCCTGTTTTTATCATTGTATTCCAGATAAGCCATAGGCTCGTTTAATCGGGCGCTTGAAGTTAGGATTGTGCCTAAGAGTTGGACGCAATCTAATGAACCACCGGCATTATATCGCAAATCGAGTATAACATGTTCCACGCCCGCTGCCAGAAACTCTTGTGAAACTTTACGCAATTCATTGTTGTATTTCTCAGGTTCGGTTTTGGTTCCGGCAGTGAAGCTGTTGTACATTAGGTAACCAATTATAGTAGTGCTCTCGGGCGGAGATATGATTTTATATTCGTGTACCGGATTATCTTCCACAACTCGTGCGGCAGGTAGTTTTTTTGTTATACCGTTAGGTATTACCTTATATACATATTTTTCTTCTTCTTTATTTCCTTCTTCTGTATCAGCTTTTGTTTTATCTCCTTCTTCTACCTTTACTTTCTCCCATATTCCCATCACCAAATCCCGAGCTTCTGTTCCTTGCAACAATTTAGTTTCATATTTCTTACTGATATAAGAAGTGTCTACTTTCATAATCCAGTCGCCACGTACTAGTCCGGCTTGTGCTGCTGGTGAACCTGGTATGACGTAAGTAATCAATGCATTGTAGGCAGTATCAATATCTGCGCTTCTGACAAGTGAATAATCAAAGCCATACGTAGGCAGTGGAGTCTCCATCACGGAATCCACGAATGAATAACTGTCGTTTTTTGATTTTACTTTAGACAGGAATGTAGCAGGCTCCTGAAACAGGTTCACATCGTCATAGGAAGGTAGGTCCTTATACCACAGATAGTTCTGTTGCATGACATCCAGCATCCATGTATCCAATGCTGTTTGGTGGGCATACTCCGGCCAACGGTCGACGCCGCAGGAGAAAAAGCCGCTGATAAATACGATAACCAGGGCAGGTATGAGGATTATCTTTCTTAATTTTGTCATCATAAAAAGCTTTTCACTGTGCAAATGTAGGAAATACTTTGCTTATCTACCACATTTATGGTATAAAAATGCCTTTAATGTGTGATTGGCTGTTAGCAGATATAGCCTTATTTTTGCAATATCAAAGTTATCAATAGGTATTAAAAGATTTTTTGAATGGATATAGCTGCATTATTATCAGGAGGTGTCGACAGTTCGGTTGTCGTGCATCTCCTTTGCGAGCAAGGATACAAGCCGGCTCTTTTTTATATCAAGATAGGCATGGACGGTGCGGAATATATGGACTGTTCGGCGGAGGAAGATATTGAACTGTCTACCGCTACTGCCCGAAAGTACGGTCTATCTCTGGAAATCGTTGATTTACACCGGGAGTATTGGGAGAGTGTGGCAGCCTATGCCATTGATAAAATCCGGCAGGGATTCACGCCGAATCCTGATGTGATGTGCAATAAACTTATTAAGTTCGGTTGCTTTGAACAGCGTATCGGAAAAGATTTCGACTATACAGCGACCGGTCACTACGCTACCACATTAGAGCGTGACGGTAAAACCTGGTTGGGTACGGCAAAAGACCCCGTAAAAGACCAGACCGACTTTCTAGCACAAATTGATTACTTGCAAGTCTCTAAACTGATGTTCCCTATTGGTGGATTCATGAAGAACGAAGTGCGTGAAATTGCCAATAGGGCAGGATTACCGAGTGCAAGGAGAAAAGATAGCCAGGGCATTTGTTTCCTGGGAAAGATAAATTATAATGATTTTGTCCGTCGTTTCCTTGGAGAGAAAGAGGGAACGATTATAGAACTGGAAACCGGAAAGAAACTGGGTACTCATCGCGGATATTGGTTCCACACTATCGGACAGCGAAAGGGACTTGGTTTGAGTGGTGGCCCCTGGTTTGTGATAAGGAAGGATATTCAGGAAAATATTATCTATGTATCCCGTGGTTATGGTGTGGAGACGCAATACGGCAATGAATTCCGAATGCATGACTTTCACTTCATTACCGATAATCCTTGGGCAGGACAGGACAAGGAATTGGATATTACTTTTAAGATTCGCCATACTCCTGAATTTACCAAAGGAAAACTCATACCGGAAGGAGAGAACCAATTCCGTATCTTATCTTCCGAAAAGTTGCAGGGCATTGCTCCGGGACAGTTCGGAGTGATTTACGATAAAGAGGCAAGAATCTGCATGGGAAGTGGGGAGATTATCTGTTAAATAGTTATGGAGGAAGATTGAAGGGTAGCGTCAGATATAATATTCCGCCAAATCCACAATCCCCGCCCGCATGGCATACTTAGTTGCTTCATGCACATTATTCACCCCCAACTTACGAAAGATATTTTTGCGATGACTGTTTATCGTATGAAAGCTAAGGTTTTTCTCTGCCGCAATCTCCTTAGTCGTTTTTCCTAATGCGATTTCTTTTAGAATATTCTTTTCCGTTTGCGTCAGCAAATGGTCGTCTACGGCAGATGCCGCCATCGGAGAAGTGGTACCGGAAAGTAGCAGATTACTGACATGATTACAGATATATCGCTGTTTGCGGGTAGCGCATTGGATGGCAGTCATGATTTCCTCTTTGGAGTTATCTTTCATCACGACTCCGAAAGCCATGCTGCTGAACAGAATCTGACGAAGAAAGTTAAGACTAAGCTCGTCAGAGAACAGAATCCAGTCGGCTTCCTTAAACCTTTCTTGCAGTACAATCAGTTCGTCTGCTCCGGCAAAATCGAATAGCGTATAATCCAGAACGACCACGGCTTGCGGATACAATCGTAGTTGCTGAATCAGTTCAGCCTTATTGTCAGCTTCTAAAAGGGTGGATACATCCTTTTGCTTGCTTAGCAGAAACATCATTCCTGCCTTGCTGATATCTTGATTGTCTGCGATGATAAATTCTCTCATGGTTTAACGGACTAACGGACGGATAAATAAAAAACTCCGCTACAAATGTACGCATTTTGCGCGATTTGTAGCGGAGTTATGATAAGATTCTTGTATTCCGGTTACCAGGAACGTCCTTTGAAGATGTTTGACTGGTCGAGCGGAACGATATTTCCGTTCAGTGTCAGGTTATTGTTACTGAAGTTAGGGCTGATTGTAACTGAAGCATTGTTGTTTCCACTGCTCATGGTGATAAAGACTTGAGCCGAAATACCGATGCCTTGAACACTAAATGAACAGTTCACATTTCCTTTCTTGTCTACATTCATCTTCATATCTGAAGAATTGCCATCCACTGTAACACCACCGATACCGTTAGGGCCGGGATAAGGAGTGTTGAAAGCAGTCTGTACAGTAGCTCTGTTGCCATTCATCAGAACGAAGTTGGTGTTTGAAGTCACAAACGCACTCATGCCATTGCGGAAGATTACTTGATTGGCTTCCAATACGAATTGCTTGTTCTTCAAAGCCTGTACAGCTTGCTGATAGGCTGCCATGTCCTGCACCTCTTCTTCGGCGCGGAGTTTTGCTCTTTCCGCATCTCTTTGAGCTTTTCTTTCTGCGCGGCGTGCTGCTGCGTTACTTTCCTGTGCATACATCATCGTGCTTGCACTCACTAATACTAATGCTAATAATGCAATAAACTTTTTCATAACTTTTTTTTGTTTAGGTTTAATACGTTGTCCGTTTATTGCAAAAACAAAGTCTATGCCAGATTGTTCATGAACGCCTTGCAATTTTATATCCGATGGCTGCAACGGCAATACTCATTAAAGGGCTGATAATGTTGAAAAAACAATAGGGCAGATACACAAGTGTCGGCACACTCAGGATTGTAGCCTGGGTCATTCCGCAGGTATTCCATGGAATCAGCACGGATGTAACGGTTACTGAATCTTCCGTAGTCCGGCTCAGCAAGCAACTTTCGTATCCTTTTTTAGCATAAATATCCCGGAACATATTACCGGTGAGAATGATACTGATATATTGGTCGGCAGTTGCCAGGTTGAGAAAAAGACCGGAGCAAACCGTTGCAGTCACCACACTGACTGTCTTCTTCATGAAGCGGACAAAGATGGAAGTGATACTTCCCAGCATGCCACTCGCTGTCATCGCTCCGCCAAAACACATGGCACACAAAATCAACCAGACGGTATTCATCATCCCGGACATACCGCGCGTAGCAATTAAATCTGTCAGAACGGCATTGTCGGAATGCAAATTTGTCCCTCCATAGACAGTCATCATCAGACCTTTAAACAGGGAATCGGCACCGGAAGTCATCATCCCTGAAATCTCCCGCAACAAATCCGGCTGAAAAATCAAAGCAAAAATACCGGCCAACAGTGTTGACAGGAATAAGGTAATAATGGAAGGTACTTTCCGGGCAATCAATATTCCGGTTGCCACAGGGACTATCAACAGCCAGGGAGTGATATGAAATTTCTCATTTAGTGCGGCTGCCACTTCCGTGATATGCTGCGTATTGCTCGCGTCATGCGAGAATCCCGCTACGGTGAAAATAATCAGCGTGATAATGAGGGAAGGAACAGTCGTTATCATCATATAGCGGATATGCCTGAATAGGGGAGTATCCGTCACGGAAGCAGCTAATATGGTCGTTTCCGATAGAGGTGAAACCTTGTCTCCAAAATAAGCACCGGAGATGATGGCTCCCGCAATCCATCCATCCTCAAATCCTTGTGCCCTGCCGATACCCATCAATGCGATACCGATGGTAGCGATTGTCGTCCACGAACTACCGGTCATGACGGAGATGAGTACACAAATGATGCAGGTAGATGCGAGGAAGAAGCTGGGATGAATGATTTGCATTCCATAATAAATCAGAGTAGGTACTATGCCGCTAATCATCCATACACCGCTTAGTGCGCCGATAATGAGCAGGATAATGATAGCTGTTGTCACTCCGGCCACATTGTTGGTAATTGCTATCTCGTAATCTTTCCACGGAATTTTGTAAAAAGCCATACCGATAAGGATGCACACAGCGGTAGTGCTAAGCAATGATACTTGGCTTCCACCACTCAGGGCATCACTGCCGAAAGTGTGAATAGTAGCCACTAACATTAATATGAGTACGATAATCGGTATCAGCGATACAATAGGGGAAGGAGCTTTTCTCATGCTGAATTCTATAACGCTTTATTTATTATTTGGCTGATGTTTATTTTTGACTGCAAAGATACAATAAATAAAGTGGAAATTTTGTGCATTGCGGGATAGAGCAATAAAAATTATTATAAGTTTATATTTTCTTGGAATATAGGCAGGTGTAAGCGTTAGTCAAGAATTGCCTTACGTCTTAGCCACCAATAACGGATAAAGAGTATTCCGGTGAGAATCAGTGCTATGGACAGTCCTGTGTAAAATACAGAAATGAAACTGTCCGGCAACAGGCGGAGACTTCGGATGGTGATTCCCAAAGAAATCATGAATATCATCACTATCCAGCTTTTTACGTCGAAGAAAGAGAAAGGACAGTTACGGGTTTCTTTCTTTTCTTCAATCCGGCGGGTATGTTTATAATAAAGTCTTCTGAAAATCAAGATAAAGAATAATAAGAAAACAACAGTTGCCTCTCCAATTTTGAACATCCACTCTTGAGAGCTGTTCAGCCAAGTCACAATTCCTATTCGTAAGATGTTGGCACCGGCGATAATCCAAACGGTGCCGGCAGTGATTAGTAAGATTTGCTTGTTAACTCCGTATTTCATTGGCTTTTTTTTGTAATAAACGGTTTGACCGTTTATTTTGTTGACTCATTTTTTATAGAAAAGCGTAATTAATAAAGAAATCACAGTTAAAATGACTCCGACACTAATGACACCGTGCCAACCATACAGTTGCCAGAAGCTACCGGCAAGGAATGTTCCCATAGACCCGCCTATAAAGTAAGTTGTCATAAAGACGGTGTTGATACGGTTCGAAGCGCGGGGAGAAAGCTCGAAGATACTCGTCTGATTACTAAGCTGGATGCACTGCATACCTATATCAATAATGATAATGCCGGCAATAATACCTATATATGTACTTTCTCCCACATAAAACAGCAACCAGGCGAAAAGAATCAATCCGCAGCCGATAAAGTTGAAGCGGCGTACACCTACCTGTTTTACGTATCTTCCTACAAAAGATGCCGTCAACGCACCGGCTACTCCGCAGAGTCCCAACAGTCCGATGACGTCGCTAGTGGCGAAGAATGGAGCTTGCGCCATCTTGAAAGCCAGGCAAGACCACATGGCTAGAAGGGAGCCGAAGTTCAGCGCTGCCCGGATGGAATAAATGCGTAGTTGCGGAAACTCTTTTACCAAAGCTACCAGGGATTTCATCAGGTCACTGTATTTCCCTTTGAAGTTGGTCTGGATATCGGGAAGGACTTTCAATACAATAATCGCGCAGACCAACATCATGCCGGCGGCGATATAGTACATTTCACGCCACCCGAACAGTTCGCCGACGAATCCGCTGACGACACGTGAAGCCAGTATGCCGGTGAGCAATCCTGAAAGTACGATTCCTACATTCCTGCCTTTGTGTTCGGGACGTGAGAATTGGGCGGCTATGGGAATGAATATCTGCGGAATCATGGAACAGGCTCCCGTAAGGAATGAGGCAACAAGTATCAGGTGGATGTTATGCGTCAGGGCAATAGTCAGCAGGGAGAATATCAGGACGGTAAAGTTGGCGAGTATGATTTTCTTCCGTTGGCACAAATCACCTAAGGGGGTGATAAACAACAGTCCGGCTGCATAGCCAATCTGTGTGACCATGGCAATCAGGTTGGTTCGGAACTCTGATATGCCAAGTTCATGGCGTATCATATTCAGAAGAGGTTGGACATAATAGATGTTGGCTACCGAGATACCCGCCACAATAGCAAGTGTCCAGAGGATAGACGCCGGTAGTCCCCCGTTTTCTTTTAATGGCTGTTTCATGCCGCAAAGATAGTAAAATAGATGCTCACTCAATGAAGAAAGTAGTGGAAACTGTATTGCCTTCCCCATCTACTGCTGTCAAAGAATGTTTTCCGGGAGCGGGTTGCAGGGAAATCTTGTGGAAATCCTGCGTTTGCATCAGATAGGTGTCATCGAGATGCCAGAATAAGGTGGCATTGGGGTCGTTGTGTGCCAATTCGACGGTCATGAATCCTTTGCTGCCGTCCAGTTGTTTCGGCAATTTGATGTGCGCATTTATCGGGGGATAGATGAATTGCATAGGTTGGAAAGTGTCTTCCCCGCAACCTGCTTTGAAAGGGGGGAGAGGACTGTATTCCGGATGGTGTTGCTTGTAGTACCATTCCCATACGGGGGGAAGGGTAAACCATGACTTTTGAAGGGTCGGTTCTGTGTTGGCACAGTTCTCGTAGACACGGTGCTTTTCGTCAGCAGATAATGTGATTAGATGATGGTAGGGGCAAGCGTCCGTACGCAGTCCGGCAGGAAGAATCAGGATTGTGTCCGTTTCTTCGCAGAATCTACCTTTCAAATGCCCTGACCGGCGGCATACTTCTGCATCCACAAAAACACCGGTCGGACGTTCAAACCAGGATGAAGCAGGAAGATAATTGAATATATCAAATAATACGGGGCCTGCCGTTTGCGCACCGACCAGTCCCGGCTTTCCTTCACCGGTTGCGTTTCCTACCCATACCCCGACTGCATAGCGAGGGGTGACTCCGACTGCCCAGGCATCCCGGAATCCATAACTGGTTCCTGTCTTCCAGGCAATGGTTTGCATGGACGGGATAGATTTCCAGTCGATTTCTTCGGGGCGGTTTACTTCTTTCAAGGCATCGAATGTTTGCCACACAGCACCTTTATCCCAAACGAGATTCTTCTGAGTGCTCTTCCGGGTAGTCTCGTTTTCTTCTTCTTTCTTTTCCTCTTTCGCCATTATAATCCCGGCTTCTTTCTTTTCGGAGAGCTTTGAATCCGGGTGAGGAATGAGACTCCTTCCCATTTGGGCATAAGCATTCGTTACATCCCACAAGGTCGCTTCCGCTCCCCCTAAAATCAAAGATAATCCATAATGGGACGAAGAGCGGGTGATTGTCTTGAATCCGGTCTGTTGCAGGAAATTATGAAATTTAGGTACTCCGTATCTTTGCAGCATCGTCACGGCGGGAATATTCAAAGAGCGGGCAAGCGCTTCCGAAGCCGGAACAGCTCCTTCGTATTGCATGCTGAAATTCTGAGGAGTAAAGCCGTTTATATTAATAGGTATATCCGGCAATAACATATCGGGTAATAAAGAACCTTCCTGCAACATGGCATAATATAGAAAAGGTTTTAAAATACTGCCTGTACTCCTGGGAGCTTGAATCACGTCAACTTGATAGCCACCCTGCTTCCGGTCGAAATGCACATTCCCGCAATAAGCTATCACCTGATTGGCGGGTATATCAATCACTAGAATAGCCAGATTACGAATATCGCTCCGGTTGAACTCATTACTCCAACGTTCTGCCAAATCTTCTATGTGAGTCTGTATTCCCCGGTCGATGGTAGAACGGGTATATTGCCCGTTTCTCTCCTTATAAAAACGGCTGACCAAATGGGGAGCTATCTGCGGAAGAGGATGCGGCTCGTCGGGAAGCGGTTCGGTGACAGCCAGTTCGTAGGTCGATGAATCTATGATTTTCTTTTCAAGGAGTTGTTTCAATAACCGGTTTCGTTTGGAAAGCAGCATCTTCCGTCCTTTGGACAGGTGAATCATAGCGGGAGCATTGGGAAGCACGGCAAGCATGGCGGATTCCGCCCATGACAGGTCTTCCGCCGAATGCCCGAAATACCGCCAGGCTGCTGCGTCCAGTCCTACTACATTGCCACCGAAAGGCGCATGAGATACATACATGGATAAGATTTCTTCTTTGGAAGCCCGGAATTCGAGCCGGGTAGCCCAAATCATTTCGATTATTTTCTCTCCGAAAGTCCTCGATTCATTCCGGGCAAGGCGAATGGTTTGCATAGTCAGTGTACTTCCACCACTGATGATACGCTTGTGCTTGGTGTTCTGATAGATAGCTCTCCCGACAGATAACGGATTGACGCCCCAATGGTGATAGAAATGTTTGTCTTCAAATGTTATGAGACATTGTTTGATTTTCTCCGGTGTGGTCTCGCGTGGTGGAAACCGCCACTGTCCGTCGGAAGCGATACGTGCCCCGAGCAATTCATCATTACGGTCGGTGACGACAGTAGAATAGGGGACATGAAACAGTTGTCGGGGAAGACAAAAGATATATCCAATCAACAGGAAAGTAAGGATGCCAAGCATTACTTTCCTGAATACTGATAATCGTTTGAAGAACTTATAGATAGAAATCATTGAGTGGCAAAAGTTGGGATATATATATTTATGACGAATGATTAGGCACGGATTACACGGATTTCACGGTTCTACTCATTAACTAAAAACCGTGAAATCCGTGTAATCCGTGCCTGAAATTTACTTGCTCACCGTCGTTCTTCCCGCTTTGCTTCGTGCCTGCACGGTTGCGTCATACATGGCTTCGCATTGAATAGCCGGAAGGATGAAGTTACCTGCATAGGTCGCTTGCAGCCTGACTGTAAACACTTTCGTTTCTCCACGGCGTAGATTGAAATAAGTCAATACACGGTCGTCGCGAATATCCTGATAAGAATACTTGCTGATTGAGTTTCTTGGGGTACTGGTTGCACTGGCGGCGTTCTCTGTATCAGCAACCAGCATTCGTTCATTGTATATCTCCCATCCGGACGGTATGATATGCGTCAGTGCCAGGTTGATATAGTCCGAAGTGCCACTGATATTGGATATTGCGGCAACAGCAATAAAGTCAGTACCTTGCCTGATATCATCTATTGATATAGGTGTACCGTTCAGGTCTGCATATCTTATATCCATCCGGATATTGTCCGAAATGGCAGGCAGCGTATCATTCAGCAACTGTGTACGTGTGATAACATCTACGCCCAGTGCTCCCTTGCCTTGATTCCTTATCGAAATCGTACCGGATTTCGGGGAAGTGGAAATCTCTTTCTCAAATACAGCCTTGGCAGATTTTACCGCAGGTTGTTGTTTGCCGTTCCATGTCCATGTGAAATCCAATGTGCCTGATAGCTTCTCGGCCAACCGTCCCATTGCCATAAGGGCGAAGGCGGTGGATTGAGTACTGAACCAGTTCTCTTGTGACAGATTCTGTGATACTTTCTTCGCCTGTTGAAGCGCATCCCGTTCGCGGTTCATCAGAATCAATGTTTCCAGAATCATCGCTTCATCCCGGTCGCATGAACCATATATCAGGTTCATTGAAGAATAGGGGATAACGGTAGTCTCGGCATTGTACACTAATTCCTCGGCAGGTTTCATCTTTCCTGTCAAAGCATAGGCGGCCGCCAGTCTCCATTTTGCCTGGATAGACAATCCTTGTTGCTCTTTCATCCGGTTCATAGCCCCGTATTCCGGTGCGCCTGCCAATGCCAAAGTGTACAGGCGGAAAGCCTGCATCAATTCTGACTGCCATTGCTGCCAACTACTAGCATCCTGCGGCATACGCCAGTTTTGAGCCGCCGCACGTTGGAAACGTTTCCACTTATTCAATGCATTGGAATGAACGGCATAGCCTTTCTCTTGCGCCAGTGTGAGGAACATTCCCGTATATGAACTAATCCATTCGTCGGCAACGGCATTTCCCGGCCAATAGATAAATCCGCCGTTCGGAAGTTGGCGGGCATAAACCTGCCGGATGGCTTCCTGTACATTTGTTTTTATTTTCTCTGCTTCCTGCTCGTCCACCGCTTTAAATTGGGAGACGAATAAGAGTGGCAGGGCTTTGGAAGTCAACTGTTCCGTGCAATGGTGCTGATAGTTGTACAAGAAGTCGAATCGACGGCTGATGTCTACCGATGGAATACGGGAAACTTCCAGTTGGATATGATTATCGTCGGAAGAACCGGCAAGGCTGTATGACAGTTCCCCGCTTTGTCCGCTCTCTACCCATTGGCTGTTGCGTAATGTCACAATCGGGTTCGGGTTGCGCACTTCGATTTCAATGGTTTCTTTCGTCTGTTGTCCGCCACCGCTTGCTGTTAGGTGGATGGTTGCTTTTCCCGTCTTGCTGCCCGTCTTTAATGTAAAGAAAGCAAGTTGGTCGCCCGGCTGATTGAAGGTCAGTGACTGTTGCGGAGAACCGACAACCTGAACACCGCCACCGGTAGCCTGGATAGATACTGTAACATTCTTCACCTGATTTTCCATGGCAAAGATATTTACCGGAACGGTAATCTCCTCTTGAATGCTAAGTACGCGTGGTAAAGTAGACAGCAGCATTAACGGTGTCCGTACATAAGACGTCTTTTCCGCATTGCCATAAGCTCCGTCCTGTCCTGCCACTACCATGGTACGTACCGAACCTACATACATCGGCAATTTCAATGTATGTGTCTCACGCTTGCCTTTACCCAGATAGAAAGGCCCTATAAATTTAACTACCGGTTTGAAACGGTTCGCTTTGGCATCCGCCGGCTTCAATGAAGCGTCACCGCCTGTGCTGAAAAGAGAACTGTAACTTCCGGCGGAAGCTCCCAATACATTATCATACATATCCCACGTCCGGATACCGAGCGCTTCACGTGAATAGAAGTCGTTCCAGGGGTCGGGAGTCTTGAAGTTTGTTAAATCCAGCAAACCGTCATCTACGATAGCCAATGTATAAGTCATCGGCTTCCCGTTCTTTTCGCTGACGGTGACATTGAAACTTGTTTCCGGTCGCAACACTTCCGGCATCTGTATCTGCGGTTGCAATATAGTCTGGTTATTAGTCACGAATACCGGGACAACACCATACATGCGAATCGGTAAGTCATTGACCGTTTGTGCATGAGGCTGCAACAGGCTGATGTGCAAATATACGTTCGGTGCCATTTCCGGCGTAACCTTAAAGCTGTATTTCGTATCTCCCTGATTGGATACCTCTATCCATTCCTGTTTAAGTATAGTCGAACCGTTTTCGATGGATACCAACGCACGACCACCGGCTGCTGCGGGGATAATGGCTGTCGCAGTTTCGCCTATTTCATAAGAATCCTTATTCAGTGAGAATGCAAGCATTTTGATACCGCTGGGGTCAGATTTGCTTGAACGTCCTCTCCAGTCCGGCCAGTCTACATAGATAGTGCCCCCGGTGGCGTGTCCGCTCTCTTTATCTTTCACATATACGAGATAACGTCCCCAACCCGGATAATCGACACGGAACTTGAAGGAAGCCTTCCCGCCGTTGGTTTGCAGGTTGCCACTGGCCACCGGAGTGATGGAACTGCTGTTTATATAGGAACTGAAAGATTCGTCACTGTTCTCCCACCACCAGCTCCAACTGATACGGTATATTTTGTATTCCAGATTGGAACGGCTTACCGGTTTTCCTTCTGGATTAACGGTAACAACATCAAATACATGGTCTTTATCCGTTTCAATGTATTTCCCTTTCGGCTGATTCAGATTGATACCCACATAAGATGTGAACGGTGAGAAAGGAACGCTTTGTGTGTAAATGCTTGCGTCTCCGCCCGGTTCAAAAACACGCGTTGTGAAAGAAGCGTTCAGCATCCCCGGCGCATTGGTTGCAGCCGGTAGTTTCAGCGTAACTCCCGCTCTTCCT
This sequence comes from uncultured Bacteroides sp., assembly GCA_948847595.1. Lineage (GTDB taxonomy): Bacteria > Bacteroidota > Bacteroidia > Bacteroidales > Bacteroidaceae > Bacteroides. Next base: position 139,969 of record CAQOGY010000001.1, read on the forward strand.
TCCGCGTCGAGAACACCATCGAATACATCCGTCTTGATGGTTGAGAAGTCCGTAGCCGGATTATTGAAGATATATTGTCCGTAGTTCTTGAATTGTGTGTTTACCCTGGACAATGACATTTCTACTTTAGCTTTCAGGCGTGAAGCGGTTGCTCCTGTCAGCCATGCGGAAGTGAGCGGAGCATAAAATTCTTTATCTGTTGCCTGAAGTACTCTGGGCAGTGCCAGTGTTATTTTGAGCCGGTTAGGCTTTATCGTCTCAATGCGCAGCCCTTTGTGGAAAGTAGTTCCGCCTACTTTTACGTATGCATTCCACAGTCCGGTGGGGTCATCGGCCTGCGTCGGGACATCAAAGGTGTAGAAACCGTTCATTCCCTGCGTCGAAATCATCTTGGTATAGAACTGTCCTTTCGGATTGTAAATCTCCAGTGCTACCGGATGCTTGTCCGGTATTCTTTTTTCGCGGTCTTCCAGAATGAAGGATATATGCAACGTATCTCCTGGCCGCCATACACCTCTTTCACCGTATATAAACCCCTTCAACCCTTTCTGAATATCTTTTCCGCCCACATCGAACCGGCTTACGGATTGTTCTTCCCCGTCCACCACACGTACATAGGCTTTTTGCTTGTCCGACTCTGCCACGACAATAAAGGGTACGCCTTTCGGAGCGATTTCCGCCAGTCCTTCTCCGTTTGTTTCCCCTTTGCCTATCACTTGCAACTGGAAGTTGTAAACGGTAACTTGCGCTTTTCCGACCGGTTTGGTATCCAGGATATTGCTGACTGCGATCCATAAATTATTCAGGGAGTTTCTTTTTACAATCATTCCCAGGTTAGAAGCAAAGACATTGCAGGCTGCCGTCCGATCCGAACCCATGTAGTAGGATGGATGGCAGGGATTATTCCGTTCCTGCCAACGATATAAACTCCAGTCCATTGTTGAACCGTTATAGTAATAATAGGCTTCGGGAGTATCCCAAACGGCTTCGTCTTCTTCCGATATAACGTTTCCGCTTACTTTTGTCAGACCATCGGAAGTGCTATCGGCAAATTTCATTTCCTGATTGTCACTACCACCGCAAGGATAAGCCGAATACTCTTGCCGGAAAGATAGGATGACACGATAGATAGCACCCGGCTCTTGATGAATCAGTCCGGCAAGGTCAATCGAGTAATCTTCCCAACGGTGAACATCCTTGGAAGAGTCTTTACCCAACCACAATGTTTTCTTATAAACCAGTCGTCCCGAACGGCGCAACTCATTGGCGGAAGCCAGTGAATTGCTCTGCATGAACATCAATACATTATTCTCGAAAATGCGTATCACACTCAAGTCCACCGCATACAGATTGACAGCGCGGAACGGGATAATCAAGCTTTTGGAATCGGGAAGAATAGCTGCCGAAGTGGACATTTCAACCTGCGGCTTCAGATTCAGTTCGCTGAACGAGATAGAATGTGAAGTTCCCAAAGTCTGCTCCTGACTGCTTTTTACTCCTTCGTGAATATTTAAAGTCAGCTTATTTATCTTGTTCGCTTCGAAATAGATAAATACTTTATTGTCCTTGATTTGAGTGATAGAAGAAGATACTTCCGGTATTTCAATCAGTCCTTTCAAATCCTGGGTATTGGATACGGGATCGGAGAATACAATTTCAATCCCATTCTCCGGTTGGTCAACGCGTTCGGCAGTCAGAAAGCGGAAACTGTCTTTTGCCGGAATCAGAATTTCTTCGCTTTGTGTATGGTCGATCCGTGCGGGTTTCCCGTTTGCCTTTATCTCCAGTTGGTAATCTTCCGCCTCTCGTGGAATCCGGTTGATATGGAATTCATAACGGGTAGAATTGTCGGTGGAAGTAATCTCTACCGGATAGTTTTTGCTTTTCCCATTACCGGTTGTTTTTATTTTCCCTATCATTTCTTTTCTCGGCGTAGCGCTGAGGTGTACTTCTTGTTTAGAGCTATTGTCAGTAATGGCTGTCAACATCTTCTCCACCTCTTCTTTCTTCACTACATCACTGAAACGTATTTCTCCTTTTATGCTTACTTCGTCGGGCTGGGTAGCGGTAATCGTTATCGGTTCTGTATGGATGGTAAAGTTACGCTCCTGCACCCGGAATGAGAAGTTGAACTCTTTTAGTTTCTTATCGACTTCAATAAAATCTCCGAGTTGGAAAGTCCCCTCATAAAATGCTCCCGGTTTCAGTGTCCCTTCTTCCGGAACAAATTCAATGGTATTATTGCTGACCCAATATGCTTTTCCTTTCAATGAGGGCGAGAAACTGAACGGATTATCTTTCAATTCATTGTTCATATCCACCATTGGCTGGTCGTGCGTCAGTTCGATGCGTATGGTCGAGCCTTGTGAAATGACTCCACCGGTATAAGCGTTAACGTATGGCGCATATTCCGCGGAAGGGATAATGTCTTTTTGACTGTGCGTACATGCGGAAAAACTCACAATCAGCATTAAAAAGAAGAATAATCCGGTAGCAATGTTGCTACATCTGGTTTTAATTTGTCCCATAGCGAAGAGGTTTTTACGATTCAACGAACAAATATACTGTTTTTATGATAGATTCTTTTCAAATCTCCTTATTTTTGTACACTCTAATAAGATTGTTTATGGGAAAAAAGAAAGAATACAAAGAAGCTAACCGCCGGTTTCTGAAAAGATTGGCTTCTCAGGAAGGTGTTTTTGCATTGCCGGGCGGTATCTATTATAAAGTGTTGGAGACTGGTGAAGGAACGATTTCTCCCGGTGCGCGGAGTATTGTCACCGTGCATTATACGGGAAGTCTGATTGACGGCCGGATATTTGATAATTCTTATGAACGCAATTGCCCGGATGCCTTGCGGCTTAGTGATGTGATAGAAGGTTGGCAGGTGGCACTTCAAAAAATGCACGTTGGCGATAAATGGATTATTTATATACCTTATACACTGGGATACGGTAATAAGAATACTGATTCTATACCGGCTTACTCAACATTGGTATTCGAAGTGAAACTATTGGCTGTTGCATAAAGACAAGGCTTTTGATTGTCAGAGACAAGGATATCTTTCCTTCAGCTTTTTCATAAAGGATTTGCTTACTTGCAGGGATTCCGAGTTACTGAAGGGAGGAAGTAGCAGGCAATTATTATCTTCAATAGATGCCAGATAAGTGATATTGATAATATAAGACTGGCTGATCTGAATCAGATAAGGATGCAAACTCAGTATTTTCTGTGAGTTTGTATTTCTCTTCAATATTAAGGTATGCTTATTATACAATACAACTTCCCACAATTTACTTTTGGAGTTATAACGGAAATAACCGATTTCTTCAAAATGAACCACTTGTAAATTTCCGGTAATAGTAGTGTATAAAAAAATGTTTTTCTGATTCTTCTCGATGATTGTATGATTACAATGTTCGATGTGTGTCTCTTGGTTGTCCATGTGATTAGTTTGTCTATATAACTTATGTCATACGTTTGTTTTCAGCCAAAGGTAGAGTTTTACTTTTAATCATAAAAATAAAAAGTGTCTCATTTCTGAAATGAGACACTTTTACATAGTGGTATTGGCAGTATTTAAAATGAGTTTTTATTCTTCATTGTTCTGATTTTCAAGGAACTGACTGGGTGACACACCATACTTGTCGGAAAAGTTCCGATAGAAAGTTGCCCGTGAACTAAAACCGGATGCGAACATTAATTCTTTCATGCTTTTTCCCGGATTCTCGACTGCTAACCGTTTGAAATATTCCAGGCGGTTACAATTTATATATTCACGGAAACCGCTAAAACCCTGACTTTTGATTGCCATCGAAATATCATGTTCTTTTTTGTTTAAGGATTTTGCTAAATCTTTCATGTTATACAGTTGGTCTGTATAAGGATGCTTTTCTTTAAGATAGGTTTCAATAGTTGAGAAGAGTGGGAGAGACTGAGGTGAGTTTTCTATGTGCGGCATCTCTTTTTCTGTGCTATATACCATACTGATATGATCCGAGAATGGATTCTCATGTCGTAAATATAGTACTGAAAATAAAACGGTGAAAACAATTGCCGTTATGCCGAATAAATTGAATATAAATTCGTTGATACTCAACGTAAACAGAGTGTATATTCCTAAAAACAAGAACAGGAAACCTATGAATAAGTGCATATTCTTATTTATTCTGCGATAGGTCTTAGTGCTGAATATTGCATAAATAAGAATAAAGAGGGGCGTTAAAACAGAAAGTAAGAATATGCAAATCCTAAGTTTGACATCCGTATTGTTTATATTCGGTATTATTTCATTCAATGAATAAATAGGAGTTATGACACCGTTGAACCCTAAATAACAGATCCCTACGGTTATTGTAATGATAGGTGGCAATAGGAATGTAAATATTCTGAAGTGGTTAAGATGCCCCGGAGATAGTGAAGCAATGGGGAATAGTGCGACAATATTGGCTAAAGCATACCATTTGAGCATCTTTTCGATGTTAAGCAGATCGATGAAATTATATTCCGGAGTATCTGTAACAATTGTCAGCCATCCGATATTTTCCCATGAAAACATAAGCCCTATACACGCTGCTATAATTCCCCAATATAATTTCGGGTAATTGTCTTTAGCCCGGAAAATAAGAATAATTCCTGATATCAGTGCAATCAAATCAAGTGTGAGTTCAATTGATAAATGTAGTATTCCCATGTTTATATGACGTGTTTCTAATTTTCCCTTATTTTAATTGAAAAGTCAATGAAACAAAGATAAGTAATTTAGTCATATCAGACAATAGGAAAAATGTCTTTGAGTATTTATTATACCTATATATATTTATTTTTCTTTCAGAGATTCATTTTCTGCCAATTCTTTGATCTCTTTATTCAGAAAAACAGAAAGCACAGTTCTTACCACAACTACTCCGCCTAAGATTGCCAATTCATCTAAAGCCGGATCAACCACAGTTTTCAGTATATCGGATGCAATCAGAAACTCCAGACCAAGTAAAAGATAACTGCCGAAATCAGCTCTGAGCTGCCGGATGTTATTGATGGTATATGTTCCGTTGAACCGTTTTATTTCATTGCGCATGAAAGCGATGAAGCCGACGAGTACTCCATAGGTGACGATCAGCAGGCTTATAACGCTGATGATAGTAGCAAGCATATTCAAGAAAGTCAGTAGCATTGTGTATAATATTAGGGATATAAAATATAAACAAATAAAGTGATATAATGGTTCTTGTATTTAATAGTAATGAATGGAAGTTGCTAATAATGCTCTGTTTATGTGCAAAAAAGATATATAGGTGAATTGGCAAAATGAAATCAGTTCTTCGATTTGCCCTCTCTTATAGTTTTCTGTTGATCCAAGCGTTCTTGCTGCTTCTTTTTTTCTTCTAACGATGCAGACTGCTTGCTCCAAAAGGCTATTGATTGGCGAGTACGCTCTATCCATAGCTTGTGAAATTCATTGATATACTCCATACTTCTTTTTAATTACGATCCATTGTATCCGTCATACCATATGAGTTAGTGCTACGCTATCTCTATAATTTCTTTGTTAAATCATCCATAAATTAAAGTTTTAGTTGTATCCACATTCTTCTTCAAATATGGGTTCTTAATAGTTTGTTCTTCCAGTAAATCTACTTTTCTGTCAAATAAATTTTCTAAGGCATATTTAAAGTCGAAGAAATTATCAAAGTAATCACTTACTTCTGCTTTGTTGAAATCGACAACAAAATCAATATCACTGTTGTCATTAAAGCGACTCGTAAGAACAGAACCGAAGACAAATAATTTATGCACCTTATGCTTTTTGCATAGGTCAATAATCTTTAGGATATTGTTTTCAATCAACTTCATAGGTTTATCTCCTTTCATTGCAAAGATAATTAATAACTCTTACTTTAACAAGGACTCATGAAGGATAGTTATATTTATGCTCAATATTTTGTATGGTAGATGAAGTTTAATTAAAAAGTTTGGAAAGAAGGATATATCAAGTACTTGATATAAGAGATGTAAAAATAAAAATCCCCATAACCTTTTAGGTTACAGGGATTTAATATGTCGTAATCGTTATAATTACTTAGCTAAAGCCTGAGCTACGTCAACAGCACAAGCTACAGTACAACCTACCATCGGGTTGTTACCAATTCCCAAGAATCCCATCATTTCTACGTGAGCAGGAACAGATGAAGAACCGGCGAACTGAGCGTCTGAGTGCATACGACCCATAGTATCAGTCATACCATAAGAAGCAGGACCAGCCGCCATGTTGTCCGGGTGAAGAGTACGACCTGTACCACCACCTGAAGCTACTGAGAAATAAGGTTTGCCAGCAAGAACACGTTCTTTCTTGTAGGTACCGGCAACCGGGTGTTGGAAACGGGTCGGGTTAGTAGAGTTACCTGTAATAGATACGTCTACACCTTCTTTCCACATGATAGCTACACCTTCGCGAACGTCGTCAGCACCGTAGCATTTTACTTTTGCACGAGGACCGTCAGAGTAAGCGATTTCGCGAACAACTTTCAGTTCACCGGTAAAGTAATCGAATTGAGTCTGAACGTAAGTAAAGCCGTTGATACGAGAGATGATCTGAGCAGCGTCTTTTCCAAGACCGTTCAGGATGCAACGCAACGGTTCTTTACGTACTTTGTCTGCTTTTGCGGCAATTTTGATAGCACCTTCGGCAGCAGCGAAAGATTCGTGACCTGCCAGGAATGCGAAACATTTAGTTTCTTCGCGCAGCAACATAGCAGCCAAGTTACCGTGACCGATACCAACCTTACGGTCGTCAGCTACAGAACCTGGGATACAGAATGCTTGCAGGCCGATACCGATAGCTTCAGCAGCTTCAGCAGCGTTGGTGCAACCTTTCTTAATAGCGATAGCGCTACCTACAACATACGCCCATTTTGCATTTTCGAAGCAGATAGGCTGAGTTTCTTCACACGTTTTATAAGGATCAAGTCCATGAGCTTCACAGATAGCGTTAGCTTCTTCGATATCTTTGATGCCGTTAGCGTTCAAAGCAGCGATAATCTGCTTGATACGACGGTCTTGGCTTTCGAATTTTACTTCTCTAATCATAGTTTCTTTCCTCCTTATATTATTCGTGACGTGGATCAATAGATTTAACTGCTCCCTGTTCTGCTGTTACGCGACCATAAGTACCTGTAACTTTCTTCAATGCTTCGTTAGCATCAGTACCTTTTTTGATTTCGTCCATGAACTTACCCATGTGTACGAATTCGTATCCGCAGATTTCGTCGTTCTTGTCCAAGAAGATTTGTTTGATATAACCTTCTGCCATTTCAAGGTAACGGGGGCCTTTTGCCAAAGTACCATAAAGAGTACCTACCTGGCTACGCAGACCTTTACCCAAGTCTTCCAAACCTGCACCGATGATCAAACCACCTTCAGAGAAAGCCGATTGGGTACGTCCGTAAACGATTTGCAGGAACAGTTCGCGCATAGCTGTGTTGATAGCGTCGCAAACAAGGTCAGTGTTCAGTGCTTCAAGAACTGTTTTACCCGGAAGGATTTCAGAAGCCATAGCAGCCGAGTGAGTCATACCGGAGCAACCGATTGTTTCGATCAAAGCTTCCTGGATAATACCTTCTTTAACGTTCAGTGTCAGTTTACAAGCACCTTGTTGAGGAGCGCACCAACCGATACCGTGTGTCAAACCAGAAATATCAACGATTTCTTTAGATTTTACCCATTTGCCTTCTTCGGGTATGGGAGCCGGTCCGTGGTTAGGACCCTTCTTTACAACACACATGTGTTCCACTTCGTGTGAATAAGTCATAATTAGCTCTTTTTTTTAGTGATATAATTAAAAATACGTAGTCACGATTCTCTAAATCGCCCACAAAGGTAGTCGATTTATTTGTTTCTGCAAATCGCCTTTTATTACTTTTTTGTGAAAAGTGACAATTCAGTTTACGTTTTTTCGCAGTTTGTAAAGTCGGGATTGCATTTGCGGAAGATTGAGGATGGACGAACTATCTATTTGTTGCTTTGTTATTAGTAGAAAACCAAAATTTATGGAACTGAACCAAATAGATATACATTATTTAATTGCGGCAATTTGCGTTATTTCATCTGCGCTTATTTTTTATTCGATTGGTGTTTGGGGAGAACGTCTCCAAAAGAAATTGAAGTTTTGGCATATTATTTTCTTTCTTCTCGGTCTGATAGCCGATGCGGTTGGCACGAGCCTGATGGAACATATTGCAGAGTTGACTCATTTGCATGACGAGATTCATACAGTGACGGGTACGATTGCCATTCTTCTTATGTTTGTACATGCTTCATGGGCGATATGGACTTACGTGAAGGGGTCGGCACAGGCGAAACGGCATTTTAACCGTTTCAGCATTGTGGTTTGGTGCATCTGGCTTATACCTTATTTTATAGGTATGTATTTGGGGATGCGTTTACATGCATGATAAGCGGTCTGAATAGAGTCTGGTATTCATAAACATTTTACTTTATACTTGTCGGCCGGCTATAGTTGTCCTATTAGCCAACTATAGCCGGCTAATTAGCTGACTAGAGTTGGCTAGGTGGTCAACTGGAGTCGGCTACTATTGAACAAACATTTTTTATTCGGAATATATACACTATTTGTCTGTTCCTATAATATAGCCAATATTAGTTCTCACTATATTGTAAGATTGGAAAATACATATCTTGTGAAGGGTGTGAATAGAGGTGAATACGGTGTTTTATATGAATTGTTCACCGGAAATGTCTGTAAATGAGATGATAAGATTCGTGTGAAGAAGGTGGAGGACTGATAATGAAATTAAGATTGGTAAGATTGTAGAAGGATTGTTATTGGATGTAGAATAAAATTCGTAGCTTTGCTGCATCATTTATAAAAAAAGATTATGATCGAAGTTGTAGAATCAGCTTTACAAAAGGCTGCGGGTGAAGGAATGGATGAATTTATCCAGGCGTTTACAGATAAATATAAAGAGGTGATCGGTGGCGAACTGACTGCGGAGACGATGCCTTTATTGACAGGAGAACAACATTCTTTGCTGGCTTATCAGATATTTCGTGATGAGGTGATGGCAGGGGGATTCTGCCAGTTGATTCAGAACGGTTATGGCGGATATATCTTTGATAATCCGTTTGCTAAAGTAATGCGTTTGTGGGGAGTGGATGAATTCTCGAAGCTAATCTATAAAGCAAAGAAGATATTTGATGCCAACCGGAAAGACTTGGAGAAGGAACGGACGGATGATGAATTCATGGCTATGTATGAGCAATACGAAGCTTTTGATGACTTGGAAGAGGCTTATTTAGAGATGGAAGAGCAGATTACGGCAGTGATTGCAAGTTATGTAGATGACCATTTGGAACTTTTTGCAAAAATAATAAAGTAGCGGATGCAGTATTTTTTAAGTATCTGCATTTATTAATTGTGAATTAGAATTTATATCTTTGCAAAATCTAAAAAATATGTTTATGAAACAGATGAAATTTTTCTTGGTAGCTTTGATGGCTGTGGTGATGGGTATGTCGGTTACTTCTTGTATGAATGGGGATGATAATGGACCGCAAACTTTAAGTGTCATAGCTAGGTTAGACTATTACAATAGTAGCTTTAAAATGATGGATGGGACTAAGTTGGTACCTACAGATCCGAGTAGTATTATGCTTTTAAATTCAGGCATGTATATTGTTAATGGTCAATATAATCAGGAAGATGTGAATGTAAGTACTGCTTCTATAACTTTGACTTTGACTTCTACTCCCACTAAAATTGATGGAGCAGCTGTAACTAGTATGGAGCAAACGCCGGATGCCGCAATTTATGCTTTAGATTATCAAAATGTATATCCTTTCTTGTTCGATAAAAATACATTGATTGTACCAGCTATGATTTGGAGTAAGGGCACAACCAATGCCGAAGTCGCTGAGGATGTTAAAAAACATACTGTATATATAACCTATGATGAGATTAAAGAAGGGGATACAGAATTGGTTTTAAATTTGAGTGATGTTATATCTGAAGATAAAACAGAAAAACGTGCAGTGTTAACTATAGTACATCAGTCTTATGACTTGACCTCTGTTATATCTCAATTTGATGGAAAATTAAAGAAAATAACGATAAAGGCTAAGGTAAATGGTGAAAATAATAAGTTGGATGATGCAAATTATACCAAGGATGGAAAATTTGAAATAGATTATTCAAAGATTACGCAGTAACATTGAACTACAAAGAACTATTTAACATAGCAATGAAACTGATTTCCTCTCCGGCCAAGGCTTGGGAGGAAATTTCTATGGAAGAGGATAGGCGAAAAGTATATATGGCTTTTGTCTATCCTATGATTGGTTTATGCGGTCTGTCCGTGTTCATCGGTTCATTACTGACGAATGGGTGGGGTGGTCCGCAAAGTTTCCAGATAGCTATGACCAATTGCTGTGCCGTAGCTGTAGCCTTGTTCGGTGGCTACTTTCTGGCTGCTTATGCCATTAATGAGATGGGGACAAGAATGTTTGGCATGCATAGCAATATGCCGCTGACACAACAGTTTGCAGGATATGCACTTGTTGTACCTTTCTTGCTTCAGATTGTAACCGGACTATTACCTGATTTTAGAATTATTGCCTGGCTGCTACAGTTTTATATCGTCTATGTAGTATGGGAAGGAGTTCCTGTGCTGATGGGAGTAGAAGAAAAACAACGATTGAGATACACCCTTTTGTCGTCTGCATTGTTAATACTATGTCCGACGGTGATTCAAATTGTGTTTAACAGACTGACGGCCATACTTAATTAATGTGTGAAGATGAAACAACCCTCTGTAAATATTAAGAATAAACGGGCTACGTTTGATTACGAACTGATAGATACCTACACAGCAGGTATTGTACTGACCGGTACTGAAATCAAGTCCATTCGTTTGGGAAAAGCCAGCCTGGTAGATACGTTTTGTTATTTTGCGAAAGGCGAATTATGGGTGAAGAATATGCACATCGCCGAGTACTTCTATGGTTCGTACAATAATCATACGGCGCGCAGGGAGAGGAAGTTGTTGCTTAGTAAGAAAGAATTGGAGAAACTTCAACGGGATATGAAGAATCCCGGTTTTACGGTTGTTCCCGTACGCTTGTTTATCAATGAAAAAGGTTTGGCGAAACTGGTGATCGCTTTGGCGAAAGGTAAGAAAGAATATGATAAACGAGAATCCATTAAGGAAAAAGATGACCGTAGAGATATGGCAAGAATGTTCAAACGATGACATGATAGGATAAATGAAAAAGACTATTTCGCAGATCGTATCCGAGCGCATCCTTATTTTGGATGGAGCAATGGGTACCATGATTCAACAATATAATCTCAAAGAAGAAGATTTTCGTGGTGAACGTTTCGCGCATATTCCCGGACAGTTGAAAGGGAATAATGACTTGTTGTGTCTGACACGTCCCGATGTGATTCGGGATATTCACCGTAAATACCTGGAAGCAGGCGCGGACATTATTGAAACCAATACATTCAGTTCGACCACTGTTTCTATGGCCGATTATCACGTAGAAGAATATGTGCGTGAAATGAATCTTGCCGCAGTGAAGCTAGCCCGTGAACTTGCGGACGAATATACTGCAAAGAATCCCGACAAACCCCGTTTTGTAGCCGGCTCCGTAGGGCCTACGAACAAAACCTGCTCCATGAGCCCCGACGTGAACAATCCGGCTTACCGTGCTTTGAGCTACGACGAACTGGCCGCCGCCTATCAGCAACAGATGGAAGCAATGCTTGAGGGTGGGGTAGACGCCATTCTGATTGAAACGATATTTGATACGCTGAATGCGAAAGCGGCTATTTTTGCCGCTGAACAGGCAATGAAAGCGACAGGTGTTGAAGTACCTGTCATGTTATCAGTGACTGTATCCGATATTGGCGGACGTACTCTGTCAGGACAAACATTGGAAGCATTTCTCGCTTCCGTACAGCATGCCAATATTTTCTCTGTCGGCCTGAACTGCTCGTTCGGTGCCCGTCAGTTGAAACCTTTCCTTGAGCAATTGGCAGCCCGTGCACCTTATTATATTAGTGCCTATCCAAATGCCGGATTACCGAACAGCCTCGGTAAGTACGACCAGACACCTGCGGATATGGCTCACGAAGTGAAAGAGTATATTGACGAAGGATTAATCAATATTATCGGTGGTTGCTGTGGAACGACAGACGCCTACATTGCCGAATATTCAGCCCTGATAGAAGGTGCTCAACCACACGTCCCGGCTGCAAAACCGGATTGTATGTGGCTTTCCGGCCTTGAACTGCTGGAAGTGAAACCGGAAATTAATTTTGTGAATGTCGGCGAACGTTGTAACGTAGCCGGTTCACGTAAATTCCTTCGTCTTATCAATGAAAAGAAATACGATGAAGCTCTTTCCATCGCCCGCCAACAGGTAGAAGACGGAGCTTTGGTGATCGACGTCAATATGGACGACGGTCTATTGGATGCCAAGACCGAGATGACTACCTTCCTGAACCTTATCATGTCCGAACCGGAAATAGCCCGTGTCCCGGTTATGATTGATTCATCCAAATGGGAAGTGATTGTTGCCGGATTGAAATGCCTGCAAGGTAAGTCAATCGTTAACTCTATTTCTTTGAAAGAAGGGGAAGAAGTATTCCTCGAACATGCCCGGACTATCAAACAATATGGAGCTGCCGCTGTCGTAATGGCTTTTGATGAAAAAGGCCAGGCGGATACGGCCGCCCGCAAGATAGAGGTGTGCCAACGTGCATACCGCCTGTTGGTCGACAAAGTCAATTTTAATCCCCATGATATTATCTTCGACCCCAATGTGCTCGCCGTAGCTACGGGAATCGAAGAACATAACAACTATGCGGTAGACTTCATTGAAGCTACCGGATGGATTAAGAAAAACCTTCCCGGTGCGCATATCAGTGGTGGAGTAAGTAACCTTTCTTTCTCTTTCCGTGGCAATAACTATATCCGTGAAGCCATGCATGCCGTGTTCCTTTATCATGCCATTCAGCAAGGAATGGATATGGGAATTGTGAATCCGGGAACTTCCGTGCTTTATAGCGATATTCCGACAGATGTACTGGAGAAGATTGAAGATGTCGTTTTGAACCGTCGTCCCGATGCTGCGGAGCGTCTTATCGAACTGGCGGAATCTCTGAAAGCCACCATGAGCGGAGCAGCGGGTGAATCGGCTGTCAAGCAGGATGCTTGGAGAGAAGGCTCTGTTCAGGAACGTTTGAAATACGCTTTGATGAAAGGGATTGGCGATTTTCTCGAACAGGATTTGGCAGAAGCCCTGCCACTATATGATAAAGCGGTCAATGTGATTGAAGGCCCGTTGATGGATGGGATGAATTATGTCGGTGAACTTTTCGGAGCAGGTAAGATGTTTCTTCCGCAAGTAGTAAAGACTGCGCGGACAATGAAGAAAGCCGTTGCTATCCTTCAGCCTGTCATTGAATCGGAGAAAACAGATGGAGCAACCTCTGCCGGAAAAATATTACTTGCTACCGTGAAAGGAGACGTGCACGATATCGGAAAGAATATCGTTGCCGTGGTGATGGCCTGCAACGGTTATGATATTGTTGACTTAGGAGTGATGGTGCCCGCAGAAACAATCGTTCAGCGTGCTATTGAAGAAAAGGTGGACATGATTGGACTGAGCGGTCTGATAACTCCTTCTCTGGAAGAAATGGCTCACGTAGCCGTTGAATTGGAAAAGGCAGGACTGGATATACCTCTTCTGATTGGAGGAGCTACCACTTCAAAGATGCACACTGCATTGAAGATCGCCCCTGTATATCATGCTCCGGTGGTGCACCTCAAAGATGCGTCATTGAATGCGGGTGTTGCCGCCAAACTGCTGAATCCGCAGACGAGAGCCGAACTGGTGAATGAATTGAAAACTGAATATGAGGCACTTCGTGAAAAGAGCGGCTTGATGAAGCGTGAAACCGTTTCATTGGAAGAAGCACAGAAAAATAAGTTGAACCTATTTTAAAACATTACCACAATGAAAAAGATTTTCTCTTTCCTGTGTCTGTTCATGGTAGTAACTGCTATGATGTCATGTTCTTCTGCAAAAGAAGAAAAAGGAACGTCCGAGACCGGAAATGCTGCATTGGATAATATCTTCGAGCGCAAAAGCGTGCGTACTTATCTGAATAAAGGAGTGGAGAAAGAGAAAATCGACTTGATGCTTCGTGCCGGAATGGCTGCACCTTCGGGAAAGGATGTCCGTCCTTGGGAGTTTGTCGTAGTGACCGACCGTGCCAGACTGGATTCGATGGCTGCCGCACTTCCTTATGCCAAAATGTTGACGCAGGCTCGCAATGCCATTGTTGTTTGCGGGGACTCTGCACGCTCATCCTATTGGTATCTGGACTGTTCCGCTGCCACCCAGAATATTCTGCTTGCTGCCGAAAGCCTGGGATTGGGGGCTGTATGGACGGCAGCTTATCCTTATAAAGATCGTATGCAGGTAGTACGCAAGTATACCGGGCTTCCGGAGAATATTCTTCCGCTTTGTGTCATTCCTTTCGGCTATCCGGCTACAAAAGAGAACCCGAAACAGAAATTTGACGAGAAAAAGATACATTATAATCAGTATTAGTAAACAAAAGTTTTGTCTTTTCAATAAATTCCTTACATTTGCGACTTAATTGATTAAAATCTGATACGCAAATGTTTGGAATAGAAGACCCTTTTATCATTATGCCATACCTGCTTTCGGTGGTATGCGTGATTTTTGCTGCCTGGTTTGGGCTGAAATATTGGAATAAGGACGATGAAAAAGACGAAACACGATGAATACATTTACACTTGGACTGATTGTGATAGCTTATCTGCTGTCACTTGCCTATCTTGGCTTTTTAGGATATAAGAAAACGACGTCTACCAGTGACTATCTGGTGGGGGGACGACAGATGAATCCTATTGTGATGGCACTTTCTTATGGTGCTACGTTTATTTCCGCATCTGCTATCGTGGGTTTTGGTGGTGTGGCTGCTGCTTTCGGAATGGGTATCCAGTGGTTGTGTTTCCTTAATATGTTTATCGGCGTTGTCATTGCCTTCATTTTCTTCGGGTTACGCACCCGGCGTATGGGGGCAAAACTAAACGTGAGTACTTTCCCTCAATTATTAGGGCGGCATTTCCGTTCACGTAATATACAGGTATTTATTGCCGCCGTTATTTTCATTGGGATGCCACTTTATGCGGCAGTTGTAATGAAAGGCGGAGCGGTATTTATTGAGCAGATTTTTCAAATAGACTTCAATATTTCCTTATTGATATTTACATTGGTGATTGCCGCTTATGTTATTGCCGGCGGTATGAAAGGTGTAATGTACACAGATGCTTTACAGGCAGTTATCATGTTTGGGTGTATGCTGTTTCTGTTGTTCTCTCTATATCAGGTACTTGAAATGAACTTTGTGGAGGCTAATAAAGAATTGACTGCCATTGCTCCGTTAGTTCCGGAAAAGTTTAAGGCATTGGGGCATCAGGGATGGACGGCTATGCCTGTGACGGGTTCTCCACAATGGTATTCATTGGTAACTTCTCTTATATTAGGAGTTGGAATCGGCTGTCTTGCGCAACCGCAGCTAGTAGTTCGTTTTATGACGGTGGAGAGTAGCAAGCAGTTGAACCGTGGTGTGTTTATCGGTTGTTTCTTTCTGATTATAACGGTAGGCGCTATCTATCATGCCGGGGCATTAAGCAATCTTTTTTTCCTGAAAACAGAAGGGGCGGTTGCAACGGAAGTGGTGCAGGATATTGATAAGATTATTCCCTACTTTATTAATAAGGCAATGCCCGACTGGTTTGCCGCACTCTTTATGTTGTGCATCCTTTCAGCCAGTATGTCTACCCTTAGCTCACAGTTCCATACGATGGGAGCTTCGGTAGGTTCAGATATTTATGGAACTTATAAGCCGCGCTCACGGGGTAAACTAACGAATGTAATCCGTCTTGGCGTATTATTCTCTATTTTAGTCAGCTATATTATTTGTTATATGCTGCCCCATGACATTATCGCCCGTGGAACTTCTATCTTTATGGGAATCTGTGCGGCTGCTTTCCTTCCTGCTTATTTCTGTGCTTTGTATTGGAAGAAAGCTACCAAGCAGGGTGTAATGGCAAGTCTTTGGGTAGGAACAGTCGGGAGTTTGTTTGCTCTCGTATTCCTTCATCAGAAAGAATCTGCCGCATTGGGTATCTGCAAGGCTTTGTTCGGACGGGATGTATTGATTACCACTTATCCTTTTCCGGTCATTGACCCGATATTGTTTGCTCTGCCTTTATCGGTGTTGGCTATTGTCGTGGTTAGTTTGGTAACCTACAAAAATAAGTATTAAGTTACTTTCTTTACGCTTTGATTTTCTTTTTGTAAGATTCATAGCGTGACATAATGTCGCGAACGAAATTGTAAGTCTCTATGCCACGGAAGTAACCGTTCTTACAAACGGGGTCGGTGAAGTATTCTTCATTGCTTTTGAGTAAGATGAAGTTTTCTACATTATCTTTCCATACCAGTTTGTTCTTCCCGTATTTCTCGGCTAGTGCCATGGCATCGTAAATATGTCCTAGACCGGCATTGTAGGAAGCGAGGATAAAGTTGAGACGTTCCTCTTTATCGGGAATCATACTGAAACTACGGTCGGTAGCAGTAATATACTTGATGGCAGCCTTAACGCTCTCTTCCGGATTTTGTTCTTTTCCTGATGGCACTCCCATTGCCCGGGCAGTGGCGGGCATTAGTTGCATGAGTCCTTTGGCACCTGCCCAGGATACGGCAGTTGTGTCAAAATTGGATTCCGTATAAGCCAAAGACGCCAGTAAACGCCAATCCCATCCGATGTCTTTGGAATACTTCTTGAATAGATCATCATAATGGGAAATCTTTCCCTCTCTCAATGAAAGGATAGGAGAGTGGGGCATCATTTTACTATTTTCAAAGTAACGTTTCATACTGGCTGTATAAGCAGGAGAAGTCATGTTCTCCTGATGCCATTTAGTGGCGGCTGTGGCTAGTTCCGGGCTGCCTTTCCGTACTGCCCAGGAAGAACGCTGGTCGAAGCTGATAGACAGGTTTATATCCAGATTGGGATAATACGTCTTATTAAGTTTTGCCAAATCATTGTCGGCTACCGTGTATGGTATTTTACCTTGCGCCACTTGTGTGATCAAGTCCTCAATAGTGATACTGTCATTGTTCACTTCATGGATTTGGATGCCGCCGCCCAGTTCGTTGTTCAGGTTGACAAGGCGGTCATAATACTTTCCGGGTTTCACATAGACATCTTTTCCAATCAGTTCGGTGACATCTTTCAAAGGTTTCTGCTTACCTCTCCCTTGCTGGACAATAACCTGATGGGTAATCACGTCTTCCCCACAATAAAGGAGACTGTCTTTCCATTCTTTGGTGATAGGCAGATTGTAGGCAATCATGTCTCCCTCGCCTGCCAGCAATTTCCGAATCAGTTCGTCAACGCTGTTAGCTACTTCGATTCTGAGCTTTAATCCCAGGCTTTTGGCAAATTGTTCGCTGAGTTCATACTGGAAACCCATTTCCTGTCCCCGGTATATGAAATAGGAAGTGGAACTGTATAATGTCAATACAACCAATTCACCGCTATCTTTTATCTGTGGAAGATCGTGGACGGATTCATCCGTCTTACTATGCTGCTTATTCCGGCATCCGATTACGCAACAGAATAACACAAGGAATAAAGGGATAATCAGTGTCCTGACATTCATATCTGACATTTTGTTTTTAACTTTCAACTCTCCATTCTCAACTCTTCAAGTGTTTCTTGATATACATGGTCAGTATATCAATAGCCACTTTATTGCTGCCGCCTTCCGGTACGATAAGGTCGGCATAGCGTTTGCATGGTTCGATGAATTGCTGGTGCATTGGTTTCAGAACCCGTGTGTAGCGTTCCATTACAGCTTCGGCAGTACGTCCGCGTTCTACAACGTCTCTTTGGATAACGCGTATCAGCCGTTCATCGGGATCGGCATCTACGAATATTTTAAGATCCATCATATTACGTAGTTTCTTGTCACACAAGGCAAGAATACCTTCGATGATAACTACTTCGCGCGGTTCGATATGAATCGTTTCGGGTTGGCGGGTGCAGGTCAGATAGGAATAGGTAGGCTGTTCGATACTCTTTCCTTCTTTCAGCGTCATGACATGTTTGGAGAGCAGGCTCCATTCAAATGCGTCCGGATGGTCAAAATTAATATTCTGGCGCTCTTCGACAGGGACATGACTACTGTCTTTGTAGTATGAATCCTGAGGTAATAATACTACTTCTCCTGCGGGGAGACTTTCTACGATTTTTCGTACGACGGTGGTCTTTCCGGAGCCAGTTCCACCTGCAATTCCTATAATTAACATCTCTTTAAGTGTATATTTAAACCAAATAGAGTAAATTTGCATTGTTTATGCAAAGTATTAACAAGACAAATATAGAAACAATTCATTAAAATAACAACGTAATGGTAAAACACATTGTATTATTTAAGTTAAAAGACGAAGTTTCTGCCGAAGAGAAGCGGGCAGTTATGACAAAATTCAAGGAAGCAATAGAAGCGCTTCCTGCTAAAATCTCCGTGATCCGGAAAGTGGAAGTCGGATTGAACATGAATCCCGGAGAAACGTGGAATATAGCTCTTTATAGTGAGTTTGATACTCTGGAAGACGTGAAATACTATGCGACGCATCCCGACCATGTGGCTGCCGGTAAGATTCTGGCTGATACAAAGGAAAGCCGTGCGTGTGTAGATTATGAATTATAACCCCCCAATTATTAAAATGAAAAAGTTTGTATCTTTTCTGCTTTTAAGCTTTGTAGTCTATGCCTTGCAGGCACAGATTAAAGATCCGGTAAAGTTCAAAACTGAGTTGAACACTCTTTCTGATACCGAAGCGGAGATTGTTTTTACCGCCACCATTGATAACGGATGGCATGTTTATTCTACCGAACTTGGAGATGGCGGACCTATTTCTGCGACATTCAATGTCGATAAGAAGAGTGGACTGGAGCTTGCCGGTAAACTGAAGCCGGTTGGTAAGGAGGTGGCTACTTTCGACAAGTTGTTTGAAATGAAAGTGCGCTACTTTGAGAATACTGCGAAGTTTATCCAGAAAGTAAAACTTACGGGTGGGGCTTATGAAATAGAAGGTTACTTGGAATATGGCGCTTGTGACGATGAAAGTTGTCTTCCGCCTACTGAAGTTCCGTTCAAATTCTCCGGAGTAGCGAAAGCCGCAAGTGCTGCCGTGGCTAAAACGGAGCAGCCGGAGAAAAAAGAACCGGAGAAAAAGGAAGAGCCTGCTCCGGCTTCTGCTGAAGTGAAGGATACTGCTACCATGATGGAATTGGTTCCCGCTACTCCGGTGGATGCTGCTACGGATGTTCAGTCGGCAGTTAGTTCCAGTGAGCTTTGGAAACCGGTTATCAGTGACCTGCAAGCGTTAGGCGAAGAACATGGTCAGGAAGATATGTCTTGGATTTATATTTTTATAACAGGTTTCCTTGGCGGATTAATCGCTTTGTTCACTCCTTGTGTGTGGCCGATTATCCCTATGACAGTCAGTTTCTTCCTGAAACGCAGTAAAGATAAAAAGAAAGGTATCCGGGATGCGTGGACATATGGTGCGTCCATCGTTGTGATTTATGTAGTGTTGGGATTGGCTATTACGTTGATTTTCGGTGCTAGCGCGTTAAATGCTTTGTCTACCAATGCCATCTTTAATATCCTCTTCTTCCTGATGCTGGTAATTTTCGCTGCTTCATTCTTTGGGGCGTTCGAGATCAGACTGCCGTCGAAGTGGGGAAATGCAGTAGATAGCAAAGCGGAATCCACCACCGGATTATTGAGTATTTTCCTGATGGCTTTCACCCTTTCCTTGGTATCTTTCTCTTGTACAGGCCCGATTATCGGATTTTTGCTTGTACAGGTATCCACAACAGGAAGTGTCGTTGCTCCTGCAATCGGTATGCTGGGCTTCGCCATTGCACTGGCTTTGCCGTTTACCCTGTTTGCCCTGTTCCCGTCATGGCTGAAATCTATGCCGAAATCGGGCGGATGGATGAATGTAATTAAGGTAACGCTGGGTTTCCTTGAACTGGCATTCGCGCTTAAATTCTTATCAGTAGCCGACTTGGCTTATGGATGGAGACTGCTTGACCGTGAAACATTCCTTGCTTTATGGATTGTTATTTTTGCTTTGCTCGGATTCTATCTGTTGGGTAAGATTAAGTTCCCGCATGATGACGATGATAATAAGGTGGGAGTTACCCGCTTCTTTTTGGCGCTCGTCTCTTTGGCATTTGCCGTATATATGGTTCCCGGTTTGTGGGGAGCACCTTTGAAAGCGGTAAGTGCATTTGCTCCGCCTATGCAGACGCAGGACTTCAATTTGTATAAGAATGACGTACATGCAAAATTCGATGACTATGATTTGGGAATGGAATATGCGCGTCTGAATGGAAAACCTGTTATGCTCGACTTTACCGGATATGGTTGCGTAAACTGCCGTAAGATGGAAGCAGCAGTGTGGACTGACCCGAAAGTAAGCGATTTGATTAATAACGACTATGTATTGATTACCCTTTATGTAGATAACAAAACTCCTTTGAGCGAACCCGTGAAAATCGTAGAAAACGGTACGGAACGTACTTTGCGTACGGTTGGTGATAAATGGAGCTATCTGCAGCGTGTGAAGTTTGGCGCTAATGCCCAGCCTTTCTATGTGTTGCTGGATAATCAGGGCAAACCGGTGAACAAGTCATATGCTTACAATGAGGATATTCCTAGGTACATTGAGTTCTTGCAGACAGGATTGGAAAACTATAAGAAAGGGAAATAACAACTGTTTCCCTGATAGACTGGTAATAGAAAAGCGGCCTCATCCTTTTGGTGAGGTCGCTTTTTCCATGTTGTTATTTTACCTCGAAGAAGGTTTCCAACCCATTCTGGCTATCTGTGCCAACCATTATTTTGAACTTACCCGGTTCCACTACTTTCCTCATGTCGATATTCCAAAAGGCTAATTCGTATGAAGGGAGTTCGAATTCTACCATCTTTTCTTCATTGGGGCTTAACTCTATCCTTTTAAATCCTTTTAGTTCCTTTACCGGTCGGGTGACGGAACCGAAAAGATCCGATACATAAAGTTGAACCACTTCTGTTCCTTTATATTGTCCCATGTTTTTCACTTTGACGCTGATTGAAAGTGTATCTCCCGGAGTGAGAACGGTGCGGTCTGTCTTTAAATCGGAATATTCGAAAGAAGTGTATGACAGGCCATATCCGAACGGGAATAAAGGTTGTGCTCCTAAATCAAGATAATAAGAGGAATGTCCTAATACGGATTGTTTGGCATTTAAAGGTATTTCGTCCAAAGGCTTTTCTTTTCCTGTGGCCGGACGTCCGCTATTGGTGTGATTATAGTAGATGGGAATTTGTCCCGTTGCTTTTGGGAAAGTAACGGGTAGTTTGCCACCAGGTGTGGTCTTGCCAAATAAAATATCCGCCAGTGCATCGCCACCCATCGTTCCGGGATGCCAGGCATACAATACGGCATCGGACAGGTTCAGTTCCTCATTAATAACCAACGGGCGTCCCGCCATAATAACTGTAATGAGCGGCTTATTTGTTCCGCTTAATACCTTGATAAGTTCGGATTGCGCTCCTTGCAGTTTTATATCAGCCAGACAATGTGCTTCACCCGATAGGATGGCTTCTTCACCGACAAAAGCTATAATGGCATCTGCCTGGTATGCTTTCTCCAATACCTTATTGAAGTTTGTCTTATTTTTATCTCTGCTGTACTCCAGACCTTTCACAAAATGAATTTTCACTTTGTCGCCATACTTTTCACGTAGTGCTTTTATAGGCGTCCGCGTTTTCTCTGTTTCTCCGTCCATTGTCCAGGTTCCGAGTTGGTCGTGAGGAGCATCGGACAACGGGCCTACTATCAGGATACTTTTTATGTTCGAAGACAGCGGTAATGTGCGGCTTTCATTTTTCAATAGTGCAACAGACTCTTCCGCCATTTTCTTTGCAATAGCCAGATGTTTGTCCGAGTAGGTTTCTTTTCTCTTATTGATATCAGTGTACGGATTATCAAACAGTCCGAGCCTGAATTTTAATCTTAGTACATTTCGCACAGCATTGTCCAATGTCTCTTCGGAAATTATTCCTTTGGCGATTAATTCTTCGATATTCTGAATGAATGCTTTGGAAGACATATCCATGTCCAGTCCGGCTTCTATCGCTTTTCGGGCCGCATCTTTCCGGTCTTCGGCGAAGCCATGTTTTATCATTTCCGTTACAGAACCCCAGTCGGAAACGGCAACCCCATCGAAATTCCATTCTTTGCGAAGAATATCCTTTAATAGTTTTTTGTTACCCGTAGCCGGAATCCCGTCGTTATCATTGAACGAAGTCATGATACTGGAACAGTTGGCTTTTACTGCTTTCTCGAAAGGCGGAAGATAGACATCTCTCAACAGTCTTTCAGGAATATGGGTTGAATTATAATCACGTCCTCCTTCTACGGATCCATATCCTATAAAATGCTTGGCGCAGGCAGCCATTGATTGCGGATTTGATAAATCGTCACCTTGAAATCCATTTACTACGGCGACAGCCATCTGTTCTGTGAGATAAGTGTCTTCACCGAAACTTTCGGCTATGCGTCCCCACCGGGCATCTCTGGATATATCTATCATAGGTGCAAATGACCATCTGACACCATGTTCCGTGGCTTCTATGGCTGCGATTCGTGCCCCTTCCTGTATCAGTTCCGGATGGAAAGTGGCAGCTTGCCCTAACGGAATGGGCAGCATGGTCTTGAAGCCATGCACAACGTCGCGTGTAAAAACCAAGGGGATACCCGTTCTTGATTGTTTGCAGGCAATTTCTTGTAACTCATTGACCACTTCGGGTTCGGTAACATTCATTACCGAACCGATCTCTCCTTTACGTATCAATACCTTCAAATTCTCAATTGTACCTCGCCCGTCAAGCTGGTTAAGTTGCCCTACTTTTTCACGGATAGTCATGCTTGATAGGGTTGAATCAATCTTTTGTTCCAAGTACGTATTCTTATTCTGGGCATGGGAAAAACAAAATATTGATAACAGATACAGTAAACACCAATTCTTTTTCATATACATATAAATCTTATTTTACGGGTATGAACAGCACAGCGTCGGCAATGACCGTCCCGCTTGTGTCTCCAGTGGATATTTCTACATAGGGCATGCGGCTTTTTTGAAAATCGTATGTTCCCAGTTCCACCCATTCTCCCGAAGTTTGTCCTTCTATTCTCACGCTGTCTTTATGTATGACTCTTGTCCAACTATCGGTTCCGTCCGAGATGGAATATGTGATAGTCGGCGAAATGTCTTTTCTCATGTGATAATAAGTATATACTTTGTACTTTCCTTCATGTTCTATATGTGGGGTGAAACGGACAGGTGAACCGTTGCGGGCTTTGGATTTCAGGAAAGTGGGGCCATATCCTCCTCGCTTTTTTATAATCTCCCAATCATTATTCGCGGATATGTCCAAATCGCAGTCGTCTATCAGTATCTCAGAAGAACTGCCGTCCAATAGTGGATTTTCGTGTAGCAATGCTTGTACTTTTTTGATATCGACGGTCTGCACGCTTCCTGTGTTTATGGCTTCTGTTGCGGCGATAGCGGCAGACTGTGCCAGTACCATGAATACCGGCTCCATACGGATGGAACCATAGGCGATATGACTGGCGGAGAGACAAACGGGAACGAGCAAGTTCTTACATTCTTCTTCTTTTGGGATGATGGAACGATAGGATATGGGGTAGGGGAGTCCGCCGCCGATTTCTACATTTCCCTCATTTTTTACTATGTACTTGCCGTCTTTTTTTACGAGTATCCGTTGGCAGTTGTGTGAGTCCATGGTATATGCGGCCATACCGATACCATCGGCGACCGTTTCCCGCCCTTCGCAATGTGCTTGCGTCATTACATAGTCCCCTGTCATTCTGCGGCTTTCTCTGATATATAGTTGGGGCGACCAATGGTTGTCCTCTGTATATTCGTCTTTGGGGTAGCCCCATGCCTGTATTTCATCTCTTAGTTCTTGCGGAACCCTGGGATCGGTCTTGTAGAAATAAAGTAATCCCTGAGTGTAGTCTTTATGTGCTTGAATGATTTCCGCCCTTTCTTCATAAGATGCTTCCGGATAGTTATGGTTCATTCCGATCATATCAGTCGAAAATCCTCCCCGGTTATTTATATCCGTCTTATTGTTTGGCATCCGGCTCCAGATAAAATAATGGTTTAGTTTTCTTTTATCGGGTTGGGCGTCAAACAGGCGTAACAGCAACTCATATTTGGTGGAGTCATAATTTTCCGGCCGGGTGATTTCTATTTTGTTGGCAGGATTATCGGTGAGGCAAATGCGGTAATTATAGGCTTGTACTAACTTGTCGCCCGTACCGTCCGGCGAGAGTGCGGCAGGACTGATTCCCCATAATAATCCGCTTGTGGAATCACCTTTTATCTTGTACGGGTCTACTCCATCCGGGAACTGGTGTCCTTTCATCAGTTGGACGCCATTGTAAGTTTCATGATACAGTTTGTTGTCTTCCCGTCCTATCGTGTATGAAACTCCTGCTTTAGCCATCAGGTCACCCTCATAAGTACAGTCGATGAATACTTTGGCGGCTATGGATTTGCCGGGTTTTGTCCCGTCGGAACTTTCAAGCGTGATATTTTTTATATATCCGTTGGCAAGTTGGGCATCTGTGATTCTGTATTTATATAAAACCTCGACATCTGCCCGATTAATGTAGTCATTAAAGATGCTGTCCGCTACTTTGGGTTCGAATATCCATTGTTCCAGTTTGCCGTAATGAGCACCCAAACGACGGTAAAAGTCTTTTGATAATCCGGTTACTACTTGTTTGTTTCCTATATCGGTGAAACCAAGCCCGCCGGAAGTCAGTCCGCCGAGACGGTTTTGTGGTTCGATAAGCAACACCTTCTTATCCAACATCTTGGCAGAGTATGCTGCTATGACTCCGGCGGAAGTACCGCCATAGATACATATATCGTACTTTTCTTCCGGGTTGCTTTTACAACTGTACAGAAAAGTAAGAACGGTCAATAATAGAATAAGTTTCTTCATATTCGGTTTCATTTTACGTTAAACTTAATTTTTTGTAGGTCTTTGTCCAAAGAACTGCCACCCACCATGACGGTGAATGTGCCCGGTTCGAGCACATACTCGGCTTTATGGTTATAGTAGGACAGGTCTTCTCTGTTCAAGCGGAATGATACCACTTTGCTTTCTCCCTTTTCCAGAAGAATACGTTGAAAACGTTTCAGTTCTTTCACCGGTCGGGTGGTGTTACTGTAATCATCCCGAATATAAAGCTGGACGATTTCTTCCCCTTGCCTTTCTCCTGTGTTGCTGACATTCACTGTAACCTCTATTTCTTCGTTGGCATTATAATCCGTCTTGTTTGTTTTCAGTTGGTCGTATTTGAAAGAAGTATAACTTAGACCATACCCGAAAGGATAAAGCGGTGTTTTATCCCCGTCGATATAAGGATGGAGAAATTGGGACGGTTTGTGATTATATACCGTTGAAATCTGGCCTACGTGCCGTGGAATAGTGATTGGTAACTTTCCGCTGGGATTTACTTTGCCGAAGAGAATTTCTGCAATTGCTTTTCCACCCATTGAACCAGGCTCCCAAGCTTCAATAATAGCCGGGATATTTTCAGCAATCCATCCGGTGGCAAGGGGGCGTCCGTTTACCAGGATGACAATAGTAGGAACTCCTGTCTTGTAAATAGATTCTACAAGATAGTCCTGTTTACCCCAAAGGGTGATGTCCATGCGATCCCTGTTTTCTCCACATGTTTTCTCTTTCCAATGTTGCCGGAAAGAGTCTTCACCGACTACGACGATTGCCAAATCCGAAGACTTTGCTGCTTGTACGGCTTCTTCTATTTTGGCGCTGTCCAGTGCTCTCAGATTCCAACCGACATCTACATAATTTATCTGTACGCCGGATGCTTCTTCTTTTATGCCTTTCAGTATGGTTGAGACATTCTTCTCCGGTTGCTCAAATACCCAGTCGCCCATGATTGACTGGTTGTTGGCGTTAGGGCCTGTCACGAGTATCTTTTTGAACTTTCGGGTGTTGATGGGAAGCAGGGCTTCATTTTTCAAGAGGACGATGGAGCGTCGGGCGATTTCGAGTGCCGTCTGCTGATGTTCTTTGCTGAATACCGTTTTTTTTATACCGCCTTCCGTGACATACCGGTTTTCGAATAATCCTAGCCGGAACTTGGCTTCCAGTATCTTGGCGCATGCCTTATTAATTCTTTCTTCCGTCAGTTTTCCTTCTTTTATCAGTCTTAGGATGGCATCGGAAAAAACAGGACCATGCATATGCATGTCTACTCCGCCATCTACGGACAAGAAGAATGCGTCGGTCGTATTTTCGGCTATCCGGTGGCGTGTGCTGATTGCTTCCATATCCATCCAGTCGCTTACAATGAATCCGTCGAATCCGTATTCATTGCGTATGATGTCAGTCATCAACCATTTGTTTGCATGGCACGGGACTCCGTTCAATTCATTGTGTGCCGGCATAAGGGTGAAAGGTTTGGCTTCTTGTACGGCTGCTTTGAATGGTGGCAAAAAGATATTTCTCAGTTTTCCTTCACTCAATTCTACCGGACCGGCATTAGTTCCGTTATTGGCTATTCCCCCTGCAACGAGATGCTTGGCACAAGCCAATACGGTGTTTAATCCTGTAAGATTGTCTGTTTGCAGACCTTTGATGGATGCTACTCCCATGCGGGATACCAGATATGGGTCTTCCCCGAATGTTTCTCCGACTCTTCCCCAACGGGCATCGCAAGCTATCTCTATGTTGGGAGTGAAAGCCCAATGAGAACCTGTTGCGCGCATTTCGAGAGCTGTCTGTCTGTTTGCCTGTTCTATTAAATCAGGTGCAAATGTGGAAGCCATTCCTATGGGAGACGGGTAAATGGTAGAGCCACTGACAAGCCCGTTTCCGTGTATGGCATCAATCCCTATCAGTAAGGGGATCTTCAAACGGCTTTTCTCCGCCAACTTTTGCAAATGATTGGCTTCTTCCGGAGTCAGGACATGAAGAAATGAACCGATTCTTCCCTGTGTGACCATCCGTTCTACTCCTGTGGAGTGCAATCCTTTATAGAATCCTCTGGCATGACCGTTCAGCAGCTCTTCTTCCGTAATATTCTTTTCCGCATCACGCATATGTTCCAGACCGACATACTGGCACATTTGGGCAATCTTTTCTTCCAAGGTCATTAAGGACATAAGGTTTTCAACTCTTGTCCGGACTGGCTGGGAAGGGTCAAGGTATATCGGTTGTTGGGGTGCGTCATTGGCCCCAGATACTAAGGGTTGAAAAGCAATAAACAGGATAAATAATAATTTTATTTTCATTGTTTTATAGATAATAATTTCTAATCCGCCCCTATTTTTGTCATAAATAAGGGCGGTTAAGAATTAATTTATTTTGAGAACCGGATTATTTTTCCACTTTCATGTCGATGGTGACATTTCCTTTCGAACTGCCGCTGGCAAATGACCTGACAATTATAATACCATATTTGTCGGCTACAGTTTTGAATCCGATGATAGAGCCTACCCCCAGTTTTTCTGTCAGTTTCTCTACTTCTGCTTCGGATGAATTGGTGTAGAGATTCTGAATCATTTCAGCAGAATTGATTGCCAGGAACTCATCCGGTGTTATTTGCATAACTTTCAGTTTCGTACTGTTACGATGTTCCCAAGTAGCTATTGCATCCGGTGCTTTAAAAATAGCTGTGATACTTGCGTCGGACGGAGATACGAAATAATAGCCATATGAATTGTTGCTGTAGAATAAAGTAATGTCAATATTAGCTGATTTGGCTGCCGCTCCGTCTCGTACATAAATTTCTCCATTCGTGGTATTGAGGAAGGGACCTGCATCCGTACTGGCTTGTGCTCCGATTTTAAGTCCGTAGAATTCGTTGATGTCTAATTCTACAGCTCTCGTTACTTCTACGCTATATTCGCTTCTTACGATACCGCCGTTAGCATCCATCACCTCAAAAGTGAATGACAGGGTTTGTCCGGCATTCAAATCTGTAGTTGTGTATGAGAACGTATATGTATCACTGTTCGGATTCTCGAATGTCTCTTTGGTCAAATCTGTAAGTTCGGAATCAGCCAGATATGTTTTTATACTTCTTAGTGTTGCTGAAGAAGTAATCTCAATATCGAATGCGACCATTTCTCCAGCAGTGACTGTCTCCGGTGCTGTATCAGGAATCCTTATTTCGATTTCCGGTTGGGCGGCCTGAACGTAAACGGCATATTCGGCAGTTGATTTCTTTTCTTCATTATCAATTGCCAGTATTACAAAGTTCAGTGTTTTTCCTACTTCTTCCGATTTTATGGTATATGCTACATTGTATGAGCCTTTATCCGTATTTTCCGGATATTCTTTGGCGCTTCCGGGGATTTCTTGCGAGTTGAGCATGGTAACAACTTTTTTGATACCGGCTGTGCCTGTCATTTCTACAGAGAAACTGAGCTTTGTTCCGGGGTAAGCAATGACAGGTTCGTCTCCGACTTTCGTGAACTTAATAGTCGGTTTCGGGTTTTGCTGTATAGTTTCGTCATCACTGTCGCATGCTATGAAAAAGATAGCCGTGAGACACAACAAGATGCTTAAATTATATTTTAATAGTTTCATGGTCGATATTTTTTTATTGAACAGAAAATGGAATAACCGCACTTGCTACTTTCTTATTTTTCACGTCGCGCACAAAGACTATCAGACGATAGTTGCCAACTGTTGAAGGAGCTTTGAATGTAATATCCTTTTGGGTGTTATCATCTATCAATCCGGTGATACCATCCGGCAGGCTGCCGTCTGAAGAAGCTGTCTTTTCTTTCATAATCATCCAGTCGTAGGTCAGTGCATCTCCATCCGGGTCGGTGGCTGTAACTTTTGCTTCGTTGGATGAATTCGGGCTGACAATAATAACGTCTTCCGCTTTTTTGCCATTCATCAGCATATCATTACGGGTTGCTATCACCGGAGCACGGTTTTTCGGGTAACTCCCTGTCCATGCATATTGCATGGCATCGACTGCCGGGAAGGTATATCCTTTCTTGTCGAACAGCCCGTACCAAGTCAGTACTTCTCCGTGTGTCTGGTATCCCCATAAGAATACGAACGAACCTAAACAACCGTTGTCCTTATTGGCGGCTATATTCTCCTGATAGGCTTTCAGGTAGACGGCTTCTTTTTCACTACTGGTCTGTTCTACCAAGCCACCCCACGGCAATATTCTTTCGGGTTCGGGATTCATTTGCCACGTACCGCGAGGTCCGAACTCCGTAATCATATATGGTTTGGTCCAGCCTGCGGACTGAAGGTTACCCAATACTCCCGGCAGGTTAGGCGCATATGTATTGACCGATAGAATATCTATATGAGGGGCCTTTTCTATAATATTCTTTATATGGTTTACATTAGAGGATGCCAATGTCGTTGTAGTGGGATGATTTGGGTCGGTTTCGTGAATCATCTTAGCTATATCATTGATTGCATCCCAGAGTTTGAGATTGGTATAACTTGCTTCAGCTTCATTGCCTATCGACCATACCAAAAGCGCCGGATGGTCTTTGAAGCGTTCGACTGTTGCTTTTATTTCATCAAACTGAGCTTTTACCGCCGCACTGTTGTTATAATCAAAGCCGTCGGTCTCTCTTCTGATATAGAGCCCGAAATTTACATAAAGTCCTTTTTCCTATGCGCTGTTCAAAATAGTCATGCTCTTGTCAGACACCCCATATGTTCTGATAACATTGGCTCCGAAGTCTTTGGCTTCAGCATAGAAGTTGTTGCATGCGGCTCCTTTGATATATAATTCTTGTCCGTTTACAAGCAATTTCCATTTTCCGTCGACTTTTGATGTCTCAACTTTAGCGGGGGGAACAACTGGCTTTTCTTCAAAAGAACCTTTGGGGATTGTATAATTGTCGTTGTCTGAACACGAAGCGTTCAGGACAGCGGCAAGTATAAAGAATGAGGTAAATAGGTATTTTAGTTTCATAACTTTATTTTTTAGTGGGTACTGATAATAATTGTCCGTCCTGTAGTAATTTATACTTCAATACATCATAAGATAGTTTCTGGACAGGTAAATTGGAATCTATTGCCAAAGCGGCGGCAGTGGCTGCCGATTGTCCTAATATCATATATACCGGTTCCATTCTGATAGTACTGTAAGCTACATGAGAAGATGACAAACATACGGTTGCCAATAGGTTGGCACATTCTTCCTCCTTAGGAGTCAGTGAATAATAACTGATAGGGTAGGGAATGGTAGGGGCAAATATGGTGCCCTCGTTTCTTAACTTGCCTTCTTGGTCGATGACGCGGGATACATAATGGCAGTCAAGGGCATAAGAACCCAGTCCCACCGAATGTTCGGCGGGTGTACGGTCTGTTTTGCGTACATTCTTTTCTGTCATCACAAATGTACCGATCATCCTGCGGGCTTCGCGCACGTATATTTGATAAGGGAAATTCCGGGTGTCGGTGAATTCGTCTTTAGGCAATCCCCAATCCAGCATCTCCTTGCGGATATGTTCCGGTACACGCTTGTCATGACCCAAAAACCATAACATGCCCAGTGCGTAATCTTTATGCAGTTGCTCTATTTCCTTTCTGGTTTTGTAGTCGGCTTCTGCATAGTCGTAGCTTGCACCGAAGAAGTCCAGATGGTTGGTATCCGTTTTCTTGTTAGGCATAGGAGTCAATGTTATAATTTGCTGGAGTTTTGTTTCCGGTTCCAGTTTCAGCATACGTACATATATCTCATACCATAACGGATTATAGTTCTTCGGCTTTTGAATGGATATACGGTTGTCGGGGTCGTTTGTCAGAGTCATTCTGTAGCAATAGGCTTGTACACGTTTGTCCGCATCCCCTTGTTTACCCCATTCCTGGGTTGTCACATAAGGCAGAGCGCCTGATTTTGCATTCCCTTCCTTGATGTAAGGGCTTATCTTTGTCAGGTCTTTCCCTTGGTCATAATTGATACGGATACCGTTATAGGTTTCTCCGTATTGCAGGTTTGATTCGCGCCCTACTGTGTAGGAAATTCCTGTACGTGCCAGAAGGTCTCCTTCGTAGGAAGCGTCTATAAACATTTTAGCTTCAATAACCTTTCCATTCTCCAGTTGGATGCTCCGGATTATATTCTCTTCTTTCCGGACGTTCTTATTCAGGTCGAGCCGGTGGTTGAAAAGGACTTCTACTCCTGCCGTTTTCAGCATATCCCGCATAATCCGTTCGGCTACTGAGGATTCATAAACCCATTGTATCCGCCTTTCATCATTTTTACCTCTATATGTGCGCTTTAATGTCGAAACCATGAATGATTCTCTGTCTTGATTGCGCCATACTTCGGGTTGCAGGTAGTAATTGTATATTTTGTTGTAGAATTCTTTTGTTATACCACCTATCAGGTCATTACGGTTCATGTCGGTAGCTGTCAGCCCTGATGTGACAAGACCGCCTACATGGTCGTTCTTCGATATAAGCACTACTTTCTTACCCATACGTGCGCCTTGTATCGCTGCAATTACTCCGGAAGCTGACTCTCCATATATACAAATGTCATATTGTGGAGTATTGGCAAACAAGCCTGTAACAAAAGAACAGAGCAGTAGTATTAATATAGTAATCTTTTTTCTCATCTTATTATATGTATGTTTTTCAGTGATTATTTGTATCCAATATTTTGCGGAAAGTTTTCGGCTCCCATATTGATGACTTCCGCTTCGGGTATCGGCCATCTCACAAAGTGAGGGTTGGCAGGCAGATTATTACGTCCGAGAATAGATGCAGGTATTTCCGGGTCCCCGGCATATGCCTTGACTTGCTCAATAAGTATTCCAAGACGTTTCAGGAAATACCATCTGTCGCCTTCGAAAGACAGTTCGCGAGCTTGCTCGTCCATAATGTCTTTCATAGTGAGCACACCGGTGAATTTATCGTTTCCGGCTCTTTCCCACGTTTTGTTGAAATAGTATTTGGCTAACGTCTGGTCATTCTTCATCAAGGCTGCTTCGGCCGCCATTATATAGGACTCGGCAAGACGGTATACTATCACATCCTTATAGCTGCGTGTCTCAGAAGCGGTGCGCGTCCATTTATCCCCATACTTGATGCATCCCGGATATACATATTTATTGATGCTTCCGTTCTTATATAGTGGAAAATAATCTCCGGGTTTTACTGTAGCCGAACCGTATGAGATGTTCTTATCAGTAGTATTCTTGTACTGGTGTATATAGTACTCCTGATAACGTTTGTCCTTAGCTTTGTCATACAGTGAGAATAAATAGGGGCTGGGGAGACATCTTCCGTAAGTATATCCCCAGTTGTCATAAGAACAGGCATATTCTGCGGTTCCACCGATTTCTGTGCGATACTGTGCGATGAAATAGGCGGCAAAGTAATTACCTTTCGGACTGGCACTGGATAAGTTGCCGCCCGGATTTTTGCTCCATTGTTGCACCATCAGCGCTTCTTTATGGTTCAAGTCCCCGGCATTGAAAACTTCATTCAGTGCAATCAAGTCAAAATGGCCGGATTTCTCAATTTCTTCCACTTGTTCCAAAGTCGTATCCCAGTCTTTGAGCCATAATGCTGCTTTGGCTTTCATATGACGGGCGGCAGCTTGGGTGAACCGTCCCGCTTCATCAGATACCCAATCGAGGTTTGTAATGGCATACTCCAAATCTTCGTAAATCAGGTCGAACACCTCTTTCTCGGAAGCAGCATGAAAATCTCTCGGGTCGTTGACGTTTTCAGCAGTAGTCGGCAGTACATTCAGCCATATCCTGTCGAATGTGCGATAAAGCAGAAAATAAGACTGTGCTCTGAAACACTTTGCTTCTGAAACGGTGGCCCGTAGTGAAGGGGTGTCTTCCAAATCCTCGGCGGCAGCAATTATTTCATTGGCTTTGCCTATGATTTGGTACATCGTGCGCCACATAAATCCTACCTGATAAGCAGACGGCTTTAAATAATTAGGGTCATAGATGCCGTAAAAGTTACCGGTTCCACCGTTGGTTACGGCTAAATCCGTACCTCTTTCCAAAGCAAAGATGGTGGAGTTCTCAGTATCATTTGCATAGTTACGTTGCAATGCGTATAGTGCATTGACAGCGAGCTTTAGCCCTTCCGGTGTTCCGAATACGTATTCGGAGCTATACTTCGTCTTATGTTCTTCGTCCAGGAAGTCGGAGCAGGAAGTAGTAAAGAGGAAGCAGGCTGTAAATATAAATAATATACTCTTTTTCATGATTTTACCTTATTAAAATGTCACATTCAATCCAAATAATACAGTCCTGGGTTCGGGATAATCTCCCGGAGTCTGTTCCGGGCCGTAAGCCTGTACGTCGGTTTTCGTCCAGAAGTTAGACAGTGTCATATAGAGTCTCAGACTTTGCATGTATGCTTTGCTGATAAGTGCACGGGGAAAATTGTATCCGAAAGTAACGTTTCGCAGACGGACATATGATGCATCCTGATAGCCCAATGAACTGATGTATGCGGGTGCTTGCGTCATGTTGGGCGCAGGGGCTTCATTAGACGGGTTATTCTGTGTCCAGTAATTGCGTCGGATACCGTTCCGCTTGGCAGTCAAGTCGCCACCATTCTCGAATGTGGTCAGATAAGGGTTGTAGATTGTCCCACCATGAGAGATATACAAGTCGGCAGATAAGTCGAATCCCTTATAGTTGAAAGATGTGCCGACCGTACCTATCCATTTGGGGTCACGTTGCATCACTACTCTGTCATCGGCTGTTATCTGATTGTCGTTGTTCACATCCCGCAGTTTGATGCTACCCGGAGTAGCTGTCGGCATATGAGAATTGGCGATATCGTCATCTTTTTGCCAGATGCCGTCAAATACATAGTCGTAATATACATTCATCGGATATCCGACAAACCATTTGTTGTTCACGTCATCAAGCGGTTTTCCATTCTCATCGACTTGTCCGTCTATCTTTTTTATTTCATTTTTGTTCTTGGTGAAAGTGAAGTTGACATCCCATCTGAAATCTTTGATTTTGACGGGAGTGGTATTCAGCGTTATTTCGATACCATTATTCTTCATTTCCGCCAGATTCACGGTCTGGGTGGAATATCCCAGTGAGCTCGGGATAGACTTGGTGACAAGCAGGTCGGTAGTCTTGGTAGTATAGTATTCTATCGTACCATTGATTCTTCCGTTGAAGAATCCGAAATCAAGTCCGATATTCCCGGAAGTGGACGTTTCCCATTTCAAGTTAGGATTGGTCAATTCTGTTCCGGGCAGGTATCCGATGACTGTTTTATCTCCGAATTCAGTCAGGTACCTGTCAGTCAAGCCAAGTGATTTATAAGGATTGACTCCTTGATTACCCACCGCACCGTAACTTAGACGGAGTTTCAGGTTGGACAACCATTTGGCTTCTTTCAAGAAGGACTCTTCATTTATCCGCCAGGCAAAAGCTCCTGAGGGGAAATAACCATATTTATTATTTTTCCCGAAAACCGAAGAGCCGTCCACGCGTAAAGCGAAGGTGAATAAGTATTTCTCGAACAGGTTGTATCTCACACGTCCTAAGAATGATAAAAGTTTTCTGTCAGACAATTGCCAGGTAGGAGTACCATATTCATTGGCGGAACCTATTGCATTGTAGGTCAAGTCGTCATTCGCAAATCCTGTGCCGTTTATTCCTAAACTCTTCCATTCAATGACATTCACACTTTGCATAAAGGTTGCGTCGAAATGATGATTCTTATTGAAATCCTTCACATAGTTGACTATATTCTCGAACAGGTAGTCATTGGAGAAACTGGTTCCGGCAGTCGCTTTTCCATTGTTGTTGCGTCCGGTCGTGTGCTTCGTTCCCTGATACGTGTTGCTATGGACGGTTCTGGTATTCAAACTTCCGTTGGCACGATATGACAAGTCTTTTGTGATTTTCCAGTCTACGAAGAAGTTTATCAATAACCGGTCTGTCTGGCTTTTATTGTTTGAGTAGTCGATATTCCATAAGGGGTTGTAATGAGACTCCCCGGCTTCGGTTACATCTTCACGCAATGAACCGTCGTCATTATATACTTTTGCCAGAGGCGGCATGGTGATAAATGAATTGAAGGAGCCGTCGGCTGTTTTCTTCCATGATTTGGTGTATAAGAAGTTCGTACCTATTGTCAGGTTTTTCAGTAGTTTGTGGTCGATGTTCAATCGTCCGCTCAAACGCTGGAATCCTGAATTAGGAACCATACCGTTCTGGTCAAAATATCCCAGTCCCAGGGCGTATTTTGTTTTGTCCCCGCCGGATTGGATTAGAATATCGTGCTTTTGTTGCCAGGCGGAGCTTATCATTAGTTTTTCCCAGTCAACATATTCTCCTGATTTGAGCACGTCGAGCATCAATCCTCTGAAACAGTCGGCTTCATCATAACTAAGATTGGCATTGTAGTATGCTTCCTTACGTAAAGCAGCCCATTCTTCTCCATTGTAAAACTCAAAGTTCTTATGAATACTTTGTGAAGCAGCGTAAGTGTTATAACTGATTTTCATCTTTCCGGTCTTTCCCCGTTTGGTAGTAATCAGTATGACACCGTTGGCGGCGCGTGCACCATAGATTGATTGTGAAGAGGCGTCTTTCAGAACTTCGAGCGATGCTATATCGTTGGAGTTTATATCATCTATACTGCTCATTGGAACACCGTCCACAATATAAAGAGGGTCATTTCCACCGGAAAGGGAACGCCGTCCCCGAATCAGAATGTTTGAACTTCCACCGGGCGCGGCATTAGCCATGGTGACTTGTACACCGGCAGCTTGTCCTCTCAGCATTTCACCCAAGCTGGAAGAGGGTGTGGCATTCAGTTTCTCGGAAGTTACGGAAGAAATAGCACCGGTGACGTCACTGCGTTTCTGTACGCCGTAACCTACTACTATTACTTCGTCCAGCAGTTCGCTGTCTTCTTTTAGTATGATGCGCGCTAACTCTTTACTGTTAGCTTTAACTTCGGTTGTTTGATATCCGATGTATGAGAACTGAATAGTAGCGTCTTCGGTTACGTTTGCCAAAGAGTAGTTTCCGTTAATATCGGTAATGATACCGTTCGTCGTACCTTTTACTAATACATTGGCACCGATAATGGGTTCACCGTTCTGGTCTGTAACTGTTCCGTTGACTGTTTTGGTTCTTGTAGACTTTATTGTTTCCCGACTTTTTTGTTTGCCGACGGAGATGGTATTGTTTTTCCTATTGAAATATAAATTGGTCTGTACCGTTATCTTGCTCAGAATATTTTCTAATGAGCTGTTGCGTGCTTTGATTGAAATGCGTGGAGCAGCATTCACAATTTCCTGGTCATAAAAGAATTTGTAGCCGGTCTGCTTGCTTAATTGATTGAATACATTTTCTACGGTTTCATTCTTGACATCCAGCGTAATGTTTTTCTTTTCCTGCGCCTGTGTGTAATAAGGCAATGATGACAAGCATACGAATAGTAAAAAAGCTAAAAATGAATGTACATTCCTGCCTTTCCTTTTTATATTAGGAAGATTATTCATAAATTTGTACGTTTTAGTAATTGAATAGATTATTTAAAACAAAGGTTCGTAATGCGCGATACGTTATTCACACGGGTCGAAACGAATGAATATCCGTCCGGATTACGGAATAGGGGCTTCTCTGAGAGACGGCTCCTATTTTTCTGAAATGGGATTAACCGGGTGCTTTCATAATATAATTTTTTTTAGAATTATAAGTTTAATATTCAAGGTTCTATAAAGTAATACACACGATAGATTATATGCTAGGGTGTGATTAACATCTTTTTGCTATTTATATAACAATATGCAGTTTCCTTCTTTTTTATACCGGATACCACTTGTATATTCGATAGATTGAAGAACTGCTTCCAGGCTCTTATTGTCGTGCTCTCCGGAAATCAGATTATTGAATTTACCATCGGCAAATGTAATGCGGCAATTGTACATTCGCTCCAGCTCCTTTGCCACGTCACGTATCGGAGTACTGTTGAAACGCAGTCCGCCTTTTTTCCATATCGCCACCGGGCGCTCTTCGCGTCGTTTGCTGTATTCGCCCGAAATGGTATTGATAAGTACCTGTTCCTTGCCTTTTAACCGCATCATTGCTTCCGGCAAGTCCACTTGTACCTTTCCGCTTTCCACCTCTACAGAAACAATTTCATCAGAAGAATAGGATTTTATGTCAAAGCAGGTTCCCAATACACGTACATCGAAACGGCGGGTACTGACAATAAAAGGCTGTTCCTCATTTCTGTATACTTGAAAATATCCTTCACCTTCCAGTACTATTTTACGTTCTTCTCCTTTGAAACTATTCGGATACCGTACATGTGAACATGAATTTAGTGTCAGTTGGGTGCCGTCGGGCAGAAGAATCTGTTTACGTTCGCCATAAGAGGTTGAGGCTTCCAGATAGATAGTCTGTCGTTCATTCAGATGTTCCAGATAATGAATTCCGCCTAGTACAAGACAAACGATTGCTGCTGTGCTGATGGCAGCAACTGCGATACGACGCAGCCAAGTACGTTTTTTATGTTCTATGCGTTTCAATAATTGGCGTGCTTCCCGTTTATAGTGTTCCCGTTCAAGATCAGTGAGAGGTTGCTGTGTTGCCGCTTCTTCCCACACATCAGAAGACAACTCGTCGAGTGTTTCATGATTATCCGGGTGGTGCAAGCTGTTCAGTATTTCCCGGGCATCCTCTGTGGTATAGAGATCATCCAGATAGCGACGATATAAGTTCTTGTTATTTTCTGTATTCTTCATATTCTGTTATTTAGAGTTCGGGGATATCTTATTTTCCCCTTTGTATAATTAGTACACAAAGGAAAAGAGTATCTGGGGTATAGTTAACTTCCTTTAACCATCAACTTCATGAGAAGCTGTCTTCCGCTAAAGATTGAGGCAGATAAGGAGCAAGATAAGGTCAGTGCCGGTAATGGAGTGTTTCTCCAAATACGTACGAAGTGAACGTAATGAAGATGAGATATGCTCTTGTACAGTATTGACAGAAATTCCCAACGCTTCTGCAATTTCTTTGTGAGACATTTGTTTTTCACGGCTCATTTCGAATATTTCCCGTTGGCGGGAAGTCAGCTGTTCCAGTGCTTGGGATACAAGTCTTTGTAAATCATTAGCAATGATTGTATTGTTTGTCTCATTGCTATAGTCTATAGCTTGTGATAGAATCTGTTCTTTCAGCCGGTCTTCACTTGCCAGTTCACGCAACTGGTTCAGAATCCGGTTGCGCATGATTGTATATAGATAAGAAGAAAAAGAGGCGTCCGGATTAATAAAACGGCGACTTTCCCAAATCACAGTGAAGGCGTCCTGAAAGATGT
This sequence comes from uncultured Bacteroides sp., assembly GCA_948847595.1. Classification (GTDB taxonomy): domain Bacteria; phylum Bacteroidota; class Bacteroidia; order Bacteroidales; family Bacteroidaceae; genus Bacteroides. The sequence continues at coordinate 178,557 of CAQOGY010000001.1, forward strand.
CTTCAGCATATTCGCGTGATTTAAGGAAACGCATGGCAAAATATATCAGGCGATTTTTATAAGCCGCATAAAGTTCACAGAATGCATCCTCATCTCCGGCTATCAGACGGATGACAAGCGAACGTTCATTACCGGGAATATTTGTTGCGCACATATAGCATTTTAGGTTTCAATTCACAAAGGGATTGCTTAGATTGTCACAAACGTACGTAAAATCCGGGAAATAAAAAAGGAAAGAAGTAGCTAATCTTTTTCAGATTTATTTCAGTATCATGATTTTTCTTTGCCGGAGATAATTTGCTATCTTTGCAATTTTAACCCGATAATCAATGAGTAGAATATTATTTAATGCTAAGGCTTGGCTGTTTGTTTTATTAGTTGGACTGGTATCCTCTGTATGGGCACAAAGTGATGATTTCACTACATGGACCAAGTTCAAAGTGAATCATAAGATAGATTCTCGATTTTCGGTTTCCGGTGATTTGGAATTGCGTACGAAAGATGATATGAGCAGGATGGATCGTTGGGGATTAACCGTTGGCGGAGTTTACCATGCATATTCTTTCTTGAATTTCGGTGTCGGATATGAAACTCATTTTCGTAATTTGGGAGATTCGGACTGGAAGTCAAGACATCGTTATCATATCAGTGCAGTTGCAAGTTTTCGTTATCAGTGGTTGAAAGTCTCCTTGCGGGAAAGGTTTCAGCAGACTTTTGACCGTGGAGATTCGGAAACCCGTTTGCGTTCCCGTTTAAAATTAGCTTATGCACCCGCAAAAGGGATTGTTTCGCCTTACTTCTCTCTCGAGATTTATCAAAGTCTGGATGATGCTTCTTTTTGGAGGGCGGCTCGAATGCGCTATCGTCCGGGAGTAGAAATTGATTTGGCCAAACGCTGGTCGCTGGATGCGTTTTATTGTTACCAGTATGAATCTTCACGGGGGAAACATATTGTCGGTATAGAAGTGGTTTATTCTTTCTGAAAATGGTTGTTTTCTTATATAATAAGGTCTGACTTTAAGTTGGTTAAATATATGTAGATTTCTAAGTTGTTGATTATTCGTTAGTTAAAAATATAGATAAAGATTTCTTAATTAAAATATAGCTAGTTTCAACTATAATATGTACTTTCGCTTCCGCATTTCAAAATGGAATGCTGAAATTAACGATTCTACAGTGACAACAGACGTGTTGTATAATGTCTCATAACCGAAGCTAACACTTCCTTTTATGTCATTCTTCTGCTCAATCAGAGATTTCTTGTTTGAACTAATAAATACTAAAAATGAAAACATGTCATGGCCTATTTGTGGGAGTAGGTTTGTTTATTCTGTGTTCTGTTTCGTTGACAGCTTGTGTAAATCGCATTTCAGAAGAAGAGGGGGAAATAATCAATAATGGAGATATTCCATTGAAATTTATTGCTGATATTCACGAAATAGTCAATACTCGTGTGGCAAATAATAATTTTGAAGAAGGGGATGAGGTTGGCTTGTTCGCACTTGCGGGGAATACTACAATGCAGGAAGAACGTTATGCAGATAATCTTCATTTTGTACGTTCTTCCAATGGTGAATTTGTATCAGACGAGTCGGTTTATTATCCGGACGATGGAGTGACATTGAATTTAATCAGTTATTATCCATACCAGGAAAAAGGAGTACCAATGGGCGAAAGCACCATGCAAGTATCGGTTGCTACAAGTCAGAATAAGCCTGAAGATTATTCACATTCGGATTTTCTGGTTGCTTCTAAAGAAGATGTATTGGCTAGTAAAGAAGCTGTGCCCCTGACTTATAATCATCAATTTTTCCGTTTAAAGATAACTCTTGTTCCCGGTGAAGGAGAAAATGTAGAAGATATGTTATCTGCCAAGCCGACACTTTCTGTCAGTGGCTTTTATACTAAGGCTATTTACGATTTTCAAAAAAATACTTTCTCTGCTTATTCCGAAGAAAAGGAAATTACTCCTGCGGGCGAATGGGAAATAAAAGGCGGTCGGTTGGTAGGAAAAGAACTTATTCTGATACCGCAGGAAGCGACGGTTGGATACCAGTATATAGCATTGGAAGCCGGAGGAAAGCCATATACTAGCCTGTTGCCTGCCTCTTTACAATTGAAAAGTGGTAAACAGAGAGAATTGGAAATAACATTTGTAGCGGATGAAGATATATTAATGAGCAAAGTCAGTGGAGAAATCGGCGATTGGGACGGAACTGAAGTAGATCAGAGTGAATCGGTAACTCTTCATAAATATGTAGATGTATCAAAACTGACTTTTGAAAAATCGAATATATATAAGATACTAAATTCAGGAAAACAAGTTGCTGAAATATGTAAGGAGTATTTGGTTACTCCAGAACTTTCTTCCCAGGCGATTGTTGCTTATCCGATGAAAGAAGATGGAAGTGTTGATTTATCACAAGGAATTGTGGCTCAACTATTAGGTAAATCAGGTAAGGTTCATGGTGGAAGTGTTTCATGGAATGTGGAAGATAATTCTTTGACTTATACTGTCGGGAACTTGGCGGCTCGTAATAATGTTTATGTGCTGGCAGATGGAAAAATTTCATTGTCGGTAGCAGTAGCAGATAATGTATTATCTGTATTGGCATTAGAAGACGTTGCCCGCGATGTACGTGGCGGGATGATTCATAATTATCCATTGGTGAAGATTGGAACTCAATATTGGATGCGGGATAATTTGGAAACTGCCTTGTACGTGAATGGTGACGAACTTCCTAAGTTAGATGCTGTGACTGAAAATGCTGTCGGGTATTTGCAATCCGGTGCGGAACATCATTTTTATACAGCTAGTGTTGCGTTATCAGCTAATTTCTTACCTGCACATTGGAACATACCGAATAAAGGGGATTGGGATCTTTTGAATACTTATCTAAAAGGGGATGCTTCTTTACTGAAATCAGGAACCTGGTTACCACTTAAAACAGGAGAGACAGCACAACCGGCTAATAATTTGTCAGGTTTCAATGCAGCTCCTATAGGCATGTGGGTTGAACCGAATCAGAATATATTTGCAGGCAAGCATTTGGCATATTGGACATTGGATGATACAAATACAGCAATAGCCGATGATATCTTTTACCTGAAAAGTGATGAAAATACGATTGGAAAGTCTGCTCCGGGTGTCGAGAAAAAAGCTTTTGCAATTCGTTGTATCCGAAAGTAAATTAGCGGAAATCATTCTTCCTTTTCATATTTTGCTTATATTTGGGAAGAAAAACTAAAAAAGAGAGAACCATGAAGAAGATAATAAATCCCTGGAAAGGTTTGGAAGGGTACAACTGTTTCGGCTGTGCACCAAATAATGAAGCCGGAGTGAGAATGGAATTTTACGAAGACGGTGATGAAATCGTGAGCATCTGGAAACCCCGTCCTGAATATCAGGGGTGGATTGATACATTGCACGGTGGTATTCAAGCTGTTTTGTTGGATGAGATTTGCGCATGGGTGATACTTCGTAAGTTACAGACAACAGGGGTCACTTCGAAAATGGAGACTCGCTACCGGAAGCCAATTGATACGAAAGATTCTCATGTCGTGTTGCGTGCATCCATTAAAGAAATAAAGCGGAACATTGTTATTATTGAGGCGAAGCTATATAACAAGGATGGTGAAGTATGTACGGAAGCCCTTTGTACTTACTTTACATTCTCACAGGAAAAGGCGAAAAGTGAAATGCATTTTCTGAAATGTGATGTTGAACCGGAAGAGATATTACCTTTAATTTGAAATGAAAACTCAAGTTTTTGTGATAAATGTTTGGTAGTATCAAACAAATACTTTACTTTTGTCGCAGTTAATAAAAGAAATATGAAATATACAGCTACACATCATCATCATCATTTTCCTAACGAATAACTCGGTGGGCGTAGATGATATTGTGTATACTCTATATAACGATAACGAAGGCTTGCCGAATACGGTAAGCCTTTTTTTATTTTCTCATTCGGATAGTAATTAATAATAAATAATTAAATAAGATCATGTTAAGAATCGCAGTACAAGCCAAAGGACGTCTCTTCGAAGAGACAATGGCACTTTTAGAAGAATCGGATATCAAGTTGAGCACTACCAAACGTACTTTATTAGTGCAATCTCCTAATTTCCCCATCGAAGTTCTTTTTCTTCGTGATGACGATATACCACAGACGGTAGCTACCGGAGTGGCTGATTTGGGGATTGTCGGTGAGAACGAATTTATGGAAAAAGAAGAAGACGCGGAAATCATCAAACGTTTGGGATTCAGTAAGTGCCGTTTGTCATTGGCAATGCCGAAAGATTTGGAATATCCCGGCCTGTCATGGTTCAACGGAAAGAAGATTGCGACCTCATATCCTGTTATCCTTCGCAACTTCTTGAAAAAGAATGGTGTGAATGCAGAAATCCATGTCATTACCGGTTCGGTGGAAGTGTCTCCGGGCATCGGATTGGCTGATGCTATTTTTGATATTGTAAGTTCCGGTTCTACTTTAGTCAGCAATCGCCTGAAAGAAGTAGAGGTAGTGATGAAATCGGAAGCTTTGTTGATTGGTAACAAAAACATGAGCGATGAGAAAAAAGCAGTGTTGGAAGAACTCTTGTTCCGTATGAACGCTGTAAAAACTGCCGAAGATAAAAAATACGTATTGATGAATGCCCCGAAAGACAAACTGGAAGAAATTATCGCTGTATTGCCGGGTATGAAGAGCCCTACCGTAATGCCATTGGCACAAGAAGGCTGGTGTTCCGTTCATACAGTACTTGACGAAAAACGTTTTTGGGAAATTATCGGAAAACTCAAAGCACTGGGAGCAGAAGGCATTTTGGTACTGCCGATTGAAAAGATGATTGTATAAATATATATAGGCACGGATTACACAGATTACGCGGTATCTGAGGTTAGTGACTGCATTATCTGTGTTATCCGTGAAATCTGTGCCTAATAAAATATAAACTATGAAATTAATTAAGTATCCATCAAAAGAGCAATGGGCAGAACTCTTGAAACGTCCGGCACTGAATACGGAGAACCTGTTCGATACGGTTCGTACCATTATAAGTAAGGTAAGGGCAGAGGGTGACAAAGCTGTACTGGAATATGAAGCCGCCTTTGATAAAGTTACTTTGTCTGCGCTTGCAGTGACTCCTGAAGAAGTGCAGGTTGCCGAAACATTAGTAAGTGATGAACTGAAAGCCGCCATCTCCCTGGCAAAACAAAATATTGAAACCTTTCACTCTTCCCAACGTTTTGTGGGAAAGAAGGTGGAAACGATGAATGGCGTAACCTGTTGGCAAAAAGCCGTGGGCATTGAAAAGGTCGGGCTATACATTCCGGGAGGAACAGCCCCGCTGTTCTCAACCGTATTGATGCTCGCTGTTCCTGCCAAAATAGCAGGATGCAAGGAAATCGTACTTTGTACTCCCCCCGATAAAAATGGGAATATCCACCCTGCCATTCTCTTTGCCGCCCAACTGGCAGGAGTTAGTAAAATCTTCAAGGCAGGTGGTGTACAAGCGATTGCTGCCATGGCTTACGGAACAGAAAGCGTGCCAAAAGTCTATAAAATCTTTGGCCCCGGAAATCAGTATGTGACAGCAGCAAAGCAATTGGTAAGTCTACGTGATGTTGCCATTGATATGCCTGCCGGCCCTTCCGAAGTAGAAGTATTGGCTGACGCATCCGCAAATCCGGTTTTCGTGGCAGCAGATTTACTGTCTCAGGCAGAGCACGGAGTCGACAGCCAGGCCATGTTGATAACAACTTCCGAGGAACTCCAAACAGAAGTGATGGTAGAAGTGGAACGTCAACTGGCAGAATTACCCCGTCGTGAGATAGCTGCAAAATCGTTGGAAAACAGCAAACTAATCTTAGTGAAGGATTTGGATGAAGCACTGGAATTAACCAATGCTTATGCGCCCGAACACTTAATCATCGAGACAGAAAACTATTTGGAAGTGGCAGAACGTGTCACCAATGCCGGTTCTGTATTCCTCGGCTCATTAACTCCCGAAAGTGCAGGTGATTATGCTTCGGGTACTAACCATACTTTGCCGACCAACGGATATGCCAAAGCATATAGCGGTGTAAGCCTCGATAGTTTCATCCGCAAGATTACATTCCAGGAAATTCTTCCGGCAGGAATAAAAGCCATTGGTCCGGCTATTGAAGAAATGGCAGCTAACGAACTTTTGGATGCGCATAAGAACGCAGTTACTGTCCGTCTCAAAGCTATTCAGAACTCATAACTTAAAAAATCAAAGAAGTGAAAACGTTACAAGAACTAACCCGCCCGAACATTTGGAAACTAAAACCATACTCTTCGGCCCGTGATGAATATAAAGGAGTGACAGCTTCTGTCTTTTTGGATGCCAATGAGAATCCGTACAATACGCCTCATAACCGTTATCCGGATCCTATGCAATGCGAACTGAAAACGCTGCTGTCGAAAATCAAGAAAGTATCTCCCGAACATATTTTCTTGGGAAATGGTAGCGACGAAGCCATTGATTTGGTCTTTCGTGCTTTCTGCGAACCGGGCAAGGATAATGTAGTGGCTATCGACCCTACTTATGGGATGTATCAGGTTTGTGCAGATGTGAACAACGTTGAATACCGGAAAGTGCTATTGGATGATGACTTCCAGTTCTCTGCTGATAAGTTAATGGCTGCTACAGACGAACATACCAAACTTATTTTTCTTTGCTCGCCCAATAATCCGACAGGAAACGACCTGCTTCGTTCCGAAATAGAAAAGATTCTGAATCGGTTTGAAGGACTGGTGATGCTGGATGAGGCTTACAATGATTTCTCCAAAGCCCCCTCTTTTCTGGAAGAGTTGGATAAATATCCTAATCTTGTTGTATTCCAGACATTCTCCAAAGCTTGGGGATGTGCCGCTATCCGTTTGGGAATGGCTTTTGCATCCGAAGATATCATTGGCATTTTGAGTAAAATCAAATATCCCTATAACGTTAACCAACTCACTCAACAGCAGGCTATCAGTATGCTTCATAAGCATTATGAGATAGAACGTTGGGTAAAGACATTGAAGGAAGAACGCGATTATTTGGAAGAAGAGTTTGAAAAACTTCCATGTACCATTAAGTTATTTCCATCCGATGCTAATTTCTTTTTGGCTAAAGTGACGGATGCAGTGAAAATCTATAATTATTTGGTAGGCGAGGGGATTATTGTCCGCAATCGTCATACCGTTTCACTCTGCTGCAACTGTTTGCGTGTGACGGTTGGTACTCGTACAGAGAATAACACCCTATTGGAAGCCCTTAAAAAATACCCGGGATAGATTATGAAGAAAAAAGTTTTATTTATAGACAGAGACGGAACGCTGGTTATTGAGCCGCCAGTTGACTATCAACTCGACTCTTTGGAGAAATTGGAATTCTATCCGAAAGTATTCCGTAATTTGGGCTTTATCCGTAGTAAACTCGATTTCGAATTTGCAATGGTCACCAATCAGGACGGACTGGGTACATCATCCTTTCCGGAAGAAACATTCTGGCCTGCCCATAACCTGATGCTTAAAACATTGGAAGGCGAGGGAATTACTTTTGATGAAATACTGATAGACCGTAGTTTCCCTGAAGATAATGCGCCGACACGTAAACCACGTACCGGAATGTTGACGAAATATCTGAATAATCCTGAATACGATCTGCCTGGAAGTTTTGTTATCGGTGACCGTCCTACAGATGTGGAACTTGCCAAAAATCTGGGTTGCCGTGCCATCTATCTACAAGATTCAACAGAAAGTCTGAAAGAAAAAGGACTGGAAGACGTTTGCGCTCTCGCCACAACAGACTGGGATCAGATAGCCGAATTCCTGTTTGCCGGTGAGCGGAAAGCGGAAGTACGTCGCACAACTAAAGAGACGGATATATATGTAGCTCTGAACCTTGATGGAAACGGTACTTGCGATATTTCCACTGGTCTTGGCTTCTTCGACCATATGCTCGAACAGATTGGAAAACACTCCGGTATGGATTTAACGATTCGTGTAAAAGGAGACTTGGAAGTAGACGAACATCATACTATCGAAGATACTGCTATTGCTTTGGGAGACTGTATCTATCAGGCTTTGGGCAGCAAACGGGGAATTGAACGTTATGGATATGCTTTGCCGATGGACGATTGTCTTTGCCAGGTATGCCTGGATTTTGGTGGCCGCCCCTGGTTGGTATGGGATGCGGAGTTCAAACGCGAGAAGATAGGGGAGATGCCGACTGAAATGTTCCTACATTTCTTTAAGTCATTGAGTGATGTCGCAAAAATGAATCTGAACATCAAGGCTGAAGGGCAGAATGAACATCATAAGATAGAAGGAATCTTTAAAGCATTAGCCCGTGCTTTAAAAATGGCACTCAAAAGAGATATCTATCATTTTGAGCTTCCATCCAGTAAAGGTGTGCTTTGAGTAAATACGAAAATTTATGCAGAAACGAATCTTGTTGATCCTGTTTTTAGGAATCATTTTCTCTGTCTCTGTTTTCAGCCAAAACCTGAAAGCAGAGAAGGTTATTCTTCCTGATAGTGAACTGGCCAATTTGTATAAGATAGATTCGGGAGTATATCGTTCGGAACAGCCTTCATCTGTTGATTTTAAAGCTCTTGAAAAATATGGAATCAAAGAGTCCCTAAATCTCCGTAACAGGCATAGTGACGATGATGAAGCGGCAGGTACAGCCGTGAAACTTCATCGGGTAAAGATGAAGGCGCATTCAGTCAGTGAGGAGCAATTAATAAGGGCATTGCGTATCATAAAGAACCGTAAAGCGCCAATTGTAATCCATTGTCATCATGGTTCCGACCGTACAGGAGCTGTTTGTGCGCTCTATCGCATTGTATTTCAGAATGTCTCCAAAGAAGATGCAATTCACGAAATGACTGAAGGAGGTTTTGGTTTTCACCGTATTTATAAAAATATAATTCGAAGAATCAAAGAAGCGGATATAGAGCGAATAAAAAAAGAGGTGATGCAATAATTCAATTGACTGTATGATTTAGTCGAATCATAAGGAAGAATTAGAAACTTCTATGGCATGAATTAATGTTTTCTCCTCATCTATTAGCTAATTCAACAGCTAGTATTATCCTGTTGCACTTGTGTAACGGTGCAAATGGACTTGAGCAACTAGCCGGACAGACTTGTGTAACTCTTCAGTTGCACAAGTCTGTCCGACTAGTTATTCATAAAAGATGGTAACGCTCTGTAATATAGTATGTTATATGAAAAATGCAGTTTTTCTCTCCAAAAAGTCAAAAACAACCGCATGTTTTTTGTGAACTTTCCTTAAAATGAGCCTATTTTTAGACTTAAATACTTGATATATAGCGCTGTGACATTTTTGTTTTTCCCCCTATAATACTTAAAATAAATACAAAAATGTCGCAAACAAAAATGCCTGCCAAAATAAACTGTCTATCAAGAAGATTATAAGTTCTCTATTTCTTTAAGCCACATAGCTGAACTGGCATCACTCGGCATTCGCCAATCCCCTCTCGGACTGATAGAAATACTACCGACTTTCGGTCCGTCAGGCAGGCATGAACGTTTGAACTGCTGATTGAAGAAACGACGGAAGAAAATGGATAACCATTTCTTAATTGTCTCTTCGTCATAACAGTCTTTGAATGCGGCACTTGCCAGGTAATAAATCTTGGAAGGACGGAAACCGAAACGCAGGAAATAATAAAGAAAGAAGTCATGCAGTTCGTAAGGGCCTACCAAATCCTCGGTCTTTTGCTTGATTTCTCCATTTTCATCTGCCGGAATAAGTTCCGGGCTGATAGGAGTGTCTACTATATCAAGTAGTGTAGCTTTAGAATCCTCATCCACACCATTTTCTGCCACCCATTGTACCAGATATTTCACGAGCGTTTTAGGTACGCTTGCATTGACACCGTACATAGACATATGGTCACCATTGTAAGTCGCCCATCCCAAAGCGAGTTCCGATAAGTCTCCTGTACCTATTACCATTCCCCAAGTCTGGTTGGCAACATCCATTAAAATTTGCGTACGTTCGCGTGCCTGTGAGTTTTCATAAGTGACATCATGTACGTTTACATCATGGTCTATATCTTTGAAATGCTGGATACAGGCATCTTTGATACTGATTTCACGGATAGATATGCCTAATGACTTCATCAAGTCAATAGCATTATGATAAGTCCGGTCAGTCGTTCCGAAGCCGGGCATTGTAATTCCGAGAATCCCTTTTCTTGATAATCCCAGTTTGTCGAAAGTCTTCACGCAGACTAGTAAAGCCAATGTTGAATCCAGTCCGCCGGAAATGCCTACTACAGCAGTCTTGGCTCCGGTATGGACGAGCCGTTGTGCCAGTCCTGCCACTTGAATGGAAAAAACTTCTTCACAATGTTCATTTAACTCATTGCCCTGCGGTACAAAAGGATGAGCATTGAAGTTCCGGGTTAAAGTCAGCTCTTTACTATTCACAAATTCCGTTGCGATAGAAACCGCCTTTTTGCCTTCGAAATTAGCTTGGTTGGCAGCGAAAGTCGTATTGATTCTACGTTCTGCGCGTATGCGTTCCACATCAATCTCGCTGATTATAAGTTGTTCTTCCATACTGAATCGCTCGCTACGTGCAAGAAGACTACCATTTTCGTAAATCAATCCGTTTCCGGCAAAGACTACATCTGTAGTAGACTCTCCGAAACCGCAAGATGAAAATACATATCCTGCGATACAGCGTGCAGATTGCTGGCTGATAAGAGAACACAGATAATTATGTTTTCCGATACCCTCATTATCTGCCGACATATTAAATAGAATTTCCGCTCCTTGCAATGCAAGTGAAGAGCTGGGTGGAATTGTAGCCCAGAGATCTTCACAAACTTCAATTCCGAAAGTAGTATCTGAAGTTTCAAAAAGCAGGTTAGCCCCTATAGGAACAATCTGTCCGCACAAACGTACATTATCAGTTGTAAGCTGAAGGGCGGATGTGAACCAACGTTGTTCATAGAACTCTTTATAGTTGGGCAGATAAGTCTTGGCTGCAACACCCAATACTTTTCCTTTCTGAATAACTACCGCACTATTGATAACCGTAGAATTGGCAACTACCGGCATACCGACAATAGAAATGATGTCCAATTGGCGTGTATTATTCAGGATCTGCATTAATCCCATTTCAGCCTCTTCCAACAAAAGTTGTTGACCGAATAAGTCACCGCAAGTATATCCGGTAATACTCATTTCCGGGAAAATAATGATTTGCACTCCTTTTCCTTCAGCCACTGCAATCAGACTTTCTATTCTCTCTACATTGAATTTACAGTCAGCCACTTTTATATGTGGCACGGCCGCTGCTACTTTCACGAATCCGTAGTTCATCTTATACCTTATTTATATATAGTGGGTGCAAAAATAGGAAAATAGTTTTGAATATTTATCTTTTCTATAGTGAATCCTTTCTATGGGGTATTTTACATCACTAGTGCTACTGTTGTTTAAACAATTAAATGAATTGTCAAAATGAAAGTTAATATTCTATTTGTTGAATAATTATTCTTTTGCTTGTTCCTCAATTGGTTTGTATATACTTAAATATGTGACAAAAAGATATATGTGGAAATTTAGTATAAAATATGCGACATTTTGTTTCTTTTATTTAACTATAATATTTATATTTGTAGCGAAAAAGAACATATTTAGAAATATATAGCACTTAAACAGGACAAGTAATATTAGTGTTTAATTTATAACTTAGGAGAGCAGATGGTCATACATTTAATTCACACAGCGGTAACACGAAAAATCTATTTGGATATTTGGCGTAATATTAAGAATTTGCCAAGTTAGTATTCCCTATTTTGTTTTTAGAGAAAATATCCTGCCCAAGGTCAAAAAAAAGTTATGCTTTGAGAGTTGACCTGTGGGAGAGGAGCGTATTATTATTTCTTGAGTGAAAATGGAATACGCGTATTTCACTTGTAGACAAATCTATAAAATAAATCAATTTCATTAATTTTAATTTAAGTATCAAAGATGAGAAAATCAATTCTCTTGTTTGTACTCTTTACTCTGACGAATATCCCCCTGTTGCTTTTCGCACAGGGCGGATATCAGGTAAAAGGACACATCATTTCGGCGGAAGATAACCAGCCGATGATCGGTGTGTCCGTTTTGGAGAAAGGTACAACAAACGGAGTAATTACCGATATAGATGGTAATTATACTCTTGAGATTAAGGGGACAGCAAGTGTTACTTTGTTGTTTTCTTATGTCGGTATGCAATCTCAACAACATGTGGTCAATGCTAACACTGGCACGTTAAACATTCGTTTGCTTTCAGACGCAGCGTTAATAGACGAAGTGGTGGTAGTAGCGTATGGTACACGTAAGAAAGGAACGATTGCCGGTGCCGTATCTACTGTAAAGGCTGAAAAAATGGAAAATGTACCTGCGGCCGGTTTTGATCAGTCGTTGCAAGGACAGACTCCCGGGTTAACGGTAATCTCTAATTCGGGAGAACCAAGTAAGGCAGCTGTTTTTCAGCTTCGAGGTACCAATTCTATCAATTCGGGTACATCTCCGTTGTTTATATTGGATGGTGTACCTATTTCCAGCGCTGATTTTAATACAATCAGTCCGGGCGATATAGAGTCTATCTCTGTGTTGAAAGATGCTTCATCAACCTCTATTTACGGTGCCCGTGCAGCGAACGGTGTGGTAGTAATTACTTCCAAACGTGGTTTGGCTATTGACAAGGCAAAAGTAACCATGCGTGCGCAATGGGGTTTTTCACAATTGGCTTCAGATGACAATTGGGTAGTGATGAATACTCCGGAACGTATCCAGTTTGAAAAAGAAATAGGTTTAGATACGGGAAAGGATTATAACTTGTTGTCTCGTACGGATGTAAATTGGCTAGATGAAGTATTTAATGATCGTGCTCCTTTGCAGAGTTATGAATTGTCAGTTAATCGCGCCACCGACCGCTTGAATTATTTTGTTTCCGGAGGATTCTATGATCAGGAAGGTATTGCACAAAGCTCAAATTTTCGTCGCTATAATATGCGTGCCAATGCGGAAGTGAAAGCTAGCAACTGGTTAAAAATAGGCACTAATACGATGATGGCATACGAAGAAATAGCACAGGCTGAAGAGGGAGAACCGGCGCTTTATACACCTATTTCCGGCTCTCGTTTTATGTTGCCTTACTGGAATCCTTATAATGCTGACGGCTCTTTGGCTTCCGAAAACGATGGAACCTGGACAGGAACCGGACAGAACCCGATAGAATGGATGGCGAATAATCCTGTAAAATATGAAAAATACAAATTATTGTCTACTGTTTTCGCGGAAGTTACTCCGATTAGGGATTTAACCATTCGTGCACAGTTTGCTGCAGATTATGCACATTCTACAGCTTTCATGCAATCTTTCCCGAGTTACATAATTAATAATAAATCAGGTAAGGCCGGACGTAGTTCATCTGATATTCTTAGTTTGAGTGAAACTCTTACAGCCAATTACCGATGGGCTTTGAATGACAATCATTCATTGAACTTTTTGTTGGGACAAGAAGGTATAGACTATCGTTCAACCGGATTTCAGGTAACTACACAAGGACAGAATAATGACCGTCTTACCAACCTGCTTTCCGGAACTCGTGCTATCTCGTGGCCGGATTCAAATAGTGCTTATTCATACTTGTCTTTTTTCTTTCGTGGAGAGTATAACTATAAAGAGTTATATTATGCGGAAGTTGCTGCACGTACAGATGCTTCTTCCCGTTTTGGTAAAGACCACCGTTGGGGAATGTTCTGGTCGTTAGGTTTTATGTGGAATATCAAGAATGAGGCTTTCCTTAAAGACATAGAATGGCTCACGACCGCACAGATTAAGTTAAGCACAGGTACTTCAGGTAATTCGGAAATTCCTTATTATGATCATTTGGCGCTGGTTTCCGGTAATGCTAACTATAATGATGAAGCCGGTATATATCCTACACAAAGTGGGAATGAAGAATTAAGCTGGGAACAAACTTGGGCAAACAATATCGGTTTAAGTTTGAGCTTTTTCAATAGAGCCAATTTGAACGTCGATTTTTATCATAAAAAGACTACTAATATGTTGATGTTAGTTCCTCAATCGTATGCTATTACTGGTGTCGGTAATCGTTGGGACAACATTGGCGCTATGATGAATCGAGGAGTGGAAATTGCAATTGACGGAGATGTAATACGTACAAAAGACTTCACCTGGAATCTGAGCGCAAACGTATCTTACAATAAGAATAAACTATTGGAACTTTATAATGGCGTGGAAGAATATGTAAATTCCACTACCGGATTGAAATACGTAGTAGGACATCCCGTTCATGAGTATTTCATGAACCGTTATGCAGGAGTGAATCCGGCCAATGGGGACGCTTTGTGGTACACAGCGGATGGAGAACTGACAACAGAATATCGTGAAGAAGACAAAGTAATGACTGGTAAAACTTTCGACTCCCCTTGGGCAGGCGGCTTTGGCACAACCCTAATGTGGAAAGGGCTTTCATTATCAGCTCAGTTCAGTTGGATGGCTAAAAGATATGTGATGAATAATGACCGCTTCTTCGAAGAAAGTAACGGACTTTATAGTGCTTACAATCAATCAAGAAGACTATTGTATGATCGTTGGAAAAAACCGGGCGACATTACGGATATTCCCCGTTACGGAGTGACGGCTCAACTTGATGACCGTTTTCTTGAGAACTCTTCATTCCTTCGTTTAAAAAACTTGACGCTAGCTTATGCGCTTCCGCAATCATTGTTGAGCAAAACTCATTTCTTCACGTCAGCACGTGTTTATTTGCAGGGACAGAATTTGTTTACTTGGACAGGTTTTACAGGACTTGATCCGGAAGTGGCATCTAATGTGTATAGAGCACAATATCCAGCTTCACGTCAGTTTACTTTGGGTATTGACATTTCATTCTAATAGTATAATAAAGAAAGATGATTAAGAAATTTAAATTATATATCCTGATGGCTGCTGTGGCTCTTTCCGCCACTTCCTGTTTGGATAAGATGCCGGAGGACTCTATACCTTTTGATGATGCCATTCAAACGGTGGATGATGTAAATCTGGCAGTTATCGGTATTTACGACGCATTCAAGAATAGTGCTCTGTATTCCGGTAATCTCACCATACTTCCTGATTTGCAGACCGATCTTGTGTATGGTATCAACGGAAATACGAATACATACGGAGATATTTGGCGCTGGAAAGACATTCTGGCAACAAATACAAGTATCGAGGCTGTTTATGCCGGACTTTATGATGTGATCAATCGTTGTAACTTTATGCTCGACCGTGTAGACGGAGTGAGAAATAATACAACCGATGATAATGATTTGGACAAGCTCGACCAGTATTGTGGTGAAGCTTATTTTGCCCGTGCGCTTGCTTACTCTGAATTGGTGAAGCTTTTTTGTAAAGCCTATGAAAGTGATGAAGATGCTGCTAATCAGTTAGGGGTTATCTTGACGAAACATTATCAAGGCGACGAAGAAATGAAACGTTCTTCGTTGAAAGCTTCATATGAGTTTATTCTTGAAGATCTTGACCGGGCAGCTAAGTTGCTGGAGTTGGATAAAGATTATGATCCGTCTGTTGATGTGGCTTTGTTTAATAATGCTACATACTTTAATGAATATATTGTATATGCTTTACGTGCACGTGTTGCTCTTTATATGAGGAAGTGGGATGAAGCTATCAAGTACTCCAGTAAAGTTATAGATAGCGGATACTATCTGTTGGCTAGTTGTACTCGTGCAATTTCATCCGGAGTCAGTTATTATAAGTATATGTGGACAAATGACATGTCTACAGAAGCTATTTGGAAAGTGGGTTTTACCGTCAATTCTTATGGAGGCAAACTGGGATTGATTTTCTTAAATTACGATCATGTGAATTATCGTCCGGACTATGTTCCGGCCAGTTGGGTGCTCAGTGCTTATAATATGAATGATTTGCGTGCCTCTACTTTCTTCGAATCGCATACTACCAGTTTTAGCCATCATCTTTCATGGCCTTTGCTGGTCAAGTATGCCGGCAATAAGGATTTTATTGCTGCTAATATTCTTCATGTTTCCATGCCTAAAGTTTTGCGCCTGTCAGAACAATATCTGATACGTGCTGAGGCTTACGTACAAAAGGAACAGCCTGACTATAACCGTGCAGGAAAAGATATCACAACACTGCGTACCGCGCGATATTCCTCTTATGGCGGATCAACCCCAATGAGTGAGTCTAATGCAATGGAGGTCATCGAATCCGAACGCGTGAAAGAACTTTATATGGAAGGTTTCCGTCTTCATGATTTGAAACGCTGGCACAAAGGATTCGAGCGCAAGCCGCAAGACCAGTCTTTGTCAACTGGTGACAGATTGAAGGTAGAAGCGGACGATCCCTTATTTGTGTGGCCGATACCGCAACATGAATTGGATGCTCCCGGATCGCAAATAGAGCCGAATGAAAGTAATAAATAAGATTAAAACATACGATAATGAAGAAATTATTAATAGGATGTATGGCAGCCGTTGCTGCTCTGATAGCTTTCTCCGGATGCGATCAGGACAAGGTGGTGTACAGCGGGCCCAATTATCTTATGTTTTCTGACACGCTTTATACTTATGCCGTGCAAGAAACCAATGAGATATTCAATGTGCCTGTTTCTGCCACTGTGCCTGCCGACTATGACCGCACTTTCGGTGTCGAAGTCATAGATAAGGAGAGTAATGCTGTTGAAGGAAAGCACTACAAAATCTTGTCGAATACCGTTACTATAAAAGCGGGTGAAATGAGTGCTGATATTAAGGTACAAGGTCTTTATAAGAGTATAGGTATTACAGATTCGCTAGGATTCGCTTTGCGGTTGGTAATCCCTGATACTGAACAATGGGGTTTGTACAAGAACGAAACAAAGGTCGTGATGCAAAAGATTTGTCCGTTTGATATCAAAAACTTTAGGGGGTATTGCAAAGTGACTTCCAGCTATTTGTCTTCAGACTACTATCCGAAGAAAGCAGATTTGCGACTGGTGACTTCTGATATTGTGGAAGGTAAAGAAAACACGATTGTAGTTCATGGACTCTATTTTGACGGTTATGATATGGAAATAAAGTTCAATAGGAAAGATGTTTTAGAACCTCTTGTTGAAATGGAAGAACAGATTTGTGGCTCTACCGGAGAGGCGTTCAATACGATTCATGGCGATGGTAAGTTACGGTTAAATCAGCCTACAGCTTATACTTCTTTCTATAGTACAAATGAGAATTTTATCTTGCAGTATGTTACTATGAGTGTAAATAATAAAGACGGCTCATACTACGGTACAGTAGGAACGTTCGTCAATATACTCGAGTGGATAAGCGAAGCGGAAGCTGAAAAATTAAAAGAACAAGGATATTAAAAAATAGCAATAGATAAAGATATGAAAAAGTTTAGTTTAAAACCACTAGGAGATTCGTGCATGAAGACATTATGCAAGAGTGGGCTCTTTATTGGCTTACTTATGGCTTTCTGCCTTGCGGCATGTTCGGATGACGATGACAATGCAGTGACTCCGATATTTCCGGAGAAACAGAATCTCATCTGCAATTCTAATGATACAAGAGAGTTTACTTTTGTTGCTAATACGAACTGGAGTTTATCTTCTTCTGCCATTTGGTGTAAGTTCAAAACTGATGATGAAGAAGAATTTGTTCTGTCCGGTACGGCTGGTACGCAGACGGTAACTCTTGTGATCACTGATGATAATATGCAGGTGGGTAACATTAGTGTAGCTAAATTGGAGCTGACAATGGGTGGTCAGACGATTGTAATCGGTGAAGTGACCCGTTCGGAAGTAGATTATAAACTGAAGATATATGATAAGGAAGGTAATGATATCACTGAAAACGGAGTTCTTAAAGTAGGTTATCAGGAATATTTCCGTTTTGATGTGGAAGCAAACTTCCGCTTTGCTGCCACCAATTTGCCGGGATGGGTTGAATTGGAAGGTGGATCCCTTGTAGGTGCGGTTAATAAGAAAGTACAAGGTGGTTTGAGAATAATCGAGAACGAAAGTCGTGAAAAATATCCGGTTTCGGCTAGTGATGAAAACGTGATAACATTCTCTGATGAAGAGGGAAGATCATTCTATACTATCAGACTAGCTTATGAGGGTATGACACCAGGAAAGATGGAACTGAAACGCCCCTCAAGTTATGCTACAGATTGGGTTGTATCAATGGATGGAAAAACATTTACCCAAAAAAGTACAGGTGGTAGTACAGGTGAAGTAGTGGTGAAGAAGAGAATGCCATTTACAGTTAAGACTCTAAAAGATGATTTTGAAATTGTATTTCTAAGTGAAGGATGGGACGGTAATATCCATTTAAAAGGTTCTATGTACGATTTCTTTACTTATGAATGGGTACATTGTGAAAAGGATGAAGGAAATTTAAACTTAACTGTTGATGACTACATTCCGAACGCAATGAATGGTGACCCTGATGAAAGGAGTGGATATGTTCTAGCATTTTCACGCGCAGAATATGAAAAGATAAAAGATAATCTAGAGGAAGCTATTGTTGTAAATGGAGAAATAGATTATAAGTATGAGCAGAACAATCTTTTAATTGGATTTACTCAAAAAGAAGTGAAAGAAGAGCCTCAAAATAACAGTTTCAAGATAAAGAAAGGTGGTTGGGAAGAAGTCTCTCCAAGTAAAACTACAGAACAGTCTATTTTGGATTTCCTTCAAGGAAACTATATGCTTGATGAGGTTTATTCTATTTCAGCTAATGCAGGTGACTATTATTCGATTTATCCGTTGCTGTCCGAGAGCGAATGGGCAGGTGAAGCTTATGTTATTAATAAGAGAGATGAAGAAGTTACTGCATCGGTTGAAGTGTCAATGGATGGAGATGGAATGTATTTTGGGATCACTGTACCTGCTACCTTTAATGAAGAAATAATTATTGTTTTTAAAGGAACTGATTACTTCTTTAAAAAAGCGTTAGTTATTACTCCTGCCAATTAATTAACATAGCTATTTTAATAAATGAATCTACAAAAATTATACTCAATATACCTCTTACCCCTTATCGTCAGTATACTGACGATAGGGTTGGTAACTGGTTGTTCCGACGATGATGAGGCACTGCAAAGCCAGTATGGTTATGTGCAGTTCCGACTTTTCAAAAGCGCGTCGTTTGAAGGAACAACTACTCGTGCGACGGACAAACTCGAATCGCTGTCGAACGCACAGAAGATAAAGGTGGTAATGGAGCATAACGGTACAACCGTTTCGCAGACTTTACCTTTGAACGCATACAATGAAAACAATGCAGAATATGGTATGCGTAGTGAAAAATTGCAGTTGGTTGTCGGTACTTATAAAATTATCGGTTATTATCTGTATGACAAACTGGATGAAGTGCTGTTGGCAGGTCCTGGTGGAGATGATAATGAACTGAACGTTGTCAGTGGAGGCTTACAGGAAAAAGCATTGGTAGTAGACGCTGTTTCTCGCGGAACAGTAACTTTTAAGCTGACAAAAGAAGGATTGACTACTCGTGCGGCAGGTGAATACTTGTTTAGTGATATTCGTTTCATCAAAGTCACAGTGATGAATACCTTCAACCGTGTCACTACCGAACTGAAGGATATGAAAGTCACCTATAAAGAAGATTCTAAGGAACATGAGAATCCTGATAATCCTAATGACAAGTATATGGATATAGGGGTAGCGACCTGCGACTCTGCCGTATGGCTTCCTGCCGGAACTTATCAGGTAGTAGCTTACACCACTTATACAAAAAGCGGTAGTACAAAAAAGGAACTGGAAACGCAGCCCGTCAGAGGTGAACCTTTCATTGTGAAAGATAATGAGTTGACAGAAGATGCTAATGTGCCTATCCAATTGAAGGAAACTGCAGAGTATATCAAAGACTATAAAGCACTGAAAGAAATTTGGAAAGCTTTAGATGGTGAAAACTGGAAATATTATGGCGGTACAGTAGATAATTCTGTACGTAGTACGAACTGGAATTTCAATAAAGAAATAGACATGTGGGGTGACCAGCCCGGCGTTGATTTGGATAGCAATGGACGTGTTACCGGACTTTCAATCGCTGGATTCGGAGCCAAAGGTATTGTGCCTGATGCTATCGGACAGTTAACGGAACTAAGAACTCTGTCTTTTGGAACACATAGCGAAACGTTGAGCGGGAGATTGTTTGGCGAAGACGAGCTGACTCCGAATATGAGTGACGAACAGAAACAGCGGATACGTATGCATTATAAGAGGACATTCCTTGATTACGATCCGCGTCTGAATATGTCGCAACTTATACAAGATGCTATCAATAGGAATCCGAAAATGAAACCTATCAAGAAAAACAGTCGTATTACATTGAAGGATACACAAATAGGAACCTTAACAAACAATATTACGTTTGTTTCGAAAGCTATTATGCGATTGACTAAATTGCAGGCGCTGTTTTTTGCCAATTCGCCTTTCACTCAGGATGAAATTGCAACCGAATGGGCAGACAAGGATTCCGAATATGCCAAACAATATATGAATGAGGATCTGAGTTGGAGCAAAATGGAGTCATTGACGGATGTGGAACTGTATAATTGTCGTAATATGACCCGCCTCCCGGAATTTATATTTGATCTTCCAGATTTGCAGTTACTGAACATCGCTTGCAACAGAGGTATTGAAGCTTCCGATATATTGGCTGATTGGCAAAAACTGGCGGACGATGAAGATACAGGTCCGAAGATTCAGATTTTATATATGGGGTACAACAATCTGGAAGCATTCCCGCCACACGAGTCATTGAAGAAGATGGTGAAACTCGGCTTGCTGGATTGTGTTCACAATAATATCAATACATTGAATCCGTTCGGTACGGAAATTAAACTGACAACTCTTAAGTTGGATTACAATCAAATAGAAGAAGTTCCGGATGATTTCTGTGCGTTTACCGATCAGGTGGAAGGTTTGGGATTTTCACATAACAAGCTGAAGTATATTCCGAATATATTCAATGCCAAATCGGTATATGTAATGGGATCTGTGGATTTCTCGTACAATGAAATTGGTTCGGAAGGCAAAAACATAAATTGTGAAATGAGTGAGTTTAAGGGTATCAATGCCAGTACGATTACCTTATCCTATAATCAGATAGAGAAATTCCCGACAGAATTGTTTGCGTCAGGATCTCCTATTTCTACTATTGATTTAAGTAATAATAAAATGACATCGATTCCGAAAAATTCACTTAAACCGAAAGAAGGGAATTATAAGAATACGTATATGCTCACTACTATTGATTTACGTTTTAATAAGTTGACTAGTTTGTCTGATGATTTTCGGGCGACCACTTTGCCTTACTTGAGCAATATGGACGTGGGGTTCAACTGTTTCTCGAAGTTCCCGACACAACCGTTGAATAGTAGTCAGTTGCAGGCTTTCGGTATCCGTCATCAACGTGATGCAGAAGGTAACCGTACTTTGCGTGAATGGCCTACGGGTATTACTTCTTGTCCGAGCTTGATTCAATTACAAATCGGTTCGAATGACATCCGTAAAGTAACCGAAAAGCTGACCTCGAAACTTTGGATTTTAGATATTGCGGACAATCCGAATATATCTATTGATGTGACAAGTGTATGTCCTAATATTGAAGCTGGTATGTATGCACTTATATATGATAAGACGCAGGATATTCGCGGTTGTGATGCTTTGGGTATTGAACGATAATATAAAAGATACTATTAATGAAATATTTTAATAAAATAATATTAGGACTGATTCTTTGCACTGGATTCGTTTTATCGTGCAAGGATGATGATGGAACGGGAATCAATGGTATTTCGATAGATAAGGAAGAGATTACTATCGGTGCCGAAGGAGGAACAGAGAAGATATCCGTTTCATCTAATGAACAATGGGTGGCACGTGTGTCTGACCCTTGGATTGCTGTTTCACCGGCAAATGGGCTAGGCTCGGCAGATTGCGTTCTTGCCATAGACTCTACACTGGAAAATACTGCGCGCACGGCAAAGATACGCTTTTCTATGGACGGACGTGAATCTAAGTTGGTTACAGTTACGCAGTTTGGCTTCGGTAAGCAAATTCTAGTGAGAGAACCGGAAGTGGAAATTCCCAGTTCCGATACTCACAAGAAACGTCATTTCGAAACTACCATTTCTACGAATATTGAATTTGCGATCGATAAAGTAGATTATTCTTTTGCCGAAGAGGCTACAATGACCGCTGAGGAGAAAGAGGAAGCGGAGAGAGAACGTAGTGGTTGGCTGACATTGCCGAAGAAAGAGGATTTAAAGGTTGATCTTGACAGAGGTGCGCGTCCCCGTACTCTGAAGGTTGATTTTCGTTGGGGAATGAATGTGGCTCCTTATACCCGTGTGGCAAAAGTGCGTTTAGTTCCAGTGGATCCAGAGAAAGATCAATTAGTAGATGATAACGGTAATAAAATTGATGCTGTTGTGCTGACTGTAACACAGAAAGCTGCAATGAAAATTGAAGATAACCGTTCGGGAGACTCGTTGGCTGTAATTACTATCAATAGCAAGCTCCAGACTATGATGAGTTTTGATACCAGTGAAAGTATGATTAACTGGGATTTTGTGACACTTTGGGAAGCTACTGATAAAGAAATTAAGAATAACGAAGTTCCTGAGGATGCAATAGGACGTGTGCGTTCAGTAAGCTATGCCATGATTGATTTGCAAAGTGGTGATTCCATACCGAAGGAAATTCGTCATTTGAAGTATCTGGAATCGTTCTCTATTCAAAGCAATGCAAACCGACAGACACGTACAGTTCATTTGGGTGAGGAAATCTGCGGATTAGAATATTTAAAGAACCTCACTGCATTTTCTTTCGGAATAGAAGATTTCCCTGATGGCTTTGTTAAATTAGGTAAGAAACTGGAAAGATTAGATTTGGCCAGCAATAATTTCAAGAAATTGTCTGTGATTACTGAAAAAGTGAACCAGGATAATTTCCCAAATTTGAAATATCTGACATTGACCGGATGCCGTGCTACGGAAACGTTGAGCGATTTAAGTTTGATTGAAGGCACTAAATACAATGGTAGAGAGGTAGGCCTGTATGTAAATATCTCTAAAGGGCAATCGGAACGGGAGGCTTTCTTGAAATTGCTGACTTGGGATAATCTGCTTTCACTGCAAATGTCATACAATTTTATAGAAGGTGAACTTCCTACAGATGAAGAAGTAACTGAAGCTTTGAGAGCGGCTAACAAACCGTTGACTTATAAGGCAGAAGATTTCTTTACTAAAGAGGAATTGACAGCTATACCGTCTATATTTCAAAACAAGATATCAAAAGACACTTGCCAATGGTTGCTGACGACAGATCAGCCTGTGGAATATAAGAAAACTAAAACTACGGTAAACGGCCAACAAATACCGCGTGTATTGCCATTCGCCCGTAATGTTCATTTTAATTTGAACTTCCTGACCGGTGCTGTGCCGAATTGGATTTTATTCCATCCTTATTTTGCATATTGGTATCCGGAAACCATGGTATTTAATCAACAGGAGAATGGAAAAAATTCAAGTGGAACTGTGGTGGGATTTAGTAATGTGGATATGGTGAACTACGATTATTCTTATTATTATGGAAAAGAAGATCCAGGAGAAGAGATAGTTGTAGAAGGCGTGGCCTATCCGTTGTATTTCAGAAAATTCGTATTATCGGGTACAACAGACTAAGCTAATTGTGGCATAAATATCATTAACAAGAATAATTTAAAAAGGAACAATGAAGAAAAAATTCTTATATACAGTATTGTTTGCCATCACATTGGCTTCATGCTCGGAACAAGAACTTATTGAACAACCGTCTACCCCTGTGGGGGGGACGGAAGTTCAGCTTCCGACTGATGTCACTTCCGGTGAACTACTGATTAAATTCGATCCTCAAATGACAGATATTCTTGATCGGACTCTAAAGATAACGACAAGAAGTGGAGGAGCTATGACTCGTTCTGGTATTCCATCTATGGATGAAGTACTGGACATTTTGGGTGCATATCATTTTGAACGTATATTTCCGGTAGATGTTAAGAATGAGGAACGTACACGTTCTGCCGGCTTACATCTTTGGTATCGGGTAAGGTTCGATGAAAATACAGACTTGAGGGAGGCTGCCGGTCGTCTTGCTAAATTGGGTGAGATATCCAAAGTACAGGCCAATGGTCATATTAAACGTGCTTATAACACTAAAGGTTACAGAAGTTATATAAGCGAAGCTGCGTTACAGCAAAAATCAGCTACACGTGCTGTAACAGCAAGCAGTACATTCTCTGATCCCGGATTATCTTATCAGTGGCATTACATCAATAGTGGTGCTAATGAATTTGATAATAAAAATGGGCTTAATAATGGTTCGGAAGCTGGATGCGATGTCGGTTGTGCGGAAGCTTGGGAGAAATGTACTGGCGATCCTTCTATAATTGTGGCAGTGTTGGATGAAGGAGTGATGTATAATCATCCCGATTTAAGAGGTAATATGTGGATAAACGAAGGAGAAGAACTTTATGCCGGTATAGATAAAGATGGTAACGGATATAAGGATGACAAGTATGGATACAATTTCGTAAGTGATACGGGTATTATTTCGTGGATGGAGGCTGAGGATTCTGGACACGGAACACATGTTGCAGGAACTATTGCTGCTGTGAATGGCAATGGTGAAGGTGTTTGTGGTATTGCCGGTGGTAACGGTCAAGAAAATTCTGGAGTGAAAATAATGTCCTGTCAGGTCTTCTCTGGTATAAATGGTGTCACTTTGGATGCAGAAGCCAGAGCTATTAAATATGCTGCGGATAATGGTGCCGTTATTCTGCAATGTAGTTGGGGATATAACTCTTCCTTGGCTAATATGATTGAAGGATATTCTCCCGGACCGGGTTCGGAGGAGGAATGGGAAAATATGTATCCGTTGGAAAAAGAGGCATTAGATTATTTCATCAATAATGCCGGTTCTCCTAACGGAGTGATTGACGGTGGATTGGCAATCTTTGCTTCCGGTAATGAATATGCAGGGATGGCGGCATTTCCCGCCGCTTATTCCAAATGTGTATCAGTTAGTGCAGTAGCAGCAGATTTTACTCCCGCTTCTTATTCAAACTATGGTGAGGAAGTGACTATTTCCGCTCCTGGTGGTGATACGGAATATTATAATAAGGTAGGGCAGGATGATCCTGAAAGTTGGTCGGATGGAATATATTCTGGTTCTGTTCTTTCTACATGGATACAGAATGGTACGGCTACATACGGATTCATGGATGGTACGTCTATGGCTTGTCCGCACGTATCGGGAGTTGCAGCGTTGGGATTGTCATACGCTTATCAGCAACGTCGTCATTTCAAGGCTAGTGAATATGTGGAATTGCTTAAGGCATCAACAAAGTCATTAGATAGTTGGTATGGTGGTGGAAGGATGAAAAAATATTATCGCAACCATCTATCTGTAGGTGCTTCTCTTACCCAAGTGAATTTGTCGAAATATATTGGTAAAATGGGAGCTGGCCTAGTAAATGCAGGAATTCTGCTTGACAATATTAAAGATAAGGGCTCGGACATGGTAGTACCTAATGTATATGTGGCTGAAGGTACAGTATCAACTCTCAATCTGGCTTACTACTATGTGAATGGAGAAAATCTGACTTATACTTGCACATCAAGCGATGCATCTATTGCTACAGTCACTGTTGAAGGTACGCAAATGAAAGTGTCCGGAGTAAAAAACGGTGCAACTCGCATTTTAGTGAAAGTAAGTAATGGAAATGAGCAGACTATAACAGTCACCGTTCGTAAGAATGCGAATGATAACGGTTGGATGTAAATTCTGATATTCAATGAAATCATTTACTCTGATACGGTTGTTCTTATTAAGTGTAGTTACTGGACATTGGCAACTGCTCGAAGCCCGGATTGACTGTTCGATTCTACAGGAGCGAATAGATTCACTTATAAATCCGCCGTTGTTGAAGCAGGCCGGACAAATACTACGTTTTGATAGGACTTTGTTAGATATCGGGACATTAACCGAAGATGATGCTCCGAAGACATATCGTTTCATGTGTACTAATCTTAGTGGTAAGACCTTGAATTTAACCCGAGTCAAAACGACTTGCGGATGCGTGGTTGCAGATATTCAATCTGGAGATATATTACCGGGGGGAACAAAGGTTATCGGATTGACTTACAATCCGAATAACCATCCTGGAACGATAGATGCAAATGCTTTCGTTTACTTGTCTCTTTCTGACGAAAAGCCTGTGGCACGACTCACATTAAGAGGTAATGTGCTACCCAGCGCAGATGAATGGGCGCGATATCCATATATAATGGGGAAATTGCGGCTCAAACAAAATCGGATGGAATTTAAAATTTCCGGAAAACGCTTGTCTGAACGAATCCTCTGTGGTAATAGCGGAGAGCAAGAGTTGCGTTTGTCAGCTTCCAGTGTCCCCAAGTTTGCAACTTTTCGTACGGAACCGGAGGTTATCAGTCCAAGGGGAGAAGCTGATGTCGTGGTTACGATAGATGCGTCACAGATTCCTTCGGGAAAAGGCAGTTCGTTTACCTTTTTTATTATAATAGAAGGAATAGACGTACCGCAGTCTGACCGTATATTGAATATTAGAGTAAATCGTATTGAGTAATGAAATAAATAAAAGAAAATATGAAGAATATACTTAATTTGATGGCATTATTCGCCTTCGTACTTTGTTTTACTTCTTGTGATGATGACGAGAAGGTGGACATTGCGACACTGCCGGTTACTCCGGCTAACTTGAATGGGACATGGCAACTTACCGAATGGAACGGGCAATCTATTGCCGAAGGTACATATTGTTACATAACTTTCAATCGCAAGGAGCAAACTTTTGAAATATACCAGAAGTTTGACAGCATGTACGCGCGTTATATCACCGGTGATTTCAGCATAGAAAAAGATCCTTATTTAGGATATGTGATTAGTGGCGAATATGATTTCGGCAATGGTGAATGGAATAACGACTACATCGTAACCGATTTATTGGAAACCGGTTCTATGATTTGGACTGCGAAAGATGATGCAGGAGATGTGTCTAAATATGTTCGTTGCGACGGAATTCCTTCTAAAATTGTAGAAGAAGCTAGAGTTGATACGGATAACTAAAAGCTGACTTACGAAAAAAAGGATTCACTCCATTCATTGAATGATGTGAATCCTTTTTTATATATACTTAAACCTTACATCTCAGAAGTTTGCTCAATATTGTTATAAAAAAAATCATGAATTATTTGGAAATAAGATAAAGGGGAACTATCTTTGCATTGGATTTATAATTGTAATAAATACAAGTTTGGAAAAGAAGGGATAAATGATGAAACCGTACGAAAGATTATTAGAGCATAATATAAAGCCATCAATGCAACGCATTGCTATCATGCAATATTTGATGGAGCATCCCATTCATCCGTCAGCAGATGATATTTATACAGCATTGTCTCCATCTATGCCTACGCTTTCAAAGACGACAGTTTATAATACTTTGAAATTGTTTTCGGAACAAGGGGCGGCTCAGATGCTTACGATTGATGAGAAGAATACTAATTTTGATGCGGATACATCCATTCATTCCCACTTCCTTTGCAAACGTTGCGGACACATTTATGATTTGCAATGTCCGGAAGCGATAAAAAAAGTGGAAAGTTTGGAGATGGACGGACATCAGGTATCTGAAGTGCATTATTATTATAAAGGTATATGTAAGAATTGCTTGAGAAAAGATAAAGAAACACGTATTGACTAATTAATTTAAAATTGAGAAGAAAATGAAAAAATTTAGATGTACTGTATGCGGTTACGTTTATGAAGGTGACGCAGCTCCTGAGAAATGTCCTTTGTGTAAAGCTCCTGCCAGCAAGTTCGTAGAAGTTGTTGAAGTAGAAGGTGGTGCATTGTCTTTTGCTGACGAACACGTTATCGGTGTTGCAAAAGGTTGCGACGAAGAAATGATCAAGGATCTGAACAATCACTTCATGGGTGAATGTACTGAAGTTGGTATGTATCTTGCTATGAGCCGTCAGGCAGACCGTGAAGGTTATCCTGAAGTAGCTGAAGCTTTCAAGCGTTACGCTTGGGAAGAAGCTGAGCATGCTGCAAAATTTGCAGAATTGCTGGGTGACTGTGTTTGGGATACTAAAACCAACTTGCAGAAACGTAAAGATGCTGAACAAGGTGCATGCGAAGATAAAAAACGTATCGCAACTCGTGCTAAAGCTTTGAACTTGGATGCTATCCACGACACTGTACACGAAATGTGCAAGGACGAAGCTCGTCACGGTAAAGGTTTCGAAGGTTTATACAACCGTTATTTCGGTGATAAATAATCAAACCTCATAATAACTCTTAAAAGGTCTGTGTTCAAAAATGAATACAGACCTTTTTTCTTTATATTTGCTCATCAACTTTTAAATACCACAGTTATGAAAAGAGTACAACTATTGTTAGTTTGTTTAGTGCTTTCGGTGGCTGCCTTTGCTGCTGATAAAGTGATTAAGTTGCCGCAACCTAATTTGAATCGTACAGGTGCAGTGATGAAAGCATTGTCCGAACGTCATTCGACCAGAGAGTTTGCATCCAAAGCCTTGAGCTTGGCTGACTTGTCGGATTTATTATGGGCTGCTAATGGAATTAACCGGAAAGATTCAGGGAAGAGAACCGCTCCTTCAGCTATGAACAAGCAGGATGTGGATGTATATGTAGTGTTGCCTGAAGGCAGTTATTTGTATGATGCGAAAAATCATCAATTGAATTTGGTAGCTGAGGGTGATAATCGGGGTGCGGTAGCCGGTGGACAGGCTTTTGTGAAATCAGCTCCGGTTTCTCTGGTTTTGATTAGCGACCTTTCCCGTTTAGGGGATGCAAAGAAACCTCATACCCAGTTGATAGGAGCTATGGATGCAGGAATCGTTTCGCAGAATATTTCAATCTTCTGTTCTGCAGCCAAGTTAGCTACGGTGCCACGTGCTTCGATGGATAATAATCAATTGAAGAAAGTGCTGAAGCTGAAAGATACGCAGGTTCCTATGATGAACCATCCTGTAGGATATTTTAAATAGATATTAGATAGGATTTTAAGAATATCTCAAAATCGAAGTGTACCCCAATCGTTTCTTAGAGACTTTTGGGGTACATTTCTTTTTCATGTAATTCCTATCAATCAGGAATTTCCAGTTTAGTATCCGAAGACTGTTAATTCACGAATTGCTGCGGGGGGACATGCATTTCCATAACCTTCCGGGATGACTAATTTTAAATAACGAGCTGAGGTCGATTTGACATAGTAACGAAATGTTTCTCTGATAAACTCATCATTGAAATCTGAAGCTCCAATTTTTTCCCAACTGTTGTTATTGTTGCTGGCATAAAATTCCACCCATTTGATATTATTGGCTCGATTGGCTTCTCCACGATTAATCAGGTCAATTTGGGTAATTGTGACTTGTTTTTTCATATCAATGGTAATTTCATAGGGAGGTTCACACCAACCAGTTTCAGATTTAGTTTTACAATGCCAGAAAGTTGCTTCATTATCATCAATGAGATTTTCTACCGGATTAGCTGCAGCAGAAGAATTGCATGCAATAATTTCCCAATCTGACTTATTTATTTTCTGTCCCTCTTTAACAATACGGAATAAAATATTGCTCTCTTTATCAATAACTAATGAATTATTTGGGGTACCATTTTGTGTAGCTTCAATACTTCCAATAGCCACAGGCAATATGTAATTGCCTGGAAGCAGATTATCTTTAAGCAGATAGGAAGCTGTTGTTTCATTAGTACCTTCAGGTAAAGAGATTTTTTCCGGAGATGTGTACGAATCACTGGGCAGTAAGGTGAAATAAACTTTATTACTTGAATTATATTGTTCAATCAGGGACAAGTCGTGAGTTAAATTGCATTCTATGTCCCATTTATTTGTAAAAGGTACACTGATATGAACATCCATCTGAGAGGTCTGTAATGGATCAACATTGAATACTCCTGAGTTTGTGATTTGTACAATGGGTTCTGATACCTGAAATGCTAATAATGAAGCACACCTTTCAGGATTGATTTTCAAATCGTTAGAAACCAACCGGAGCGGAAGCACATATTGAAACTGATCATAACCGGATAAATCGACTATCTTTTCTGGATGATAGGTTATGTAACCGCACATTTCATTTTTATTTAATAAAAAATCGATATTAGTCAATTCATAACAGTTTTCCGGTAACATTTGATAGTGAGTCCTGTCTTCTCTGTTCAAGGAATCCAGCAAATCGGAATCTATTATGAATTTTACTTTCCCGGACATGTCGCTTAATCCCCCTCGTTGTACCCATAGTTCAGCCTGATAACTTTCTCCTACATTGAATGATTTCTGTATATTCAGTGTATTGATAGCGACAGATACCAAGCTGTCTGCCTTATCTGCGATTTCAAAATTATCATCGCAGCTAGTTGCCGGCATTAAAAATATGATGGTTGCCAGTATGGAATATATTTTTTTCATCTTTTTTGAATTTAAGTCGTGAAACATAATGTTGATTTACCATCCCGGATTTTGAACAAGTTGTTCACTCTTCTTCATTTCGTTGTCAGGAATAGGATATAAGTACATTTTGCGTCTGAAGACAATCGGGCTGGCTTCTACTTCTTCGTAGAATTTGTCTTCTGCCGCATTCATATTCATGCCATGGACATATCCGAATTGGCGTCCTTCTCCATCCTGGTCTGCTATCATCCAGCGGCGAACGTCGAAGTAACGCTGTCCTTCCGTTGCTAATTCAATACGCCTTTCACGTTGAATTGCAAGTCTTTGCAACTCTTGGTTACCTTTAATGTCAGGATTGAGTTCCTCAATGTCCGACAATCCGGCACGTCGGCGTACTTCATTTAAATAGCTCAGTACACGTTCGTCCTGTGGTGCAACCTCATTCACTGCTTCTGCATATAATAAATAAAGGTCTGCGAGACGGAAGATGATGGAAGGGCGGAACTTGCTTTGAACTCCCGGAGATTTCATACTGACCTCTCTGTTAAACCTCTTATATAGCATATAGCCTGTATGCGTATAAATTGTACCGCTTAATTCATTGGGGCTTCCCTTATGAAATTGAGTTACGTTGTTTGTCACGTGCCATCTTCTGTTCTGGAAAAATACTGTATTATAGAAACGTGCTTCCCGATTGAGAAATCGGTTACTGACATTGTTGGCTACTTGGATTTCTTTACTTCCGGCTTTGACGGTTTCGGTGTATTTGTCAAATCCCTCAGTTGTATATAATGGAGATTGTGGCAGATAGCTTGTCGGTTGTACCGGAAGTCCGTCATTCATATAAAAGTCGTTTACGAGTTCTTGTGTGACACCGATGCAACCCATCCCGTTTTGCTCACTTCTTGGAGTACATCTACGGTCGAACATGTCATTCGTCATTCCGCCCCATGAAGTTGCTGCTGTAGCCCATATGATTTCTCTATTGTATGTTTGGAATAGATCATATAAATCTTGTGAAGGATTACCGGTTTTGAGCAATTCATAATTCCCTTCTTCTTCCGCAAATTTCATAAACTCTTCCAAAGCGTCAACCGCTTTATTCCATTTGTCTGGATTTTTGTCCGGAAAAAGTCTTGTTCCGTCCGGGTTTGTTATAGATAATGCTTCTTTGTATTCACCGTTGAATAGCTTACTGGCTGCATACATCCACATTTTGGCTTTTACAGCCAAGGCTACACCTTTGGTTGGCCATGCATTGTGTTGGTCGTCATCATGCAAGGCTTTTTGAGGTAGTTCCCTGGCTACTGCTGTTAATTCTTCGTCTAAATAGCTGATTACTTCATCTATAGTATTACGAGGTAAATCCAGATTATCATCTCTTTCGAGAATTGCATCCTTTATTAAAGGGATAGCCCCATATTGCTCGAAAAGCAAATAATGATAATATGCTCTCATGAATCTCACATTTGCTCTCATTTCTGTAAGTTCTTCTTCTGTCAGGACATCGACATGAGTTCCATTTGCAGCTATGGGTTTGGCATATGTCAGAAATATATTGGCTTGCCTGATTTCTTTATAACATACATCCCAACGATGGAAACCCATATTGGATGCGTTTTTATCTGTTTTGTTATAAAGTTTTGCGTCTCCATATCCTACAGTTAATTCGTCACACATGCCTGCCCAGGGATTTTTAAATCCTGTGATATTTCCAACGGCTGCGGTAATTCCGGAATAATCAGGAATAGAGGTGAAGATATTGGCATACCATCTCCGGGTATAAGATACATTGTCGAAAACTTCATCCAATGAACGGAGGTTGCCGGCTAACTCGTCAGATACATTCAGATAATCGCAAGAATAAATATTGCACAATGTAAAAGCGGCTATCAGTATTTTCTTATATAGTTTCTTTATTGTTTTCATATTTTTTTAGATTTAATTAAAATGTAAAGTCTATCCCTAAAGTAAAGGTACGATTTTTAGGATATACGTTTCCTCCGTTGGAATTTCCCGCTTCCGGGTCGAAGTATTTAAGGTCGTCCCATAAAGCGAGATTATATCCCATTACATAAATTCTGGCTGCCTGAACATTAAATTTCTTCAGGAATTGCTTGGGAAGCTGATAACCGAATTCCATATTTTTTAATCGTAAGAAACCTCCATTACGAAGCCACCATGTACTTGCCACTGAGTTATTGGCGTTGTTGGCATTATCTTTGTGCAAACGTGGCATTAATACGTTTTGGCTTGGATTGTTTTCAGTCCAACGATCGAGAGCGAATGTGCGATAACTGGATTGGTCGACACCCCATGCAAACGGATACCAGCCTTCCGGAGTGTCTCCTCCCAATAAGACGGAACAGTTTCCGGTACCTTGGAAGAATACGCTGGCATAAAATCCTTTATATTCTATATTTAATCCAAATCCGTAGACGATTTCCGGCACGGTGGGATGTCCTACTCCTATTACCTTGTCATAAGAGTCGATTACTCCGTCACCATTCACATCTTTATATTTTATGTCACCGGGGCCAAGTAATCCTCCCAGGGTGCTCTGGGGAAGCTCCGGACGCAATGTGTAGTTTTCAATGCCGTTGCTGTTCTTGCTAATGATGAAATCATCTTTTGTATATAAACGTTCGGCTATATAAAGGTTGTTTTCATTAATTCGTTTGCCTGTCCGTTCCATCCATGGATATTTCTGGGGTAATTCATCATATTCTTTTATTTTATTTCTGGCGAATGTGAATGTTCCTCTTGCACTGAGTTTCACTTTGCCAATTTGATGATGTGCGTTCAATGACATGTCTACACCATGGTTGGATACGATTCCATAATTAGCATATTGGTTTACGCGGAAACCACTTAATGTTGGCGTAGTTTTTCTTTGCATCAGGATGTTGCTTCTCTCAGAACGGAAATAGTCGAATACAATGTCTATTTTGTTGTTGAAAAGCCCTAAATCGAAACCGTAGTTTTGTTTCTTCTCAATTTCCCAACCAATTTCTAAGGTTTCCGGAAATCCTTCGATGATACCTTGTCCAATGGAGTTGGTACCTCCATTGCTTCCTATTCCTTGTGACCATGAACCTGCATTCATAGAGAAAGTGGGACGATAGATAAAGCGATCACTGGTGGTATCGTTACCTGTTTTGCCGACAGAAGCTCTTAGTTTTATTTTATTTACGTAATTCTTTAGGACACCGGGGTAGAAAGGTTCATTCGACAGATAATAAGCCAGTCCTACAGCCGGGAAAAAGCCGAAACGATGATTTTTTGCAAATGCCTCTGAACCTGTATAGCCGAAATTTCCTTCAAGAAAATAACGTCCGTCAAAAGAGTAACTTACACGTCCTACCAAACCTTGTTTACGATAGGGGAGAGGTTGGGTTTTGAGTTGTGTCTCTTTTTGCATATATAACAGCATGCCACTTATATCATGTTTTTCTGCAAAAGTGCGTTTGTAGTTGATAGCTGCGTCAATGTATATTCTTTTTTGTGCTTCAATACCATTGTCCTTCAAATCACTCAAATCCGGTGTTCCTGATACCACCTGGATAAATGTTAAGTTACCGTTCTCGTCTCTGCCGGTAGCATGATAACGGGAAGGGTTGTATGAACGTATGGATTTGAATGTCGCGTCAAAGTCATAGCTGACATTGACTCTGGCGCTAAGTCCACTGGTGATGAAATCGAGCTTTTGTCTGATCCCTACTTTAGACTGAATCCCCGTTCTCCATTGGCGGGTATATCCTGAATTCATCAATTGGTTATATGGGTTTCTCATATTTACGCCACGTTCCTGTTCATAGGTAGCTACCGTTCCGTCACTATACACTGCAGGAAAACAATAAGGAGGAGTAATCAACATGGAGCGGAAGATGGTGGACGAGGATTCTCCCGGATAGTTTGCTATCAGGTATTGTCCTGCCAGGTCGATAGAAACCAGTGTTGTAGAGGTGACATCCATATCAATGTTTGAACGTAGATTGAAACGGTCCAGGCCAATATTGGTATCATATTTTTCAGTAGGATTACCTTTATATATACCGCTTTCTGTATAATAGGCGCCGGATACGAAATATCTGGATCTTGCCGAACCACCACACACATTCAATGTGTACCGGTGGTTATGTGTGTTCTTTCTGAGCAGTTCGCCTATCCAGTCTGTATCTGGGTATAGGTCGCGATCTGTGCTGGTGCGGAACATCTCTATTGTTTCAGCACTGAATAAATCGGGTTCTCCATCATTATGTAATGCTTCATTATACAAACTTAGATAATCAGCTGAACCTACAAACTTGGGTAAACGCTGTGGGCTGGAAATGGAGTGTTCTGTTTTAAATGTAATCTTAGGTTTCTCATCCTTGCCACGTTTGGTTGTAACTAATATAACGCCATTCGCACCTTCAGCGCCGTAAATGGCAGTTGCCGCAGCATCTTTTAACACTGAGAATGTTTCTATTTCATCCGGCTCAATATCGGTGATTTTACGGGGAACGCCGTCTACTAAAACTAAAGGAGCCGAAGCTGAACTGTTGGAAGCGAATGTGCTGATGCCGCGAATCCAGAATTCCGCATCATCGTATCCCGGTTCGCCGGAACGCTGTACAGCGATCAAACCGGATACTTGTCCTGCCAGATTATTGGTTAGATTACGGGTAGGGGCGGCAATTTCGGAAGGCTTAACCGAGCTCATGGATACTACCACACTCTCTTTCTTTTGTTGTCCGTAACCGACTACGACTACTTCGTCCAGTGCCTTGGTGTCTTCACGCAACCGGATGTTGATATTGCGGCGTCCGTTAATCTTGATTTCTTCTGTTGCATATCCTATGAAAGAAACTATAAGAATATCATTCTTGTCGGGAACACTAATAGAGTATCGTCCGTCCATATCTGAGATTCCCCCTAGTGTTGTTCCTTTGACTTTTACAGAAACACCAATCATGGATTCTCCCTGTGCATCGGTTATTACACCGGTAACTGTAAATTTGTTACCTTGTTGTTGGCTATCTGGCTGTTCTCCTTTACGGTAAATTGTGATTTGTCGGTCGCTAATACTATATGTATTATCTGTACCGGCAAATAGTTGATCCAAAATGGCGCTCACTTGTTGGTTTTTCACATCAATATTCACTTTACGATTCGTATCAATGATTTGATCCATGTAGAAGATAATGTACTCACTACTTTTCTCAATCTCCTGGAAGACTTGCTTTACTGTCTTTTGCGAGGTTCTCATTGTGAATAGTTTGTTTTGTGAATACGAATTTGTTGCCAGACAATGACTTATTCCTATCAGTAAAAAAGTGAAAAAGAACTTCATAATTAGCAATAATTGTTTTTCTTCAGTCTTTTTTAGACTGAATAACTCGTGTTTTTCCATACTTTTATAACGAATTAGATTATTAATATTTGAACGTGTGAATAATTTAATTTAAGGTCGGGTGATATGCGGGTATTATCCGGCCTTAACATTTTCTAGAGAGTCATATTTTCATAGGCTTTTAATTTATTTAGATTTGACATTAATATAGATTTGCCCGTTTGATTTTATAATTTGAGCCGGGACGGTTTGAATGAGCGTACGTAATACATCGTCTAATTCTTCTTTTAAATCTAATTTGCCGCTACAGGTGATTTGGGTGAGCCGTTTGTCAATAATGATTGTTTTACCATAGTATTTACCGAGCTTTTTTGCAATAACTTCCAGCTCTTCTTGTTTAAACTGGTAAAATCCATCTTTCCAGGCTATATATTCTTGTACATCTACAGGATGTACGCTTATACCTTTCCGGTCATTATATGCAAGTAAATCATTGGGTGATAGAGTTTTGCTTTCGTCATTATTAGTCTTTACCTCTACTTTTCCTGTGACAAGTACCACTGTCTGTGTACTCTCATCTTCATAAGCGCAAACGTTGAACGTAGTACCTAATACTTGTATGTCCATCCTATTTGTTTTTACAATGAATGGTCGTTTCTTGTCGTGATACACATCCAGAAAAGCTTCACCTTCCACATAAATCTCCCGTTTGTTCTCCATAAATTCAATAGGATAAACAACTCGTGAGCTGGCGCTTAACCAAATGCGTGTACCGTCAGAGAAAGTAATTGACGAACGTTTTCCGGCAGGTACTATTAATTGGTTGTAGATTTCATTTTTTTTCTTGTTGTCTGCTTTTTGGCTGATTGTCTGCGAGTTGACATTTAATTTTCCCTGTTGGTTATAATGCAACTTGCTTTCTTTCCCTTGTATAGCTATCTGTTTTTCTTCGGATAGAATCAACAGAGTTTGGTCAGTAGAGATATCGGGCTTCTTCACTGCTGCTATATCAGAAAATTCCATATGTTGGTTTTTTTGATGAGTATTTTGTAGATACCATCCACCTACCAGAAAGATAATAATACAGGCAGCAGCCAAAGTGCGATCCAGGACAAGTCTCTTTCTTTTATTCTGTACTTCCTGACGATTCTGATCGGATATGCATTGCCAAAGAGCATCCACTTTTTGTTGAGGAAGATAGGGCTTGGGAATATGCCGAAGCATGTGCAGGAAGTCGCGTGCAATGGTTATTTCCTTCCCTAATTGCTTATTTTCCCGAGCTAGTTTATCCCAAAACCGGATACTTTCCGGGGTCGGATGCTGTTCCGATTCTAAAAAATAAGCATCATTGAGTAATGAGTCTGCTCTATAATTGCTATAGTCTATTTTTGAATCCATTTTATGCGCTGTTTTATATAAGGACAACTCAAAAAATGGATTCTACTCACTGAACCTATGTTTTTTTAAGAAAATCTATTTCTTTATGTTTGTCTGAAGAAAATTGCTAAAAGACTTATCCATGCGATGCATTCTGATGTTCCAAAAGTATTCCTTACTTTTTGCAGTGAACGTTGGAGCAGATTGTAAGCCGACTGATAATTTATATCCATAATCTGACATATTTCGTCATACTCCATTTCTTCTATGAAACGATAATATATAATCTCCCGTTGCCTGGGAGTTAGTACATGAAGTATCCTTTTTATTTCATTGATTTGCTCGCGGCGCTCTTCTTCATTAAAAAAGTTGTTTTCGGCTATATGCTGTTCTTCTATAGAATGAAAATTGAAAACATAGTCTTCTTCTAAACGTTCTTTATTGAAAACATTGTAGATACTGTTTTTAAGAGAAATCATTAGATATATCTTTACGTTTCTAGGAATACTTAGTTTGTCTTTATTCTTGTATATCCTCACAAAAACGTCTTGTATGCAATCTTTCACTACTTCTGTATTAGGAGTAATTTGTAGACCATATTGATATAGTAATTGGATATGGCTTGTATAAAGCCAACTATAAGCTTCATCATTGCCTTCGAGAAAAAGTTTCCATTTAATATAACTTTCGTCTTGAATCTGCATAGATAATCATTCTTAAATTCCGGTATCTGTCGGATTTTTATCGGGAAATAGCGGGCTATAAAGAATTGTTTGCTTCAATACCTGCAACCTGCCGTCTTTTACAAACTTTTCACCACGTTCTGAAAGATGACCAACCATAGCTTGGCGGAGTTCCTCTAATTGACGTTTATATTTTTTGTCTGTTACGACATTTTTTAGTTCGTGGGGATCTTTCGAGAGATCAAATAGCTCTTCAGTTCCGGTATGAAAACGCCAGATATATTTTATTTTCCCATCAGTAAGTGCACACCAATAATTATCAGGGCTATAACAAGTTGCATGCTCTAAATCAATGTATTTCCTCCATTGGTTGGTTTTACCTTCCATTAAACGTAGCAAGGACTGTCCATCCATATCCTGTGGGACAGAACCACCAGCTATTTCAAGGAAAGTAGGTAATAAATCACGTAATTCTACCGGTTGGGTAATTTGGTTACCTTTAGTAAAGTGATAGCTTGCCGGCCATTTTACAATATAGGGAACATGTACCGAACCTTCATAAGGATACGTTTTGCGCCAGTGATGATGATCCCCTAACATATCACCGTGGTCGGAAATATAGCAGATGAGTGCATTATCATATATTCCTTTTTCTTTTAATGTTTTGACTACCTTACCTATTTCTTCATCAATGAAAGTTACATTGGCATAATAATGCCGGCGTGAATCTTTTGCATATTCCTCACCAAAGTTACCATAAGGAGCGTCTTTTTTCACTTTATGGGGATCCTTTAGTTGGGCATACGGTTTGTCTTTACACCATTCTCCTACCCACGGTTCGGGTATATTCCGGTTAGCATATTCGTCTATCAAACGTTGGGGCGGATCATAGGGACTATGTGGACGGGCAAAAGAGATTTTTAAGAATAACGGTTGGTTGTTGGTACCTTCGTAATTGCGAATCATTTCACATGCCATCTCTCCTGTCCATGCGGTGGGATGTAACTGCTCCGGAAGTTTATAAGTAGCTGCTCCATGGTCATTCCAGCCAATATGGGTAGAATCGGGATTTAATCCCGGAGCTTGCATTTGAAACCACAGTCGGTAATCGCTGATGAAATCGGGACTTTCTACGCGTCCGCTTTCATCTACCAATGTTCCCCGGAATCCATGCAGGGCCTTTTGTGGAAACCAGTGCATTTTTCCAATACCGAAACTATAGTAGTTTAAGTTTCCGAGCATGTGCGGCATTTCGTAGCGATACCGAGTGGCTACCCTGCCATACCCAAGCATACCATGATGCCAGGGGGAGAGGCCGGTCAATAATCCGGAACGCGCCGGGGTGCTGCTGGGCGTAGAAGAGTAACCATTTGTGAACAATGTGCCATCTTCTGCCAAAGCATCCATGTTCGGTGAAATGACAGAAGTATTTCCCATGCAGTTCATGGCATCTCCACGATGTTGGTCGGATATGATTAAAATGATATGAGGCTTTTGGATGACTTGGGCAAGAACGGATTGTGGAAGGATACAACCTCCTGTAACCGCAAATAATGATGTTTTTAGTAAAA
This sequence comes from uncultured Bacteroides sp., assembly GCA_948847595.1. GTDB lineage: Bacteria > Bacteroidota > Bacteroidia > Bacteroidales > Bacteroidaceae > Bacteroides. The sequence goes on from CAQOGY010000001.1 coordinate 218,157, forward strand.
AAGGTGTTTTCATATTCTTAGGGGGTATCATGTTTTTCTGATTGACAAAAATACAATTTCTTTTTGAATAAAAGAAAAATAGTCGTGTTTTTACGCTCATTAAGGTTTTCTGGATTAACTATAAAAAAATAGTGACGCTATCCTCTCAGGATACCGTCACTATTTGCTTGTTATAGCGTCACTATCCTTATTGGATAGCGTCACTATATTTTTCCCTTTTTTACTTCAATAAAAATTCATCAATTGCTTTCTTGTAAGTTGCTTTGTCAGCAGCTCCGCGAAAAAGCTGTGGATCTCCTTTCATGGGGATGAATACGAACAATGGAATACTTGTTGCGTTGAACAGGGCTGCCAGTTCTTTCTGCTTGTCCACATTTACTTTGTAGATTGTTATTTTCCCTGCATATTCCTTTGCCAATTCTTTCATGATAGGAGCTGTCTGGCGGCAAGGCCCGCACCAATCAGCGTATAAGTCGATAATGGCGGGCTTGTCACCTTTGTATTTCCACTCTTTTGATTTTTCATAATCGAAGACGTCTTTCAGAAACATTTCCTTGTTCATTACGACGACTTCACCGTTACCTGTTACCTCTTTTTTACCTTGACTGGCTTCTGCTTTGTCATTGAAAGCGTATACAATCACGCTTACCATGACAAGAGCCACCATTACTAATACTTTCTTCATTCGTTATCTTTATCTTTTTATGTATAATGTTTCTCGATAACCCCTTGCAGTTCGCTGCTATGGATTACGCCGGAATGTCTCCACACCGCTTCCCCATCCTTGAATACTATAAAGGTAGGTACGGCCTGTATACGATATTTAGTAGCCAGTTCTTCATGCTGGTCAACGTCTATCTTTACAATCCGGGCTTTGTCACCTACAACTAATTTCAGTTCTTCCAAAACGGGTTTCATTGCTTTACAAGGTCCGCACCATTCAGCAAAGAAATCAACCAAAACGGGTACCGGTGACTTTATCAAATCTTCAAACTTTTCCATAATCTTTCCTTTCTTAAAGTTAAATGGCAGCCATTGAAGACTGCAAATATAAATTCTATTTCATTAATATAACGGGAAAAAACTGTTTTTGTTCACAAAATAGTAATCTTGAAGATATTATCTTGTAATGTAAAAGAGGGGACTTTACGTATCGAAACACACAAAATGAAAGTACGAACAAAAGAGAAATGGATAATGAGCGAATCAGGCTTCATTATCCATTTCTTCTTTATGAATGATATTTCTAATTATTCCGCAATAGTCAATTCATCAATGATATGGGAAGCTCCCGCAAATTTATCTATGATAAAGAGTGTATAGCGAATATCGACACAGGCGGCACGCTGTGATGAAGGACGGAAAGCAATGTCGCCCGTCAATCCTTCAAAGTTACGGTCGAAAGCAGTTCCTACCAACTGACCTTTACCGTTGAAGACCGGACTACCGGAGTTTCCACCTGTATTGTCAGTGTTTACAATAAAGCAGACGGGCATTTCACCGTTTTTGCCATAGCGTCCATAGTCTTTGGCTGCGTATAACTCTTTCAGTTTTTGCGGTACAACAAATTCCCAGTTTCCCTGATCTTCTTTCTCCATTACTCCTTTAAGGGTGGTATGGGCATCATAAACAGCACCATCGAACGGTTCATAAGAAAGTACCTGGCCGTATGTCAACCGTAAAGTAGAATTTGCATCCGGGTAAATAGGAATACTTTTTTCCTGTCTCATATCCATCATGCCTTTCACCCATACTTTGTGAGCGGCGTCGTAGTTCTGATTCGCTTCTTTCATGGCGATAGCCGTTTTCAGTATCCCGTCGGTAATGGAATATTTGAATAATACCATCCAGTCGTATCCTATTTTATACAAGCTCGGCTTTTTGATAAACTTCTCAAAATTTTGGGGACTGCCGAAGATGGAGTGTTCGAAGCACTCATCGACGAAAGCGTCGATATTACCTTTAAAACGGGAATTGATAATCTCAAAGATATTAATCCGCTGTTCTGCCGGAATATACTTGACATAAGTTTTCAGCATTTCTTTGCCGACCATTTTCTCCACTTCCGGAAAAGGAACATTGGCAAAATATTTATCAGCTTCTTTTTTCAGGTTTAGCTTTGCTTCTTTTATCTTCTCTTTATCTTTAGATTTCAAGGCAGCAACCATTTCCATTGTAGAAGGAATACGCATAAAATCAAGAGCTGTTACCAATGCTTCATTAATAGCCTGCTGATGATAGAGAGCATCACGGCGATGAGCTACGATAGAACGGATTTCATCGAAAGCTTTCTGATAAGAATCATCTCCTTTTTCACGTCCACGTGCCAAAAGTTCTTCTTGTTGTGCACGTTTGGTATCCAATACGTTGAGACGTACCAGACCTTCGTTCATACCGATGGCATTCTTCCAATAGTTGGCAGATGATGCATACTTGCTGGCATAATGAATACGTACGGCGGGATCTTTCAGCATTTGATCCATAAGTACCTTTTGACGGGCCCCACGTACATGCTGACGCATGAAGTTGGTAGTCTGCATACGTTCTTCCACTTCATCGGAAATCATGTATCGCCAGTTGCGTCCGGGGAATCCCATGACAAAGGTGAAATCACCTTCCTGTACTCCGGCGAGGCTGATAGTCAGATGTTTCTTAACTTTCAAAGGAACGTTGTCTTTAGAATAGGCTGCCGGTTTCCCATCTTTATCCGCGTAAATACGGAAAAGAGAAAAATCCCCCGTATGACGCGGCCACATCCAGTTATCGGTATCTGCTCCGAATTTACCAATGGAAGAAGGGGGAGCACCCACCATACGAATGTCGCTGTACACCGTTTTGATGAACATATAGTATTTGTTTCCACCATAGAAAGCCTTAAGCTCCAGTTTGGTGGCGGGAGTAATTTCTATATTCTCGGCTTTGGCAAAACGTTTTGCTACCTTGCTAAGATAGCTTGGTGACAGGTAGTTGACTCCTTCTGGATCCGGATCTTTCTTTAATTGCTCGGTGACATAATCGGTCACATCGAGAATACGGTCGATATATGTGACGGTAAGTCCCGGAGTAGGAAGCTCCGCCTCGCGGTTCATAGCCCAAAAACCTTCAGTCAGGTAATCATGCTCTACATTGCTATGCTGCTGGATAGCTCCATAACCGCAATGATGGTTTGTCAGAACCAGTCCTTCGGAAGAAATAACCTCTCCCGTGCATCCACCGCCAAAGTGTACAACCGCATCTTTCAGAGAAAGACCATTTGCGTTGTATACCTCTTCGACAGGAATTTCAAGACCAAGTTCACGCATGGCAACTGCATTCTGAGTTTTCAGGTCGGTTAGCATCCACATGCCTTCGTCGGCGTGGATGCTGAGAGTTGCCAGTGAAAAGATGGTAAATAGGATTTGTTTTCTCATTTATTCTACGATTGTCATTTCGTTAATCAGATGTCCGCAGTTGCCCAATTTCTCAAGGATGAACAGGACATAACGGATATCCAGGTTGATACAGCGTTGCAGGTTGTTGTCGAAGTTAATATCACCACTCAACGATTCCCAGTTACCGTCAAAAGCACAACCGATCAGTTCTCCGTTTTCGTTCAATACCGGGCTGCCGGAGTTACCACCGGTAATGTCGTTGGTAGAGAGGAAGCAAACAGGCATATCTCCGTTCGGTAAAGCATAACGTCCGTAATCCTTCTTTTCTATCAGTTCTTTCAGTTTGGCAGGTACAACAAATTCACGGTCTTCCGGGTTTTCTTTTTCAAGAATACCTTTGGTAGTAGTGTAATAGTTGTAGTGTACACCGTCTTTCGGGTCATAAGGTTTCACGTTACCATAAGTCAGGCGAATGGTAAAGTTAGCATCCGGATAAGAAGGTACAGGCAGTTTCATTTCGCCAAGGCCACGGATATAGGTCTTGTGCAGCAAGGCGAGTTCCTGATCCATATCTTTCAGTTGTGAAACGATTTGCTCGAACAAGTCATATTTAGATTGGCAATATTGTAAAGCCAGGTCGTTGTCGATAGCTTTCACTGTCGGCTTTTTGATGAACTTTTCAAAGTTTTCACGGTTGGCGAAGATAGAGTTGTCATACATATCGTCGATAAACTTGTCATAGTCGCCTTTGTATTTCTGTTCGATCACCTTGTAGATAGACGGACGCTGGTCAGCCGGAATCATTTCTGCGTAAAGCGGGAACAGAGCTTTGGCTACCTTACGGTCTACTTCGTGGTCGTAGTCCTTATTATGTATACCGTCATAGGTTTCTTTCAGAGCTTCTATGCGTGCGTTGATTAAAGAGTCGTTCTTTTCTACTAGTGCTTCCCGTGTTTTGGATAATAGGGTACTACCGAATTCGATAGCGCCGAAGAATGTTTCTCTTAAACAAGTGAACTGATAGTTGAGAGGAGCGGTTTTAGCTACCAGGTCATCTATTTTCTTTACTACCTCTGCGTATTCGGCATTGTTCTTTGCTTTGGCAAATTCTGCGAATTTAGCTTCCTGCGCAGCCTTTGTACCCAGCACGTCATTATCAATAATCGCTTTGTTCATTCCGATGGAGTTCTTCCAGTAGTTGCTGGAACCGGCATACTTGTTGGCATACTGGATACGGATTTTGTCGCTGGCATTCATTACTTCTTTCAGGACAGCCAGGCGGGCACCCCGGATACGGATACGCGGTTCGTTTTCAGATTCCATACGTTCTTTTACTTCCGATACAGTCAGATAACGACTTGTACTTCCGGGGAATCCCATGATCATTGCATAATCTCCTTCTTTCAGACCTTTGATGGAGATAGACAAATGTTTCTTGGTTTTCAGAGGAGTATTGTCTGCACTGTATTCTGCCGGTTCACCATTAGCATCTGCATAGATACGGAACATGGAGAAGTCACCTGTGTGACGCGGCCACATCCAGTTATCCGTTTCACCGCCGAACTTACCGATAGAAGAAGGCGGTGCGGCAACCATACGTACGTCCGGATATATTTTCTTATAAAACAGATAGAATTTATTTCCGGCATAGAACGGAAGTGCTTGCGGCACAATTCCTTTTTTATCTTTCAGATCACTTTTAGAGTAAAGTTCTTCTGCCAGTTTCTGAAGAAACGCACCTGTGAATGATTCTGATTCGGTGATTTCTTTAGCGGCGATTTTTGCGTTGACAATATCGGTAATATCTTCAATACGTTCGATAAAGGTGAATTTTAGCCCCGGAGTAGGAAGTTCCTTATCTCGGGAAGTAGCCCAGAAACCGTCGGTCAGATAATCGTGTTCAACGCTGCTGTGTTGTTGGATGGAAGCATAACCACAGTGATGGTTTGTCAGGATCAGACCTTCCGGTGAGATGATTTCTCCCGTACATCCCCCACCGAATATGCCGACAGCATCCTTTAGAGATACACCGTTGGGATTATATAAATCTTGGGCTTCCAACTTTAAACCTTGTTTTTTCATCATATCTATGGAATGTTGCTGCTGCATCAGTTGCAATAACCACATACCTTCATCCGCCTTGGCGGAACATACGATCAGCGCAGTCAGCGCCAATAAATAAAGTCTTAGTCTATTCATTAATTAAGTGATAAAAGTTAAATATATGATTGTTAATATGTTCTGTTTCTGATTATTCTGCTTTGAATGTTCCGTTCTTCAGGGCTTCCATAATATTTGCCGGTGGACGTTGGTTCATCAGTTCGTTTTTCATGAAGTCCATGTATGGAGCTACATGCTTGAAGAACTGATAGTATCCTTTGCATAAGTAATTCAAGCCGGGTTCGCCTTCCGATGTTTGGCTGAAACGATTCTTCGGACACTCTCCGTTGCAGGCAAAGAGGAATTCACATTCCTTACATTGAACCGGAAGAGACTGATATTTCATGTTTCCGAAGTTATGCTGGCGTTCGCTATGCATCATTTCCACGAGTGTTTGGTTGTAGATATTTCCCAATTTATATTCGGGGAACACAAAGTGGTCACAGGAATAAACGTCTCCGTTAAATTCCATCACACCGGCATGTCCACAGGTTTTTGCCATTGTACATACTCCAGGCTGTTCGCCCATCCAGTTGGCAAGGGTAGAGTCGAATATCTGTATGTAGTAGTTGCCTACATCTTCCTTTACCCATTCGTCAAAAAGAGTACAGAGGAACTTGCCCCACTGCTCCGGAGTGATTGAGAAGTCAGCCAACGTTCCTTCCTTGTTTTCTGCAAGAGAGGCGAGGTGGCGTCCGTCCTGATGCGGCAGGATACGCTCTACGATGGGAGCAAACTGAATATAGTGACAGCCTATCTCTTTGAAGAAATTGTAAAAATCCAGTGGATAGTCGGCATTGAAGTCATTGATAACAGCCATTGCATTCCATTCCACTTCATGTTTTTTCAGCAGATTGATGCCCTGCATTACTTTCACAAAAGAAGGTTTTCCCATCTTGTTTTTGCGGTACTCGTCGTGAAACTCCTGCGGCCCGTCGATAGAGACACCTACCAGCCAGTTGTTGTCGTGGAAAAACTTGCACCATTCATCGGTGAGCATTGTTCCGTTGGTCTGGATACAGTTGTCAATCGTACGTCCCCGGGCATACTTCTTTTGCAGTTCCATCGCCTTTTTGTAGAAAGAGAGCGGTCGCATCAGCGTTTCTCCCCCGTGCCAGGTAAAAAGCACCTGCGGCATGGTCTGTGAGTTGATGTACTCGTCGATAAACTTTTCAAGAAGTTCATCGCTCATTACGTGTTTCGGATTGTCTTTGTATAGATTTGCCTTCTCCAGATAGTAGCAATAATCGCATGCAAGATTGCATACGGCACCTACTGGCTTTACCATCACATAAAGCGGTTTGGCAAAAGGGGCATAAGTCGATGTTTTCATAACTGCAAAATTAGGTAATCTAAATGAAAAAAAATCGCTTATACGTATGTTTATAAGGATTATTAAAGAAAAGAGACTTACAAGATTTAAATATTGATAAAATGTTTCCTTGAATTCTGAATCAGTTGTACCTTTGCACACAGAATTTTAATGAATAGATGAACGTGAATAAAATTTTGCCTTTTTTGCTTTTGCTTCCATTTCTGGCTTCTTGCACCAGTAAGTACAAGATTGAAGGAACATCTTCAGTAAACAGTCTGGATGGAAAAATGTTGTATCTTAAATCCCTGAACGACGGCGAATGGGTAAAACTGGATTCCGCTGAAGTGGTGCATGGAGGATTCTCTATGAAAGGGAAAATAGATTCTGTGCAGATGGTAACGCTCTACATGGATAATGAAAGCATCATGCCGATTGTGCTGGAAAAAGGCAAGATTACGGTAACTATCAGCAATACCGACCTGAAAGCAGTGGGTACACCTCTGAACGCGGCATTGTATGAGTTCATCGACAAAAGAAATAAGCTGGAAGAAAGCATCGGTGAACTGGAACAGAAAGAAACCCGCATGGTGATGGACGGTGGCGATCTGGAAGAGATTCATTCACAACTCATGGTGGAAGGCGATTCACTGATGAAAGAAATGAACCAGTATGTAAAAACTTTCATCTCGACCAATTATGAGAATGTGCTCGGGCCGAGTGTGTTCATGATGCTTTGCAGTTCCTTGCCATATCCTGTTATGACTCCCCAGATAGATGATATAATAAAAGATGCCCCTTATTCTTTTAAGAGTAATAAACTCGTGCGTGAGTTCCTTTCCAAAGCGAAAGAGAATATGAAACTGATAGAAGAGCATCAACGTTTGGAACAAAATACTCCGGCAAATAAGTAAACTTTGAGTTTTTTGTGTATTTTTGCGCAAAACTCAAGAAAAATGAAAACGACTACTTCTGTATTTGCCGCTTTCTTTTTTATTTCTGCCTTTTTTATTTCGTGTCATAAGGATTCGGATGTCCTCAACAGGACTTTTTCCAAAGTGGAAGAGTATATGGACATCTGCCCGGACACAGCCTTGTATATTTTAAATTCAATACCTAATCCGGAAAACCTGCGTGGCAAGGCAGGGGCTGATTATGCGCTGCTGATGACGGAGGCTATGGATAAGAATTATATGAAATTTAGTTCTGATTCATTGATGGTATTGGCTTTGGAATACTATATGCCGGATAAGCGAGAACCCTTTATGCGTGCAAAGGCTCAGTTTTATTACGGACGGGTGTTGTTGGAGTCTGATAAGGCCGAAGAAGCCTTGGGCTATTTCCTTTCTGCAAAAGAATACTTTGCAAGTGTCCGAAACGATGAACTACTGGCATTGGTCGCTGAAGAAACGGGTAAAGTAAAACGAAAACAAAAAATACATACCGAAGCTTTAGAAGATTTTCGGGAGGCATTTGCCATGCACAAACAATTGGGCGATTCTATGGGAATCGTGCGATCCAGCCTTCATATGGCACGTTCCTTTTTGTTTGAGAATCAGTGGGACAGTAGTTATTATTATTATAAATATGCTTTAGAGTTAACTGAACTGAAGAAATATCCATTCGAGATTTCTATTCTGCATGAACTGGGAATATTATACCGTTCAATGGGGAATTTGGATGCTGCCGAACCTTATTTTCTGTCTGCATATCAGAAAGAAACTGATGAGGAGAAGAAGTATATGGAATGTTTGTCTTTGGGCTATCTGTATATGCAGATGGGAAGAATACAGGATGCACGGAAATATCTGAAGCTGAGTATGAATGCTACCCATCCATATACACGGATTGATGCTTATACTTATTTGTATTTTTTGGAAAAAGATATTGATAATTTTGAAGAAGCCATAATTTATCATGAGAAGGCGGATTCCATTACTAATGCGATGGAAAAGGTTAACTCCGGCGAATTGATTGTCCGTTTGCAGAAAGAATATGAGAAAGTGAAGCTTTGGAATGATAATTTGCGGATGAAGATACAGTATACAAGTTTTGCCTTGTGGAGTGTAGCTTCTTTTCTGATAGTAGCTTTTTGCATGTGTTATTATTATTGTAAAAATAGGGAACATAAGAATAAAATTATCGAAATTGAATCGCAAATCAAAGAAAATGAGGAACAAATAAAGTGTTATCAGCAGGAAATAGATGAAATTCAGAAATCAAAGGAGCGAATGTTGGAAGAGAACAGGATGCTCGAAGAAACCCGACTGAAAGTTGGTGAACTGAATGGTAAAATCATTCTTTTGAGCATGCAGAATAAGACATTATCGGGACTGCTCAAGGAATTAGGGGGAGAATTGACAGTAGGAACCTCTTCCGAACAATATATATCAGCTTTTCGTTTATTGCTCGCTATAAGGGAGGGTACGCTGAGAGGTAAATTGTCGGCTGGGGAGCGTTATAAATTATTCAGCTTGTTCGATTTGCTTTACTGTAATTATGTAACCCGTTTACTTGAAAAAACTCCTTCGTTGACTAAACGTGATCTTGAAATCTGTTGCTTCCTCAAGTTTGGACTGAATAATGAAGAGCTGGCACGTATTTTCCAAACTTCTTCTGACTCTGTAACTAAAGCAAAGGGAAGGTTAAAAGGGCGTTTGGGTATTTCTTCACAAGATGATTTGGCTGTTTATTTGGGCGGATTTTGATAAATAAAAAATGAATTGTCCGGTTCTATTTTTAAATAGTATTTGTATTTTGTTGATTATTAGTTGTTTAAGTTTTATTCTGTATACTAAATTTGTCCGGGTGACTTTTTTGGCGTTTTTCGATATATGCCGTACTTTTGGGCAGACAAAAACCAAATAGCTATATGAAAAATTTTAATGAGTTATCCGTTACTTCTTCTTATAAGGAGAGTAATTTGCAGCTTGTGGAACAGAAAGCCTGCATTGTTGTTGGGATTGCTAATCCCCGTATAAAAATAAGAGTGGAAGTTTTATTGAGTGAAAGCCCGGAATATCAAACAATTTATATATCTTCGGGAAGTGAAACAGGTAAGCTGATTGAAGAGGCGGATCTGATTATCGGATCGGGGATTACAGCGTATGAAGGGGTGGCGCGCCGGAAACCGGTGATTGTAGTAGGAGATTACGGACTGGGGGGACTGGTTACCCCTGATACATTCCGTAGCCAATATAATAACCGTTTTAAAGGTAGGATAAATGGTATGAAAGATGAATCTTTCTCGCTGGAAAGTCTTGAGAAAGAAATAAAGAAGGCTTTTAGCCTGACTTTTCAGGAATTACAAATGATGTCTAACCAAATTATCACATATCAAAATATCTAAATTTCTAGTTTTAATAATTTAATGCATAAAAACTGGTTAGGAATGTGGGGGTGCGTGAGTATCCCCACATTTAGTATCCATATCACCGATCTTGATCTTCGTTTTTCACCATACCCTTGTACTTTTCGGGAAGTGCACTTTCAACCGCGGCATAAGCCTCTGCCATAGTAGCTTTGATATTATCCATACCTTTTCCTTTGGGTGGAATAGGGTCGTGAATGGTCAGAATCATACGATGACGATGTATCCACTTCCCTGTACGTGGTAGAATTTCAAATGAACCGTCGATGGTGACAGGCACCACTGCCAACTGTAAATCATCGGCCAACTGGAAAGCTCCTTTCTTGAAATATCCCATATGTCCTGTGAAAGTACGTGCCCCTTCCGGAAAAACCACTAAAGAAACCCCGTCTTTCAGAGAGTCTTTTGCCTGTCGGATAGTCTCCAATACTTTCTTCGGTCCGGAACGGTCGACGAAGATATGCCCTGCACTTTCACAAGCCTTTCCTACGAATGGTAATTTGCGCAGGCTCTTTTTCATCATCCACTTGAAGTTTCTTCCGATGAAGCCATAGATCAGGAATATATCGAATGACCCCTGATGATTAGGTACGAAGATATAGGACGTTTTGTCATGCAACTTTTCACGCCCGTGAATTTTCACGGGAATCAACAGGAAAAGACAAATTAATTGTGACCATATTTTTCCCGGATGATATCCCCAGAAGTGGGCTCCACCCAAGAGTGAACCTACAATAGTGACGAGTGCCGTGAGGATGGTCAACACTAATAAAATAGGCAAAGCGATGCAAATCTGATAAATATAGTACAGTATCTTCATAGGGTTGGATTTTTATCCTGCAAATATACATGATTATTGGTAAAAAAGAGATTCAAATGCCGTTTTATCTTTTCGATTGTGTTATTTTTGTCTCTTGTTATTAGAGATAGTTACAAAAATATGATACGTATATTACATACTGCCGACTGGCATCTCGGACAAACGTTCTTCGGCTATGACCGTGCCGCAGAACATGAGATGTTTTTGAATTGGTTGTCAGAAGAAATTCGTCAGAAAGAAATTGACGCATTGGTTATAGCCGGAGACGTCTTTGATGTCTCCAATCCTTCGGCTGCTTCCCAAAGCATGTATTACCGGTTTATTTACCATGTGACGGCGGAGAATCCGAACTTGCAGATTGTGATTGTTGCCGGTAATCATGATTCGGCGGCACGTCTGGAAGCTCCCCTGCCTCTATTGCAGGCTATGAGGACAGAGGTCAGAGGAGTGGTGCGCAAACTGGCGGGTGGAGAGATAGATTACGACCATCTGTGTGTGGAACTGAAAAACCGGACGGGGGAAGTTGAATTGCTTTGCATGGCCGTTCCTTTCTTGCGTCAGGGAGATTATCCGGCAGTGCAGACGGAAGGTAACCAGTATGCGGAAGGAGTTCGTGAACTTTATGCGCAACTTCTGCAAAGGTTATGGAAGCGGAGAAAAGCCAATCAGTCGATTCTGGCCATCGGGCATTTGCAGGCTACCGGATCGGAGATTGCAGAGAAAGATTATAGTGAGCGTACGGTCATTGGCGGTTTGGAATGTGTGTCGCCGGATGCCTTTTCCGAGCAGATAGCCTACACGGCGTTGGGGCATATTCATAAAGCCCAGCGGGTATCCGGACGGGAGAATGTACGCTATGCAGGAAGTCCCATTCCGATGTCTTTTGCAGAGAAACATTATCATCATGGAGTGGTGATGGTAACTTTTGATGGTGGTTGTGCGGTAGATATAGAACGGATTGAATGTCCGAAGTCAGTCCCTTTGGTGAGTGTGCCGAATGGAGAACCTGCATTGCCGGAGGTTGTATTGGATGCTTTGAAAGATTTACCCGTAGCAGAGGAAATTGCACCCTATTTGGAAGTGAAGGTACTGTTGGAAGAACCGGAGCCCATGCTCCGGCAAGAGATAGAGGAAGCCTTGGCGGATAAAAACTACCGGTTGGCACGTATTGTTTCCACGTACCACAATGATGCGGGAAAGGTGGAAAAAGAGGAGACGGACTGGAAAGGGGGATTGCAGGAAATGTCTCCTTTACAAATTGCCCGATCTGCCTTTGAGAAAATTTATCAGGCAGAAATGCCTGAAGAATTGACAGACTTGTTTCAGGAAGCCTATTTGGCTGCTACCCGTAAAGAAGAGGAGGAAGAAGGATGAGAATATTAGCGATACGATTGAAGAATCTGACTTCGATAGAAGGAACAGTCGAAGTGGATTTTACATCTGCTCCCTTACATTCAGCAGGAATCTTTGCTATTTCAGGGCCTACGGGAGCAGGTAAATCTACTTTGTTGGATGCGTTGTGTCTGGCATTATACGATAAAGCGCCCCGTTTTGCCACTTCGGTGGAAAGTGTAAATTTGGCGGATGTAGGGGACAATCAGATTAACCAGTCCGATGTCAGAAACTTGCTGCGTCGGGGAACAAGCGACGGTTATGCGGAAGTCGATTTTATAGGAATAGACGGACATTGCTATCGTTCCCATTGGTCAGTAAGGCGGACAAGAAATAAAGTGAGCGGCTCTTTGCAATCACAAGTGTTGGAAGTGAGAGAACTGGATACGGAGAAAGAATTTCAAGGTACTAAAAAAGAGCTGTTGGCTCAATTGGTCGATTTGATCGGTTTGACGTATGAACAGTTTACCCGTACGGTACTATTGGCTCAAAATGATTTTGCTACTTTCCTGAAATCGAAAGGAACGGCAAAGGCGGAATTACTTGAAAAACTGACGGGAACAGGCGTTTATTCGCGTATCTCACAGGAAATCTTCGTCCGGAACAAAGCTGCACAGGAGGAAGTGGCTCTGATTCATAATAGAATGAGTGTGATTGAACTGATATCGGAGGAAGAACTGCTGACCTTGCAGAAAGAAAAAGAGTCATTGGTTGAAAAGCGTGCGGCAGGAATTAAATTGCTTGCCGAGCAGAATGCGCAACTGAATATTGTCCGGTCATTAAAGACGCAGGAAGAACTTCGGAAGAAGAAACAGGAAGAGGAGCAAGGGGAGAATGCAAGGTTGAAAATGTCTTTGGAAAGGCTTGCCTCACAAGAAGAAGGACTGGTACGCTTTAAAACTCAATGGGAAGCCATACAGCCGGATTTAAAGAAAGCGCGTCAGTTGGATGTGCAGATACAGTCACAGCAAGATGGATATGCGCAGGCGCAACAGATTTTGCAGGCTGCTTGCGGGCAGGTGGCAGAACAGGAAAAGAAGATGCGGACAGCTACGGAACACCTGCAATTATCTTTTCATTCTTTAAATCGCTTGTTGAATCATACAGGGGCGGAAGAATCTCTGCAACTTGAACAGGTGGAGAAAATCTTGCGGCAGGAAGAAGAGATGCTGAATGCCGGAGTAAAGGTGAATGAAGAACGGCTGGAACGATTGAACTCCTTTGGTTATCCGTCATTGGCTGAAGAACAAGTGAAGTTGCAGAAAGAACGGATACGTCAGCAGACCATCCGGCAGTTAACCGAAACACAAACGAAAGCCAAGGTGGAAATCGAAAAGTTAGAGAGAGAGACGGCTGATTGTTTAAAGCAACTGGCAGAACAAGAGATTGCACTGAAAACAGTCCAACGGCTTTATGAAAATGCCCGTATGGCGGTAGGAAAAGATGTGAAGGCTCTGCGTCAGCAGTTGCAGGAAGGTGAAGCTTGTCCGGTTTGTGGTAGTACATCGCATCCTTATCATCAGGAACACGAGGTAATAGACACTCTTTTTCGGAATATAGAGCAGGAATATAACACGGCGGTAGCTGCTTGTCAACAGAACAATAACCGTAATATTGCTCTGCAACGTGATTTGGCACATCAGAAAACGATTGAAAGACAGGTACGTGAACAGTTGGCTGCATTACAGAAAGAAGGTCTGGATGTCGGCAACGAAGAACAGATACAACATCGCCTGGCAGAATTGGCTAAGTTCATTTTAGAGTACCGTAATCTTTATGCGGAATGGCAACATAGCGATGAAGAGATTAAGAAAATGCGTGCCCATTGCGAGGCTCTGCGGGAAAATGTCTCCCAATGCCGTTTGGCAATGCAGAAAGTATCGTCTGCCAAAGAACAACTGGCTATTTTGCAAAATGCAGTCGCGGCCGAACAGAAGCGGTTTGAAGTGATAGAGAAGGCATTGAACACACTACGACAGGAACGTTCGGTCTTATTGAAAGGCAAGAGTGCGGACGAAGCGGAAGCTGCCGTAGCGAGAAAGGAAAAAGAACTGAATCTTGCTTTGGAACAAGCACGTAGAGAGGTGGAGACTGTGCAGAATCGCCTTTTCGGGTTGCAAGGAGAAATAAAGCAGATAACTTCAGCTATTGGAGAATTGCAGGAACAACAGAAACAGATTGAATTCCCCGAACAACTTCCCGAAATAATCAAGAAACAACAAGACGAAAATCTGAATACGGAACGAACTCTTTCTGCTATTGAAGCCCGCCTGCTGCAACAGATAAAGAATAAGGAAACAGTAGAAAAGATAGCCAAAGAACTGGCTGAAAAACAAACTGTAGCCGAACGCTGGGCGAAACTGAACAAGCTGATTGGAAGTGCGGACGGAGCGAAGTTCAAGGTTATCGCGCAAAGCTATACCCTGAATTTGTTGTTGCTTCATGCCAACAAGCATTTGTTCTATCTCTCCAAACGCTATAAATTACAGCAAGTCCCCGGCACATTGGCGCTTCAGGTCATTGACTGTGATATGTGTGATGAGGTGCGGACTGTATATTCCCTTTCCGGGGGAGAATCCTTCCTGATCTCTTTAGCATTGGCATTGGGATTGTCGTCCTTATCCAGTAATAATCTGAAAGTGGAATCCCTTTTCATTGATGAAGGATTCGGCTCTTTGGATGCGGAAAGTCTGCGGACAGCTATGGAAGCGTTGGAACAACTGCAAATGCAAGGAAGAAAAATCGGAGTTATTTCTCATGTGCAGGAAATGAGTGAACGGATTTCCGTTCAGGTACAGGTACATAAGAAAGTGAATGGAAAAAGTGCGCTTACCGTCGTAGGGTAAGCACCGTTATTTCCGGCCATGCGCCAAAGCGGAAAGGTAAGCCTACATAACCGATGCCGACATTGACATATAAGCCACGTGTGCCTTCCAGATACATTCCACCCCATTCGGGATAGACGTAAACAGAAGGAGAGTAGCTACCGAATTGAAGCTGCATGGCGTGGGTATGTCCTGCCAACATTAAATCTACGTCCGATTTGGGTAACACTTCCCGCCGCCAGTGCGTTGGGTTATGGCTTAACAGTATTTGGAACATACCGTCAGTACCGGCTTTTGCTCCGGCGAGATCACCATGTTGGGAGAAGGGCGGTTCACCTTCATTTTCTACTCCGATAAGGGCAATACTGTCATTTCCCTGAATTAGGATGGAATGTGAGTTATTCAGTAGTTTCCATCCCATAGCTGCCTGCCTTTGCTCTAAATCAATCAGATTATCGTCTTGCTCCTGTTTGCTTTTCCAACGGAAATAAGGGCCGTAATCGTGGTTTCCCAAGATGGAGTAAACTCCGTCTTTAGCCTTCAATCGGACAAGGATTTCCTGAAAACCATCCAATTCCTTCGCACGATGATTTACCAAATCTCCGGTGAAGACAATAAGATCGGGCTGTTGGGCGTTTACCAGGTTCACCATTCTTTCGATGTCAGGTGCATTTCCTATCCAACTACCGATATGTAGGTCTGAAAGTTGTACAATGCGATATCCGTCAAAAGCTTGGGGAAGGCGAGGCGAGGAGTAGGTGACTTCTTTGACCTCAAACTGGCTTCGTCCGATGAAAGAACCGTAGAGAATCATAATAATACAGAGGACAGCTAATGTCAATCCTGTACAGATAAACGGAATACGTGGTGCCCGGAGCCATTTATGAAAAGGAATCCCGATGACAGTGCAGAGAGCCAGTAGTAACTTGGGAGCCGCAAAAAGGAAGAAGACAGAATACCATCCGATGTCCCTTGTGTGGCTTTCGGAGAAAGGATTATTGGCGAAAAATACCAGATATACCAGTCCCGCGAGGATAAGGGTAGTCGGTATCCAATAGAGGATTCGTAACCATCGCTTTGTTGTGAGCCGGACGATAAAACGAAGATACAGATAAATATCCGGCAGGATCAGAAACAATAGTAGGAATATGAATAAACGTTGTAACATGCTGATTCGGAGTTAATATATTTAGAGTCTCTTTTTTATATCAATTCATTTAATTCGCTCAAGTTCTTTTTGATTTCGTGGATACGGTTAAGGAATTTCTTACGATAAATCCATAGGATCAAGCCAAGTCCGCCACCCCATAACAAAAAGAAAAAGAGCATCATACCGATTCCATATTGCCATACTTGCCAATAAATGAATGAAAGTACTGCCAATATCAGAAGAAAGATAATGGCAAACAATCGTTCTCTGATAGTCCACCGATGGATACGGTTGACACGACCAATCACCTCCACAAGCGGCATTTCGTCTATTTGAGTCCGTTGGAGAAAACGGGTGGTGACGATGTCCCAACAAAGTGCCGGAATCCAGGCAAGAAGAATGATGATATAGATTGGATTCAAACGGTTGTGCAATAATACTTCCGCTAAAAACAATATTAATACCGGCAGAGAAATCAGGATCAGCTTGATATTCAGGTTGGCAATGGCATGGATACCTTTATCGGCATGTCCTATCAGCTTCGAAAGCTCTTCTTCCTTGATAAGCTCCTTGTCTTTCAAGTGCTCATCGAGGGCATTCCAGGATTTTTTCAGTTCTTCCAGTTCCATATATCTTATTCCTCCTTTTTCATTCGTTTAAGTTTGTCTTTGATACGGCTTAGCTTGGTCGCTACATTCGTCACGGTTAGTCCGGTGATTTCTGCGATTTCCTCATAACTTTTATCTTCGAGATAAAGCAGGATGATTGATTTGTCGAGTTGTCCCAGTTGGTTAATCATCCGGTAGAGCTGTTTCAGCATTTCATTGATCGGGTCGTGTGCTTCGCTTGTCCAGTCAATCTCATGGGTAAGGCTGACGATTTCCGGTACATTTTTCTCTTTACGATAAAAACTGATACAAGTGTTGAGAGCAATACGGTAAATCCATGTCGAAATCTTACACTCTTTTCTGAATTTGGGAAAAGCTTTCCAAATGTTCAGTATCACATCCTGATAGAGATCGTTGAGAGGAGCGTTCGGATTGGCATACAGATAGCATACTTTGTAGATAACCCGCTCATATTCGCGGATGACCGACAAGAACTCTTGCTCAATGGGGTTATTTGCCTCTGTTGCTCGTTCTCTCATGGAGTTTAAGGTTGCTTTTTTGGTTAGTTAGTCGTGAGAAAAGGAGGAAAATCACAGTAAACGGAAGCTATTGTAAATTGGCTGCCAGGAATTTACGGATTTCTTCCACACTCTTTCCCCGGCGACGGGCATAATCTTCGAGTTGGTCTTCACCAATCTTGCCGACAGAGAAATATTCGGCTGCCGGGTGAGCGAACATCAGTCCGCAAACGGATGCGTGAGGATACATTGCTCCGTTTTCAGTCAGCGAAATACCTATCTGTTTCATATCTAAGAGCTCATCCAACAGGAAGTTGACGGATTGATCCGGCAAAGAAGGATAACCGACTGCCGGACGGATTCCCTGGTATTTCTCAACCAGCAAATCTGCCATACCTAAATTTTCATCCTTGGCATATCCCCATGCTTCTTTTCGTACATACTCATGCATCTTTTCCGTAGCCGCTTCCGCAAGGCGGTCGGAGAGGGTTTGGACGAGTAAATGCTTATATGGATCCTGCTCATACAGTCCTTCCATATCTGCGTCGATAGAAGAAGCAAAAGCACCGATGGTATCCGGGATGCCGGAAGATAACGGACGAATAAAGTCGCTTAAACAAACAAAGGGACTACCGTCCTTTTTAGGCGTTTGTTGGCGAAGCAAGGGGAAGGTGATGAACCGTCCTTCTTCCTTTTCAATCAACAGGTTATCTCCATCGGAATTTGCCTTGCAGAGTTTGAAGATTGTTTTTACTTCATAGTCACGGTCGAGCACGTCCAGCATCCGGTTGGCTTCTTTGAATAATTGCATGGCTTCGGCGGCTTTGCTACGCTCTTCTTCGGGGAAGCTGGCCAGCCACATGGCACGACAGGAATCACATCCATGAATGTTGGCGATGGCTGCAAAGCGTGGTTGGAAGCCCCATGCATGGAAGAAGTAAATCCAGTTGATGTATGGGGTGACGTTATGTATTTTGTAAGATATAACAGTACTACTCATAGGCTATCAGTGACGAATTGTAATTTATCTGAATCTTAACTCTTGTCCGCGATAAGTTTCGTCTATCTCTCCGTTGTTATATAACAGATGTCCGTTTGCAAATGTTTTCTCCACTTTCCAGTTGAAGGTATGACCTTCCAACGGGCTCCATTTACATTTACTTAAAATACAGTCAGTTGTTACTGTCCACTTATTGTCAGGACGTACCAAAACAAGGTCTGCCTGATAACCTTTACGAATGAATCCGCGATTTTGTATTTCGTACATTTGCGCAGGTGCGTGAGCCATCTTTTCTACCATTTTTTCAATGGTAAATACCCCCTTGTCAACTAATTCAAGCATACTGACTAATGAGAACTGAATCATCGGCATACCGGACATGGCTTTCAGAGCTCCTCCCTCTTTCTCACTGAGCAAGTGTGGAGCATGATCTGTTGCAATAGCGTCAATAAGACCGTTATTGACTGCTTCCTGCAATGCTTTCCGGTCTTCGGCTGTCTTGATGGCAGGGTTACATTTGATACGCGCCCCCAATGTCTGATAATCTTTTTCTGTAAAGAGTAGATGGGAAACGCAGGCTTCTGCCGTAATCCTCTTTTGTGCCAAAGGAGCGTTGGAGAACAGGCTCAATTCTTTAGCGGTGGAGATATGCATGATATGCAGACGCGCGTTAGTTTCATGTGCCAGTTTCACAGCTAGTTCGGAAGAACGGTAGCAGGCCTCTTCTGAGCGGAGAAGCGGATGGAGAGCCAACGGTACATCGTCTCCGTATTCTTTTTTATATTTATCCGTATTTTCTTTGATGATTCCCTGGTCTTCGCAATGGGCGGCGATAAGCAAATCGGTTCCACCGAATATATTACGCAGGCTGGCCATGCGGTCTACCAACATATTTCCGGTGCTCGAACCCATAAACAATTTCACGCCACAAACGCGGTGCTTGTCCAGTTGCGCAAACTGGGTGTAGTTATTATTGGTCGCTCCGAAGTAGCAAGAATAGTTGACCGACGACTTCTCGCCCAATAAAGCAAGTTTCTCATTCAGGGCTTCCAAAGTGGTTGTCTGCGGATTGGTATTCGGCATATCCATGATGGAAGTGACGCCACCGGCTGCCGCGGCATGGCTTTCTGTGGTAATATCTGCCTTATGAGTCAGTCCCGGATCACGGAAATGTACATGTTCGTCGATG
Source organism: uncultured Bacteroides sp. (assembly GCA_948847595.1). Taxonomy (GTDB): domain Bacteria; phylum Bacteroidota; class Bacteroidia; order Bacteroidales; family Bacteroidaceae; genus Bacteroides. The sequence continues at coordinate 237,872 of CAQOGY010000001.1, forward strand.
GCGCCCGGTAACAGGTAACATCCGGTTGCATCTATGATTTCGTCACAAGGCGCGGTTGTTTTCTCGTCGCCTGCCAAAATTTCGGCGATTTTCTCGTCTTCGATAACAACCGAACCCAGTACTTTTCTTCCTTCGTTGACAATAACGGCATTTTGAATCAGTGTACGTTTCATTTCTTTTGCGGGAATTTATGGAACCAACTATTTGTTTTTAATTTAATCACACCGAATATGGCTTCTCCGAAGATGCTGCTGTTCATCTTGGAAGTACCCAGTTCGCGATTGATGAAGATAACGGGAACTTCGATGATTTTGAAACCACATTTATAAGCGGTGAATTTCATTTCAATCTGAAAAGCATATCCTTTGAAGCGGATATGGTCTAAATCAATCGTTTCCAATACCTGGCGACGGTAACAGACGAATCCGGCAGTGGTATCGTGTACGGGAATGCCTGTGATGAATCTCACATATTTGGATGCGAAATAGGACATCAGTACCCGTCCCATCGGCCAGTTCACTACGTTCACTCCGCTGACATAACGGGAGCCGATAGACACATCTCCGTCTTGTTCCGAGCAAGCCTGATACAGACGGGGAAGGTCGTTCGGGTTATGGCTGAAGTCGGCATCCATTTCGAAGATATATTTGTAGGTATGCTCCAGTGCCCATTTGAAACCGGTGATATAGGCGGTTCCCAGTCCCAGTTTCCCTTTACGTTCAATCATGAAAATACGTTCGGGAAATTCTTGTTGCAAGGTTTTGACTATATTTGCCGTTCCGTCCGGGGAACCGTCTTCTATTACCAGAATATGGAATACTTTGGGAAGTCCGAAAACGGCACGGATGATATTTTCTATGTTCTCCCGTTCATTATAGGTGGGGATAATTACGATGCTATCCGATGTTTGCATATAGATACTATAAAATTTAGAAACAAAAGTAGCTCTTTTCCTTTAGTTATAGATGAACTAAGGAAAATTTAACGTGTGCTATATTTCATTGGGAATCTCCCTTTATAATACTTCCAACCTTTGAGTATATACTCCCATTATTTTTTGTACTTTTGCGGTGAAATTCTTAATAGGTATGACAATAACTGAGTTGCAACAACAATATGCTGCCCACCCCAATACGGCAGTTATGAAGCGCTTGTTGAAGGACACTTCTGTTCAAACTATCTTTTGTGGTGGACTGTGTGCATCTGCTGCTTCCCTTTTTTCTTCTGTATTGGTGCAAGAGGGTGGTTGCCCGTTTGTGTTTATTTTAGGTGATCTTGAAGAAGCCGGATATTTCTATCACGACCTGACGCAGATATTAGGTGCGGAGACGGTACTTTTCTTTCCCTCTTCCTTTCGTCGTTCCATCAAATATGGGCAGAAAGACGCAGCGAATGAGATTCTTCGTACGGAAGTACTTAGCCGCCTGCAGAAAGGGGAGAAGGGATTGTGTATCGTAACTTATCCGGATGCGTTGGCGGAGAAAGTCGTGTCCCGCAAAGAGTTGAGCAATAAAACATTGAAACTGAACGTAGGCGAGAAGGTAGATACTACTTTTATAACGGATGTTCTGCATAGCTACGGTTTTGAATATGTGGATTATGTCTATGAACCGGGACAATACGCTGTTCGCGGCAGCATTATCGACGTCTTCTCTTTTGCTTCGGAATATCCCTATCGTATCGACTTCTTTGGCGATGAAGTAGAGAGCATCCGTACCTTTGAAGTGGAAACCCAGTTATCCCGTGAAAAAAAAGACGGGGTGTCTATTGTGCCTGATTTGGCTGTGACAGGTGATGTGACTACTTCTTTCCTTGATTTTATTCCGGAAGATACGACTTTGGCAATGCGTGATTTCCTTTGGTTGCGTGAACGGATACAGGTGGTGCATGATGATGCGTTGACGCCGCAGGCGATAGCTGTTCAGGAAGCCGAAGAGAACGGGGGGATTACATTGGAAGGAAAGTTGATAGACGGCAGTGAATTTACGGTACGTGCACTTGATTTCCGCCGATTGGAATTTGGTAATAAGCCGACCGGTACGCCGAATGCCAGTATCACTTTCAGCACTTCCGCCCAACCTATCTTTCATAAGAATTTCGATTTGGTAGCAGGTTCTTTCAAAGATTATCTGGAGAAAGGATATTCGCTTTACATCTGTAGCGACAGTATGAAACAGACGGATCGTATCAGGGTTATTTTTGAGGATCGCGGTGACAAGATACAATTCACCGCTGTTGAACGTACCATTCACGAAGGATTTGTAGATAACACTTTACGGCTCTGTATCTTTACAGACCATCAGTTGTTCGACCGTTTCCATAAATATAATCTGAAGAGTGATAAAGCACGTTCGGGAAAAGTGGCTCTTTCTTTGAAAGAATTGAACCAGTTCACTCCAGGCGATTATGTCGTTCATACGGATCATGGTATCGGACGTTTCTCAGGTTTGGTACGTATTCCGAATGGAGATACTACGCAGGAAGTTCTGAAGCTGGTCTTTCAGAATGAAGATGTGGTATTTGTTTCTATTCATTCCCTGCATAAGGTTTCTAAATATAAAGGCAAGGAAGGCGAAGCTCCGCGATTGAATAAATTGGGCACGGGTGCATGGGAGAAGCTGAAAGAACGCACAAAGAGCAAGATAAAGGATATTGCCCGTGATTTGATTAAGCTGTATTCGCAACGTCGGCAGGAAAAAGGATTTTCCTATAGTCCCGACAGCTTCTTACAACGTGAGTTGGAAGCATCTTTTATTTATGAAGACACACCGGATCAGAGTAAGGCGACTGTCGAGGTCAAGGCGGATATGGAAAGTGACCGTCCGATGGACCGTTTGGTTTGTGGAGACGTAGGTTTCGGTAAAACAGAGGTTGCTATCCGTGCCGCCTTCAAAGCGGTAGCCGATAATAAACAGGTAGCTGTCCTGGTGCCGACAACAGTCCTTGCCTACCAGCATTTCCAGACATTCCGCGAACGTCTCAAAGGATTGCCTTGCCGGGTAGATTATCTAAGTCGCGCACGTACGGCCGCACAATCCAAAGCGGTTCTGAAAGGATTGAAAGACGGGGAAATCGGTATCCTTATAGGTACGCATCGTATTTTGGGAAAAGATGTCCAGTTTAAGGACCTGGGACTGCTGATTGTTGACGAGGAACAGAAATTCGGAGTTTCTGTAAAGGAGAAGCTGCGTCAGCTAAAAGTGAATGTAGATACATTGACAATGACCGCCACCCCGATTCCCCGCACCCTTCAATTCTCATTAATGGGAGCACGCGACTTGAGTGTTATTTCCACGCCGCCACCCAACCGTTACCCGATTCAGACCGAAGTGCACACCTTCAATGAAGAAGTAATCACAGATGCGATTAATTTTGAAATGAGCCGTAACGGTCAGGTTTTCTTTGTCAATAACAGAATCGCCAATCTGCCGGAATTAAAAGCGATGATCGAACGTCATATCCCGGATTGCCGTGTAGCAATCGGACATGGGCAGATGGAACCGTCGCAACTGGAGAAAATCATTTTAGACTTTGTCAACTATGATTATGATGTACTTCTGGCGACAACTATCATTGAAAGTGGTATTGATATTCCGAATGCCAATACGATCATCATCAATCAAGCCCAGAATTTTGGATTGAGTGACCTTCACCAAATGCGTGGACGAGTGGGGCGTAGCAATAAGAAAGCCTTCTGCTATCTGTTGGCTCCGCCATTGAGCAGTCTTACGACAGAAGGAAAACGCCGACTTCAGGCGATTGAAAACTTTAGTGACCTCGGCAGTGGTATCCATATTGCCATGCAAGATCTGGATATTCGTGGAGCAGGAAATCTGCTCGGTGCGGAACAAAGTGGATTCGTAGCCGACTTGGGATATGAGACTTATCAGAAGATTCTTTCCGAAGCTGTCCATGAACTGAAGAACGACGAATTTGCAGATTTGTATGCAGATGAAATCAAAAGCGAAGGACAGATTAGTGGTGAAGGATTTGTTGATGAATGTCAGGTGGAAAGCGATCTCGAACTTTTGTTGCCTGCCAATTATGTAACCGGTAGCAGCGAACGCATGTTACTCTATCGCGAACTGGATGGTCTGACATTAGACAAGGAGGTAGATGCCTTCCGTTCCCGACTGGAAGACCGTTTCGGCCCTGTTCCACCGGAAACACAAGAGTTACTGCGTATCGTTCCTCTCCGTCGCTTGGCTGCACGTTTGGGAGCGGAAAAAATATTCCTGAAAGGCGGACGCATGACCCTGTTCTTTGTGTCCAACCCGGATAGTCCGTTCTATCAGAGCCAGGCATTCGGTAAGGTGATAGACTATATGATGAAATATACACGCCGATGTGATCTTCGCGAGCAAAATGGAAAACGGAGTATGCTGATTAAGGATGTATCGAATGTAGAGACAGCAGTCAGTGTGTTGCAGGAGATTGTGGCATTGCCGGTAAAAGAGGAATAGACAGGCGGTTCTGGCTATTTATCTTTTACCTCTGATTTTGTTTTGTACTACTTCTTTCCCTTTTCCATATAATTTATCTATTAAGTCAGAACGTCCAATCCGTCTCAACTCATTAATGATGTTCTTCCGTTCTTCCGGTTTATACCAAAAGAAAAACTGACGTTGAGAAAGTTTCTCCCGTTGGGTTTTAGCACTGAATATCGGTTCTAACGTGTATGGATGAAAACCGGTATACCATGCTTCGGTAGCTACTGTCATCGGAGTAGGAGTGAAGTCCTGCACTTGTTCCAAATGAAAGTCTAGTTGCTTGGTGATAACGGCAAGTTCCGCCATATCTTCTTCCTTACAACCCGGATGCGAAGAAATGAAGTAAGGAATCAGTTGCTGACGCAGATTTTCCTCTCTGTTAATACGGTCGAATATTTTCTTGAATGTTGTAAACTGTTCGAAAGATGGTTTGCGCATAATGGATAATACACGGTCACTGGTATGTTCGGGAGCCACTTTCAGACGCCCACTAACGTGATTGATAATCAGTTCGCGAGTATATTCAGCAGTACTGCGATTCGTTTCAGGGTCTTTACTTTGATGAAGTAACAAATCATAGCGTACTCCACTGCCGATAAAGGATTTCTTAATGCCGGGCAAAGCATCTACCGCATGATAAATATCCAGTAACGGGCGATGATCGGAGTTTAGATTCGGACAAACTTTCGGATGAATACATGACGGGCGTTTGCATTTCTTGCAAATAGATTCATCTTTCCCTTTCATCTGATACATATTAGCCGAAGGGCCACCCAGGTCACTTAAATATCCTTTGAAGTCCGGTAACTGGATAACCTCTTTTACTTCTTTCAGAATAGACTCTTTGCTACGGCTGACGATGAACTTTCCCTGATGTGCGGAAATAGTACAGAAAGCACAGCCACCGAAGCATCCCCGATGGATATTAATGGAAAACTTAATCATATCATAAGCCGGAATCCGCTTGCCTTTATATTTAGGATGCGGCATGCGGGTATATGGCAAATCGAAAGAACGATCCAAATCCTCTTGGCTCATAGGTGGATATGGCGGATTGACCACAACAATCTTATTCCCGACAGCTTGTGTGATACGTGAAGCCGAATATTTATTGGATTCTTCTTCAATATGCCGGAAATTGCTTGCTTGTTTTTTCTTATCCGCCAGACATTCTTCATGTGAATAGAGCTGAAGATCATCTTCGGCAGAAGTCCACTCTGTCTCACGGCAAAGGTAGGCTGTTTGTGGAATCGTTCCGATGATTGCTTTGAATTTACTGCTTGTCAATGAAGTTTCTTCATTGGTAAGCAGGCTTTTCATCTTTCGGATTAACTCCGCAATCGGTTTTTCTCCCATTCCGTAAATGAGTAAATCCGCACCGCTTTCACATAATATGCTCTTTTGTACTTTGTCTTGCCAATAATCGTAATGACTTAACCGTCTCAAACTGGCTTCAATACCGCCCAAGACAACAGGTACATCGGGATAAAGTCTTTTCAGTATTTGACTGTAAACGGTAGAAGGATAGTCCGGGCGCATATCCGAGCGACCGTCCGGGGTATAAGCATCCTCACTACGTAGTCGTTTGTTGGCTGTATATTTGTTTACCATGGAGTCCATGCATCCGCCGGAGATACCGAAAAACAGACGGGGACGTCCCAGTTTCTTGAAATCACGCAAGTCATCACGCCAGTTAGGTTGAGGTACGATGGCTATTTTCAAACCTTCCGCTTCGAGAATACGCCCTATAACAGCAGCGCCAAAAGAAGGATGATCCACATAAGCGTCCGCGCTGAAGAGAATGACATCCAATTCATTCCATCCGCGAAGTTCCACTTCTTTCTTAGTAGTGGGTAACCAGTCAGTCAAACGATATTCTTTCATGCCGCAAAGATACGGATAATAAAAAACATCCCAATGATTTTTTTATTCATTGGGATGTTTAACTTCAATCATTGGGATATTTTTTCAAAACTTCTCATTGATTGTGAACTCTAATGTCATTTGTTCTCCGTCGTAGATTTCGCGAAAACCGATACCTTGCTCAGAAAGAAATTCTTTCAAATCCTGAAATGCGTCGGCATGGTTCATGATAATCCCTATCATTTCACCGGGAGAAGCACCACACATGGCTTTTATTGCAGGAATCAGCGGACTGTAAGCTGTTGTTCCGCGAGTATCTATCGTAATCATCGTTATTCCTCTTCTTCCGTTTCCGGACTGGATAGCCAAGTGAGATAGAGCTTGATAAGCTGTTGCAAGCCGAATGCCTTCATATTATTGTGATAAATCACGTCGATGCAGAGATCCAGCAAGTCTTTGCTGTCTTCTTCCTGACTGGCGATAAGAGAACGGATGTTCAGTTTCAGCTTGTCCAGTACGCTTTCATCCACAATACCGGTGCTGTCAATAAGGTGGCGGAACAGTGCATATTTTTCAATTGTTCTCAAGTTTTCGTTAGATACTTCTATGCTGCGTGTACCGCTGGGATTTGCTTGTATAGTATACATTGTTTTTTAGTTTTAAGGGTTATTACAGTAGCAAAGATAGAATTTAAAATGAGAAACAGATTAAAAAAATGGATATTTTTTATTTCTGAATAAAGAATTCCAGTATGCCTGCCATAATCGTTGCCCGGTCAGCTTCCGACTGGATACTTTCAAAAGGAAAGCCCAATACGAAAGTGCGGTAGTTCCCTTTATAAGCGATACCTGCACTCTGGTTGTCGGGAGCATACGTGAATACCGGAAAAGCAGTATCTACTGGGACGATGCAATCCGGTGCGGGGACAGCGTAGCTATCTTCATTGGGGACACGTGGAATAGTAATCGTGCGTCCCAGTCCATTGATTCGGTTCGAAGTCTTATCCGTCAGACTGCTCTGATAACCGTATTTCAATATCTTCTCCGTAAACTCCCGATTTCCTTGTGTGCCGCTCATATCGCTTCCTACATATGCTCCGCTGACGAATAAGTTGCCGCCCGACTGGCAATAACTGGTGATAATCCGTTGCATGGCCGAAGAAAATGTCTTATAATATGCTTTGTTTACAGGATCTTCCTTCTCGAGTCCCAGGATATAATCCACAATCGGATAGTCTTCCAGTGATACCAGTCCGTTTTCTACTGCTTCATCACTGCATGACACGAAACTATATTTTCCGGCTGCCTGAATAGCCTTTCCATGAATAAAAGGATAGTCAAACGTATTTCCCGCAATTTTCATTCCCTCTAATTCGCTTCCGCTATGTCCTAGGCTGCCTTTTCCTTCTTTACCTGCCTGCGAGCGGTCGAATCCTACCTGTGCCCCGCTGAATGAGATATTCGACAGATACGGAACTCCGGGATCTTGTTCCAGATCGAATCCCGCCTTATCAAAAGTATTAATAACAGCCGGGCCGCTGATTCTGTCAAATCCATTGATGATTAATACCTTTTCCCGTTCCCGTTTCGCCTTATATGCGGAGAGAATTTCGGAAGGGAAACTTTCTCCACCCCTGTTTACGGCAGTTACTTTAAATGAATAGACAAGTCCCGGTTCTATCTTGACGGTGTATGAGGGCTTGCTGACTAATGTTCCATTATCAAAGCCGCCATAACCAATGCGTGTATATACAATGTATTCCCGTGGACGGGCAGTAGGTTCTTGCGGATCATCTTCCCCTTTCCATGAAAGTTCCAATGTATTCTTCTTTTTACCAAAACGAATGGCGAAATTGCTCACAGGCAGTGGTTGTACCACATATTCTTTATTATGCTGACTGGTGACAAACTGCAAGATACCTTTATAGATGGCACGTCCTACGGTAAACTTGAAATTCGGGTCATGCCCTAACTGCATATCTGCAAAGTTCTGATGAGAAAGCAACTCGATAATCGTAGAAGGAGTGGCGGGAAGTCTCGTCTCGCTATAATTCCGGTTCCACATACTCCGGCGTGTCCAAGGCAGGTTATAACTCGAATGAATATCTTTCTGAATCTGTGACAGCAGAATGTCTGCCAAGTCGCGCGATGCATATCGGTCTGTACCTGTATTTAGTTTACCATTATTGAAGTCGGTGGTATAAATGCCGAGTGAACCGATCAGTTCATCCGTTTTACTGCATCCTGCATCGCTGTGCAATGCCATTGTCATTTCCAACGGTACACGCAACCCCGGTTGATCCGGATTATAAACAGAACCTCCGGATAAGTAATTGATAGTGTTGGAACGTGTATTAATATCATCCGCATAATCATTATCACCTTTGCGTCCGGCATATACATCGTATGGCATTCCTGCCCATTGGGCAGAGTAACGTGCTCCTTCCAGGTAACGCGGCAGTCCGCTGATTTTTCCACCCCGGGAGATATTTCCCATTCCCCCGCCGAAACGTACCGCATCGGCACATACTACGCCGTGCTCACTGCTCTCATTACTTAGTATGACCATTCCATAGTCATTATTTCCCTTATCAAATTCAAAAGTACCAAGATATACCCATGTACCACCACCTATTTTTTGATTTACCTTAAATTCAGTAACTCCGCCATTATGAAAAACGAGATACTTGGCGTCACTTACACTATTAGGCAATGTCTGATAAGAAACATAAACGGCATATTCACCTGTTGCCGGCAGGGTAGGTACCCATTCGGCAAATGCCTGATCCTTATTCTTCTTTTTCTTTCTTTCGGTGGGGATGAAACGGCAAGTACCGTCGCTGAACGGATTTTCCCCATCCCTATAAATCTTTTTCTTTTGGGCGAATCCTTTTACAGGAGCCATTGCCCACTTCGCTTTTTTGCTTCCTACTTCCAGATAAAGGGAAGCGTTGGGCGTATCATTGTCCACTATGATTTCATTCTTTTGTGTGTTCCGTTCGCGGGGAGTATAAACGATAGCGCCTGCATTCTCTAGCATGGGAATCACATAGGGCAGAACGAAAGATTGAGTAAACAAGTCTTCTGTAGTGCAGAACAGGCGGGGACGTTGCCATCCCCATTCGTTCTTGTCATTCTTGAAATAGTTGCCATGGCTTTGCCAGATTGCGATGTGACGGTCTTGTAATCCGCGTGAAATGTCATTAGGCCGTGAGATGTTTTTCACCCAGGGAGCTCCTTTGTAATCAACGTTCAGGGACATTCGTTCCTTATCCTTTTTCTTGTTCCGGTAGAAATTAGGAACCAGTTCCTCGATAGGCTTTCCATCCGCATAAATCGTCAATCGGTAATAATGGACGGGGCCCGGGAGCAATTCTTTCACTTGGTTATAAATCGTTTCTACGGTTTCCGGTCGGAAAGGTTGATAGGCGAAACTCTCCGAAGCATAGACAGCAATCGTTTTACGGTCATAATTGATGTCGATACTATTCAGTTTGGGAGTGCTGATTTTAGCTGCTGCGGTATATTTGCCGAAATAATCCGTTAACCGTTCTTTTACATTCCTTTCAATATCCTGCGCAAAAAGGAAATTTACGCTGAGTGTAAGGCATAGAAAAAACACTATTATTTTTTTCATTATTCAATTCTTTTAGGTCATTTATCACAGATTGCCCGCAAAAATAAACAAAAAAGAGTGAGAAGTATCCAAACTTCCCACTCTTCTTTCATTGTTTTATATTCTCTTAATTAAGAATGTTTTCTCTTATAGCGGAATGTACTCTACGAATGCTTCCATTGCTTCGTATGAAGCCAGTCCTAACTGGTCGTACAAGACAGCAGTAGCATGGTTGCGGTCTTCACTGCGTTGCCAGAACAAACGTTCGTCGTTACCCAGGAACGGGGCGCTTTCCATCTGAGACTGATGTTTCAGGATAGAGTTGCGTTTTGCACGAAGTTCTTCCGGGCTGATAGGCACTGCCATTTCGATGTTTTCAATTTCCCATTCAGCCCACGCGCCACGATACATCCAGATACGGCAATCCTTCAGCCATTTGGCGCCTTCTTCTTTCTCGAGGTCGATAGCAGCGAATACGGCATCCGTACATACACGGTGTGTACCATGCGGGTCAGCCAGGTCACCGGCTACGAATATCTGATGAGGCTTCACTTCACGGAGCAGGTTACGTACGATTTCCACGTCTGCTTCGCTGATAGGATTTTTCTGAATCTTACCTGTTTCGTAGAATGGCAGGTCAAGGAAGTGCACGCGATCCAACGGAATATTATTATAAGAAGAAGCAGTGCGGGCTTCACCACGGCGAATCAGACCTTTGATAGTCAGAATGTCACGGCTGTCCATATCACCGTCTTTCTTATTTTTCAGGAAGTTACGTATTTCCGTATATTTCTCATTGATGATCTGATCCTCGCTATTATTGAAAATCTGATTGAAACCGTTGATGAAGTGCATGAAACGAACCACTTCTTCATCACCTACGGCGATATTACCGGAAGTCTCGTAAGCTACATGTACTTCGTGTTTTTGCTCTACCAGGCGGCGGAGTGTTCCACCCATGGAGATAACGTCATCATCCGGGTGCGGAGAGAAGATAATCACACGTTTCGGGAAAGGTTTGGCACGTTCAGGACGATAAGTATCGTCAGCATTCGGCTTGCCGCCCGGCCATCCCGTGATAGTGTGCTGCAAGTCATTGAAAATCTTGATATTTACATTGTATGCAGAACCATAAAGTGCCAGCAGTTCACTCAAACCGTTTTCGTTATAGTCTTTATTTGTCAACTTCAAGATAGGCTTGCCTGTCAACTGGCATAACCAGACGATGGCGCTACGGATCAGCTTGTCGTTCCATTCGCAGGAAGTCACCAGCCACGGACGTTGGATACGTGTCAGGTTCATGGCTGCCGAAAGGTCGAGAGCTACATGCGCGTTGTTGTGAGTTTGCAGATAAGATGCCGGAATCGTATCGGTGATTGCGCCTTCCACACATTCTTTAATCATGGCTGCCTTGTTTTCACCCCATGCAAGCAGATAAACCTTCTTTGCACCGAGAATGGTAGCTACACCCATCGTGATAGAACTGATCGGAGTATTGTCCATCGTTCCAAAAATCTTGGCTGCTTCATTGCGTGATGCATTATCCAGCAAAATCAGACGCGTGGTAGAATTCAGGCGGGAACCCGGTTCGTTGAATGCGATGTTACCTACACGACCGATACCCAGCAAGGCAATATCAATACCGCCGAAGCTTTCGATGCGTTGCTCGTACAAACGGCAATATTCAAAGATGGTATCTTTGGCAATGCTTCCATCGGGAGTGAATATATTCTGCTTGTCGATGTCGATATGATCCAACAACATACTCTTCAAAGCATTGAAGTTACTGTTGACTGCATCGGGAGACAACGGATAATATTCATACATATTAAATACGATCACGTTACGGAAGCTAAGCCCTTCTTCCTTATGCATGCGGATAAGTTCCGTATATACGTGTCTGGGTGAATCACCACCAGGAAGTGCCAATACGCAGAAGCGTCCTGCCTTTTGTTTTTCGCGGATGGTCTGTGCTATTTCGCGAGCAATGTAGTTAGCGCCTTCTTCCACAGACTCATAAATGTCAGTGGGAATTTTTTCGAGTCTTGTCAAGACTGATTTTTCAAAAGCATTCTCCGGTCTGTAGTATCTGGGGGAGACCCGGTGGAGACTGATTTGAGAACTAAGATTTGTTTTCATAAAGTTGTTAATTAAGTTATGTAAGATTAGCGTCCTTACGACTGTATTTACACGACAAAGATACAAAAGAAGTCTATATTAGTAACTACCAAGTTCTAGGTATTGTTGTCGTTTTAATCTGTTTTTAACATTTGTTTTGTTGCGTATCCGACAGATGAAATTCGTCGGCATCTTTCCATACCGGAAACTTTTCTCTGAATTGATTGAGAGAAGTCAGATTGAGTGCTGCCGTAGCTATTCCTTCCTGTCCGTCGGGCAGGGAAGCAACCTCTTCACCAAAAGCCGGGTAAACTTTGCTTCCACCGTTATATTCCAAATGGTATCCATCCGTTCCTATCCTGTTTACACCGCATACATAGCATTGGTTCTCGAGCGCACGGGCACGAAGCAGGGTATCCCACACGAGTCGGCGGGAAACAGGCCAGTTTGCTACATATATTAATAGGTCATATTCGTTGTTGACATTCCGGCTCCATACCGGGAAACGAAGATCATAGCAGACAAGCAGACAAATATTCCACCCGCGATAGGGGATGATGAGGCGTTTGTCACCGGCTGAAAAGTGTTCGGCTTCCCGTCCCATACGGAACAGATGCCGTTTGTCATAATAGAACTCTTCTCCTTCAGGAGTCAGGAAAAAGGCGCGGTTATAAAACTGCCCGTTATCTGTTGCTATATAACTTCCGCAGATAGCCAGTTGGAATTGCGAAGCCCATTGTTTGAGAAGGGTGATAGTCTCACCCGAGTTCGATTCTGCCAGTATTTTACTCTGCATACTGAATCCGGTAGAAAACATCTCCGGTAAAACAACAATCTCCGTTGTTCCACGAAGGCTTTGCAGCTTTTCGTGGAGCAAACGGAGATTTTCTTGTTTATTTTCCCAAACGATATCGGTCTGTACTATGGAAATACGGATAAGCTCCATAATTGAATACCTCTATACTTAATGTTTAAAGTTCGCCTAGAGCAAAATTTTCAGGATGTTTTCCTTTAAAATCCTTGAAATAAAGTTTGATTTCTCTCATGTCCTTATTGATGTCTCCCGATGGCATGATAGCTTTCGTTGCTGAGATTGTCTTCTTGCTATAATCAATCCCGATTAAGACAATAGGCACCTGAGCTTTCTGGGCGATAAAATAAAAACCTTTCTTCCAATTTGGATTCGCTTTGCGGGTTCCTTCGGGAGTGATAGCCAGGTGGAACTTTTTGCACTCGGCAAAATGGCGAACCATCTGGTCGACTAGAGAAGTCTTCCGGCTACGATCTACGGGAATTCCGCCCACTGCTTTGAAAAACAGTCCCAACGGAAAGAAAAACCATTCTTTTTTCATCATGAAACTTGTCTTACGGCCTAAAGCGCCATAAAATAGTTTTCCAATAAATAAGTCAAAGTTCGTTGTGTGTGGAGCGGCACATACCACGCATTTATCATAATTAGGTACCGTAACGTTTGTCTTCCACCCTAACAGACGGTAATAGATAAAGCTATAAATTGCTTTCTTCATTCTGCTCTTTAGTTCAATTTTCCGATAGCTTCAATAATCTCGTTAACCTTTGCATTAAAGTCTGCGCGGAATTTCTTATAGAAACCTTTCACATTACCCGGTTCGGTATGGCTGATACGGGTTACAAATTCATCCTGCATCTTCAGCACTTCAGCCATTAGCTCATCAGCTTTAGCTTTGTCAGTTCCGGGGATAAACATACTGTTGATTAAACACTCGGTGAATAATTCTCCTGCGATATAGTTTACGTTCTTTTTGAGTTCTCTTCTGCTTGCCATAATTTCTACATTTAATGGTGAATAATAAAAATACTTGCGGTAAAGATAGGCACTTTCTTTGATTCAGACGAATAAATGACCAAAAAAACATGATTCAAGCCTGCATCTTCTTACTGTATCACTAATTCACTCAAATAACCTCACCGGATTGATACTTAAGAATTGTTCGGTTTTCATTCCCCCTTCTCCGACTACGAAAGTAGCATACGGGTGATACATTTTGCGTACTTCTTCCAGTCCTGCATTATATTTTTCACTATTGCTTTTTACTTCTATAGCTACAATTCGATTTTTCTTTTTCAATATATAGTCTACTTCTTTATCTTTTTCTCTCCAGTAAAATACTTCATAATTGCCGGTAAATGCATTAGAAACAATATGTGCGCCAATCGCAGATTCAAAAATACGTCCCCATTCTTTTCTGTTAAGAATAGCCTCTTTAAAAGTCAAATCATTGTATACGGCTTTTAAGGCATTGTTGAATACCTGAAATTTTGGAGCGCTTGCTCTTTGACGTGATTTGTCTATTGCAAACTATTGTAAGCCGGTCAGTAAGCCGCTATCTCCAAGCAAGTTTAAATACCCTGCCAGTGTTGTTGTATTTCCGGCATCTTGTAATGAGCCTACCATTTTGGTCAAGGATACGATTTCACCGGAATAAGAAGTTCCTAATTCGAACGTTTGCCGTAATAACACCGGTTTGCTAATAGGAGAGTCGTATAAAATATCTTTATTGATAGTGGCATCTATGATTGCTCCATTGATATATTGTCCCCAGCGTTCTTCGTCTTTTATTAAAAAAGCAGCTCCCGGGTATCCGCCAAAATAGAGGTATTGTTCCAAACTCATGTCAAATGCATCCCGCATTTCCGGATACGACCAGTGTGTCATCCTTATCTCTTCAAAGCGTCCCATCATTGAGTCTGATAATCCTTTTTCCAACAACACACGTGAAGAGCCAAGGAGAACCACTTTCATATTGACATCATTGAATGTATCCGCATCCCATTCTTTTTTAACTACTTCGCTCCAGTTTTTTATTTTTTGGATTTCATCGATTATTAGAATAAATTCAGGTGAATCTTCTACCCGCATCTGTACTCTTGCTGTATTCCAACAATCTGAAATCCAAGATGTCTGTGTGGCGGGAATGTTATCTGCCGAATAGATTTGATGCGGTAGATTCAGATCCTTGACAACTTGTTTGATGACTGTAGTCTTTCCAACCTGACGAGGTCCTAATACAACTTGCAGAAAATGTCGAGGTTCTTTTAGCCTTTCTGTAATAGTTTGATATTGAGCTCTTTTATACATGATTTCTATTATTTACTCAATGCAATGAGTACTTTTACTCAATACATTGATTTATTTTACTCAATGGATAATACAAATATACACAAATAGTTGCTTTGTACCATCTTAAATCTGCAATTCTTTATCTTTTATTACTCTTGGCAGGCTATACCCGAAAAGTTCGTTTCCGTACGGATTTGAATGTAAACTTACATCTATCATGTTTATACCACCAAAAACAGGGTATCTCTCATCAATAAAATAGCCGAATAAAGGTCGGATAGGCTCAAGATGGCTTGTTTTTGTTGCAATGAATCCATATAAATCCGACCTGAATGGCTCAATAACTCCACTTTAACGGCGATAAGTTTATAGCCCACATCTGTGTGACGAACAGCCTGCATATGTGGGCTGTACGGTTTACAGCTGCGGGCTGTACAGCCTGCATACGCGGGCTATAAAAAGATAACCGTTTCCAATGGATTATTAAGCTGCCAAATACAGGTTATCATCCTATAAAATGGATATTCTTGTGGCTTCATATGGGTGTTTTCCCCTGATACTACACTAAAGCGGATGCAGTATGGATATGATAGATACCCGTTTTTTACGGCAAAAGTATGATAGATACCTGTTTGGAAAGTTATCTATCATACTTATCATCCAGACAATTAGCATAATATAAAAATGAATGATAGTATGATAGATATTTTTTTTCATTATGTAGTATTTAAGTTGGCTGATAATCGTATGAACGATTAGAAATAATACCCTAAATTCACAAAACAACTTCCCTTATCCGTCTGATTGGAGTATCCCAATGAAATTTCCAGTGGCCCGAAGATGCTGTCCATTCCATAGCCTGCGCTGATGCCGAATAGCTGTTTACCCTTCAAAATCTCAAAGAAATTACTTTCCGTTAGTCCATAGTTTCCTGTCAGAGTGAGGTAATGAATAGAACCCATACGCTGTCTGAACTTTACGGACGCAATCATGAGAGTGTTGTCCATCAACTCCAGATTATTGACTCCCGCAAATGGCAATTGCTGTGGAATATAGAAACCGGGGACTTCGCCACCAATTGCGTTTTGCAAAGGATATGGGAATCCTTTTCCAATCAGGATACGTCCATAAATGGAAGGGATGACGGAAAAGCGGCGGGTAACGGGAATGACACTTGCCCATGATGCACTCAAAGCGGAAAACGGAGCGTGTTCATTGTATTGCGCCATATTATCCGTATAGAGTGAATAAGCGGCTTTGAAATCACTTCCTTTGGCAGGGAAATGTCCTTTGTCGTATGTATTATATTGTACCTGCGCAAAATAACTTAGAAAATGCTCCGATTCTACTTGCAGGTTCGTAAGTTCCGGTTTCTTGAACAGGAAATCTTTGTATTTATAATATTCGAAACGGAGTCCGAGCCCGAAACGGAAGTTCTTGTACCACACGTCGGAGAAACCAAATTCTGCCAAGTGGTATTTGTAGGTTGTATTGTAGGCACGGTCACCCTCTTCATAGATGTTGATATCATTGTATTGGAACATATATGAGAAGTTGAAGTTGCGTTGTTGCATCGGTTCGAGCGTATAGTCTACACGGGCGGCATACCGTTTTCCCAATCGTCCGGTAAGGGACAGGCGGGACGGGATACGGGTTTTGAGGTCTGCTGTTGCGTTGAGCAGCAGGGACGCGATTTCTTCCGAATCAAAACGGATACCGAGATTGATTCTTCTTTCATATTTTTCTTGCAACAGGAAGTTGAGCCGGTATCCTTCAGGCGTCTCTGTCAATGTATAACTGGCACCGGAATAGGATTGGCTGCCACGTAGTTGGTACAAAGCTTGTTCTATCTGTTGGGTTGAGATATTGCTGTTCTCTTTCAGGTTACATTTCTTCATCAACCATTTCTTGTCGTACACTTCTACGCCGGAAAATGAGATGTCTGTCACGTAGATGGTACGTACATTGGATAGAGAGGAATAAGGCCCGTGTTGCTTGGGCATATAATCATCCGCTATTCCTATCTTCTTTCTCAATGCGAGCAGAGAGCCCCATTGTGCCCTTGCCGCTTCTTCACCTCTTCTCATCAACGTGTCGATGGCGGCAGGTGTGAAACTGGCGGATGAATAACCATCCACGTTTACACGAATATAGGTATCTGTGAGGTCTACATTCTTTTCATGATTCGACTGGCAGGTAATATCTACAATCTGTCCTAAAATATCGGGAACACTATTCAGCTTATCCGCTGTTTTCAAGGCGTTTTGTACATCCACTCCGATAATAATATCAGCGCCCATTGCTTTTACCACATCTGCCGGGTAGTTGTTGACGATGCCGCCGTCTACCAATACCATGCTGTCTTGCCGTACCGGGGTGAATGCACCAGGGATAGCCATACTGGCACGCATGGCAGTAGAAAGTATTCCGTCACGGAATACGATCTGATTTCCGTTTACGATATCAGCCGCTACGCAAGCAAAGGGAATGGGAAGTTTATTGAAGTCGATAGAGTCATGATATCCCATCGTTAAGTCCGAGAATAGATTCGCAAGATTCTGGCCTTTCATGATTCCCCCCGAAGCTGCATCCTTAGGAGTTTTGGTGAAAGGTATGGAGATGACGAACTTTTCAGAGCGTTCACGATCAGTCAGTGACATGGCACTTCGTTTGACACGGTCACTGAGCAGGAATGTCCAGTTCTGTTTCCGTACCATACTGTCCAGTTGTTCCGGCGTGTAGCCGATGGCATAAAGACCACCCACAATAGCCCCCATACTGGTTCCGGCTATGTAGTCAATAGGAATACCGGCTTCTTCAATCACTTTCAATGCTTTGATGTGCGCCATTCCTTTGGCGCCACCCCCGCTCAAAACGACTCCTACCTTTTTTCGTTGCTCCTGAGAATGCAAAGAAAAAGGAAATAAGATGCAGATTGACAAAACCAATGTTGAAAAGATTTGTTTTTTCATTAGGACACGGTCTAGTGTTGTTGTTTTAATATAATACAAATGTAGGGCATAATTTGTTTAGTTGTTGAAATGGGAATTAAAAAAAATGTTCCAAAAGTCGGAAATGTGGATTATTTCTACACTTTATCCGGCAAATTCCACATTTTCACATCTGATATGGCAGAATATAACAGGCTGAATGCCAGTAAATAGTAGGTGTAAGGAATTTTGGCATGCAAATTGCATAAACAAGGAGTAGAGAACAAACATAAGTTAAATTTAATAATAAGATTCGATATGAGATTATTCTTTTCGAAACATGAGTTGAAACTGAGGAGAAAGAGAACCATTGCTGCTATTATCTGTGCGGTAGTTGTGTTGGGCGTGTACTGGATACTGACCCGACCTCAGAAGGCTGCACCGGAAATACCGACAGTTATTGTTGAACCGGTGGTGAAAGACGATGTAGAAATATATGGGGAATATGTGGGACGTATCCGTGCCCAACAGTTCGTCGAAGTACGTGCCCGTGTGGAAGGCTATTTGGAGAATATGCTTTTTGCCGAAGGTACGTATGTAAATAAGAACCAGGTTTTGTTTGTGATTAACCAGGACCAGTATCGTGCCAAAGCGGATAAGGCAAGGGCTCAGTTGAAGAAAGACGAGGCGCAGGCTTTGAAGGCGGATCGTGACTTGAAACGTATCCGTCCGCTGTTTGAGCAGAACGCTGCGAGCCAGTTGGACTTGGATAATGCGGAAGCAGCTTATGAGAGTGCCGAAGCAACCGTAGCGATGAGTGAAGCAGACTTGGCACAGGCGGAACTTGAATTGGGCTATACTATTGTCCGTTCACCTTTGTCCGGACATATCAGTGAGAGGAATGTGGATTTGGGTACATTGGTCGGTCCCGGTGGGAAGTCGTTGCTTGCTACGATTGTGAAAAGTGATACTGTATTGGTAGACTTCAGTATGACAGCACTTGATTACCTGAAGAGTAAGGAAAGAAACATTAACTTGGGACAACAAGATTCCACCCGTTCCTGGCAGCCGAATATTACCATCACATTGGCGGATAATACTGTTTATCCGTATAAAGGGTATGTCGACTTTGCCGAACCGCAGGTCGATCCTCAAACAGGTACTTTTTCTGTTCGTGCAGAAATGCCTAATCCGAAACAAGTTTTATTGCCGGGACAGTTTACAAAAGTGAAACTGTTGCTGGATGTTCGCGAAGGTGCTCTCGTCGTCCCTATGAAGGCGGTTACCATCGAAAAGGGTGGAGCTTATATTTACACGATGCGTAAGGATAATACGGCAGAAAAACGTTTTATCGAATTGGGGCCTGAAGTAGGAAACAATGTCGTAGTGGAACGAGGAGTGGCTGAAGGAGAGATGGTTATAATAGAAGGCTTCCATAAGCTAACCCCGGGAATGAAGGTGCGGGTAAGTCAGCCGGACACAGAAACGAAGGATAACGCGAAAGGAGAATAAACGATGAAAGTTACTTTTTTTATAGACAGGCCGGTCTTTTCGGCTGTAATCTCCATCGTGATTGTAATTGTCGGCATTATCGGTCTGACAATGCTTCCGGTGGATCAATATCCGCAGATCACGCCCCCGGTGGTGAAGATCAGCGCATCTTACCCCGGTGCGAGTGCGCTTACCGTGTCGCAAGCGGTAGCCACTCCGATTGAGCAGGAAATTAACGGTACGCCGGGGATGCTTTATATGGAATCCAACAGTTCTAATTCCGGAGGTTTTTCGGCAACGGTTACGTTCGATGTTTCCGCCGACCCGGATTTGGCGGCTGTTGAGATTCAGAACCGTGTGAAGCTGGCGGAATCCCGTTTACCGGCGGAAGTCATTCAGAATGGTATTTCAGTAGAAAAGCAGGCTCCCAGTCAGTTGATGACTCTCTGTCTGACGTCTACCGACCCGAAGTTTGACGAAATTTATTTGAGTAACTTTGCTACAATCAATGTGCTCGATGTGATTCGCCGTATTCCGGGAGTAGGGCGTGTCTCGAATATCGGTAGCCGCTACTATGCGATGCAGATATGGGCACAACCTGATAAGTTGGCAAATTTCGGACTGACCGTACAGGATTTGCAGAATGCATTGAAAGACCAGAACCGTGAATCGGCGGCAGGTGTGCTCGGCCAACAACCGGTGCAGGGATTGGATATTACGATTCCTATTACGACACAGGGACGTCTTTCCACAGTCGGACAGTTTGAAGATATTGTGGTGCGTGCCAATGCGAACGGTTCCATCATCCGGTTGAAAGATGTGGCGCGTGTATCACTGGAAGCTTCTTCATATACTACGGAAAGTGGTATAAATGGCGAAAATGCTGCTGTGCTCGGTATTTATATGTTGCCGGGTGCCAATGCAATGGAAGTTGCCGGCAGGGTGAAAGATGCGATGAATGAAATCAGCAAGAACTTTCCCGAAGGGTTGAGTTATGAGATACCGTTCGATATGACGACTTATATTTCCGAATCCATTCACGAAGTATATAAAACATTGTTTGAGGCATTGGTACTGGTGGTGCTTGTGGTCTATCTATCCTTGCAGAGTTGGCGTGCCACGTTAATCCCCATAGTGGCAGTACCTATTTCGCTGATTGGTACGTTCGGATTCATGTTGATTTTTGGTTTCTCACTCAATATATTGACATTGCTCGGATTGATTCTAGCTATCGGTATCGTTGTGGATGACGCGATTGTGGTAGTGGAAGGCGTGGAGCATATCATGGAAACGGAAAAGCTGAGTCCTTATGAAGCGACAAAGAAAGCGATGAACGGACTCGCCAGTGCATTAATTGCCACTTCTTTGGTATTAGCGGCGGTTTTTGTACCTGTCAGTTTTTTGAGTGGGATAACGGGACAGTTATACCGTCAGTTTACGGTGACGATTGTAGTGTCCGTACTTATCTCTACGGTGGTAGCTTTAACATTAAGTCCTGTCATGTGCTCTCTGATTCTAAAGCCGGATAGCGGGAAGAAGAAAAACATTGTTTTCAGGAAAATCAATGAATGGCTGGGTATTGGCAGTAATAAGTATGTAGCTGCTGTAACCCGTACTATCAAGCATCCCCGTCGGGTATTGAGTGCTTTCGGAATGGTATTGATTGCTATCTTGTTGATTCATCGTATTATCCCTACAAGTTTCTTGCCTATAGAAGACCAGGGATATTTTAAGGTAGAACTTGAATTGCCGGAGGGGGCTACGTTGGAACGTACGCGTGCCGTGACCGACCGTGCCATTGCTTACTTGGAGAAGAATCCGTATATCGAATATATACAGAATGTGACAGGAAGCAGTCCGCGTGTGGGAAGCAGTCAGGGGCGTTCGGAACTGACAGTTATCCTGAAACCCTGGGAAGAACGCAAGAACACCAGCATCGAAAAGATAATGGATACAGTGGAAAAACATCTCAAGGAATATCCGGAATGTAAAGTTTATCTCTCCACTCCGCCGGTGATACCGGGATTGGGTACTTCGGGCGGTTTTGAAATGCAATTGGAAGCCCGTGGAGAGGCTACTTTTGATAATCTGGTAGAGGCGGCGGACACATTGATGTATTATGCTTCCAAGCACAAAGAACTGACCGGTTTGTCTTCTTCGTTGCAATCGGAGATACCGCAACTCTACTTTGATGTAGACCGTGATAAAGTGAAGATGCTGGGTGTACCTTTGGCGGACGTGTTTTCTACCATGAAAGCCTATACTGGTTCGGTGTATGTGAACGACTTTAATATGTTCAACCGTATTTATAAGGTATATATCCAGGCGGAGGCTCCTTACCGTGAGCATAAGGATAATATCAACTTGTTCTTTGTGAAAGCGTCCAACGGAGCGATGGTGCCGCTGACTTCTTTAGGAAATGCATCCTATACAACAGGACCGGGCAGTATCAAACGTTTTAATATGTTTACTACAGCTGTTATCCGTGGAGCCGCCGCGCAAGGATACAGTTCCGGGCAGGCGATGGAGATCATGGAGCAGATTGCCCGTGACCATCTTCCCGATAATATCGGTTTGGAATGGAGCGGACTCTCTTATCAGGAGAAACAGGCGGGCGGTCAGACCGGTATGGTGATGGCATTGGTGTTTTTGTTTGTATTCCTCTTCCTTGCTGCTCAGTATGAGAGTTGGACGGTGCCTATTGCAGTATTACTTTCTTTGCCTGTTGCTGCTTTGGGAGCTTACCTGGGAGTATGGATTTGCGGATTGGAGAATGATGTATATTTCCAGATTGGTCTGGTCATGTTGGTGGGACTTGCCGCCAAGAATGCCATCTTGATAGTGGAATTCGCAAAAGTCCAGGTAGATAAAGGAGAAGATCTGATACAGTCGGCTATTTATGCAGCTAAACTGCGTTTCCGGCCGATTCTGATGACCTCATTGGCATTCGTTCTCGGCATGCTTCCGATGGTATTGGCAAGTGGTCCCGGTTCGGCAAGCCGGCAGGCGATTGGTACGGGGGTATTCTTCGGAATGATATTCGCCATTGTATTTGGTATCATTCTCGTGCCGTTCTTCTTTGTGATGGTATATAAAACAAAGTCGAAAATCTTAAAACATAAGAAATCATGAAACGAAAGAAACTATATATTGCCGTCTTATTACTTGCAGGAGTCTTGACTTCTTGCAAGGTAGGAAAAAGCTATGTCCGTCCCGATCTTCATCTGCCCGATAGCTTGGCGCAACATCAGGATTCAGTCAGCTTCGGCGACCAGGATTGGAAAGACATATACACAGATGCAACCTTGCAGAACTTGATAGAACGTGCACTGGATCATAATAAAGATATGCTGATTGCCGCTGCCCGTGTACAGGAAATGGCTGCGCAGAAACGAATCTCTACTGCGGCACTGCTACCGGATATTAAAGGGAAAGTGACTGCAGAACGTGAATTGGAGAATCATGGGGGAGATGCGTTTAAAAAGTCGGAAACCTTTGAAGCTCAGTTTTTAGTTTCGTGGGAACTCGACCTTTGGGGAAATCTGCGTTGGGCGCGTTCCGCCAGTATTGCTGAATATCTGCAATCCATAGAAGCGCAACGGGCACTCCGTATGACCATTGTAGCCGAAGTGGCGCAGGCTTATTATGAACTGGTAGCTTTGGATACGGAACTGGACATTGTAAAGCAAACATTAAAAGCCCGTGAAGAAGGAGTCCGCCTGGCACGCATCCGTTTTGAAGGGGGATTGACTTCGGAGACTTCTTACCGTCAGTCACAAGTGGAATTGGCGCGTACGGCAACATTGGTGCCGGACTTGGAACGTAAAATCTCTTTGAAAGAAAACGATATTGCTTTTCTTGCAGGGGAGTATCCTAACAAGATAGCCCGTTCCCGTTTGCTTCAGGAGTTTAATTCTCCCCAAACGCTACCGGTAGGACTACCGTCCACTTTGCTGGAACGTCGTCCCGATATCCGTCAGGCGGAACAGAAATTGATTGCCGCCAATGCGAAAGTAGGAGTGGCTTATACGAATATGTTCCCACGTTTGGCACTGACCGGTGGTTTCGGTACGGAGAGCACTTCTCTGTCCAGCCTTTTGAAATCTCCCTATGCCGTTATGGAAGGAGCTCTGTTGACTCCTATCTTTGGTTGGGGGAAGAATCGTGCGGCACTGAAAGCGAAGAAAGCGGCTTATGAAGCCGAAGTACACAATTATGAGAAGTCTGTACTGCAAGCATTCAAGGAGGCACGTAATGCTATTGTAAATTTCAACAAGATAAAGGAAGTGTATGAGCTTCGTGCCAATCTGGAACGTTCGGCGAAGAGCTATATGGATCTTGCGCAGCTTCAATACATCAACGGTGTCATCAATTATCTGGATGTACTGGATGCCCAGCGTGGATACTTCGACGCACAGATAGGTTTGAGCAATGCGATTCGTGACGAGCTGATTACTGTTGTGCAACTTTATAAGGCTTTAGGCGGTGGTTGGAAACAATAGCTTTTAACTTGTTTTTGAGGGAATAATGCAGTGATGTGCTTTTTAGCTATCACTGCATTATATATTTAGAAAAGGGAATACTTATTTAAAAATATAATTATAAGAAGAAACATAACCTTTGCTGTTTATTGTACAGGTTTTCACATACTCATCAGCATCTAACACATATTCATAGGTTTCTTCATAGCTATTGTAACCGAATTTTTCTTTTTGTGATGCAATCAGATGTTTTGTGGGTTTTCCTAAGATTCCTGCGTAATATGCAATGTGAAGTTCTGCTTCCACATCAAGCCAGCCGTTATCAATCGGGAGGATTCCGCCTTTGTTTATATTTGAAGTATAGGTATATGTATATTGACTGTCATCGTAACTGAATGATAGTACGTCACCGTCATTTCGCTCTATTTCTATTATTTTCGCATCTTCTCCGTCACTTTTTTCTGTGATTTTGATTAGATAACCGTTTGTGTCATACTCGAAAGTATAATGCGTATTCCATACATCTTCATCTTCTTTAGTGACTAATATTGCAGATGTTGCAAAACCGTTTTCGTTTAAAGAATATGTACATACTTCACTGTCATTACCGTCTTGCCATGATATCCTTACTTGATTACCATATTCAATGGTATATTTATCTTCAAAAGTTTCTTTATTACTAATCTCATACTCACTATAAGAGATAAGCTTTCCGCTATTGTAGCTATACACATCTTTTTCTGTATAACCGTTGGTTGTCGATTCGCATTGAGTGATTCTTTTGCCTTCGAATATTGTTGGCAATGTTACTTCTTACTTATCATCATCATTACCACAAGCCGTAAATCCGGCACAAATTACGAGGGTTAATCCAATTACAAATAAATTCTTCATTGATTTCATACTTTTAATGGTTTTATAGTTAATAAATAGTTCTTTGTTTATATTGATTGAGAAAATAACAACTCTTATTCTTCAATGATGTCACGAAACAATGACCAATAGTTTGTCTTTTTATAGGTAGCTAGTGAACCTTTTGGTATAAATAGCGTACAATGACTCATATAGTCATTTGACCAATATGAAATATCAGGAGGAGTTGTTCCTTTTAGGTGAATTTCCTGTAGCTTATTACAATCTTTAAATATATTAGATTCTATTTTATTTACATTTTGAGGAATAGTTATAGTTTCTAGACTGAGGCATCCTTCAAGGGCTGAGACAGATATCACATTAAGTGAGGTGGGTAAGTTGACTGATGAAAGATTGATACAATTTCTAAAAGTTCCATATTGTATTTCGGTGATACCTTCAGATATTGTTATTGTTGATAAGTTAGAGCATCCGTCAAAAGCAAACTGACCTATTGAATTTAATGAGTTGGGAAGGTTTATATTTGTAAGTGATTTGCAATTTTGGAATGCAAGAATACCTATTTTTTGCAAGGAATTATTGAAATGAATGGAGGCAAGTTCTTGGCAATTTTGAAAACAATAGTCTCCAATACTTAGTAAAGAACTAGGAAAAATTACAGATTTCAGACTTAAACAGTTATATAATGCTACATTATCTATTTCTTCTAATGCATTAGGTAGCTCTACAAAAGAAAGATTAGTAAGACTAGCTAATGAATACTTTCCTATACGTGTGCAGTCTTTAGGAAGATGGATGGTTTGTAATTTAGGGTATGAATAAGTAGAAAAAAAATAATCGGAAACTTCATTGTTTTCTGTATAATATTTTTTTGTTACTATTGCATACGGTTCACCACCTTCTACAATTTTCGCATCTGATAAATTTAATTTAAACAATGTTTTGCTTAATTCCTCTTTCAAATACAAGATGTCACTCCCGTTCAAATAGCCGGATAATGTTAAGTTTTCTATCTTGTTTTTTTCACAATCATTCATTAGCTTAGATAAAGTTCCGGCTTGTGTCACGTGGATTCGTTCCACATTTGTTTCAACGAATATATCAGACTCAATTTCATGATCATCGCTGCTGCATGCTATTATGTTTATACAAGTAATAGCAGTAAAAAATATTTTTTTTAATAAAGATAGGTGTTTCATGTTACATAATTTATTTATCATGGTTTAAGTTTTATCTCAATTTATTGATAAACCTCAGCGCATTGGTTGCTGTTCTGTTTATTTTATCTATATTCTTTTCTTTTTTCAAACTGGATATTGCTTTATCGCTTATGTTGTATACTTGATGCATATCGTGGGGAAGGCGATGGATTAAAACTCCGGCTTCATTCAGATAATCATTGCCGTTTATAAGTAATAAAATAAAGTTTTTGTCTGCAGAATAAGAAATAATACAGTGTTCCATAAATCCACCTGTAGATACTTCTTCTTTTGAAACTAATTTGATGGGAGGCAATTCTGTATTATCTTTTAATGTGAAAGTAACGGTTTGCTGTTCTACAAATACTTTTTTAATAGTTTGAATACAGTTTGAAGTCTTATAGCGTCTGTATCCTCCTCCTGCTGAAATTCTCATAATGTTCTTGTTAAGTACAGTTTTTATTAGTTCGTAGAATTTTTCTTTTTCATGACGGATGGAGTCTTGCAAGTGTTGCGCGATATCTTTTTCTTTCTGTATCTGCTTTGCATGCTCAATTTTTTTATGATAGTCATTATGCTTTTGTTGTGCTTCCATTTGTTCTTGTTTTATATTTAGTAACCGTGCTTCTATTAGTTCGTCAGATGTATTCGCATATGTATATGTTCGTTCTACCCATTCTGTCATTTCATTTTTATTGTATGTCTTCCGGCAAATCCAATTTTGATGCGAATCGTATATATATTTGTATGTTTTAGTGGTGATATGGTGTTCATCCTTATAGTTGATTGTTAGTCCAATTTCGCTATTCTTTTGTAGTATGTCACCATATTTATTATATTGATAGGTCGTTTGTGAAGCAGCAGAACCATTGCTTGCTCCTAAGTATAATATTGATTTTAGAGGTTGGTCTATTGAATTGTATTCTGTTGCAACGAGTATTCCACCTGTATTTTCAGTATGTTTCTTACCATTTTGAGTAATTATTTTTTTTGCGGACAATTCACCATTCCCGTTATAAGTTTCAATAGTGTTTTCAGCAGATGAGTAAGAGTATTTCACTTTCTGAGATAATGTTTTTTTGCTTGAATCCTTAAAGTCATAATCATAGGTGTTTGTCTCAATAAGTTTTCCATTTGCACCATAAATATATTCTGTTTGTTGTAGGGTGTCTTTTACTATTTCTTCTATATGGGTTTCTTTATCCAAGATAGTTTTGTCTCTTAGGATAATAATAGTATTGAGTTTAAGACTTTTGTCATAGATATAATGTATAATATCCTCTTTATTGGTTGTTTTGTCGTAGAAAGTTCTTTTTTCTATTTTATTTGCTGTTTTTCTATAGATATTACCATTTTCATCGTAAAATGTTCGACTATATTTGCTCGTATCTTGCTTAATATACTCTCCGAATTTAAACGCGAAATTGTAGTATGTTTCTGTCATGGATATAACATGCCCTTTTATTCTTTCTTTTTGTAGGTCAGTCTTCTGTGCCATTACAAAAACCGTGAAAATCAATAAAATAGTCGTAATAATAGTTCTCATAATTTTGAATTTTCATCCTCTAGTTCCTATAAGGACATTATAATAAAAAAGAAAACGCGGAACTGCGTGCTATTCATTGTTTTTGAAGGTCCTGAGAAAACCCGACACACTTATGAATAGACAGCAGACCCGCGCTGTTTAGCGCGAGAACCGCATATGTCATTCTTGTGTGTCGCGAAAATTTCTCAGGTTTTCAAAAACAAGAATGAAGCACAACGCTTCTTACAATAACTTTTCTAAAAAAACAAATGTATCGCTATACATACTTTCATTTCGCAAAAATAGCCATATTTTTTCTAAGAAGCAAATAAAATGTAAGGTCTTTATTGGAGACTCAAAATATTATCGTATCTTTGTCATCGGAGTTGCAAGTGAGCAATTTCATTTAATATATTATGCGCTATGAGCGTTAAGTATAGAAAAAGAAAAATCGTACTTCAATTCGACAAGGAGAATCCGTTGTCAAAGTACGTTGCTACTAATGTAGTTATTGGTAGTATCGGTTACAACAAACTCTGTGATGAAGTAAACCAGCGTACTGGGATGCATCGGGGCATAGTAGATGTTGTATTAAAGGGTGTCCAAGACACTATGATTTCTTTTTTAGAAGAAGGCTTTTCGGTAAAGTTGGGAGAGTTCGGGTCATTCCGTCCGTCCATTCAAGCCAAAAGCCAGGATAAAGAAGAAGATGTAGACTCGGACACAATATCTAGAGTAAAGATTGTTTTTACTCCGGGAAACAAATTTCAGCAGATGCTGGGTGGAGTGAGTAAAGAATCTTTCTTTAGTACGTCGAAAGATGGAGAGGAAGACAAAGGGAAACCCGATAATCCGGGTGGTGGTTCCGAAGATGAAACACCGGATCCTTCTGTTTGATCTTTTTTATTTATTTTAAGCTAAACGGATGAGGGAAACTGAAAAGATTCCCTCATTTTTTTTGTCATATTCGTCTGAAACCTTCCAAAACGCTGTTGGGCAATGGTGAAATCACGGTTGCCCAACGGTAAATTTGCCGTTGCCCAACCGTGATTTTATGGATAATGGCTATTTATTATCAAAATTGATGACATAATATATCTTATTGGCTTTTAATGATGTGTGTAGAATATTAACCGATTTATCAGTGAGGTTTCTATGAGAGAATTGTAGGATATAAATTGCGGAGAATAATCTTTTAACTTGCCATGATAAAGAGTTCTATTAAAAATATATATCTTTGCGAGACAGATGTTGATTTATAAAGGAAGCGAATATGAGCAATAAAATATATCCTATCGGTATTCAGAATTTTGAGAAAATTCGTAATGACGGTTATTTCTATATTGATAAAACAGCCTTGATATACCAAATGGTCAAGACGGGAAGTTATTATTTCTTGAGTCGTCCGCGCCGTTTCGGAAAGAGTTTGCTCATCTCTACCTTAGAAGCCTACTTTCATGGAAAGAAGGATCTGTTTGAAGGACTGGCAGTAGAAAAGTTGGAAAAAGATTGGATTAAATATCCTATATTGCATCTCGACCTTAATATCGAAAAGTATGACACACCGGAAAGTCTGGATAATATACTTGATAAATCGCTGACAGCGTGGGAGAAACTTTACGGTGCTGAGCCGTCCGAACGTTCGTTTTCCTTGCGTTTCGCCGGTATCATAGAGCGTGCCTGTAAATTGGCAGGGCAACGTGTGGTCATTTTGGTCGACGAATATGATAAACCTATGTTGCAAGCCATTGGTAATGAGGAACTTCAAAAACAATTTCGAAATACCTTGAAACCGTTCTATGGAGCGCTCAAAACAATGGACGGTTGCATCAAGTTTGCCCTTCTCACTGGTGTGACGAAGTTTGGCAAAGTCAGTGTATTCAGTGATTTGAATAATCTGGATGATATTTCAATGTGGAATGAGTACATCGAAATATGTGGTGTCAGCGAGCGTGAAATCCACGAAAATCTGGAAACGGAACTTCATGAATTTGCCGCAGCGCGAGGAATAACGTATGACAAACTTTGTGAAGAACTGAGGGAGTGCTATGACGGCTATCACTTTACGCACAATTCAATCGGCATGTACAATCCGTTCAGTCTGCTTAACGCTTTCAAACGCAAAGAGTTCGGTAGTTATTGGTTTGAAACGGGTACACCTACTTATTTGGTGAAATTACTGAAAAAACATCATTATGACCTGGAACGGATGACACATGAAGAAACCGACGCCCAGGTCTTGAACAGTATAGACTCTGAATCCACTAATCCCATTCCGGTGATTTATCAAAGTGGATACCTCACTATTGAGGGATATGATGAACGTTTTGGCATGTATCGTTTAGGTTTTCCCAACCGTGAAGTGGAAGAGGGTTTTATTCGTTTTTTACTTCCTTTTTATGCGAATGTAAATAAGGTGGAGTCCCCGTTTGAGATTCAGAAGTTTGTCCGTGAAGTGGAATCGGGAGATTATAATTCTTTCTTCCATCGCTTACAGAGTTTCTTTGCGGATACTACTTACGAAGTGATCCGCGACCAGGAATTGCATTACGAAAACGTGCTTTTCATCGTTTTCAAACTGGTTGGTTTCTATGTTAATGTGGAATATAACACGAACGACGGCCGCATCGACCTTGTCTTACAGACTGATAAGTTCATCTATATAATGGAATTTAAACTGAACGGCACGGCGGAAGATGCTTTGCAGCAGATTAATGACAAGCATTACGACCTTCCTTTCGAAATGGACGGACGAAAGGTCTTTAAAATCGGCATAAACTTCAGTGCGGAAACCCGTAATATCGAGAAATGGATAGTGGAAGAAAAATAGATAGTATAAAGTACCATATCTTTTGTTAGCATTTAATGACATGTGCGGAATATTAACTGCTTTGTATTTCTTGTGTCGGAAATAAAAGTTCACTGCCTTCTTTCATAATTCGGAAAAAAGTGCGAAATTTGCAACGCTTTTCAAGTTTGACAAGAAACTTACTAACACCTTTAAATAAAAAATTAAAGAAAATGACTAAAAGTGCATTGCAAATCGCAAGGGCTGCTTATCAGCCCAAACTTCCGAAAGCATTGGCATCAGGAGCCGTTAAAGCTGTAGCAGGTGCTGCTACACAGTCCGTAGCCGATCAGGAAGCTATCAAAGCATTATTCCCTAACACGTACGGAATGCCGTTAATTACATTCGAAGCTGGTGAGACTGTGGCTCTTCCTGCTATGAATGTGGGTGTAATCCTTTCAGGTGGACAAGCTCCCGGTGGACACAATGTAATCTCAGGTTTGTTCGATGGTATCAAGAAACTGAATCCGGAAAACAAATTGTATGGTTTCATCCTGGGCCCCGGCGGTCTGGTAGACCATAACTATATGGAACTGACTGCTGACATCATCGACGAATACCGTAACACGGGTGGTTTCGATATCATCGGTTCAGGACGTACGAAACTGGAAGCTGAAAGCCAGTTTGAAAAAGGATTTGAAATCATCAAGGAGCTGGGCATCAAGGCGCTGGTTATCATTGGTGGTGACGACTCTAACACAAATGCTTGTGTATTGGCTGAATACTATGCTGCGAAGAAGTATGGTGTACAGGTAATCGGTTGCCCGAAGACTATCGACGGTGACTTGAAGAACGATATGATTGAAACTTCTTTCGGTTTCGATACGGCTTGCAAGACTTACGCAGAAGTAATCGGTAATATTCAACGTGACTGTAACTCTGCACGCAAATACTGGCACTTCATCAAATTGATGGGTCGTTCGGCTTCTCACATCGCACTGGAATGTGCTTTGCAGGTACAGCCTAACGTATGTATCATCTCTGAAGAAGTTGAAACAAAAGATATGTCTTTGGATGATGTAGTGACATACATCGCTAAAGTGGTAGCAGACCGTGCTGCACAGGGACACAACTTCGGTACAGTATTGATTCCTGAAGGATTGGTTGAGTTCATCCCGGCTATGAAACGTCTGATTGCTGAATTGAACGACTTCCTGGCTGCTAACGCAGAAGAATTCGCTCAAATCAAGAAGTCTCACCAACGTGATTATATCATCCGCAAACTTTCTCCGGAAAACTCTGCTATCTACGCAAGTCTGCCGGAAGGTGTTGCCCGTCAGTTGACGTTGGATCGTGACCCGCACGGAAACGTTCAGGTATCATTGATTGAAACAGAAAAACTGTTGTCTGAAATGGTAGCTACCAAGTTGGCTTCCTGGAAAGAAGAAGGTAAGTATGTAGGTAAGTTTGCTGCACAGCACCACTTCTTCGGTTACGAAGGACGTTGCGCTGCTCCGTCAAACTTCGATGCTGACTACTGCTACTCCTTGGGTTACACAGCTTCTATGTTGATTGCTAACGGCAAGACTGGTTACATGTCTTCTGTACGTAATACGACTGCTCCTGCTGCCGAATGGATTGCAGGCGGTGTGCCTATCACGATGATGATGAACATGGAACGTCGTCATGGTGAAATGAAGCCGGTTATCCAGAAAGCATTGGTGAAACTGGACGGTGCTCCTTTCAAGGCATTCGCTGCACAACGTGACCGTTGGGCTGTTGAAACGGATTATGTATATCCGGGTCCGATTCAGTACTTTGGTCCTACAGAAGTTTGCGACCAGGCAACCAAGACTTTGCAGTTGGAACAAGCTAAATAAAAGATACTTTTCAGAGCGGTTGTAATAAAACAGTTGCAATGAAAGTTTTTCCAGGCACGGATTACGCAGATTAACACGGTTTTTTAGTTATTCTATTTCTTATAAACCGTGTATTCCGTGTAATCCGTGCCTATCTCTAAATATTTATCATTTGAAGTAAATGCCGCCACGCAACAACCCGATGTCTGCCGTACAGAAGAAAAAAACTGTTTCTACTACCCGAAAGAAAGGAACGGTTTCTTCTTCCAAATCTCCCCGTACCCCGAAAAAGGTACAAGCGAAGCATAGTCATGCTATGCCTGTTTGGCTTCGCAATATCTTGGCAGTGATGATTGTCGGTTGTTTCTCCATTGCTTTTTATTATTTCTTTATCCGTCCTTATGCTTACCGTTGGAAACCTTGCCACGGATTAAAAGAATATGGCGTCTGTATTCCGGCAGGATATGATATTCACGGAATTGATATTTCCCATTATCAGGGAAAAATAGACTGGCCGAAACTCCGGCAGAACAAAGAGACGGTGACTCCTTTGCACTTTGTCTTTATGAAGGCGACGGAAGGCGGAGACCATGGCGATACTACTTTCTCGGCTAACTTTGCCAATGCCCGTAATCACGGATTTATCCGGGGAGCCTATCATTTTTATATTCCGAGCACGGACGCTCTGAAACAGGCGGACTTTTTTATCCGTACGGTGAAACTGGATACAGGCGACTTGCCCCCTGTACTCGATGTGGAAGTGACCGGACGAAAAGAAAAAGCAGAATTGCAGCAAGGCATCAAACGCTGGCTCGACCGTGTGGAATCTCATTACGGAGTGAAGCCGATTCTTTACACTTCCTATAAATTTAAGACACGTTATCTGGACGATTCCATTTTCAACGCATATCCTTACTGGATTGCCCATTACTATGTTGACTCCGTGAGGTATCAGGGCAAGTGGGACTTTTGGCAACATACGGACGTGGGGAATGTCCCCGGAATCGAGGAAGATGTCGACCTGAATGTATTCAACGGTACATTGGAAGACCTGAGAAAGCTGACAATTAAATAACAGGGTATTTCCTTTCCAAACAACTTATCTCTTCTCTCATTTGTTATAATCGTATTATTACTTAAAAAAAATACGATTATGAACTTTGATATAGCTATTATTGGCGGTGGCCCTGCCGGTTATACGGCCGCCGAAAGGGCAGGGGCAAACGGATTGAAAGCCGTTCTTTTCGAGAAGAAAGCAATAGGTGGAGTATGTCTCAACGAAGGATGTATCCCTACTAAAACTTTGTTATATTCTGCTAAAATACTGGATAGCATAAAGACTGCTTCCAAGTATGGCGTTTCCGCCGAATCTCCTTCTTTCGATTTGTCCAAAATCATGAACCGTAAAGATAAGACGGTGAAAATGCTGACAGGGGGCGTGAAGATGACTGTAAACTCTTATGGGGTGACAATCGTAGAGAAAGAAGCCTTCATCGAAGGAGAGAAAGACGGATTGATTCGCATCACTTGTGACGGCGAGACTTACTTCGCCAAATATCTGCTGGTCTGTACAGGTTCTGATACGGTGATTCCCCCGATACCGGGATTGTCGGATGTCAGTTACTGGACTTCCAAAGAAGCGTTGGAAATAAAGGAACTTC
Source organism: uncultured Bacteroides sp. (assembly GCA_948847595.1). Classification (GTDB taxonomy): domain Bacteria; phylum Bacteroidota; class Bacteroidia; order Bacteroidales; family Bacteroidaceae; genus Bacteroides. Next base: position 271,865 of record CAQOGY010000001.1, read on the forward strand.
CCAAAACTCTGGTTATCATTGGCGGCGGAGTGATTGGGATGGAATTTGCTTCTTTCTTTAACAGCATGGGCGTAAAGGTGCATGTTGTGGAAATGATGCCCGAGATTCTAGGGGCAATGGATAAGGAAACGAGTGGTATGCTCCGTACCGAATACACCAAACGCGGAGTTACTTTCTACCTGAATACGAAAGTGGTGGAAGTGAAACCGGATGGAGTCGTGATAGAGAAAGACGGGAAAACTTCTACCATTGAAGCGGAAAAAATATTGCTTAGCGTAGGCCGTAAGGCAAACCTGTCCGGCGTAGGACTGGATAAACTGAACATCGAACTCCTGCGTAACGGAGTGAAAGTGGATGAACATCTACAGACTTCCCATCCCCATGTATATGCTTGCGGAGATATTACGGGATATTCCTTATTGGCGCATACCGCCATCCGTGAAGCGGAAGTTGCCGTCAATCACATTCTGGGAGTTGAAGACCGGATGAATTACGATTGTGTGCCGGGCGTGGTCTATACCAATCCCGAAGTTGCAGGAGTCGGAAAGACCGAAGAAGAACTGATAAAACTGGGACTTCCTTATCGTGTCTCCAAATTGCCAATGGCTTATTCAGGGCGATTTGTAGCGGAGAATGAGCAGGGCAACGGACTTTGCAAGCTGATTCAGGATGAAGAAGGAAAAATCATCGGTTGTCATATGTTGGGAAATCCTGCATCGGAACTCATCGTGATAGCCGGCATCGCCATTCAGAGAGGATATACGGTGGAAGAATTTCAAAAGACCGTATTCCCGCATCCTACGGTGGGAGAGATTTATCACGAGATTATGTTTTAATTCTTATCCCGGCCAGTCTATGATTCGATGTATATATAGTCCGTTTACTGATATTTATTTTCACTTGGCAGCAGAAGAGTATTTGTTAAAGCAGGGAAACGATGATATTTTTATGCTTTGGCAGGATACTCCCTCTGTGGTGATAGGTAAACATCAGCGTCTGCGGTCGGAAGTGGATACGGAGTGGGCAGAACAGGAACAGATACATATTGCCCGCCGCTTTTCGGGCGGAGGGACGGTGTATCATGATTTGGGTAATGTCAATCTGACTTTTATCGAAACAGCGCCGCGCCTGCCTGAGTTTATCACTTATCTTCAGCGGACATTGGACTTTTTGGCATCCATCGGTGTAATGGCAAAGGGGGATGAACGGCTCGGTATCTATCTGGATGGAATGAAAATATCGGGGAGTGCACAATGTGTACATAAAGACAGGGTTCTGTATCATTGCACTTTGCTTTATGATACCAATCTTACGGTACTGAATAAGGTCTTGAACCCGGAACTGCCAGGCGATGACGGATCTCTATCCTCTGCATATGCCGTTCCATCCGTTCGGAGTGAAGTGACCAATATCCGTAAGCACTTATCAGTAGGAACTGTGGACGATTTTAAAGAAAAGGCTTTCCGGTATTTCAGCAAATCGCAAATGGTCAGTTCATTCAGTGGCGAAGAGATTGTGACTGTCAATCAGCTTCGGAAAGAAAAGTATGTTCAGAAAGAGTGGATATATAATCGTTGAAATATAAGTTATGTTTATCAGCGTCCGGTTAAAAATACCTTAACATAAAACTTTCTATTTCAGCCCATTGTTCTATTATATCAAGGTTGAATAAATAAATTTACTGTCTATGTCAAGATTCGAAATAAAAATGCCCAAGTTGGGCGAGAGTATAACCGAAGGGACAATCGTCTCCTGGTCTGTAAAAGTGGGTGATATGATTCAGGAAGACGATGTTCTTTTTGAAGTAAATACTGCTAAAGTAAGTGCCGAAATACCTTCTCCGGTAGCGGGAAAGGTAGTCGAGATTTTATATAAAGAAGGGGATACCGTTGCGGTAGGTACAGTTGTAGCCATTATTGATTTGGATGGTGAAGGCGCTGCCGAAGGGGAAACTACCCATGAAGAAACTGTAAAAGAAGAAGTTCCCGCAAGTCAGTCTCCGGCTCAGCAGGAAGTTGTCAAACCGGTTGTCGCCGAGGAAGAGCGTTGGTATTCGCCGGTCGTGATTCAACTCGCAAGAGAAGCGAAGATTCCGAAAGAAGAACTGGACTCCATACAGGGAACCGGTTACGAAGGACGATTGAGCAAGAAGGATATAAAAGATTATATCGACAAGAAGAAAAGAGGTGTCAGTGGGGATTCCAAACCGTCAGCACCCGTTGCTGCTCCTGCTGCAAGCAAACCGTCGGTTGCTGCTGCCGCACCGGCAAGCCCGAAATCTTCTCCGGCCGCTCCGGCTGAGTCCAAATCATCCGCTCCTGTCACTATGCCGGGTGTAGAGGTGAAAGAGATGGATCGTGTCCGCCGGATTATAGCCGACCATATGGTTATGTCTAAGAAAGTATCTCCGCATGTCACTAATGTGGTAGAAGTAGATGTCACCCGTTTGGTGCGCTGGCGCGAAAAGAACAAAGACGCTTTCTTCCGTCGCGAAGGTGTCAAGCTGACTTATATGCCCGTGATTACGGAAGCCGTAGCGAAAGCATTGGCAACCTATCCGCAGGTGAACGTATCGGTGGACGGATACAATATTCTTTTCAAGAAACATATCAATGTGGGTATTGCCGTTTCTTTGAACGATGGAAATCTGATTGTGCCTGTGGTACACGATGCCGACCGTCTGAATCTGAACGGACTGGCTGTTGCCATTGATTCCCTGGCCCTGAAAGCGAGAGATAACAAGCTAATGCCCGACGACATTGACGGCGGTACATTTACCATTACCAACTTCGGTACATTCAAGAGTTTGTTCGGTACGCCGATTATTAATCAGCCCCAGGTAGCTATCTTGGGAGTAGGCTATATCGAAAAGAAACCTGCCGTCATAGAAACCCCTGAAGGTGATACAATTGCTATCCGTCATAAGATGTACCTTTCCTTGTCTTATGACCATCGGGTAGTGGACGGAATGTTGGGAGGTAACTTCCTGCATTTTATAGCCGATTACCTGGAAAACTGGAAAGGTTGATAACTGATTGTTTCATTCATTAAGAACTTCATTAACCATGAAAAAGTATGATATAAAAAATACAGATGTCGAAACCCTGAAGAAGTGGTACCATCTGATGGCATTGGGACGTGCCCTGGACGAAAAGGCTCCATCTTACCAGTTGCAATCTTTAGGTTGGTCTTATCATGCACCCTATGCGGGGCATGATGGTATCCAACTGGCGGTCGGGCAAGTCTTTACTCTCGGAGAAGACTTCCTGTTTCCCTACTACCGGGATATGCTGACTGTACTCTCCGCCGGAATGACTCCGGAAGAGATTATCCTGAACGGTATTTCCAAAGCGACAGACCCCGGAAGCGGCGGCCGCCATATGTCGAACCATTTCGCGAAGCCGGAATGGCACATCGAAAATATATCTTCCGCAACGGGAACACATGACCTTCATGCGGCAGGCGTAGCCAGAGCGATGGTCTATTACGGACATAAAGGAGTGGCTATCACTTCTCACGGAGAATCTGCCACTTCCGAAGGTTTTGTCTACGAAGCTATCAACGGTGCCAGTCTCGAACGCCTTCCTGTGATTTTTGTGATTCAGGATAACGGCTACGGTATTTCTGTCCCCAAATCGGAACAGACCGCCAACCGCAAGGTAGCGGAAAACTTCTCCGGCTTCAAGAACCTGAAAATCATCTATTGCAATGGCAAAGATGTATTCGATTCGATGAACGCCATGACCGAAGCCCGCGAATATGCCATCAGTACCCGTAATCCGGTGATTGTACAGGCGAATTGTGTCCGTATCGGTTCTCATTCCAATTCCGACAAGCATACCCTCTACCGGGATGAAAACGAACTGGAATACGTAAAGGAAGCTGACCCGTTGATGAAATTCCGCCGGATGCTGCTTCGCTATAAGCGTCTGACTGAAGAAGAACTGCAACAAATAGAAGCGGCAGCCAAAAAAGAATTGTCTGCTGCCAACCGGAAGGCTTTGGCTGCTCCCGAACCTGACCCCAAAAGCATCTACGATTTCGTAATGCCCGAACCTTATCAGCCGCAGAAGTACAAAGACGGTACACATGAGGCAGAAGGCGAAAAGACCTTCATGGTCAACGCCATTAACGAAACATTGAAATCCGAATTCCGTCACAATCCCGATACTTTTATTTGGGGACAGGACGTGGCGAATAAGGAAAAAGGCGGTGTATTCAATGTGACGAAAGGAATGCAGCAGGAGTTTGGTGACTCCCGTGTATTCAGTGCGCCGATTGCCGAAGATTATATCGTAGGTACAGCCAACGGAATGAGCCGCTTTGACCCTAAAATTCATGTAGTAATAGAAGGGGCGGAGTTTGCCGACTACTTTTGGCCTGCCGTCGAGCAATATGTAGAATGTACGCATGAGTATTGGCGCAGCAATGGTAAGTTTGCTCCGAACATTACTTTGCGTCTGGCTTCCGGTGGCTATATCGGTGGCGGACTTTATCATTCCCAAAATATAGAAGGCGCTTTGACGACTTTGCCGGGAGCACGTATCGTCTGTCCTTCTTTTGCGGATGATGCGGCGGGATTGCTCCGTACCAGTATGCGTTCCAAGGGATTCACTTTATTCCTCGAACCCAAAGCGTTGTATAACTCCGTAGAAGCGGCTGCCGTTGTGCCGGAAGATTTTGAAGTTCCTTTCGGTAAGGCACGTATCCGCCGCGAGGGAACAGATTTGAGTATTATCACGTATGGCAATACCACCCATTTCTGTCTGCACGCAGCGGAACGATTGGAGAAAGAAGGTGGTTGGAAAGTGGAAGTCATCGACATTCGCTCTTTAATTCCTTTGGATAAGGAAGCAATCTTCGAGTCGGTGAAGAAAACGAGTAAAGCGTTGGTTGTTCATGAAGATAAAGTATTCTCCGGCTTTGGTGCGGAACTTGCCGCTATGATTGGGGAAGAGATGTTCCGTTATTTGGACGGGCCTGTGCAACGTGTAGGTTCTACATTTACCCCTGTCGGTTTTAACCCGATTCTTGAAAAAGAGATTCTGCCCGATGAGGCTAAAATCTATGAAGCTGCCAGGAAATTATTAGAATATTAAATAGTATGGATTATGAAAAAGATAGGTTTATTTTATGCAGCGAAGGCTGAAAAGACGAGTTGGGTAGCAGAGAAGATTCAGCAGGAATTTGGTGAAGACAAGATAGAAGTAGTACCCATTGAACAAGCTTGGGAGAATGATTTTGCCGCTTATGATTGTTTTATAGTCGGCGTTTCCACTTGGTTTGACGGCGAACTTCCTACTTATTGGGACGAACTGCTGCCGGAACTTCGTACAATGGATTTAAAAGGAAAGAAAGTGGCTGTCTTCGGCTTGGGAGATCAGATACGTTATCCTGAAAACTTTGCGGATGGCATCGGACTGTTGGCGGAAGTCTTCGAGGGAGATGGAGCTACCTTGGTAGGTTTCACTTCTTCCGAAGGATATACTTTCGAACGTTCCAAAGCATTGCGCGGCGATCGTTGGTGCGGACTGGTCATTGACTTGGATAACCAGTCGGAACAGGCGAAAAAGAAAATCAAGGACTGGTGCGAACAGGTAAAGAAGGAGTTTAAATAACTTCTTTATATATAATATGTGACGAGGGTGTCAAAAAGAAAACAGTTTTTTTGACACCCTCTCTTCTTTTTAGATTCTATAATTAAAAGAACTATCAGGCTTTATAAATAAACTTCACCTCTGCCCAACGATTCTTCTCTTTATAGTGGACAAAAGTCAATCCATTCTTTTCCGCTTCCTCACGGATTACTGTGATATCATCCACATAGAATCCGCTCATGTACAGTTCAGACCCCGGATGCATACATGCGACATATTGTTTCATGTCATTCAACAGGATATTCCGGTTGATATTGGCAATAATGACATCGAACGGCCCTTTTCCGGCGAGGGACGAAGCGTCTCCTTGAGAAACTGCAATGTCATCTACATGATTCAGTTCAATATTCTCGATAGAGTTTCGTACGCACCATTCGTCAATGTCGATAGCTGTACACGGGCGTGCACCTCTCATTCGTGCGAGGATGGCAAGAATCGAAGTTCCACAGCCCATATCGAGCAGTGATTTATCTTTCAGTCCGCTATCCAGCAACTCCTCGATGATGAGACTTGTCGTTTCATGATGTCCTGTCCCGAAAGCCATTTGCGGGTTGATAACAATATCATATTCCGCTTTGGGAACATCTTGATGGAAAGTGCTGTGAATCACGCATCGGTCGCCGATAATAATCGGCTGAAAGAAATTCTTTTCCCATTCCTCGTTCCAGTCCTTATCTTCTGCTTCTACATAGGTATATGTGATTTCCGTATCGGGCAGGGGAAACTCGGTGATTACACTCTTGATAGCAGCTTCGTCACATAATGATTGTTGGATATATGCGGTCAGTCCGCTTTCACATTCAACAAAACTCTCAAATCCGACTTCGCCGAGCACGGCAGCCAGTACGTCATTAACTGTTTCAGTGCAGGGATTGGTATGGAATGTGAACTCATAATACTTCATAGTTGTTTTATTTTCTAGTAAATAATGTGCAAAGATAGTTAGAAATAGGGATTTCCCTATTATCCTTTGGGGAAAATCTCCCCCGGACGAAAAATCTCTTCCTTATCTTTGTAACGTGAATAAGTTTAAGTAATTACATAAACCGAGATGATATGAAAAAGATTGTTTACTTCTTGCTATTTGCCTTGTGCCTCCCGATAGGCTTGATGGCACAAAGCGTTGATGACGACCTTTACTTCGTACCTTCCAAGGACAAGCAGGAGAAGAAAGAAACTCCAGTCCGGAAGGAACCGAAGAAACAGGTGACCAACATCTATACTTCACCGGGGACTACCGTAGTTGTTCAAGACCGCAAGGGCAGAACACGGGACGTGGATGAATATAACCGCCGTTACGATGCACGTGAAAATGAATTCGTAATGGATAATGATACCTTATACATAAAAGAAAAATCTAATCCGGATTTGGACGGAGAATGGGTGACCGGCGAATTCAATGGTACGCAAGACGACTATGAATACGCTGAACGTATCATCCGTTTCCGTAATCCGCGTTTCGCAATCAGTATCAGCAGTCCGCTCTACTGGGACGTAGTTTACGGACCGAACTCTTGGGACTGGAACGTATATACCGACGGTATGTATGCTTATGCGTTCCCAACGTTCAGCAACCCGCTTTGGTGGGACTGGCGTTATAACTCTTACGGTTGGGGATGGAACTATGGCTGGGGATGGAATCGTCCTTACTATTCTTGGGGCTACTCTCCGGGTTATTGGGGCGGCTGGTATGGCGGCTACTGGGGTGGCTGGTATGGCGGCGGTGGCTATTGGGGACATCATCACCATTGGCATGGTGGTCCTAGCTGGGGCTGGGGCGGTGGTGGAAACCATTGGGCACGCAACACCTATACGAATCGTCGTTCTTATGGCTACAATAATTTCTCTTCTTCACGAAGAAGTGGCTCAAACTCAGACCGTAGATCGGCAATAAGTACAGACCGTCGTAGCTCATCAGGTTCTTATACCGGCAGAACTGTTGGTACAAGACGTGAAGCAACCCGCGTTAGTACCGGACGTACCGGAGTAACTACTCGCAGTGACGCTTCTTCTACTCGTAGAAGTAGTAACTATACACGTCCGAGCAGTACACGTAGTTCCTCTACTTACAATAGTAATCGTGAAGGCTCCGTTCGTCGTAGTGCTTCGTCTCCTTCACGGTCATCATCGTCTTCATCATATGGAACTACAAGAAGATCTTCTTCTACTTATAATAGAGGGACTTCAACTAGTAGTCCGTCTACTAGAAGCAGTAGTAGAAGCTCTAGCCGTTCTTATGATAGTGGCAGCCGTTCTTCTTCTCGTAGCAGCTATTCACCAAGTAGCAGTAGTAGCTCTCGTTCCAGTGGCAGCTATTCAGGTGGTGGATCTTCACGCTCGAGTGGTGGCGGTGGCGGATCTAGCAGAAGCGGAAGAAGATAATAAACACTATATATTAACTCTGTAATATAAGACAACGTTATGAAAAAGATAATCGCAGTTGCTTGCGCCTTGTGTTTTGTCGCAGGTGTCAACGCACAGACAATATATGATGCAGCGAAGTTGTCAGAGCGAGACTTGAATGGAACCGCCCGTTTTGTAGGTATGGGCGGGGCGATGGGCGCTTTGGGTGGTGATATTTCTACAATGGGAACTAACCCTGCCGGTATCGGTATTTATCGTAGTAATGACATCATGACCTCTTTCAGCTATTCTGCTTACGGTACGGAGAGCAAATACCTGGGGCAGACTTTTAATAATGATAAGAACCAGTGGTCGTTTGATAACATAGGCTTTGTGTTCGCTTCCAAGATTGGAAATCAGACAGCATTGCGTTATGTGAACTTCGGTTTTAATTATAAGCGCACCAAGTCTTTTTATAAGAATATGACAATGGGCGGATTGATGGGAGTCGTAGATGATAAGATTTTTGTATCTCAGGTTAATCAGATGGGGCAACAGGCTACAGATGCTGTATGGTACAACAAAGAAAACTACAACTTTAACGGTGCTGATGCTTATGGTAACAATCGGCTTGGATGGTTAGGAATCATGGGTTACCAAGGATTTTTGACAAACTCAATTCGGGAAGATGGTTATGATAGATATGATCCGGTAGTCCCGGATGAGGCTGAGGCTTATTTCAACTCCAATGAAAAAGGGGGAATCAGTCAGTATGACTTTAACGTTGCATTAAATGTCAATGATCGTGTCTATTTAGGATTGACGATTGGTGCATATGACGTAAATTATAAGAAAACGACCTTATATGATGAAGATTATGGGAATGGTGAGGGTTACGAATTAGCTTCATACAATCGGATAAAAGGTTCAGGAGTAGATGTTAAGTTTGGTGCTATTTTCCGTCCGTTCGAGTCTTCTCCTTTCCGCATTGGTTTTGCGGTACATACGCCAACATTTTATAATTTGACGTATGAGAATGGTGCAAGTATGACGTCAGATGTTTATTTGAAAGAAGTACAGGATGGTGACAACACATTTAAAGTACGTGACGATAAACCTGCTGAAGGTGCTCTTACAACAAGGGAGTCTTTTGATGCCAATGGTGGAAGAAGAATAGAACAGGATTTCCGTTTGTCTACTCCGTGGAGATTTAATGCGAGTTTGGGGTATACAGTTGGAACTTCTTTGGCATTGGGAGCTGAGTACGAATATGAAGATTATTCATCTATGAAGTTTAAATATCCTGAAGGAGATGAAATGGTAGATCAGAATAACACGATTAAAGACTTCATGAAAGGTGTTCACACATTTCGTATCGGTGCTGAGTATAAAGTAATACCTGAGTTTGCCTTCCGTTTAGGTTATAATTACAGTACTACTGCTTTTAAAGAAGATGATGCTTATAAATGGATACCGGTTAACTCTACTTTGACAGATACAGACTTTGCAAATTCCCAGTCGCATAGTAATTATACACTCGGAATAGGATATCGTGGAAAGACTTTTTATGCTGACTTAGCTTATCAATATTCTATGTATAAAGAGAAGTTCTATCCATTCTATAATGACTTGGAGACTGCACCCGGAGTTTGGGAGATAGTCACTCCGCAAGCAACCAAAGTAACCAATACCCGTAGTCAAGTACTATTTACCCTAGGTTTGCGCTTCTAATCAACCAAAGACAGTTTTCAATTTCAATAATAACTTTTGTGTGTAAAAAATCCCTGGAATGCTGAGTGTCTACAGCGGTTCCGGGGATTTTTATTAGTATCACTTTTATTTTTTTGTTTTATCTGCGCAATGGAGTCCGTTCGTCAATAATACCGCGACCTCTGTAAAGGCTGATAGCAATAGGAGTATCGGGAGTCAACTCGATATCCTCATCTACGATAATAGGTTCTTCCTTATCATCTACGATAACCGTTCCTATTGTCTCGCCGGCCTTAATCCGTTGCGGGAGCAAGTTAGTCAGGATACCTTCCGATATTTTTCGGATGTCGATGTATTCGGGTTTTGCATTCTTGTCCGCTTCGATTTTACCATTGAACAGGTCTTGTACACCTTTATTCTTCAGGAAAAGCTTGACGATTGCATTGCCTTCATACGGTTGTCTTTTCTCATCAAGCAGGATAACGGGCACTGTCATTCGTTTGAATTTAAGAGCAACGTTCTTGGAACCTTTGGCAACTTGTGCTATTCCGAACAAATACTCTTTACCACCTGTAATCCCACGATAACGGCTACCGAACGAACGCGTAGCAACATCATCGGACAATTCGGGATAATGAGCATAAAAAGTAACAGCTTCCGCATCCGTGTCTATCGCGTTCCAGGCAGGGTTCTCCATACCTATGGTGAACGGTAGATAATCCTGTTCGGAAGCAGACATCGAGATTACATCTCCATCCGAAAAACTGCTTTTTGCAGGAAGAGAAAGAGTGCTGCTGCTACGTGTAAGAGCATCAGTGATACTTTCATTGTCGATAGAAGCAGAAAAGCTGAAAGCTTTCTTGCCGGGTTCTTGTTGTTCATCTTGTTGCTGACAACCGAGCAGGCATGACGCCGCTAAAAAAAAGAGAAGGTTTTTCTTCATGTGAGGGGTAAATTAATAGGTTAATAATAGTGAGAGGTTTACATTTAATATTCTATCTTGTCTTCTTTGGCCGCCCAGGCTTTGAAGGCAGTAAGGGCTTCATTGTGTAGTAAGATTTCAGAGGGGAGTTTTCTGTTTTCAGGTTTAAGTTCCAGTTCGTCATAAATAAAAGAGTCATCAAAACCGATTTCTTTGGCATCCGTCTTATTGTTGCCATAATACATTTTGTCCAGTCGTGCCCAATAGATGGCACCCAAACACATCGGACAAGGTTCGCAGGAAGTATATATTTCATATCCGCTAAGGTTGAAAGTTCCGAGCTTCGCAGCCGCGGCACGTATGGCACTCACTTCAGCGTGAGCAGTGGGGTCACAGGATGCCGTAACACGGTTCACACCCGTTGCAACTATTTCCCCCTCTTTTGTAGCAATCACAGCGCCGAAAGGGCCACCACCATTTTCAATGTTCTCCTTGGAAAGCTCGATTGCTTTCCGCATTAATTCTTCTTTTGTCATAGCACAAAAAATATATTGTTAGTTTTATTCTAATCACTTCTTTTACAAAGATAGAAAAAACTAACAATATACAATGGAGTGTTTCTATTAATTTTTTACCAGTACCTATTATTCGAAACGGAAAAAGGCTTTGGGTATGGCTATATGCCAGATTTAGAGTTTGCCAAGAATCTTGTCCATCACCCAGTTGGTCAGCGTGGCGCTTTCACCGTCGCAGGAGCAAACAGACTGACCCAACAAATGGTCTACCACTGCCTGGATAAGCGGCTGTTGCACATGTTCAGGATTACCGATGCAGATTTCTTCGCGTCCCTTTTCGGTATGCAGTCCGATAGGCTCGTAAGTAAAGACAGAGAAACAAATCATTCCCTTGTCGCCGATAATCTCTATACGGTCTTCGCGGGCGGAATCATGGGCGACGAAGCACCATGAACCGCTACCTACCAATCCGTTGTCGAACTGGAAGCAGGCGCTCAATGTATCTTCGGCAGGATAGAGTCCGCCACGATTGCTCTTGTAGCCGCTGGCTTCGAGGATACAGCCAAACATATCCTGCAATAAATCTATCTGATGCGGGGCAAGATCATAGAAGTAACCACCTCCGGCAATATCCGCTTGTACGCGCCAAGGAAGATTATCACGATTGTAATCCAAATCGCGCGGCGGCTGGGCAAAACGAATCTGTACATTGATAACATTACCGATAGTCCCATTTTCTACCAGTTCCTTTACTTTTTGAAAATAAGGAAGATAACGCCGATAATATGCGACGAAGCAGGGGACACCCGTTTCTTTGGATATGCGGTTGATGCGGGTACATTCTTCATAAGTGACGGCCATCGGCTTCTCTATATAGGCCGGCTTGCCTGCTTTCATGGACATGATTGCATAAGTGGCGTGTGAAGAAGGGGGAGTAGCGATATAAATAGCATTTACTTCCGGGTCGTCTATCAACTCCTGTGCGTCATCATACCATTTCTTGATACCTCTCTCTTTGGCATAAGCCTTTGCTTTCGCACCGTCACGGCTCATTACTGCCACGACTTCCGAATGGTCTACTTTTTGGAAAGCAGGGCCACTTTTTGTTTTCGTAACTTCTCCGCAACCGATGAAGCCCCATTTAATGATCTTTTCACTCATAATATAATTACCTATTGTGCCTGTTTTAAACAAACCCCAAAGATAAAGCTATTTTTTGTCAAGAGCAACTTTATCGGGTATAGTATTTCTTGTAAATCTTTTGATATTCCTCTTCCTTTTGGAATGCATCCAGCCATGTATTCAAACTATCGAGTAAGACGGGTGATTGTTTGCTGACTGCCCATGAGTAGAACTGCGTAAAGCTGATTGCCGTATTAATATCAATTTGCGGCAAAGAATCTGCAACCGCTTGTGCGATGCTTTCGTCACAAACGGCGTAGTCGATGTCTCCATGAGCTACCATCGAAATCAATTGCTCGGGGCCGTATTTCTCTATCTCCTTTATATAGATAGTGTCTCCGATTTCATTTCCCAGGTTTTGGATGCGTAGAATGGAAGGAGAGCCTTTCACTACATGAAGGGTTCGTTGCGCTAAGTCCAACTGGCTGTGAATATAAAGTGAATCGTCTTCTCCGGTTTCTTTCCGCTGTACCAGCACTTGCTTGTTGAGTACGATGGGAGAGGTGAGAAGCAGGGAATCTTTTAGCGCGCTGGTGGCTAATATGCCGAAAGCGATGACATCATAATGCCCTTCGCTTAGTCCTTTCAGCCGTTCGTCGAAACTCATAATGGGAGTTATCCTGGCTTCCAGTCCCTTATCACGGGCAAATGCTTCAATCAGTTCATAATGAAAACCGGAAATGGTGTCACCATCTACATAGAAACTGATGGAATTGTATTCGGTTGCTACACGCAATATCCCTTCTTTGGCAATGGCGGCGTAGTCACGCGGGTGTCCCGACGGTTTTTCCTCTTTGCCGCATTGGCGGACAGAAAAAAGGATTGCCAGTACAAGGATTACAGGTATTAAATATCTGAACAGTCTCAGTTTGGGGCGTGTCTCCATAAGCCATAAAGGTTTAGTTAATCATAGAAATTCCATGAAAGGCCGAATTTCAGTACTCTGGGGTTGATAGGGTAGTGAGGTGACAGGAAGTAATTCGGTCTGCTCATACCCTGGTTCACATGATACATCATCACATAGAAACGTGTACGCTTTAAATGCAGGTTTGCGTAAACATTCACAATCGGATAACCGCCAATCTCTACCTGATCTTCTGTCGGTTGCAGATGGAAGTTCTGAATGGCAGGCATATAGGCAGGGGCATTGTATTTGGTAAAGTACCGCACATCTGCACCCAACTGTACGCTAAGTACCTTCTTCGCCAGTTTGAACTGCATATAGAAATTGTGATATAAGGAAAGGTCGGGCAGAGGAAGCACCGTCTGGTCACTGGACTTTTGCCAGGTTACTTCATTGTCCAAATGGAATATTCCCACCTTGAAGTCTTGTGTTAAACTTGCGGATAAGACTTGCAGGCTTCCGCTTTTCTGTTCGGGTGTTGCCTGTTGGTTAAAGTAAGTGTAGTTCTTGATGTTTTCAACTCCTGCTTTCAGCCTTGTTCTCCAACGGGCAATGCTCAGTTCCCCTTCGATGCGGGTACGGAATTCTTTGTCCATATCATTGTCCCACAAGAAATGTTTGGAGTGATAATGGCGCATATAGAAAGGCGCAAGTTTATTGCTGACTTCACCACGGGCTATAAAACTGACCGTGTCTTTCCATAAAGGGAAGTTGAAGTCAATATCTCCTTTCACGTTGAACTGTCCGATAGCTTTTCCTGCCAGTCCCACTTCACCGATGGCATGATAATGAAGGAAGTTTCCTTCACGTTTGGATAATTCACCGCCCACAAATATTTCGTTCTCGTTATATTTGTCGGGAGATGGACTGCCATTCATATTCATGAGTGTGTACTTGCTGACCTTGTAGGAAGCAAATGCGGTCAGTCCGGCTTTGGCATATTTGTTGAATCCTTCCAATAAAGCAATACCTAAGGTGTTCTTGATTCCTATATACGTGGTACTGTCTCTGACAGTCGGGCTTTCCGGGTCTAAATATGTATTCTGATAATAGCCTTTATCTACTTGGTCATTCGAATTAAAACCGTGCCGCGCACGCTCTACCTGAATGGTATGTATAAAGCTGGTAACCGGTACAAATTCCTGTTTGGCGGGAGTGGTATCATTTTCAGCCTGCACAATATCGCGTTTGAATCCCAAATTGTAGCGTTGGGTCAGGAATACATAAAAATCGTGATTACGATTGGTTGTTGCGTTTAGTTTGGTCGGGATGTTGGTTGATTCATATTCCCTTTGCCCCTCTGCCATTTCCTCGGGAGCTGTGATATATCTGTCATCAGTAATACCGCCGTTTTCGTTTGTCTTCAGGTAGTTGTTGCTGTATATGGCTTGCATCTGATATTTGTCGCCAATGTAACTACCGAAAAAGGCGGCATTGAAGTATGCCGTATTCTGATTATTGTAATATCCCCGTCCGTACAGGTAGTCTATATTAAAACCGAAAGCCAGTCTCTTGTTGACATTGACAGAGAAGTATGATTTGAAACGTTCTTCACCGTTTACTTTATTCCCCGCTTTATGATAGGTAAGATTGGTGTAGGGTACGTTACTGTTTGTAAAATTGAATTCCGTAGGACGGATAAAGAAACTGGAGAAAGGCTCCATGAAAATGGTTGGTTCCGGGTCGCGGCGGTCAAAGAAGATACGCGACATACGGGGAGAACCCATATTACCCAGATAATTATAATGTCCGGTCAGTCCGTCTGTAAGGTTCGTGTTCTGGAAATGATGGTAAGCGGTATCTGCCGGAATGATAGTCCGGTCGCCCAACTGATTTTTGATACGCCACATATATAATGTAGGCGGTAACCCCTGCACTTCGACATTTGCACTATCCAGTCTGTCCGGAATCATGGCAGGGTCTACCTGATTACCATATTGGTCGTATCCGTTCTCGTCCACTCTTTGTCGACCATTATCGAACTGTGCACGGACAGTTGTCAAACCTATAACGGAAAGCAGTATATATAATAGTAAGATTCGTCTCATAATTGGGGACAAAGATACTTACTTTTATTGATTTAATGATAATGGATAATTGAAAATTATGTTGCATACGCACTATACGTAGCTAATAATTATCAATTATCCATTGTACATTATCTGTTAATTAAACCTCACGGATTAACTCCATACCTTTCTTGATGGCTTCCTCATTCATAGGTATCAAGTGGTGGTGGCGTTCAGGGAGAGTTTTCTTCAGTCCTTTGATGACATTTTCCAACGTAACAATCGGGCGGAGCTTCAATAAACCGCCAAGCACAATCATGTTGAATGCCTTGGCATTATTCATTTCGTTGGCTGCGTCCATTGCGTCGATGCGGTATACTTTGATGTCCTTGCGGGTAGGCGGGTTGATAATTCCGTAACCGTCATAAATAAGGATACCGCCGGGCTTCACTTTGCTTTCAAACTTCTCGAGTGAAGGCTGGTTCAGAATGATGGCACTGTCATATTTACTAAGAATCGGTGAGGATATCTTGTCATCGCTTACAATGACCGTAACGTTGGCCGTTCCGCCACGTTGCTCAGGGCCGTAAGCCGGCATCCAGCTAACTTCCTTGCCTTCCATCAAACCGGAATAAGCCAGAATCTTACCCATAGACAATACGCCTTGTCCACCGAATCCTGCTATAATTATTTCTTCTTTCATTGTTCTGTTGACTTTTAGCGTTATTCTTTATCTTTTAAATCACCCAGCGGATAGAACGGGAACATATGTTCTTCCATCCATTTGTTCGATTTCTCAGGAGTCATCTTCCAACCTGAACTACAAGTTGAAACGATTTCTACCAAATTGGAACCTTTACCGCTCATGGAATTTTCAAAAGCCTTGCGGATTGCTTTCTTTGCCTTGCGGATAGCCGGTACGGATTGTACGGACTGGCGGGTTACGTAAGCAGTTCCTTCCAGTTGGGCGGCGATTTCGGTCATCTTCAACGGATAGCCGTGCAGTTCTACGTCACGTCCGTAAGGACAAGTGGAACTCTTCATGCCTACCAGGGTAGTCGGAGCCATCTGACCGCCGGTCATACCATAGATAGCATTATTGATAAAGATAATCGTGATATTTTCGCCACGGTTCAAAGCGTGTATGGTTTCGGCTGTACCGATACAAGCCAGGTCACCATCACCCTGGTAAGTGAATACCAGACGATCAGGCCACAGGCGTTTCACGGCAGTTGCCACAGCGGGGGCACGTCCGTGTGCTGCTTCCTGCCAGTCAATGTCCAGATAGTTATAGGCGAAAACTGCGCATCCTACCGGCGAGATTCCCACCGTCTTATCTTCCATGCCCATCTCCTCTATCACTTCGGCAATGAGCTTGTGTACCACGCCGTGACTGCAACCCGGGCAGTAGTGCATGGCGTTATCGTTCATCAGAGTCGGTTTTTTGTAAACCAGATTCTCGGGCTTGATTATTTCTTCTTTAGTCATAACTTCATCTCCTTATCTGTTGGTGAACCGTATAAAAAACTCCATCAGCTTGACAAAGATTGCCGCGCCGCATACGTAGATAAACATTTTGAAATCATCTCGCGCTACGAAGTAGGTGATGATGGCTGCCACAGCCAATATTATAAAAAGGATGTTCAGTACGTTTCTTATTTTATCGGGATTCATCGTTTCGTTATTTGATTATTTTTTCTTCCAAAGCAGTTACAATCTCATCCGGATCGGGGACAATGCCACCGAGACGTCCGAAATGTTCTACCTTAATTTTACCGTTCACAGCCAGGCGGACATCTTCAATCATCTGTCCCGCGTTCAGTTCCGTAACAAGCATGCCTTTCACCTTTTCAGCGTATGCGGCAATCGCTTTTGTCGGGAACGGCCACAGTGTAATCGGACGAAGGATACCTACTTTGATACCTTTCTCACGAGCGAGTTCCATTGCTTTCTGACCGATACGTGCCATTGAACCAAAGGCAATAATCAGATATTCTGCGTCTTCGCAGTTTATTTCTTCGAAGCGTACTTCGTTTTCTTCAATTTCGCGGTATTTGGCCTGGAAACGCAGATTGTTGATTTCCATCGCTTCCGGTTTCAATTCAAGAGAAGTGATAATGTTCGGTTTGCGGCCTTTCGCTTTTCCGGTAGTAGCCCACGGGCATTGCGCGATAACTTCTTCTTCCGTGCGGCGTGGTTTCTGCGCGGGAAGAACTACTTTTTCCATCATCTGTCCGATAACACCATCGGAAAGGATGATAGCCGGGTTACGGTATTTGAAAGCCAGTTCGAAGCCGAGTGCCACGAAATCCGCCATTTCCTGCACGGATGCCGGAGCGAGGGCAATCAGCCGGTAGTCACCGTGACCGCCGCCTTTCACTGTCTGGAAGTAGTCGGCCTGGCTCGGTTGGATAGTTCCCAGTCCGGGGCCACCGCGCATCACGTTCACAATCAGACAAGGAAGTTCGGCGCCGGCGATGTAAGAGATACCTTCCTGTTTCAAGCTTACACCGGGGCTTGAAGATGATGTCAGTACCATCTTTCCGCTACCTGCGCCACCATACACCATATTGATAGCTGCCACTTCACTTTCTGCCTGAAGCACTACCATACCGGTTGTTTCCCAGGGTTTCAGTTCGGCAAGCGTTTCCAACACTTCCGATTGGGGAGTAATAGGATAACCGAAGTACCCGTCCGCACCGCAACGGATGGCTGCGTGGGCGATGGCTTCGTTTCCTTTCATTAATACAACTTCTTCTGCCATATTCTTTTTCTTTTATTCTACTTTTACTTTATACACTGAGATACATCCGTCGGGACAAACCGTTGCGCACGAGCTGCATCCGTTGCAGGTATCTTCTTTCACTTGCCAGGCATAGTTATAGCCTTTCATATTCACCTCTTTATTGAGGGCGATTACATCGAGCGGACACGCCACTACACACAGGTTGCATCCTTTGCAACGCTCCGTGTCGACTACGATTGCTCCTTTGATTTTTGCCATAATCTTTATTTTATTACGTTATCTTTGAGTACGGTTATTGATTATACATCTCTTTATTGATTGAATCTGTTCTTTACTGGTTGAACATATCCTTGTTGTAGAAGTTAAGGATATCTATCACCATCTTCCTGGCCTGAACGGCAGGACTGTCGGGATTGATTTCGATAGCATACTGGTAGTTGTCCAGCGCCCGTTTCCAATCTCCTTTTTTTCGGTAGGCATTTCCCCGTAAATAATAAAGGGCATCTTTCTCTTTTTCGACAGAAGTGTCCTGGAGAAGCTGATCCAATTGCTTGATCGCTGTGTCCACGTCCCCCTGATTGATAAGCTCTTTTAGGTTGTCTATTTGCTCCATTTCTTTCGTCTTTCGGGATTCTGAAACGCAAAGATAGTTTTTATTTATGTAAATGGGGCAAACGTGGACGGAAATTTGCATCGTTTTGAGTTTATTGCATATTACTTCTTTTATATCTCTTCCGTCAGCGCCAGTTCCCAACTGCGCCATACAACGGTAATCAGTTTCAATCCCCCTTTCCCGCAAGCTTCCGCCACGCATTCATCCTTGCTGTAACGAATCAACTGCTCCTGCGCATCATCTGCAAGCGCCCTTATTTCCTTATCCGACGCACCGGCTTTCGCATACTTCACTTCCAGCAGATACGTGTACGGTGGCAATACGGGTACTGCCGGACTGGGTTTGAAGAAGAAATTATTCTCTTTATATAATATTTTATTAGATGAAAAAAGCGTGTATTTGAGGGTGAGGGGCTCACCCTCAAATACACGCTTTTTTTACGATAAAAAGAATAATATTTCGCGCCTGCGCGCGTACATTATTATATAAAAATCAATTATAATAAGAAAACTGCCCCCCCTTGCTTATTCTCCATAATGCGATGTATTTGACGAAATCCCGTTATAGTCGCTTGAACTTTTCGCTATAGCTAATTCCGGTTTCATTATAGCAAATCTTTTTTTCATTATAGCTAATCCGTTTTTCATTATAGCTAATTTTATTTTCGTTATAGCTAACCGGAATCTGTCCTAAAGAGATCCACGGCTCATCGGGATACTTCAAGAAATAATTCCGGATGTTAGCTTGTATTTACTGAAAGATACTGTATTTTTGTGCAGATATTAAAATGTATAGACTATGCTGGACATTATTTTGATTGTGATAAGTGCCCTCTGTTTGATAATTGGGTTGGCCGGTTGTGTACTTCCTATGGTGCCCGGCCCGCCTGTTGCTTATTTAGGACTGGTCATTCTCCATTTCACGGATAAGGTGGAATATACTGCGACGCAATTAATCGTGTGGTTATTGATTGTAGCTGTTTTGCAGGTCTTGGATTATTTTACGCCGATGCTGGGCAGTAAGTATAGTGGTGGCAGTAAATGGGGAAATTGGGGATGTATCATCGGAACTTTGGCCGGACTTCTTTTCTTGCCTTGGGGAATTATTCTCGGGCCTTTCCTCGGAGCTGTGATTGGTGAGTTGCTGGGGAATAAGGAGTTTTCCCAGGCACTCAAATCCGGATTCGGCTCATTGATCGGGTTCATATTGGGAACATTGCTGAAGTTCGTTGTCTGCGGTTATTTCTGTTATCAGTTTATTATAGGTTTTATCCGGTAAGCCTTTTTTGTTGTATAAATTCAAATGTAAGTTACTGAAATGTCTGGTGAGAGTTTATAATAAACTATAGACCCGTTTATAATAAACGATGAACGTTTTTATTATAAACTTAAAAAGGGTTTGTGTATAAAGG
Source organism: uncultured Bacteroides sp. (assembly GCA_948847595.1). Lineage (GTDB taxonomy): Bacteria > Bacteroidota > Bacteroidia > Bacteroidales > Bacteroidaceae > Bacteroides. The sequence goes on from CAQOGY010000001.1 coordinate 291,877, forward strand.
ATAAACAATTTTCAATGAATAAGGAAGGCGGGAAAACGAATGAATGGTTTTAGAAGATTGAAATGGTAAATATATGGTACATATTTTCCGGATATACGATTCAGTTATTCAAAAATAAAGGCAGCTATTTTATTTGATGTTGTACCATCCTATAAATAGCTGCCTTATTTATTTTATCTTTTCAGGCTTTATTTTACCGGAATCTTATCAATACGGTTCTGATGACGGCCGCCGTCAAACTTTGTAGAGAAGAACTCTGTCAAAATCATGTCCGCTTCTTCAGTGCTGATGAAGCGTCCCGGCATTACTAGAATGTTGGCGTCATTGTGCTGACGGGCAAGATGTGCAATCTCTGCATTCCAGCAAAGAGCGGCACGAATACCCTGATGTTTGTTCAGCGTCATATTGATTCCGTTTCCGCTGCCGCAGATAGCGATACCGGGATAACATTCACCCGATTCCACTGCAAGGGCCAGCGGATGAGCATAGTCCGGATAGTCTACGCTTGCGGTAGAGTTAGTTCCGAAATCTTTGTAAGCCCAGCCTTTTACTTCCAGCCAGCCACGAACATATTCTTTCAGTTCAAAGCCGGCATGGTCGCATGCTAATCCGATTGTTTTCATTAGAGCATTGCTTTTACTTGGTTATACACGTTCTCGGCAGTAAATCCAAGTTTCTCATCCAATACAGTGTAAGGAGCGGAGAAACCGAAAGATTCCAGTCCCCAAACTTTACCGTGGCAACCTACCAGACCTTGCAAGGTGACAGGCAGACCGGCGGTCATTCCGAAGATCTTGGCTTCTGAAGGAAGAATAGATTCCTGATACTCTTTGGACTGGCTGCGGAACAGACCTTCGGACGGAGCAGATACAATACGTACTTTTACACCGTCTTTACGAAGCAGTTCTGTACCGGCTACCAAAGTAGCCACTTCAGAACCGGAAGCTACGAGGATTACATCCGGGTTTTCGTCAGAACCTGCTACGATATAAGCACCTTTGGATGCTTGTTCGTAATCCGTTCCTGAGGGCAAGCTAACGATATTCTGACGGGAGAAAATCAAGCCTGTCGGAGTAGATGTATTTTCCATGGCAAGTTTCCATGCGATAGTTGTTTCTTCTGCGTCGGCCGGACGAAGTACCAGCATAGAGTTGTGTCCCTTGTGGTTTTTCAGTTTCTCCATCAGGCGGATTTGTGCTTCCTGCTCTACCGGTTCGTGAGTAGGGCCGTCTTCACCTACGCGGAATGCATCGTGTGTCCAGATGAACTTCACGGGTTGTTCCATCAGGGCAGCCATACGTACGGCAGGTTTCATATAGTCAGAGAATACAAAGAAAGTGCCGCAAGCTGCGATTACACCACCATGAAGTGACATACCGATGCAGATACAAGCCATTGACAACTCAGATACGCCGGCCTGGAAGAATGCTCCGCTGAAATCACCTTTCTTGAAAGAATGGGTTTTCTTCAGGAAGCCGTCGGTCTTGTCAGAGTTGGAAAGGTCGGCAGAAGCGACAATCATGTTTTCCACTTGAGTGGCAAGTGCTCCCAATACAGTTGCAGATGCGGCACGTGTTGCGCTGCCTGCTTTCTGTTCGATAGCGGCCCAGTCCACTTTCGGAGCTTTGCCGGAGAAGAATGCTTCCAGTTTGGCAGCCAGTTCAGGGTTCGCTTTTGCCCATGCGGCTTTTGCTGCATATCTTTCAGCTACGATTTTCTTCAGTTCTTCCGCACGTTTAGCATACAGTTCGGCTACTTCCGGGAATATAACGAACGGGTTGGTAGGATCACCGCCCAAATTTTTGATTGTATTTACATAAGCGTCACCGCCGAGAGGGGCACCATGTGTAGCGCAGTTAGCTTCATAGCTGCTGCCGTCTGCCTTGCGTGCGCCTTTACCCATTACGGTCTTACCGATAATCAGTGTCGGGCGTTCTTTTTCAGCCTGTGCTTCCTTGATAGCTGCGCGGATTTCGTCCGCATCGTTACCATTGATGGTAAGTACGTTCCATCCCCATGCTTCATATTTCATGGCTGTGTCTTCAACGGTCACATCTTTCGTTTCTGTAGAAAGCTGGATATCGTTGGAGTCATAGAACATAATCAGGTTGTCCAGTCCCAGTGCGCCGGCAATACGTCCGGAACCTTGAGAGATTTCTTCCTGAATACCACCGTCCGAAATGTAAGCATAGATGGTTTGATTCATCACCTCATTGAAACGGGCTTTCAGGAATTTTGCGGCAATCGCGGCACCTACGGCGAAAGTATGTCCCTGTCCCAACGGGCCGGAAGTGTTTTCAATGCCACGCATGATATCTACTTCAGGATGTCCCGGAGTAGGGCTTCCCCATTGACGGAATTCTTTCAATTCATCCAACGTGAATTTTCCTGTCAATGCCAGTGTGGAATAAAGCATCGGAGACATATGACCCGGATCGAGGAAGAAACGGTCACGTCCTTCCCAACGTGGGTTTTCGGGGTCGTATACTAGAAACTCGGAGAAGAGTACATTAACAAAATCAGCACCACCCATGGCACCACCCGGGTGACCGGAATTGGCTTTTTCAACCATTGAAGCAGCAAGAATACGGATGTTATCCGCTGCACGATTCATAAGTTTGTTATCGTTCATATCTTTAAAATTTAATGGATTTCTGTCAGATTGCTGGCAAAGATAACTCTTTATGTGGATTTAACAATCCAAAAGTACTATCTTTTTTATTACCATTTTAACAGTCTTCTTGTTTGTGGAACAATAAGTGACAGCCCTAAAATTACTGTAACTCTAAAGTAACAATGGACTTAGCGGGAAGTTTTACCTTCATTGTACCTTTATTGATTTTTACCTCTTTGAAAGGTGCCGGTTTTACAATATCAGGATTTTCAAAAGAATTGTAATCGGTCAGGTTTGCAGAGGTCAGGATTTCTCCGACAGCTTTTTTCGCTTTCGTATCTCCCAAATTGATGGTAATTTCCTGTGCGTCGTCAGCATCTACATTGGAGAGTGAAATATGAATGATACCGTTCTTGTCTTTCGAAGCGGTGGCGCTTACCATAGGTATGGTGCGATTATCACGTGCATTCACCTTTTCGCAGTTCAGGTCAATGGGAAGATAGGTGGCATCCTGGTGCACTTTGTACATCTTGAATACATAATAGGTGGGAGTAAGCACCATCTCTCTGTCCTTCGTCAGAATCATGGATTGAAGTACATTGACAATCTGTGCGATGTTTGCCATCTTCAGGCGGTCTGTGTATTTGTGGAATACATCAAGGCTCAAAGAAGCTACGAAAGCGTCGCGCATGGTGTTTTGTTGATACAGGTGTCCTCTGATAGTTCCGGGTTCTTCGTCCCACCAAGTTCCCCATTCGTCCAATAAAAGAGCGATTTTCTTATCCTTGTCGTATTTGTCCATGATGGCGCAATGCTTCTTGAGTACGTCTTCCACTTCCAGGCATTTGCCCATTGTCCAGTAATAATCGTCCTTGTTGAATCGGGTGGCGGAAGTCTTGCTGCCACTCCATCCGGTTACGGTATAATAATGGAGAGAAAGACCTTGCATACGATGTCCTACACGGTTCATCAATACATCTGTCCAGTTGTAGTCGTAGTCGCTCGCACCGCTGGCAATCTTATACAGGCGGTTGCCGTCATAATTGCGGCAATAAGTGGAATAACGGCGGTACAGATCCGCGTAATATTCCGGACGCATACTTCCACCGCATCCCCAGCTTTCATTTCCTACACCGATATATTTAACTTTCCATGCTTTGTCACGGCCGTTTTTGCGGCGGAGATTTGCCATAGGCGAGTCGCCGTCCGACGTCATGTATTCCACCCATTTGGCAAGTTCCTCTACCGTACCGCTACCTACATTTCCGCTCACGTAAGGTTCGCAACCCAACATTTCGCAGAGATTCAGGAATTCATGTGTACCGAAACTGTTGTCCTCAATCGTTCCGCCCCAGTTATTATTAACCATCTTCGGACGGTCTGCTTTCGGGCCGATACCGTCCATCCAGTGATATTCGTCGGCGAAGCAACCGCCCGGCCAACGGAGAACAGGAACAGCCAAATCCTTTAATGCGTTAAATACGTCCGTACGATAGCCTTTGATATTAGGTATATCCGAATTTTCGCCTACCCAAAGGCCACCATAGATACATGAACCCAGGTGTTCGGCAAACTGACCGTAGATTTCTTTCGGGATGATTTCTTTGCCTTGGTCGGCATGTACGGTGATGGTGGCGCTCTTTTGTGCGGAAAGAGACACGGAAGCTGCCAGAAAGGCCGTGCTGACTAATAGTTTTGCTTTCATAAAATGGTATTTGTTTAAATGATTATATAGATATTTGATGATGTCTTTCTTTTTGCCTTTATTTGAGTAAGCGTATCTCGTAAATGGCGGGAGTCCACTCTGTGCCGTCAGGGCTGAAACGTATCGGATAACTGCCGGCTTTCAACTTCTGTGGCAGAAGCCAGGAGAGGGTAGTGAAACCGTCTTTATCTGCTTCGCTGATAGTCGGATTTACTGCCAGTTTCTCGTTATTCAGGAGAATGGTTACTTTATTACGCTCATCTTTGTGTACTGTAATCATAATCCGGCTTGCTTCTTCCTTTGCTTTCAGATTATAACTGAACCAACCTTTGGCACGACGGAAGTGACGGTCTTTGTTCGTTCCTGTTTCTGCCTGTTCGTATTGGATACCGTGGTCGGATTCCGGTTGTTGCTCACCGGGGAAAATCAAGTCGATAGTTTGATTGGCCAGTTCTGTCGCTTTTCTTTCGGCCATTGCCATTCCTTCCTGAATAGCTTTGAACTGTTCTTCACTTGTCTGGCGGAAGTAAACAGCATAGCGGGAATTGTGCAGGCGGAAGAATGGAACGAGTTCCAATGCTTTGCCTTGTGCCGGATAAACCTCTCCGTTGTAACTGAATGTCAACAGGTTTTCACTCTTCTTGTGGAGAGAGTTGCGAATTGAATTGGGATTTCCAATCAACATCGGTACTTCCTGCAAAGGAATTTGTTTGCCATGAGCGATATGTCCGCCACGACTATCATCGGCATATAAACCATCAAGATGTTCAGTGCTCGTGGATGCAGCAAGAACGATAGGGCCATACAAAAAAGCGTAATAGTCTTTCTTGTCAGGTATCTGCTCAAGACTGACTTCCATTGGCAGATTGAATGTAATGACATCTCCTTTTTTCCATTTGCGATGAATGGGTAGATAAACACTCACTCCCGGACGTATGACAAACTGACTTTTCTTTCCATTGATTGTTATTGCATAATCTTTGGAGTTTTTAGCCCATTCAGGAATACGTATCATCAATGTGAATTTCTTTTTAGGTGCTTCATCCATTCGTAAGGTTACTTTTCCATCATCAGGAAAACGGGTCTCTTGTGTCAAAGTGACTTCCTGCTCTTTCCAAGTCAGTTGTGAAGGGATGAAAAGATTGACGTAAAGCGTATCTTTCTGATGTGCATAGATAAATTCACCGTATTTGGTATGATTCTCCAAACCTGAACCGACACAGCACCACATGGATGTTTCCGGTTGTGAATAAACACGATAATGTCCGGGACGCATAGGAGTGAAGTAAACAAATCCGCCCTTATCCGGCTCTTGTGATGCCAGGATATGATTGTAAAGTGCACGTTCGTAATAATTCACATAAGTTGGATCCGGTTCATTGGCATGATACGGATTTTGAGAGTTCTGATAAAGCATTTTGGTTAGCCGGAGCATATTATAGGTATTGCAAGTTTCCGGCCCTTGGACATCGTTCAGCATGGAAGTGAAATTATCTGCCGGATGGAAATGTTCGCGTACGCTATTTCCACCAATGCATACAGAACGGTGATTGACTACCGTATTCCAAAAGAAACGGGCGGCATGATCCCATTCAGCAGCATGATTCCAGTTTTTATCATCTTGTGACAGTTCGGCAACTCGTTTGTATCCGATAACTTTTGGTATCTGTGTGTTGGCGTGCATACCTGTCAATCGGTCTTCATCTTTGATAAGCGGGTCAAGGATTACTTCATGGGAGAATCGGCGTGCCAGTTCCAGATATTTCTTGTCTCCTGTGATTTCTGCTACATCGGCGAATGTTTCATTCAATCCGCCATGTTCGCTGCGAAGCATATCCTGTATTTGTTTATCGCTTAGTCCGGAAGTGATGTCAATCATCCAGTCTGTCAGGGAAATAAGCATTTGGCGTGCCAAATCACTGTTGGCGTAGATATATGCGTCCCGCAATCCGGCATAGGTCTTGTGTATATTGTAGAGAGGTACCCATTTGCCGTTAAGGTCGAAACCACCGGCACGGATATTTCCTGCTTTTATTTCTTTCCAAAGTTGGAGACTTCCCGGAGTTCCTCCGATAAATCCTGTGCCTACTGCTTGCTGTGCACGGTGAAGTTCACCTAGCATATAGTTGAGGCGATTGTAAACTGCGGTGTCTCCCGTAGCAGCATACATCATGGAGAGTGCGGATAAATAATGTCCGCCGATATGTCCGTCCAATCCGGTATTCTCCCAGTTGGTGTAGCTTGGAGCTTTCGGTGTCAGTCCCGCTTCACGAAGAAAAGGAGCGAGCAGACGGTCGGGGTCGAGAGCTAGTATGTAATGTAAATCAGTCTGTTGGGCTTGTAAAAAGGGACTATCCAATAACTTTACATCCTGTAACGGGAAGTAAGACACTTGTGGAGCGTTTTGTGCTTTAGCCAGTGAAGCGGATAGGATGAGTGCAAGTATGAACGAGGTGGTTTTCATAATAATAGTCTCCCCTTATCCCTCTCCAAAAGGAGAGGGGATGAGGATAGTTTATGTGAATACTTAAATATGGTTATTGAGAAAAGAGCAGAGAAAGCTGCCTGTGATGAAGCTTATTTAAATTTGACTGCTGCTTCTTCAATGGGCAATCCTGCCTTGTAGTTTTCGATGTATGTATTGAAACCGGCTACATCTTCGGGTGTGGGGGATACCTCGACACCGGCGTCACCGACAAATACACTTTCATCCAGAAAGTCGGCAAGGGATTGTTTCTTTTCATTGTTCACGAGATAAGAACCTAGCAGGGCAATACCCCATGCACCACCTTCACCGGCTGTTTCCATCACAGAAATGGGCGAATTGATAGCTGCTGCAAGTACTCTCTGACCTACTCCCTTTGTTCTGAATAATCCTCCGTGACCTGTAATTCTGTCGACTTTGACTTTTTCTTCGTTGAACAGGATGTCGTTGCCAATCTTGAGAACTCCTACTGAAGCGTATAAGTGAGTCCGCATGAAGTTTGCCAGGTTGAACTTGTCATTTGCCGAACGTACAAACAACGGTCTTCCTTCAGCAAGTCCTGTTACAGGTTCGCCTGAAATATAGTTGTACGAGAGAAGACCTCCGCAATCAGCGTCACCTGTGAGCGCAATATTATAGAGCTTGCCATATATTTCATCCATATTTACGGGGATGCCCAGAAGTTCCTGATATTCCTTGAACAGGTTGACCCATGCATTGAGGTCGGAAGTGCAGTTGTTACAATGTACCATGGCTACGGGACTTCCGTCAGGAGTGGTGACCATGTCAATCATCTCGTATGGTCGGGACAACTCTTTTTCCAATACAATCATGGAGAATGAGGAAGTACCTGCCGATACGTTTCCGGTACGCTGTTTCACCGCATTGGTTGCAACCATGCCGGTACCGGCATCTCCTTCCGGCGGACAAACCGGTATTCCTGCCTTCAAATGACCTGATACGTCGAGCTTTTTGCTTCCTTCCGGTGTGAGGACACCCGCATTTTCACCTGCCGGTAATACTTTGGGCAGAATATCCAGCAATTTCCAGTTATATTCCTTCGGCGCAATCAGATTGTCGAATTTCGCCACCATTTCTGCAGAATAGTTGTTGGTAGTTGAATCTATGGGAAGCATACCCGATGCGTCGCCTATGCCTAATACCTTTTCACCTGTTATCTGCCAATGCACATAACCTGCAAGAGTTGTCAGGAAATCAATGTCCTTGACGTGAGCTTCGTTGTTCAGAATAGCCTGATACAAGTGGGAAATGCTCCATCTTAGAGGGATGTTGTAGACAAACAATTCTGATAAGGTTGCTGCTGCCTGACCTGTATTGGTGTTTCTCCACGTGCGGAAGGGTACGAGGATTTCTTCTTTTTTGTTGAATGGCATATAGCCATGCATCATGGCGCTGACACCGATGGCTGCCAGGTTTTCGATTTCTATGCCATATGAGTTCTTTACGTTAGAGCGAAGGTCGGCATAGCAATCTTGCATTCCGTTCCATATGGCTTCAATGCTATACGTCCAAAGCCCGTCGACTAACTGGTTTTCCCAAGTGTGGCTTCCTTGAGCAATGGGCTTGTTTTCCTGGTTAATCAAGACAGCTTTTATTCGTGTCGAACCGAGTTCGATACCAAGAATGGCTTTACCTGCCTCGATGGTTGATTTTGCATCTAATTTCATGTTGAAATTAATATTTTAAGGTTTAGCAAAGTGCTTTATTCAGCATATAATAAACTTCGTTCATACGGAGTTCTTTCTTGAAGCAGCTGATAGTCGTATCCTTGTTGATATGTACCATTTCGATACCGGCGATTTCAGCGTAATCTTCCCAGTATTCGGCTGTCAGGTCGTAAGAGAAGCAAGAGTGATGAGTACCACCTGCCAAAATCCACGCACCTGCACCTACTTCGAGGTTAGGCATCGGAATCCAAAGGGCGGAAGCAACCGGCAATTTAGGAAGCGGCTTCGGTTCGATACATTCTACATCGTTCACAATCAGACGGAAACGGTTACCCATATCTACTACGGTAGCAGTACAGCCTGTTCCTGTCTTTGAAGTGAATACAAGACGTGCTGTCTGGCTCTTGCGAATACCTATACCGAGGAAGTGTACTTCCAGGCGAGGTTTATTGGCTGCGATAAGCGGACAGATTTCCAACATATGTGATTGAAGGATAGAGCTTCTTGCACCATCGAAGTTCAATGTATAGTCTTCCAGGAAGGAGCAGCCTTTGGGAAGTCCCTGGTTCATTACCCATACAGTGCGGTAAAGAGCAGCCGATTTCCAGTCGCCTTCAGCACCGAATCCGTAACCTTCTGCCATCAGGCGTTGGGAAGCCAATCCCGGAATCTGGTCGAAACCATTGTATTCTATGTCACCCAAATCGTCGAAGTTGGTTGTGAAACCTTTGGCGCCTTTCGCTTTCAGGATAGCACGCATGGCAAGTTCGGCTTTCGCGGCATTCCATACTTTTTGGTAAGCTTCTGTCGACTTGTCTTCCAAAGAAGCATCGTGGTCGTATTCCTTGAAATAAGTAGCTACCAATGCATCTACGTCAGCGTTTTTAATATCTTTGTGGTATTCCATCAGTTCGCTTACCGGACAGTAGTCTACGTGGTAACCCATGCGCTGTTCAGCTTCTACTTTGTCACCGTCGGTTACAGCTACATTATTCATCTGGTCGCCGAAACGGATGATAAGCATATCCTGTGAGTCTGCCCAACCTGCGCATACACGCATCCAAACGGCAATCTTATGCAGTGTATCTTCTTCTTTCCAGTAGCCTACCACCACTTTGCGACGGATACGCATACGGGTACAGATGTGTCCGAACTCACGGTCGCCATGAGCCGACTGGTTCAGGTTCATGAAGTCCATATCCATTGTATCCCAAGGAATTTCCTTGTTGAACTGGGTGTGCAGGTGCAGCAACGGTTTCTTCAACTGCTGCAAACCATGAATCCACATTTTAGCAGGAGAGAAAGTATGCATCCAGGTGATAACACCGATACATTTTTCATCATTATTGGCTGCTTTGAAAACAGCTTCCACTTCTTTGGAAGAATTGGCCGTTCCTTTATATACTACTTTAACAGGAAGTTTACCGGATTCATTCAGTCCGTTAACCATTTCATTAGAGTGTGCGTCTACTGCGATTACTGCGTCACCTCCGTACAAAAGCTGTGCTCCTGTTACGAACCATACCTCATATTGGTCAAATACGTTATTCATATCTTTACTTGTTTTACTATTATTAATCGTATAAATTGAATTTCTTGTTATTGTCCGTAGTAAGCATTCGGACCATGCTTGCGGCTGAAATGTTTCTCTATCAGCAGCGGGTTCATTGTTAAATTCGGATTAACGGCATAAGCGATGCTTGCCATCTTTGCCACCTGTTCCATTACTATAGCATTGTGTACTGCATCATGCGCATCCTTTCCCCACGAGAAAGGACCGTGATTCTTCACCAGTACCCCCGGCGTATGTACAGGATTCAATCCTTCAAAACGTTTCACGATCACGTTTCCGGTTTCCAGTTCGTAGGCGCCTTTCACTTCCGCTTCCGTCATGTCTGCCGTGCAGGGGATGGCGTCATGGAAGTAATCCGCATGAGTGGTTCCGATATTCGGAATATCACATCCGGCTTGTGCCCAGGCTGTCGCATAGGTAGAATGAGTGTGTACCACTCCACCGATTTCCGGGAATGCTTTGTAGAGTACTACGTGAGTAGGAGTATCTGAGGATGGCTTCAGCCGTCCTTCAACGACTTTGCCATCCAGATCCACTACTACCATATCTTCCGCTTTCATATCATCATAGCTTACACCACTGGGCTTGATTACTACCAGTCCGCTTTCACGGTCGATGGCAGAAACATTTCCCCAGGTAAAGATGACTAATCCATGCTTTACCAATTCGAGATTGGCATGAAATACTTTTTCTTTCAGTTCTTCCAACATGCTGATTATAATTTAAATTTCGGGTCTTTGCGATAAACTTTGCTGTTAAACTTGTACAAGGCTGCACCGCGCTTGGAACCCAGTTTATCTATTTTGTCCGTCTTTTCTATATAGTCCATTCCGGCGACGCGCTTGCGGAAATTCCGCTTGTCCATCTCCTCACCGTAAATGGCTTCATATAAGCTTTGTAACTGGGACAAAGTGAAGAGCTTCGGCAATAAGTTGAAACCGATGGGTTCGGAAGATGCTTTCTGTTTCATCAACTCCCGTGCCTTTGTCACCATCTCGGGATGGTCGAAAATCAGTTGGGGGAGTTCATTGATATTTACCCAGTAAGCATTATGTTTCTTTACCAGTTTCCGGTCGTATTCATTGATATTGATGAGCGCATAGTATGCAACGGAGATTACCCGTTCCCCCGGGTCGCGGTCGACCGCCCCGAAGGTGCCCACTTGTTCCATATATACATTCTCCAGTCCGGTAAGCTCTGCTAATACGCGCTTGGCAGCATCGTCCACGCTTTCATCGTTTTGCACGAATCCGCCCATCAGTGACCATTCGCCCATTGCCGGTTCGAAGTTTCTTTTCAGTAATAACAGGTTCAATTCGCCCTCGCTAAAACCGAAGATGATACAGTCGATACCAAGATAAAAGGTAGGGTTCGAGCTATAATAGTTATTCATTGTTTTGTTAATATGAGTTTTTATTTAGTTACCAGAAATACCAATAGAATGCACCTGTGATAGCCAGAATAATAACTGTATGGATAATATCCCAGTGATTCCAGCTTGCACGTGTAGCTGCTTTTTGTTCTTTGCTAGCCGTACCGAACACCAGTCCCTGGATTTTTTCGGCTGTCGGAGCTTCTGTTGCCAAGCTGACTACGATTACTACGATGATACAGAACAGGAACATCCATCCGCAGAAGAACAGCCAGTTCATATCATAGAACAGATATTTGAATGTAGAATCTGCCATTTCACCTGCATTGCTGTAATATACTTTAGCACCCAGACGGGTCAAACCGATAACCATACCGGAAATCAATCCCCACATACCACCTTGGGCGGAAGTACGTTTCCAGCAGATACCCAGTAAGAAAGCAGCGGCAATACCCGGAGCCAATACAGACTGAACATCTTGCAAATAGGTATAAAGCACGTCACCTACACTACGCATGATAGGAATCCAGAGAATACCTAAAATAACGATTACCACTGTTGCAATCTGACCGATACCTACCAGTTTCTTTTCCGGAGTCTCCGGTTTGAAACGTTTGTAGAAGTCGATAGTGAACAACATGGCAGATGAGTTGAACAAAGAAGCCAAAGAACTCATCAATGCAGCAAGGATACCACATACTACCAAACCTTTCACACCGGCAGGAAGCAATTTAGCCACTAATGTAGGGAAAGCGGCATCGGCATTGGCATTACCGTTAGCCAACATCGGAAGGAAACCTTCACCACCGGCACCGATATACTTCTGATGCAAGGCAAATGCAATCATGCCCGGAATCAGGAACAGGAACACAGGCAACAGTTTTAGGTAAGCACCGAAGATAGTACCACGGCGGGCTTCCTTCTCGTTTTTTCCGGAAAGTACACGTTGTACGATAAACTGGTCAGTACACCAGTACCAGAAACCGATGATGGCAGAACCGATCAAGGCACCCAGCCAGGGGAAGTTCGCATCATCATTGCTACGAATCAGGTTCGTCATTGTGTCCCCGTAATCATTCACAGTTACAGCACCACACACTTTCATCATTTCATCCCATCCGCCCAGTTCTTTGAAACCAAGCACAAGGATAATCAATGAACCCAACAGAAGGATGGGGGTCTGAAGTACGGAAGTGTACAATACAGATTTCATACCACCGAAAATTGTATAAAGTGCAGTCAGGAGAACCAGACCGATTGCCGCAATCCAGAAGAAGTCTATTCCCCAAAGCTCTTTGATGCCGAATACCTGTTGGAATACCAAGCCGCCAGCATATACGGTCACAGCTACTTTAGTCAATACATAACTTACCAGAGAGATAACTGACAGTATCGTGCGTGATTGAGGATTATAACGGCGTTCAAGGAATTCGGGCATTGTATATACCATGCTTCGTGTGTAGAACGGCACGAACACCCATCCGAGAATCAAAATCATCCATCCCTGAATTTCCCAGTGTGCCATAGCCATACCACTGGAAGCTCCGGCTCCTGCGAGTCCGATCAAGTGTTCCGAACCGATGTTCGACGCGAAGATAGAGGCACCGATCGCAAGCCATGTTGCGTCACGTCCGCCTAAGAAATAATCTGCCGAGTCATTTTGTTTTTGTCTGACTACCCAAACAATAATACCGATCAGAGCCAGAAAAAAGACTCCGATTACTACCCAATCTAATGCTTCCACAATAAATATGATTTATAAGTTAATATTATTTCTCTACTGAGAATTTGAAAATACATTCGCTGTTGTATGTTTGTCCCGGTTCCAGAACCACTGAAGGCCAGTCTGCCTTGTTCGGGCTGTCAGGATAGTGTTGTGTTTCCAGGCAAACGGAAGCACGTTGGTTGTAAACGATTCCTTTCTTGCCGGTTACGGTTCCATCGAGGAAGTTGCCTGTGTAAACCTGGATACCCGGTTCGTTGGTATATACTTCGAGGGTAATGCCACTTTCAGGAGAAGTCAGTCTGGCAGCTACCTGCGAAATGTCCCCCTTTGTATTCAGTACCCAGTTATGGTCGTATCCGTTTCCGTTCTTCAACTGGACGAAATCGTAGTTGTTGATTTCCTGTCCTACTGCTTTTGGAGTAGTGAAGTCCATCGGCGTGTCTTTTACCGGAGCTATTTCGCCTGTTGTCATAAAGGTGCTGTCCACCGGAGTATAGTAGTCTGCGTTTACATACATAATATGATCGGTTGAAGCTTTCGACGGATTACCGGCCAGATTGAAATAAGAATGGTTGGTCATGTTGATAATCGTCTTTTTATCAGTAGTAGCGCTATATTTGATGTCGATAGCGTTGTCTTCAGTCAGTTGGTAAGTCACTTTTGCAGTCACGTTGCCCGGAAAGTTTTCGTCACCGTCGGGTGAGATACGGGTCAGTTCCAGTGTCATCGGGTCAACGGGATTTGCTTCGTAAACCTGATATTGCCAGCCTTTCGGACCGCCGTGCAGACAGTGACCGAAGTTGTTCTGCGGCAATTGGATTGTGTCGCCATCCAGAACAAAGCGTCCCTGATCGATACGGTTCGCATAACGTCCGATAGAAGCACCAAAGTCACTCGGCACATTGATATAATCAGCAATGCTGTCAAAACCTAAAACTACATCCTGCATCTTTCCGTTTTTGTCCGGCACCATGATAGACACGATACGTCCTCCGAAGTTAGTGATGCATACTTCCATGCCTGCCTTATTCTTTAATGTATAAAGATTCGTTCGGGCATTGTTCACTTCTGTTTGAAAATTTGCCGGGTCAAGACCGGATAAAGTCAGCTCGGAAGCCGGCTTGTTATTGCACGCAGCTAGCATCAGCGCGGCAATTCCTGCAAGTAGAAAATGTTTTTTCATGGTTTTATTTTTAATGTAAATGAGATGCTTATCTTAATTTGGGTGTAAAAGTAACACTTTAGTTTGGTGTATCAAATACACTCTTGTATGTTATGCAGCATAAAAGGTACTTTTTTAATTATACCTTATTATATATAAAGTGTTGATTCGTCGTTCGTATGGATAAATAGTAAGGATGAAATAGGTGTCTTTATGCCTTGGTTCGTACTATAATAATGGACGATGAATGGAAAATTGTGCAAATGAATGGAAATTGGTCCTTTTTGACCGAAAAATGCCTATTAATGGTAAGATTGGGCAAAGAGGAAATTAAGAATCTGATTATCTTTGCAGGACACGATTGGGAGAATGAAACGGAAACTATATATAAATTTTTAATTAAAACCATGAGAAGATACACAGAAATCTTGGCTGCATTAGCCTTATCCGCCGGAATGGCACTTCATGCGCAAACCAATGAAATGGTGATACAAACCAAGAAGTTGGGAGTAGAAATTCAACCTACCATGTACGGACTCTTTTTTGAGGATATCAACTATGCTGCGGACGGTGGGCTCTATGCCGAACTGATCAAGAACCGTTCATTCGAGTTTCCCCAACACTTGATGGGTTGGAATACCTACGGAAAAGTGTCATTGATGGACGACGGCCCTTTCGAACGCAATCCTCATTATGTACGTCTTTCCGCCCCGGGACACGCACATAAGCATACCGGACTTGATAACGAAGGTTTTTTCGGTATCGGCGTCAAGAAGGGGGAGGAATACCGTTTCTCCGTTTGGGCACGTCTGCCACAGGGAAGTACGAAAGAAACATTGCGGATTGAACTCGTAGATACCAAATCAATGGGCGAACGCCAGGCTTTTGCCACACAGAATCTTACCATTGACTCCAAAGAATGGAAAAAATATCAGGTTATACTGAAACCGGAAGTGACCAATCCCAAATCTACGCTTCGCATTTTCCTTACTTCCAAAGGAACCGTAGATCTGGAACACATTTCTCTTTTCCCGGTAGATACTTGGAAAGGACATGAAAACGGACTTCGCAAAGACCTTGCACAGGCTTTGGCGGATATTCATCCGGGAGTCTTCCGTTTTCCCGGTGGCTGTATTGTGGAAGGTACGGAACAGGGTGATCGTTATGACTGGAAGAAAACGGTAGGAGCTGTAGAGAATCGTCCTTTGAATTTAAATCGCTGGCAATATACGTTTACGCATCGTTTTTATCCGGATTATTATCAAAGTTATGGACTGGGATTCTATGAATATTTCTTGTTATCCGAAGAAATAGGAGCGGAACCTCTTCCTATTTTGAATTGTGGACTTGTTTGTCAGTACCAGAATAATGATCCGAAGGCGCATGTGGCTGTTTGCGACTTAAATCCTTATATACAAGACGCTCTTGATTTGATAGAGTTTGCCAATGGTGATGTAAATACGACTTGGGGAAAAGTGCGTGCCGATATGGGACACCCGGATCCATTCAATCTGAAATTTATTGGTATCGGTAACGAGCAGTGGGGAAAAGAATATCCCGAACGTCTCGAACCGTTTATTAAAGCCATCCGCAAGGTGTATCCCGAGATAAAAATTGTAGGCAGTTCCGGCCCTAATTCCGAAGGTAAGGAATTCGATTACCTGTGGCCCGAAATGAAACGTCTGAAAGCCGACCTGGTGGACGAACACTTCTATCGTCCCGAAAGCTGGTTCTTAGCCCAAGGCGCACGTTATGACAACTACGACCGTAAAGGTCCGAAAGTCTTTGCCGGTGAATATGCCTGCCACGGAAAAGGAAAGAAATGGAACCATTTCAATGCCGCCTTGCTCGAAGCTGCTTTCATGACCGGACTGGAACGTAACGCTGACATTGTCCATATGGCTACTTATGCTCCGCTTTTCGCCCATGTAGAAGGCTGGCAGTGGCGTCCGGACATGATTTGGTTTGATAACCTGAATTCCGTACGTACCGTAAGTTACTATGTGCAGCAACTGTATGCACAGAACAAAGGGACGAATGTACTTCCGCTTACAATGGACAAGCAAAACGTGACAGGTGCCGAAGGACAGAACGGACTCTTTGCCAGTGCCGTATATGATAAGGATAAGAATGAACTGATTGTAAAGGTTGCCAACACTTCGAATACTGCCCAATCTATTTCGTTGAACTTCGCAGGATTGAAGAAACAAGACGTATTATCGAATGGCCGTTGTATCAAGCTTCGCTCACTTGATTTGGACAAAGATAATACGCTTGAACAACCTTTTGCCATCACTCCGCAGGAAACTCCAATATCTATTGAAGGACATGTGTTTATAACCGAATTAGAACCGAATACATTTGCGGTTTATAAATTTACGAAGAAATGATATATTAGATAATTGGCTTTGTTAATAGAGAAGAAGGGCGGCTACCGTGATGGGAAGCCGCCCTTCTTAGTTATTTAATATTGAATAATCTCTTATTCCAATCTACGAGAACCGTCGCCGATTACTACATCATATACTTTCGGGCTTCTGCCGAATTTAGCTTTGAAAGCTTCTTTTGTCTTTTCAACGAAGTTGTCATACAATTCGTTTTTAACAAGGTTGATAGTACAACCACCGAAGCCACCACCCATAACGCGTGAACCGGTCACACCGTATTCTTTAGCGCAATCATTCAGAAAGTCGAGTTCTTCGCAGCTTACTTCGTACAGCTTGCTCATACCGTGGTGAGTTTCATACATCTTCTGGCCTACAGTCTCGTAATCATCTTTTTCCAAAGCGTCGCAAACATCGAGTACGCGTTGGATTTCTTCGATTACGTATTCTGCACGCATATAATCTTCGTCACTAATGTCAGCTTTTGCCTCTTTCAGCATTTCCATAGTACAGTCGCGGAGGAATTCTACGTGCGGATGTTTCTTCTGGATAGCGGCAACAGCAGCCTCACAGCTTTGACGACGCTTGTTGTAAGCAGAAGAAGCCAATTCGTGTTTCACCACTGAATCCATCAAAACCAGACGATAACCTTCCGGATGGAACGGGAAATACTGATATTCCAGTGAACGGCAATCCAAACGAATCAAGCTGCCTGCTTTACCAAATACGGAAGCAAACTGGTCCATGATACCGCAGTTCACGCCACAGTAATTATGTTCTGTTGCCTGACCAACTTTCGCCAATTCAAATTTATCTATTTTGTTTTCACCGAACAGTTCGTTCAATGCGAAAGCGTACGTACTTTCCAAGGCTGCAGAAGAAGACATACCTGCACCCAGAGGCACATCACCCGCGAAAGCAGTATTGAATCCCTTTACGTCAACACCACGTTTGATCATCTCACGGCAAACACCGAAAATATATCTTGCCCAGCTGGCGCGTGGAGCATCTTCTTCGTTCAAACCAAATTCCACATAATCCTTCAAGTCGATAGAGTAAGCTCTTACCTTGTCAGTACCGTTCGGTTTGATTTCAGCAATCATACCTTTGTCTACTGCTCCGGGGAAAACGAATCCACCGTTGTAATCTGTATGTTCGCCGATCAAGTTGATACGGCCTGGTGAAGCATATAAGAATCCGGTAGTTCCATCAAAATGCTTAATGAATCGACTTCTTACGTATTCTGTATCCATGATATTAATAGTTTAAAGGTGAATAAATTATATATGATTATTCCACAGGAATATCCTTATTGACATTTTTGCAACCTACCAGGCCGTAGAACAGCAGATAAGCGAGGGCAACGATAATCAGCCAGTAGCTAGCCATGTAACCGACAGCATCTGAGATACCTTGTTGGATCAATGGCAATACACCGCCACCGACAACCATCATCATGAAGATACCGGAAGCCTGTGCAGTATATTTTCCCAAGCCTTCTACAGCAAGGTTGAAGATACCACCCCACATTACAGAAGTACAGAGACCGCAAAGAACGAGGAACAATGCGCTGACAGGAACCTGAGCCATCATGAAACCTTCGCCTACCGAATAACCCGGCATAGACACTGTTACGTCTTTCGGAGTGAAAATAGCGATCAAAACAAAGATGATAGCAGTAACCGATACGACAATCAACTGCGTGCGGCTTGAAACTTTACCGCTGATAGCGCTACTTGCAGTACGTCCGACAAGCATTAACAGCCAGTAGATAGCAGCAATTGCACCACCGATAGCTGCTCCGTTCATCAATATACCGGCACCTTTGTCGCTTGGGTCGGCAAGGTAGAAGTTCAATGTACCCGGAATACCGATTTCGATACCTACATAAATAAAGATACCGATTACACCCAATACCGTGTGGCGGAAGCTCCAGGGGCTATGAGAGAATTTCTCTTTAGCAGCTCCGGCTTTCTGAAGATGAGGTTCGGGAATTGCGACAAATGAAATAATGATGAATGCAGCTACGAATACTCCCATTGCAACGAAAAGGAGAGGAGCTACGTCGGACATGGCTGTCTTGTCAGTTACTGTACCGATTAAAGCACCTACGAAGAGCGGAGTCAGCGTTCCGGACAAAGAGTTAAGCGCACCACCCGTCTGGATCAATTGGTTACCCTTGTTACCACCGCCACCGAGAAGGTTAAGCATCGGGTTTACAACAGTGTTCAGCATACATACGCAGAAACCGCAGACGAATGCACCGAGCAGATAGATGATGAAGTTCAGCTTGATGGCATATTCACCGAAAGCGAAAACGTCGGTGCCTGCGCCTATCACACTGGAAAGATACTGGATAAACAGTCCGACAACACCTACTGCCATTGCAATAAGAGCTGTCTTCTTATAACCGATTTTGACAAGCATGTTACCGGCGGGAATACCCATAAACAGATAAGCCAGGAAGTTCATCATATTTCCCATCATACCTAATGTGCTCGAGCCTGCGTATTCATTTTTCCAAATGGTACCGAAAGGCGCGGCCAGGTTTGTCACGAAAGAGATCATCGCAAATAAGAAGAACATTGTAATAATCGCGATGAGATTACCGTTCTTTTTTCCTTGATTCATGGTTCAAAAAAAATGTTAGTTTATAAAATTAGGTTAGTTGTTTTTTGATTATTCTTCTTCTACCGTAAATTTGTAGACAGTGATTTGCTGATATTCATCACCCGGCAGCAAAGTAGCCGATGGGAAATGAGGTTTGTTCGGAGTATCCGGGAAACACTGTGCTTCGAAGCAGATGGCGCTTCTTGCAGGGAATGTGGCACCGTGTGCACCTTCGAATCCGTTGAGCCAGTTGCCGGTATAAAGTTGTACGCCCGCTTCGGTTGTGTACACTTCCATGATACGTCCGCTTTCCGGGTCTTTGCAAGTGGCAGCCAGGTCGAGTGAGCCGCTTTCAATCTTGTTCAGTACATAACAGTGGTCATATCCTGCGCCAAATACCAGTTGCTGGAATTTGTCGTCGATACGTTCGCCTACGGTATGCGGAGTACGGAAATCCATCGGAGTGCCTTCTACTTTGGCAATTTCTCCCGTTGGGATGGAAACTTCGTCGATTGGCGTATAGAAATCAGCGTTGATAGTAACAATGTGATTGTTGACAGTAGGAGTAGGGGTGGCGATGCCGGCGAGATTGAAGAAACCGTGGTTAGTCAGATTTACCACTGTGGCTTTGTCGGTTGTAGCACGATATTCGATAGTCAGTGCATTTACTTCGTTTTCCAACCGATAGGTCATTTCTACTTCGAGATTACCGGGGAAACCTTCCTCTCCGTCTTCAGAAACATAGTTGAATTGTACCGTACTCTCGTCAATCTGGATAGCATCCCAAACGCGGGCATGGAAACCAGTGGGGCCGCCATGCAGGGAGTTAGGCCCGTTGTTGATAGTGAGTTCGTGCTCTTCGCCGAATAGGGTGAATTTACCCTTGGCGATACGGTTGCCATAGCGTCCGATAGTCGTACTCAGGAAAGGTTCCGGGCTGTTGACTACATGGTCGATACTGTCGTGTCCGAGAATCACATTAGCATACTTACCGTTTTTGTCCGGTACCATAATAGAAAGAATGGCGCATCCGTAATTGGTTACAGCTACTTCCATTCCCTTTGTGTTTTTGAGGATAAATAAATCTGTTTTCTTATCGTTTATCTCCTTTTGAAAATCTTCACGGCTGAGCCCTGAAAGATTCCCTTCTGTTGGGAATGTGTTATTCATGTCTGGTATTATTAAAATTTCCTGCAAATAAAAGGAAATTCTTTCTTACTCACAAATTATTCCGACTAAATATAAGAGGTGGTTTAGGAAAGTTTAGCTTTCTTACTTTATGTTCCTTATTTTTTGCGGTACGATTTTTTTCAAAAAGATTTTCATCTTCCTTTTCTTAAAAACTAAACTATTTTTTGTATGTTTGTTCCCGGATTGTAACAATCCGAGCGAATTTAATCTAAGTTTATAACAAGAAAAACAAAAATGTATCCATTAAAATTCGAACCTATTCTGAAGCAGACGCTTTGGGGGGGCGACAAAATTATTCCGTTCAAGCATTTGAACTCAGACTTGAAAGGAGTAGGAGAGAGCTGGGAGATTTCCGGCGTTGAAGACAATGAATCCGTAGTGGCTAATGGCCCGGATAAAGGTTTAACCTTAGCCGATATGGTAAGAAGGTATCGCGAGGAATTGGTGGGCGAAGCTAACTATGCGCGCTTCGGTAATAAATTTCCGTTGCTCATTAAGTTTATCGATGCCCGACAGGATTTGTCAATCCAGGTGCACCCGGCGGATGACTTGGCGAAGAAACGCCATAACTCGATGGGAAAAACCGAAATGTGGTATGTGGTAGATGCCGACAAAGGAGCTAAATTGCGTTCGGGATTTTCTGAACAGATTACTCCGAAAGAATATAAAGAACGCGTGTTGAACAATACGATCACCGACGTATTGCAAGAGTACGAAGTCCATCCGGGAGATGTATTCTTCCTGCCTGCCGGGCGTGTGCACAGCATTGGAGCCGGTTCGTTTATTGCTGAGATCCAACAGACCTCCGACATAACGTACCGCATCTACGATTTCAACCGCAAGGATGCGAACGGTAAAACCCGTGAGCTTCACACCGATTTAGCTCGCGAAGCCATCAACTACGAAGTATTGGATGACTACCGTACTAAGTACGATGCAGTGAAGGACGAACCGGTAGAATTGGTTGCCTGCCCTTACTTCACGACTTCTCTGTATGACATGACCGAAGAAATTAGTTGTGACTACTCGGAACTCGACTCATTCGTGATTTTTATCTGCATGGAAGGTGCATGCAAAATGAGAGACAATGAAGGTAACGAGTTGACAGTTAATGCTGGTGAGTCTATCCTGCTTCCTGCTACCACTCAGGATGTCACTATTACTCCTGAAGGGGGAAATGTGAAGTTGCTGGAAACATACGTGTAATCTTATTTTGCATATAGTTAAGGTCATCCGACTTTGTCCCGTTATAGTGACGGACAAAGCCGGATGACTTTTTATTGTATGTAATGAAGATGATTAATGATGCATTATAGAGTCTTAGGGAAACGAAAAAGCAAAGCATCGCTTTGTGCCTGCTAAAGCTATGCTTTACGATTGCTAAAGCATAGCTTTAGAACTCGCAAAGCACTATGTTATTAACAGGTACAGTAGGTACACTTTTTCCGGGGCTCCTAACACACACACGCATGTGTGTATATACGCGCCCGCGTATATAATAATGTACACGCGAAAAAACTTATATATGGGTTTGATTTGATACTTATATCTGTTCGTGTTCCGAATAATTTCGAATTACGCAATGTATAGTTGCGGGTAGTATGAATTATGATGAATACTAGAAATTCTGATTAGCTTTTTTGTTGTTCCATACCTTATTATTGCGCGCACGTGTGTGTGGAAAATGAAGAGGGTGTACCTGCTGTACCCGCTGTACCTCTCCGGTTGTTTAATACCCCATGAATAAGTATGAAAAATGAGTCAGTATAATCTCATTTCAAACTCCTGAAATACTTCCGCACCTTCCGCATAATCTTAACTCCCATCATTACTCCATCAAAGACAGCCATACCCGTATTGAACGAGCGCATGATGGCGTCCGCCTTATTGGCTGTCGGAGCAACAGGGGCGAATATTTCGCGGGTGGTAGTAATTATAGCCTTTTTCTGGACCTGAATCTCACTTTGTAATTGCTTTTTACGTTCGGCAATTTCTTCTAAAGTATATTTATGTACAGTTTGCGGACTCATAACTTATTTATTTGAATCGGTTAGAAATAAATTAGCGAGGAAGTTGACTAAGGGTGAGATGATAAGCCGCTTCCGGAAAATGACAATGATGGCAATGAGGACAACATTGATACCTGCAATAATGGCAAAGCTTGCCATGAGTCCTCCTACGAATGGTTCCAAAATATAAGCCAGTGTGAAAAATAGATAAAACAGGGCTACCATGCCAAGAATAATTAGTATTAAAACCATGATTAACGTTGAGAAAAGTATGGTTAACTTTTCTGTTAATTCTAATTTGGCATATTCTTTTTGAAGTTCCAAATACTTCTTGAACTCGAAAAATAACTGTTGAAAATTCTCAATACTTTTATCATTCCCAAACATAGTTGCTCTGTTTTTAGTCTTTTGTTACTCACTTACTCTGCTATTTCTCCTTTCATCTCGGCAGCAATCTCGTCCACGAGATTTTCCATTTCACTGCGGTTGAGCTTGATTCCTTTCTTACGTAGAATCTCGGCGATCTTGTTACGGGTATCTTCTCCCTTTTCAGGAGCAAATAAAATACCAAGGGCTGCGCCTACGGCTGCACCACCCAAAAAAGCTGCTAATACATTCAATCCTTTCATAATTTGTAATATTTAAAATGATTACGATACAACAAATATAACATTTTTATCGAAAGGTTGTTCATGAAAACGAAGAAAAAGTGCTTAGTTTTATAATTCTTTTTTCTTTTATGGTTTAATCTTATTTAACGGGCTTTCGAGACTAACCAATATGACTTAAGGCGTACTTTTGCTACCGAATATTATAAACCAAAACATAATGGATAATAAAATTGTTTTAATAACTGGCGCAACTAGCGGAATTGGTAAAGCTTGTGCCCGTAAATTTGCGAAAGAAGGATGGGATTTGATTTTGAACGCACGTAATGCTTCGAAATTGGAGGAGTTGATATATGAGTTGAAGGTGGAATATCCCAAGGTGGTGACGTGGTCATTTCTTTGTGATGTGCGTGACCGTGGACAGATTGAGGCTGCATTGGAAGAGTTGCCGCCGGAATGGGCTGAAATTGATTTGCTGATAAACAATGCCGGACTGGTGATTGGAGTGGATAAGGAATTTGAAGGCAGCCTGGACGAATGGGATATCATGATCGATACGAATATAAAGGGATTATTGGCAATGACGCGTCTTGTGGTTCCGGGCATGATAGAACGTGGACGGGGACATGTTATCAATATCGGTTCTATTGCCGGTGATGCGGCTTATCCGGGCGGAAGCGTGTACTGCGCTACCAAGGCTGCCGTGAAGGCTCTTTCGGATGGCTTGCGGATTGATTTGGTCGATACTCCGTTGCGGGTTACGAATATCAAGCCGGGCATGGTAGAGACTAACTTCTCGGTAGTACGTTATCGGGGTGATAAAGAAGCTGCTGATAATTTCTATAAGGGAATCCGTCCGTTGACGGGAGATGATATTGCCGAAACAGTTTATTTTGCAGCATCGGCTCCGGAACATATTCAGATTGCGGAAGTGCTTTTGATGCCGACAAATCAGGCAACAGGCACTATTTCGTATAAGAAAAAGCAGGAATAGACGTTTTTTTGACGGATTTCTTTGCCGGATGATAAAATTTCTATTATTTTGTTGCCCGAAACTAAATATAGATAGACGGGAACGTTGAATTATTAATTAAAACAGAGTATAGGATTATGAAAAAATTAGTCGTATTAGGAATGGGAGTATGCTTGGTTCTGGCATTTACATCTTGTAAATCCAGCGAAAGTGCCTATAAGAAAGCTTATGAGAAAGCAAAACAGCAGGAATTGGCAGAACCGCAAGTGGAAGCTCCGGTAGAAGTGACTCCGGTAGTTGCAGCTCCTGTGACAACGCCTAAAGTGGCAGATACATCCGGCGTTCGCCAGGAAAAGGTTACTGTGGTTTCCGGCAATGAAGGATTGAAAGATTACAGCATCGTGGCTGGTAGCTTTGGTGTAAAGGCAAATGCCGAAGGTCTGAAAGACTGGTTGGATGCACAAGGTTATCATTCTACTATCGCATTTAATGCAGACAAGGCAATGTATCGCGTGATTGTCAGCTCATTTGCTGATAAGATGGCTGCTGCTGAAGCCCGTGACGCATTCAAGGCTAAGTACCCGAATCGTTCCGATTTCCAGGGAGCTTGGTTGCTGTATCGTGTATATTGATTTCTTTTTGGTAATATATATTGGAAAGGACAAGCGTTTTTTCCAAATAAGAAGGCGGTAACTGGGAAGTTACTGCTTTTTTATTGAAAGAGGAAAGTGTTATTCCGTTTAGATATTTTTATCTTTCTACTAAAAGAAGTTATAAATGATAGTGGGGAAACTTTTATAGCAAAGAAAGTTTTTACTTTTGTCAATTCTTAATTTGGAGAATTCACGGCCTTGGTATAAATAAGGTATTAATGAAGGAATTAAATGGAAGAAAAATATGTAATGGCTGCTATCGACGCAGCATTAAAAGCTGGTAAAGAAATACTTTCTATCTATGAGGATCAGGCATCGGATTTCAAGATAGAGCGAAAGGCTGACAACTCTCCGCTGACAATAGCAGACAGAAAGGCACATGAGACAATTGTGGCTATTTTGAATGATACTCCTTTTCCTGTTCTTAGTGAAGAAGGGAAGCATATGGGGTATGAAGTCCGTAGTCAGTGGGATACTTTGTGGATTGTGGATCCGCTGGACGGAACGAAAGAGTTTATCAAGCGTAACGGAGAATTTACCGTAAATATAGCTTTGGTGCAGAATTCTGTCCCTGTGATGGGGGTTATTTATGTACCGGTAAGAAAGGAACTTTATTTTGCGCTTGAAGGTGTGGGAGCTTATAAATGCTCCGGTATTATCGGCTTGGAAGATGACAGCGTGGCATTGGAACAGCTGATAAAGGGATCGGAACGGATGCCTTTGGAAGATGTCCGCGATCATTTTATTGTGGTGGCTTCCCGTTCGCACCTCTCACCTGAAACGGAAGAATATATCGCAGATTTAAAGAAGAAACATGGCAGCGTTGAATTGGTATCAAGCGGGAGCTCTATTAAGATCTGCTTGGTTGCAGAAGGAAAGGCTGATGTGTATCCGCGTTTCGCTCCGACGATGGAGTGGGATACGGCTGCCGGACATGCGATAGCACGTGCCGCCGGAATGGAAGTGTATCAGGCCGGAAAAGACGAACCTCTACGATATAACAAGGAGGATTTATTGAATCCGTGGTTTATCGTTGAGCCAAAAAGAGAACACTAATTAATGTTTATATGACATTTGAAATTGTATTTGTACTATTGTCCCTATTAGGAATGGTAGCTGCCTTGGTTGCGGATAAGATGCGGCCGGGCATGATACTTTTTTCGGTAGTGGTATTGTTTTTGTGTGTAGGTATCCTGACTCCTAAAGAGATGCTTGAAGGGTTTAGCAACAAGGGGATGATTACCGTTGCTTTGCTGTTTCTGGTCAGTGAAGGTATTCGTCAGTCGGGTACACTGGGACAGGTGATAAAGAAATTGTTACCTCAGGGTAAGACTACAGTGTTTAAAGCGCAGTTGCGTATCTTGCCTTCGGTCGCTTTTATCTCTGCATTCCTGAATAATACTCCTGTTGTAGTCATTTTCGCTCCGATTATCAAGCACTGGGCAAAATCGGTGAAGCTCCCTGCTACAAAATTCCTGATTCCTCTTTCATATGTGACTATCCTGGGTGGTATTTGTACGTTGATCGGTACTTCTACCAATCTCGTGGTGCACGGAATGATATTGGAAGCGGGATTTGAAGGGTTTTCCATGTTTGAACTGGGAAAGGTGGGGATTTTTATAGCGATTGCCGGAATTATTTATATATTTCTTTTCTCCAAACGGTTGCTGCCGGATGCCCGTCCGGATACAGCAGTACCGGATGAGGATGTAGAGGAAGGGGAGAGGTTGCATCGGGTAGAAGCTGTTTTGGGCGCCCGTTTTCCCGGTATCAACAAGAAACTGAAGGACTTTAATTTCCAGCGTCATTATGGGGCGGAAGTGAAGGAGATCAAGACACGTAGCGGACAGCGGTTCGTGACGAACTTGGATGAAGTGGTGCTTCACGAAGGTGATACGCTTGTGGTGATGGCGGATGATACATTTATTCCTACCTGGGGGGAGTCTTCGGTATTTGTGTTGTTGACAAACGGTAATGAACCGGATACTACCGGAAAGAAGAAGCGTTGGTTTGCTTTGCTGCTGTTGGTCTTGATGATTGTAGGCGCAACGGTAGGTGAACTTCCGGTCACCAAAGAATTGTTTCCGGATATCAAACTGGATATGTTTTTCTTTGTTTCTATTACTACGATTATCATGGCGTGGACAAATCTGTTTCCTGCCCGTAAATATACCAAATATATTTCGTGGGATATTCTGATTACTATTGCCTGCGCGTTTGCTATCAGTAAGGCGATGGTGAATTCGGGTGTGGCTGACTGTGTGGCGAAGTTTATTATCGGGCTAAGTGATGATTACGGGCCGCATGTATTGCTTGCCATGTTGTTTATCATCACGAATTTGTTTACGGAGTTGATTACGAACAATGCGGCGGCCGCTCTGGCATTCCCGTTGGCGCTGTCTATTGCCGCCCAGTTGGGAGTAAGCCCGACGCCTTTCTTTGTCGTAATCTGTATGGCTGCGTCTGCCAGCTTCTCTACGCCTATCGGCTATCAGACTAATTTGATTGTGCAAGGTATCGGTAACTATAAGTTTACGGATTTTGTCCGTATTGGTTTGCCGCTTAATATCATTACCTTCCTGATTTCTGTTATTCTGATTCCGATGATTTGGAACTTTTAATAAAACTAATTTTATAAATGGAAGAAAAGAATCATATATATCCCATATTCGACCGCATGATGACGCGGCAGGATAAAGAGGAGCTCCTTGGACAGCATAGTGTGATGATTTGGTTCACCGGTCTGAGTGGGTCGGGGAAAAGTACAATCGCTATTGCGTTGGAGCGAGAACTTCACAAGCGGGGACTGCTCTGCCGTATTCTGGACGGAGATAATATCCGTAGCGGTATAAATAATAACCTGGGATTCTCGGAGACTGACCGGGTGGAAAATATACGTCGTATAGCCGAGGTTTCCAAATTGTTTTTGGATAGCGGTATTATTACGATTGCCGCGTTTATCAGTCCGAATAACGATATCCGTGAAATGGCGGCAAATATTATCGGCAAGGAAGATTTCCTGGAGATTTTCGTAAGTACTCCATTGGAAGAATGCGAAAAGCGCGATGTAAAGGGGCTGTATGCGAAAGCGCGGAAAGGAGAGATTCAGAACTTTACGGGAATCTCCGCTCCGTTTGAAGTTCCGGTGCATCCGGCTTTATCACTGGATACTTCAGAATTGAGTCTGGAAGAATCGGTGAACCGTTTGTTGGAGTTGATTTTGCCCAAAGTGAAAAAGAATGTTTAGTAGAAGAATAAAATCATTATTTTAGTAATGGAAGAATATAAATTAAGCCACTTGAAGGAGCTCGAAGCAGAGTCTATTCATATCATCCGCGAGGTGGCTGCGGAATTTGAGAATCCGGTGATGCTTTACAGCATCGGAAAGGATTCTTCGGTGATGGTGCGCTTGGCTGAAAAAGCGTTTTATCCGGGTAAAGTACCATTCCCGTTGATGCATATCGATTCGAAATGGAAATTCAAAGAGATGATTCAGTTTCGTGATGAATATGCAAAGAAATACGGATGGAATCTGATTGTGGAAAGTAATATGGAGGCTTTTCATGCAGGGGTAGGGCCTTTCACGCATGGAAGTAAAGTGCATACGGACTTGATGAAGACGCAAGCGTTGCTCCATGCGCTGGATAAATATAAGTTTGACGCTGCGTTCGGCGGTGCCCGCCGTGATGAAGAAAAGTCACGTGCCAAAGAACGTATCTTCTCATTCCGTGATAAATTCCACCAGTGGGATCCGAAAAATCAGCGTCCCGAGTTGTGGGATATTTATAATGCCCGTGTGCATAAGGGGGAAAGTATCCGCGTATTCCCGATTAGTAACTGGACAGAATTGGATATTTGGCAGTATATTCGTCTGGAGAATATTCCGATTGTTCCGCTTTATTATGCCAAAGAACGTCCTGTTATCAACCTGGATGGAAATATCATTATGGCGGATGATGAACGTCTGCCTGAAAAGTATCGTGACCAGATTGAGATGAAAATGGTGCGTTTCCGTACATTGGGTTGCTGGCCATTGACAGGCGCGGTAGAAAGTGGAGCCGCTACCATCGAAGAGATTGTGGAGGAGATGATGACTACTACTAAGAGTGAGCGTACAACCCGTGTGATTGATTTTGACCAAGAGGGTAGTATGGAACAAAAGAAACGTGAAGGATACTTTTAATTGGAATTGGAAATGGCAGATAATAAATTAGATATAAAGGCTTTTCTGGACAAGGATGAACAGAAAGACTTGCTGAGACTGTTGACCGCCGGATCGGTAGATGATGGAAAATCAACGCTGATCGGACGTTTGTTGTTTGACAGTAAGAAATTATATGAGGATCAGTTGGATGCGTTGGAACGTGACAGCAAACGTGTGGGGAATGCGGGTGAGCATATCGACTATGCATTGCTGCTTGACGGTTTGAAGGCCGAACGTGAACAGGGTATCACGATTGACGTGGCTTACCGTTACTTCTCTACCAATGGTCGTAAGTTTATCATTGCGGATACTCCGGGACACGAACAATACACACGTAATATGATTACCGGCGGCTCTACGGCCAACCTGGCGATTATTCTGGTGGATGCCCGTACGGGAGTGATTACGCAGACACGCCGCCATACTTTCCTGGTGTCTTTGCTGGGTATCAAGCATGTGGTATTGGCTGTCAACAAGATGGACTTGGTGGACTTCTCGGAAGAACGCTTTAATGAAATCGTTGCAGAGTACAAGAAGTTTGTGGCTCCGTTGGGGATTCCTGACGTGAACTGTATTCCTCTTTCTGCGTTGGATGGAGATAATGTTGTAGATTTGTCAGAACGTACTCCGTGGTATAAAGGAACTTCCTTGTTGGATTTCCTGGAAACTGTCCATATTGACAATGACCATAATCTGACTGATTTCCGTTTCCCGGTTCAATATGTGCTTCGCCCGAATTTGGACTTTAGAGGATTTTGTGGCAAAGTTGCATCCGGTATCATCCGTAAGGGAGATTCGGTGATGGCTCTTCCTTCAGGCAAAACGTCTAAGGTGAAGAGCATCGTGACTTATGACGGAGAATTGGATTATGCTTTCCCGCCGCAGTCTGTGACGTTGACACTGGAAGATGAAATTGATGTGTCTCGTGGCGAAATGCTTGTGCATCCTGATAACCTGCCGATTGTTGACCGTAACTTCGAAGCGATGATGGTATGGATGGACGAAGAACCGATGGATGTTAATAAATCATTCTTTATCAAGCAGACTACCAATTTGAGCCGTACTCGTATTGATGCGATTAAGTATAAGGTGGATGTGAATACAATGGAACATCTGTCTTTGGACAACGGACAATTGACAAAAGAAACTTTGCCTTTACAACTGAATCAGATTGCCCGTGTGGTGCTGACTACTGCGAAGGAACTGTTCTTTGACCCCTATAAGAAGAATAAGTCTTGTGGCTCGTTCATTCTGATTGACCCGATAACCAATAACACTTCAGCAGTGGGTATGATTATCGACCGGGTGGAGATGAAGGATATGAGCAATACGGATGATATTCCTGTACTGGATTTGTCAAAGCTGGGAATTGAGCCGGAACATTATGAAGCTATAGAAAAGGCGGCGAAAGAGCTGGAACGCCAGGGATTTGCCGTGAAAATAATAAAATAAGATAGTATGGGATTACTCGAATTTAATAAACTTCCGATTAATACACTGGTAGGTGCCGACTGGAAAACGTTTAAGGCAATCACTGCCGGTCGTGAAATTGATGCGGCCTATAAGGGTAAATACCGACTGACAAAGGCTGTATGCCGTTTGCTTTCTCCATTGGCCGGGCTGCAAAATAGCCGGTATGAAAAACGGTTGGCTAACCAACCGTTGGAACATGACCCGGTATTTATCCTGGGGCATTGGCGGAGCGGAACGACTTTCGTGCATAACGTATTCTCGTGCGACAAGCATTTTGGGTATAATACAACGTACCAGACTGTATTCCCTCATTTGATGATGTGGGGGCAGCCTTTCTTCAAGAAGAATATGAGCTGGCTGATGCCGGACAAGCGCCCGACGGATAATATGGAACTGGCTGTGGATCTTCCCCAGGAAGAGGAATTCGCATTGTCGAATATGATGCCGTATACGTATTATAATTTTTGGTTTTTGCCGAAATACCAACAGGAATATGCTGATAAGTACCTGCTGTTTGACGACATCACGGATGCTGAACTGAAGGTTTTTGAGGAGGTGTTTACAAAACTGATTAAGATTTCTTTGTGGAATACACAGGGGACGCAGTTTCTTAGTAAGAACCCGCCGCATACGGGCAGGGTGAAAGAACTGGTGAAAATGTTCCCGAACGCTAAGTTTATCTACCTGATGCGTAATCCGTATACTGTATTCGAATCTACACGCAGTTTCTTTACAAATACGATTCAACCGTTGAAATTGCAGGATATAAGTAATGAACAATTAGAGGAAAATATCCTTTCTATCTATGCAAAGCTTTATCATAAGTACGAATCGGATAAACAGTTCATTCCTGAAGGAAACTTGATTGAAGTGAAGTTTGAAGATTTTGAAGCGGACGCGATGGGTATGACGGAGAATATTTATAAGTCTCTTTCCATCCCCGGATTTGCCGAAGCACGCGGAGATATAGAAAAGTACGTAGGCGGCAAGAAGGGGTATAAAAAGAATAAGTATAAATATGATGACCGGACAATTCAATTGGTAGAAGAAAACTGGGATTTTGCTTTGAAGCAATGGGATTATAATTTATAAGAAGAAAAAAGAAAGGAAAGTAATGATTCAGAAAATCGTTCATCGCCTGTTGGTGACAGGTTTCGTGGCATTTTTTTCTTCCTTGTCTTTGATGGCGCAACATAGGGTGGAAATGGTTCCTTTTGGAGACATGGACCAGTGGGTAGACCGTCAGATAAAGGAATCGGGCATTATTGGTGGGAATACAAAGAATGTATATGCGATAGGGCCGACGTCTGTAATCAAGGGAGATCAGGTTTATAAAAATATGGGTGGGTCGCCTTGGGCTACTTCCAATGTGATGGCGAAGGTGGCAGGTATTACGAAGACAAATACTTCGGTTTTCCCGGAAAAGAGGGGAGACGGATACTGCGCCCGGTTGGATACACGCATGGAAAGTGTGAAGGTGATGGGACTCGTTAATATTACAGTATTGGCGGCTGGCTCTATTTTTACCGGTTCGGTACATGAGCCGATTAAAGGCACTAAGAATCCACAGAAAATGCTGCAGACGGGTATCCCGTTTACCAAAAAACCGGTTGCCCTTCAGTTTGATTACAAAGTGAAGATGTCCGACCGGGAGAATCGTATCCGTGCTACCGGTTTCAGCAAGATAACGGATGTTCCCGGCAAAGATTTTCCGGCGGCTATCCTGTTTCTGCAGAAACGTTGGGAAGATGCGGAAGGAAATGTGTATGCCAAACGTATAGGTACGATGGTGACTTACTATTATCATTCGACGGACTGGAAGAATAATGCTTCTTATGAAATTATGTATGGTGACATTACGGATCGTCCTGAATATAAAGCTCACATGATGCGCCTGCAGGTGACCGAAAGCTATACGGTGAACAGTAAGGGTGAAAGTGTGCCTATCCATGAAGTGGCATGGGGAGATGAAAATGATGTCCCGACTCATATGTGTCTTCAGTTTACGTCCAGCCATGGAGGTGCTTATATCGGTTCGCCGGGAAATTCATTGTGGATTGATAACGTGAAGCTGGTATATTAATAGAAGGATACAACCAAAATATGAAAAATGACCGGTGGTGTGATTTACTATCGGTTATTTTTTTTGTTTTGATTCTTCTGTAATAAATGCCCTCAGAAGGCTTCTGAACTTATATGACACTTTTATCATTCCATAAAAAACTATGTCCGAATGAAAATTTACGTGATTTTTTGTTTGTGTTATATTAAATATCTATATTTGCATTAATTTTAGAGGAAAGGACGATGATTATTGTCTCTTGGTCAGGAATGGGCATTCGGGTTTATTGTCATCCTGAAAGGCAATTGAAATATATTATTTACTAAAATAAATTGAGATGAAAAAGGGTTTATTGTTTATTTTATTGGCAGCAGTCTCAGTATGTCTGCCTGCTCAAGAAAAAGAAAAAGCTGCAAAGAGCTACAGAGTAGAAACAAATCTCTTTGGCGCTAATTGGTTTATTAGCGGTGGCGTTGGTGCGCAAATGTACTTTGGTGACAACGACAGTAAGGCTAGTTTTGGAAAACGTCTTGCTCCGGCACTTGATATTGCTGTTGGTAAGTGGTTTACTCCGGGGTTGGGATTACGTGTTGCGTATAACGGTCTTCAGGCTAAAGGCGCATCTCCGGAAGCTGATGACCTTTATGTAAAAGGCGGCACCTATTCTAATGGGTATTACAAACAAAAATGGAATGTTGCTAATTTCCATGGTGATGTAATGTTCAACCTTTCCAATATGTTCTGTGGATATAATGAAGAACGTGTTTATTCATTTATTCCTTATGTAGGTGTTGGATTGGTGCATTCATGGACAAAACCGACAGAGAACAATTTAGGTTTGAATGCAGGTTTGATTAACCGTTTCCGTCTTTCTCCGGCATGGGATCTTAATGTAGAATTACGTGGATTACTGATGAAGAATGCTTTCGGTGGTGCAGGTAAGGAAGGTATGGCCGGTTTGACTGTAGGTGTTACTTATAAGTTCAAGAAACGCGGTTGGGATGCTGTTCCTACTGTTCCTATGGTTCCGGAAAGCCAGTTGAACGACCTGAGAGACAGGGTTAACTCTTTGAAGGGTGAAAACGAATCTCTGAAACGTGACTTGGTTGAAGCACGTAACAAGAAACCGGAAGTTATCGTTAAGAAAGAAGTTGTATCTGCTATCCCACGTCTGGTTGTTGTATTCAATATCGGTAAGAGCAATATCGCTAAGAGAGAATACATGAACATCGAGACTATGGCTAAAGCTATCAAAGAAAATTCTGGTAAAGTATATACTGTAACAGGATATGCTGATAAGGGCACTGGTTCTGCTGAGTACAACATGAAGTTGAGTAAGAAGAGAGCTGAAGCTGTTCGTGACTTGATGGTTAACGAATTTGGTGTTCCTGCTTCTCAATTGAAGGTTGATTACAAGGGTGGTGTAAGCAATATGTTCTATGATAGCGCTAAACTGAGCCGCGTAGCTATTGTTGAAGAATAATATACATTTGAAATATTACAATAAAAGAGACGTTTCCTTTCACGGGAAGCGTCTTTTTTGTATTTTTGTGCCCCATGAGCAGAATTGTAGCAATAGATTATGGAAGAAAGCGCACAGGGATAGCTGTCAGTGATACTATGCAACTGATTGCAAACGGTTTGACAACAGTGCCTACGCATGAGCTTCTGAAGTTTATCGGTGATTATGTAGCCAAAGAACCGGTAGAACGGATTATTATCGGACTGCCTAAGCAGATGAATAATGAGGTCTCGGAAAATATGAAAAATATAGAACCTTTTGTCCGTTCGCTGAAGAAACGTTTCCCTGATATTCCGGTTGAATATGTGGATGAACGTTTTACGTCTGTTCTGGCGCATCGCACAATGCTGGAAGCGGGCTTGAAAAAGAAGGATCGTCAGAACAAAGCATTGGTAGACGAGATAAGCGCTACAATAATTCTGCAAACATATTTGGAGAGTAAACGTTTTTAGTAGATGACAATAGAATAATTTAATTTATTAGTAGAATATAAAGATATGATTTTACCTATTTATGTATATGGACAGCCTGTTTTGAGAAAGGTGGCAGAGGACATAACTCCGGATTATCCGAATTTGAAAGAGTTGATTGCGAATATGTTTGAAACAATGGTGCACGCAGACGGTGTTGGGCTGGCTGCCCCGCAGATTGGTCTGCCTATCCGTGTTGTTACCATCACATTGGATCCGCTTTCGGAAGATTATCCTGAATTTAAGGATTTTAATAAGGCTTATATCAATCCGCATATACTGGAAGTGGCTGGTGAGGAAGTGAGTATGGAAGAAGGTTGTTTGAGCCTTCCCGGCATTCATGAAACAGTGAAAAGAGGAGATAAGATCCGCGTGAAATATATGGACGAGAATTTTGTAGAACATGAGGAAGTGGTAGAAGGTTACCTGGCTCGTGTCATGCAGCATGAATTCGACCATTTGGACGGTAAAATGTTCATTGATCATATCTCTGCGCTTCGTAAACAGATGATTAAAGGAAAGCTGAATACGATGTTGAAAGGGAAAGCACGCAGTTCTTATAAGATGAAACAGGTGAAATAAAGATAAAAAACGTTTATATCCCTGTTAAGTAAACGAAAAGCATTATTTTTGCTTCGTTTACAAGCATAAAATGTCGATGATAAAAAGAATATTAACAGTATTATTACTGTTCCCCACGCTGGTATGTGCTCAGATAAATACGGATCGGGTGATGACTATCGCCCGAAATGCTCTTTATTTTGAGGATTATGTACTTTCTATCCAGTATTTTAACCAGGTGATTAATGCGAAGCCTTATTTGTATGAACCTTATTTCTTCAGGGCGTTGGCTAAACTGAACCTGGAAGATTTTCAAGGTGCTGAAATAGACTGTGACGCAGCTATTCAGCGGAATCCGTTTGTGGTAGGCGCTTATCAGGTTCGTGGTTTGGCAAGGATTCGTCAGAGTAAATTTGACGGGGCTATTGAAGATTATCAGAAAGCTTTGCATTATGATCCGGAGAACATCACTCTGTGGCATAATCTGACATTATCCCATATTCAGAAGAAGGATTATGATTCTGCGAAAGAAGACTTGGAGAGTTTGCTGAAAGTGTCTCCGCGTTATACTCGTGCGTACCTGATGAGGGGGGAGGTGTCTTTGCAGCAAAAGGATACGATTGCTGCTTTGAATGACTTTAATAAAGCGCTTGAACTGGATAAGTATGATCCGGACGCATGGTCTGCAAGAGCGATTGTGAAATTGCAGCAGTCTAAGTATGCGGAAGCTGAGTCAGACTTCGATCGGGCTATTCATTTAAGTGCCAAGAATGCAGGAAATTATATTAATCGTGCATTGGCACGATTCCACCAGAAAAATCTGCGGGGTGCTATGAGCGATTATGACCTGGCACTGGATATTGATCCTAATAATTTTATCGGGCATTATAACCGTGGCTTGCTTCGCGCGCAGGTAGGTGATGACAACCGGGCGATTGAGGATTTCGATTTTGTGATTCAGATGGAGCCGGATAATATGATGGCTATATTTAACCGTGGCTTGCTTCGTGCACAGACGGGTGATTATCGTGGTGCGATAAAAGACTACACAACTGTAATCGACCAGTATCCCAACTTCCTTGCCGGATATTACCAACGTTCGGAAGCCAGACGGAAGATTGGTGACAAGAAAGGGGCGGAACAGGACGAGTTTAAAGTCATGAAGGCGCAGATCGACAAGCAGAACGGTGTGACGAATAAAGATGTAGCCCAAAATCAGAATAAAGAAAAAGACGGTGAAGACGAGGAGGGTGAAAAGACCCGTAAGAAGTCAGATAAGAATATGAATAACTATCGTAAGATAGTCATTGCTGACGACTCTGAAGCCGAACAACGCTATACGAGCGATTATCGTGGACGTGTGCAGGATAAGAACGTGAATATTACACTGGAACCTATGTTCGCATTGACTTATTATGAGAAAATGAGTGATGTGAAGCGTTCTGTGAATTTCCACAAATTCGTTGAGGATTTGAACCGTTCGGGTGTGCTTCCGAAACGTCTCCGTATCACAAATATGGAAGCTCCGTTGACGGAAGAACAAGTGAAGTTCCACTTCGCTCTGATCGATACGCATACATCTGCTATTGTAGCGGATGAAAAGAGTGCTCCAAAACGCTTTGCCCGTGCAATTGATTTTTACCTGGTACAGGATTTCTCAAGTGCCGTTTCCGATTTGACGCAAACGATCCTGTTGGATGGGGATTTCTTCCCGGCATACTTTATGCGTGCTCTTATCCGCTGTAAGCAACTGGAATATCAGAAGGCGGAACAAGCTGCTGAAACAGAGACTTTGGGTGATAAGCGCAAGGCGATTACGGCAGTAGATTATGAAGTGGTGAGAAAAGATTTGGATAAAGTAATCAATTTGGCACCGGATTTTGTTTATGCTTATTATAATCGTGCGAATGTTTCTGCCATGCTGAAAGATTATCGCGCGGCAGTGGCCGACTATGACAAGGCTATCGAATTGAATCCGGACTTTGCGGATGCATATTTCAACCGGGGCCTTACTCATATTTTCTTGGGTAATAACAAACTGGGTATTTCTGATTTGAGTAAAGCCGGTGAGTTGGGCATTGTTTCCGCTTATAATGTAATCAAGCGTTTTACGGATCAGAGGGAATAACATTTTTTTGATAAAAAATGGAAAACTCAAAAGATTTAGTTACTTTTGCGTTCAAATTGTGAAAATATAACATAATCATATTATGATAAAGATAACATTTCCCGATGGCTCTGTTCGTGAGTATAACGAAGGAGTGAACGGTTTACAGATTGCAGAAAGTATCAGTTCGCGTTTGGCGCAGGATGTGCTGGCATGTGGCGTGAATGGTGAGACTTACGATTTGGGACGTCCTATTAATGAGGATGCGAATTTCGTACTTTATAAATGGGATGATGAAGAAGGTAAACATGCCTTTTGGCATACAAGTGCCCACTTGCTGGCTGAAGCTTTGCAGGAACTTTATCCGGGTATCCAGTTTGGTATCGGTCCGGCTATTGAAAACGGATTCTACTATGATGTGGATCCGGGAGAAGCTGTGATTAAAGAAAGTGATCTGCCCGCTATTGAAGCTAAAATGTTGGAACTGGCTGCAAAGAAAGAAAATGTAGTCAGAAAGAGCATTGCTAAAACAGATGCTTTGAAGATGTTCGGCGATCGTGGGGAAACTTATAAATGTGAATTGATTTCCGAATTGGAGGACGGACACATTACTACGTATACACAGGGTGCATTTACTGACCTTTGCCGTGGCCCTCACTTGATGACGACTGCTCCGATCAAGGCTATCAAGCTGACTGCTGTTGCCGGTGCTTACTGGCGTGGTCACGAAGATCGCAAGATGCTGACCCGTATTTATGGTATTACGTTCCCGAAAAAGAAAATGCTGGATGAATATCTGGTATTGCTGGAAGAAGCGAAGAAGCGTGACCACCGTAAGATTGGTAAGGAGATGCAATTGTTCATGTTCTCTGAAACGGTTGGAAAGGGACTCCCGATGTGGTTGCCGAAAGGTACTGCATTGCGTCTGCGTCTGCAAGAATTCCTGCGTCGTATTCAGACCCGCTACGATTATCAGGAAGTGATTACTCCGCCGATTGGTAATAAACTGTTGTATGTGACTTCCGGTCACTATGCAAAATATGGCAAGGATGCATTTCAGCCTATCCATACGCCGGAAGAAGGTGAAGAGTACTTCTTGAAACCAATGAACTGCCCTCATCACTGTGAGATTTACAAGAATTTCCCGCGTTCGTATAAGGATCTGCCTTTGCGTATCGCAGAATTCGGAACGGTTTGCCGTTATGAACAAAGTGGCGAGTTGCACGGTTTAACTCGTGTACGTAGCTTTACGCAGGATGATGCACATATCTTCTGTCGTCCGGAGCAAGTGAAGGACGAATTCCTCCGCGTGATGGATATTATATCTATCGTGTTCCGTTCTATGGATTTCCAGAATTTTGAAGCTCAGATATCATTGCGTGATAAAGTGAATCGCGAGAAATATATCGGTAGCGATGATAACTGGGAAAAAGCTGAACAGGCTATTATCGAAGCTTGTGCGGAAAAAGGCTTGCCTGCCAAGATTGAGTATGGAGAAGCTGCTTTCTATGGCCCTAAGCTCGACTTTATGGTGAAAGACGCTATCGGCCGTCGTTGGCAGTTGGGTACTATCCAGGTTGACTACAACTTGCCGGAACGTTTTGAACTTGAATATATGGGTTCTGACAACCAGAAGCATCGTCCGGTAATGATTCACCGCGCTCCGTTCGGATCTATGGAACGTTTTGTTGCCGTGTTGATAGAACACACTGCCGGTAAGTTCCCATTGTGGCTGACACCGGAACAGGTGGTTATTCTGCCGATCAGTGAAAAGTTTAATGAGTATGCAGAACAAGTGAAGATGTATCTGAAGATTCATGAAATTCGTGCGATTGTAGATGACCGTAACGAAAAGATTGGCCGTAAGATTCGTGATAATGAAATGAAGCGCATTCCTTACATGCTGATTGTCGGTGAGAAAGAGGCTGAAAATGGTGAAGTTTCTGTTCGCAGACAAGGCGAAGGTGATAAGGGAACCATGAAATTTGAAGAATTTGCTAAAATTTTGAACGAAGAAGTTCAGAATATGATAAATAAATGGTAACTTTGCAGCCGTTTCAGAATAAAATATTTAGTATAACAATTAAAAGATCAAACTAGGAAGTAAACGTTTTTAATGAAGAATGACACTCTAAAAGGGCAATACAGAATCAATGAACAGATTCGTGCCAAGGAAGTTCGCATAGTAAGCGACGATATTGAACCGAAAGTATATCCTATCTTTCAGGCTTTGAAAATGGCCGAAGAGAAAGAACTGGATTTAGTGGAAATTTCTCCGAATGCTCAACCCCCTGTTTGTCGTATAATTGATTATTCTAAATTTCTTTATCAGTTAAAGAAACGTCAGAAGGAACAGAAAGCAAAGCAGGTGAAGGTTAATGTGAAAGAGATTCGCTTCGGCCCTCAGACAGATGACCATGACTACAACTTTAAGTTGAAGCATGCAAAAGGATTCCTGGAAGACGGTGATAAAGTGAAGGCTTATGTATTCTTTAAAGGTCGCTCCATCCTTTTCAAGGAACAAGGTGAAGTATTGCTGCTTCGTTTTGCCAATGATCTTGAAGACTATGCAAAAGTGGATCAAATGCCGATACT
The DNA here is from genome assembly GCA_948847595.1 of uncultured Bacteroides sp. GTDB lineage: Bacteria > Bacteroidota > Bacteroidia > Bacteroidales > Bacteroidaceae > Bacteroides. The sequence continues at coordinate 331,624 of CAQOGY010000001.1, forward strand.
TGAAGGAAAGCGTATGACTATACAACTTTCTCCGAAAAAGAAAGATGTTCCTAAAAAGCCGGCGGCTCCGAAACCTGCTGCTCCTGTACAGAAAGCTGAAAAGCCGGAAACGGGCGAAGAATAAGAAAAGATGCGTAACGCGCAGGTATAGTGCGTTGCCATTATATATTTAATAATTTAAAAACAAGTAAGATGCCAAAGATGAAGACTAACTCCGGTTCTAAAAAAAGGTTTACCCTTACCGGAACAGGTAAAATCAAAAGAAAGCACGCTTTTCACAGTCACATTTTGACTAAGAAATCCAAAAAGAGAAAAAGAAACCTGTGCTACTCTACAACTGTTGATACAACAAATGTAAGCCAGGTGAAGGAACTCTTAGCAATGAAGTAATCAAAAGCGTAAAAGTATTATTAAAGTATTAACCGAATGCATTAGCCTGAAGTTCGCTGCGTGAAGTAGCGGCGCTAACATTCAAAAAAAGTAAAACTATGCCAAGATCAGTAAATCATGTTGCTTCAAAAGCAAGAAGAAAGAAAATTTTGAAATTAACCAGAGGTTACTTTGGTGCAAGAAAAAATGTATGGACCGTAGCTAAAAACACTTGGGAAAAGGGTTTGACTTACGCGTTCCGTGACCGTAGAAATAAGAAAAGAAACTTCCGCGCTCTTTGGATACAACGTATCAACGCTGCTGCACGTCTTGAAGGAATGTCTTATTCTAAATTGATGGGCGGTTTGCACAAAGCCGGTATCGAAATAAACCGTAAGGTTTTGGCTGATTTAGCAATGAATCACCCGGAAGCTTTCAAAGCTGTAGTTGCAAAAGCAAAAGCTGCTTAAGTTTCAACAGTTTACGATTTACAAAGTGTCAGTTACTAAGCTAGTAACTGGCACTTTCCTTTTATCAGGCAGATGAAAAGGAATAAAAAAAATGTTAGTAGGCAAACAAAATCCTTTTTTTTCTTGCTAATCTCAGGGATTCTTATTACATTTGTGATACAAAAATATTAGCCGTATCGACTGGATCGGGAAACTCTTCAAATTAATCTGATGCACCGAGAAAGCTTCGTTCTTCAATGGCGGGCCACATCCTTCGGGACAGCTTTAAGCCGGTGGATTACAAAGAGGGCGAGCGCTCAAATCTTGTTCTATCAGAGTTTCATCACATCGTCGGTACGGCTTTCTTATATACTTTCCTATGATATTTTATTTTTCAGGTACAGGTAATTCCAAGTGGATCGCCCGGCAGCTATCCAAGGAACAGAAAGAAGAATTGGTTTTCATTCCCGACGCATTAAGGAATGAAATGTTGGAGTTTTGTCTGCAAGAAGATGAGAAGATAGGATTTGTGTTTCCAATCTATTCGTGGGCACCGCCTGAAATTGTATTTCGCTTTATCCGGAAACTTTCTCTGAAAGGATATAAAGGACAGTATTTGTTTTTTGTCTGTTCATGTGGGGATGATACCGGGCTTACGCAGCAGGTGTTGACGAAGGCACTGAAGTCTAAGGGATGGGAGTGCCATGCCGGCTTTTCTGTGACTATGCCTAATAATTATGTATTGCTTCCGGGGTTTGATGTGGATAGTAAGGAACTGGAACGTAAAAAGTTGGCAGAGAGTATTCCAAGCCTCAAAAGGGTAAATACTTTGATAAGTAGGAGGGAGTATGTATTTTCCTGTCATGAAGGGAGTATGCCTTTTATCAAGACAAGGATTATCAATCCTTTATTTAATAGTTTCCAAATGTCACCTAAGAACTTTTATGCTACGGATGCCTGTATTGGATGCAGGCGCTGTGAGAAGAGTTGCCCGGTGAAGAATATCACCCTTTCGGAAGGAAAGCCAGTGTGGGGAAAGGATTGCACCTCCTGTCTGGCATGTTATCATGTATGTCCTCAGCAAGCGGTGCAATATGGAAAAAGAACAAAAAGGAAAGGGCAATATTTCAACCCCAACTCCGGTTATTGATCTTTGATTTTAATACAGCAGTGGGATAAGTCCTCAATAATAGCAAGGCTTTCTACTCTGACTCCTTGTTCTTCTAATATTTTGCGGCCGTTTTGGAAGGCTTTTTCGATAATAAATCCCATTCCTACCAAATTAGCTCCGGATTGCTTGACGAGGTCGAGAACGCCTAATGCTGCGTTTCCGTATGCAAGGAAGTCGTCAACAAAGAGTATATTGTCATTAGGAGTGAGGAAATCGGCACTGATAACAACTTCATAGTCACGGTCTTTGGTAAATGAATGGACAGTGGTACTCAGTGCATTCTGAATGGTTTTAGGAGATTTTTTCTTGGCAAATACGACAGGTAAGTCCATTAAGTAGCCTGTCATGATAGCTGGGGCGATACCACTGGCTTCGATTGTCATAATCTTATTTACGTTTGTGGCTGCAAAACGGCGGACAAACTCAACTCCGATTGATTTCATCAGGACGGGATCCATTTGATGATTGATAAAACTGTCTACTTTCAGGATACCTCCTTCGTAGCATTTTCCGTCTTGCAGAATTCTCTTTTTAAGTAATTGCATGCTGTATGATATTAATTAATAATGTGCTAATATGCCATTCCGTTTGATGAAAGTTGCGGATGGTATATTAGCACATAGGCAATTTAAATAGTTTACTTGTTGTTTCGTAAGTCTTTCACACGAACGGCTTTTCCCTCGCTTTGTGGGAGAGAGCCTTTCTTGACCAGTTTCACTTTCGGCGTAACTAGAATTTCATCTTTCAATTGGCGGGTAATATCCTTGCGGATTTTTTCCAGCTCAATATAGTTGTCGGTAGAGAGATCGCTCAATTCTACCTCGACAATCATTTCGTCCTGGTTGTTGACAGTTTCCAGAGTGATTAAGTAGTTGCTACCTAATTCGGGGAATTGTACCAGAATTTTCTCAACCTGCATCGGGAAGATGTTGACTCCCTTGATAATAAACATATCATCACTACGCCCTTTGATACGGTCGATGCGGATATGTGTACGTCCGCAGGGACATTTTCCGGGGAGAATTCGGGTTAAATCGCGCGTACGATAGCGGAGCAGCGGCATCATTTCACGGTCGAGAGTGGTGAGTACTAATTCTCCGATTTCTCCTTCGGGCATAGGTTCACCTGTTTCGGGGTCAATGATTTCTACCAGATAGCAGTCTTCCCAAAAGTGCATTCCGTTCTGTTCCTGGCATTCGAAAGCGACACCGGGGCCGTTCATTTCAGTCATACCGAAGCTGTTGTATGCTTTCACGCCTAACATACGTTCTATTTTCCGGCGTTGCTCGTCTGTATGAGGTTCAGCGCCGATAACCAACGTCTTTAGGGTGGTCTTTGTCGGGTCGAGACCTTCTTCCTGGAAAACTTCAGCAAGGCGGATAGCATAACTGGGAATGGCGTGTAAGGCGGTCGTTTTAAAGTCGTTGATGAACTTGATCTGGCGCTTACTGTTTCCGGCAGCAGCAGGAACCGTCAGGCAGCCGAGACGTTCGGCACCGTATTGGAAACCTAATCCGCCGGTAAACATGCCATATCCCGAACTGTTTTGGAAAACATCGGTCTTGCGGATACCTACGGCATACAAGCATCGGGCAACCAGGTTCGCCCAGGAGTCGAGGTCATGTTGTGAATGGACAATTACGGTCGGATTCCCGGTAGTACCACTGGAAGAGTGGATACGTACACCGTCATTGCTCATATCGCCTGCCACTAGTCCGAAGGGGTAGTGGGCACGCATATCGGATTTGGTTGTAAAAGGCACTTTGCGGATGTCATCCAATGACTGTATGCTATCTGCGGTAATGCCATGTTTGCTGAAAACTTCTTTGTAGTAAGGAGCGTTTGCAGCTATGTTGATTGTTTTTTTAAGCCGTTGAAGTTGCAATTCCTGCAACTTCTCGCGGCTCATGGTTTCTAGTTCTTCTTCCCAGTATTGTGTATTCATGGTAATGCCTGTTATTGCATTAACTTTTCGGCAATTTCCTTGCCGGCAGCCAATGCTTTAAGATTCATTTCTACAACTGCTTCTCCCTTGCGCAGGAAGATTTCACGAATGCTGTCTTGTATTTTTTCGTAATCAATGCCAAGGAATGGGATGGTTGCTCCCAGTAAGACGATATTAGCAACCCGGGCAGAACCTACTTCCTTTGCTACTTTATCTACATTCAATACAATCTTATGGGGTAACTTATTGATTTCCGCCATTACTTTGTCTGCTTCCGGATAGTTGGGAATGTTGACAAACGGAGTTTCGTTAGTCACCAACCAGCCTTCGGGACTAAGGTAGGGAAGATAACGCAATCCTTCCATAGGTTCCAGGGAGATGATAAGATCACATTTTCCGGAAGGGATCAAGTCTGAGGCAATCGGCTGGTCACTGATGCGGAGATTGGACTGAACGTCTCCACCACGCTGGCTCATTCCGTGCACTTCTGCCTGTTTCATGTAAAGTCCTTCTTTCAAGGCAGCTTTGCCGATTACTGTAGCGATGGACAAAATTCCCTGTCCACCTACTCCTGATAATATAATGTCTTTTTTCATGGCTTACTTACTTCTTTTTTTGCGTGCTAATGTTTGGATACACTCTCTGCGTGGGATAATGACAGATACACCCCGATATTCGATTTCTTCGCGTATGATTTGCTTCATCTCTTCGTAGTTTTTCTTCAGTGGAACAACTACGCGGATATGGGCGGGCTCTACTCCAAGGCCAGCGCATATAGCCTCAATGCGTCCTGTTCCGGCCGAATCCTGTCCACCTGTCATGGCAGTGGTTTCATTGTCGGAAATCACGATAGTTACGTTGGCGTTTTCATTGACACAGTCTAGCAGTCCAGTCATTCCCGAATGAGTGAAGGTGGAGTCTCCGATAACGGCTACAGCCGGATAAAGACCACCGTCGGCCGCACCTTTTGCCATAGTGATGGAAGCACCCATGTCTACACATGAGTTGATGGCGTTGAATGGCGCATTAGCCCCCAGTGTGTAGCAACCGATGTCACTGAATACCTTGTGAGAAGGATATTCTTCTTTAAGGACTTCAGTCAATGTGATATACATATCGCGGTGTCCGCATCCTTCGCAAAGTGCGGGTGGACGCATTTCCACTACGGAAGGAATGCCAAATGCTGATTTATTCTCTTTTCCTACTGCACGGGCTACCGAATCGGGGTTTAATTCTCCATCTTGCGAAAGAGTACCGTCCAAGCGTCCTTTTACTTTAATGCCAATGCCCAGATAACCTTTTAATTGCTTTTCTACAAATGGCTGACCGTCTTCCAGAACGAGGATTTCGTCACAAGATTCGATTAATTGATGCAATTGTTTTTTAGGTAATGGGTATTGACCGATTTTGAGCACCGGATATTCACAACCTTCGGGATAATTTTCCATCAGGTAATTGTAGCCGATACCGCAAGCGATGATTCCTAATTTCTTGTTAGGGCCATCTGTATATTTATTGTAAGGTGATTCTTCTGAAGCTTTGATAAACTCGTCCTGGCGGGAGAGTAATGTTTTATAGCGCTTGCGGGCATTTCCCGGCAACAGGATGAACTGGCGTGGATCTTCGCTGAAAGATATGCCATTTTGTGGCTTTTGCTCTTTACGCTCTACTCCGGAACGGGAGTGTGCAAGGCGTGTTACCATACGCATTAAAACAGGCTCGCCTAGTTTTTCAGAGAATTCGAAACCGCTGTACACCATGTCATATGCCTCCTGCTGGTTGCTGGGCTCGTACATAGGAATCAGTGAAAAATCTCCGTAGAAACGGCTGTCCTGCTCATTCTGAGAAGAGTGCATGCTAGGGTCGTCGGCTGCTATCACGATCAATCCGCCTTTCACGCCGGTGATGGCAGAATTGACGAAACAGTCGGCAGCTACGTTCATTCCTACATGCTTCATACAAACTAACGCCCGTTTGCCCACGAAGGACATACCCAATGCGGCTTCCATCGCTGTTTTTTCATTGGCACACCAACGGTTGTGTATATTCTGTTCGGTCGTTATAGGGGCCATTTGAATATATTCCGTAATCTCAGTTGAAGGAGTACCGGGATAGGCATAAACACCTGAAAGTCCGGCATCCAATGCAGCTTGTGCAATGGCTTCATCGCCAAGTAAGAGTTGCTTGCTCATATCTATTTCTTTTATTTAGTGTTGATCACAGTTTGTTAATCTATCGGGCAAAGATAGGCTTTTCAGTTCGTTTTATCACGAATTTACTTGAAAATCTTTCTTTCATTCAGTGCTTTCCAGTATTTTCTTGCATTTGCCATGTGGTCGGCATAATTGGATGCAAAATTGTGGGTTCCTGAGAAATCTTCTTTGGCACACATATAGATATAGTTATGTTTGGTATAGTTCAATACGCTGTCCAGACCTTTCTTGGAAGGGATACGGATAGGACCCGGCGGCAATCCGGTATTTATATAGGTATTATAGGGTGAATTAACTTTCAGATGTTCGTTGGTGATACGGCGCAAGCCAAAATCTTGCAGGGCAAATTTTATGGTAGGGTCTGCCTGCAAAGGCATATCTTTATGCAAACGATTGATATACAGTCCGGCTACCATTGGCTTTTCTTCATTGTTGTTGGTTTCTTCCTCAACAATGGATGCCAGTGTACTTACCTCTTCCGGTGTCATTCCGATGGCAGTAGCTTGAGTGAGGCGTTTTTCGTTCCAGAAACGCTCGTGTTCCTTTTGTATACGCTTGAAAAAATCATCTGCGCTTATATCCCAGTATACTTGATAAGTTTCCGGTATGAAAAGACTGGGAAGGGTTGTCTCCGTGTATCCTATTTTGTTTTGAAAAGCAGCGTCAAACAGTCGCCCGGCGATTTCGGCGGAGTCTATCATAAGTTGTCTGCCGATGCTACGTGCCAGTCGGTCTAATGTCCGGACGCTTCCGATTGTGAGATTGACGGGTTCCTGGTAACCTCTTGAGAAACGGCTGTATACATGATAGACATTATCATTCGGGCGAATAGCGTAGCGTCCGGTATGGATGTTCTGTTTGAAATCCTTATATTTAGCCATCCAGTAAAATCCGGTGAATTTGTTGACATGTCCGGACTTCTTTATTTTATTATATATGGAGTCTGCGGTGTCATCCCGGTCTACATAAATATATACGGTTTTAGACGGACGGAATTGAGGAGCAAACAGGTAATAATAAACGGTTCCTCCGGCAATGGCACAAAGAAGGAATGCTCCGATCAGAATGGATAATAAAATGTTTCTCTTTTTTTTCTTCATCTTATGAGACGTTATTTTTGCAGCGTCAAAGATAACAAGAATTTGAATAGGAGTGATTTCTTTCTGAGAGGAATCTTTCTTTTGTGACATTTTTGCTCTTATATTAAGTATTATACCCGGAAAAACAAAAATGTCGCAGCGTTGATAATCAGACGATTATGTGTGTAAATAGGGCATAATTAAGATAAGTTTACAAAAAACATCTAAATGATTTCTGTTTTTTGAAGGAGAAAATTGCACTTTTTGTGCAATGTGTTGTTAATGAGGTGATTACTTGCTTTTATACGTATATGTGCTGATTTGTTAAGTTACAGTGGAGTAACTACGGGGAAGAACAAGTGCAACTGGCAAGTTGCCCAACAGTATCAAGCAGGTTGCACAAGTGTAACAACTTAATATCCCGGCGGATTTTATTAATATACTGAAAGGATTACATTAATTGATAGGAAAGAAACCGGTAAGGTTACCGCATGATTCTAAGAAATTATACGGTGTTTCTGATTAATTCGGCCATTGGAAATAGTTTGCTTCTGCTTCTATTTTATTCTCTATTTCATCGGGAAGTGACGCAAAGAAGTCCATGTTCGTAAGACGTTCGATGCTGTCTATGGTTACTGCGTATGTAGAAAGAGGCTCTACTGCCTGTTTGTTATTGAACAGGAATCCGATAGCCCGCATGGGTTTGACGTAAGGAGAGAGGATTACTTTGAAAAACTGCTGAGGTACTGCAACTTTATTTTTTCCTATTGTTTTTGGCTGTTTGCTTACGATAGGACCACATATAATGACAATTGCGCTATCTGCAATAGCCCAATCCCGGATTTTCTCTTCCAGGTTTTTCCATCCTCTCCTGTTTAATTGCGGGTGTTGCGGACACATATTACTGAAATAGAATGATTCTTTCATTGCTTGTGAACTCCATTTCATATCCGCAGCAGGTGCCATGTGTCCTTTGTCGTATCCTGAACGTGTATAGTCGGCATTAGTTGCAACCGAGCCTATTACCAGCGGATCGGCAATAAAACGGTCGTTTCTTTTTTCTTTTCCCTTTGTTTCTTTCCGGGTTAATTCATAGGAAACCCAATTGGGAAGCTTTAAATCTTTATTATATGAAACGGTGTATCCGGTATGGTGGATTATTTGTTCTTGTCGCGGAGTTAGTGATACCGGAATCTTCAACTCTTTGCCGGATGGAATTTGAAGTGATATGTTTGCTTGCGGCTCTTCCTTTTTTGTGCTGTCAATTTGTTGACAATACAAATAGACGCCATAAAGAATAGGAATGAGTGCAATGAGGACGATAATCCATCCTAATTTATAATTAGAGCGTGATTTCTTTTTGAATAATTTTCTGCTTTTGCCTTTTTTACTTCGATTCATTGATTTATTGACGATAATGGTCAAGTGCATATCATGCCATTCTGTAGATATGATGTCACTTTTATACTTATAATTCAGCCAGCAAAAATAAGCTATATTTCTTTCTTTTCCTCATTTTCTATGAACTTTTAAAGTTTTCTGTTTCAATAAGGAAGCGATGGGGGGATTGTGTAGTTCTTAGATACTGAATAATTTTATTAATCTAATTCGTTAATCTAGTACTTTTTGTATATTTGCAATCAATATACTTAGTTTGTTCCTGATTATAAATAATACTTGATAAAATACAAATCAAAATGGAAATAAGGGTAAGCAAAGAAAGTTGGCTGTTGTTGATACTCTTTTGGGGCAGTTGGGGAACATTGCAGGCTCAATATAAATGGAAGAATCCTCAGGAACAAGTCTGCTCTGTGATTCGTGGTAGAGCCTGGCAAAGTGAATTGCAGGGTACCTATGCCCGTCTTCCGCTTAAAGCCCAAAGCAAAGTGCGTACCCCGCTTTGGGACTTGTCTCAACAGAGTGCGGGTCTGTCTGTTGCTTTTTATTCCAATTCTCCGGAAATTAAAATAAAATATGTAGCAAAAGGTAGCCGGGGGATGGCGCATATGCCGGTAACAGGAGTTTCCGGAGTTGACTTATATGCCACTGACAGGAATGGACGAAGTAGGTGGTGTGCAGGGAAATACAGTTTTGGTGATACTATAACCTATACATATAGCGGTTTGACTTATGAAGACGGTTCAGGTAGAGGATATGAGTATGAGTTGTTTCTGCCTCTTTATAACTCAGTATCTTTTATGCAGATAGGGGTTAGAGAAAATGCTTTTATAGACTTTCTTCCCGTTTCACAAGAGAAGCCATTGGTCATTTATGGTACCTCTATTGCGCAAGGAGCCTGTGCGTCGCGTCCTGGAATGGCGTGGGGAAATATAATCAATAGGGAACTGAAACATCCGGTTGTCAATTTAGGCTTTTCGGGTAACGGAAAGATGGAGAAAGAAATCTTTGAATTGCTGTCGGAAATAAATGCCCGATTATATATAATAGATTGTATGCCTAACATGGCTAATGCAACTGATAGCGCAATGATTTATAATCGTACCTTGGACGGGGTAAACATGCTTCGTGCCCGGAGTGACGCTCCTGTTTTATTAGTGGAGCATAGCGGGTATATGAATGAATATACTTCAGAAAAAGTGAAATCTTCTTATAAGATGGCAAATACCCCATTGCGCAGAGCCTATGAAGATTTGATAAAGAATAAAGTTGCAGATATCTATTACTTGACTAAAGAAGATATTGGCTTATCAATGGATGCTATGGTTGAAGGAGTTCACCCGTCTGATTTAGGTATGCAGCAATATGCGGATAGCTATATTCGGAAAATAAGGGAAATACTACATGAAGAAGGTGGAAATTCTTCAGCTTGTATTCCTTGTAAGCAACAGAGAGACCCGTATGACTGGACAGCAAGACATGAACAAGTATTGGATTTGAATAGTAAGAATTCTCCTGAAATCTTGATGATTGGTAACTCGATTACTCATTATTGGGCAGGTGAGCCGCTTTCGGACAAGCAATCCGGAAAAGAAGCGTGGGAGAAACTTTTCAAAGGACGAAGAGTGCATAATTTGGGCTTTGGTTGGGATAAAACGGAGAATGTACTTTGGCGCATTTATCATGGTGAATTGGACGGTTTCCAGGCAAAGACTATTTTTCTGTTGATTGGCACTAATAATTTACAGTTTAATACTGATCGGGAGATATTGGATGCCATTATGTTGTTAACAAAGACTATCAGAAACAAACAACCGGCTGCCAAGCTGTATGTAATAGGTCTTTTACCTAGAAAAGGCATGGAAGAGCGTATCCGCCGAATTGATTCGGAATTGCAGGATTTGGTATCTGAAACTGATGCTTTGTATATAGACCTGACCCCTTCTTTGATTAATAAAGAGGGGCGAATTGATGCGTCATTATTTAGTGATGGCCTTCATCCTAATGAGAAAGGATATGAACGGATCGCTAGTGTGCTTTCTTCATTTTTATAATGTGAGAGATATGGGGATGTTTAGAAGTCTCTTTACTCTTCTTTTCTTATGCTGAATTCACAACCACAATATTGCTGGTTGTAGAAATTATATTCTTTGATGATGGCGATACGGCGTTCGCTTAATCCACCTTTACGCCAATTCTGTTCCCAGTATGTGACATCGGGATAGTGTGCCGTGGCGTATTGTCCGGCTTCATTAATCTGTTCCAGGCTTTTCCAGCGGCTGGAAGCAAGGGTGGTAGTAATTACGGAAAATCCATGCTCGTGTGCATAACGGGCTGTTTCCAACAAGCGGACTTTAAAACAACGCAGGCAACGTCCCCCTCTTTCGGGTTCCTGTTCCATTCCTGTCATTTGGCATCGCCAGGCTTCGTGGTTGTAATCGGCATCAATAATTTCCAGCCCTAATGATTGTGCATAACGTGTACATTCATCTTTTCTTATATTGTATTCTTCCAGTGGATAAATATTGGGATTACAGTAGTAAATGACAGGGGTTATATTGTGTTGCATCAGACATTCGATGATAGCTGACGAACAGGGAGCACAACAGGTATGAAGTAAAATCTTGTCGGCTCCTCCGGGAACTTCGAGTTGGAATTTCTTTTTCATGCGGTAAAGTTAGTACATAATTTGCCATACCGCTCAATGGTTTATAATTTATTCAGAATAAAATCGGAGAGGGTTGGGGATGGAATTTTTGCTAAATGAATCAGAACGAATCAATTAATCTCGTTTTTTTTAGTAATTTTGCCCGCTCAACTCAATAACAGAACATGATGGATGAATTAAACAACGGGCAACAGGAGCAATATGCTGAACCCGCTAAGAAAAAGAATACACAGAAAATAGTAAAGAGAACTTTGGTAGTGGCAGGATTAGCCTTGGTGGTATATGTTGTATATTCCATCGTTTATCTGTTTGTCTCGCCCGACCGTAATATCCAGCAGATTTATCTGGTTCCCGAAGATGCTGCCTTTATTATACAGTCATCTGCTCCGATTGAAGATTGGGAAAAATTCAGCGGAAGTGAGACATGGCAATGTCTGAAGAAAGCGAAATCTTTTGAAGAAGTAACTGCGAGTGTGGAAAAGCTCGACTCGGTGGTAAAAAGCAATAAAGTACTATTGTCTCTTGTCGGTAAAAGAGACATGCTGATTTCACTTCATAAAACCCGTCCTACTAATTGGGATTTCCTGCTTATCCTGGATATGCAGAAAGCGTCAAAGATGGATTTGGTAAAGGATCAGGTTGAAACGGTATTGGTAATGAGTGGCTTTAAGGTTACTAACCGAATGCATAATGGTATCAATATACTTGAAATGCGTGATCCTGATACGCGTGATATTTTCTACATTGCTTTTGTGGATAATCATTTGGTGGGTTCTTATACATCCGGCCTTGTCGAGTCGGCTATCGATTCGCGTAATAAACCCAAAATCGGACTCGACCAGTCTTTTATCGAAACGGAAAAATTAGTTTCGGGTAAGGGGCTTGTAAGGGTCTTTGTCAATTATGCACGCGTTCCTCAGTTTATGTCTATTTATTTAGGAACGAGAAACGAATATGTTGATCTCTTCAGTAACTCTATGAACTTTGCCGGTCTTTATCTGAATGCAAACAAGGACAGAATGGAGGTGAAGGGATATACTTTACGAAAGGACTCCGCCGATCCCTATGTTACTGCTTTGTTGAATTCGGGAAAACATAAGATGAAAGCGCATGAGATTCTTTCCGGGCGAACGGCTCTTTATACAAATATAGGTTTCAATAATCCGGTAACTTTTGTGAAGGAGTTGGAAAATGCACTTTCTGTGCATGATAAACTGTTGTATGATTCTTATCAAAATTCCCGGAAGAAGATTGAAGGATTGTTCGGTATCTCTTTAGAGGATAACTTTCTGAGTTGGATGTCGGGTGAATTTGCCATTACACAATCTGAACCGGGCTTATTAGGGCATGAACCTGAACTTATTTTAGCCATCAGGGCTAAAAGCATAAAAGATGCCCGTAAGAATATGGAATTTATTGAGAAGAAGATAAAGCGGCGTACTCCGGTTAAGGTCAAGACTGTTAATTATAAGGACTTTGAGATTAATTATGTTGAGATGAAGGGCTTCTTCCGCCTGTTTTTCGGAAAGTTATTTGATAAGTTTGAGAAGCCATATTATACTTACGTAGATGATTATGTAGTTTTCAGTAATAAGGCTTCTTCTTTGCTTTCCTTTGTAGAGGATTACGAACAAAAGAACTTATTGAAAAATAATCAGGGATTTAAGGATGCACTTTCGTATATGAAATCCAGTTCTACTATTTTCTTATATACAGATATGCATAAGTTTTATTCTCAGTTGAAACCTATGATGAATGCGAGTACATGGAACGAGATACAATCTAATAAAGATGTTTTGTATTCATTCCCTTATTGGACGATGCAGGTGATAGGGGATAGCCGGTCGGCTTCTTTGCAATATGTTATGGATTATGCGCCCTATGAGCCTGAAGAGACTGTTGCGGTTGTAACTGATGAGGATGACGAAGAAATGAACAAAGATGCTGAAACCGAAAAAGAACAGATGAGCGAACTGAAACGTTTCTATGTAGAGAAATTTGAAGGAAATGTTCTGCGGGAGTTTTATCCGGAAGGCGCATTGAAGAGCGAGTCGGAAGTCAAAGAAGGAAAACGGCATGGACGCTATCGTGAATATTACGAAGATGGTACTTTAAAACTTCGCGGAAAATATGCTAATAATAAACCTAAAGGTACGTGGAAATACTATACCGATGAGGGGAAATTTGACCACAAAGAGAAGTTTTAGATTTAGCCAACAAAAGCCGACTAAAAAATAACTTCAAAAAAATAGTCGGATTCTTTTTGTTTTCTCAAATAAAGCTGTAATTTTGCACGCCGTAAACGAGAGACAAACGCCGCTATAGCTCAGTTGGTAGAGCAACGCATTCGTAACGCGTAGGTCGCCAGTTCAAGTCTGGCTAGCGGCTCTCAAATAAAACGCTGATTATTAATTAAATAATCAGCGTTTTGTTTTATGTGGAATTTCTTTTGTATGAGCGGGGTGTCTCCCTTTATATGAAATTTATGTGAAATATAAAAACGAAATTTATGTTGGGTCGCATTATTGTTTTAGTCATCGCCGGAGTTGCCGTTGTCTATATTGTTCGTTTTATAGATAACTTTTTCTCTCAGCGCAGAAGATAAAATCAACTTTCAAACATCCGGCTGCGTGCCAGCATACAAGCGCCGACGATACCGGCTTTGTCTTTCAGTTTGGATGTCACAATGGCTGAATCCTTATTGACCAGATTTAGCGAGTACTTGCGTACTGCTGTTTTTATTGGCTGGGTGATATAATCGTCAGTCAAAGATAGGGTTCCGCCTATGATTACCAGTTCAGGGTTGAATATATTAATTAGCCCTGCGATTTGTTTTCCCAGTTTTTGTCCGATCTCTTCTACAATTTCAATGCAGAGTGGGTCTTCCTTGTTTACGGTAGCTATAATTTCATCCAAAGTAAGAGGATTTTCTTTGGCTAAAATCCGGTTGGATAGGATAGAACTTTCTCCTTTCTGGATGCGTTCTATTAATATTCGATGAAGAGCTGAACCTGACGCTTCCGTTTCCAAGCATCCTTTTTTACCACAGTGGCAGATGATTTCATTGTCAAATACATTTGTATGCCCGAATTCTCCGGAAAATCCGGACTTTCCGGTATATATTTTCCCATCAATGATAATGCCTATGCCTAATCCCCAACTGACGTTTACAAAAATAATGTCTTTTTCCCCTTTTACGCATCCTTTCATATATTCCCCGTAAGTCATAGCGCGTGTATCGTTGTCTATTGTTACCCGGAATCCGATTTTTTCAGTTAATACTTCTGCCAAGGGTCTCTCTTCAAAATTAAATTGACTGAAGCTATATCCGGATTCTGGGTTGACTCTGCCGGACACATTTATATTGATATTTAATATTTTATCATTATCTATATCTGCTTTCTTTATGAATTGCAGAATAAGTTTGCATAACTCTTCCAGTGCTTCTGAAGTGTTTTCTGATTTAAAAGGGATATTCATTTTTAATTCTACCATATCGCCTTTGAAATTAATCAGTCCTATATTAATGGCAAACTTTTTAATATCTACTCCTATAAAATAACCGGATTCGGGATTTAGTCCATATAAGCTGGGGTAGCGTCCACCGCTCGTCTCCAATTTGCCATAATCGTTTATATATCCTTCTTCGCACATTTCACTAATGAATTTTGTGACAGTCGGAACACTGAGATCCAGTTCTTTTGCTAAATCTGTAATAGTAGAACTACCATTATATATATAATGTGTAATAATCTTCTTTTTGAGAAGAGCGTTCTTGGTTCCTGCTTCTATTTCTTTCAGTAAATGTTGTTTCATCTTAGTCCTTCTTTATTGTTTGAGGCAAAGATAATAAATTTATTTATTAATGGAGATTTGTTTGATTTGAATTTAGTAGATGCTTTATTTATCCCTCTTCCTGAATATTGTATTAAAATGAATAATATATAAATCAAGAATCTATATATTGAATAATTTTATTAATAACATCCATTATATTAAATATTTCTTTTATATTTGCCCTTCTATTATTTAATTATAAATGAAAGGAAAAATATGATCGTATCTAATCTGCAAAACAGTCAGCGTATCGAAGGGCTCCATCCTTTGTTCAAGCCCTTGTTTGACTATGTGAAAACCCATGATTTGCTTCATACGGATTTGGGGCGTATTGAGATTGATGGTGAGAATTTGTTTATCAATAATGTAAATCCGGAATGTGTATCTCCTGATAAGCAAGTTTTAGAATTACATCATGACTATATTGATGTGCATATCTTGTTGGAAGGTGCGGAAACAATTGGTTGGAAAGCCTTGGAGGATTTACAAAAAGAGGTTAAGGCATATTCTAAAGAGGACGAGTGCGCCTTATATTCAGATACTCCGACTACTTATGTTAATCTGCTTCCGGGGCAATTTGTAATAGTGTATCCGGAAGATCCCCATGCCCCGATTATTGGTCATGGCAAGATACGTAAATTGATAGCTAAAGTACGGCTATAAATTGTTATTGTTTTTATTTTGTAGTATCGAAAATAACATGGAAAAGGTGGTATCTCTTATTAATGAGATGCTGCCTTTTGATATATATAAAGCATTATATCTTCTTGTATGTTTTATAAATAAACGGATATATAATAAAATATTTAATTAAATGTTTGGATAAAAATAAAAATAGTATTATGTTTGCAATGATTTAATACGAGTGAAACATAAAAAATTACTTTATATGAAAAACAAAAGTATTTACCCATGGGTGGTTGTCGGTCTGCTATGGATAGTAGCGTTACTTAATTATATGGATCGTCAGATGCTTTCTACGATGCAGGAAGCTATGAAAGTAGATATCGTAGAGTTGAACAAAGCTGAAGCTTTTGGAGCTTTAATGGCTATATTTTTATGGATATATGGTTTTATGAGTCCTGTTGCGGGAATTATCGCCGATAGGGTAAATCGTAAATGGCTGGTGGTCGGTAGTCTTTTTGTTTGGTCAGCGGTTACTTTTTTGATGGGGTATGCTCATAACTTTCACGAGCTTTACTGGTTGCGTGCTGTCATGGGAGTGAGTGAAGCGTTGTATATTCCTTCGGCTTTATCGTTGATTGCTGACTGGCATGAGGGAAAATCCCGCTCTTTAGCTGTAGGAGTTCATATGACAGGGTTGTATGTCGGGCAGGCTATCGGTGGTTTTGGGGCTACGGCTGCTGCCGCTTTTTCCTGGCAGGCTACTTTTCATTGGTTTGGCATTGTAGGTATTGCTTATTCTTTGGTACTTATATTGTTTTTGAAAGAAAATCCTATTCATAATATATCTATCAAAAAAATAGATAATGCTCCTGAAGAGAAGAAACCTTCCATTATAAGTGGACTTTCCCTGCTGTTTACTAATTGGGCATTTTGGATTATTCTTTTCTATTTTGCGGCTCCCAGTCTTCCGGGGTGGGCAACAAAGAATTGGCTTCCGACTTTGTTTGCGGATAGCTTGAATATTCCTATGTCCGAAGCGGGACCGATATCTACTATAACAATTGCCGTGTCTTCTTTTATCGGTGTTATTTTAGGGGGAATCTTATCTGACCGTTGGGTGCAAAAAAATATTCGCGGGCGTGTTTATACCGGAGCCATCGGTTTGGGTATGACTATACCGGCTCTGCTCCTGCTTGGGTTTGGACATAGTTTTGTTAGTGTGATTGGAGCGGGATTGCTCTTTGGTATTGGTTTTGGAATCTTTGATGCAAATAATATGCCTATTCTATGCCAGTTTGTATCAGCAAAACATCGTGCGACGGCTTATGGAATTATGAATATGACCGGTGTGTTTGCGGGAGCTGCCGTGACAGAAGTTCTTGGAAAGTGGACAGACGGAGGAAGTTTAGGACAGGGATTTGCAATGCTGAGTATCGTGGTAGCTGTAGCATTGGTACTTCAAATCTATTTCTTAAGACCGAAGACAGATAATATGGTAGATTAAGAATATAATAACTTTATAAAAAATAAAATGATGGAACGAATTAAAGGACTTATCGATGCACCGTTTACTCCTTTTTACGAGAATGGTGAAGTGAATTTGGAACCTATTGAAGCATATGCCAAGATGTTGGTAAAGAACGGACTCCAAGGAGTGTTTATCAATGGTTCTTCCGGTGAAGGTTATATGTTGACTGAAGAAGAACGTATGTTATTGGCAGAGCGTTGGGTTGCTGTCGCTCCCGAAGGCTTTAAAGTTATCGTGCACGTCGGTAGTTGCTGTGTAAAGGCCAGCCGTATGTTGGCTGAACATGCACAAAAAATAGGCGCATGGGGAATTGGTGCTATGGCTCCTCCTTTTCCGAAGATTGGCCGTATTGAAGAATTGGTGAAATATATTGAAGAGATAGCATCCGGTGCGCCCGAACTTCCCTTCTATTATTATCATATTCCGGCATTCAACGGTGCTTTTCTGCCAATGGTTAAATTACTGGAAGCGGTAGACGGACGTGTTCCTAACTTTGCAGGTATTAAATATACTTTTGAGAGCATGTATGAATACAACCAATGCCGTTTATATAAAAACGGAAAATATGATATGTTGCATGGACAGGATGAAACAATTCTTCCTTGTCTGGCTATGGGTGGTGCTCAGGGCGGTATCGGCGGAACAACCAATTATAATGGTAAAGAACTGGTTGGCATCATCAAAGCATGGGAGGCAGGTGATATCGAAACAGCCCGTGAACGTCAGAACTTCTCACAGGAAGTAATAAATGTGATCTGCCATTTCCGTGGGAATATTGTTGGCGGAAAACGCATAATGAAATTGATAGGACTTGATTTAGGCAAGAACCGTACTCCTTTCCAGAATATGACAGATGAGGAAGAAGCTCAAATGAAAACGGAACTTGAGGCAATTCATTTTTTTGACCGATGCAATAAACTTTAAAAACGCATAGCATGAATACAGCAGAATATTTGAATAAGTGGGCCATATCCTATAAAGACGATATAATAAATAATATTATGCCGTTCTGGATGAAGTACGGGCTGGATAAAGAACATGGAGGGGTGTATACATGCGTTAATCGGGATGGTAGTTTGATGGATACAACGAAATCTGTCTGGTTTCAGGGACGTTTCGGGTTTATAGCTGCATATGCATATAATAATATAGAGAAAAATCCCCAATGGTTGGCGGCATCCAAGAGTTGTATCGATTTCATCGAAGCGCATTGCTTTGATACGGATGGACATATGTTCTTTGAAGTCACAGAAGATGGAGTCCCGTTGCGTAAGCGCCGTTATGTGTTTTCAGAAGGTTTTGCGGCAATAGCAATGGCTGAATATTCATTGGCAACCGGTGAAAAGGAATATGCTGAGAAAGCATTGGAAATCTTCAAGCGTACACAGCATTTCCTGGATACTCCGGGAATGCTTGAACCTAAATATTTGCCGGCTATGTCTTCAAGAGGGCATTCTATAACGATGATCTTGATTAATACAGCTTCTCGTATCCGGATGGTTATTGACGATCCGGTGTTGACAGAGCAGATAGATGCTTCGATTTCCGCCTTGCGTAAGTATTTTATCCATCCGGAGTTTAAGGCTTTACTTGAAATGGTAGGACCTGATGGTGAATTTATCGATACATGTAACGGACGTGTCATAAATCCGGGTCACTGTATTGAAACCGCGTGGTTCATTATGGAAGAAGCTAAATATCGCAATTGGGATAAGGATTTACTGCAATTGGCTCTTCAGATTCTCGACTGGTCTTGGGAATGGGGATGGGATAAAGAGTTCGGCGGTATAATCAATTTCCGTGATTGCCGTAATCTTCCGGCTCAGGACTATTCTCAGGATATGAAATTCTGGTGGCCGCAAACAGAAGCTATTATTGCCACTTTATATGCCTATCAGGCCACAGGGGATGAGAAATATATTCAGATGCATAAACAAATCAGTGACTGGACATATGCTCATTTTCCTGATAAGGAATATGGAGAATGGTATGGTTATCTTCACCGTGATGGTACTGTGGCACAACCAGCTAAGGGAAATCTCTTTAAAGGGCCTTTCCATATACCTCGCATGATGATTCGTAGTTATATGCTTTGCAGGGAGCTTTTGTGAAGTAATATGTAACTTTTCTGATAAAATCTAGAACTATTACTATGTGTATTATGAAGAACATATTATTTGCGGGACTTATGCTTTTCTTTTCTTGTATGAAAGGAGAAGCGCAGTCCGGTGCAAAAAATATTTTCCCGGAGTTTCCTAAATATACCGTGTTTTCAGCAGGAGATGATAATGTGAATAGTTACCGTATTCCATCATTATTGACAGCGAAAGACGGCTCTTTACTTGTATTTTGCGAAGCACGTAGAGAAAGTTGGAAGGATAAAAGCCGTACGGATATAGTAGTGAAACGCAGTACGGATAATGGGCGGACATGGTCAGTTATGCAAGATTTGACTCAGGGAATCACCGGTGCTTATATGGATCCGACTCCTCTTTTAGATTCAGTTACCGGCAGAATTTTCCTTTTTACCACTTTTTGGCCGGCAGATGATCACACAGGTGCCAAAAATCGGGCAGTCTTGCTGACTTCAGATGACAATGGTTGTACATGGGCTGCTCCTGTTGACGTGACTGATACGTTAATGCCGAAAGGATGTCGTATTTATGGTTTTGGGCCGGGAGCCGGTCTGCAAATGGTGGGTGAAAAATATAGAGGAAGACTGATTTTACCGGCTCGTGTATCTGAAGTCACTGGTGAGAAAGCCCATGATGTAGCTATTTATTCCGATAATCATGGTAAAACATGGAATATGGGTGGCAATGGTGATAATGATGATGAATTTCAGATTGCAGAGTCACCTGCCGGAGTCTTGGTTTATAATGCCCGTGTTCCCAAAGCACG
Source organism: uncultured Bacteroides sp. (assembly GCA_948847595.1). GTDB lineage: Bacteria > Bacteroidota > Bacteroidia > Bacteroidales > Bacteroidaceae > Bacteroides. The sequence goes on from CAQOGY010000001.1 coordinate 351,809, forward strand.
AATGGTGTCATTCAGTGTAGATGGGGGAGATACATGGAGTAAGGCTGTAAAGGAACCTGCTTTGCCAGGTGTATCTAAAGGATGTCAGGCAAGTGTATTGGGAAAGGGCAAAACGCTTTATTTCTCGGGGATACAAGGAATACCGGAGACATCCGAATATGATGAACGTGCAAAACTTACTTTATATAAAAGTGAGGATGGTGGAAGGAAATGGGATAATGGGTTACTGCTATATGATAAAGCTTCCGGATATAGCTGTATGTCTTTCTTACCGGACGGACGAATGGCTATAATCTTTGAAACGGCAGATACTCAGTCGTTTACTCGTAAATCATTACCTGATACGAAACCTCTTAAGCGTCCGGCTGATTGGATGAAGTTGGATTTAATTTTAGTGCCTGTTATTAATCTTTAATTTTTTTATTTATGAAAAATGTATTTAATACGTTTTGTTATATTCTGAGTTTGCTTACTATTATTGCCTGCTCGGATGACAACGTTAATGACTTTAGTCCGGTGCCCTATCCGGATGAAGTCGTGAACCCTAATCCTGAGCCTAACCCTGATCCTGATTCAGAACCGATATGGGAGATAACTTCTCCAACAATAACCGTATTCAATTCAAAAGCAAGCAATGACATTTCGTATCGTGTCCCTGCCATTGCGGTTACGAAGAAAGGTAGTATACTCGTATTTTGTGAAGCTCGTTATGGAACTTGGCAAGACAAAGCTGGCCGGACGGATATTCTGATGAAGCGTAGTACCGATAAAGGGGCAACATGGACTGAAAAGAATTTAACCAGTCAAGCTACTTCATCAAAGTTGTCATATATGGACCCGACTGTTGTAGTCGACCAAGTTACGGGGAAAATCTTTTTGTTTACTTCTCTGTGGGATGCTGTAGGCAAGGAGTCTGCCAAACAAGGCTATAATAATAGAGCTATCATGTACACTTCGGAAGATGACGGATTAAATTGGACAAGAAAAGATCTCACAGACGAGGTGGAAATTGGTATTTTTAGCGGTGCGACAAGAATGATTGGTAGCTTCGGTCCCGGCTCCGGAGTGCAAATGACGTCAAGTGAGCAATATAAGAACCGGTTGATTGTTCCCATACGCACATTCAAGGTAAATGAAGATGCCGGTACTGTTTCAAACGGTGGAAATACGGCCATGTGGTCGGATGACAACGGAGTGACATGGGAAACCGGACAGCCTAACAAGTCCGGTGAATGGACAGTTACGGAAGCTCCTGACGGTGCTTTGATTGGAAATATCCGTTATAAAGGATATCGCCAGAATTATGTAAGTACAGATGGTGGAGCCAAGTGGCCTTCTTTCTCAGACTATGATCCGACAGCATTACCCACTCCTGCTAATGGTTGTGCAGGAAGTGTTATCGTAAAGGATGACTGGTTGTATTATTGTGGACCGAAAGGGATTGCCGAAACGGGTGTTCATGATGACCGTGGTATACTATACTTGGCTAAGGCCAAATTCTTTGGTGGCCATTCGCATACATTCGAGCCGGCAGACCATATGGTGCTTTATGACAAAGCGGCAGGATACACATGTATGGCACTTCTGCCTGATGGTGATATGGCTATTGTTGCCGAACTCGGTAATGAACCGGGATTCCAAAAACTATCGACTCGTCCCGCCGGATGGATGAGATTGGAATTATTTATATTATCTACTAAATAACCTCTTTTAATATGAGAAAAATACATTTAAAGTACTGCCGAGAAGTAATATTCGTGGTAGTGGCCATGCTTTGCTCCATTGGTAGCATGTATGCACAAGTCGGGCAGACGGTAAGTGGTGTTGTGAAAGATGTTACAGGAGAGCCTTTGATTGGTGTCTCGGTATTGGAAGTAGGCACATCAAATGGTGCCATTACTGATTTGGATGGAAAATATACGTTAACATTGACAAAGAGTAAATCAGTTCTTGCTTTTTCATACATAGGTTATGTTCAGCAGAATATTCATGTGGATGGACGTAAGAATATTATGGTAGTGATGAAAGATGATGCTATAGGTTTGCAGGAAGTCATAGTCACAGGTTATGGCAAAACCGTTACTAAAGATAAGCTGACAGCGGCTATTTCCAAAGTCTCTTCCGAAGTTCTGGAGAAAGGTGTACGTTCTAATCCGCTGACAGCTTTGGCGGGTACGGTTACTGGTGTACGTGTTACGCAGACTTCCGGTCAGCCGGGAGCAGGGCCTTCCATTCAAGTGCGTGCGGGAGCTTCCTTGAATGGTAGTGGTAGTCCGTTGTATATTATTGATGGTGTGCAGAAAGACGATATGAACGACATCAACAGTAACGATATTGAATCTATCGAAGTCTTGAAAGATGCTGCTGCGACAGCGCTTTATGGTGCACGTGCCAATAACGGCGTAGTTTTGGTGACCACAAAAAGCGGTCATGTGGGGAAAACAACCGTAACATTGAACGTAAATATCGGTAAAGGTTTTGCCCGCGACAACTACGATTTTATGAATGCCCGCGATTATCTGTATTGGGAACGTATGGCGGCAAAACGCAGTGGAGATGACATGAATCTTGTGAACGGATGGGGTACAGGAAATGACATCACTGCCGACGGAAATAAAAGCAGCAACGGTATCTATAGTACCTCTATTCTGACGGATAAGAACAAATATCTTTTGGATTATGGTTGGCAATCGATGAAAGATCCAGCATCAGACAATTATCTATTGTTCAAGGAAACTGATTTTATGAAGTTGAATACGCAGGATGCTTGGACGCAGGATTATAATGTCTCTTTCTCCGGCGGAAACGATAAAGGCAAATACTACTCAAGTATCGGGTATTATGATGAAACAGGTTTTCCATTGGAGTCGGGATACCAACGTTTGTCTTTCAACCTGAACGGTGAATATAAGATTAAGAGCTGGCTGAAAGCTTCCGGTTTCGTGAATTTCTCACGTTCGGAAACTAATCCCAACTACATGAGCGACGCTAATTTCTGGAGCGTGGTAGCTGCTGCTCCGCCTACTTTCAAAGGAGCTAATCTGGACGGAACGGTTATCACACTACTCAATAATACCCAAAATGCCAACTGGAATGAGATGAAGAACTACTACTATCGCAGAAATACGGCTTACAAGACTACGCTGGGAACTTCTTTCCAAGTGGATTTGATGAAAGGACTGAGCCTGAAACTGAGCGGCATGTGGTATCTTTGGATGAAGGAAACAGAATCTTTTGATAAAGAGTTGCCTACCGCTCCCGGTAAGTTGAATTCTAACCGCAAAGCTTCTGCTACTTATGCACGTAAACTGGATCAGACTTACAACGCCATTCTTAATTACAATGCATCATTCGGTGAACACAGTGTCAGTGCAGTCGGTGGTTTTGAAATGATAGACAAATACAACTACGGACTCTCGGCATCAGGTCAGGGAGCTACTTCCGATGACTTTATCGGATTGCAGTTCACTGCCCCGTTGGACGCAAACGGAAAATCCACCCGTAACATGTCTACCACTCACACACAGGAGCGCATCATGTCCGGTTTCCTGAATGCTACTTACGACTATAAGAGCAAGTATCTTTTCTCTTTCTCCGGACGTTACGACGGTTACTCCAAACTGGTGGACAACCGTTGGGGATTTTTCCCCGGTGTCAGTGCCGCATGGAACGTATATCGTGAGGAATTCATGGAGAAATACCTGGATATATTTTCCAACATGAAAGTACGTATGGGATACGGGCAGAATGGTAACGTGAATGGTATCGGACTGTACGAACTACAAGGCAGTTATGGAACTGCCGGTAACTATAACGGCATCTACGGCCAGTTGATTGACGATATTGCATATCCCGGACTGCGTTGGGAGAAAACCACCTCTTTTGATACTGCCATAGAGTTGGGATTATTTAATAAAGTAGATCTGACAGTAGGTTACTTCAACAAGAAAACTACTGACCTGATTGCCAATGTACCTTTGGCTTCTTCATCCGGCGTAGGCTCAATGACGACAAACAACGGCGCCGTGCGTAGTCAGGGTATGGAGCTTGAAGTCAATTACCGTATTTTTGACCGCAAGGACTTTAAATGGAATGTAGGTGCCAATATCACTTTCGTGAAATCCAAAATCCTGAAATTGCCCGACAACGGTAACGAGAACAACCGTCAGGGCGGAACGGAAGTTTATAAAGGCAAAGGTAGTAATGAAACCGTATGGAAAGGTGGAATGCAGGAAGGACAATCTTACGGTGATATCTACGGTTTCAAAATGATGGGCGTTGTGCGTGACGAATCCGATTTGGCAAACTATGCTTACTATGTAGACAAGATTCCTTCCAAGCCGGTATACGGCCCGGCGGCTTATGCACAGTTGACGGTTGAACAGCGGAAAAATGCGCAGCAGTTAGCTCCAGGTGATGCTGTCTGGTACGATGTGAATGGTGACGGAACTATCGACACGTACGATCAGGTGAAGCTTGGTAATGAAATTCCAAAATGGATGGGTGGTTTCAATACATCCGTTACGTGGAAAGGGCTGACCTTGTTTGCCCGATTCGACTATGCGTTGGGATACAAGAAGTGGAATAGCGGTTATCAATATTTCATGGGTATCACTTCCGGTCACTTTAATGTCCCGGATTTGGCTAAAAAGACATGGACAGAAGATAATCCGGGTGCGGAACTTCCGGTATTGATGACTAACGACACTAACTTTAAAAAGAACTATACCCGCAACACTTCATTGTTTTGGGAAGATGCTTCATACCTGTGTGCCCGTGAGATTTCCTTGAGCTACGATTTACCTTCGCAGTGGACTAAGAAAGCCCTCATGGATAAAGTGACGGTGACGCTTACCGGACAGAATTTATTCTACATAACGGACAATCGTCTCTATACTCCCGAGTATGGAACCACCAGTAGCAACAAGGGTGGATATGCTTTGCCGAAGACAGTTCTGATGGGATTAAAGGTTGTGTTCTAAAATCATAAAGAAAGATAGCATTATGAAAAAAATAAAATATACATTATTAGTGTTGTTGATAGGAGCCATGCAGTCTTGCGATTATTTGGACTTGAGTCCGGTAGACTCCTACGGTATCAGTAATTATTGGAGTACCAAAGATCAAGCGGAACGTTTTGTGCGTGGTTTACATTATCGTGTCCGCGAGCGTCAGGAAGTGTTGTTCAAGATGGGTGAACTGAGAGGCGGGACTTTTTACGGCTCCAACTCTTCTTTGTTCAATCAGACTATCAGTGACGTTCCGGCTGTGACAAACAATCTCACTGTGGCTAATTATGTAATAGGTAACTGGGGTAATTTCTATATGGACATCATGCAGATAAATCATGCCATCCAGTCCGTTCCCGGCAGTTCTGCCCTGAATGAAACAGAAAAGAACTATTATCTGGGAGTGCTGCACGGATTAAGAAGTTTTTATTATTTCCACCTGTTCCGTACCTATGGCGGAGTTCCCCTGATTGAAACCGCACGTGTGATGGACGGAAGTTTTACCCCTTCCGACTTGAATCAGCCGCGGGCTACGGAAGAAGAAGTCTATGATTTCCTTGTAAGAGACATCAAGGCATCAGACGATTATTTTGCAGGTGACGCATTTACCATCCCTTCCACAGACAAGAGTTCTTATTGGAGCAAAGCGGCCACAAAGATGCTGAAAGCCGAAATCCTTTTGTGGGGGTGTAAGGTGAAACCCATTGGCGGTGCAAGCGTCTATTCAAAAAACATATCGTCCGATCTTGCGGCAGCCAAACAGGCATTGCAGGATATCATTGATTGCGGCAAGTACGGCTTTGCTTCCAAGACCAGTTTTGAGGACGTTTTTGATGTAACGAAGAAAGATAACCAAGAAATGATATTCGTTATCCGCTATATGCTGAATGAGAAAGAAAATTTCTTCAGCAAGTTCATGTATCCTACCAATACCAATCTGGTCGGTTTTGAAAATGCGGACGGTGTAGAGTACAAAGGTGACAATGTGAACCCATTGAAACTGAATGGTACGGCATCCAACTATCAGTATGCGAAAGAATTTTTTGATACGTTCAGTGAAAACGATATCCGTCGTAGCGCCACTTTCTTTGATGTATATAAGATAGACGGAGGAGCGGCAGCCATACTCTTGAATAAGTATAAAGGTGAACTGGACAATGATATACGCAAGTTTACGAACGACTGGCCTGTCTACCGCTATGCGGATTTGCAGTTGCTGCTGGCTGAAATCGTGGCATTGCAGGGAGGTGATCCTGCTGCTTACATCAATAGTGTCCGTGAGCGTGCATACGGTTCCGCTTATGCTGCCAATAAATATCCCCGTGAAGGCGAAACGGCGGAAGATGCAATTCTGGAAGAACGCTCCAAGGAGTTTGTCGGCGAAGGTAAACGTTGGTATGATATTCGCCGCATGAAGGGTGGCGAATTGGCCAAGGCTCTCCAGACCAGTGTATCGGGCGACCTGATTGAGAAGCACTTGTTGTGGCCTGTCGACGCTTCGGTAATGTCGAAAGACCCGTTGGTACAGCAGACACCGGGATACTGATCTGCCTGTCGGATTCATATCATTCATTAAAATTTAGATTATACAAAGATGAAAAAACAATATATATTTCCGGTCTTAGGACTTTGTGCAGCGTTTCTTGCCACTGCATGCAGTGACGATGACTATGCCCAGACAGATTTTACGCGTCCGGCGGGAGGAAATCAGATCTTCCTCAGTTGCCAATCACAGTTGGGTGATAACAAGACGGTTTGGGCGGCAGATAGTAAAATTGGTTTCTTTTGCGAGCAGACAAAAACAGTCAATCTTGCCGTGGGAGTTGCAGCTCCTTATGTGGGACAGGCTGAGGGAATGTTTTACACACAGGTAGTGTGGGGCAAAGAAATGGGAGAGCACACTTTCTATGCTTACACTCCTTATAATAAGGATAATACGTCAGCGAAAGCGGTTGCCGGAGTTTTGAGCAACTCACAATTACAGTCGGGCACATCAAACGCTCATTTGACGAACACTGCCTTGATGTATGCGACGGCTAAGTCTGCCGAAGTGGAAACTGCTGTTCCGATGACCTTTAGACATGCTTTGGGATATTTAGACATCAGTTGCAAGACATCGGCCAAGTATGTCGGTTGGAAAGTGAAGTCCATCGAGTTTTCTACGGAGGATGGCATTGCTTTGGCGGGTGATTATAAATTTGACCTTACTACCAGCCAGTTTGCCATCGCCGACGGTTCTTCAAGAATAGAGTTGAGAGTTGACAATGCTCCGGCACTCGTTGCGAACGAAATTTTTCACGGATATATGTCTATGAATCCTATGGACTTGTCAGCGAAACAATGTAACGTAAAAGTAGCGATTGAAAAAGCAGGGGAGGACGACCTTAGTCTGACAGGCAGGAGCGCTTCTGTCAATATACTTGCAGGCGGCATTAACACATTGAATCTGGAACTGGACAATCTGACTGCCGAACTTCTGGAAGACTTATCCATTGATTTGAGTGCAACGGAAACGGCAAACTGCTATGTGGCAGGAAAGGCAGGGCAGGAATATCGCTTTAAGGCTACCGTTATGGGTAATGGAGCAATTACTCCGGCAGTAGAAGGGGACGAAACAAAGAAAGGCATCACTCCTTCGCCGCTAGCTCCTGTATCGGCTTCAATTCTTTGGCAAAGCGAAAGAAGCCTGATATCCGGTGTGAAACTGAAAAATGATTATATCTATTTTACCTTGAACGGTTCGGAAGAAACGGCGTTGAAAGCTGGTAATGCGGTTATTGCCGCTTATGATGACGCAGGAACGATTGTATGGAGTTGGCATATTTGGGTTACAGATGTGGATTTGGACACTAAAGTGCAAACATATACTGTGCATGCAGATTACAGCGTATACCCCGCTTTCCAGTCACCTGTGATGATGGATCGTAACTTGGGTGCAACGGATGACAAACTGTGGTCGGCAGCTACTGATCCTAAAGGTTCGCATGGTTTGTTCTATCAATGGGGGCGTAAAGATCCGATTATCGGCCCGAGTGATGATGCGGCAAATGCACACGCCACAGTTTATGATAAGGATAATGAGGTTGTAAGTTGGGACTTTACAGTTACAACATTGATTTCAAGAGAAGATATAGCCAAATATCCGATGAAATATATTAAGGGAGATAATTGGTTGAATGAAGACGCCTATGATTTATGGGGAAATTCAACAATGTATGATAGTGGCGGAGGAGACGGCTCTACCGGTTCGAAGTCAATCTATGACCCATGTCCTCCGGGTTATCGTGTCCCTCATCCTTATGTGTGGAGTGGATTTACATCGACAGTCAGCGGCGGCAATCATAAAACAGGTGCTGTGACTACCAGTGCTTCAGGTGATATAACGAAACAGGGTGGCGTTACTTTTGCAAATGGCGGAACGGCTATTTATCCTAGTACCGGTTTTATCAATAACGGAGCATTGCAGCGGGTAGCCCCTGCAGGTAATGGATGTGTCAGCTTATGGAGTAATGCCGCAACCAAAAAAGACTTCGGGGCACAGTTCTATTACGATGCTACGAATTGTAATACACCTAAAGGAAATAAGCGTACATTTGGTTTTGGTGTTCGTTGCATGAGAGACAATACTGCCAACTAGACATTTACTTTTCATTTCCATAAATCCTTGGCATGTTTTTGAAGAATCATGCCAAGGATTCTTTTTCAATATAAGGAACGATAAAATAACCTTTTATAATACAGGCATTACAATGAAAAAGAATACAATAGCTGTTTTGTTATTACTATTGGTTCATGCCAACAGTCTCTCTGCCCAAACCCCTGACGTGACAGGAAGCGGGCATAATATAATTCAGACAGACCGCTCCGACGGACGATTTTTAAGTACTTACGGAGTTGTCCATGCAATGCTTTCGGGCATCAAACCGGAATGTGCGTTTCAGCCGGATATGACTGCCGAAGAATTCTGTGAATGGCAGCATAAAGTGCGGAAGTCAATGCAGGAAATCATGAAATTTCCCGAAGTGAAAGATATGCCGTCGCCTAAACGGCTGTACAGCAAACAGCGTGACGGTTACAAACTGGAGAAATGGGAATTTTATCCTTTGCCCGAGTGTGTCTCTACCTTTTTAGTACTGATACCGGATTCTCTGCGGCAACCGGTTCCCGCCATTCTATGTATCCCCGGTTCAGGTGGCAGTAAGGAAGGATTGGCGGGAGAGCCGGGAGTTGCTCCGAAGCTGAATGATGATTATCTGAATCCTAAAGTAACGATGGCACGCAACTTTGCGAAAGCGGGTTATGTGGCGGTAGCCGTAGACAATCCGGCAGCCGGTGAAGCTTCTGATTTGGAACGTTATACCCGCGGAAGGAATTATAACTACGATTTAGTGTCACGCATCTTGTTGGAATTGGGGTGGAGCTATCTCGGATATACTTCATTTCTTGATATGCAAGTTCTTCAATGGATGAAAACGCAGTCCTATATCCGTAAAGACCGGATTATTGTAAGCGGTTTTTCTTTGGGGACAGAACCTTTGATGGTATTAGGGACACTGGATACATCCATCTACGCTTTTGTTTATAACGATTTTCTGTGTCATACACAAGAACGGGCATTGGTTATGACTGCTCCGGACAAGGCGGGTATACGACCTTTTCCAAATTCTATCCGCCATTTGATACCGGACTTCTGGCGTAAATTTAATTTTCCGGATATTGTAGCCTCTTTGGCTCCCCGTCCTGTTATATTAACGGAAGGCGGACTGGATCGCGATTTGGATTTAGTACGTGCCGCTTATAAGATGACCGGACGTTTGGAGAATGTCGAGATACATCATTATCCAAAATACACTGATCCGCATAGTCGGACAGATATAAAGGCACTGCCGGAAGGGCTCGATAGGAATGAGTTTTATAAACTGGTGAATGTGGACGGGGCCAATCATTATTTTAAGTCGGAGTTGATACTTCCTTGGTTGAAAAAACATCTTGAATAGATTGTGATATCTATCACTAGGGTAATAAAATATCTATCATACTATCATTCATTTTTATATTGTTCTCATTATTAAAACAATACATATGATAGATACCTTTATCAAAAGGTATCTATCATTATTTCTCCAGTAAAAACAGGGTATCTATCATTAATGAAACAGTCTAATGGAAGGAGAAAAAGCATAAAATGGCTTGTTTTTGTTGAAATGAATCCATATAAAGCGGATTATAATGGCTTAACGACCCGATTTGAGTGGCGCTAAGTTTATAGCCCACGGTTGTGTGCTGTAGAGCCTGCATACGTGGGCTGTATGGTTTACATATGTGTGCTGTTCAGCCTGCATATGTGGGCTATAAAAAGACGACCGTTCCTAATAGATTATTAAGTAGCTAAACGTTGGTAATATATGAGATTTGTGGTGTTTATTTCTACTGGCTCATATTAATGATGCGGTTCTGTTTATGCTGTTGTCATTATACGAGTAATCGAACCCATTAGCTTTGTCTTTCTTAGAATCTAATAGGCATAGTTTTTCTAATGTATAAATGGCTTTCTTGATAAGTTTTAATGGATGGCGGTTTCTGATAAATGCCTAAGTTCGATTAGAACTTAGATGATTTATATATTAGAATTACTTCTGTTTCATTGACAATTTTATTGTTAACATTCAGCATCTATTTCTTAAAACGTTGCAAATATACAAACATTATTAATAACGGCAAACGAATTAATAAATTATTTTATTTATATATGCTATTGAATATCGTTTTATTTAATAAATTACCTTGCTAATACGCTAAACAAATATTCATACATCAAGTAGATAATAGGTATTTCTTTTGAAGTTATTTTTTCATATTGCAATTATAATAGTCGAATTTGTACGAAGAAACCATAAGTATTTCCGGAAGATAAGTTCTAATCGAACTTAGGTGAGAAGTGTGAACAAACCTTTTTTATTAACTAAAAGTAATACTTATGAAAAGAAACATCTTTTTGTTGATGTTGTGCTTATTTGGCTTGATAGGGGCTATGGCGCAGACTAAAACTGCTACAGGTGTGGTTACTGATCAGGCGGGTGAGACTGTTATTGGTGCATCCGTGATTGTGAAGGGTACCACGAATGGTACCATTACGGATCTTGATGGTAAATTTACCTTAGGCAATGTGAAAGACGGAGATATTATCCAAATATCTTTTGTCGGTTATAAAACGCAGGAAATTAAGTTTGCCGGACAGATGTTGAATGTCATCTTACACGATGACACGGAAGTTTTGGATGAAGTGGTGGTTACAGGTTATGGTGGTTCTCAGAAACGTGCGACGTTGACGACTGCAATCTCAAAACTGGACAACTCTGTTTTAAAAAATGCAGCGTTCAGTAATGCAGGACAGTCTTTGCAAGGATCGGTAACAGGTCTTCGGGTGGTAAACACTACCGGTCAACCGGGTACGAATCCGGATATTACATTGCGTGGTGGAGCGACTATCACTGGTGACAACAGTAACGCTTTGGTTGTTGTGGACGGTATAGTACGTAATAGTATGTCGGATGTTAATCCTTCTGATATTGAATCTATCCAAATTTTGAAAGATGCGGCTTCTACGGCTATTTACGGAGCTCGCGCGAATGGTGGTGTTATCTTGATTGAAACGAAAAGTGGAAAGGAAGGAAAGACTTCAGTCAATTATAAGTTCAAGATAGGCAAAAACTTCACTCGTAAGGGATATGAATTTGTAAATGCGGAAGATTATATCTATTATAACCGTTTGGGTATGCTTCGTACCAACCAGGCAAGGGATGGACGTATGGGCACATACAATGTAGATGCACAAGCCGGATATGGCGTAGGGAATGCATTGTACGATATTCGGTATCTGACGGATGAAACAGCTCATCTTCAGAATGAAGGATGGTCTGTAATGAACGACCCATACTATGACGGAAAGCAAATTTTATTTAGAGATTATAACGGGCAGTTGGATGATGAGGTATTCAGCAGCAGTGCCATTACGCAAGACCATTACCTCAATATTACAGGTGGTAACGATAAAAGCACCTTTGCGAGCAGCTTGGGGTACTATAATGAAGATGGTATGATTAAAGGAACGGGGTTCAAGCGTTTCAGTGGATCGTTCAACGGATCGTATAAGATTTTTCCGATATTAAATATAAAAGCGGGTGTCTCTTATGTATGGTCTACCCGGCCGGAATTATGGATCGGTACTTATGAATTCTTTTATCGTACCCGTTCGCAGCGTCCTACATGGAATCCTTGGATGGAGGACGGTTCTCCTGCGTCAGGGGGTGGTACTGGGGATGGTAACCCGGCTTACTATCGTGATTTGCTGACCCAAAAGAACAGTACGGCACGTGCTACATACAATATCGGCTTTACGTTGGATATTCTTCCAAAAGAATTGGTCTTGAATGGAAACGCTTCTTTATTGAACTATCAGTATCAGAGAGAGAAGTTTGACAAGGCATATCAAACACAGACAGCTTCTACGCCCAATACAACTCGCAATGCGGAAGCTTGGATTCAAAAATACAATCAGATTCAGCTGAATGCTTCATTGACATATACCAAAACATTTGCCGAAAAGCATAATTTGGATGCAATGATTGGCGGAGAGTATTATACTTACAATCAATTTGATTTTGAAGCTAAGACGCAAGGTTCTCCTACGGACGATATCCCGACCTTGAATGTTGGTTCTGAAAGGACTTTCACTCGTACGGAAAAAACGGCTTATCGCATTCTTTCTGGTTTCGGTCGTGTCAATTATAACTACAACATGAAATATTTGTTGTCTTTCACGGCTCGTTATGACGGAATTTCTCGTTTGAAGGACAATCGTTGGGGATTCTTCCCGGGGGTATCTGTAGGATGGAATATTATGGAAGAAGATTTCTGGAAAGAATCCAAAGTGTCCGATATCGTTTCCAATTTGAAACCGCGTATCAGTTATGGTGTGAATGGTAATGTAAATGGCATCGGAAATTATGAAGTCTATGGAGAATACGCACAGGTGGATGCTAAAACTTATGGTGGGGCGACAGCTCTTTATAATAAGAAATTGCTCAATACCAACCTGCGCTGGGAACAGAGTCAGACCTTTGAGGTGGGATTGGATATCGGATTCCTGCAGAACAGACTTTCTTTTATTCTCGACTTCTACAGCCGTCGGACAAAGGATTTGCTGACCAAACAAGCATTGCCCGGATATACCGGATTCTCGGATATTGTAACGAATATGGGTACGTTGCGCAACTCCGGTTTCGAAGCGGAAGTGAAAGCAAATATCATCAACAAGGGTGGTTTCACATGGGATATGACTGCGAATATCACTTCTGTTGCCAACAAGATAATTGCATTACCTTATAACAATGTTGAGAACAACCGCGTAGGCGGTTATGAAGTAGCGGCTGGTAAAGTAGATACCAATGGCAAGTTCCCGACCAAATGGATTGCCGGTCGTCAGGAAGGCGGTAAACTGGGAGAACTGGTTGGATATAGACAGCAGCATGTTTTCAAAGACTGGGATGACGTAAAGCAACATGCAAATTTACGTGTGGATGAAGTTGCCAACTTGTATGGTCCCGGACTGGCTGATCAGATCAACCCCGCTACCGGAAAGACTTATAAGGAATCTTCGGGATGGCAGCCTATCGAGCCGGGTGACGCTTGTTGGGAAGATATCAACGGTGATAATATTATTAACGGTTACGACCGTTCTGTGATGGGTAACATCTTCCCGAATGTTACGGGTGGTTTCTCTACTACATTCGGATATAAAGGTCTGTCACTCTATGCCCGTTTCGACTATGCTTTGGGACACACCTTATACAATGACTTGAAAGCTCGTTCGTTGGGACAATATCAGGGGCAATTCAACATCATTACGGATGTGAAAGATATGTGGAGCGAAGCAAATCCGAACTCAGACCTTACGAAGTTCTACTATGCCGACCAGTTGGCGAAAAAGAATATTACCCGTTCGAACAATGCTTCTACCGCAGCCGACAACAACAGTTCCCGTTATTATGAAAAGGGTGATTATCTGGCTTTGCGCGAAGTCACATTGAGCTATCAGTTGCCGAAATCGCTTATCAGCAAGGTACATATGACAGATGCATCTGTGTATGTCACCGGACAGAACTTGTTCTATATCACCGGATATGGTGGTGTATCTCCTGAACCAGCCGTATCGACTACATACGGTCGTGGTATTGACAATGGACGTTATCCTACTCCGAGAACGCTCTTGTTCGGTTTATCTCTAACATTCTAATTTGACAGGACTTAAAAAGGAATAGAATTATGAAAAATATATTCAAATATTTATGGGCAAGTGCAGCTTTGCTGCCTTTCCTGACAGGATGTAACTCTTTGGATCTGGAGTCGGAAAGTACGATAACCGATGCCAACTATTGGAAGAGTGACACGCATTTCAGTGCTTTCAACGTTGGTTTGCATGCACAACTCAGAGAGCGGTCGTACAATTTCTTTATATTAGGTGAACCTCGTGCTGATATTTATGGTGATGCGCCGTTCGGTGGTGAGGCGACTCAAGGTATGGAAATCTTCCCTGCCAATTCGCTGAACAGGGAGAACGTAGGGCTCAGTAATTTTGCTAATTTGTACGGAGTTATCAATCAGATAAATCTGATGATTGCCAAAACGGAAGAAACCGGATTGCTGCCCGAAGCTACCAAGAAATATTATTTGGGAGAGGCTTATGGGATGCGTGCTTTTCTTTACTTTCACTTGCTCCGCTCATGGGGGGATGTCATTCTGCATTTGACTTACACCAGTGGTTCGACCATTGATTTGGCAAATATACAGAAGGCTGCTTCGCCGGCAACGGAAGTGATGGCCCGTATCAAAGAAGACATTACTGCGTCTGAGACGGCATTTAATGGTGACTATTCCTACAAATACGGAAAACATTACTGGTCGTTGGGAGCTACAAAAATGTTGAAAGGTGAAGTATACTTGTGGAGTGGCAAGCAGATGGGGGGTGGTGATGCCGACTACCGTACTGCTAAAGGGGCTTTGCAGGAAGTGAACAATTGTCCGGGTATTGGTTTGGAAGACAACTTTACCAATGTTTTCGCCTATGCGAACAAGAAAAATAAAGAAATAATCTTCACCATTCATAATGGACGTGATGAGTATAATATGTGGGGCGGGACTAGTTTTAGAAATAATCTTGTTCCTCAGCAGGCTTACATGACTTCCGGCAATTATTTTGATGAGAACGGAGTTTCTTTTGCCGAAACGAAAGATGCTGAACTGAATGGTTTGATAAGACTTCAGATTAAAAAAGATTTTTATGATAAGGTATTCCGTGAAGGCGATACTCGTAAAGCCGGTTCGGTGAAGGCTGTTTATGTGAAAGAGGGGGAAGACTTGGTATATAGGGCTTGTTTCCCTTATAAATTCCAGGGTACGATGTTGCCTGGCGGCTCAGAGCGTGCATGGTTAGACGATTATCCTATTTATCGGTATGCAGACTGCCTGCTGCTTTTGGCAGAAGCCAAAGCTTTGCTAGGTGAAGATATCACTACTGAAATCAATACTGTTCGTAAACGTGCGTACGGTGAGACTTATTTCGAGGCGAATAAGGCAACGGTGGCCTATCCGAATGAAAAAGGCGGTGAATTTTATTCCGGCAATCCGTTTGTGGCAGGTGATGATGATCCTATTGAAACAGTTCTGAAAGAACGTTTGCGCGAGTTGATGTATGAAGGAAAACGTTGGTATGATATACGTACTTTGGGTTGTACGGCAAAATATTCTACAGCAAATCAAAAGCGGTTGCTATGGCCGATTGATGCTAATACGCTGACCAATAATAGAGAGCTGGTTCAGACTGAAGGTTATCTCACCGGTGGAGAAGGTGAAGAATAATAATACTTCAGGCTGATAACCGAATAAAAAACAAGAGAACGTATGTGTGGTTTAGCATGTGCGTTCTCGTTTTTGTAATGGGTAGTTTATTAATTATGTATTTTATAATAAATTATTTTATTAAATGTAGAGGTGATTCGTTGTAATTTTATATATTTGCAGCATGAAACATTTAAATAATACCATGAAAAAGAATCTATTCTTATCAATCGCCTTTTCTGTTTGTGCGATTTGGCAGTCAGTTGCATCGGATACTGTATTTGTGCGTGAAACTCAGATTCCTGTTTTGATTGAACGACAAGACAATGTGTTGTTTATGTTGCGTATGAACGCAAAAGAGAGTCGTGTTTTGGATGAAGTGGTTTTAAATTTCGGCAAAGATGTGAATTTGTCAGATATTAAATCCGTCAAGTTATATTATAGTGGTACGGAAGCCCGTCAGAACTATGGCAAGAATCTTTTTGCTCCTGTGTCCTATGTTTCCAGTTATACGCCGGGAAAGACATTGGCGGCCAATCCTTCTTATTCGATTAATAAGTCGCAAGTGGACAATCCGAAACAGAAAGTTACATTGAAAGCCAATCAGAAGCTTTTCCCCGGAATCAACTATTTCTGGATTAGTTTGCAGATGAAGCCGGATGCTTCTTTGCTGGATAAGGTTTCGGCTAAGATTGCTACTGTGAAAGTAGATGGTAAAGCCGCCCTTATGCATACGGTTTCACCGGAAAATATAGCTCATAGGGTAGGAGTGGGCGTGCGTCATGCCGGTGACGACGGCTCGGCTGCTTTCCGTATTCCGGGACTGGCAACTACCAACAAGGGAACTTTGCTGGGAGTATATGATGTACGTTACAATAGCAGTGTCGATTTGCAGGAGCATGTAGATGTTGGTCTGAGCCGCAGCGTAGACGGTGGTAAAACATGGGAGAAGATGCGTTTGCCTCTGGCTTTCGGTGAGACCGGCGATTTGCCCGCTGCTCAGAACGGTGTCGGTGACCCTTCTATTCTGGTGGATACCAAGACCAATACGGCATGGGTGGTAGCAGCCTGGACCCATGGGATGGGTAATCAGCGTGCCTGGTGGAGCTCTTATCCGGGAATGGATATGAATCATACGGCCCAGTTGGTGCTGTCAAAGAGTACGGACGACGGTAAAACGTGGTCAAAGCCTATCAATATCACAGAACAGGTGAAAGACCCTTCGTGGTATTTCCTTCTGCAAGGGCCGGGACGTGGTATCACAATGCAGGACGGCACACTGGTATTCCCGATTCAGTTTATCGACTCTACCCGTGTTCCGAATGCGGGAATCATGTATAGCAAAGACCGTGGCGAAACATGGAAAATACATAACTACGCACGTACCAATACAACCGAAGCGCAAGTCGCGGAAGTAGAACCGGGCGTATTGATGCTGAACATGAGGGATAACCGTGGCGGCAGCCGTGCTGTTGCTACCACCAAGGATTTGGGCAAGACGTGGACAGAACACCCTTCTTCGCGCAAAGCATTGCAGGAGCCGGTATGTATGGCAAGCCTGATTAGCGTAAAAGCGAAAGACAATGTACTAAACAAGGATATTCTTTTATTCTCCAACCCGAATACGGTGAAAGGCCGCCATCATATCACCATCAAAGCAAGCCTGGATGGCGGTGTCACATGGTTGCCCGAACATCAGGTGATGCTCGATGAAGGTGAAGGATGGGGATATTCTTGCCTGACTATGATTGATAAGGAGACAGTCGGCATACTGTATGAGAGTAGTGTAGCCCACATGACTTTCCAGGCTGTCCCGTTAAAGGATATAATAAAATAGAGACACACTCGACCTGTAATCATGAAAAACAAATTAATACTATTAATATATTTTACAATTAACTTATACACACTTTCAGTGGCAAAAGCAGGTGATTACCACCTGCTCCCCCAGCCACAAAAGTTTACCCCCTCTCATATAAACTTTCAAGTGAATAAGGTGATGCTTTCCACTCCTGTGCTTCAACAGGAGTGGGAAGCCTTTATCGCAGAAATGGGTGGAACAGTCTCACCAAAGGCAACTGCCGTCATCGAGGTGAAACTACTGCCTTCTCTACCTGAAATACCGATGAACCGGGATGAGGCTTATCGCCTGAATGTAACCAGGAAACGGATAACCGTTGAGGCTGTGACCGAACGGGGCGTTTATTGGGCTATGCAGACTTTAAGGCAACTGGCAGAGAAAAAGAACTCAAAAATACAGATTCAAGGAGCTGAAATTGTTGACTGGCCTGCTTTCCGTGTTCGCGGATTCATGCAGGACGTAGGGCGGAGTTACATTTCATTGGAAGAACTCAAACGTGAAATCGCCGTACTCGCCAAATTCAAAATCAACGTCTTCCACTGGCATCTGACCGAGAATCAGTCCTGGCGACTGGAAAGCAAGATTTTCCCGATGCTTAATGATAGCGCGAACACCACCCGCATGCCCGGCAAATATTACACGCTGGAAGAAGCCAAAGAACTGGTCGCTTTCTGTAAGGCGCATCACATGACGTTGATTCCAGAAATTGATATGCCCGGACACAGTGCGGCCTTTATACGCACCTTCCGTCACGACATGCAAAGTCCCGAAGGAATGAAAATCCTGAAACTTCTGTTGGACGAAGTGTGCGAAACGTTTGACGTGCCTTATTTGCATATCGGCACGGATGAAGTGCAGTTTACCAACCCCCGTTTCGTACCGGAAATGGTGTCCTATGTACGTTCCAAAGGCAAGAAAGTAATCTCATGGAATCCGGGCTGGCACTATAAACCCGGAGAAATTGATATGACCCAGCTCTGGAGCTACCGCGGGAAAGCGCAGGAAGGTATTCCCGCCATTGATTCACGTTTTCATTATCTGAACCATTTTGATACATTCGGTGATATTGTCGCATTGTACAACAGCCGTATTTATAATAAGGAACAGGGAAGCGACGACCTGGCAGGAACGATTCTGGCTATCTGGAACGACAGGCTGATTGATTCCGAATGGGATATGATTATCGAAAATAATTTTTATCCCAATATGCTGGCTGTGGCAGAACGTGCCTGGAAAGGTGGCGGAACTGAATATTTTGACAAGAACGGCACAATACTTCCTACCGACGGACAGTCGGAGCTATTCAAGAATTTTGCTGATTTTGAACGTCGTCTGTTGTGGCATAAGGAACACACCTTTGCCGGTTATCCGTTTGCGTATGTCCGTCAGACAAATGTGAAATGGAATATTACGGACGCGTTTCCGAATGGGGGAGATTTGACAAAGGCTTTCCCGCCGGAAGAATCCTTGCGGGATAGTTACACCTATGAAGGAAAGACATACAATGTACGTCCTGCCATTGGTGCCGGCATTTACTTGCGCCATGTATGGGGTACACTTGTTCCCGGATTCTATAAAGAACCGGAAGAGAACCATACAGCCTATGCCTACACCTATGTCTATTCACCGAAAGAACAGACAGCCGGCCTGTGGGTGGAATTCCAGAATTACAGCCGTTCGGAAGCCGACCTTCCCCCTTTACAGGGAAAATGGGATTATAAAGAAAGCCGCATTTGGATAAATGAGCAGGAAGTGTTGCCGCCCGTATGGACAGCCACCCATCGGACTAAAAGTAATGAAATCACTTTGGGTAACGAGAACTGTGTAGTGCGTCCCCCTTTGGAAGTCCGTCTGCAAAAAGGATGGAATAAAGTATTTATGAAATTGCCGGTAGGAAAGTTCACTTCTCCCGAAGTCCGGTTGGTGAAATGGATGTTTACCGCTGTTTTTGTTACTCCCGACGGACAGAAAGCGTTAGAAGGACTTGTGTATTCACCGGACAAAACATTGAAATAGCCAATCATAGAGGGAAAGACTTTTATGGATATGCCATGAGCTAATAAGAATATGCTATAATGAAAAACAGATATGCTATAATGAAAAAGAAATATGCTATAATGAAAAACGGATATGTCAATGAGCCAATAAGAGGAATAGCCTGTAGGAAGTTCTTTTTTTTAGTGCTCGTATTGTCCTTGGCATTGGTATGCCGTGCGCAGGAACGTAAATATTCTACATTTTATTATCAGCGTGCCACATTGTTTGAAGAGCTGCCTGTGACTTCCGATGATATTATATTCTTGGGGAATAGTATTACGAACGGCGCCGAATGGTCGGAACTGTTTAATAACAAGCACGTCAAGAACCGCGGAATTAGCGGTGATATCTGTATGGGAGTGTATGACCGTCTGGATGCTGTCCTGAAAGGAAAACCTGCTAAAATATTCCTTCTGATTGGCATTAATGATGTGAGCCGTGGAACTCCTGCCGATACCATTGTGTCCCGTATCGGGATGATTGTCCGGAAGATAAAGATGGATTCACCGAAAACAAAGCTTTATCTGCAAAGCGTTCTCCCCGTGACCGACCATTATAATATGTTCAAGGGGCATACTTCTCGTTGGCAGGTTGTTCCGGAAATTAATAAAGGATTAGTCCGTCTGGCAGAGAAGGAAGGAGCGGCATATATAGACTTGTACTCCCATTTTATAGACAAGGAAACCGGAAAGATGAACACTGCCTACACGAATGACGGTCTGCATCTTTTAGGGAAAGGGTATTTGAAATGGGTAGAGATTGTAAAACCATATATCGGAAAGAAATAAAAACCAAAGAAATAAATCAAAAGGAGCTCGATATAAATCATAGGCTGTGCTTCTTCTCCTTCTGGAAGGAGGGGAAGCCATGCGGAGATTGATTATATTGAATTGACGTTAAAAAGGGGAGGAAATACATGAAAAAGATTCTGATTCTATCTGTCTGTCTGTTTGTATGTTGGACTATTTCGTCCGCTCAGCAACAACGGATAAAAGTAGCCTGTGTAGGAAACAGTATCACCTACGGAACCGGATTATCCGACCGTTTGGTACAGTCTTATCCCGTGCAGTTGCAGAAAATGTTAGGCAACCGTTATGAAGTCGGAAACTTCGGAAAGCCCGGCGCTACCCTGCTCAATCAAGGACACCGCCCCTATACCCGGCAGGAAGAATATCAGAAAGCATTGGATTTTGCAGGAGACATTGTTGTCATTCATTTGGGAATCAATGATACCGACCCTCGCAACTGGCCCAATTACCGTGACTTTTTTGTGAAAGATTATCTGAACCTGATTGATACCTTCCGCAAAGCCAATCCCGGTGCACGGATTATCATAGCGCGAATGACCCCGATTGCCGACCGGCATCCGCGTTTCCAGTCGGGCACCCGTGACTGGCACGGCGAGATACAGACAGCTATCGAAACAGTAGCGCGTTATGCCGGTGTGCAGTTAATAGACTTTCACGAACCGCTCTATCCATATCCTTTCTTGCTGCCGGATGCCGTTCATCCTACTGCCGAAGGGGCAGCCATCATGGCAAAAACTGTTTATTCGGCTATCACCGGAGATTATGGCGGCTTGAAATTATCCCCGCTTTATACGGATAATATGGTTCTCCAACGTGATACCCCTTTGCTGATACAGGGAACAGCCAATGCAGGAGAGCAAGTAACAGTCAGCATAGACCGTCAGCAGTGGATTACAAAAACTGCACCGGACGGGAAATGGTCGGTGAAATTATCACCGTTGAAAGCAGGCGGCCCTTATACGTTGGCAGTCTCCACTCAAAAAAGAATCTTGAAGTACACCAACGTCCTGGCAGGAGAAGTCTGGCTATGCTCCGGACAGTCGAATATGGAATTTATGTTGAGCCAAACCACTACCGGAAAGAAAGACATTCCTCAAGCTGCCGACGAACAGTTGCGCTTGTATGACATGAAAGCCCGTTGGCGTACGGACGCGGTGCAATGGGACGCTTCCGTCCTCGACTCCCTGAATCATCTTCAGTATTATAAAGACACGGAATGGCAAACCTGTACTCCCGACAATGCCGCCCGTTTCTCGGCGGTAGCATCTTATTTCGGCCGGATGTTGCGTGATAGCTTGAAAGTTCCGGTAGGGCTGATATGCAATGCAATCGGCGGTTCGCCTACTGAATCATGGATAGACCGGAATACGTTGGAATATCACTTCCCGGCTATATTGAAAGACTGGACACACAATGATTTTATACAAGACTGGGTACGCGGACGCGCTGCATTAAACATCAAACAGTCGAAAGAGAAATACCAACGCCACCCTTACGAACCTTGTTATTTGTATGAGTCGGGGATTCGTCCGTTGGCGCAATATCCGGTCAAAGGTGTGATTTGGTATCAGGGAGAATCGAACGCCCATAATTACGAAGCCCATGAGAAACTCTTCAAACTCTTGATAAGCAGTTGGCGTAAGAACTGGGAGAATGAGGAACTGCCGTTCTACTACGTTCAGCTTTCCAGTATAGCTCGTCCTTCCTGGCCGTGGTTCCGTGACAGCCAGCGCAGGATGATGAACGAAATACCGAATACAGGTATGGCGGTGTCGAGTGATAATGGCGACTCATTAGACGTACACCCTAGAAATAAGAAACCGATTGGCGAACGTCTCGCCCGTTGGGCCTTGAATAAAACGTATGGCATGAGCCATATACTGCCATCCGGCCCGTTATTCCACCAGGCCGATTTTCGTGAAAATGCCGTATATGTGACTTTCAATTACGGTAAAGGCTTAAAGAGTTCGGATGGTCATTCTTTGCGTATGTTTGAGGTCGCCGAGACGGACGGTGTTTATTATCCTGCCGTTGCCGAGATAATAGACGGTCAGATAAAAGTATATAGTGAACAAGTAAAGCATCCGCGATATGTCCGCTACGGCTGGCAGCCTTTCACACGTGCAAATCTGGTGAATGAAGCAGGTCTGCCGGCTTCGACCTTCCGTGCGGAAGCATCCGAGCGGTTCATTACGGATATTCACTTGCAGAAAATGGAAGGATTCCCCCAATCGGAGAAAGGCTTCAAACTTGGCGTTTCCGCCTGCTACTCAGGAATCCTGAGCGGCAACCTGCTGATGGCGGGTGGTTGTAATTTTCCCGGTGTTCCTGCCAGCGATGGCGGAAAGAAGAAATTCTATCGGGGGATTTATGCGGCAACGATAAATACCGATACGGTACTTGCCTGGCGTAAGGTAGGAGAGTTGCCTGTCGCTTCCGCTTACGGAGTTTCCGTGTCTTGTCCGGACGGTATCATCTGCATAGGGGGAACCGATGGAAAAGATGCGCTGACGTCTGTCTATAAAATCAGTTGGGGGAGAAATCCGAAGGCGGCAAAACAAGGGAAAGTCGTAATAGAAACTCTTCCTGCTTTGCCTTATGCGTTGGATAATATGTGCGGCACGTTGATAGACGGGCAACTGTTCGTTGCAGGCGGTAACAGAGACGGCAAACCTTCCAACTCATTCCTTTGCCTTGACTTGGACAGGCTTGAGACTGGTTGGCGGGAGTTGCCGGATTTTCCCGGAGATGCACGGACACAAGCTGTCTGTGCCGGACAGTTTAAAGACGGTGAAGCCCGTATCTTCCTATGGGGCGGATTCGCCGCTTCTACCGATGGCAAACCGGCAACACTTTCCACTGACGGTTATTGCTACTCGTCCCTGTCCCGCCAATGGATTCCTATAGCCACCCCGACAGGAAATGACGGTGAAACCATCTCCTTAGGTGGCGGAACTGCTATCGCCATCAATGAAAACCTGATTCTCTGTACAGGCGGGGTGAATAAAGATATCTTCCTTGCGGCTCTCCGACAGCCCCAGAAGGACTATCTTCTCCATCCTGCCGAATGGTACAAATTCAATGACCGGATATTAATATATGACACCAGCCAAAACACATGGCAGGAAGTAGCCCGTACCCCGCAAACAGCCCGTGCCGGAGCAGCATTGGTGGGATGGGATAAGACTTATTACAACATAAACGGAGAATTGAAGCCGGGTATCCGCACACCCGAAATAATCAGGATAACAGTGGAATAATAAAAACAATGCCGCTTGTAATCTATATTTTGTTAAATTATCAGGGAAAATTGATGGAAAAATAATATCTTTGACACCGTTAATATCTAATGCCCCCACTATGATGATTAATTTAACCGGAAAAAAAGCTCAAATAGCGTGTGGATTACTCTGCTGTTGCAGCATGGCCTATGCCCAGAGCAATGACAATTCAGAAGTTCTAACTTTGCACACAGGCTGGGAGTTTTCCCAAGCGGGGACAGAGATATGGCGCACAGCCGTAGTCCCCGGCACGGTACATCAAGACCTTATCCATCACAACCTCATTCCCAATCCTTTCTACGGTACCAACGAACAGAAAATCCAATGGGTCGAAAATGAAGACTGGGAATACAGGACGGCTTTTACAATCACTGCCGACCAACTGAAACGTGATGACGCCCAACTCACCTTTGAAGGGCTCGATACCTACGCCGATGTCTACCTCAACGGAGCATTGCTGTTAAAAGCCGACAACATGTTCGTCGGCTACACAATCCCCGTCAAACAATATCTTCGTTCCGGAGAAAATCTCCTTCACATATATTTTCATTCGCCCATCCGGCAGACATTACCCCAATACGCTTCCAACGGATTCAACTATCCCGCCGACAACGACCATCACGAGAAACACCTGAGTGTATTCTCCCGCAAAGCCCCTTACAGCTACGGCTGGGACTGGGGTATCCGCATGGTGACCAGCGGCGTCTGGCGTCCGGTAACCATCCGCTTCTACGATGCCGCTTCCATCAGCGACTACCATGTGAAGCAACTATCACTGACCGACCAGGTAGCGAAGCTGTCCAATGAACTGGAAATAAACAACATACTTCCCCATCCGCTTCAAGCAGAAATAAAAATAAAAACCTCGCTCGAAGGGGAACAGGAATCCGCCATCACCCAAAACGTCACCCTGCAACCCGGAATCAACCACGTCTGTATTCCTACGGAAGTTGTCTCACCGGTACGCTGGATGCCGAATGGCTGGGGAGCGCCGACTTTATACGAATTCTCCGCCCAAGTTATCGCTCAAGGCAACATCGTGGCTGAACAATCCCACAGAATCGGACTCCGCACCGTCCGCCTGGTGAACGAAAAGGATGCAGACGGAGAATCCTTCTATTTTGAAGTGAACGGTATCCCGATGTTTGCCAAGGGAGCCAACTATATCCCCCAGGACGCTCTACTGACGAATGTGACTACCGAACGCTATCAGACATTGTTCCGCGACATTAAGGAAGCGAACATGAACGTCATCCGCGTATGGGGTGGCGGAACCTATGAAGACGACCGTTTCTACAATCTGGCAGACGAGAACGGAATACTGGTATGGCAGGACTTTATGTTTGCCTGCACCCCTTATCCGTCCGACCCCACCTTCTTGAAAAGGGTAGAGGAGGAAGCCTGCTACAACATCCGCCGTCTCCGTAACCACCCTTCGCTAGCCATGTGGTGCGGAAACAACGAAATACTCGAAGCCTTGAAATACTGGGGATATCAAAAGAAATATACCCCGGAAATCTATCAGGAAATGATGACCGGCTACGACAAACTCTTCCGCGAGTTGCTTCCCGCCAAAGTGAAGGAACTCGATGCAGACCGCTTCTACATCCACAGCTCCCCCTATCTCGCCAACTGGGGACGTCCCGAATCATGGGGAATAGGGGATAGCCACAACTGGGGCGTCTGGTACGGAAAGAAAACTTTTGAATCATTGGATACCGATTTGCCGCGTTTTATGAGCGAATTCGGTTTCCAGTCCTTTCCCGAAATGAAAACCATTGCCACATTCGCATCTCCAGAAGATTATCAAATCGAATCGGAAGTGATGAACGCCCATCAGAAGAGCAGCATCGGCAATGACTTGATTCGTACTTATATGGAACGCGATTATATTGTACCCGAGAAATTTGAGGATTTCGTTTACGTCGGACTTGTATTGCAGGGACATGGCATACGGCATGGTCTGGAAGCGCACCGCCGCAACCGTCCCTATTGTATGGGTACATTATACTGGCAATTGAACGACAGTTGGCCTGTTGTCTCCTGGTCGGGCATCGACTATTACGGCAACTGGAAAGCCCTGCATTATCAGGCAAAGCGTGCATTTGCCCCCGTTCATATCAATCCTTTGCTGGAAGGTGACAACTTGTGTGTTTACTTGCTTTCCGACCATCTTGACACCCGGGAGAAACTGACGTTGGAAATGAAACTGACGAATTTTGCGGGAAAGAAAGCCGGAAAAACGGTTGTCCTTCCTTCTTTGTCTCTTCCTGCCAACACTTCCCAATGTGTATACCGCACTCCGCTCACCACTTTGTTCTTTCCGGCAAAGCGCCCGCTTACGGACGACCTGCGCAGTAGCTTCATGCAACTGACCTTGAAAGACAAATCCGGTCATACAGTAGCCGAAACAGTCTACTTCTTTGAAAAGACCAAAGACCTGCTCCTGCCCGAGACGACCATCACCTATAAGATGAAGCAGACAGACGGCAAATGCGAACTGACACTTCTTTCTCCTGCCCTGGCAAAAGACGTCTTTATCGAAATACCTTTGCAGGGCGCCCGTTTCAGCGACAACTTCTTCGACCTTTTGCCCGGAGAGCGTAAAACGGTCATCATCACTTCTCCCGACATCAAGAAAGGAGAAGAATTGCCTTTGGGACTCAAACATATTCGTGAAACCTATAATTAAATATCTATTAGTAACTTAACACTTAATTTTTAGTTTATGAAACAATTCTTAAAACTAACCGGATGCCTGGCAGTGGCGGGACTTTTTGCTTCGTGCCAATCCGCGCAACAGGAAGCTGATTACCAAATCATTCCTTTGCCGCAGGAAATCGTTACAGCTCAGGGAAGTCCCTTCATCCTGAAGAGCGGAGTGAAAATCCTTTATCCGGAAGGTAACGAAAAGATGCAACGCAACGCAAAATTTCTTGCCGACTACTTGAAAACAGCTACCGGAAAAGACTTTGCCATCGAAGCCGGAACAGAAGGTAAGAACGCCATTGTACTGGCATTGGGAGCGGAAGCCGAAAATCCCGAATCCTACCAGTTGAAAGTAGCAGGTGACGGAATCACTATCACCGGCCCGACGGAAGCCGGAGTATTCTATGGAATCCAGTCTTTGCGCAAATCCTTGCCCGTGGCAGTGGGTGCGGATATCGCATTGCCGGCAGTAGAGATAAAGGATGCTCCCCGTTTCTCTTATCGTGGCGCGCACTTCGACACCAGCCGCCATTTCTTTACCGTAGATGAAGTGAAGACCTATATCGACATGATGGCTTTGCACAATATGAACCGTTTCCACTGGCATATTACTGAAGACCAGGGCTGGCGCCTGGAAATCAAGAAATACCCGAAACTGACGGAAATCGGTTCCAAGAGAACGGAGACAGTCATCGGACGCAACTCCGGCGAATATGACGGCAAACCTTACGGCGGTTTCTACACTCAGGAACAGGCGAAAGACATAGTAGCTTATGCTGCTGAACGTTATATCACGGTTATCCCTGAAATCGACCTGCCGGGACATATGCAGGCTGCTCTTGCCGCTTATCCGGAACTCGGATGTACAGGTGGCCCGTACGAAGTATGGAGACAATGGGGTGTATCCGAAGACGTGCTTTGTGCCGGAAACGACCAGGTATTGAAATTCCTCGAAGACGTATATGCCGAACTGATTGAAATCTTCCCGTCGGAATATATCCACGTAGGTGGTGACGAATGTCCGAAAGTACGTTGGGAGAAATGTCCGAAATGCCAGGCACGTATCAAGGCGCTGGGATTGAAATCGGATGATAAGCATAGCAAGGAAGAGCGTTTGCAGAGCTTCGTTATCAACCATATCGAAAAATTCTTGAACGACCACGGACGTCAGATTATCGGTTGGGATGAAATCCTCGAAGGCGGGCTTGCACCGAACGCGACTGTCATGTCATGGCGTGGTGAAAAGGGCGGTATCGAAGCAGCCAAGCAGAAACACGATGTTATCATGACACCGAACACTTACTTGTATTTCGACTACTACCAGACAAAAGACACGGAGAACGAACCTCTCGGTATTGGTGGTTACCTGCCTCTTGAAAGAGTGTACAGCTACGAGCCGATGCCGGCTTCCCTCACTCCCGAAGAACAGAAATATATCAAAGGCGTGCAGGCTAACCTCTGGACTGAATACATTCCTACATTCTCTCATGCCCAGTATATGGTATTGCCCCGTTGGGCTGCCTTGTCCGAAATCCAGTGGTCGGCTCCCGACAAGAAGAATTATGAAGACTTCCTGTCCCGTCTGCCGCGCCTGATTAAGTGGTACGATGCCGAAGGATACAATTACGCAAAACACGTATTCAACGTAACTGCCGAATACACTCCGAACCCGGCAGACGGTACGCTGGATATCACGTTGTCAACCATTGACGGTGCGCCTATCCATTACACACTTGACGGCACGGAACCTACCGCTACTTCCCCGCTTTATGAAAGCCCGCTGAAAATCAAGGAAAACGTAACTTTCTCTGCCATTGCTGTCCGTCCTACCGGAAACAGCCGTGTGATTTCTGAAAAGGTTAATTTCAGCAAGTCCAGCATGAAGCCGATTGTAGCCAACCAACCTGTCAATAAGCAATACATGTTCAAGGGTGAATCTACACTGGTAGACGGCTTGAAAGGAAACGGCAACTACAAGACCGGACGTTGGATTGCATTCTACAAGAACGATATGGATATGACTATCGACCTTCAGCAGCCCACCGAGATTTCGAGCGTTGCTATTTCTACTTGCGTGGAGAAGGGCGACTGGGTGTTTGACGCGAGAGGACTTTCCGTAGAAGTTTCGGACGATGGCAAGAACTTTACCAAAGTTGCTTCCGAGGAGTATCCTGCTATGAAAGAAAGCGATAAGAATGGTATCTACGAACATAAACTGTCATTCAGCCCGGTGAAAACTCAATACGTGAAAGTGGTTGCCCTGTCTGAAAGTAAAATACCGGCATGGCATGGTGGCAAAGATAGTCCGGCATTCTTGTTTGTAGACGAAATCACGATAGATTAATGAATATAAGAAATAGATACGCTAAAGTTTGTCTTTTCTTATGGGTATTGGGAATGTGCTTGACCGCACATTCCCTCAAAGCACAGTCCGTCATTCCTGTCCCGTTGAAAATGGAGCAGGGGACGGGCTCTTTTTTACTCTCGGAGAAAACAAAACTTTATACAAACTTACAAGGTGGAGAAGCGCAGCTTCTTGAGAATTGTCTGCAAGCATTACCGGTTCATCTCAAGAAAGGGAAAAAGAAAGATACGCAGAATGTACTTTCTCTATTGATAACGGAAAAGAGCGGACAGTTGCCTACTCCTGAAAGTTATACGCTGTCCGTCACACCGTCCCGAATCCTGATACAGGCAACTTCGGGAGCCGGACTGTTTTACGGGATTCAGACACTCCTGCAATTGTCGGCGGCTTCGGGTGAAAGTATTACCGTTCCTGCCGTTGAAGTGCAGGATACCCCCCGTTTCGCCTATCGCGGATTGATGTTGGACGTGTCCCGGCATTTCCTCTCCAAAGACTTTGTGAAGAAGCAGATAGACGCACTGGCATACTATAAAATCAACCGCCTGCATCTGCACCTTACGGACGCGGCAGGATGGCGCATTGAAATCAAGAAATACCCCCGGCTGACAGATTTTGCCGCCTGGCGTACCGATGCCAACTGGAAGAAATGGTGGAACGGCGACCGCAAATATCTCCGTTTCGACGAACCTGGAGCTTTCGGCGGTTACTATACCCAGGATGATATCCGCGAAATCGTAGAATATGCCCGTCAGCATTTTATCACGGTTATTCCGGAGATTGAAATGCCTGCCCACTCGGAAGAAGTATTGGCAGCCTATCCGCAACTTTCCTGTACGGGCGAACCATATAAGAACGCGGATTTCTGTGTCGGAAACGAAGAGACATTCACCTTCCTCGAAAATGTACTGACCGAAGTAATGGAGCTTTTCCCGTCGGAATATATCCACGTCGGCGGTGACGAAGCCGGTATGGCAGCATGGAAAACCTGCCCGAAATGCCAAAAGAGAATGAAGGACGAGCACCTCTCTCACGTAGACGAACTGCAAAGCTACTTGATTCACCGGATAGAAAAGTTTCTGAACGCCCGCGGCCGTCGTCTGCTCGGTTGGGACGAGATATTGAAAGGCGGTCTGGCTCCTAATGCGACAGTCATGTCATGGCGTGGGGAAGAGGGTGGCATCGCTGCCGTCACTTCCGGTCATCAGGCCATTATGACCCCCGGCGCATTCTGCTATCTGGACAGTTATCAGGACGCCCCGTATTCTCAGCCGGAAGCTATTGGCGGATACCTGCCCTTGAAAAAAGTCTACTCCTACAATCCCGTTGCCAAATCATTGTCGGCAGAACAGGCGGAACTGGTGTATGGCGTGCAGGCTAACCTGTGGGCTGAATATATCCCGACTCCGGAACACATGGAATATATGATGTATCCTCGTGCATTGGCGTTGGCGGAAATAGCCTGGTCGGTTCCCGAACGCAAGTCGTGGACAGACTTCCATGCCCGTGCCTTGAAAGCGGTGACGGACTTGCAGTCAAAAGGTTATCACACTTTCGATTTGAAAAACGAGATAGGCAGCCGTCCCGAATCCACCCGTCCTGTTGACCACCTTGCTTTAGGAAAAAAGGTGATTTACAACGTTCCGTATAGTTCTCATTATACCGCCGGTGGAAATACTGCCTTGACGGACGGGATACGTGGAGACTGGACATATGGTGACGGCCGCTGGCAAGGCTTTATCAACGGCGACCGTCTGGACGTGACGATTGACCTCGAAGCCGCGACTATCATCCACTCCGTTACAGCAGCCTTTATGCAAGTGATAGGAGCGGAAGTATTCTTGCCTGCATCTGTCACGATTTCTATCTCCGATGACGGAACCAACTTCACGGAACTGAAACATCAGACCTTTGAAGTAACCAAAGAAGTCCCCATTAAATTTACGGACATTTCTTGGGAAGGGAACGCGCAAGGAAGATACGTACGCTATCAGGCAAAGGCCGGAAAAGAGTTCGGCGGATGGATATTTACTGACGAGATAATTGTGAAATAGATATTCGGACATGGATTAAAAAAAAGAGGGAATGTACTCAACCAGATTCTCTCTTTTTTTGTTATATTTATATCAGAAGTCTGCTTTAAAAACGAAAGTATCTCAAATTCCTTCCGGAAGGAAGAGATTTGAATAGAATCAACAGCTTGGAGTAGACACTATTGTAACATTACCTTAAAAATAATTATTATGGTACGACGACACGGTAAACTAATTTTTCTCGGTCTTCTTCTGATAACCTTTTGTGGCAACCTGTTTGCACAGAAGATTCCCCTGACAGTCCCCATAGATTCCTTAATCACGGTAGGATATGCCACCGGAAGTCTGAAAACCATCTCCGGCTCCGTAGAGAAAATCACGGAAAGACAGATGAACAAAGACCAGATAACGAATCCTTTGGAAGCGATTCGCGGCCGTGTCCCCGGTCTGACCATCCAACGGGCAACGAACGGGCCTGCCGCCCTCGACGCCGTTCGCCTGCGGGGAACCACCTCTCTGACCAGTGGCAACGACCCGCTGATCATCGTCGACGGAGTATTCGGCGACCTTAGTATGCTGACCTCTATTTACCCCACCGACATCGAAAGCTTCACCATCTTGAAAGATGCTTCCGAAACCGCCCAATACGGTTCACGCGGTGCGTCCGGTGTCATCGAAGTCACCACGAAAAAAGGAAGGCAAGGCCGGACGCAAGTCGCCTACAACGGCAGCTTCGGCATCTCCACCGTCTACAAAAACCTGAAAATGCTCTCCGGCAACGAATTCCGCCAGGTAGCTTCAGAACGTGGCATCTCCATCCTCGACAAAGGAAACAACACCAACTTCCAGAAAGAAATAGAACAAACCGGCTTACAACAAAATCACCACATCGCCTTCTACGGCGGTTCCAGTGAATCCAACTACCGTGTCTCCCTCGGTTTCATGGATCGTCAGGGAGTCATACTGAACGAGGACATGAAGAACTTCACCTCCAACATGAACATGAACCAAAAGATGTTCGACGGTTTTCTGGACTGCGAACTGGGAATGTTCGGTTCTATCCTCAAGAACCATAACCTCGTAGATTATCAGAAAACATTCTACTCCGCCGCCACCTTCAACCCCACATACCCCAACCATAAAGACCCCGTCACCAACTCTTGGGACGGCATCACCACCGCCAGCCAAATTACCAACCCACTGGCATGGATGGAAGTGCAGGACGACGATGCCACCTCACATATCAGCACCCACGCCCGACTGACATTCAACCTGATGAAAGAACTGAAACTCACACTGTTTGGTGCCTATACCTACAACATCGTCGAAAACTCCCAATACCTCCCCACGTCCGTATGGGCAAACGGCCAAGCCTACAAAGGAACGAAAAAACGTGAATCCCTGCTAGGCAACATGATGCTGACCTACAAGAAGAACTGGAGAAAACACTTCTTCGACGCACTCGCCCTTGCCGAAGTCCAGAAAGAAACTTACACCGGATACTACACCACAGTGACCAACTTCAGCACTGACAAATTCGGCTACAACAACCTGCAAGCAGGAGCGCTCCGCCTGTGGGAAGGCACGAACTCCTACTACGAGCAGCCCCGCCTTGCATCCTTCATGGGACGCTTCAACTACACCTACGCCGACCGCTACATCTTGACTTTGAACGCCCGCACGGACGCATCCTCAAAATTCGGCTCTAATCATAAATGGGGATTTTTCCCTTCCGCATCCGCCGCCTGGGTAATCAGTGAAGAGAAATTCATGAAACAACTCCCGATGGTCGATAACCTGAAATTCCGTATCGGCTACGGTCTGGCAGGCAACCAAAGCGGAATCGACTCCTACACAACCCTGAACCTCGTCAAACCGAACGGCGTTGTCCCCGTAGGAAACTCCGCCATTGTCTCCCTGGGCGACTTGCGGAATACCAACCCCGACCTGAAATGGGAAGTAAAACATACCTTCAATACCGGTATCGACGTCGCCCTGTTCGGCAACCGTCTGCTGCTCTCCGCCAACTATTACAACTCCCGCACCACCGATATGCTCTACCTCTACAATGTCAGCGTACCGCCATTCACCTACAACACCCTGTTGGCCAACATCGGCTCCATGCGCAACTGGGGTACTGAAATCGCCATCGGCATCACCCCTCTGAAAACACCGGACATGGAACTGAACATCAACGCCAACATCACTTTCCAACGCAACAAACTGCTCTCACTGAGCGGTATGTACAACGGTGAAATGATTTCCGCCCCCGAATACAAAAGCCTTGCCAGCCTTGACGGTGCCGGCTTCCACGGCGGATACAACCACATCGTCTACCAAATGGTAGGCCAGCCCTTAGGTGTCTTCTACCTTCCCCACAGCACCGGACTGGAATCCGACGGCAACGGCGGATACACCTACGGCATCGCCGACCTGAACGGCGGCGGTGTCAGCCTCGAAGACGGTGAAGACCGCTACGTGGCAGGACAGGCCGTCCCCAAAACGATACTCGGTTCCAACATCAGCTTCCGCTACAAACGCTTCGACCTCTCCGTCCAAATCAACGGAGCTTTCGGGCATAAAATCTACAATGGAACTTCCCTGACGTATATGAATATGAACATCTTCCCCGACTATAACGTCATGAAAGCAGCTCCGAAGCAGAACATCAAAGACCAGACCGCCACCGACTACTGGTTGGAAAAAGGGGATTACGTCAACTTCGACTACGTCACCCTGGGCTGGAACGTCCCCATAGAGAAAGTGCAGAAACTCAAAAAGTATGTCCGTTCCCTGCGTCTGGCATTCACCGTCAACAACCTGGCGACTATCTCCGGTTATTCGGGACTCTCTCCGATGATTAACAGCTCCACCGTCAACTCAACCTTGGGCGTGGACGACAAACGCGGCTACCCGTTAGCCCGCATCTACATACTAGGATTAAGTATCAACTTCTAAAAGAGGACAACATGATAAAAACATATTTGAAAAATATAGGACTTATCCTTATTGCATGCACCACTTTCTTTTCATGCGATAAATTCCTGGAAGAAAATCCAAAGGATAAACTTCCCGCCGATGACGTTTACAATAAACTGTCAGACGTATATCTCAACGCCGTAGCCTCGCTCTATACCTACATCGGCGGTTACAGCGACAGCCAGGGACTGCAAGGAACGGGTAGGGGAGTCTACGACCTCAATACCTTCACCACCGACGAAGCCATCATCCCCACACGTGGCGGCGACTGGTACGATGGTGGCTTTTGGCAAGGTCTGTTTCTCCACGACTGGGGTATCGAGAACGATGCCATCCAAGCCACTTGGGAATACCTCTACAAAGTCGTTATGCTAAGCAACAAATCATTAGAAATAATAGACAAATTCAGCGAAACCCACTCCGACGCGGAACTTCCCGCCTACCGTGCAGAAGTGCAAGCCATGCGTGCCATGTATTATTATTACCTGATGGACTTATTTGCCCGCATCCCCTTGGTGCAATCTTCTTCCGTAGCCATGAAAGACGTCGTCCAAAGCGACCGCAAAACCGTCTTTGAATTTATATTCCGCGAATTGCAGGAAGCCGCCCCCTTGTTAAGTGTCGCGCACAGTAACCAATCTGGCCCTTACTATGGTCGTATCACCCGTCCCGTGGTCACTTTCCTGTTGGCCAAACTAGCCTTGAACGCCGAAATCTATACCGACAACGACTGGACGGACACTCAGCGTCCGGACGGAAAGAACATCAAATTCACCGTAAACGGTAATGAACTTAACGCCTGGGAGACTACCATCTACTACTGCGACCAACTGGAATCCCTTGGCTACAAACTGGAACCGGAATACGAAACGAACTTCTCCATATTCAACGAACCATCGGTAGAGAACATCTTCACCATCCCGATGAACAAAACCCTGTACACCAATCAAATGCAATACCTCTTCCGCTCCCGTCACTATAACCACGCCAAAGCCTACGGACTAAGCGGCGAGAACGGGCCCAGTGCAACGATTGAAGCCCTCGAAACCTTCGGCTACGAAACACCCGAACAAGACCCCCGTTTCGATATCTGCTACTTCGCCGGCATCGTGCGCGACCTCAAAGGCAACATCATCAAACTGGACAACGGCACCGTCCTTGAATATCTTCCTTGGAAAGTAGAACTCGATATCACCGACACCCCCTACGAACAAACAGCCGGTGCACGCATGAAAAAGTACGAAGTAGACCCTACCGCCACCAAAGACGGTAAATTGATGGAAAACGACATTGTACTCTTCCGCTACGCCGATGCCTTACTGATGAAAAGCGAAGCAAAAGTACGCAACGGCGAAAGCGGCGATGATGAACTGAACGAAGTACGTAGCCGTGTGAACGCCTCTTCCCGTTCCGCCACCTTAGAAAATATTCTTGCCGAACGCCAACTTGAACTGGCATGGGAAGGCTGGAGACGCCAGGACTTGATACGCTTCGGGCAGTTCACAAGAGCTTATAGCAGCCGCCCGCAATTGCCCAAAGAGGAGAGTGGCTATACTACTGTATTCCCCATCCCTGAAAAGATACGGGTAATGAATGATAATCTGACGCAGAATCCGGGATACTAATAAAGTAATAAAAGTGAAATAATAAAAGCCGGAGAAATCCGGCTTTGGTTGATGGTTACTTTTCCCATTGTATTCTATAGAAATATCCAGGTGCGGGATTGATTAAATAATATTCATAACATTTTGCACGTTCATCGAATGTAATGCTACCGATTTCTTCATATTCTGTTGGTGTTTTACAATCTATCGGTCTTTTTAGCACTTTAGCTGGTTGCTGAAAATCATCTTTATATTTTAGGATTACACGATAATGGATAATGTTAATGTAGGATTCAACCTTATAATCTAAATAGGGTTTAGCTTTTCCATCGTAATCGTCTGTTTCTGCCCTAAAATGAACGACTCCTGTTTCATTATATAATAAGGGTTTTTCAAATGTCAATATAGCTTTGTCATAGTCATGCTCATTTGTTATGACATCTTTGACTTTTTGAAATCTTGATGATACCTTAGGCAGTTGAGAACCTGACCATTTGAAGTTTTGGTCTATTTCTGATAAGACAAGTCGTTTGGATTGGATCACTCTATAAGTCTCGAATATACTATGTGTTTTGTCTAATGCTTCAAACTTTGTAAAAACAGATACTTTTAAATGATTGTTTTCATTACTACGTTTAACAAACGAATAAATAGCCCATATAATACTCATAAGAAGTACTAATATACATATGCAAAAAAATGATAGCGCAATAATGGCATTAGTAGTGTCAGAAAATGCAAGTATTAAAATTCCTATAATTGAAGCAAATCCGGCTGTACTGTTAAATATTGTCGATAAATTTTCTTTTAAAAATCTCATCTGTGATTGTGTTTGTAATATAAATAAAGCAATGTATATTTATATACATTGCTTGTTATTTTCTAATTCTAATTTGATTACTCAGTCTGATCCCATAATTATATCCTCCTTACTTTTAATAGAGAGGTGCTTGAAGCACTCTATACAATTAGTATTTGATATGTTGCTTTATAATAATAACGTTAATAACCTTATTATGTTGCAAATATACGAAATATATTATGGAGTATTGATTGATTGATTGATTGATTGATGTACCTTAGTGGTTTTTAACACTTTTGGCTTACTGTTCAATGCCTTTTTCTCTGGTTTTGAGAGTGCTCCACCCTATGTTTGAAACAGGATGGAGCATTTGGTGTTATTTTTATATAGCAAAGTCTTAGTCGAAGAAACTCTTGAACTTCTTGAAAATCTTCTCCTTCACCGACGTGCTCGGCTTGAAGTTGTCCGAATTCTCCATCTTCTCGAGCGTACTCTTCTCCTCCTTGTTAAGAGCTTCCGGCACATAAATACTGATATTCACGAGCAAATCCCCCGTTCCATATCCATTCACGTTCGGCAATCCCTTACCGCGTAGACGGAGCACCTTGCCCGGCTGAGTACCCGAATCAATCTTCACCTTCACCTTGCCGTCAATCGTCGGAATCTCCACGGCACCGCCCAGCGCAGCCGTCGGGAAACTCAACAACAGATTGTAAATCAAGTCATTCTCGTCGCGAATCAAGTCCGGATGCGGTTCTTCCTCTACGAGAATCAGCAAATCGCCTGCCACGCCATTATGCTTTCCGGCATTACCCTTGCCACCCATAGAGAGTTGCATACCCTCTGCCACTCCGGCAGGAATCTTCACCGTCACCACCTCTTCACCGTAAATGATTCCGTCGCCACCACACTTCTTGCACTTGTTCTTGATAATCTTACCTTCACCATTACAAGTAGAGCAAGTGACACGCGTCTGCATAGTCCCTAGAATCGTCTGCTGGTTGCGAATCGTCGAACCGCTACCCTTACAAGTAGGGCAAGTCTCCGAACCACCATCGCCCTCGGCACCAGAGCCATGACACTGGTCGCACGGCACATATTTCTTGAGCTTAAACTTCTTTTCCACCCCTTCGGAAATCTCCTTCAGAGTCAGTTTCACCTTGACGCGAAGGTCACTTCCGCGATACCGGCGCTGCTGTGAACCGCCGCCACCGCCGCCGAATCCGCCAAAACCGCTGAATCCGCCGCCGAAGCCACCGCCACGACCGCCGAAGATATCGCCGAACATAGAGAAAATGTCATCCATCGACATACCTTCGCCACCGAAACCGCCGAACGGCCCGCCATTGCCTGCCGCGCCGCTCACGCCCGCATGACCGAACTGGTCATAACGTGAACGCTTGTCCGGATTACTCAATACATCATAAGCCTCGGCTGCCTCTTTAAACTTCTCTTCCGCTTCCTTATCCCCCGGATTCTTGTCAGGGTGATACTGAATCGCCTTCTTGCGGTATGCCTTCTTTATTTCTTCTACTGTGGCGGTCTTCGTCACTTCCAGTATTTCGTAATAATCTCTTTTTTCTGCCATGCTTCTTTGTCAATTACAAATTAATCTTATTCCCCTACAACTACCTTCGCGTGACGGAGCACCTTGTCGTTCAATGTATAACCCGTCTGCACACAATCCAGAATCTTGCCCTTCTGTTCTTCCGACGGAGCAGGAATCACTGCGATGGCTTCATGATAATCCGTATCGAGCGGCTGGTCTTTCGTCTCGATGACCTTTACGCCGTTCTGTGCCAGTACAGCCAGAAACTTATTGTAAATCAGCTCAACGCCTTCCTTTACGGCATTCACATCCGTTGCCGTCTCCATCGTCTTGATGGCACGCTCGAAGTCGTCCACTACCGGAAGAATGCTGCTCAGGCTCTTTTCGCCACCATTCAGAATCAGCTCCGCTTTCTCCTTTATAGTGCGCTTGCGATAATTGTCAAACTCGGCGGACAATCGCAGATACTTATCCTTCTGCTCCTCGATAGTCTCCTGAGCCTTTCCCAATTCCTGCTCAAGCTCTTCCTCGTGCGTCAGCGGCGCTGCGTCTTCAGCCTGTTCGTTTTGCGGTTGGTCTTCCGCACCATTATTCAGAATGTCTTCCACATTCATCTCTTCTTCCTTCACTTTTTTTTCTTTCGGATCCATATTGGTATTTACTATTTTACTTATTACTATTTACTGTTTAAAAAACACGCGTCATCCGTATAAGATACCGCCTGTAAACATGCCGGGCTGACCGGATGTCATTGATTCTGCCTGCAAAAACTTTGCCAAGTTGGCCGTTTTGCCAAAAAACGCTGCAAAGGTAACACTTTTATGTCAGATTGGCACATACCGGATAGCTCATAATTCATTTTAAATACCTACCTTTGCGGCTTCAAAGCGAAAAAGTTAAAAGTTAAATAGAAAAAGGTAAGATGATTACAGTTTCGAATGTTTCGGTACAGTTTGGTAAAAGAGTGTTGTTTAATGACGTAAACCTGAAGTTTACGAGTGGTAATTGCTATGGTATTATCGGTGCGAACGGTGCGGGAAAATCTACATTCCTCCGCACGATTTACGGGGATTTGGATCCCACTACCGGTACGATTGCCCTGGGCCCCGGCGAACGTCTCTCCGTATTGAGCCAGGATCACTTCAAGTGGGACGCCTTTACCGTAATGGATACCGTAATGATGGGTCATACCGTGTTGTGGGACATAATGAAACAACGCGAAGTGCTGTATGCCAAAGAAGATTTTACAGACGAAGACGGACTGAAAGTTTCCGAACTGGAAGAACGTTTTGCCGAGTTGGACGGATGGAACGCGGAGAGTGACGCGGCCATGCTGTTGAGCGGACTGGGCATTAAGGAAGACAAGCATTATACATTGATGGGTGAATTGAGCGGTAAGGAAAAGGTACGTGTGATGTTGGCACAAGCCTTGTACGGAAATCCGGACAACCTGCTGTTGGATGAGCCTACCAATGACCTCGATATGGAAACAGTGACTTGGCTCGAAGAATACCTTTCCAACTTCGAACACACCGTGCTCGTAGTGAGCCACGACCGTCACTTCCTCGACTCCGTATGTACGCATACCGTAGACATCGACTACGGAAAAATCAATATGTTTGCCGGTAACTATAGTTTCTGGTACGAATCGAGCCAGTTGGCTCTCCGTCAGCAACAGAACCAGAAGGCAAAGGCTGAAGAGAAGAAGAAGGAACTGGAAGAATTTATCCGCCGGTTCAGCGCCAACGTAGCGAAGAGCAAGCAGACCACAAGCCGTAAGAAGATGCTTGAGAAACTGAACGTAGAAGAAATCAAACCGTCTTCACGCAAGTATCCGGGTATCATCTTCACCCCCGAACGCGAACCGGGTAACCAAATCCTGGAAGTATCGGGACTGAGCAAGAAGACGGAAGAGGGCGTAGTGCTCTTCAACGACG
The DNA here is from genome assembly GCA_948847595.1 of uncultured Bacteroides sp. Taxonomy (GTDB): domain Bacteria; phylum Bacteroidota; class Bacteroidia; order Bacteroidales; family Bacteroidaceae; genus Bacteroides. The sequence continues at coordinate 391,677 of CAQOGY010000001.1, forward strand.
TCAACTTCAACGTAGAGAAAGGCGACAAAATCGTATTCCTTTCACGCAACCCGCGTGCGATGACTGCCTTCTTCGAAATCATCAACGGAAACATGAAGCCGGATGCCGGAACCTTCAACTGGGGCGTGACTATCACCACCGCTTATCTTCCGTTGGACAACACCGACTTCTTCAACACCGACCTGAATCTCGTAGACTGGTTGAGCCAGTTCGGCGAAGGCAACGAAGTCTATATGAAAGGCTTCCTCGGCCGTATGCTGTTCTCAGGCGAAGAAGTGCTGAAGAAAGTAAGCGTACTCTCCGGTGGCGAGAAGATGCGTTGTATGATTGCCCGCATGCAGCTCCGCAACGCCAACTGTCTGATTCTGGATACTCCTACCAACCACTTGGACTTGGAATCTATCCAGGCATTCAACAACAACCTGAAGACGTACAAGGGAAATATTCTCTTCTCTTCCCATGACCACGAATTCATTCAGACCGTTGCCAACCGTATCATCGAACTGACTCCGAACGGTATCATCGACAAGATGATGGAATATGATGAATATATCACGTCCGACCATATCAAGGAATTGAGAGCAAAGATGTACGGCGATAAATAACCACGCTAACGCTTAGCCATAGCTATAAAACTAAGGCGCGAATTACGCGGATAACACGGTTTTTGTTAATCACAAATGATTAGCTACCGTGAAATCCGCGTAATCCGTGCCTGATTTTTTTTATATCTAAGACTCACCCGCACATTGTCGTGTGATAAGTTATCCTATACCTCTTTCATCCGTGCCGATTTCCGATAAAAGCCCGTGCGTAAGTTGAAAGAATGTGTTGTTTTGTGCGAAAATCACAACTCCAATCCCTTCTGAACCGGAAGTTGCGGTCGAATTGAATTTTCTTTGCGTTCTTCGGGTGAATATTCCACCACCCAATATTCCGTCACCTTGTTGGAAGTCTTCCGTGAGTGGAAATGGTTGTTTTCCAGTACCGTGGTCAGCATTTGTTTCGTCTGCGCGTTGGACTGTGTGCGCCCGTTCAGGCTCAATACCGACAGCAGATAGGAGGCAGGATACCATTGCGCCAGTATATCGTTCGGCCTGGCGGCACGGAAATAGAAGAAAAGATTTTCCTCTATCGGGTCTTTCTGGCGGAACGCCTCATTGCGGTTGTTGAGAAACGTAATCTCCTCGTTCTCATACCAGTACTGGAATCCCTGCCGGTAGAGCGCATATGCCTGTGCGTATATCCCCTCATGGTTGACGGGCGTATGATAGTCTATGTCCAGTAGCGTGTTGAACGAGATACGCCTGTTCTCGCCGATATCCGGCAGGCAGTGCGGATTGTTGGTACTGGCGATGAACGACGCCCGGCGGATGTACGTATAACTCTGGATATCATAGACCTTGCGCTCGTTCACGACATCTTGCGTGATAAGGCTTTTCAAGTTCTGCATACGCTCCGGGGAGAGCGTGTCAAATTCGTCCAGGTTGATAATCAGGCAAGACGACATTTGCAGCAGATGGGTCGTGTTGTCGGGATTAATCATGCCGTTGCGATAATAATCCTTAAGTTCCGGCGGGAGAAGGTGGCGTATGAAGGTGCTCTTCCCTTTTCCTTGTGCGCCGTGGAATAGCATCAACTGGTGGTTCTGCACCTCGTCGTCGATGGCGCACGCCACCATTCCCACGAGCCATCGGCGGAAACTGTCCTCGAAAAAAGCCTGGTCTGCCGCCTTCACAGTTCCCGTCAGTTGGCCGATAAAGTCCGTTTTCCCGTCCCATGCCTTGAGTGAGGTGAAATAATGGACAAACGGGTTGAACGGCTTTGCGTAGTCCGAGTCTACTACAGCTTTCAAGTCAGCCTGAGTACAGTTGATATTCTTTACATGTGCGTTGACATAGAATGTGTTGAGATCCTTTGTGCGAAGTGCGTTGAAAGGCGGCAACTCTGCCGGAGGGATGTCGGGCGTTGTCTTCCGGAACTCGATTTGTTCTTTCACTACGTTTCTCCTGATTTCGTAGTGTTCGTCCATAAACTTGATGATCTGGCAGATTTTCGGTTCTTTCTCTTCCTCTTCCGCATGGTCGGTCTTTGAGGTGTATTGGTAAGCGTTGTGCAGGGGGAGTCCGAGGTCGAAGCCGGGAAGGTCGCCGAAATGGCTGTGTGCCAGGCTGACGGCTTCCTGCTCCGTGATGTGGCGGCGGTAACACTGGTTGCCCAGGCAATAGAAGAAATTGTCGCGGTTGCCCGTCTCGAGACGTTCCTTGCGTCGGGTGTATTCCAACGCCTTGCGGAAGTCAAGCTGCACTTGCAGCTCGATGGGCGACGCGTTCTCCTGTACGGGAAGGAGCGGGGAGCGGTGTTCCGGATTCCTGCGTTTCTTGTTTTTGCACTTTTCTTCGGTGGGGAGAGTCACTTTGACCGTCAGCGGCTTTACGTTTTCCAGTCGTTCGAGGGAGAGGAAGGCGTCCGGGTCATGCGACACGAAGAATCCCCGTCCCGGGTCGCTTCCGCTTGTATCCACTTTGGTGTTGAGCAGCTTCTCGTATTTGCTGCTTGCCAAGGCGTACATGCGGTGGTGGTAGCGTTCCAGAGTGGGGAAGTCGACAGTTCCCAGCGCGTTCAGTTCGGCACGCAAGGCTTCCGCTTCTTTGCCGGTGAGGTAGACGAAGATTTTCAGCCCGTGCATGCGGGGGCTGACGAAATCCCCTAACGTGTCGGGACATTCGTTCACCAACAGGCGGAATTCCGGGAGCTTTTCCGCCGGCATGTCGTCACAGTCGAGCGTGATGATGTCCTGATATGTGTCGAGACTGTAAGCCAACCTTTCCTTAATGTAGGTAGCCGTGATAGTGTGGTAGGGCAGTTGCTTCTTCATCCGGTCTGCCTTCGCCGTGTCTCCCTCTTCCATGGCTTCCCGAAGTCTCCGGATTCTGTCGCGGTAAACATCTCCCCGGATAAATTCGAACAACTGCCGGATGGTTATCCTTCCCGATACGAGTGATAATCCTCTGTATGTGGTTATTACGATATTTTCCATTTTAATTGTTTATATGAATTTAAGTTGTGTCAATAGTGACACGCTGCAAAGGACGGCTTTTCGTGTGGAATAAAAAAACTGCTTTTTGTACTCAAAAAGCAGTTTTTTAACATTTGGCTCTTAACTACTAATCGTCAAGAAGCGTTCTTTTCAGTCTTTGTATCTCACAATCAATCTCTTCCACGCTTAATGACTCGTCCGAATCATCAGATTTCTTGAAATCGACAGCCAGAAACAACCACTCTGCGAAGAACTTGGGGCCTTTAATCTTAAAGGGTGAGTCATGGTCATAGCAGAGATGGACATAAGGAAGGAGATACTTCTTGCGGTCGCGGGGACTGACTACTATCCTGTTGTTATACAGGTGATTGACGATGTCAAGCGTCTGCGTGATAGACTTGGATACTTGGGGGAACTCCCCTTTTTCGAGTGTCACGGCCTGTTTGTTCTGGTAAACGAAGCCTTCGGAAAAAATGTCTTTTTTCTCATGATTTTAACTGGTTTTTTGGTCTTGTTAAAAAATGTTGTTTTAAAAAGACGCAAAGGTACGTTTTATTTTGTTCCTTTCATTTACTCATTCTGTCTATTTTCTTATATATTTTATTTGATGGAAAAAGCGTGTATTTGAGGTGGAGCCCCTCCACCTCAAATACACGCTTTTTCCTCTAAAAAAGATAAAACTTTCGCGCCCGCGAGCGCGTACATTATTATAATGTGAGTTTGACATAGTACCCCTTCCGCATGGCTCGGGGATTACTGTATCGAACACACGTTATTATAGGAGAAAAACCACAGCTTGCTTATCTTCCCCAGTGTTATGAATTGCACGGGAGCCCGCTATAGCCGCTTTTATTTTCATTATAGCAAATCTTTTTTTCATTATAGCTAATCTTTTTTTCGTTATAGCTAATCCGGATTTCATTATAGCTAATTTTATTTTCGTTATAGCTAACCGGAATCTGACCTGAAGAGATTCACGGCGCATCGAGATACTTCACGATGAGCCGCACCTGTCTTGCGCTGTAAGCGTGGTCGTTTTTACCTTCGCCACCGCTGTACATAGCGTCATACAGTTCCTTGTTGTTTCTGATCCACTCCCTCATCTTCCGCATGGCATACACCAACGGTACATAAGGATTGTACAAATGTGCCAGTTCCGACTTCAAATACGGACGTATGACAAACGGCTCTTCCACCGCCTCTTCTGTTTCTGCTTTCATATCTTCGGGAAATTGATATTATCGTATTCCAAATATACGAAAAATCCCCCGGATAGCCAACTATGTAAGTCAAATAAAATCAATATGAATAAAAGTAAATACACTTTGGATGAAACTGAATGAAAGTAAGACAAAGTAAGCCAATCCGAGACAAAGTACGTCATCTCACCCCACTGTAATATAGTACCTTTGAGGTATCGAAAGAGAAAGAAACAGAGCTCGTTCATCTCTCCCGATACTCATTGCGAAAATCGCAATATGTAATAAATATTTTTCAATTATTAATTCTCAATTTTTAATCTATCATGGCAATACCATTTAAAAGAATGGGTCGTAAAGACCCGAGAAAGGATGACGGGGTGGTGAAATTTCACCCGCAACTTGTGACACAGGGACAGAGTGTAGACTTGGATAAACTCGCTTACATCATGAAAGACAAGAGTTCTCTTTCACTGGGAGACATCCAGAGTGTGCTGACCAATTTTGTGGAAGCGATGCGCTCGGAACTGTTCGACGGCAAATCCGTCAACATCCGTGACTTCGGTGTATTCAGTCTTTCCGCCACCACACTGGGAGCGGACACGAAGGACAAGTGCACGATGAAAAACATCAAGACGGTGAACATCAACTTCCGTCCTTCGAGCAGTGTCCGTCCTAATCTGACATCTACCCGTGCCGGAGAAAAAATCGAGTTTCTTGATCTCGATGCGCCCAAGACGAAAAACGAGGGTGGCGGAACTCCTGATGAAGGTGGCAATGAGAAGCCCGGTGGCGGTGGCGACGACGGAGAAACTCCGGATCCGGCAGCATAAGCTATTGGCAACCGATAACCGGTTATCAGCAACCGGTTATCAGCAACCGACAACCGGTAGTCGCCGATAATCAAAAACCGGCAATCAACAACCGGCAATCAGTAATCAACAATCAGCAATCAGCAATAGAAATATCAGCTACACCATGAGAAAGATTGACTTAATCGTGATCCATTGTTCCGCTACCCGTGAAGACCGTTCACTTACGCCGGATGATTTGGAAACGCTGCACCGGCGACGCGGATTCAACGGTACGGGCTATCACTACTACATCCGCAAGGATGGCACGGTTCACCTCACCCGTCCGATTGACCGTATCGGCGCGCACGTCCGGGGGTTCAACGCTCACTCGATAGGCATCTGCTATGAAGGCGGACTGGACTGCCGGGGACGCCCGGCAGACACCCGCACACCGGCTCAATGGTCTTCACTGTGGCAACTGGTGAATCTGCTGCAAGAAAAGTTTCCCGGCTGTCGGGTGTGCGGACATCGCGACCTCTCGCCCGACCGTAACGGAAACGGGGAGATTGAACCGGAAGAGTGGATTAAGGCGTGCCCGTGTTTTGAGGTGAAAGACGAGTTCGGTACTTCCGCCACATAAGACTTCAGTTTTTGAAAGGATAACAATGAATTAAGGTAATAGAGTTTTTCAGGAAGTGATTAATTATTTAAAGAGTCGGAAAGGAGGTGTGTAAAGTTATGGCAGTCAAAAGATCCCTTTGGGATACCATTTTGAAGGTAATCATCGCGGTGGCTTCGGCAGTGCTCGGTGCGCTGGGTGGTAATGCGATGAATCTGTAATCCTGTTCACTCCTGCAGGCAGAGATGGAATGTCTCTCTTGTGGGGGTGGATTTTTTACTACAAAGATTAGTGTATAAGAAAATGAGCGAATCTATTATTATATAAATTATGAAACAAAAATATCAAAAAAAAATAGGAATATTCCGAAATCGTTTTTTACTTTTGCTGTTGGCGATCCTTGGATGCCAGTCGTATCTGCATGGGCAGACAAGGAGCAATCCGCTTGACACGGAATCATTGTTTGACTACGAAGCAGTGGGTACGCCCGCTACGACGGCACTGATACAGAATATAGTCTATCCCGTAAATTACAGTACTGGACTGCCGGAAATAAAAATCCAGCTCTATGAAGTGAAAAATGGTGATGTCACTCTTCCCATTTATCTCACTTATCATGCTTCGGGCATCAAACTAAGTGATGTGGCTGGTTGGACGGGATTGGGATGGAATCTAGTAGCGGAGCCGATGATAACAAGGACTATTCGGGGATATGAAGATAACCCGAAAACCCGGACTTGCTCTTTTGATAAGGATGCCTATAACAGGCAAAGCTATGTATATACTATGGCAACAGAGGGAAACTTAGAATATCCGGACGAATATTATTATCGTCTTCCTGGCAAACAAGGAATGTTTATGTACTCAATGGAGCCTAAAGATACAACCCGGCAATTTCTTCCAATCCCTTATGAAAATATCCGTATTGACTGGATGAATACGTTTTTTAAGATTGTGGATGACAACGGAACCATTTATAAATTTAACGGAGGAACAGAATCAGGCGGGGCGGACGGAAAGGTCGTGGGATGGAAGGCATCGTCTCTAGTTGCTTCCAACCGGAAAGATTCCATATCATTCGTGTACGATACCAGTGTACTTTCTTATGACGTGAAGGTGCATAATGATTATATGGTAGTAAGGGATAAAATTAATAGTTCACTCTGTACACATACGAAGCGGAAAGAATGCATGGAAGTATGTGATTATTTGCCTGATGAGTGGATGCTGAATCCTATTATTTATAGTACGGTTAATAATCAGACAAAGACTTATCAGTATAATGAGACGGAGAAGGAACTCGTCCCGGACTGGGATGACTCGTTTTATTCGTCTTCGAACCGTATTCTACATACACATACCCAACCTTTGAGTGAGATTCGGTTCAGTCAGGGAAAATTGGTTTTTACGAAAGAGCAAAATCGTCCGCGACTTCAGAAAATCACAGTATATGATCTTGCAGGAAATAATGTTAAAGAAATCCGGTTCAATTACATGACCAATAATAGTAAATGGATACACCGTTACTATTTGGAAGGCATTGAAATAACGGATGAGGAGGGAAAAATATTGGAAAACTATCGCTTTGGCTATTATAAGCATGATCTCTTGCCACAACCGGGAGACCGCAGTATCGACTATTGGGGATATTTCAACGGTGTATATCGTTCGGATGATGAAACGTTGATACCCGGCCAGATGATAGATGCAAGGAGAGGGGTGGGATCTTCGGAGAGTTCTGATATCGATATAAATATTGGTTCTCTACTTTCTAGAGAAGCGGATGAGAAATATATGATGTGTGGAGTACTAGATGAAATTACTTACCCTACTGGTTCTACTGATAAATTTGTTTACGAGGCGCATCGCTATGTTGCAGCAAACAAAAAAGTCCGGATAGCCGGAGGGCTGCGTATCAAGCAGATTGTAACGAAAAATAAAGACAGGGAGATGAAAATCCGTACATTCAAGTACGGCATAGGCGAAGATGGAAACGGAAACTCTCTGATCGACGATTATTTCAATTATTTCATGCTTGACCAGGCACTGTATCTGGGGGATCCTCTGACGGTATGGTATGGACATGGGACTTTGTATTTTGCCCCTTATTACGATTTTTACATTTCTGCCCGACAACGCACATTTTTCAGTAATCCGATATGGTCTGTTACATATGACGGAGGATCTCCGGTGATGTATGATTGTGTAACTGAATACAACGGAACTCCTGAGAACAACTCTGGAAAAACGGTGTATCAATATGCCGTCAAATCCCCGGATTATTTTCCTGTCGGATACAATACTATTCAACGGAATTTGCATGATGGTTGGCAATACGGACATCTGACCAACAAGACTATGTATAAAAATGATATGGGAATGTATAAACCGTTGGAAAGTATTGAGAACTTCTATTCTTCTTCTAAAAAGAATTTCGGAAATATATTAATTGGAGAAGCTGCTTCAAATGTCGTTATCAGGAAAGCTGTCAGTGGCTTTATTCCTGGTGAAATAATGTATGACATTGATTACGCACGTACAACAATAAAAGTTGGAGCTAAATTGCTGTTGAAAAGCTACCATAATACCTACACGGATGAAGGTACGGTTAGTTCCATTATGGAATATGAATACGGTGACCCTTCTACTGTTTTTCCGACCTGCATCATTGAAACTGCAAGTGACGGTACGAATCGTACCACGACTTTGACTTATCCTTATACCAACAGAAATGTATATCCTTATACAGAAATGACGGAGCGCAATATTCTTAATCCGGTAGTGAAAAAAGAATATGTTTATAATGGATCTTATGTTGGAATTGAAACTCCTTTTATTAAAACTTCCGATAACGTTTATACCCCCAGTAGTCTTATTTTCCGGCGTGATTCTTTGGATAGTGGTGACGTCCGTGCTACTTACCTATACGATGATCATGGAAGAATACGGCAAGAAACTAAGGATGATAAAGAAACAGTCGCTTATCTTTATGGATACAAGAATCAGAATATCATAGTACGAGTAGAGAATGCGACGTATGCCGAAGTGGCGGCAGCTTTAGGTGGTGAAAATACAGTGAAAGCTCTTGCTGATGCTTCAACTCTTTCTTCCTATGAAATCCGGAGGATAAATAACTTGCGTTTTTTGCTGCCTGCGTCACATGTGACTACTTATACTTACGAACCGCTTGTCGGTGTAGCATCCGTGACTGATCCGCTTGGGATGACCACCGGCTTTGAGTATGATGAGGGAGGACGGTTGAAGCAAATATATATCCTGAAGGATGACAAGAAAGAGGTCGTCGAACGCTATGAGTATAATTATGCGAATTTACAAAAAACAGAATGATATGGAAAGAAGAATATTATGTCTGCTTCTGACATGTTTCATTACTTTCGGAAGCATATTCGGACAGGATTTGGACTATCTTGAAGATATGGGCACCTGGTCGTCCCCGTTTTCAACAAGCAAAAGCCTGGAACTTTTACCAGATATGATGTACGATATTGATTACCGGTTTACACTGACTCAACCGATGGATATCACTATATCAAACAACGGGACGACGCAGGAAAGTACTTGCCTGGCATTATATAACTCTGCCTGGGAACATATAGGCTCTGAATGCGGTGCTTTCTATTCTCCCCCCACTTTGGCAAACTTGTCTTTTTCCTGCCTTCCGGCGGGAACATATGTGATAGCTGTTAGTTGGGATAAAAATCAGGGACGGATATATACCGGACTTAAGGGAGAATATCCGAGTGTCACCCGGATTGCCGAACATATCGGTACACTTGATTCTCCTTTCGAATATGTGGATACCAAAGATACAAGTGATCCTTCTGTTGCTTATCAAGGTTCCGGTCGCTATAATGATGGGGTCTGCTATTGTTTTACGATTTCGCATGACATGAATATCATGATTTCGCATTGTGGATCGGTGGTGAATGCAACGGAACTTTACTTATTGGATGAACGAGGTGTCCAAATCAAAACCAATTTTGAAAATACTCCGCCTCATGATTGCGCAAATTCCAAACAAGCTTATCTGGAAATGAGCAATCTTGCTGCCGGCACCTATTATGTGGTGTCAGTTGGAGGATACGAGAATTCTAAATTTCTTAAAGGAAACATAACTACACGCATTACAGGTGAAGAAGTAATACCCGTTCCCAATGTCACGGAGTTTGCCGAAGAAATAGGTACTTTTAATTCTCCTTTCTTCTATGAAGACACGAAGGATACAAGCATTCCGGGGGTAGGCTATCCGGGTTGCAATGATTACAGATACGGTGTCTGCTACCGTTTCGCTTTGTCCCGCATCATGGAGCTCACCCTTTCACATTGCGGTTCGCAGGCTTTTGATACACATCTTTATTTGCTTGATGCGGCAGGAAATTTGCTGGCGGACAATGATAACTATTTTGGTGCAGAGCAATGCGGTAATCCTTCTAACGCTTATCTGGCAATGCCTCGAATAGCCCCTGGTGTCTATTATGTGGTATCCAAAGTAGAAAATGGATATGGTGGAATCGCTACACGCATTATGGGTAAACCGATCGAAGAAAGTGTTGGATCTATTGACAGAAATTATGTAATGACTCGAACCTACAGGGATTCCCTCGGCGGTCAATGGCTGGACAAAGTGGATTACTTCGACGAGATGGGGCGCGCCAGTCAGTCTGTATTGGTAGGAGCGTCTCCCGAAGGCGGAGATATCGTGTCGGTATCTGAATATGACTCTTACGGGCGTGTCAATAAAACATGGCTTCCAGCATCCATAGAAAATAAGGCGGGTAATTATATTCCGGCTGCATCTTTATCGGAAAGCGTGAAAGCGGTATACAATGGCGAATCGGCACCTTTTTCGCATATTGTCTATGAACTATCGGAAATGAACCGTCCGGTGATGCAGTATGGTACCGGAGATGACTGGCAGTCGAAAGGTAAGGCTGTGTGTGCAGAATATCAACTGACTAATATTGCAGGAGACAGTATCCGAAACTGCGTCCATTACCAGGTTTCAGATGGGGTTGAGAATAATGACACCTTGATGACTATCCTGCATGCGGGAAATTATCCTACAGGAAGCCTGCAAGTTGTCCGGAAAACGGACGAAGACGGAAACGCTGTCATAGAGTTCTCTAATAGTTCCGGTCAGGTAGTACTGAGCAGGCAGATTCCTAAGGATGGTGCTATGTGCTACGACACTTATTATATTTACGATGAATGGGGGAATTTGCGTGCAGTCCTACCGCCTTTGGCTGCGGACGAGATGAACAATGAAGACGGCATGAATGGTGCGGAAAACTCATGGACTACTTCAGACCCGACAATCCGCAACTACGCCTATCTTTACAAATACGACGCCCGTTTCCGGTTAACAGCTAAGCGTCTTCCGGGACAGGACTGGATACGTTACGTTTATGACAAGTCGGACGCTCTGATTTTTGCTCAAGATGGAGAACAGCGCAAACGAGGAGAGTGGGTATTTTCTATTACTGACGGTCTGGGACGTGAGTGTTTGACGGGAATCTGCAAGAATATTTTCGGGACAGCCTCGCTCAATACAGCAGTGAGTGCCGTACGTAGCAACACTATGGGTGTCTATAAAGGTTATTCGGTTTCAGGAGTCACCTTAATCGCTCCGCGGGTAATGACAGTGAATTACTACGACGATTACGCGTTCATGGGCAAAAACGGAATACCTTCGGCAACCGACAGTAACTATAAATACGACATGCTCGCCGGCTATGGTGAACGCTACACGGAAGGAGCGCAATCGCTATTGACCGGTACGTTGATTGCACAGCTTGACGGCTCGCAAGCAATAAGCTATCTGCCTTCAGTGATGTATTATGACTATCGGGGTCGGTTGATACAGAGTAAAACAGGAACCCATCTGGCAGACGGTATCGAGAAAGAATATGTTGCTTATGATTTTACGGGTCATCCGTTGAAGCGGCGTTATGTTCATGCTGCAACAGGGAAAAGTACTCAAACGGAAGAATATACTTATACTTACGATTCTGCGGGACGTCTGCTTACTTCGAAGCATATTTTGAATGGAAAACCAAGTGTTACTCTGGCAGATAACGAATATGACTGCATAGGTCGTCTGAAAGCAAATAAACGGAGCGGTAATATGAATTTGAAAACATCTTATTCATACAATGTCCGTTCGTGGGTGAAAAGCATTTCCAATCCATTATTCAGTCAACAACTCTATTATAACGATAAGCGTCCGAATGAAACAAATAATGTTTGTTACAATGGGAATATTTCCGGCATGGACTGGGCTGTTTCTTCCGACAATGTGCGCCGTGGTTACGACTTCGAATATGACGGGCTGTCACAACTATTGAACGCTCAATATTTGGAAAGTGATACGAGAAGTGACAAATTCAATACATCTTATAGCTATGACAAACAAGGAAATATCCTTTCATTATCGCGGAAAGGTCTTATCGCATCCGGTGAATATGCCCTGTTGGATGATTTATTCTTGACTCTTGATGGCAATCGGTTGAAAGCGGTGAATGATGTCGCAACAGGTTCGGCTTATAATAACGGATTTGAGTTCAAAGACGGTTCTCATTCGGATATGGAGTACTTCTACGACGCCAATGGTAATTTAATTAAAGATTTAAATAAAAAGATTAGCGTTATTGAATATAATTACCTAAATTTACCAAATCGTATAGAGTTCGAGGATGGCAGCTTTATTTCTTATCTTTATGATGCAGCAGGTTCAAAACTGCGTGTTGTTCATAGTATCGCAGGAAATACAACTACTACTGATTATTGCGGTAATGTGATCTATGAAAATGGAATCCCCAAGACTTTATTGACAGATGCCGGATTTGTATCTTTGAGTGATAGTAGGTATCATTATTATTTGCAGGATCATCAAGGTAACAACCGTGTAGTGGCAGACTAAAACGGGAATGTTGAGGAAGTAAATCATTATTATCCGTTTGGCGGTACGTTTGCTTCGACTTCGTCTGTTCAGGATTACAAGTATAACGGGAAGGAGCTGGATAGAAAAGGCAGTCTGGATTGGTATGATTACGGGGCTAGACGTTATGATGCGGCATTGGGACGCTGGCATGCGGCGGATCCATTAAGTGAAAAGTATTATTCGGAAGGTGTATATGGTTATTGTGGAAATAATCCGGTAAATCGTGTTGATCTCTTTGGAATGGATTATTGGAGCACGAATGATACATATGAGATTGCACGTTTCATGGATGCTTTCCGTTTTAATAATACTTCTATAGCTGAGACTTTCAACTTTGGTTCTTGGAATCATGTAACGGACGGTGAATTTACAGGTAATCTGACGTTCAGTGACAAAACGAATACCTTTTATTCAAGTTATGGTGCTGTAGAAAATGGAGTTTCTACAAGAGTTGGTGTTTCTATAAAAGCATCCAATGTATGGGATGGCGGAGCATCAATAGATGGCGGCAGAGGACGTTGGTATCGGAAAGCATCCGGTAGACTGGAAAATACATATCCGGAGTTTGAGATACTTATGTTGGGAAGAGGGTTATTTAATTGGGCTTCACAAGTGGTAAAATCTTCTTCTAAAGAGTTGTTTAACTTTAGTATTAGAGCAGCGGAACATATGGCTGAAAAAGAAAGAACTGTTCCTGTTCAAATATTGCAACAAGCTATCAAAGAAGCAAAAGGTATACCAGATCCACGAGGTTCCAAAGCTTTAATGTATACTACTAAAATATGGAAAAATGGTAGGCTGTACAATTTGGAGATCCTTTACGATAAAGCAACAAATGCTATTTGGCATTTCAAATATTATTGATGAAAATTATAGTAAATTATGTATGCAAAAAATGATAAAAGAAGGTTGTATGAACTGCTGAAATTGTATTTGTCTCAAAGAATAACAGCTTCAAACTTGTGTGATGAATTTTATTTTTGTTATGATTTGGAGTTGGATCATTCTACATTAACAGAATTAGAAACGCAAGTATTTATTGAATTGGATAAAGTATGTAGTAGATTTTCACCGTATAAAGAAGATTATAAATTAGATCCTAAAGCTTTTGTTACAGAAGCGGAACTTCAACAAGTTGTAAGAGATGTACAAAATCAATTAAATATATCAGATTGATATCTAAGGATTTTAAATAGATAGAAAACTTGCTTTATCTTGATATAAGTTAACTGAAACTTTATTTATATCGAAGTAGTTCTAGTAGTGAGGACGGTGACGATCTACAAAATTTTTTTAAACTGTTCAATAAGTATGTGAAAAAGAAAGTTGTGAATGATCCAAATACTACTACCGATTATTGCGGTAATGTGATCTATGAGAATGGAATCCCCAAGACTTTATTGACAGATGCCGGATTTGTATCTTTGAGTGATAGTAAGTATCATTATTATTTGCAGGATCATCAAGATAACAACCGTGTAGTGGCAGACCAAAACGGAAATGTTGAGGAAGTAAACCATTACTATCCGTTTGGTGGTACGTTTGCTTCGACTGCGTCTGTTCAGGATTACAAGTATAACGGGAAGGAACTGGATAGAAAAGGCGGTCTGGATTGGTATGATTACGGGGCTAGACGTTATGATGCGGCATTGGGGCGCTGGCATGCGGCGGATCCGATGGCGGAGAAATATTATGGTTGGAGTCCGTATAATTATTGTGTGAATAATCCGATTAAATATATTGATCCTAATGGTCAGACTATCGTTATTTGGTATAAGAATGAAGCTGGAAGAGATTTGTCATTTTCATATAGTGGTGGCAATGTAACTCATTCTAATCCGTTTGTTCAAGCTGTTATAACAGCATATCAATATAATAAAGCGAATGGTGCGAAAGCGGGTAATGGCGGCGGAGTTTCAACAGTGGCAATTGTGGAGAATACTGATATAAAAGTAAATGTGAGGGAAGCGACGCTGAGAAATGCGTATAATCCGGATGCTGCACGTGGAAAAGGAAGTATCTATTGGAAAAGTAATTGGGGCTCGCAAAATGATAATGGAACGGTAAATTATCCCGCTACCATATTCGATCATGAAGCCGATCATGCTTTGGAACATAAAACAAATGCTCAAGAATATGATGTAAATAGGATGAAAGATAGTGATCCGCAATATGAGACAAAAGAAGAAAGACGAGTGATAACTGGTTCTAAACAGAAAACTTCGAAGGCTAATGGAGAAACTCGTCCAGGACAAGTTACAAGAAGAAATCATGGTGGAAAAACTGTAATAACGAAAGGAGTTACTTCGAATGTAATTGATAAACAAAAAACACAAGTATATGAAAAAAGAAAGAAACCTACATGGAGTTCAGAATTGTAAAAGAATATATTATTATGGTTCGTTAGTTTTATTGTTTCTATTTATGACTTCATGCAAAAGTAATCGTTTTATGATTGATAGCAACGAAGTGGAAAATGTAAACTTTTGGTTTATCGGAGATGTAGATACAGACATTCCTATCACCGATTGTTTGCACATTGTGTTTGGAGACGATAGCCATAAAATGATTATTCGTGATAGAAAGATTGTTGATCGTTTTGTGGCTTTGGTAAATCAATTGAAACCTGCTGCTCCTGATTCTTATATTGATCTTAGAGTAAGTTCACTTATAAGATTAAAACCGATAAACAGTGAAAGGCAACCTGATATAAAAGTCTGCATTGGTGCTGGTGGATATGGAGTACTTTTAAATGATGTATTGATGAAAGGAAATCCTAAAGAACTTCAGAAGTTTGTTCAGGAAGAATTATATGATTCTCTTACCCCGTATGAATGGTTGCCTGATTTTATAAAAGGATATCTTAAGGATCATCCTGAAGAAAGGAGCAAATATTTGCCTGACGAATAAATAATTGATGAATATTTTCCCCTGATATAAACTCACTAATAACGAATTTATATCAGGGGAAATCTTTTTCTTCTTATTTCTTATAAATCAACTTGCTCGGCACACCGTCTCCAAACAAACTATCACCCAGCGTTGTAATCTTATCCCCCGTAGCCAACACATAACGCAGGTTATCACATCCCATAAACGCACCGAACTCGATAGCCGTCACACTGGCCGGCAGTTCCAATGTACCGCAAAGGCGACCGCAGTTGCTGAACACACGCTGTCCGATAGACTTCAGATTATGCGGTAATTTCATATTCAACAGATACTTCTTCTGTGCGAAAGTGAAATCGGGAATAGCCGTAGCGTTTGTCTTGGAAATATCGACTGACACCAGATTCGGCATATAATCGCGGATAAGTTTGAAATCAGCATTATCCAGTTTTCCTTCAACGGTCAGGAAATTGATATCACGAGGCTGCAATCCCGCTTTCAGAATCTCCTCTTCCAGTTTGCCCATAAGTCCTACCTGCAAAGTCGCTTCCACCGGCTCACCTTCGATGAAAGCAAAGTTCTGCCATCTGTCCTTGTAGCGGTAAGAGTCGCTGCTGCCCAGTGGCACGAAGATAGCGGTAACACTGTCCGCCAATGCTTCCGGCAACAGGTTGGGAGCGGTCTTTTTGCGGATCTGGCAGATTTTCAGATTCTCGCAGCCTTTAAAGGCGGCATCTTCGATATTCTTGGTCTTTTCGGAGAGGATAACTTTTTCCAGACTCAGTTTGCCTTTGGTCACTCCGTCCACTACATTGGAGAAAGCATAGGCAGGGATGAAGTTCGGCATATAAATGTAGAACTTGCCGTTTGGATAAGTTCCCGACTTACCGCTGTACATCTTTATTTCGGCATTCGAAATATCCAGTACTTTCAGGTTATCGAACTCGTCACGCAGGTGCCTGAAGTCTTCGGCATTCAGTTTTCCGGTAAGGGTGAGGTGGGTGACGGCGTTGGCTTCGTCTTCCGTCATCATGGAAATCAGTGTTCCGGGTTTGCTTACATAGTACGTTTTACTCACTTGCGCTGCGGCTCCTAATGAGTTGGCAGCCAATAAGAAGCTTATCAATAGTAGTTTAAATTTCATAATTTTGCAGATTTGTTCTGACAAATATAGGAAAAAACAGGATTACATGATGTTTTTTTATGTTTTATATCTAATTTTGTAGCCGGATTAACAAATTGTAAAGATGGCGGCAGACGATATTGTAGAGAAAAAAGAGCCAAAGAGACTTCCTGTATGGGCGTGCATCCCACTGTTCATTGTGGTGTTTCTGGTATTCATGGGATTATATGGTACGTTGACTCAAGGTTTCTTGTCATTGGTGCTTGGTGTGGAAGCCCGCCATCCGGGGATGGTGGGGTATATTCTGCTCGAAACCAGTATGTTGTTGGCTGTCCTTACTGCCGCCGCTATCATGCTCCGCTTTGAACGGCGTCCGTTTTCCGATTTGGGACTGTCCGTAAAGGGGCACGCAAGAGGGTTGTGGTATGGTTTTCTGATGGCTGTCTTGTTATATTTCCTCGGCTTCGGACTGTCTCTGATGATGGGAGAAGTGGAAGTGACCGGCTTTCAGTTCAAGCCGTTGGATTTGCTGGGGTCGTTGTTGTTTTTTCTGTTAGTCGCGTTGTTTGAAGAGATTCTGATGCGCGGGTATATCCTCGGACGTTTGCTGCACACCCGCCTGAACAAGTTCCTGTCACTGTTCATCTCGGCATCGTTGTTCGCCTTGCTGCATATTTTCAATCCGGAGATAGACATCCTGCCGATGGTAAATCTTGTACTGGCAGGCATGCTGTTGGGAGCTTCCTATTTATATACGCGGAATCTTTGTTTCCCCATTTCACTGCATCTTTTCTGGAACTGGATACAAGGCCCGATATTGGGCTATCAGGTGAGCGGGAACGATTTCATGTCTACTATGCTGAAACTGCGTATGCCCGAAGAGAACGTACTGAATGGCGGAGCCTTCGGTTTTGAAGGCTCGCTCATATGCACAGTACTTATGATCGTATTTACGATTCTGATAGTCTGGTGGGGTGAGAAGAGAGAGGCGATCAGTCTTGCTGTACCCCGATCATGCTAAGCTGAATCCGTTTCCGGTCGGTATCTACGTTCATCACTTTCACCATGACGTGCTGATGGATGGATACGATTTCTGTGGGGTCGGAGATGAACCGTTCGGCCATTTGGGAGAGATGTACAAGGCCATTCTCCTTGATACCTATATCGACGAAAGCACCGAAATTTGTGATATTGCCTACGATGCCCGGAAGAATCATTCCTTCGCGGAGATCGGCTATGGTGCGTACGTTCTTGTCAAATTCAAATACTTTGATGGCTTTACGCGGGTCACGTCCCGGTTTGTCGAGCTCTTGTAGGATGTCCTGTAAGGTAGGCAGACCGACGGTGGGGGTGATGTAGTCGGAGATGGTAATCTTCTGACGGAGCCCCTTGTCGGTTATCAGTTCATCGACGGTACATTTCAGGTCTTTTGCCATCTGCTCCACGATGTGGTAACTTTCGGGATGCACGGCCGTATTGTCCAACGGGTTCTTTGCCTCGGGGATACGAAGGAAACCCGCACATTGCTCAAAAGCTTTCGCGCCCATGCGCGGGACTTTCATCAGTTCTTTGCGTGAACTGAATGCTCCGTTTTCTGCCCGATAGTTGACGATATTCTGGGCCAGTTGCGGGCCTAAACCGGAAATGTACGTCAGCAGATGACTGCTTGCCGTGTTCAGGTTCACTCCGACGAGGTTCACGCAGTTTTCTACAGTCTGGTCGAGTGCCTTCTTCAGCTTCGTCTGGTCTACATCGTGCTGATATTGACCGACTCCGATGGATTTGGGATCAATTTTTACCAATTCCGCCAACGGATCCATCAACCGGCGTCCGATAGAAACTGCTCCTCTGACTGTCACGTCATATTCGGGAAACTCGTCACGGGCGATTTTGGAAGCCGAATAGATGGAAGCTCCCTGCTCGCTGACTACAAACACGGGAATCTGACGGTCGAAGCTCTGGCGGCTGATAAAATCTTCCGTTTCACGACTTGCCGTCCCGTTACCGATGGAGATGGCTTCTATCTGATAGGCTTCAATCATCTTGCGGAGTTTGGATGCCGCTTCACTGGTTTTGTTGACGGGCGGATGCGGGTAAATATTCTCGTTATGCAATAAATTTCCTTGCGCGTCGAGACAGACAACTTTACATCCGGTACGGAATCCGGGGTCGATGGCGAGTACCCGTTTCTGTCCTAAAGGCGCTGCGAGAAGTAGCTGGCGAAGGTTTTCGGCAAAAACACGGATGGCTTCATCGTCCGCTTTCTCTTTCGACTGGGCGGCAAATTCCGTTTCGATGGAAGGTTTGAGCAGACGTTTGTAGGCATCGGCGGTAGCTTCGTTCACTTGGCGGCTGCATTCGTTGTTGCCACGTACGAACTGGCGTTCCAGACGTTCGAGGCATGCTTCGTCGTCCGGGGTGATGGAGACTTTCAGCAGTCCTTCCGATTCTGCCCGGCGGATGGCGAGCAGACGGTGGGAAGTGCAGCGTTTCAAGGGTTCGGAGAAGTCGAAGTAATCACGATATTTGGCGGCTTCTTCCTCTTTGCCTTTCACTACTTTGGCACTGATTTCCGCCTGGCGGCTGAATTGATTACGTATGGCGTTGCGGGCACGCTCGTCTTCGTTCACTTGTTCGGCGATGATGTCGCGCGCACCTTTCAGGGCATCTTCCACATCTTTCACTTCACCTTTGACAAAGGCGGCGGCACGGGCGGCGGGATTGTTTTCCCTTTGTAACATCAAGAGGGTGGCGAGCGGTTCCAGTCCTTTCTGACGGGCTGCTTCGGCACGCGTCTTCCGCTTGGGTTTGTAGGGGAGGTAGATGTCTTCCAGTTCCGTCGGATTCCAGGTATCGTTGATACGCTTTTCCAACTCGGCAGTCAGCTTTCCCTGTTCGGTGATGGTGCTGAGAATCGTCTCTTTGCGCTTGGCTATGTCGCACAGCTTATCATGCTGCTCCTTTATCTGCTCTATCTGAACTTCATCCAGTCCGCCCGTAGCCTCTTTACGGTAGCGGCTGATAAAAGGAATCGTGGCACCTTCACCCAGAAGATGGAGAGTGCTGCTTATTTGTCTTTCCGGTATCCCCGACAGGCCGGAAATCATCTTGTGAAATAATTCCATATATAGTCTTTTGAAAATAAATGAGCGACAAAAATACATATAAATCTCATATAACCCGACAAGTTTTATTATATTTGCAGCTTGAATAAAAGAATTGACACATCAAAACTGCATGATTATGCTGAGATTTTTAGGATATCTTTTTATCTTTTCCCTTTGGCTTTTACAGTCAATGGAAATCTTTGCTGCCTCTAAAGACAAGAATCCCATCCTGATTATCTGTTCCTATAATCCCGCTGCACACCAGACTTCGGTAACTATTTCCGACTATATGGAAGAATATAATAAGTTGGGCGGAAAACGGGATATTATCATCGAAAACATGAATTGCAAGAGTTTCTCGGAGTCTCCTTTGTGGAGCGACATGATGACGCAGATTCTTTCTAAATATAAGGGGGAGAACCATCCGGCACAGATTGTCTTGTTAGGACAGGAAGCGTGGGCGGCTTATTTGTCGCAGAGGGATTCGATGCAGGTCAAAGTACCGGTGATATGTAGTCTGGTCAGTAGCAATGTGGTGATTCTGCCGAAGGATACGATGGAGCATCTCGATAGCTGGATGCCCGAATCGGTCGATATATTTGACGACCATCTGAATATTCCCGAACTGAAGTCGGGCTTTATCAACCGTTATAATATTGAGGATAATATCCGCATGATTCAGGCTTTTTATCCGAAGACGGAGCACATCGCTTTCATTTCGGACAATACCTATGGTGGAGTGACGATGCAGGCGTTGATGCGAAAGGAGATGGAGAAATTTCCTGACCTTGACCTGATTCTGATGGACGGACGGAGACATACAATCTACACGATTGTCGAGGAATTGAGAAATCTGCCGGAAAATACAGTGATTATGGTGGGAACCTGGCGGGTGGATATGAACGAGGGGTATTTCATGCGGAATGCTACATATGCGATGATGGAAGCGACTCCTGCCATCCCGACTTTTACACCATCATCGGTGAGCCTGGGATATTGGGCAATCGGCGGCGTGCTGCCCGATTACCGGAAAGTGGGTGGAGAAATGGCTATGGAATCCATCCGTCTGGATAATCAGGCGGATAGTCAGATAGGGGATGTGGAGAAGCATCTGGAGATTATCGGTAGCAAGGCTGTATTGGACAGCCGGAAGATGAAAGAGTGGGGGTTGAATCCGAATGTTTTGCCTTTTGATGTGCAGCTTGTCAATCAGCCGGTTTCGTTCTATCAGCAGTACACGTATCAGATATGGTCTGCCTGTGCGCTGTTTGTGGTGTTGACGCTGGGACTGTTCATTTCTCTTTTCTTTTATTTCCGTACGAAGCGTCTGAAGGATGAACTGTTGAAGTCGGAGAAGGATTTGCGCGTGGCGAAAGATAAGGCGGAAGAGTCCAATCGACTGAAGAGCGCTTTCCTTGCGAATATGAGCCATGAGATACGGACACCGTTGAACTCGATTGTCGGATTCTCGGATGTGCTGGCTGTGGGCGGCAGCACGGAAGAGGAACAGCAGTCTTATTATCAGATTATCAAAACGAATTCTGACTTGTTGCTGCGCCTGATTAATGATATTCTCGATCTTTCCCGTCTGGAAGCCAACCGAGTGACTTTGACATGGGGGGAGTGCGATGTGGTGCAGTTGTGCAGGCAAGTGGTGGCTTCCGTCAGTTTCTCGCAGCATTCGTCGGATAATCAGTTTCTGTTTACTACAAAAATTGATACTTACCGCATGGAGACGGATGTACAGCGTATGCAGCAGGTGATTATCAATTTGCTTTCAAATGCGAATAAGTTTACGAAAAAAGGAACGATTACGTTGGACTTTTCGATTGATGAGACGAAGCAAATGGCTGTTTTCTCGGTGACGGACACGGGATGCGGTATCCCGAAGGAGAAGCAGGGGCTTGTGTTCGAGCGTTTTGAGAAGCTGAATGAGTATGCGCAGGGAACAGGTCTGGGACTGTCTATCTGCAAATTGATTGTGTATAAATGGAAGGGTGCTATATGGATTGATCCCGACTATACCGGTGGGGCCCGGTTCGTATTCTCGCATCCGCTAAAAATAGAAAAAGAATGAAACGGATTACATTAATTTATGTGTGGCTTCTATGTCTGGTGCTGTCGGTGGCAGCGCAGGAGAAAGTGGTGAAGCTGAAGATTGTACAGACAAGCGATGTGCACGGCAACTATTATCCTTACAATTTCATAACCCGTCAGGAATGGAAAGGCAGTCTTGCACGGATATATTCGTTTGTGCAGAAAGAGCGCGAGCAGTATAAAGATAACCTGATATTATTGGATAACGGGGATATTTTGCAGGGACAGCCTACCGCTTATTATTATAATTACATAGATACTGTGTCTCCGCATCTTTGTGCGGAAATGATGAATTATATGAAGTATGATGCCGGCAACATGGGCAACCATGACGTGGAAACGGGACGTGCCGTGTTCGACCGTTGGATCGGCACTTGTGACTTCCCCGTGCTGGGTGCCAATATCATCGATACATCTACGGGAAAGACGCATCTGCCGCCTTATAAGGTGTTGGAGCGTGATGGCGTGAAAATCGTTGTTCTCGGAATGATTACCCCTGCCATCCCGGCATGGCTCTCGGAAAATTTGTGGAAGGGGTTACGTTTTGATGATATGGAAGAGACGGCTCGCAAGTGGATGAAGATTATTCGTGAAAAGGAAAATCCGGATTTGGTCATCGGGCTGTTCCATGCGGGACAGGAAGCATTCAAGATGTCGGGAAAATATAATGAGAATGCGTCACTGGATGTAGCGAAGAATGTGCCGGGATTTGATATAGTATTGATGGGGCACGACCATGCGCGTGAATGTAAGAAGGTGATGAATGTGGCCGGAGATTCGGTGCTGATTATTGATCCGGCAAGCAACGGGGTTGTCTTGTCGAATGTGGACGTAACTGTCAGGATGAAAGACGGCAAGGTCTTGGGCAAGGATATTCAGGGAGTGCTGACGGCTACGAAGGACTATGGTGTCAGCGAGGATTTTATGAAGCGTTTTGCTCCGCAATATGAGGACGTACAGAAGTTTGTTTCCAAGAAGATCGGTACGTTTACCGGGGATATTTCTACGCATCCTTCTTTCTTCGGCCCTTCTGCTTTTATCGACTTGATACATACATTGCAGCTTGATATTACAGGGGCTGAGATTTCCTTTGCCGCTCCGCTTTCATTCGACGCGGAAATAAAGAAGGGGGATGTGTTCGTGAGCGATATGTTCAACTTATACAAATATGAGAATATGCTGTATGTGATGACATTGTCGGGAAAAGAAATCAAGGATTTCCTGGAAATGTCTTATTATATGTGGACTAACCGGATGAAGTCGCCGGATGATCATCTGCTCTGGTTCAAGGAGAAACGTCGTGAAGGTGCGGAGGACAGGGCTTCTTTCCAGAATTTCAGCTTTAACTTCGATTCGGCTTCAGGCATTATTTATACGGTGGATGTCACCAAGCCGAAAGGGGAGAAGATAACGATTGTCAGTATGGCGGATGGTTCTCCTTTCCATTTGGATAAGATTTATAAGGTGGCGTTGAACTCTTATCGGGGTAATGGCGGTGGAGAATTACTGACAAAAGGGTCGGGCATTCCTCAAGAGAAATTGAAAGAACGTATTGTCTTTTCTACTGATAAGGATCTTCGTTTTTATCTGATGAATTACATTGAGAAGAAGGGAACGATGGATCCGAAAGTGTTGAACCAGTGGAAGTTCGTTCCGGATAAGTGGACAGTGCCTGCTGCCAAACGTGATTCCGAATATTTGTTCGGGCATGGTCAATAAGTAGCCAATAATGTTCTTTTTGTCCTGTAATATCCTATCTTGACTTGTATATATGATTTATTGCTGATATATTTGTCGCAAAAAAGAGAGAGTATGGATATTCAAAGTGTTCCGAAGATTGGTATTTCTTCGGTGGTTCATTCAAAGCATATAGATTCCGACAGCATTGATGTTGTTGATAATGATATAGCGCTCTTCGATACGGAGAGCGTTATTTCCTTGTATAATGGCCCCAGTAAAATGGAGGTACTGACAATAGGGCTTTGCCTGCAGGGCGAAGGGGCTTTCAATATCAGTTTGCGCGAGTTTCAGTTGTCACCGGGAGTGATGGTAGTGGCGTTGCCGAATCAGATTATCGAACACCGGTATTTCAGTCCGGACTATAAAGGTATATTCTTTGCTGTGTCGAAGAATGTATTGGAGACATTACCTAAGGTCGGGAATATGCTTTCACTGTTTTTCTATCTGAAGGATTATCCATGCTTCAGTCTCACTCCGCATGAGCAGGAAGTGATTCAGGAATATCATACGTTTGTGAGAAAGCGGTTGAGGGACAAAAAGGGTACATACCGCAGGGAAGCTGTAATGGGTTTGATGCAGGGCTTTTTCTTCGAGCTTTGCAATATCTTTAATAATCATGCTCCTGTAGCTGCTGCGCCTAAAACCAAGACCAGAAAAGAGTATATCTTCGAGCGTTTTTATGAATCGTTGGTCGAGTCTTACCAATTTGAACGTAGTGTGAAGTTTTATGCGGATCAGTTGTGCCTGACGCCCAAGCATTTGTCGGGTGTGGTGAAAGAGGTCAGCGGGAAAACGGTGGGAGAGTGGATTGATGAGTTTGTTATCCTGGAAGCGAAAGCGCTTCTGAACTCTTCAAGTATGAATATACAGGAGATTGCCGACCGGCTGAATTTTGCCAACCAGTCTTTTTTCGGGAAGTATTTCAAGCATTATACAAATATGTCTCCCAAGGAATACCGGAAAAGCCGATAACGGGGAATTCCGTTATCGCAGTCGGGAAGAATGTCTTATAGAACTCCGGAACGTACGCGGCTCAATGTTTCGGGCGTCATCAGCAGGTAAGAGGCTATGTACGCCAAGGGAGCCCGTTTGATGATTTCGGGATGTGTTTCGAGCAGGAGATTATAACGCTCACGGGCGGATTCAAAACGCCACGAGTCTGCTTTGACCTGTGATACGATCAGGGAGTATTCCAGTATTTTCTGATAGAACATATTGATTTCCCAGTTTTCTCTCGCCAGTTTTTGTATCATGTCCCGAGGGAACAGGTAGATTATGCTAGGTTCCAGTGTTTCTACTATCAGTCGAGTAGGGACTTGTTTCAGGAAACTTTCAATGCACATGGTGATACATCCTTCATAGGAGAAATGTTCGGTAACGTCTTTTCCGTTTTTATAGTAGTACTGCCTGAGCATTCCTTTGCCGACAAATACGATTTCGTGGGCTACTTCTCCTTCCTTCAGCGCGATGGCTCCTTTAGGGAATTCTTCACGAATCAGTATGCTTTCTATCTGTCGTCTTCCTTCTATACTCATCTCGGGGAAACGGGAGTTTACAACGGCATTTACCGTTTCTCTTAATAGTGTATCCATGTCTTTTCTGTCTTGATGTGTGCAAAAATACTAAAAACGGTTGACATAAATCAAGTGTGGTACAAAAAAGATGTATATTTGCCTCTTAAATCAAGATGTAAGACGATAATGAATAAGATAATAGGAGTAGCAGTGTTACTGCTTTGTTTATATGGTTGCGCGAAGGATAATGATGCTATTTATTATCCGGTAGGTAACGTGAACGTTGAGAATGGCGATCCGGCTCTGGAAGATGGAAAGGGTGAATTGGTTGCCCGTAGTTATAATGATGAGGATTATGTACTGGATACGATAGCGCAATATCCGGGAGATCCCACTCTCGGCAAGTTGACGTTTATGGTTAATCTGAAAAATCAATTGGCAGGTAAGGAAGCTGAAGGATTTAATGGAATCGGTAAGTCCGGACTAACAATGAGTCTTGGATACAAGAATGGTAACTATCCGCAAGAAAGTCAAATCCCTGTCTATACCTCATCGGATGTGACTACCGCTTATGCCGTCAAGCTCCGTTTAAAAGGAGAATTGACCTTATCGGGGGATGAATGGATGATCGACTATGTTTATGCCCAACTGGCGAGTCTGTTTCAGCCATATCCGCCTACGGCTTTCCCGGAAGTCTTCATGTGTAAAGGTGGAGAGCAATCATTTGCCTATTTCGACTCTTTCCGCAGAACCTGGACATTCGATATTGAGTATAATCGCTCTAATCTTTCTTTCAGCCAACTGTATTTTAACTTATTCGTAAACTTGGCAGGGCAGAAACGGGAGGACAGAGTCCGGTTGCGGATTGATAAAGATTCTTACTTTGAGATATATAAATTAAAAGAGGGAGTGTAGTTAGAACTACACTCCCTCTTTTAATTTTGTAGTGGGTACGAGAATCGAACTCGTATTACATGCGTGAGAGGCATGTGTCCTAACCGTTAGACGAACCCACCGATTTTTAATTGATTTAAAAAGAGCCAAGTCCTAAAACTTAGCTCTTTTTTATTTTGAGATTTTGCGGAAGCTGGGGGATTCGAACCCCCGGTACCCTTACGAGTACGTCAGTTTAGCAAACTGGTGGTTTCAGCCACTCACCCAAACTTCCTTGAACCCGCATTCTCTCTCAAATGCGGTGCAAAGATAGGGGGAAGTTTTTGACTATGCAAATCTTTTAGCAAGAATTTTTTTACGGTTTTTGGAAGAAATGAGATAACCTGCTATGTTTCAAATGTTAAACGGGAGAATTTTTTTTCGGAGCTTTTGAATTTTAGTAGCAGGGAAGGGGTTTGAAACATATTGACGCTATCCACTCGTTATAGTGACGGTATACTGACGGGATGGGGTAACTATATTGATGGGATAGTGACGCTATGTGAATACATAAAAAAAGGCAGAAAAAAGAGCATAAAAAAAGGCTATCTATCCCAGACAGCCAATCTTTTGTTAACCTTAAATCTAATACTATGAAAAACACATTGCAAATATACGGACTTATGTGAAATTAGCAAATAAAACAAGAAAAAACGGATGTTTTATAACATTGATTAAATATTTGATTCTTCAATTCTATTTTTATTAAGCTTTTCGGCGGTTTGAACACTATATTCCCAATATTTATCACATAATTTCAGATAACTGTTTTCGGCGCTTTTGCCACCTAAGGAAATGGCGTACATCTTTGTCTCTTTTGTTTTCGCCCGTTCTATGCTTTTGGCCAACATATTATCGACGGGACGCATTTCGAAGTCGGATACGGTAATAATATCTGCTTCCATGTATCCTTCTTCACTGATTTTCCGCAAAGCATGGGTGATAACGGGTTCCATATCCGTGCCACCATGAAAAGACTGGCTGAGGAAATCAACCAGACGGTCGAAGCTGCTTCCTAAATCGGTGATTTCGATACATTCAATATCGTCGGAGAAAAGGATGATGTAACATTTCCGGTGCTGTACTTCCGTCAGTTCGGCGATGGCTAGTAGGGTTGACTTTGCGATTCTTTCCCGCTCTCCTGCCATAGAGCCGGAAGTATCCAGGCAGACGATAAAAGGGCCTTCGGCTTCTTCAGAAACTTCGTTTCCTGCTGTTTTCTTGTCGTTGACGGGTTGTTTTTCGTGCGATTGATAGTCGATTACCTGGAGCCGCTTTTCTATGAAACGTTCGAAGAAGACGGGTTGCAGGCTTTTTTCGGCCAGATAGCAGTACTCGAGAGGGAGAAGGCTGTTCAAGTCGTTTCCTTCACAAATACCTGTTATATCACTACGTGTGGCATGGGATACGATTTGTTCCCGATGGATTCCCGCAGTCATCTTGAAACGTTTCCGGCTGCTTTGGTGTTTCTTTCCCAATATCTCTACCAATTCGCGGATTACCGGATTCCGTTTGATTGTTTCTTCATATTCCAGTATTTGCTCCGCTATCTGTTTATGGTTACGAAGCAGCCAGACGAGACGTGAACCGCCACGAACGGGGAGATTCCTGGATAGTGACAGTTGACGGCGGTAGAAATCGTCACAGAGCTGTTCGATATGTTCCATTTGGTAGTTGAACTCGTTGTTCGAGAGTAACGTATTCCATTTCTCGAAAAAGAGGGCGCGCAGAGCTTTCCATTCTTTGGTGCGCGGACTGATTGCGGCGAAACGCTGGAGATAATACTTGACGTTCAGGTCTACCAGATGGTATTTCATGGAAAAAGGATAAGCGCTGTTTTTCAGGAATTGGAGAAATCTGGTGTCGGACGCTTCATCCATTTCGTGAAAATATTCCCATTGGGATGCATAGCGGGAGTAGAAGTCCTGCAAAGAAGGCAATGTATGACGAAAATACAGATGAATATCCGTGTCCAGTTCTTCGGGGCGGATAATCAGGTTGTGTAGCTGTTCGTCGTACACATCGTAGGCTATTCCCTGCAATTTCTCGTAATAAATGTCTTGCAGGTGTTTGAGCCTAATACTCTCTGTTCTCTTGTTCATGGGCATGGGCGATGATGCGAAGCTCGTTCCGGTAGTTTTCGATGATATGCGCGGTTTCTCCTAAGATTCGTCTTATCTTGCTTTTCTGTGATGGACTCAGGAAAAGATGTTCTTTGGTGTATGCGGTTTCCCGTTCTGAAATCGTCTTGTATTCTGTTTCCATTTGTTGGAGCAGGTCGATGACTTCTTGCAGGGTAAATTCAAACGGGGTACTTTCATCCTGTTGTGCCGGTAGCGGATCGCAATTGTCGTAGCATAATAGCGGATACTCCTGGTTGTTGACAAAGACAGACCGTTTTCCTTTTCGGAGAGAATAGATGTTCTTTTGCGCGATGTTCCTGTTTTTCACAAAGTCATAGGCTTTCAGGATTTTGTTGACAGGACGGAATTTATCTTGCTGGATATAGAATAAACGGTTGCTGTCTTTTTTGAGAGACTGATAGTCTGAAGCGAATATAAGCAGGTTTCCGGCGATATGATAACCTTCGATACGATGATAGAATGCATCTACTACCTGAATACCCGGATCGCTGATTTCCCGCAGGCTATGTTCGGATTTCATGTTTTCTTTGAGGGTATCCAGTTTCTGTTCCAGTCTTTTTTCACCCAGCAGATAGGCGTTGATACCTCGTGCTATGGATTGTTCCACCATTTCTTCAACAATGGGCAGTTGGGATACTTCGTCCCACAGGCAGGCGGTCATTAAGAGACAATCCGAGAAATGGATTCCCGGAGACTCATTCAGACAGGCGGAAGTGCGGAGCAGACTCACAATTTTCTTCCAGCGACGGTCGGATATGTAAATAGGCGGGGTGTTTTCATCACGTCCTGCATTGTACTGCTCAATTTCCCGTTTGATATTGTGAATCAGTTCGAAGATTGTATAGTGGATTCCTACCTTCTCACTTTCAGCTTGTATTTTAGAGTATAACTCGTCGTCTATCTGAAGTTTTCCGGGAATTTCGGGCTCAATCTCTTTTGTGGAGGAAATCATCTGGTCGAAAGCGTATTCCTGTTCGATGCATCCTACGAACTGGCGGATCAGGAAACGGTCATACAACGCTTCCAATCCTTCACCTTTGGCGGGTAACTCGTTGGAAGCGGCGATCAGAGCTTTCAGAGGAACACGCACTGTGAACTGTCCGTTTCGGTATATCTTTTCATTGATAACCGTCAGGAGTGAGTTCTGAATGGCGGGGCCTGCCTTCCATATTTCATCCAGAAAAACAATGGCGGCTGTGGGCAGATATCCTTTGGTTATTCGTTCGTATGTGTCCTCATCTTTTAACTTGGATATGGATACAGGGCCGAATATTTCATCCGGCGTACTGAAACGGGACATCAGATACTCGAAAGCATCCGCATCCTTGAAAGCAAGTTTGAGCCTGCGGGCTACCAGACTCTTGGCTACCCCCGGAGGGCCTAGCAGGAAGATACTTTCACCCGCCATGGCAGATAGCAGGGAGAGCGCGATGGTATGTTCTTTTTCAAATACTCCCTCGTTGAGAGATTTTAGTAATTGAGTGATATGGGATTTGATAGACTTCATGTGACAGATGATTTTCTTGTGTTTTTTAGTGACGGGCAAAGATACAAGAATTCTTTGAAATAGACTCCGTCAGGTTCGGAAGCTTTAGGGGATTTCCTCCTGACAAGTAGGAATTTTCAGTTTCAGGAGGAAAATTCATTCTATACTTTTGTCATATCGAAAGATAAATGATAGATAATAATAAATGAACCATTAAAAATAAAGGAATATGAAAACGAACACATTCAAATACTTAGGCTTGGCTTTGATGGCTGTATTGATGGTAAGCTTTACTTCTTGCGAAGTGGAAATTGACAGTTTTTATGATAGCGATAATAATGGCGCAGGGTATTACAATCGTTCTGCTGATTTGTGCAGCCGCACATGGGTAAGTTTCTATCGGGATATGGACGGTAATTATTGCCGTCAGGAACTCGATTTTTTCTTGGACCGTACCGGAATTGACTATATACGGGTGGAATATCCTAACGGTGCTGTGGAACAGTTTGAATATAATTTCCGTTGGAGTTGGGAGAATTACGCACAGACTTCTATCCGCATGGCTTATGGCCCGAATGATGTTTCATATCTGGATGATGTATATATCGGTGGCAACAGGTTGAGCGGTTATCTGGACGGACGGGATAACTTTGTGGAATATCAGGGAAAAAGATAAAAGATAAGAGCGACAAGCAACAGGTGAAAAGTTGGCGGATGTCAATATGCGGGTAAAAAGAGAAAGGATAATACGGTTAAGACAGGAATATCACAAGTATTAAAAACAAAATAATAGGTAAGGCGGTAAAAGGGTTGCCAATAAGATTTCAGGATACAAGAATCAGACCATACATGGGGCGCGAAATGAAAGCTTAAAAGTTTTGAACGGGACTAAATAGTTTTTATCTTTGCGCCCTATTAGTTTGAATATACATGGAGTGGTTATATAGTCTATTTCTCGAACATTCTGCCTTACAGGCTGTTGTGGTGCTTTCGCTGATTTCGGCGATAGGTTTGGGCTTGGGAAGGGTGCATTTCTGGGGAGTTTCCCTGGGAGTCACTTTTGTTTTTTTTGCGGGCATTCTTGCCGGGCATTTCGGACTTTCGGTAGATCCGCAGATGTTGAATTACGCGGAGAGTTTCGGTCTTGTCATATTTGTTTATTCCCTCGGGCTGCAAGTAGGCCCCGGTTTCTTCAGTTCTTTCCGTAAAGGAGGAGTGACGCTGAATATGCTGGCACTGGGAGTCGTATTTCTAGGAACATTGTTGACGGTGGTGGCGAGCTTTGCCACAGGTGTTTCACTTCCCGATATGGTTGGTATCCTTTGTGGGGCAACCACGAATACTCCGGCGCTGGGAGCTGCACAGCAGACTTTGAAGCAGATGGGAATGGAGAGCAACACACCCGCTTTAGGGTGCGCGGTAGCCTATCCGATGGGGGTAGTCGGCGTTATTCTTGCCGTTTTATTAATTCGTAGAGTACTGGTTCGCAAGGAAGATTTGGAAATAAAAGAGAAAGACGACGCGAACAAAACTTATATTGCAGCGTTTCAAGTACACAATCCTGCTATTTTCAATAAGAGCATCAAGGATATAGCTCATATGAGCTACCCGAAGTTTGTCATTTCCCGTTTGTGGCGGGACGGGCACGTCAGCATCCCGACTTCCGATAAGGTTTTGAAAGAAGGAGACCGCCTGCTGGTGATAACTGCGGAAAAAAATGCCTTGGCTTTGACCGTGCTTTTCGGCGAACAGGAAAATACGGATTGGAACAAAGAGGACATTGACTGGAATGCGATTGACAGCGATCTGGTTTCTCAGCGCATTGTCGTGACCCGTCCTGAACTGAACGGAAAGAAGCTGGGTGCACTCCGGTTGAGAAATCATTATGGGATTAATATCAGCCGTGTCTACCGCTCGGGCGTACAACTGCTTGCCACTCCGGAATTGATACTTCAGTTGGGCGACCGGTTGACGGTAGTGGGAGAGAAAGCGGCTATCCAAAATGTGGAGAAAGTATTGGGTAATGCGGTCAAAAGCCTGAAAGAACCTAATCTGGTGGTTATATTTATAGGCATTGTGTTGGGATTGGCGTTGGGTGCCATTCCTTTTTCCATTCCGGGTGTCAGTACTCCTGTGAAGTTGGGACTGGCGGGTGGCCCGATTATCGTCGGTATCCTTTTGGGTACATTCGGGCCTCGAATACATATGATTACCTATACTACCCGTAGCGCGAATCTGATGCTGCGTGCATTGGGACTTTCGATGTATCTTGCCTGTTTGGGACTGGATGCCGGAGCGCATTTCTTCGATACTGTCTTCCGTCCGGAAGGTCTGCTATGGATTGCTTTGGGAGCCGGATTGACAATTGTCCCGACAGTCTTGGTGGGCTTTATAGCCTTCAAGATGATGAAGATAGATTTCGGAACGGTATCCGGTATGTTGTGCGGAAGTATGGCGAATCCGATGGCGTTGAATTACGTAAACGATACAATTCCCGGTGACAACCCGTCCGTAGCTTATGCGACAGTGTATCCGCTGTGTATGTTCCTGCGGGTGATTATCGCGCAGGTGCTGTTGATGTTCTTGTTAAATTGAAAATTGAGAATTAAAAATTGAGAAATAATGGACTTGTGAATAAAAAGTACTATATTTATCACGAATAATTGAATCGCATGATTCCAAACAAAGAACATAGGAAGCAAAATAATTGGTAATTAGTAAATTGTAATATAATAAAATGACTGCTCAAAGTAATATAACTCCTGAAAGCATTGTGAGCGACCTTCGCTATCTGCAACTGCTTTCCCGAAGTTTTCCTACGATTGCCGATGCAAGTACGGAAATAATCAATCTGGAGGCTATCTTGAATCTACCCAAGGGGACGGAGCATTTCTTGACAGATATACATGGTGAATACGAAGCCTTTCAACATGTGCTGAAAAATGCATCGGGTGCGGTGAAACGTAAAGTGAATGAAATATTCGGTAATACTCTCCGTGAGGCCGAGAAGAAAGAAATCTGCACCTTGATTTACTATCCCGAAGAAAAACTCCAACTGGTGAAAACGCGTGAAAAGGATTTGGACGACTGGTATCTGATTACTCTGAACCAATTGGTGAAAGTCTGCCAGAATGTATCGTCCAAGTACACCCGCTCCAAAGTCCGTAAGTCGCTGCCGGCTGAATTCTCTTATATTATACAGGAGTTATTGCACGAATCTTCCATTGAGCCGAATAAGCATGCCTATATCAATGTGATTATCAGCACGATTATTACTACAAAGCGTGCGGATGATTTCATCATTGCCATGTGCAACCTGATTCAGCGTCTGACGATTGACTCTCTCCATATTGTAGGCGATATCTATGACCGTGGGCCGGGCGCACACATTATTATGGATACTTTGTGCAACTATCACAACTTTGATATTCAATGGGGCAACCATGATATCCTTTGGATGGGCGCTGCTTCCGGTAACGACAGTTGCATTGCCAACGTTATCCGCATGTCGATGCGCTATGGCAACTTGGGTACACTTGAAGACGGTTACGGAATCAACCTGCTTCCATTGGCAACCTTCGCCATGGATACTTATGCCGATGATCCCTGCTCTATCTTCATGCCGAAGATGAATTTTGCCGATGCCCACTACAATGAGAAGACTTTGCGCTTGATAACGCAGATGCATAAAGCGATCACTATTATCCAGTTTAAACTGGAAGCTGAGATTATCGACCGTCGTCCTGAATTCGGGATGGCAAATCGCAAACTGCTGGAGAAGATTGACTTTGAGCGTGGCGTCTTTGTCTATGAAGGTAAGGAATATGCCCTTCGTGATACAAACTTCCCGACCATCGACCCTGCCGACCCTTACCGTCTGACGGATGAAGAGCGTGAATTGGTGGATAAGATTCATTATTCGTTTATGAATAGCGAGAAACTGAAGAAGCATATGCGCTGCCTGTTTACCTACGGCGGGATGTATTTGGTTTCCAATTCCAATCTGCTTTATCATGCTTCCGTGCCTTTGAACGAGGATGGTAGCTTCAAGCATGTCAAAATACGGGGTAAAGAGTACTGGGGACGTAAATTACTGGATAAAGCCGATCAGTTGATTCGTACCGCTTACTTTGACGAAGAAGGAGAAGAAGATAAGGAATTCGCTATGGATTATATCTGGTATATGTGGTGCGGGTCGGAAGCTCCTTTGTTTGACAAGGATAAGATGGCTACTTTCGAACGTTATTTTGTAGAAGACAAAGAACTGCATAAGGAGAAGAAAGGATACTATTATACATTGCGTAACCGGGAAGACATTTGTGACCAAATACTGGCTGAATTTGGCGCTTCAGGCCCTCATTCGCATATTATCAACGGTCATGTGCCTGTGAAAACCATTCAGGGGGAGCAACCGATGAAAGCGAACGGCAAGCTTTTCGTTATCGACGGCGGATTCTCCAAAGCCTATCAGCCGGAAACCGGTATTGCAGGATATACGCTTGTTTATCATTCTCATGGTATGCAACTTGTACAGCATGAACCGTTCCAGTCTCGTCAGAAAGCCATTGAAGAAGGGTTGGATATTAAATCAACTAACTTCGTTTTGGAGTTTAACTCCCAGCGGATGATGGTGAAGGATACTGATAAAGGAAAAGAACTGGTGACGCAGATTCAGGATTTGAAAAAGTTGCTTGTGGCTTATCGTACGGGGCTGATTAAAGAAAAAGTGTGATAGAGCATCCGCACATTATAAATAAAGCCCTGCAAGAACGAAATATCTATTTCATAGTTCTTGCAGGGTTTGTCTTATTATATCGCATTGATATGCTTTGTTCCTTTTTTAGAAAAGCACAATACCGGCTTCTACAATCGCTCCCTTGTCGTAATTACTTGATTTATTATAGAATCTGGTTAGTCCGTAACCACCTGTCGCGAAGATACCGAATTTCTTGGTAATCTGATATTCCAGATTGGCGCGTACCTGTAATGCATACAGACGTCTTGGGATTACTTCGTCTTTGTTATCACAGGCTTCGATATGCTGATATCCGAGGTCACCGCTAATTGAGAGACCTTTATAAACAGGAAGGGACAGACCGGCACGGTAGGACGCACTGATAGAAAATTTGTCATTCAATCCCTGGTACATGGAACCCACTCCCAAAATCGTATAGAATAATTGGTTCTTGAAGCGTACGCCTATATTGGCGGGAGTAGCATTGCCACCATATACCATCATTTGTATTCTTGTGTCAGGATTCGCGTTGACCAGTCCCAGTTGTAGTCCTTTCATGTCTTCCCTGTAATAATTGACCAGTCCGATCTGGAGTCCACGGACTTTTGTAGCGTAATTGCACAATGCTATCTGTAGACCATTCAACTTGGTGGCTGTAATATTGGCAATGCCGGCTATTTGCAAGCCATTCATATTTTCACCTACCACGTTCAGGAGTCCGGAAGTCATCATGCCATTGAAACTCTGTCCCGTGATATTCGCTGCTCCGGAGAGATGGACACCTGAAGCCATGTTTCCCGTCACATTCATAAATCCACTTATCATTACTCCCGAAGTATTGTCTCCGCCGATACCGGTAAGTCCGGCTATGGTTACTCCTTGTGTACCGTCACCGGTTATGTTAACTAATCCGGCAGTGGAGAATCCTACGGTATTGTCTCCGCTGATATTACTGACACCTGCTATTTGGACACCCCGCATCGTCCCGCCTGCCAAGTTTGCCAGTCCTGTAATCTGAACCCCGTTCATGTCACCGTGGACTACGCTTCCCAACGCGTTGATTCCCACTCCATTCAGGCGGTTCATGGTAGACAGCAGGCCGATATTCACATAAGTTGTCTGTGTGCTGTCATGCGGCTGCGTGCAAATATCTTTCCAGATGGAAATATTAATGCCGCCACTTTTATTCTGTGCCGGCAAACAAACGGCAGCCATCAGGATAGCTGCCGTGATTATTGTTTTCTTTATCTTCATTCTATATCTTTTTTCTTCGGTTCAAGTCATATCCTCTACGGCTCAGTTGCCTTACCCTTTCGCTTCCTGATATAAATACCGCTTGATACTCTTCTTCGGCGTCTTCTCAAACTCTTCGGGATAAATTTTCATTTTTGATACCTGGCTGTATGTCGGCAGCATTGTATTCAGTGTTACCCGGTTCTCTTCCATTACCTGCTCGATGTCTTCATTCTTCAGGCCGTGGGCGAAAGCATCATCAAAGTCAGGATAAACAAGACCGACGAGCTTTTCGTTCTGCTGAACGATAATACTTTCGGCTACATACGGCATATTGTTCAGCTTGTCTTCTATTTCTTCAGGATAGATGTTCTGTCCGCTTGCGCTGAGAAGCAGATTTTTGCTGCGTCCCTTGATCGTTACATTACCTTCCTCGTCCATTAATGCCAAGTCGCCTGTATGTAACCAGCCGTCCTTGTCAATCACTTCCTGCGTAGCTTCTTCATTCTTGTAATATCCCAGCATCACATTCGGGCCTTTGCAAACGATTTCTCCTACAATGTTCTCCGGATCGGAAGAAAGAACCCGTACATCCATACGAGGTACGGCTTTTCCGCAAGACCCCGGCTTGAATCTTCTCCAGTCTTCGTAGCAGATAATCGGGCCGCATTCTGTCATTCCATATCCTACGGTATAAGGGAAATCAATCATTTTCAGGAATTGTTCCACTTCCTGATTGAAAGCTGCGCCTCCTACAATCACTGCTTTGAAGTTTCCGCCAAACGCTTTAATCATTTCCTCGCGCACCGTCGCTTTAATCTTGTCATTGATGATAGGTACTTTCAACAATATCTTCATGGCCGGAGTTTCCAACTTTGGAAGTACGCTCTTCTTTATAATTTTCTCGATGATGAGCGGGACAGCCACAATCAGGCTCGGCTTGACTTCCTCGAATGCTTGAAAGATGATTTTCGGACTCGGCATACGGGTAAGAAAGTAGATGTGGCAACCTACGGAAAACTCATAAAGGAATTCGAATGCCAGTCCGTACATATGTGCCATAGGAAGCATGGATACGATTTTGTCTCCGGCTTCCAACTCCAACACTTCAAAGGCGAATTTTGTATTCGACCACAAACTGCGGTAGGGGAGCATTACTCCTTTTGAATAACTGGTTGTTCCGGAAGTATAATTGATTACGGCTAGTTCTTCGGGTTCGTCTTTGTGATAGGCGACGTGTTCTTTGCGGAAATTCTTGGGATATTTCTTACCGAACATTTCATTCAGATGTTCGCGGGCGTAAGTCAGGCGTTCGCTGCGTGATACCAGCAGGGTGAAGTCGTTCATCATCAGGATACCTTCCAATAGCGGCATTGCCGATTCGTTGAGGTTTTCCCATACCATATCTCCTACAAGCAGTAGTTTAGCTTCGGAGTGATTGACGATGTTGTGTACATTGTCCGCTTTAAACTCGTGAAGAATGGGGACGATAACTGCCCCATACGTCAGCGTAGCGAGGAAAGTGACTCCCCAATGCGAACTGTTTCTTCCACAGACGGCAATCTTGTCTCCCTTGCGGATTCCACTTTCTTCAAAAATGATATGGAGTTTTTCGATTTTGCGGGCTACGTCTTTATACTGAAGGGTGGCTCCCTTATAATCTGTCAGGGCATCCAAGTCCCAATTGTTTTTGATACTATTCTCAATGTAAGCTATAAAACTCTGTTCCATTGTTTTTTGCACATTTGGTATTAAATTGTGCAAATATAGCAATTAAATTAAGAATGAAGAATTATGAGTGAAGAATTTTTGGAAAAGGAGTGGGAGAGGGGGTAAATCTAAGCTCATACTATGAGCCGGTTCTGATATGCTATAATGATAATCGGATATGCTATAATGAAAAATAGATATGCTATAATGAAAAACAATTATGCTATCAGCAAAAATAATAATGCTGATAGCATATTAATAGATTGTTCGGCTTCCTTATTTCAAGTACCATTCGTACATTCTCTGTACGC
Source organism: uncultured Bacteroides sp. (assembly GCA_948847595.1). Taxonomy (GTDB): domain Bacteria; phylum Bacteroidota; class Bacteroidia; order Bacteroidales; family Bacteroidaceae; genus Bacteroides. The sequence goes on from CAQOGY010000001.1 coordinate 429,312, forward strand.
CTTCCTCGATTTCGATTTTGTGATGCCATCCGAGAGCGTGTAGCTTTGAAGGGTCGGTCAACTTTCGCATAGTACCGTCCGGTTTGCTGCTGTCGAAAGTCAGTTTGCCTTGGTAGCCTACGGTTTCCACGATACGTTCGGCAAGCTGACGGATAGTGATTTCCTTACCTGTTCCGATGTTGATATGGCAGTTGCGGATATCCTTGTCGCCTTCCTTGTAAGTATCTTTGAAATCTACGTGCTCCATGACGAATACACTGGCGTCTGCCATTTCTTCACTCCAAAGGAATTCACGCAGCGGAGTTCCTGTGCCCCAAAGAGTCACTTCAGTATCGCTGATACCATATTTTCTCAGAATAGCCAGAATTTCTTCCTTCGGGCTGTCACCATTGACGCCTTCTACCGGACGCAGGTTCATATCCTTGCGTACAGCTTCCCAATTACCTTCTTTCAGGCAATGTGCCAGGTGAATCTTGCGAATCATGGCAGGCAATACATGACTGCGTTCCAAGTCGAAATTATCATTCGGGCCGTAAAGATTGGTCGGCATCACAGCGATATAGTTAGTACCATATTGCAAGTTGAAACTCTCACACATCTTTAATCCGGCAATTTTGGAAATGGCATATGGTTCGTTCGTGTATTCCAGCGGAGAAGTGAGCAACACATCTTCTTTCATGGGCTGTTCAGCATCACGCGGGTAAATACACGTACTACCCAGAAAGAGTAGTTTCTTCACATTGTGACGGAAACTTTCCCCAATCACATTCTGTTGAATTTGCAGGTTCTTGTAAATGAAGTCGGCACGGTAGATACTGTTTGCCATGATACCGCCTACGAAAGCGGCCGCAAGGAATACATATTCCGGCTGTTCTTCATCAAAGAACTTGCGGACAGCCGCACCGTCCAGTAGGTCAAGTTCTTTATGGGAGCGACTTATCAGATTGGTATATCCTTTATCCTGCAAATTTTTCCAAATAGCAGACCCTACAAGACCGCGGTGTCCTGCTACGTATATCTTTGCATTCTTTTCCATTTTATCTTTTATTAGTTCACCACAGAGGACACGGAGAGCACAGAGGAAAAAATAAAATCCTCCGTGTCCTCTGCGTCTTCTGTGGTGAAATGAAATTCATTTAGTGTTTGTTGGCTATCATGCGTTTCACCTTCTCCATATCGTGGCGAACCATGATACTTACCAGTTCCTCGAATGAAGTCTTGCACGGATTCCATCCCAGCAAAGTTTTTGCTTTAGTCGGGTCACCCAATAATTGTTCCACTTCCGACGGACGGAAATATTTAGGGTCAACTTCTACCATTGTCTTTCCGGTAACTACGTCGATACCCTTCTCGTTCACGCCTTCACCTTCCCAACGGAGTTCGATTCCCGCTTCTTTGAAAGCCAGCGTCGCGAATTCGCGTACCGTGTGCATTTCTCCCGTAGCAATCACGAAATCTTCGGGAACGTCATGTTGCAGAATCAGCCACATGCATTCCACGTAATCCTTGGCATATCCCCAGTCACGGCGTGCATCCAGATTACCCAGATACAGTTTGTCCTGTTCTCCCTGCGCGATACGTGCGGCAGCCAGAGAAATCTTACGGGTTACGAAAGTCTCGCCGCGGCGCTCGCTCTCATGATTGAACAAGATACCGTTTACGGCAAACATACCATAACTTTCACGATAATTCTTGGTAATCCAGAAACCATATTGTTTGGCTACCCCGTACGGAGAACGGGGATAGAACGGAGTTGTCTCTTTTTGTGGAACTTCCTGCACCTTACCGAACAATTCGGAAGTAGAAGCCTGATAGATGCGGGTTTTCTTTTCCAGTCCAAGGATACGTACAGCTTCGAGCATACGCAGTGTACCTACAGCATCTGCTTCGGCAGTGTACTCAGGAACGTCGAACGAAACCTTCACATGGCTTTGAGCCGCCAGATTGTAGATTTCATCCGGTTGCACCTGTTGAATAATACGAATCAACGAACTAGAATCTGTCATATCCCCATAATGCAGATTAATAGTACGTTTCTGTTTCATGTCGCGCACCCACTCGTCAAAATACAAATGTTCAATACGTCCTGTATTGAACGAAGAAGAACGGCGTAGAATGCCGTGTACTTCATAACCTTTTTGCAATAAAAACTCGGCAAGATAAGAACCATCCTGCCCGGTGATGCCTGATATTAGGGCTTTTTTCATACGCTATGTATTTAATAATTGAAAATGTGGGTGCAAATGTCGTCATTTTCTATGACCCTTGCAAACCACTTTCCAATTATTTTTCAGCACAGTCATTCAGCACAGTTTTTTCCCATCATTTTGTCGATAATCAGCGCAATAGCTCCGTCACCGGTGACATTGCAGGCTGTTCCGAAACTATCCATCGCAATGTAAAGCGCAATCATCAAAGCCTGTGCCGATTCATCGAAGCCGAGCATGGATTGAAGGATTCCCAAAGCAGCCATGATAGCCCCGCCGGGAACGCCCGGTGCCGCCACCATCGTGATTCCCAGCATAAAGATAAAACCCGCAAAGAGCGGGAAGTCGTACGGCATCCCTTGCATCATCATCAGAGCCAATGCGCAGGCTACGATTTTCAGTGTGCTGCCCGACAGATGAATCGTGGCACATAGCGGAATCACAAAGCCTGCGATATCTGCCGATACTCCGTTTTTCTTCGTCTGTTCCAACGTCACGGGAATCGTAGCGGCTGATGATTGTGTACCCAATGCCGTGAAATAAGCCGGCAGCATCTTGCCGAGCAGTTTGAACGGATTCCTGCGCACAAACAGTGCGGCGATGGAATACTGAAAGACCAACAGGAATATGTGCAGGATAAAGATTACCCCGATGATTTTGATAAATACCATCAGGATAGAATATACTTGCCCCGAATGTGTCATATTCAGAAAAATACCGAAGATATAAAGCGGGAGCAAAGGCAGAATCACCGCACTAATCATACGGACGATAATCTCCTGAAAATCCCGTGCCACGTTCTTCAAAGCATCACTGTTGAGCGAAGCCAGCCCCAGTCCCAAAGTGAAAGCAAAAATCAGAGCTGTCATCACATTCATCAACGGGGGAATGGATACGGTGAAGTAGGGGAGAATCCCTTGCGCCTCGCTCACTTCTTCGAGAGGGACTCCCTGTTCGATGAGCGACGGAAATACCGTGACTCCGGTAAAATAGGAGAGGAAACCCGAAAACAAAGTGGCAAAATAGGCAATCAGGGCAGTGATGAGCAACATCTTTCCTGCGCCTTTGCCAATGTCAGCGATAGCCACGGTGACCAGTCCGAGAATAATCAACGGAATGGAGAAATTGAGGAACTCACTGAAAATACCGTTGAAAGTGACGAATATCCGTACCAACGGAGCCGGAAAAAAGGTACCGATGGCAATACCTAGAATGATGGCGATAACAATACGGGTCAATAAACCGATTCTGATTTTCTTCATCCTTGCTTTTATTTGTTGCCCGCAAAAATAATATTTTAATCTAAATATTACGAACAAATGTTCATTTCAATTGTTACTATGATAAACATTGTTACAAAATATACAAGTTATGGCAAATCAGAATAAAACAGATATCGGACTTATCGGCTTGGCCGTGATGGGCGAGAATCTAGCTTTAAATATGGAAAGTAAGGGATGGCATGTCTCAGTTTATAACCGTACCGTTCCCGGAGTGGAAGAAGGAGTAGTAGACCGCTTTATGAACGGTCGTGCAAAAGGTAAAAATATCGAAGGATTCACAGATATAAAAGCTTTTGTAGATTCAATAGCTACCCCTCGGAAAATAATGATGATGGTTCGTGCCGGAAGTCCGGTAGACGAACTGATGGATCAGCTTTTTCCGTTACTTTCACCTGGAGATATTCTTATCGACGGTGGTAATTCCAATTATGAAGATACCAACCGTCGTGTCAAGCTTGCCGAGTCGAAAGGTTTCCTTTTCGTCGGCAGCGGTGTGTCCGGTGGTGAAGAAGGCGCTTTGAACGGTGCTTCCATCATGCCCGGTGGTTCGGAAAAAGCATGGCCGGAAGTGAAACCGATTCTTCAGAGCATTGCGGCGAAAGCGCCGGACGGTACTCCTTGCTGTCAATGGGTGGGGCCGGCAGGTTCCGGTCACTTCGTGAAGATGATTCACAACGGTATCGAATATGGCGATATGCAGTTGATTGCCGAAGCCTATTGGGTGATGAAGAAACTGCTCGATTTGAATAATGAAGAAATGGCGGATGTTTTCTCCCGTTGGAATGAAGGCAAACTTCGCAGTTACCTTATCGAAATCACTGCCAACATCTTGCGTCATAAAGACAAAGCCGGCGGTTATCTCATAGACAAGATACTGGATGCTGCCGGACAGAAAGGGACAGGCAAATGGTCGGTCATCAATGCCATGGAACTGGGCATGCCGCTAGGACTGATTGCTACGGCCGTGTTCGAACGCAGTCTCTCCGCCCAGAAAGATTTGCGCCGCCTGGCTTCCAGACAATTCCAGTGCCAACATACACAACCTATATATAATAAGGTGGAACTCGTCAAGGATATTTTCTCTGCCCTTTATGCTTCCAAACTCGTCTCTTATGCCCAGGGATTCGCCGTGTTGCAACGCGCTTCCGACGCTTTCGACTGGCATCTCGACCTGGCTTCCATTGCCCGTATGTGGCGTGGTGGATGCATCATACGCAGTATATTCCTGAATGACATTGCGGCTGCCTTCGAAGCCACCGACAAGCCTGAACACTTGTTGTTGGCTCCTTATTTCAAAGAAGAAATGAAAACGTTACTCCCCGGTTGGAAGAGCCTCGTGGCCGAAGCTATGAAAGAAGAGCTTCCTGTTCCCGCTTTCTCTTCTGCCTTGAATTATTTCTATTCGCTCACTTCCGCCGATTTGCCCGCCAACCTTGTGCAGGCACAGCGTGACTACTTCGGCGCGCACACGTTCGAACGTAAGGACGAACTGCGCGGACAGTTCTTCCATGAAAACTGGACAGGACACGGTGGCGATACGAAATCGGGCACATACAACGTTTGACAGTATATGGTGAAGTAATAAGATTGTTTTATAAGTAAGAGATAAAAAAGCGACAATGGATAAATTTGCAATGATTATTTTCGGTGCGTCCGGCGACCTTACCAAGCGTAAGCTGATGCCTGCCCTTTACTCTCTCTTCCGTGAAAAACGGTTGACCGGAGATTATAGCATATTGGGTATCGGACGTACAATCTATTCTGACGAGGACTACCGTTCCTATATATTAGGTGAACTTCAGACATTCGTAAAGTCCGAAGAGCAGGATGCGGCGCTGATGGATGCCTTTATTTCCCATCTGTATTACTTGCCGATGGATCCGGCAAAAGAAGAAGGTTACCCGACACTCCGCCAACGACTGGTGGAGTTGACGAATGAGGTAGACCCCGACAACCTGCTGTTCTATCTCGCCACTCCGCCGTCACTTTACGGTGTAGTACCCTTGCATCTGAAAGCAGCCGGACTCAATACTCCCCATTCACGTATCATCGTAGAGAAGCCTTTCGGTTACGACCTCGAATCGGCACGCGAACTGAATAAAATCTATGCTTCTGTTTTCAACGAACAGCAGATTTACCGTATCGATCATTTCCTCGGTAAAGAGACTGCCCAGAACGTACTCGCTTTCCGCTTTGCCAACGGTATCTTCGAACCCCTTTGGAACAGGAATTATATCGACTACGTAGAAATCACGGCAGTCGAGAATCTCGGCATCGAACAGCGCGGCGGCTTCTACGAAACGGCAGGCGCCCTGCGTGATATGGTGCAGAATCATCTTATCCAGCTTGTAGCCCTCACGGCTATGGAACCGCCTGCTGTCTTCAATGCGGACAACTTCCGTAACGAAGTCGTGAAAGTCTACGAATCTCTGACCCCGTTGAATGAAGTCGACTTGAACGAACATATCGTTCGCGGACAATATACGGCTTCCGCCAATAAGAAAGGTTACCGTGAAGAAAAAGGCGTATCTCCCGATTCGCGCACGGAAACTTATATTGCCATGAAACTGGGTATCAGCAACTGGCGTTGGAGCGGCGTTCCGTTCTATATCCGCACAGGTAAGCAGATGCCGACAAAGGTGACGGAAATTGTAGTTCATTTCCGTGAAACACCTCATCAGATGTTCCATTGTGCCGGTGGCAACTGTCCACGGGCGAATAAATTGATTCTTCGTTTGCAGCCGAACGAAGGAATAGTGCTCAAGATTGGTATGAAAGTTCCCGGCGCAGGTTTTGAAGTACGCCAGGTAACGATGGATTTCAGTTATGCCCAGTTGGGTGGTGTACCTAGCGGTGACGCTTATGCGCGCCTGATAGACGACTGTATCCAAGGTGATCCGACCTTATTTACTCGAAGTGACGCAGTGGAAGCTTCATGGAATTTCTTCGATCCGGTACTCCGTTATTGGAAAGAAAATCCTGATGCGCCTCTTTACGGCTACCCTGCAGGTACGTGGGGGCCTTTGGAAAGTGAAGCCATGATGCACGAACATGGGGCCGACTGGACAAATCCCTGTAAGAATTTGACGAACACAGATCAATATTGTGAATTATGAAATTAGAAGTTTTTCCCTCGTCCATAGAGACGTCCCGTGAGCTGATACTCCGCTTGGTGGAAATTATGAAAGAAGAACCGGGTAAGGTGTTCAATATAGCGGTGAGTGGTGGCAACACCCCTGCTCTGATGTTTGATCTATGGGCGAACGAGTATATGGATATCACTCCCTGGCACCGTATGCATATCTATTGGGTGGACGAACGTTGTGTGCCGCCCGATGACTCGGACAGTAATTATGGGATGATGCGCAATCTACTTTTAGGACTGACTCCCATTCCCTATGAGAACGTCTTCCGTATTCGCGGCGAAGCGAAACCGGTGAAGGAAGCTCTTCGTTATTCAGAATTAGTCAGGCAGCAGGTACCGCTCAAACAAGGCTGGCCTGAGTTTGACATTATCTTGTTGGGCGCGGGAGACGACGGGCATACTTCTTCCATTTTCCCCGGACAGGAAGACCTGCTGACTTCCAGTTCCATTTATGTAGTCAGCAGCCATCCCCGCAACGGACAGAAGCGTATTGCAATGACCGGCTATCCGATTCTGAATGCCCGCCATGTCATTTTCCTGATAACGGGGAAAGGTAAAGCGGACATAGTAGAGGAAATATGCAATTCGGGAGATACGGGGCCGGCAGCTTACATTGCCCATCACGCACGGAATGTAGAACTTTTTATGGATAAAGGGGCAGCTTTGTATATTGACGACTTGAATAAAAAAGACTTCAATTAGATTTTTCTTCTTGTACTATCATAAACCGGATACATACGAAAACTAAAAAGACTAGAGGAGAATTACACTTTCGTAATCTCCTCTACTATATAAGTCTCTTTCACTTTCCTGCAAGTACATACAAAGTATTCGGGATGTTGCAACGCTCCTTGTAAAGTATCCGGAAGAATTATCTCTTTCGTACGCCGGTCTACCGCAACCATTGCATACAAGATTCCTTCACTTTCGCATTTCTCGATTAGTGCACTTTTCAACTCTTCTACAGCATATTCCATTTGTGTGATATTTTGTCGCTGCAAAGTTATGGAAAATATGTATATTTTGTGCAATATTATTCTTGTAATATATAAAAATAGCTCCCTTGTTCGTCCGCCGACGAGGGAGCTATCAACACAAAAACTAAACTAGACTTAACTAAACTATTCTATTCTCGGAATTTCACAATCCCTTTCTGTTCTCTGCAAAGGTAGGGATAAAACGGCTTTTGACAAAGCATAATCGACAAAAATCGCATTTTCACCGATAAAATAACCAACATTAGCTTCGTTCGTCAAGGAAAGTCTGAAAAACTTGCTTGTAACTGTCACTGATAGGGATATATGTTTTGTCAAAAACAATGCGGCCGCGGTCGATCACACGTATCTTATCTTTCTGCACGATGAAGGAACGGTGCACACGTATGAAACGACTGGAAGGTAAAAGCTCTTCCATCGCTTTCATGCTCATGAGTGACAGAATGGGCTTGGGAACGTCTTCTGTATAAATTTTGATATAATCCTTCAACCCTTCGATATACATGATTTTCTTCAGGTCTACCTGCACTAGCTTATAGTCGCTTTTCACAAAGATGCTGTCTATCTCTTCCGGCTTCTGCACCAGTTCGAACCATTGAAGCGCCTTGTTGGCCGCTTGCAGGAAATCGACATATGAGATAGGTTTCAGCAGATAATCGAGTGCATTGACACGATAACCGTCTATGGCGTATTGACCGAAAGCGGTGGTAAATACGATGCGGGTGCGTGAATCCACCATCTTCGAGAATTCCAGTCCGTTAAGCTCCGGCATCTGAATGTCCAGAAACAGAAGATCTACCTCTTCATCCGGCAATTCTTTCATTGCCTGAACCGCGCTGGAATACTTTCCCGCCAGTTGCAGGAACGGAGTCTTGTTCACGTAACTTTCCAACAAGCTGAGAGCTAAAGGCTCATCATCGACAATTGCACATCGTAATACCATATTATTCTATATCTAAAGTTTTATACTTAACGTTTTCCACCTACTCTTTGATTTTAATACTCAATCTCGATTCATAGACAGACTCATCCTCTGAGCTGCCTTTCGACCAAGTGTAAGCCCCCGGATAAAGTATCTCCAACCGCCGGCTCACTTGCTCTAATCCGACACCCGAACCACTCTTATCTTCCACTGTCTTGGGATGATTGCTATTCCGGATTTCACAAACCACTTCCTTGGCATTCTCTGAAATATGAATACTGATAAAACTCGGTTCGGTAGGAGAGATGCCATGCTTGAATGCGTTCTCTATCAACGAAATGAAGATAAGCGGCGCAATAAGCGTCTGACTATCCGGCTGAATGTCGAATTGAGTAGTCATCCGTACATTGGCCGACAGGCGGATACGCATCAATTCAATATAGTTGCGGATAAAATCCACTTCCTTGCAAAGCGGTACATACGTCTGCTGATTATCATACAATACATATCGGAGAAGTTTGCTCAACTCCTGCACCGCTTCCTGTGCCTTGTCCGAGTCAAATGCAATCAGAGCATAGATATTATTCAGCGTATTCAGCAAGAAGTGGGGATTCAGTTGGTTGCGCAGGTTTTTCAGTTCGGCTTCCGCACGGCTTCGTTCAGCTTCTTTGCGGGCAGCTTCGTTCTGCGTCCATCGGGCACTCATACGAATGGCGGCACTCAGTCCGATGGTAAAGATAAGGCTCAACATGTCCCTGAGGAAGAACAACCATCCCGGCGGCATACCCGGTCGTTTGGGTCTGGGAGCGAAGGATGGGTCGAATGTCAGGCTTTGCCACAGATGAAGTAAAAGTCCGACAACACATAGGAAGATAATATTATAGATAACATATCTTTTAGCCTGACTTTGGAAAAGATAGCGGGGAACCAATAAGAAATAATTGACGTAGAACACAATCATAAAAGAAAGTGGTACGGCAAGATGGCGTATATACGCCATCCAGTTGATGTTCCCGTTCCCGCGTTCAACGAAAAAGAACGGGAAACCGAACATAATCCCCCAGCCGATAATGTGTATCAGTATCTCCAGGGGACGACGTGCGGATGTGAAGTTTTGTTTCATAAAGACAAAGATAGTTTTTTATTCGTATCTGATGGCCTCTATCGGGTCTAAATCTGCTGCTTTCTTGGCAGGATACCATCCGAAGAAGACTCCGGTGACGGTACATACCGCAAAAGAAAGGAACACACTCCACGGTTGGATATAGATAGGCCAATGCGCCACGCTTTTCACAATCCAACTGGCTCCGCAGCCGATTATCACTCCGATGATACCGCCCGTGATACTAATCATAATGGCTTCGATAAGGAACTGGCTCAGAATATCGACCCCTCGTGCGCCGACTGACATACGCAGACCGATTTCGCGGGTACGTTCCGTTACAGATACATACATGATATTCATAATTCCGATACCGCCTACCACCAGTGAGATACCTGCGATGCAGGCAAGCAGAGTCGTCATCAAATCGGTAGTGGAGTTGAGCATCGTACTCAATTCCTGTTGCGTACGGATGGTGAAATCATCATTGTCCGATTCCTTCAGTTTATGGTTGCGGCGAAGAATCGTACTGATTTCATCCGTAGCATATTCCGTCATATCTTCAGTGAGAGCAGAGGCAAACACACCCTGCAAGTACGTAACGGCAAGCAAACGTTTCATTACGGTAGTATAGGGAGCAAGCACTACGGCATCCTGGTCTTGTCCCATAGAGTTGTATCCCTTTGCTTTGAGCACACCTACCACCCGGAAGGGTATCTTGCTGAAACGGATAACCTTGCCTACCGGATCACTTCCGTCCGGGAAAAGATTGTCCACTATCGTCTTTCCTATCACACATACTTTTGCCGAACTCTGTATGTCGGCTTCTGTAAACATCTCCCCATTTTCCACCGTCAACTGGCGAATGTCGAGATATTCCGTTCCCACGCCATTCACAGATGCCGGATAGTTATTGTTGCCGGCAATAAGCTGTCCAGATGAGGATACATTGGGACTGATGGCAGACAGGAAACTTGTCTCATCTCGCAAGGCTTCATAATCGGCAAGCTTCAAGGTCTGCATGGCCGACGGGTCTTGCCGCACGCCGCCACGCATATCGGCTCCAGGATGAATCATAATCATGTTCGATCCCATCTCGGAAATCTGCTGCTGGATGCTTTTCTTCGAACCCTGTCCGATGGCGAGCATCGTGATGACGGAAGCAACACCGATAATGATACCAAGCATGGTGAGAAAAGCACGCAGCTTATTGTTCGCCAACGCCCGGAGAGCTATCTTGAATAAATTAGTTCCATTCATAATAAATAATTTGCTAATTGGTCAATATACTGATTTGCCGGTTTGACACCCTATGATTGCGCAATCTATGGGGCGCACTGGCACATCGGCATATTGAATGATTATTAATCCTCGTCATTTTTCGGCAACGCAGCCAATGCTTCGGCGGCGGACAGAATCTTCGGATTAGTAGTATCCTCAATGACATGACCGTCACGTAGACGGATATTCCGGCTGCTATATTGCGCGATTTCGGGATTATGCGTTACAAAGATAATTGTACGTCCTTCGGCATGGAGCTTCTGAAACAGGACAAGTATCTCGAAAGAGGTACGGGTGTCGAGATTTCCGGTCGCTTCATCGGCAAGAATCACTGCCGGATTATTCACCAACGCACGCGCAATGGCAACACGTTGCATCTGTCCACCGGACATCTGATTGGATTTATGTTCCAAACGGTCACCCAATCCCACGGCCTGCAAGGATTCCACAGCCCGGCGGCGACGTTCGGATGCGCTGACGGACGAGTTGTACATAAGCGGTAGTTCCACATTCTCCACAGCCGTCGTTTTAGGCAACAGATTGTAGCTTTGGAACACGAATCCAATCTTACGATTCCTCAGTACCGCACGTTGAGGCTTGCTCATCGTGCGTACGGGAATATCATCGAGCAGATATTCTCCACTTGTCGGAGTATCCAGGCAGCCTAGTATATTCAGCAGCGTGGACTTTCCCGAACCGGAAGTACCCATGATGGTGACAAACTCCCCTTCGTTGATAGTAAACGAAACGCCCCGTAACGCATGGACGGTTTCGTCTCCCACCTGAAAGTCCCGTTTGATATTTTGTATTTCAATTACTTTCTTCATGGTTTTCACTTATTGTTTTTCTTCTTACTGCCCGGAGGGCCCGGCATGAACGGGCTTCTTTCGCCACCACTTTCTTTGTTGGGCTCACCCCCTATATTTTCGCCCGGCAATGCACCTATAGTAGCTTCGGACACCACTTTCGTGCCTTCAGCGATACCACTGATAATTTCCGTAGATATACCGTTACTGATTCCGACTTCTACCGGATGAGCGGTGAATGTCATTCCTTCACGCGTCCAGAGTTTATGTTCGCCTTCGCAATCTTTTACGATGTCATTAGCGCCGATCAGAGGTTTTTCCGGTACGAAACGCAGGGCTTTGTTCGGAACGGACAATACATCCTTTTTATCAAGAATATAGATCGTAACATTCGCTGTAAGACGCGGCTTCAGTTTTTGGTCGGGATTGTGAGCGGAGATTACTACTTCATAAGTAACTACCGTGCTACTGCTGCTACTTGTACTGTTCGTACTGCTTGCATCTCCCAAACGAATCTGCGTCACTACACCATCGAACGTATCATTCGGATAAGCGTCTACCGTAAAGCTCGCACGTTGGCCTTCTTCCACACCGCCTATATCGGCTTCATCCACATCGGCTACCACCTGCATCTGCGTCAAATCCGCAGCAATGGTGAAAAGCGTCGGAGTCTCGAATCCGGAAGCAACCGTCTGTCCGGCTTCCACATCGCGGCTGATAACGACTCCATCAATCGGCGAAGTAATCGTTGCATAAGACAAGTTACGTTCCGCTTTTGCCAAAGACGCCTTGCTGCTGTCATAACTGCTTTTGGCCTTCTGATAATTATAAAGAGCCTGTTCGAAATCCGTATCACTGATCAGAGACTTCTCGTGCAGTCCTTTGCTGCGTTCATAATTCTTCTTCTGATATTCATATTCGGCCTTGGCACCATCGTAAGTTGCCTGTTGGGAAGCCAGTTCACTTTGTAAAGTGGCACGATCCATTTCAGCAATCAACTGCCCTTTGGTAACTGTCGAGTTATAGTCTACATAAATCTTGTCGATGATACCTGATACTTGCGTACCGACTTCTACTTCCGTCACCGGTTCGATGGTTCCGGTAGCAGTCACCGAATTGGAAATATCGCCTTTGCTCACGGTAACAGTGGCATATGTGACTTTGTGTTTTGCAGGTGAACCTGCAAAGAACCAAATCCCTGCACCTGCCACCATAACGACTGCCACGGCGATTAAGATAATCTTTTTCGTTTTCATTCGTTTCTTATGCTTTTACTTATTTATTATAATGCTAATTTATCCCCCTGATAGAACTTCAGCAACTGCGTGTTCAGGATAGCCATGTATTTGGCTTGAAGCTGTTCTTGCTGAGCTTGCAGTAAGTTATTCTTCTCAGTAAGAAGTTCTATGGTATTCTTCATTCCCAGGTTGAATTGTTCGCTAATCAGGTCATAGCTGATTTGTGTACTCCTCAGCTTCTCGTTGGCTGCCGCATAGCGCTGCTGTGCACTGTTGGCATCCAGCCAAAGACCTTCAATTGCCTTATACAGAGCTTTTTGTTCATCAAGCAGCGATAACATGCTCGTTTCGCGTTGCAACTTAGCCTTTTGTACGGCACTCTTTGTCTGACGGTTATTGAAGATAGGCACACTGACGGACAGGCCGATGGAATTGTTCCATCCGTTCTTCACCTGTTCGCCGAAAGTAAAGTCGCTGCCGCTCGTATGATTCGTCCCGATACCTGCACTAAGGCTGATAGTCGGAAAATAACCGGATTTTGCAATATCAATCCCCAGTTCGGAAGCCTCTACATTGAGCTTGCTTGCCTCAATCTCCGGACGAATGGCGAGGGCGCTCACATACACATCTTTCTTGGTAGGCAACGGGGCAAGCACATTCTCGTCGGACAGGTTGGGGAGATAGACGTCCATTTCATTCTCCCCGTCCAGTTCGAGCAGTTGTTTCAGTTGTAATTTGTAATCTTGCAGGGTGGCTTGCGCTGTCACAAGTTGATAACGGTCGGTACTAACCTGAGCTTCCAGTTGCGCAAAATCACTTTTTGCAATACTTCCCGCATTCAGCAGTTGTTCTCCGCGATCCCGCTGAGCAATGGAAACTTGCAATGTGTTTTCGTTTACTCTGACAGACTCGGCCGCATAAAGAATCTGAATATAAACCTGGGCTATGGATTCCTGAATCGTATTCTCGGAAGTTGCCACATCCAGTTCGGCTACATGGTTGTTCAGTTGTTCCTGCTTGATAGTCTTCAGCCGTTTGTTACCATTATATAGAGTCCACGAAGCATTCAGGCCATAATTACCATTGTAACTTGTCTTGCTGTTACTGCTGATAATCTCGTTGCCGCTCACCCGGCTGCTCGACTCCTGATACGGACGATTCACCACCTGCTGACTGGTAGAAAACGAAAGGCTGGGAAACAAAGCAGCTTTAGCTGTCTTTACATCAATCTGTGTACTTTCCGCCGTCACACGGTTTTTGCGGATAGTAATATTCTGTTCCAAAGCATAGTCGATGCACGATTGCAAATCCCATTGGGCAGGGAGCTTCGCTTCGTTCTGTGTATCGGCTTGCAGCGGAGATTCTTGTGCAGATATGCCCGGAAGCATACCTGCGCCAAGAAATGCCATCACTGTCAATCTTCTTACATTTATCATATTCATACTTCTATTGATTTACTGGTAACGAAGGTACGTACATATTATATTAGCTGCAAAAGCGATAGACGGAATACGGAATTTTGCCGTTAAATGTTTTTTTTCTGTCGATAGGTAGATTTTATTGGAAAAACACAACAAATCTTGCAACAATTCGGGGGATTTGTTTGTTTTAATTATAAAAATTGTATATTTGTACTTATTACAAAATTAGAACGTCATCATATGAAGAATACACTGCTTTCTATTTGGAACTTCTATTTAGAGGGTTTCCGTAGTATGACACTCGGTCGTACGCTGTGGATTATTATCCTGCTGAAATTATTCGTTATGTTCTTCATCCTCAAATTATTCTTTTTTCCTGATTTCCTCGGCGACCATCCTACGGATGCCGACAAGGGAACCTATGTGGGCAACGAACTGATACAACGTGCCATTCCGGAGTAATCGACTGATTTTTAACTCTTAAACTACATAAGATTATGATTGAAAGTATTGACACTTCGCTGATAGATTGGTCGAGAGCCCAATTTGCGATGACAGCAATGTACCACTGGATTTTTGTTCCCCTCACACTCGGATTGGCAGTGGTGATGGGCATCATGGAGACGCTGTATTATAAAACAGGCAAAGAATTCTGGAAGAAAACCGCGATGTTCTGGATGAAGCTATTCGGTATCAACTTCGCTATCGGGGTGGCAACCGGCTTGATTCTTGAGTTTGAATTTGGCACGAACTGGAGTAATTATTCCTGGTTTGTAGGAGATATTTTCGGTGCGCCATTGGCTATCGAGGGTATTTTGGCATTCTTTATGGAAGCTACGTTTATTGCCGTGATGTTCTTTGGTTGGGGGAAAGTAAGTAAGCGTTTCCATCTGGCTTCTACCTGGCTCACAGGATTGGGAGCAACGATTTCTGCCTGGTGGATTCTCGTTGCCAACGCATGGATGCAACATCCGGTGGGGATGGAATTCAATCCCGATACCGTTCGTAATGAGATGGTCGATTTCTGGGCAGTGGCAACTTCACCCGTTGCTGTCAATAAATTCTTTCATACCGTATTATCCGGTTGGGTGCTCGGCGCTATCTTTGTAGTCGGTATCAGTTGCTGGTACTTGCTGAAGAAACGCAATCGTGAGTTTGCGCTTGCCAGTATCAAGATTGGCGCTATCTTCGGATTAGTGGCATCCTTATTTTCCGCTTGGACAGGCGACGGTTCCGGTTATCAGATTGCGCAGACACAACCGATGAAGTTGGCTGCTGTGGAAGGTTTGTATGAAGGGGGAACGAATGTCGGACTGGTAGGAATCGGCATGCTGAATCCTGAAAAGAAAACTTATAACGACGGAAAAGACCCGTTCCTTTTCCGCATTGAAATACCGAGCATGCTTTCTTTCCTTGCCGAACGTGATGTGGATGGTTACGTTCCGGGTATCGCGAATATCATCGAAGGCGGTTATCAGATGAAAGATGGTACAAAAGCCCTTTCGGCTGCCGAGAAAATAGAACGGGGAAAAACGGCTATCGGTGCCTTAGCAGCCTATCGTGCCGCCAAGAGCGCAGGAAATGAAGAAGATGCGCAAGTGGCTTACAAAGTATTACAGGAGAATATTCCTTATTTCGGTTACGGATATATTAAAGATGTGAACCAATTGGTTCCGAATGTTCCCCTGAACTTCTACGCATTCCGCGTAATGGTGATTCTGGGTGGATATTTTATCTTGTTCTTTATCGTTGTCCTTTTCTTTGTCTATAAGAAGGATTTGAGCAAAATGAGATGGATGCATTGGATTGCTTTATTGACTATTCCTTTGGGATACATTGCCGGACAAGCCGGATGGGTGGTTGCCGAATGCGGCCGTCAGCCGTGGGCTATCCGTGATATGCTGCCTACGTCGGCCGCTATCTCCAAACTGGATGTAAGCTCCGTGCAGATTACTTTCTTTATCTTCCTGCTCTTGTTTACGGTAATGTTGATTGCAGGTGCCGGAATCATGGTAAAGGCCATCAGGAAAGGCCCGGATACGGGAGATAATGCTAATACTAACCATTAATCGTAAAGACTATGTATATATTTCTACAACAATATTGGTGGCTTGTCGTTTCCTTGCTGGGAGCTATCCTTGTGTTTTTATTGTTTGTGCAGGGCGGTAATTCATTGTTGTTCTGTCTCGGTAAGACGGAAGAACATCGTAAAATGATGGTGAACTCTACCGGACGTAAGTGGGAGTTTACGTTTACTACGTTAGTTACTTTCGGTGGCGCTTTCTTTGCTTCCTTTCCGTTATTTTATAGTACCAGTTTCGGTGGCGCTTATTGGCTTTGGATGATAATTCTTTTCAGTTTTGTGTTGCAGGCTGTCAGCTATGAGTTTCAGAGTAAAGCGGGAAATCTGTTGGGTAAGAAGACGTATCAGACTTTCCTCGTGATAAATGGAGTAGTAGGCCCGTTGTTGCTTGGCGGAGCGGTAGCTACTTTCTTCACGGGTTCTGATTTCTATATCAATAAGGCAAATATGACGGATACTATTATGCCGGTTATCAGCCATTGGGGAAATGGATGGCACGGACTGGATGCGTTGACTAATATCTGGAATGTGATTTTAGGACTGGCTGTATTCTTCCTTGCCCGCGTCCTGGGTGCGCTTTATTTTATCAATAATATAGCGGATAAGGAACTGACAGACAAGTGCCGTCGAGCTGTGCGGAACAATACAGTCTTATTTCTGGTATTCTTCTTGTCATTTGTCATCCGTACGTTAGTTTCCGACGGCTTTGCTGTGAATCCGGATACGCAGGAGATTTATATGCAGCCATTCAAGTATTTCACTAACTTTATCGAAATGCCGATAATTCTTGTATTATTCCTGATAGGAGTTGTTTTGGTTCTCTTTGGCATCGGAAAGACTTTACTCAAAAAGACGTTCGATAAAGGAATTTGGTTTACGGGAATTGGTACGGTGCTGACCGTATTGTCTTTACTGTTGGTGGCAGGATATAATAACACCGCTTATTATCCATCCTATACAGACTTGCAAAGCTCATTGACGTTAGCCAATAGCTGTTCCAGTGAGTTTACTTTGAAGACAATGGCTTATGTTTCCATTCTCGTCCCGTTTGTGATAGCTTATATATTCTACGCTTGGCGTAGCATTGACCGTCACAAGATTACGGAGAAAGAGATGGACGAAGGCGGACATTCGTACTAAAGGAATCCCGGAGACGGAGAATCGGGAATAATAAAAATAATCTGGAATAATAAAATAGATGGAGGGGAAGTGCCCAAACTCTCCTTTTAACGAAGAGGACATGTCAAAACTCTCCTTTTAACGAAATCATCCCCGCTACAACTATCTGTGGCGAGGATGATTTTTTATTTATAAGGGTTTTGACACACCCTCTTCTTATTTATTGCTAGTCCGTACCTTCTTATTTGTTTACTACATTTTCCGGCTTTCCGGCAGCATATGCCTGTAAGTTGCCGATTGCAATATTCATCAGGCGTTCACGGGCTTCCAGTGTTGCCCATGCGATATGCGGAGTGATATAGCAATTCTTTGCTGTCAGCAATGGATTGTCCGCACAAGGAGGTTCAGTAGAAAGAACATCCACTCCGGCTGCATAAATCTTACCGCTGTTCAATGCATCCGCCAAATCCTGTTCGTTGATTAGCGGGCCACGACCGGTATTGATTAAGATAGCAGTCGGCTTCATCATAGCAAGGCGACGGGCATTCACCATTTCGCGTGTCTCGGGAGTAAGCGGGCAATGCAAGCTGATAATATCACATTCACTGAACAGTTGGTCTAAATCCATCTTTTTGATTTCCGGTGGCAACTGGAAGTGTGACTTTGAAGTCAATGCATATACCTGCATTCCAAAACCGATGGCGACACGTGCAGTCGTATATCCGGTATTTCCCAGTCCGACCAGTCCGATTTTCTTTTCTCTGAGTTCCATCAGCGGAGTATCCCAAAAGCAGAAGTCCTTGCTGTTTGTCCAACGGCCTTTGTGTACTTCTTCAGAATGGTGTTGTACTTGTTGAGTGATATTCAGAATATGCGCAAATACCATCTGTGCAACAGAGGCGGTGCTGTATGAAGGAATATTAGTAACGATGATTCCCCGTTCTTTAGCGGCAGCAGTGTCGACTACATTGTATCCGGTAGCTAATACGCCGATATATTTCAGTTCGGGCAGTGCAGCCATGTGGTCTGCGTTGATGATTACTTTATTAGTCAGAAGCACTTCTGCTCCGGCTGCACGTTCTAATACTTCTTCGGGAGCGGTACGATCGTAAATCGTGCATTCTCCGAGAGCTTTTATACCTTCCCAGGACAAATCACCGGGATTGGCGGCAAAACCGTCTAAAACTACAATCTTCATTTCAATTTTTATATTAATAATATGTTATACGTCTGTTATACGTCTTTCTTTAACAGGATATTGATTTTTCAGGCACGGATTACACGGATAACGTTGCTGCTTTTTGCAAAATCATATTTTAAGAAACCGTGAAATCCGTGTAATCCGTGCCTGAAAAACATCATTTCTTGAACTTGTCTCCCCACAACTGTATCATCCGTTCGGCATGTTTCTGTTCCGCAGCATTATTTTGCGGTTGCCATATCCGTTTATCTTTCAATTCATCCGGCAGGAATTGTTGCTTTACAAAGTTACCCTCATAACTATGTGCATACTTATATTCCTGTCCGTATCCTAATTGTTTCATCAACTTTGTAGGCGCGTTGCGCAGATGCAACGGAACAGGCAGATTTCCGGTAGAACGAACCAACTCCAGCGCATCATTAATCGCGCTATATGCCGAATTACTTTTAGGACTCGTTGCCAGATAAATCGTAGCTTCCGCTAAAGGAATACGTCCTTCCGGCCAACCGATTTTCATCAACGTATCAAAGCAGGCATTGGCAATAAGTAACGCATTCGGATTGGCCAGCCCGATATCTTCCGAAGCCGAAATGACAAGTCTGCGGGCAATGAAAGCAGGGTCTTCGCCGCCTTCCACCATGCGGGCAAGCCAGTAAATAGCTCCGTCAGGATCACTTCCGCGAATCGACTTGATAAAAGCAGAGATAATATCATAATGCATTTCCCCGTCCTTATCATACGCCAACGGATTCTGCTGCAACCGTTCAGTCACCATCTCATCGGTGATAACCACCGTTTCTTCGGTTTCCGACTGAACGACAAGTTCCAGTATATTAAGTAATTTGCGGGCATCCCCACCGGAGAAGCGCAACATGGCTGTTGTTTCTTTCAATTCGATTTTGCGTTCCTTCAGTACGATATCCGTAGCGATGGCACGTTGCAGAAGTTCCAATAAATCTTCCTTCTCCAACGACTTGAGCACATAAAGCTGACAACGGGACAGGAGAGGGCGGATAACCTCGAACGACGGATTCTCCGTTGTCGCGCCAATCAGCGTGACAGTTCCGTTCTCTACCGCTCCCAACAAAGAATCCTGCTGTGACTTGCTGAACCGATGAATTTCATCAATAAACAGAATAGGGCTGGACTGTGAAAAGAAACGATTGCTCTTGGCACGGTCTATCACTTCGCGCACATCCTTCACACCGGAAGTTACGGCGCTCAATGTATAAAACGGAGTCTCCAGTTTATTGGCAATGATTTGTGCCAACGTTGTTTTACCCACTCCAGGAGGGCCCCAAAGGATAAAAGAAGAAATGCGTCCTGCATCAATCATCTTGCGCAAGACAGCACCCGGCCCGACTAAATGTTTCTGGCCAATATAATCGTCTAAAGTCTTCGGCCGTAGCCGCTCTGCTAAAGGTTGCATAATTCTTAAAATACCATTAATACCATGAAACGAATACCGTTCTTGTTGATACCCGGATTGTCACGGTAGGTGAAACGATGTACATATTCAACGTGCAGCAACTTGAAAATGTTGTAGATACCGACACTTGCTTCGACATACGGCACTTTCGGATCCATCACGAAACTGGTAAATTTACCGTCGCGTGTCGGGAAACGGAACAAATCGGGATTGCTGCTCTTGAACGGATTGTTCTTATCTGTCAACGTCCCCCACAATGCACGGACACGGAACATCTCTCTCCACTTCAAGTTCTTGATAAGCGGAATACGGTTGAATAGTTTCCCATTCATGTCATAAGACAAGGACACGGAAGCGAAACGGTCGTTCAGGAATTCCATGTTATTGATAAGGTTGAACGTCTCGCGCTGCGTGATGTACGATAAGTTGGCTTCCGGCAGAATCAACAGCGGGAAAGGAACTGTATTCCATTCCGCCCCTGCTTTCAGGCTACAATCTATCTTACCCCAGGAAGCGGGAAGCCAGAAGCGTTTCCACACACTTGCTTCTGTGCGGTTGAAATTGTATTCTCCGCCCAATACACCTTTGAATCCCATTGCATGAGTAAGTGTAAAGATAGGGGCATCCAGCGATACCGGCACACGGCGTTGCTTGGAGTTGACGAAAGATTCGCCCGGCGCATAACGCAGCGTCAGGCTCGCTTCGGTAGTCGTAACGTCATGTACACGGGTTTGCGCAGCGTCGTTACGCAGATATTCCAATTTTCCGGTAGGTTCGTCGTTACGGTGGCGGAGCATTGCTTTCACTCCGAATCCCGTAAGCGTTTCGAGTTCGTAGTTGACGGTCGCGTCACGCATATAAGACATTTGGTCTACCGTCGTCGTTTTCAGTGACAGGAAGATATTGTCCTTATCCGTAAACAGGAACTTATCCATCGGTGACATTACATCATAACTATACGTTGCCGAAATATAATGTTTCGGGAACTCCCAAACCACATAATCACGTTTATTGAACGAATAAGTCAGCGTACCGCTGTATTTCCATCGCTCGTCTTTCAGACCGTAGGCGCCGTAGCCACTCAAGAACCAGTGTTTGTCGAAATGAGCCGTAGTCATACCGCTCAACCGGAAACGGGTTCCGTCGATGTAGTTGCTTGAAATCATGGTGTTGATAGGGCCGATGTCCACTTTGCTCGGATGTCCTTTGCTTCCTGTCTCCACAAAGTTCTCAATCAGGGCTTTCGCTCCGAAGATGATATATTTGAATCCCGGAATCTGTTCGAGACGGTTGACGAATACGTCCATTGTACTTTCTTTCTTCGTCAGCGGCACCTGTCGGACACTCGCCCAGTATTCATCACTTTTCGAAAGCATATCCGCTTCCTTTATTACGCTTCCTTTCAAACGGAAAAGCCGTTGCTCGATAGGGTCGAATTTATAATCGCTGTATTTCGTGGTTCTCTCCACCTGCAATCCACCTGCTGTTTTGTTGGAACTCCAGGAAAGGTCTACGGTCATATTATCGTCGGACAATACCCAGTTGCCGTTGGGAAGCTGTTCGTACTGCTGCACGATATCCATGCGGTTGACGAAGTTTACTCCGGTTTTCTTAGGCAGGTTCATCGTACATTTCTGGACGGCATATGTAGAATCGTTCAGTACATACAAATGTCCGGTGAATCCGAAGTCCTGCGAATTCTGTGGAACGAAAGTCAGATGTACGCATTCGCGCTTGTCCACCATCAATGTGTCCATCAGATAATATTTATAGAAAGAAATGGCATTGTTGCCGATAGGGCTTACGAAACGCTGTTGGAGCAGGCGGATGTCGTCATCATAAATATTAATGTCGGCAAAGACGTCTTTCAGAACAGTGCCGAGCATATCTCCCGTTGAGAAGAATTCTTCGATACCGTTGGAATTCTTTCCTTTGATGATGGTTTTCTTATTTTCGGGATTTTTACGATAGATGGTTTGTGAAGCCGTCTCCTGTACGGAAATGGGGAGAATCAACTTGTTCGTAGTTTCTGATACTTCCACCTGGTCTCTGAGGAAGGAATATTTCTTGTAGATACCTTTTTCGAGTTTTTCCGGGGTGAGGTCGTTAATAGACATTTTCATCTTCTCGTACTTGTCGTACTGATAGTAGTCGTTCACTTCGAGGACTTGAGCCTTCTTGTGCTCGATAACCTTTTTCATGAATTCGACTGCCGGATTGTTCTTGCGGGAGTATTTTTCTTTTTGTGGTTTTACAACGACTTCATTCAGGATTACATTGTCCGGAGCTAACTGGACATTGACTGTTTGGTTGCCATAACTGACTTTCACAGTTTTGCTGACATAACCAATGGCGGAGAAAACAAGTGTTCCCCCATTTCTGCGTGCTTCAAGACTATATTCCCCGTCAATATTGGTGATAGTACCCATATCTCTTTTTTCCTGATAGTAAACAGAGATATACATTAACGGTTCATGTGTCACTGAATCAGTAACTACCCCCTTTATTTGCTGTGCAAACGCATTTGAAGCTGCCAATACAAGTAAGAGCAGTATAAGTATTTTGTTATATCGTTGTCTCATAACGTTCGTAGTAGGGTGCAAAGTTAACAAATAACTCTCATGATGAGAGAATATATAACTTTTTTTACCCATCGTTTTTGGTTGTTTACAAGCATATATCACCCGATGTTCAAATAAGTCAGCCTCGGGCATATATATTTAACAACTAGTTTCAGATTTAGTTTCATCCGTTGAAACTATTTGTTCCATTACTTGGAACTATTGTTTCCATTACTTGAAACCGGAGTTTCATCGGCAAGAAACTAAAGTTTCAACGGTGAGAAACTAGAGTTTCAAAGCGTATTGAAACTACTTGCCCTACGCTTGACAGAATAGGGCAAGTAAGGTTGTTGTTATTTGCTTGATAGAATCTGTACGATACGCTCTGCGGTGCGTCCGTCCCAACGTTCGGGGAGTTCGCCGCGCTTCCATTCGCCTTTCATCAGCGTATCCATTGCTTTGGCAAGTAGAGCCGGGTCTTCTCCGACAAGTTCGTTGGTTCCCATGCGCCACGTTTCCGGGTGTTCGGCATACGTATTGAGGGTGATACAAGGAATGCCCAGGAAGGTTGCTTCTTCCGCCACGTTTCCGGAGTCGGTAATAATTCCTTTTGCCTTATTAATCAGATAACCGAAGAAAAGATAGTTCTGTGGCGGCATGATATGCAGGTTCGGAGCTTCGATGCCCAGTTCTTTGATGGCATTGCGCACGTAGGTGTGCAGCGGTGCTACGATAGGCATGCCGGTAGACTTTTCAATGATTGTTTCCATTAGTCGTTTCAGATTCTCCCTGTCATTGAGCAATACGCGGCGGTTGAGGGTGAGCAGGAGATAATTGCCTTCCTGCAATCCCAGTACGGAGAACCATATCGGTTTGAGCAAGCGGTTGCGGTTGTAGCGGATGGCATCTATAAGGATATTGCCTACATAATATACGTTTTCACTTTCCGTTCCTGTCTGGTTCAGGTTGCGGTTGGCAACCATACCGGCTGTAAACAGGTAGTCGGATAGTCCGTCCGTAATCATGCGGTTTACTTCTTTCGGCATCTTCATGTCGAAAGAACGGGTTCCGGCTACGAGGTGTGCCACCTTGATTCCTTGCTTTTTGGCAACGATGGCGCAACTCATGGTTGCAGTCAGGTCGTCTACCACAAGAACAACGTGTGCCGGGTTCTCGGTCAGCTCCTGTTCGAAGGCTACCATGATTCCTGCTGTCAAAGTCGTTGGATTACTGCTTTCCACTCCCAGATAAACATCGGGAGCTTTCATGTCGAGATCCGAAAAGAGAGAAGCATCCAGACTCGTATCCTCTTTTCTGCCCGTATAGACCAGTCGGTAAGAGATACTTTTACCCAGCGCCCGTGCGGCTTCAATAGCGCGTGTAATGGGAGCTATCTTCATGAAATTGGGGCGTGCCCCGGCAACAATTGTTATTTTCATATTGTTTCTATCATATTCGGTTTAATTCGTGAAGCAAATGTACATTTTCTTACGGAATTTATTTGTTACTTTGCATACAAAATAACAAATATATGCCCACATTCGTTCAAATTCTTGATTTTATAGGCACATTTGCCTTTGCTATTAGTGGTATCCGGCTCGCTTCGGCAAAACGTTTCGACTGGTTCGGAGCCTATGTTGTAGGACTTGCTACGGCTATCGGTGGTGGTACTCTTCGTGATGTCCTGCTCGATGTTACTCCGGGATGGATGACAAATCCCATTTATCTGATTTGTACGGGACTGGCTTTGCTATGGGTTATCTGCTTCGGACGCTGGCTTATCCGGCTCAACAATACGTTCTTTATCTTCGACTCCATCGGACTGGCGTTGTTCACTGTGGTAGGTGTGGGTAAAAGTATTGCCTTGGGCTATCCGTTTTGGGTAGCCATCATTATGGGTAGCATCACGGGAGCGGCAGGTGGTGTGATTCGTGATGTCTTTATCAACGAAATTCCCCTGATATTCCGAAAAGAAATTTATGCGATGGCCTGTGTGGTAGGCGGCATTGCCTACTGGCTTTGCGATGTCGCAGGACTTGAGTCGTACGCATGCCAGCTAATCGGCGGGTCGGCCGTATTCCTGACCCGCATCCTGGCTGTAAAATATCACATCTGCCTGCCTATATTAAAAGGTGGGGAAGATATAAAAGAAGATGTAAAAGAAGATGTAAAAGAGGAGTAGGGGATACTTACTCGTCTTTCATATCCAATTCTCCCTGAAAACTGATGGATTGCCGGTTCTGCATATTGACATCAATGCTTGTCGAACCGTTGGAGTATACTTTTGCCCTGAATTCAAATCTGTCTTCGGGATTCCGGGCGATGAATTTGATGACGGCATTTCCTTTCTTATCCATTTCCATGCTGTATTCCTTGAGGGGCGCCCGGAAGTTCAGTCCGTCCCCGCCACCATAAGGGATACTGTAAGCCCGTCCGAAATAAGGCAGATAGGAAATGACCGAATCATTTCTGATTTCCAGTGAGTAGGGAGATGTCAGAGGAATGGAACGTCCGCGCATCGGCAGGGCGGTCTGTACATCTATCTTATAGTTCTCGGATGCGATGAGCTTTTTTACAGCTTCTTTCTTTTGTTCCTTTTTCTCCTTTTTACTTTGAGCCGAAAGGGTAGGGAAGCCTACTAGCAGGGCTAGCAGCAACATTAAGATTTGTTTCTTCGTTTTCATATCAGTTGCATTTAGGTTGATATATACATGTATAACAATCAAATATACTAAAAAGTCAGGAACTCTTCTCTTTTCTTTAATGAAAATTAAACAGAAATCCTGACCTTTGCCGTAATGTATGCCTTACCTTATGTTCCGATATGTCTTGCCTATACCTTATATATAAGGAGAACTTAGACTTATATAAGGGAACTTAGAACTGTTCCAATATCTCAATCCGCTTTTCAATAGGGGGATGAGTGGCGAACAAACCACTTAGTTGGCTGTATAATCCTTTTGTTTTCTTTTTAGGATTTTGAATGAATAATTGGGCTACGTCTTTCCGTTCCACAGCTTCTATCGCCGGGTCAACAGATATTTTACGCAAAGCACTGGCGAGCGCCAACGGATTCTTCGTCATTTCTGCCGAACCTGCATCTGCCATGTATTCGCGCTTGCGTGAAATGGCAAAACGCATCAGGCTAGAGAAAAGAAAACCGATGGCAGCTATCAGCAAAGCAACAAGCATAAAGAGGAAAATTCCTCCGCTACCTTTACTGTTGCTACGTACACGTATATGTGTTATTGCATAAAACGTGATTTCCGTCAGCATGGAGAAGATGCCTACAAATACGATGGAGATAATCAACAGGCGCACATCCCGGTTACGAATATGAGTCAGTTCATGTCCGATGACCGCTTCCAGTTCTTCATCATTTAGTTTCTTGATGATGCCTTCCGAAAGAGTGATTGTATATGTACGGTCATTGATGCCACTTGCAAATGCATTCAGCGAATTATCATAGATAATATTTATCTTTGGCATGCTCATCCCTTGAGTCATACAGAGGTTTTCCACCAGATTATAAACGCGTTTGTTCTCTTTGCGGTCTAGCGGTTTGGAACCTGTGGCGGAATTGATAATACTTGTATTAGCCCAATAGGCAATAAGAAACCAAATCAGCACTACTCCTAAAGTATATGGCAGTGAAGAAAGGAATAAATGATTGACCATAGGCATCATTTCAACTTCCATGCTTTTCCCATATCCAAAAAGAATCAGCAGGTAACAGGACAAATAAAGAAGTGCTGTCACCAGACAAGGAAAGAGGAACAATAGAAACACGGAACGTAAGTTGTTCCGGCTCTGCTGTGTTTGGATTCCGACGTATTGCATCGCGTGTTTGATTTATGCAGTGATTGAATGGTGGATTAGAAATTGATTTTCGGTGCCTGTTCCAAATTGGCGCGTTCGTTCTTACCCAAGTCGAACATAATTTCCCTTTGGAATCCGGTCATGCCTGCTATGATATTTGAAGGGAAGGTCTGCACGGCGTTATTGTACTCTTTGGTTGCCGAGTTGAAATAACGGCGGACAGCAGCCAGCTTATTCTCCACATCGGCTATTTCTTCCTGTAATTGCAGGAAATTCTGATTCGCTTTCAGGTCGGGATAGGCTTCTAATGTGATTTTCAGTCCTGCGAGAGCAGAGCTTAACTGATTTTCAGCCGCTATCTTATCGTCGATAGTCTTGGCGTTGACAGCGCCGTTACGTGCCTGAATCACACGGTCGAGTGTCTCTTTTTCGTGTGCGGCATATCCTTTCACGGTATCTACCAATTGGGGAATCAGGTCATGGCGTTGCTTCAACTGTACGTCGATGTCGGCAAATGCGTTTTCACGGTTGTTTCTTAGTCTCACTAGCGAATTGTACATGGATGCAAAAATGATGCCCAGCAATACAATAATTCCTACAACAATAAGTATAGTCATCGTCTTTTAATTTATTAGATTAATGTTAATCAAAAGTAATCTATTTGATTCTTTTAAGCAAATGAATGAGAGATTTTTCTTCAAATATCACCCGAAAACTATCAGAAAGCACCTGAAAACTATCATTTGATAGAAATAACCCCTAAAAAATGATTGAAATTCCCCTGTATAAGACGCAAAATACCTTTAAACTTGCAACCGACGAGAAAAACGAAATATTAACCATAAAACCCTTAAAGTATGAAAAGTTTAAGTTTCAGAAAAGATTTAATTGGAGTTCAGGAAGAGTTGCTGCGTTTCGCTTATAAACTGACGGCCAATCGTGAAGAAGCGAATGATTTGTTGCAGGAAACATCTTTAAAAGCCTTGGATAACGAGGAAAAATTTGCTCCGGACACAAATTTCAAGGGATGGATGTATACTATCATGCGTAACATCTTTATTAATAACTACCGGAAAATTGTACGCGATCAGACTTTTGTAGACCCTACCGATAATTATTATCACTTGAACCTGCCTCAAGATTCAGGATTCGAAAGCACGGAAGGTGCCTATGACTTGAAGGAAATGCACCGCATTGTCAACGCGTTGCCCAAAGAGTATAAAGTGCCTTTTTCCATGCACGTATCCGGTTTTAAATACCGCGAAATCGCAGAGAAGCTAGGTTTGCCATTAGGAACGGTGAAAAGCCGTATTTTCTTCACGCGCCAACGTTTACAACAAGAATTGAAGGACTTCGTATAAATGAGGATAACGCATACAAACAAGCTTACTGATATAAAAGGAGCAAGAGAATTAGATTCCCGTTGCTCCTTCTTTTTTGTACTGGCTTATAGATTAGTTTTATAAATGGGAATTTTATTTAGACATAAGAACAAAAGAACATAAAGGCTGCGCTTGGATAATTATTTCTGCTAGTCATTAAGCTACTACTGTTTCATCTTTTGTTCTTATGTTCTTCTGTCTAAAAAGAAAGTTATTAGTCTGTATGCAAATAAATTTGAAATTACTACCGACTATCCGCAAGAAACCTTGCCGGGGCGCTACATCCCTAATTTATCATTTAATTTTGATGCAACATTTATATGTGCAGGAATATAGGTGAATAGTCACGGCATCTGTCTACCGCTTCTTTTTCTTACTCTTGCTGTTTTTCTTTTCTGTAGTTTTCTCTTCCGGCGGGAACTTGGGAACCAGATTCATCAACCGTAATATCTGATTTTGTCGTTTTAGTATGTATGGCGAAGGTTTCGCCGAATTAAACCGTATCGGATTGGGAAGGGTGGCGGCTATGAGCGCGCATTGGCCTTTCGTTAATTTGGCGGCTGTTGTGCCGAACTTATTTTCTGCGGTAGCTTGTGCACCGTAGATGCCTTTTCCCATTTCAATAGAGTTGAGATAGACTTCCATGATTCGCTCTTTTGACCAGAATGTTTCGATCAGGAACGTGAAATAGACTTCAAATCCTTTCCGTACCCACGAAGACTGCGGCCATAAGAATACATTCTTGGCTGTCTGTTGGCTGATGGTGCTTGCACCCCGTTGCCGTTTGCGTGTTTCATTCTCTTTCATCGCTTTCTTGATTTCTACGAAATCGAACCCGTTGTGCTCGGCAAAACGGTTGTCTTCGGAAGCAATGACTGCCATCGGCAGGCTGGGAGATATCTTATCAAAAGAAACCCACGTGTGTTTCCACGTGGGTTTATCTCCTGAAAAAATCTGCTGAACGCTTCGGATAACCATTAGCGGTGTGATATAAACCGGCATGAACCGGTAAATAATGACCACCAGTAAGGTCGATGCAAAGAAGAATATCAGCAGGTTGCGCGTATAACGCAGTAATTTTTTAATGAGAAGCGGCTTGTGCATCTCTAATCATTTGCTCGCTAGCGTACATGTAAACTTCTACACGACGGTTCTGCTCACGACCGGCTGCTGTGTCATTGTTTGCAACAGGGTCGCTTTCGCCCATTCCTTGTACACTTTTAATCTGATTGGTAGAAACGCCACAACTCAGCAGGTAACTGGATACGCTCTGTGCGCGTTCCTGTGACAGGTTCAGGTTTTTCTGACGACTTTGTTCGGCAGTACTGTTCTTCCACCCCTGATTGTCGGTATATCCATAAATAGATACATCCATGTCACGGTTTTGATTAAGCACATTGTTGGCAAATTTGCTCAAAGCAGACTTGGCGGCAGCACTCAAGGTTGCATTGCCTGTTGTGAAAAGAATACCTGAATCGAATGTAACTTTCACGGCTTGCAATCCGTTGTTGTCTGTTATCTGTTCTACTTGTGCGCCTTCAATTTGTTTTGCTTCTGCTGCTGCCTTATCCATCTTCTTACCGATAAGCGCGCCGGTTCCCGCACCTACTGCCGTACCAATGGCAGCGCCGATTGCAGCACCTTTACCTTTACCGATAACACCACCCAGGATTGCACCTAGCGCAGCGCCCGAACCACCACCGATAGCAGCACCTTTACCAGTGTTGTTCATACTTCCACAGCTACCAAATATCATGGCAATACTCATGAAGAGAACCATAAATTTCATCTTGTTCATAATGTAGATGTTTTTTTAATTGTTTATAAAATATAGTTTAATACGAATCATATCGTATTATGAATAACACCGCAAAGATACATATTATTTGGCATAGGGGTGCTTTTTAAGTTAAAATAACTCGGACGATTCTTTTCGTGTGTTAATAAAAAGAATTGGGAGCTATTCTTTAATCACAGTTGGGATGCCCAAACACTTTTTCTTGATGATGACAAACCAGCTTAAAAGAATCAGTCCCTTGGCAACCGTAGTGACGCAGACAGCCCACCAAATGCCTTCTACTCCCATGCCCATCCGTACAAACAGGATGGCAAGCGGGATACGCATATAGTTGCAGACGATACTGATAACAGCAGGCGGTATTGTACGTCCAATACCATAAAATACTCCCTGCATGGTGATTTCGAGCATCATAAAGAGCTGCGAATATCCGTCGATACGCAGGAATACACCTCCGGCTTCGTAAGCCGCTTGTTCAGGGACAAAAATGGAAAAGACCTCATTTCCGAAGAAAACGAAAAGCAACGTGCAGAATGTTCCGAAAATTCCTGTCATCCATAAGGTTGTGTGCCAGGCTCTAAGTACCCGTTCGATTCGTCCGGCCGCATAGTTTTGGGCGATAAAGGCACTTAGTGCGGTGGAGAACCCTTGAGAAGTATTCCAGGTGATGGCTTCTATCTGTCCGCCGGTGGTGAAAGTCATCAGGCCGATGTGTCCGCCCTGTTCTGAAGCCGTGCGGCAAAGGAACATATTGACGAAAGCAAATAGAGTGTTCAAAGTAGCTACGGGGAGTCCCAGCTTTAAGATTCTCCGTGTGTATTTTTTCTTCAGACGGGTGAAGAAGGGGAATCCGCCGAGCAAAGCATCTCTGTGACGCAACTGATAGACGAAGATAAGGAATACACTCGCTTCTGCAATCCAGGTGGCATAAGCTGCGCCGTTTGTTCCCAGTCTGAATCCGAATATAAACAGAGGGTCGAGGATGATGTTCAGTATCAATCCCGTGCCGCTTATAAAGAAGGGAACTTTACTGCGTCCTGCCGCATTATAAATCCCTGTGAAGGCGGCGGAGAGGAATACGAACGGCAATCCGGTCGAAACAATCCGCAGGTATTGGACGGCATTGGCAGTAATATGTTCTTCAAGCTCATAGATACGTATGATAGGCTCTGCGAAAACGAAAAGCAATGCTCCCCAACATACGGAAATAACCAATGCAATTGTAATATTGTGGGACGCGAAGTTCCGTGCGTCTTCCTGGCTCTGTGCGCCGATGGACTGTCCGACACTGACTTCGGATCCTACCTTATTTAATAGCGAGATGGAGCCGGACATCCATGTCAAAATTCCGACAGAGCCGATGGCGGCTACGGCTTCACTTCCCAGTCGTCCCACCCAAGCCATATCCGTAAGACTATATGCCATCTGAATGAATGAGGTTGCCATGATAGGCATTGCCAGATTGAACAGTTGACGGTTGATAGGGCCTTGCGTGAGATTCTTTATTCCTTGCATATAATTTTTATAATCAAAATGGGGTGCAAAGATACACAAAATTACTATCTTCGCACGTCTAATTATTCATTAATCAAAGTACATAGATACTATGAAACAGAAATTTTCTACTATTTTCTTCCTGCTTCTTCTTTTGTTGGCAGGTTCCCGGGTGGTAGCCCAAAATGCTCCGAAACCATTTGATATTGAACAACCTTCGCTTCGTGTATTCCTTCCTGCACCGGAACTGGCAACGGGACGTGCCGTTGTAGCTTGCCCGGGTGGCGGATATTCTCACTTGGCTGTTGACCACGAAGGTTATGACTGGGCACCGTATTTCAATAAACAAGGTATTGCACTGATTGTCCTAAAATACCGCTTGCCGAAAGGTGACCGCACGCTTCCAATTTCGGATGCCGAAGCTGCCATGAAGATAGTTCGTGACAGTGCGGATGTATGGAATCTGAATCCGAATGACATTGGTATCATGGGGTCTTCCGCCGGTGGGCACTTGGCATCGACCATTGCTACCCATGCTAAACCCGAACTTCGTCCGAATTTCCAGATTCTTTTCTATCCGGTGATTACGATGGATAAATCTTATACTCATATGGGTTCTCACAATAACCTTTTGGGTAAGGATGCGTCCGCCGAACTGGAAGCTGAATATTCCAATGAAAAGCAAGTGACGAAGGATACACCCCGTGCCTTTATCGTTTATAGTGACGACGACAAGGCTGTTCCACCCGCCAATGGAGTGAACTATTACCTCGCCCTGAACAAGCACAAAGTTCCTTCCGTTCTACATATCTATCCTTCCGGCGGACATGGCTGGGGAATCCGTGAAAGTTTCCTTTATAAGAATGAGATGTTGAACGAACTGACTTCGTGGCTACGTAGTTTTAAAGTCCCTCATAAAGATGCTATCCGTGTTGCCTGCATCGGTAACAGTATTACCTACGGAGCCCGCATCAAGGATCGTAACCGCGACAGTTATCCTGCCGTATTGAGTCGTATGATGGGCGATGCTTATTGGGTAAAGAATTTCGGAGTAAGCGCCCGTACCTTGTTAAATAAGGGCGACCATCCTTATATGAACGAAAAAGCCTATCAGGATGCACTGGCTTTCAATCCCAATATCGTAGTCATCAAACTTGGCACAAATGACAGTAAATCATTCAACTGGAAGTATAAAGCAGACTTCACAAAAGACTTGCAAACAATGGTAGATGCTTTCAAAGCCCTGCCTGCCCAACCTGAAATTTATCTCTGCTATCCTTCCAAAGCTTATCAGACTGGTGACAATATCA
Organism: uncultured Bacteroides sp.; assembly: GCA_948847595.1. Lineage (GTDB taxonomy): Bacteria > Bacteroidota > Bacteroidia > Bacteroidales > Bacteroidaceae > Bacteroides. The sequence goes on from CAQOGY010000001.1 coordinate 461,908, forward strand.
ACGATGATATTATTTCAAAAGAAATCATTCCGATGATAAGGAAGGTTGCCAAGAAAAACAACCTGCCAGTTATCGACCTTCATACGGCAATGGACGGAATGCCCCAGCTTTTCCCGGACAAGATTCATCCGAACGAAGCGGGAGCTGAAATAATGGCAAAAGCCGTTTATCAGGCCTTGAAGAAGTAATAAGAAATACAGCAATTACAATATGCCCGGTTGGAATTCTCTCGTGAAGAGAGCTTTTCCAATCGGGCATTTTTTAGTTTAAGGACGAATAATCTTCTTATAATATGCTAAAAATGTGGCTTTTAGCAAACCTCAATTCCATAGAAACTCTACCTTTGTGCACTTAACTATGTTAAAATGAGTAGTGGATGTTATGAATAAACAGAAAGATTGTAAGTTTTTCTCAAAGTTGATGGCTCACGCTAACATGGGGTGGTGGAAGGCCAATTTAGCAACTGCGAGTTATGAATGTTCTGAACATATATCAGAACTCTTAGGTTTGGACAAAACGGGGATTATCAGTTTCGAGGACTTCGATAAACGTATATTGGAAGGGGAGCAACACCTCACGGCAATTTATTCTTTAGGTGTTCTTCAAATACCGGAATCCGTATACTTGCTTGATACAAAGAAAGGTGCTGTTTGGGTACGGAGCAAAGTTTGCTTTAAAGAAACGGACGAAGAAGGAAATACAATAGTTTACGGCATAGTCGAAATACAGGACGCTCCCGATATGGCATCGGCATATCAGGCTTTGCAATATAGCGAACGGCTCTTGCGCAAATTTTTCAAGCATCTTCCCGTAGGTATCGAACTATACAATAAAGATGGATTCTTGATGGATCTGAACGATAAGGAACTCGAAATGTTTTATGTAGATAAGAAGGAAGACATCTTGGGTATCAATATATTCGATAACCCTATCTTTCCGGAAGAGATGAAGGAACGGCTGCGGAATAATGAAGATGCCGATTTTACTTTCCGCTATGATTTCTCGAAAGTAGGACAGTATTATCAGAATTCGAAGAAAGAAGGAACGATTGATTTAGTGACAAAGGTAACTACCCTGTATGATGATGCTCGCAATCCGGTAAGTTATCTGCTGATTAATGCAGACAAGACAGAAACCACTGTCGCTTATAATAAGATTCAGGAGTTTGAAGAGTTTTTCGAACTGGTCGGTGATTACGCTAAAGTGGGTTATGTTCATTATAATATTTTGAACAGGCAGGGCTATGCCCAAAAGAGTTGGTATAGGAATATGGGTGAAACGGACGGTACGCCATTGTCTGAAATCTTTGGTATCTATCGGCACTTGCATCCTGACGACCGTGAATCAATGATTCGTTTTTTGGAAAATGCGCGGAAAGATGCAACTGCCAGATTCAATCGTGAAATACGTGTCCTTAGGGCGGATGGCGCATATACGTGGACGCATGTCAACCTGCTAGTCAAGAAATACGCTCCGCAAGATAATATTATCGAGTTAATCGGTATCAACTATGATATTACCGAACTGAAGGAAACGGAAGAGAAACTTGTCAAGGCCCGCGATAAAGCCGAAGCGTCCGACCGTCTGAAATCTGCTTTTCTGGCTAATATGAGTCATGAGATTCGTACTCCTTTGAATGCTATTGTCGGCTTTTCGAGCCTATTGGCGAACACCGAAGATGTGGCGGAGAAAGAACTTTATAATTCGTTAATCAGCCACAACAACGAACTCCTGCTCAATCTGGTAAACGATGTTCTCGATCTTGCCAAGATAGAATCCGGATATTTTGAGTTGCATCCGAATTGGTTTAACTTGACAGAGCTTCTTGAAGAGAGCGTTGCGGAATATGCCTGTCAAGTACCTTCCGGCGTCGAACTCCGGACTAACTATCCCGAGCAGGATTTTTTAGTGGATTTGGACAGGTTACGGATAAAACAAGTCTTGAATAACTTTCTCTCGAACGCTTTCAAGAATACATCCTTTGGGTACATAGAAGTGTTCTATGAAGTAGCTTCCCATTATGTACGTATCGGTGTCCGCGATACCGGCGGTGGTATTCCTCAGAATATGCAGGATAAAATATTTGAAAGATTTGAGAAAGTAGACTCTTTTGCCCAAGGCGCAGGGTTGGGTTTGTCTATCTGTAAATCTATTGTTGATAAAATGAACGGACGGATATTGATAGACTCCCAACTGGGGGCAGGTAGTACTTTTGTTGTTGAGTTGCCTTGCCAATCTGTTCTGGCATAAAATAAAAATCTCTTGATAATACTTGATTATCAAGAGATTAATCTTCTTTTCGTGATCCAGCTGGGGCTCGAACCCAGGACCCCAACATTAAAAGTGTTGTGCTCTACCTGCTGAGCTACTGAATCAATCCTTATGTGCTTTCTTTCGAATGCGGGTGCAAAGGTAGAACATTTTTTTATAACTCCAAAGGAATTCAAACATTTTTCTTATCTTTGTGCCATTATCAACAATATACATTATTAATATATGGCTGCTGACGATAAAAAAATTATCTTCTCAATGGTTGGAGTGAGCAAAGCATTCACTCCGAATAAGAATGTGCTGAAAGACATTTACCTGTCATTCTTTTATGGAGCGAAAATCGGAATTATCGGTTTGAACGGTTCTGGTAAGTCTACTTTATTGAAGATTATCGCAGGTTTGGAGAAATCCTATCAGGGGGAAGTGGTATTCTCACCCGGATACTCTGTAGGTTACCTGGCACAGGAACCTCATCTGGACAACACAAAAACAGTAAAAGAAGTAGTAATGGAAGGTGTGCAACCTATTGTTGACGCACTGACAGAATACGAAGAAATCAATCAGAAATTCGGTTTGCCGGAATACTATGAGGATCAGGACAAAATGGATGCCCTCTTTACCCGTCAAGGCGAATTGCAGGATATTATCGACGCAACAGACGCATGGAATCTCGACAGTAAACTGGAACGTGCAATGGATGCCCTTCGTTGCCCGCCCGAAGACCAACCGGTCGTAAATCTTTCCGGTGGTGAACGTCGCCGCGTAGCCCTTTGCCGTCTGCTGTTGCAGAAACCCGACATCCTGTTACTTGATGAGCCTACTAACCACTTGGACGCAGAGTCTATCGACTGGTTGGAACAACATTTGCAACAATACGAAGGAACCGTTATCGCCGTCACCCACGACCGTTACTTCCTCGACCACGTTGCCGGATGGATTCTTGAACTCGACCGTGGCGAAGGTATCCCCTGGAAAGGTAACTACTCATCCTGGTTGGAACAGAAAACCAAACGTATGGAAATGGAAGAGAAAACAGTCAGCAAACGTCGCAAGACGTTGGAACGCGAGCTCGAATGGGTGCGCATGGCTCCAAAAGCCCGTCAGGCAAAGGGTAAAGCCCGTCTTAACTCTTACGACAAATTGCTGAATGAAGACGTAAAAGAGAAAGAAGAGAAACTCGAAATCTTTATCCCGAACGGCCCTCGTCTGGGCAATAAAGTAATTGAAGCCAAACATGTGGCCAAAGCCTACGGTGACAAACTGCTCTTTGACGACTTGAACTTCATGCTTCCCCCTAACGGCATCGTCGGCGTAATCGGCCCCAACGGTGCGGGAAAAACTACTTTATTCCGTTTGATTATGGGCTTGGATACAGTAGACAAAGGCGAATTTGAAGTAGGAGAGACTGTAAAAGTGGCTTATGTAGACCAGCAGCACCGTGACATCGACCCGAGCAAGAGCGTTTATCAAGTCATCTCCGGCGGTAATGAATTGATTCGTATGGGTGGACGCGATGTAAATGCCCGTGCCTACCTTTCCCGTTTCAACTTCTCCGGCGGCGATCAGGAAAAACTCTGCGGCGTCCTTTCCGGTGGTGAAAGAAACCGCTTGCACCTGGCGATGGCACTGAAAGAAGAAGGTAACGTACTGTTGCTCGACGAACCTACCAATGACATCGACGTAAATACATTGCGTGCACTGGAAGAAGGTTTGGAAGACTTCGCAGGTTGCGCGGTAGTCATTTCCCATGACCGTTGGTTCCTCGACCGTATCTGTACACACATTCTTGCTTTCGAAGGAGACTCCAACGTATTCTACTTTGAAGGCTCTTATTCTGAATACGAAGAAAATAAATTGAAGCGTTTGGGAAATGAAGAACCGAAGCGTGTTCGTTATAGAAAGCTAATGACTGACTAGGAATTACTAATAGATTGAAGGTTATTTTAATACTTTCTATATTAAAATAAAAGGCTTTGCAAAATCTGCAGAGCCTTTTTTGTTTTGTAACGCAATAAAATGTTTATCTCTCTTAAAATTTTGTAGCAAAAATGTAATGTAGGTCTAAATAATATTAATTATCTTTGCTGAATCAAACAATGATTAATAAACAATTTTCATTAATTAACAAAGAGAATTTTATGAGAAAACATCTAATTCATTTCCTACTGGTGTCAGTGTTGATGGTTTGCACGGCGACTTCGGCTTTTGCCCAGACAACAGTAAAAGGGCAAGTTGTTGATGCAGAGAGCGGCGAGCCATTGATTGGTGCAGCTGTTACTGTAGAAGGGACTTCTCAAGGTAGTGTTACCGATATTGATGGTAATTTTGTTCAAAAAGTTGGGAATAATGCAACTTTGGTCTTCAAGTATTTAGGGTACAAAGATGTAACGAAGAAAATAAGCCAAAAAGGAACGGTTAATTTAGGAGTTATCCGTATGGAAGCTGATGCAGTGATGCTGAAAGACGTTACTATAACTTCGTCTGTGGCAGTTGCACGTAAGACTCCGATAGCAGTTTCTACTCTCGAACCTACTTTTATTGAGGAAAGATTGGGAAACCAGGAGTTTCCGGAACTATTGAAGTCAACGCCTAGTGTATATACCTCTAAAGAAGGTGGTGGTTATGGAGACTCCGAGATTATGGTACGCGGTTTTGGCTCGGCCAATACAGCAGTAATGATCAATGGTGTTCCGATGAATGATATGGAGTGGGGGGGTATATATTGGTCCAACTGGGCTGGTCTTTCCGATGTATCCCGTTCCATTCAGATACAGAGAGGTATTGGAGCTTCAAAACTATCTTCTCCCTCTGTTGGTGGTTCAATCAATATTTTGACTAGCGCTTTGGAAACGAAAACAGGCGGTGCTCTTTCTTATAACATGGGTAATAGTGGAGAAAACAAAATTCTTTTCAGTGTATCTTCCGGCATGACGAAGAATGGTTGGGCTTTCTCTATTTTAGGTTCAAAGAAATGGGGTGACGGATATGTATATGGTACTGAAGGAGAATCTTATTCATGGTATGTGAATATTGCAAAAAGAATCGGTGACAATCACTCTTTATCATTGGTTGCTACAGGAGCTCCCCAAAGTCATTACAAACGTTATGATAAGTTGACTATCGAAGAATGGCAAAGACAGAAACATGTAGGTATTGGTGCAGGATATCGCTATAATGCAACTTATGGCTTTGATGATGCAGGTAGAGAATATCACGGAACAAACTACAACTATTATCACAAACCGCAGATTTCATTGAATCATATTTGGGCTATTGACCATAAGTCCAGTTTATCTTCTTCCTTATACATGTCCATTGGTAGTGGTTATGGTTATCGTGGTGTCGGTTCTAACTATTCTGCTTTCTATGGAGCTTCCAATGGTGTCCCCAATACTACATATAGACGTGACGACGGAACATTTGACTATGGCGCATTGAAACGTGATAATGCAGAAGCCGCTAACGGTAGTCTGGCGGCATTGGCAAAGAATATGAACAATCATATTTGGGTAGGTTTGCTATCTACATATAGTACAAAACTGACTAAGAACTTAGATTTGCAGGCTGGTGTTGACCTTCGTTATTATAAAGGTATGCACAAAGCTAAAGTAGTGGATTTGATGGGCGGAGAGTATGTGATTGATACAGACCGTGCTAAAGTCGGGTATATGAAAGATAATGTTGCCTGGCAGAACGAACGATTGTATATCGGTGATGTCGTTTATCGTGATTTTGATAGTTTCATTGGTCAATATGGTGTATTTGGTCAGTTGGAATATTCAAATGATAAACTTTCGGCAGTCATTTCAGGAAATGCTAATATTGCAACAAATCAGCGTTATGGACATTTTTATGTGAAAGATGAGAAATCAAGTATCGAGAGAAAATTTGGTTTTGGTGTAAAGGGTGGTGCTAACTATAACCTTACAGAACATCATAATGTATTTGCTAACATTGGTTATTTCTCCCGTACTCCCTTTTTCTCGGGTGGTGTATTCTTGAATTCCCAAAGTAGTAATGTTGTCAATCCCGATTCCCGTAATGAGAAAGTACTTTCCTATGAGTTAGGATATGGTTATGTATCATCCATGTGGAATGTGAAGTTAAACTTGTATCGTACAACATGGAATGACCGTTCTATCCAAAAGACCTTGACCAGTGCGCAAGAAAGTCCCTATTTGATTATGAATGGTGTGAATGCATTGCATCAGGGTATTGAGTTGGAATTCACTTGTCGTCCGATAAGAGATTTGACAGTAACCGGTATGTTCTCTATTGGTGATTGGAAATGGGCAAAAGATGGTGTTGCAGGCCGGGTATATGACCGTAATGGACAAGCCCTGGATTACAACAACAATGTTGTCCCTGTAGGCTCACCCGAGCAAGCTATTTATTATACTAATATGAAAGACATAAAAGTAGCTAACTCTGCACAGACAACAGCAGCTTTGGGTATTACTTATCAAGTGATGAAAGGGCTCCGCATCGGAATGAGTGGTAACTTCACAGGGCGTAACTATGCTGATTATGATATTGCTTCTCAGGCCATCAAGGCAACAAAAGACAATCCGGTAGTTGACCTTGTTCAACCTTGGCGTATGCCTTCAGCTTATGTATTCGATGCTAACGTCAGCTATCGTTTCAAGATAGCTAATTTGGATGCTACATGGACAGCTAACTGCTTCAATCTTTTCAATGATAACTATGTGATGAGGGCTTTGGACAATGGTGCGAAGACTGGTGGACATGGCTGGGAAGATGCTACGGTATTCTATGGATTTGGACGTACATGGAATATGGGATTAAAAGTTAGGTTTTAAAAGTTAAATTTTAAAAGGATAGTATCATATGAAAAGAAATATATTATATACAGGCATGTTTATTGCCGGAATGGCGCTTTGGACATCTTGTGACCATGAACCGGATTTTCCGGGGTTGGATGTAAAAGGAGAAACTCTTACAAATGTGGCTAAATATGCAGACACTTATTTAGGTGCTGCTTTTACGGCCGATAATCCGGCTAAAGAAACACTGCCGGAATGGTTGCAGAAAAAATATTATACGTGTGATAAAGGTTCGTCAGCAATGATAACTTATAAGTTTGCGCCTTCAGTTCCCGAATATGTTTCGGCAGTTTCTGCTGCTACGGCTTATACAGTGACAGCTGATGATTACAAAGCTGTGTGGGAAGATTTGCCATTCACTTATTTTTCTCCGACAAAGAAAGCAACTCAATATGTACCAGGTTTCTTAAAGGAAGAATTTACGGCTCCTGTAGATAAGCAGCTGGCAGTGGTAAATTATAATCAAGCCGATAGTGATGGTGCATTTGACGGAGTACTAGCTTTTTCGGATAATCTGGAATCCAATTCGTTGGATAGTTGGAAAACAGTAGTTATTTCGGCGGAAAGCGCGAATACCAATAACTGGAGAGTTACTAGTTTTGGCGGTAATCATTATTTGCAGGCTTCTGCTTATAATAAAACAGCAGCAGGTCCTGTTGAAACCTATTTGATTAGTGAACAGAAAATAGACATATCAGATGCTAATCTGAAATTGACTTTTGATGCTTTGTATGCTAATTATTTAGAAACAGGTGGTCGTTTGACAGTATGGTTATCAGAAGATCTTGCCGGATTTACAAAAGCTGATGTAGAAGCTGCCAATTGGAGTGATATTACTAGTAACTTTAGGATTGCGACCTCTCCGGATAATACAGGAGACTTAACTCCTGCCGGTGAATTTGTAATGGAGCCCTATGTAGGAAAGAAAATATATTTGGCATTTAAATATGACGGTGATAATACTGCCGAGGCTAATGCTACATCGACAATACGCATTGATAATGTAGCTATCAAGTATGGTGAAATGAAAATAGCGGATTCATATCCAGTTTCTGCTTTCTATCAATATAGTGAAGAAAGTGCTAAGTGGGAAGAATATACGGATATTCTGCTCCTGCAACCACAAGATTATGATGCCATGGGGGTAACCAAACTGACTGCATCTTCTGCTCAATCTTATATTTCTGCATATTTGGGATTGAAATATCCATATGCTCAATCAGGAACAATTAAAGCTGTAGGCTTCAAACTAGCTGAAGATAAATTTATGGCTATTGAATTACAGAAATCTACTGCTGGTTGGACTTCTACTTCTGATGTAGTAGAAATGACTGATGAATATGAATATGACGGTTCTGCTTGGGTATACAAACGTACTGTCCCTAAAGCTGCCTTAAATCAAACATTTGATGAAGATGGACGTAAGATTACGGCTAAAGATCCGACAATGCTTGAAGGATGGTTGAATGTTGCATTAGATAAACAAGCTTGGTATGATAAATCGTATAAAGATAATAATTATACGGAATGTACTGCATATGGTGTTAATGATGGTGCTGTTGATTCATGGCTGATCACTCCGGCATTGGAAATCAAGAGTAATTATATCTTGACGTTTGATATGACTTCAGGGCATTGGACGCATGATGCTTTACATGTATATATATCTTCTTCATTCTCTGGAAATAAAGAAGATGTGACTGCCGACCCGGAAGGGACTTGGAAAGAAGTAACTGAAAACTTTAATTTGCCTCAGGTGATAGGTAAATATGGAACATCTGTGAATGTAGGTTCTTATGCGATGACAGAGTATGTAGGACAGCAAGTCTATATTGCTTTCCGTTACTTGGGAGATAAGTCTAAGAATGAAACATCTACTGTACAACTTGATAATATTTATGTAGGAGAATAAGAATAAATATAAGTAAATAATAAAAAGAGACTGTCTTCAATGCGAGGCAGTCTCTTTTTATTTGTATCAATACCCAATTCAATCCTGAAATCCTACATCTTCACCCTCATCACCACCGGATTATGGTCACTATAACTCAAATCCGGTGAAAAATAATCCATACTCTTCAATTCCGGAGAATGTAGGATAAAGTCGATTCTCAACAGATGTTTGAAATACTTGAAAGTGTACATATACCCGTGCCCGCTTGTCTTGAATCCATCCTGCAATTTGTCACCTTTCACAGTATGATACACATAAGACGAAGGCAGGGAGTTGAAGTCACCGCAAACCAGAGTAGGATAGGGGGAAGCGGTAATCAGTTGATTGAGAAGATTAGCCTGTACGGCACGCTTCTGAAAATTCTCGTGCAATCCGTCCATAAGAGTAAGTGCTGCACGTTCTGCCCGTTGCGTATCATCCTTGCGGAGTTCCTTTTCCAGTTTACGTTTGTTTTGGGTCACTTCCGTTGTTTGGAGGTGATTATTGAATAGACGGAGCACTTTTCCATTGATTTCAATATCGCACCAAAGACTACAATTCTTGGAATCAGGATAGATAATAAGATTTTCCTCTTTGATGGGGTAACGGCTGAAAACAGCCAGTTGCAGGAGATTCATCCCTTCGGGAGATGAAGGGATATAGTGATAAGGCCAATTGGCGAGAGCCACGCAAAGACTGTCAATCCCAAATTCATCATTGATACCAAACTCCTGGAAACAAAGAATATCCGCTTTCTGATTCTTCATGTAAGAAGCGATTTCCTTGCATGAATATCCGGTATGTTCGTGATTGAAAGCATCGACGTTGTAAGTAGCTATGGTTAAAACTCCCGGAGTATATCCACCGATTTTGACCGTTGGTTTCGAAGCCGGACTGAAAAGAGGGAACTGGAGAACACAACTGATATACCCCCAATTACAGAATATAGCAATCAAAGGGATGAAAACCCAAAAGCGCCAGCGGACAGTCCAATAAATGGCAGTGGCAAGGTTAGCCAACAGAAGAATGGGCAAACCTAAACCGATGAAAGGCATCAATTTAAAACTATCCGGTGTAGCGCTGCCTGTAAAGGCACCGACTATTGTTATACCTGCCAAGACACCGGTCAGCAGGATAGATATGTAGTAAAATAGTCTGTAAAAGGCTTTCATCTAATTAAATAAGTTATTTACTATAATCTAAGCAACGTGTTGTATATCCATGTATCACATTGTATAACTATGCTTCATACACACTTACGGAAGTGGCAACCATTTCTTTATCACCGCCTTTAACTTGTTATGCGCTATCGGTTTAGCTATAAAATCATTACATCCCGCTTCTTGTGCCGCTTTCTGATCCTGTTCATAAGCAAAAGCACTTTGAGCAATAATAGGAACCGTCGCAGACAGTTCGCGAATGATTTTCGTAGCTTCCAACCCGTCCAGATTCGGCATCTTTATATCCATCAGAATAAGATCCGGTTTCACTTCATCATACATCGTGACCGCTTCCATACCATCATGCGCACGGACAAGACGATGCTTTTTACCAAGAATAGCTTCCAATAAGTCGAAATTACTGTCCGTGTCTTCTGCCACCAAAATACAGGCTGATTTAACATTATCCCCATCTTTTTCCGCTTCAACATCCGCAGGCAAATCCTTTTCCCCGACCCTTGTAGCCTTGTACGGCAAAGTAAACGTAAACGTTGTTCCCGCTCCATACTCCGAACTGACAGAAATCTGCCCGCCGAGCCGTTCGACGATTGACTTACAGATAGACAATCCCAATCCCGTACCCTGCGCATGCTGATTCAGTTTGGCGAAACGTTCAAATACCCGTCCCACCTTTTCCGGTTCAATGCCCGTACCGGTATCCGTCACATGGAAAACAATCTGATTATCCACCAGTTGATACCCATAACTGATACTCCCTTCTTTCGTGAATTTCACCGAATTTCCTATCAGGTTCGAGATCACCTGGAACACCCGGTTCTTATCCGTTTCAATCATCAGGCTCTCGTCCGAAGGCTCGTAAACTAGGTTCACTCCCTGCGGAGTACGGAAGATATGCGCATCATGCACTTCCCTGCACAAATGATGCAGGTTGACAGGCCCGTAAGAAAACTCGATAGTCCCCGATTCAATCTTCGACAAGTCGAGAATCTCGTTAATCAGTGTCAGAAGCCGTTCGTTGTTGGCATCTACAATATCGTAATACGTCTTTCTCTCTTCCGCGTCGTCACTTTCGGCTATCAGATGCGAGAAGCCGACAATCGCATTCAGCGGAGTACGTATCTCATGGCTCATATTGGCGAGGAAAGCCGATTTCAGGTTGTCAGACTTTTCCGCTTTCTCTTTGGACGACATGAGTTCCCGCTTCATTATTTCCAGTTCCGTGACATCCCATTCGATGCTGACGATAATAGGAGAGGAGAGTTCGTCGCCGTCCACCCGTATCTTTCGTTTGTCGAGGATAATCAGGTTCCCGTTCCTGTCCTTGCCTTCCGCCGTCCAGTGCATCCCTTTTCCGGTACTGGCCACCTGAATATCTTCCTGCCGCTTCTTCTCTGCCACGATGAACGGATAATAGTCGAAGTCATTCATTCCGATAGAGGAATCGTTGAAGACATCCCGGTTGTACGATTCACGATTCCGGTAGATATACCGGAAATCATTATTAATTTCCTTCACTACAATCCCTGCGGGAAGATTATTAATAGTGGTATCCATAATCAGGTTAAGGCGCTTGATTTGAGCCTCATACCTCATCCGTTCCGAGATATCGTGCGCGAACGACCAGTAACTATCTTCTCCCGAATCATTGGTGACCTTGTACATCGTACATTCATACGCCAATATGTCCTTGTTGATTTTCGACGGATGATGCGCGATAAAATTGCTCTCACCGCCATCCGTAATGTCTTTGCAGCGGGTGTGCCACGCCTCTTGCGTAGGTAAGTCTGCGGCGATGTTGTATATTTTCAACTGACTGATGTCCTTGTTCTCCGCGATGCCGTGATTGTGAAGGAAGCGACGGTTGGCAAAGATAATCGTGCCGTCGGGTTTTGCGGCAAAGATACTCTCTTTCGCGTTGTTGATGGCATGAGTCAGTGTATTTATGTCATTTCTCCGGAGCTGTATATCCGTAATATTCTGTATATATCCCTCAAGATTCAGGCTGCCGTCCGGCAGTTGTTCGCGCAGATATGTCTGGATAGTCATATAAAAAATCTTCCCGTCCAGGCGGATACGGTAACTGATACTTTCCGTGTAGAAATCCTTCAGGTTCCTGTTGCACCATTCCACAAACATATGCTGGTCTTCTTTCACAATCAGCTCCTTGTACTTGTCAAACGAGATATGCTGCACTTCTTCTTTCGCCAGCACACCCGTGTAACCTTGATAATGAAAGACATTCTCATTCGTATTATACGTCCATTGCCCGATTTGCGCCACTTTCTGAATCTCCCGCAGCGTGCGGTTCGTATGCTCCAGTTTGCGTTTTACGTTACTTCTTTGTGTGATGTCCCGATACTGGCAGAGCACCATGTCGTCATAAGGATACATGAGACATTTAAAATAATACGTCTCATCTTTCAGCACCAGCTTGAAATTCTTGCTGATGCTTCTTTGCTCTTCAAGCACTTCCCGGAAGACTGGCATTACCCTCTCCCGTGTATATTCCGGCAGAAGTTTGAATATATTCTTCCCTAAAAGTACATCTTCCTGCAGAAACCATGTGTCACATTGGGGCGCGATGTCCACGCAGACGCCATTCCTGTCCACTAATAGCATCGTATCCGCTGTCAGTTCCAATATTCTCTGTGCATTACTTGCATCATGTAATGTTCTGTCCATGTCTGTTTTCTTTTTTTGATTTGTTTCTACTTCTCCGCCCGCTTCGCCTTTTCCCAAGCCCCGCTGCCTTTCTTCTTTCTCAGATACCGTATCCCTTTCAACACATTGACATTCATGAAAAGGAAATAATACGGAATAAAAAGCAACTTGTTCTTTATCTGCTTGGTAGACAGATAATACCCCCAATACCCTAAAATATAGAAGAGAACCTGCAACCCGAGCAACACCCCATAAAATACCGTTGAACCGCCCAGTAATAAAATCGCCACATTGAGCGGGAGCAGTGCGAACAGCAGAAACGGTGTGACCGACCACCGCAACACCCGGTGCGACGTATATTGAAAGCTCAACACCCCGTACCTGAAAGGATTCAGCAACGGGCGCAACCGCCAGATAGACTGCAACCCGCCCGCAGCAATGCGCACCTTCCTCTTTTCCTCTTCCCGCATATCCGCCGACCCGCTTTCGATGGCATACGCATTGGTGCAATAAGCAATCGTGTATCCCTTCATCGTAATCCTCAACGAAAGAATAAAATCATCCAGCAACGTGTCCGGCTCCATCGCCTCGAACAACTCCCGGCGTACGGCAAACAATTCTCCCGCAGCTCCCACAGCCGAGTACAACCGTGCATCCAACGCCTTCAACGTCGACTCATACTTCCAGTAAATCCCTTCGCCACCGGCAGCCGCCCCGTCCTTCGTCTGCACGGCAATCCGTTTCTCGCCCGCTACGCAACCCACTTTCGGATTCTGAAAAGCGAGCACAATCTCCCGTATCGCTTCGCGGTTCACCATCGTATTGGCATCCGTAAAGACTACGAGCGGCGTATCCACAAGCGTCATTCCCCGCGTCATTGCTGCCGTCTTTCCCTGTCGCAACGGTTGGAAATGCACCGTCGCCTTTCCTGCCCAGCGAGTCTGCAAACGCTCATTCGTACCGTCATTGCTGCCGTCCGTCACCCAGACGATATGCAGCTTGTCCGCCGGATAATCGAGCTCAAGACTGTTCTCCATCTTCTCGTCCACCACATCTTCCTCGTTGAAGGCAGTGATGAAGAGCGTCACTTCCGGCAGTTCCTCTTCCACCGATGGCAGCGAGCGCCTCACCGGCTTCACGAAAAGCTCCTTCAGCTTGACCAGAATATACAGCACAATCCCGTAGCCCAGATACGTATAGAACACGATGAACAGGGCAAACCAAAATATAATTTCAAGCCAAAGAGTAAGGGTATCGTTCATGGTCGTATTATTTGTTTAAATGGATATTATTCAATTCGTTTCAATAATTCATCTTTCTATTTCTTCTTTTCTACAAGATTACTGTCCTCATCCTTATACTCCTTCTTTTTCGTGAAAAGCCCGCCGATACCTTTCAGCCTGCTGACGACACGCACCCTGAAACTATCGAACAACGAACCGTCAGCCCCCACAGTGCCATATCCGGTCACAGCCCTTGCCCGTCTTTTGCGTACAAAAGCGATTTTCCCGTACGCCTTCAGTTGCAGAGCCAGATACCCGTCCTCGCCCCGGATAATATCCGTGCGAATCCCCGTTTCTCGTGCAAAGTCCGTGCGGTAGGCAAACACGAGCCCGCGTACACTAAGTTCAGGACGTTTAAAAGATTGTAACCATAAATGCAGGTCGCGCGTAGCTTCATAGAATTTCAGTCCCAGCCAGGGATGCTCCTTGTCCGGAATGTAGCTCCACAGTGAGCTGACAGCTACTACACCGGGCTTTTCAAGCGCATCCACCATCGTTTCGACATACCCCGGCGGATACATGGTGTCAGAATCAATATTAATATGATATTTGCCCCGCGCATGATTTAATCCGCAGAGACGGGCAAAGCCGCAACTATGCCGTGTTTCCGTGAAATAAGGCACTCCGCATGCCTCATAGATTTCCGCCGTACGGTCTTTCGATTCGTTATCCACACCGATGATTTCTACGGGATATTTACACTGCATCTCGCTCAGCGACCAAAGGCAGGCAAGCAGATGCTTTTCTTCATTGTATCCGATGAGGGACACCGTGACGAGCGGTTCCTTGCTCTGCAATCCTGCGAGATTGCGGCGCACCTCTTCGATAACGGACTGCGGGGCTTCCGCAAAAGGTTTTTCGTATACCTGTAAATACTTGGAATACCATTTCATAGACATTGGATGCTTTATTTGTTATCAGATGCCGGGACAAGACTCTCGAACAGTCGTTTCCATTGCCCGGCTATATTTTCTATCCGGAACCGCCGGACGTCGATTCGTCCTTGCCGTCCCATCTCTTTGCGTATATCCTCATGCTCGATCAGATACGAAATCTTCCCGGCCAGTTCTTCTATATTTCCGTCTTCCACCAGCAAGCCGTCCTTTCCGTCGTCGATAATATCCCTCGGCCCGCAAGGACACGTGAACGAGACGGGCGGCACGCCGCATGCCATCGCTTCGATGATGACCATTCCGAACCCTTCGAAGCGGGACGACAGGGCGAATATGGAACTCTCGCAATATTTGTTGACAATGTCCGGCACGGTAGGTTCGAGGATACAGCTATCCGTGATTCCCAGCGAGTCAATCTGCTGCTGAAGCTGTTCGCGCATCCCGTCCCCGTAGATGCGCAACACCCAGTCCGGGTGCTTCCGGGCTACGATTTGCCAGGCGGGAATCAGCCGGTCGAACCCTTTCTGCGGGACGTAACGCCCGACGGCAATCACCTGTTTGCTGTTCCCGTCGGAAACCTTGTCCGGAAAGAAAGGAAGCGGGTTGTGAATCACTTCCACGTTCGACAGTTCCGTCCATTCGCGCGCGTCCTCGTGGCTCAGCACGATGAAACGTTCCAGTTGGCGGAGCTGGCGGTACAATTGCGCTCTCCAGTACCGCCTTGCGATAGCCCGCATGAAGGCGGGCAGGCGGCTGTTGCTGAAATCCCTGTAATTGGACTTGTTGAAATGTATCTCGCCCAGTTTCACGCTGCCGTCCGTCATGCTGTTGATAAAGTTGATGTCGCGGCGGAGCAGGGAGATGGTGATGTCCGGCTTGATCTGATGCAGGCATTCGTTCAGTTTCCTCTTGAAAAGCCCTTGCTTGACGATATATTTCGGAAGCCTTTTGTAAAGCGGCATTCCGTTCAGTTGGTCGTAGTCGATGTCAAGCTGGTGAAGGATGATGGACGGGTGCAGGTCATAATATGGCTTCCGGTCTTTGCCTTCCGTCATGATGATATGTATTTCGTAACCGAACACTTCGGCAAAATAATTCGCTTTCAGTGTCAGCACCCGTTCCATGCCGCTGGGATAGTAGAGTGCAGGGATACAATAAGCTATTTTCATTGTTCTATCAATATATTGTTTGTTCTATAATTACTAAAAAATACCTGCCCTATATGGAGACACCCACTTTGTCGATGACCTTTTGCATTTGCGCTTTCCATGAGAGCGGGCGGACGGATTCACGGATTTCCGCGGGAGTCATAGCTTGATTCCGTTGGAAATCAATCAGTTTCCCGATATCCACGGGCGATTCGTCCGGTGGCGTTTTCCACACATACGGCATCCGTTCGAAGTCCTCGTCCGTCTCCGAGTAAGTGAAGGCAAATCCGCGCGCAGCGTATTCACGGTTTTTCAGCGTCTTGATGTAGGTGATTCCGCTTCGGTGGCGTCCCAGGCTGCCGATGGCGAAATCCGTCTGTTCGAACAGTGTGTCCAGCTCTTCGCCGTGCAAAGGCCCGTGTATGCGGACATACTCTTCCAAATGGTTCTCCTGAATGACCGGCAGGATTTCCGCACGTTCCCGTTCACCGGTCAGCGGTCCTACGATATGGAAATAAACCTTATATTCGGGATTCGTCCGGTAATACTCCGCCAGTCCGCGCACGAGGCGGTCGAATCCGTGCCAGTAATGCACCTCGGCCACGCCGATAAGGTGCAGCTCGTGTGAAGTGTCGTTGCAGTGCCGCTTCATCGGGATGTCATCAAAATCTATCCCGTTGGATATACGTATCGTGCGTCCGCCGAAGATAGTCTCCGCATTGGAAAAAGTGACGATGCCGTCCAGTCTCTTCGCCAGGCTCCGACGGAAAAAGCGGTCGACGGCCAGTCCCAGTTTCATCGACCGGGTGACGTATTCCTGGTCGTAAGGGTAAGTCGGAATTTCCATGACTACCTTTGCGCCGGTACGCTTCAGTCGTTTCGCCAGCCGCAGCGTGAAAGGGTTGGCATTATGATAAGAGCGGATATACACCAGTCCGATTCCCTCGCGGCGTGCATATTCGATGATGGGGGAGTAGTAAACCCGTTTCCATAATTTGGCGGTGAATCCCTTGCCGAAATCAGCAATCACTTCATCGTCCACCATCCAGCGGCGTTCGCCGTAGGGGGTGACGTTGTAATGGCACAAGTGTACGTCCACTCCGCATTCTTTGAGGGCTTTCACTTGATAATGAATCTTTTTGCTGATTCCGTTGGCTTCGTTAAAGCCGTGAAATATGATGAATAAGGCTTTCATTCGTTCTTTTCTCTGTATTCAATAGATTGTTTATTTTGCTTTTTTACTCTCTGATTCAAACGATTCGGGCAATGATTTGTTCCCGGTATTCGTCGCCGGCGTCGGACACTTCGCTGCCGATGGCAGTCTCGTTTACATATTTTCGTGCCAGTTTCACTTTCTTCCGTGTCCCCATCCGCCACCATTCATATTCCACGTCCATGTGTCCTGCGTCTATCGCCTGGTATCCGGCTTTGTGCAAGTCGTAGGCAAGCACCGTGGCAGTGGGGCCGAGGGCAATCAGGAACAGCACGTCCTTATCCTGCTTGCAGGCTTCCTGCCTTATGTCGTCTATGCGGTCGAACGCGTTCCGGGACGGGCAGAGGATACGCCGGATACTCCGGGCATTGTCAAAGAGGTCGTTGCCTACACCGAGACGGCTTTTCTCCCCTTCGATAAAAACGACATTCCGGTCGTCCCAGATTTGCTTCATGTCGTGAAACCACCGGCCGGCATTCTCCTTGTCAGCGAAATCCATGTAGGGACGCGTGACGAATGCGTTATAATACTTCCGTCCGGGCACGAGCAACCTGTCCCACCACGAACCGTAAATAAAGAAATGTGTCCGCCAAAACCGCCGGCTCTTCCTTATATAGCGGTAAAGATTGCTGAATGTATCTGGAATACAGACGATATGCCCTTCCTCATTGCTTGCCAGTATCTCCACCAATCTCTGTGCCAGTAGCGGGTTCCCCGTCTGGAACTTGAGTTTCTTGTCCGGTCTGGTCAGCAGGATTTCTCCATCGCCCAGGCGGCTGACAGAACAGCGGTCGTCTATGATTTTACGGATTGTATCGCCGATAGATGCCACTTGCGGTACAATTCCATGTTTTTTCCTTAACGCCAGATACCAGAAATTGTACCACTCTACCGTGCTGCCATATCTTATCTTATAGCGTATGGTTATAAAAATGTTCCGTATATTCATAGTTATATAGACTTTTTTGTCAGCGACCGCACCTTTCCGATAATATCGTACTCGCGTGTCATCTGTATATAAATGCCAAAGATAATAAAACTAACGATACTTTTGGCTATAATTGTAAAAAATATGTTCATACCTTCCATCGCCCATTGCATGGGGACGAGTGCCGCCGCCATCAGCAGGCTGACTACGAGCGGCGAAATAAGCTGACGTATGAACGGCCACGCGCTCTGCCGGAAAGTCACCCGGTACATCTGCCAGTAGCACTGCGCGAAATTGATGGTGAACGTCACCACGATGCAGGCGGCTACCGCTGTCAGTGTGCCGAAATGGAAGATTCCGAGCAGTATCCCCGCTACGTTGAGAGTGGACGAGAACACGCCGCAGACGAACAGGCTGCGTGTGTCGCCTGCCGCCTGAAAGATGGAGCCGGACGAGGAAAGGATAATCTGTATCCCGACCGAAAGCGCCAGTATCCGGAATACGGGTACGGACGGCAGCCATTGGTCGCCGAAGATAATCAGCGTCACTTCTTCCGCCGTAAAGAAAAGCAACACGCTGAGCGGCAGGCCGATGAACGCAAGGAAGCGGACAATGCGTTCGTAAGAGCCGGCCAGTTTTCCTTTGTCGTTCTGGAAATCGCTGAAAATGGGGTGCATCACGGGCGTGATGACTTGCGTGATGTTTTGCAGGGGAAGCATCATCAGGCGGTAGGATTTTTCGTAATATCCGAGGGGGGACATACCCATGTATTTGCCAATCAGCAGTTTGTCCAGATTGCGGCTGAAATAATTGATGACGTTGAACAGGAACTGGTAGGCGGAGTAGGAGAAAATCTTCCGTAGCGGCGTCAGTCCCAACGTGAAGCGCAACCGCTGCGGATAACGTTGGTAGGAGATGGCGAATATCAGGACGCTGGAAAGTATCGGGTTGATAATCAGTGCATACAGTCCCGCCCCGCAGAGGGCTGCGGTCACGGCTGCTGCACCGCCGGACAGTTGTATGACGAAGCTGCGGATGGCGATAAACTTGAACTCCTTGTTGCGGTAGAACAGCGCTCCGGGCACGATGGTGGCGGAAGCGAAAAGCAGGTTGACGGAGAGCAGTTGGCACAGCGTGCGCAGGATTTCGCTCCCGTAATAGTCGGCGATGAGCCATGACGCGGCAAAGAACAGCACACTGATACCGATGCCCGTCCACACCGTGAACGAGAAGATGTCCGACAGTTCCTCTTTGGTCAGCGACTTATGCTGCACGATGGCAGGAGACACCCCCATGTCGGTGAAAAGGTTGAAAAAAGCGATAATCACGGAAGCGATGGCCACCACTCCGAAGTCGTCCGGCGAGAGCAGGCGTGCCAGTACGCCTGCCACCACAAGCGAGATGATGACGCCGCTGTACTTGGCGAGTGCGGTGTAAAATACTCCGGAGAAGAGTTGTCCTTTGATATTGTTTGTCATTGTTGATAGTTGTTATTCTTAACTCATTGTTAATGGTTATTGTTTTAACTCATTATTTAAGATTGTTGTTATTAACGGTTAGTAAGCAGTGACTTGAATAATAGCGTCCCTATTGTCCTTGCCGACACATATTTCCGGTACTTGTGCAGGCATAGCCATGCCAGTCTGAGCCGTTCCGGCAATCTGAGCGTATGTGCCTGCCACATGGCGGCATCGAGCATCTGCGAGAGATACAGGTCGATGATTGCTCCGTTTTTGCGTTCCACTGTCCGCTTTTTGAAATCGAGTATCTCCCGCGTGACGGTAAGATATCCCTCGATGTTCCGGTTGGTGAACTTGCCTGTCATGATAGAGTTTTCTCTCATGCGCCGTTGGAAAAATGTCCGCTTGATGCAGGCGGTTTTTCCGGCTTGCAGGTAAAGCAGGGTGGTGAACAGTTGGTCTTCGTGCACGATGCCGGGATAAAACCGCAACCCGTTTTTCTCTAGAAAACTCCGGCGGATAAAGTTCAGGCACGCCGAAGGGGTATATTCCCGGTTTTCCAACTGTGTCTTGAGCGCTTCATCCCCGGTATAGGTTCTATCTTCCAGTTTGTCCGTGCGATTGTAACTTAGTGAAGGAGCATTCTTCAGGTTGCCGTCAAAAAAACTTTGCGCGTCGAAGAAAACGAAATCAAGCTTTTCTTCCTCACATTTGCGGTAGCACAGTTGCATGGCGTCTTTTTCCAACAGGTCGTCACTGTCCATGAAATAAATATATGTACCGTGAGCATGTAAGATACCGGCATTGCGTGCCATTGATAGTCCCTGGTTTGCCTGCGAGTATATTTTGATACGGTTGTCCGCGCTTTTCAGTTCTTCTGCTATATGGAGACTTCCGTCGGTAGACCCGTCGTTGATAATGATGATTTCCAACTCTTTCAGGCTTTGGCACATAATGCTTTCCACCGCTTCCCGGACATATTTTTCAGTATTGTAAACAGGGATGACAACGCTGACTTTTATATTCTTGTTTTCCATGCTTTCTGTAATTTTTATGGCGCTGACGGATACTTTCCCGTATCATGCCCTGTTTGCCAGCTCTTTGTAGAGTGCGGCATATTGTTTACCCACTTTGCTTACACACATGTTTTCCATGGCATACGCATAGTTCATTTCTCCTTTTCCCCGGACGGACAGGCGCCTGCCTTCTTCCAGTGCCCATATGATGTCTTCTTTCCTGCCGGGGTGGAAAGTAGGATTCCCTGTACTTTTCAACAACCCGCCGATATTTCCGCAATCGGGCCCGATAATGACTTTACGGAAGAGGAACGCGAGAGGCACGTCGGCCGAATTCAATATGTCCTTTTGCTGAATCAGCAGCACGTCCGAGGCGGCAATGTAATAAGGCAGGTCACAGTCGTCTATCCGTTCGTCACCGGCACCGGCTTTCAGCTTCAGCGCACGGTTGAGTAGCGGCATCAGCAGATAATATCCGGCTCTTGACGCCCATCGTTTCAGAAAGTTCCGCCCGTAGCTGTCGTGTCGGGAAAAAGGGTGGAAACGTGGTGCTGACAGTAATTTGCGCGGCTCGTCCCAGGCGCGGAATGCATCCAGTGTCATGCGTCTTTCTTCGCGGTTGCGGAATTTCCCGATACAAGTGACAACGAACGCTTCCTGCGGAAGCCGCAGGTATTGGCGTGCACGCTCTACGCTGATATTCTCCTGATAGGTATATTGATAAATGTGATGTGGAATCACGACATTCCGGCTGCCGGGATACCTGGCGGCAAATTCGTCGCGGCTGAACCGCCCCATATGCACCACGACATCGCTTTGCGATTCGATGATGTCATACGCCCGGCTGATAACCTCATTGGCATCATGCGGCCGTACATTGTGGCGTGTATAGACGAAATGTGCGCCTTGCGAGCGAAAGAAGCGAATCCGTTCTTCGAGCCGGCGGATGATGCCGGGGTCGTCGCACGTCCAGCCCACCACTTCTTCCGGCCATTGGAAGTGGATGATGTCATAAGTCTTGTCCGATTCCCAGAATTCCTTTGTTGAACATCGCACGTCGATGCCGCCCGCACGAATGGCATCGCACAAGATGGGGACGAACAGATTGTCTGTGTCCCCATCTTCTCTGAATACAATAAGTGCTTTTATCGCCGGACTGCTTGTTTCTTCACTGTCATTCATGTTTTTTTTCTGAGCCTTAATAAACTAAGCTTTGCCACAAAGGTATGAAAATATATGATAATTCTATCTTTTTTTCCTGTCTAAATTCATGTCAGGACATTATTGGATGAGGGCAGAATAGTTCTGTATCTTCTATCAGCTTGGTTATTTCTTCCGTAAAAGGGATTTTGTGTTCTGCCATATGCTGTTGGAGGAAGATGCAGGCGTGTATGTATGTGTGGGAATCTATTCTGACAGGATGATTGTTCTGATACCATCTGTAGAAGGTGGATTTGTCTATCTCGAGATGTACGCACAGGTCTTCGATTTTCAATCCGGATGCATGAAGCAATTCTTTTATCAATAGGATCTGGTTGTTGTATATCCGGTCTACGATATTGTTTTCTTCTATTTCAGCGAGTGTATGATTGCATTTTTGTTTCATTATAGGAATGGTTATTTGTAAATAATGATGCAAAGTTCCGATAAAATAAGATTCGGCATGTCGCAGATATGCGACCGATGGTATATAAAATATTCCACACCTTTGCGGCCGAAAGATTTACATGTTGAATTTTAAACACTTAGCTGTCGCGATGAAAAAAGACCAGTATTTCAATTTGGAGGTAAATTTATTGAGTGACGACAATATTGCCGGCATGATGTTGGAGTTGGGGGCTGCGGAAGCCCTCGGAATTTACGTGATGCTGCTGTTGCATCTGCGTACGAAGGACAATTACGAAGCCTCGTGCAAGCTGCTTCCGCTGCAGGCGCTCGCCAGGCGCTATGATATGGACTTGGATTTGATAGGACGCGTGCTCCGCGAATTCAACCTTTTCGAGGTGGATGAGGAGCGGCAGACGTTTCGTGCCCCTTACCTGGACAAGGTGATGAAAAACCTGGAAGCGAAGTGGCGGCTGAATGCCGAAAACGGCAAAAAAGGCGGTCGCCCGAAGAAGGCTGTGAAAAGCGCTGAAACGCCCGCCAGCAAGGGGCAAAAACCGAATGAAACCCAAGAGAAGAGAGGAGAAGAGAACAAGAGTATTACTCCTGTTGTGAACAACAGTAGCAATACCGGCGGAAAACGGGAAACTGCTGCTGTTGCTGCCGCTGGTATGAGGATTGTTCCGGCGGAAAAGGCCGGCGGACGTCCGTTGCAACAGGTGCTTCCATGGGAGAAACTGGTGGACGAGCTTGCCGCTTCACGGACGTACATGGAGCTGGCGGGACAGCATTCGGGCTTGGGGCTGCTTTTTCTTGAGCATCAGCAACAGGTCATCATGCTGTTCAAGAACCATATCCGGCTCTACGGCAAGGGGGGCGAACTGCTGTTTCTTGAGGATGTGCGGCGTTATTTCTCCAACTATGTCGCGGCAGGTTCTCCCACTTGCGGCAGGTTGCGCGATGTATTGCTACAGGAGCTCAAGGAGAGGGACAGCGGGAATATGAACCGGTTTGAGAGCATAGCCGGCGGGCAGCGGACGTATCTGGGACATGTCATTCCGGACGACGCGCCACCGCGGCCGGACAGCTCGGCAGTGTGGGACGACGTGCGCAAGAGGTGGGTGCACTGAGTCCGGCTTTCATCCTTCGCCGGACGGGGGATGGATGTCCTTCAGCCTGCGTCCGGGGCTTGTCCGCCCCACGTCCGGCAGGTACTCACCCCACGTCCGGATGACACGGAATTGGGAATTTAATTTAGACATAAGAACAAAAGAACATAAAGGCTGCGCTTGGAAAATTATTTCTGCCGGTCATTAAACTACTACTACTGTTTCATCTTTTGTTCTTATGTTCTTCTGTCTAAAAAGAAAATTATTATTCTGTCTGCAAATAAATTATCATTAAAACTGTGATGAAGTATTCAATCTAAAAAAGTAAAACAAAAATTATGAGAAATTTTGCCAGTCACCAAGTCGATGTACGTCATCGCACGAGTGGAGTTATCAAGACAATCTGTAATCAATGTCTCCCTACGCGGCATAACAAGCGCGACCGTTCGCTGCGTGTCAATATCGACACCGGACATTGCCACTGCTACCATTGCGGAGCCGACTTTTACGTCCCCGACGACAATGAAGAACGAGAGAAGGCAGAACGTCGTGCAGCCCGCCAGCGCCGTGTGGCAGCCGTTCCGCAGCATTTCCATCGTCCGGTGTTTGACGCTTCGAAGACCACGCTGTCCGAAGCTACAGAGCGTTGGCTGGTCGAAACGCGCTGCATCCCGCAGTCCGTCATAGCCGCGCTGCGCATCACGGAGCAGGAAGAATTTATGCCGGAGTCCGCCGCGAAGGAGCGTTGCGTCTGCTTCAACTACTTCGAGGGCGGGCAACTCGTGAACACGAAATTCCGCAGTGGCAAGAAGCATTTCAAAATGGTGCAGGGAGCCGAACTGATTCCTTACAACATCGACTCCGTCGTAGGGCAGACGTCCTGCATCATCCACGAAGGCGAACTGGATGCCGCCTCTTCCATCGCCGCCGGATTTGAAAGCGTCATCTCCGTTCCTGCGGGCGCCAACTCCAATCTCTCGTGGCTCGACCGTTTCATGGAAACCCATTTCGAGGACTTGAAAGAAATCATCATCGCCGTAGACACCGATTCGGCCGGAATCCGCCTGCGTGACGAGCTTGTCAACCGCATGGGCGCCGAACGCTGCCGTATCGTCACGTACGGCCCCGGCTGCAAGGACGCCAACGAACATCTCGTCAAATATGGAATCGAAAGTCTCCGTATCGCCATCGGACAAGCGGCGGAAGTGCCGCTGGAAGGCATCTTCACCGCCGCCGACTTGCACGGCGACTTGCGTGCCCTGTTCGACAACGGCTTCGGCCCCGGCGCGGAAACCGGTTGGGAAGAGATGGATAAAATCTGTACCTACGAGCGCCGCCGCGTCGTCATTGTCACCGGCATTCCCGGCGCGGGAAAGTCCGAATGGGTGGACGAACTGGTGCTGCGTCTCTGCCTGCGGCATCAATGGAAGATTGGCTTTTTCAGTCCGGAGAATGTCCCTATCGCCTACCATCTCCGCAAACTGATCGAGAAGCTCACCGCCCACCGCTTCCAGAACGGCTGCGGCATGACGGAAAGCCTTCTGGCACGTTCCGAAGAGTTTCTGACGGAGAACGTTTCGCATATTTCCCTCAAAGGCGATGCCACTCCCGAGCGTGTGATAGCCAAAGCCCGTGAGCTCGTCGTGCGCCGTGGCTGCCGCATCTTCGTCTTCGACCCGTTCAACCGCTTCGACCACGACCCCAAGCCGGGGCAGTCGGAGACGCAATATCTCTCCAACTTGTTGAATAAGTTCACCGAATTTGCCACTCAGAACAATTGCCTGTTGATAGTCGTCGCCCATCCGCGCAAGATGAACCGCAACCCTGCGACGGGCGTCACCCCGCGTGTGGAAATGTATGATATCAACGGTACCGCGGATTTTTACAACAAGGCTGATTACGGAATCGTCGTCGAGCGCGACAAGGAAATCGGCATCACCCGCGTATATGTGGAGAAGGTGAAATTCAAGCATCTCGGAACGGGCGGCGTGGCTGCTTTCGTCTACGACCCCGTAAGCGGGCGGTATCTCCCTTGCGAAGAATCTCATGACCCCGCCGTGCCTGTCGACCAACGTGCACGGAATACTGTCTTCGACAATTCCTGCTGGTTGCCGGAAAAGGAGCTGTTTGAATAGTGGTTAACGGGGTAGTGATTAACGGAATTGATGATTATACCCCCAGTGGCATGAGTTTGCGCACCAATTGCGCAGCCCGTTAATCACTAGTCACTACTCCGTTAATCACTGAATTACGGCTCTTCGAGCACTTCCACAATGAGCCGTACCTGTGCGGGAGTGTAGCGTCTGCTCTGTGGATTCATGCCGGTGGCGAGCAGGCGCTCTTTCAGTCCCGGAGCAGCGTCTATCCATTCGTTGAAGCGGGCTACCGCGCTCTGCTGCTTGATGTAGGGGAGATATAATGCGGCAAGTTCGCCTTTTCCGTAGCTGCGGTATTGGAATGTTTTTTCTTCTTCCTGTTCGGAAAGGTTTTCGGGTTTTGCTTTCATTGATAATGAGGATTGAGTTTGTATTTACCAGCTATAAAGTTACGCATTTTTACTGAGTTGTGCAAGTTTCGGGCCATTTCATTTGAGGGAAGTCGGAAACATTAGGGAAGGTTGAAAAGGAATGGATAGGCGTTAAAAAAAGGAAAAGAAACCGCTCACTTTGAAAAATATAGTATCTTTGTATAGACTGGATGCATTCCGGTCTATACAAACGTAAAACAAAGAAAATGGGAAAATTTATCAATCCGTTCACGGATGTAGGCTTTAAGAAAATATTCGGGCAGGAAATAACGAAAGACTTGCTGATTGATTTCTTGAACGGTCTGCTTGTAAACGAGAAGAGTATCACGGATATAACCTTTTTGGATAAGGAACTGCTTCCTGAATACATGGGTGACCGCGGAGTTATTTACGACATTTATTGCACGACAGAGAGCGGTGAACAGTTCATTGTGGAGATGCAGAACAAACAGCAGACGAATTTCAAGGAGCGGGCTCTTTTTTACTTGTCTCATACTGTTGCCCGGCAAGGAGAACGGGGCGCTCATTGGCAGTTTGACTTGAAAGCGGTATATGGCGTGTTTTTCCTGAACTTCTGTCTGGCGGACGCTCCGCACAAACTCCGGACGGACGTGGTATTGGCTGATCGTGATACGCATGAAACATTTTCGGATAAGTTACGTTTTATCTTTATCGAGCTTCCTTCTTTTCACAAAGAGGAATCGGAATGTGAAACTGATTTTGAACGTTGGATTTATGTATTGAAGAATATGGACACATTGAAAAGAATGCCTTTCAAGGCACGAAAATCGGTCTTCGAAAAGTTGGAGAAGATTGTGGACATTGCTTCCCTGACTAAAGAAGAACGCATGAAATACGATGAGAGTATCAAAGTGTTTCGTGACCAACTGGCTACCATCTCGTTCGCGGAAGAAAAAGGCTGGCGAAAAGGACTGGAGAGAGGGATAGAGGAAGGTATGGAGAAAGGTATGGAGAAAGGCATGGAAAAAGGCATGGAAAAAGGCATGGAGAAAAAGAGCCGGGAAATTGCCCGTAACCTTAAGAAATTAGGGGTTCCCGCCGACACTATCTCTCAGGCTTCCGGACTTTCCGTAGAAGAAATTGAAAATATCTGATGATAAGCACTTACAGGAATGGCAGCATGAACTTCGGATTCATGCTGCCATTTTTGTATCTTGGCACTTCAAAACAGTAATGCCCGTTTTTTTATTCCCCTTTATCCCCTCTTAATCCTACGTAGTCCGATGTAACCCGCCGGGCTGCCGGTGCGTTGCCGTATCTTTGTTTCACCATCAGAAAGGGAGAATGTCCTTCCTTTCGTAGAAACAAATTTATGTAAGTATGGCAACAGTTACAGTAGTGCGCTACAAGCGCAGAAAACGAATCGCTGATGAAGAATCTCCGATGGTGTACGCCCTCAAACCCAAGTCCGGAGAGGCGAAAATCTATTCAATTGAGACGCTGGCACGCGAAATCGAGTCTATCGGGTCTCTTTCGGTGGAAGATGTGTCGCACGTCATGAAGTCCTTTGTCCGTGCGATGAAGAAAGTCCTTGTGTCGGGTGATAAGGTGAAAGTAGAGGGGTTGGGCATCTTTTACACTACGCTGACTTGTCCCGGCGTGGAAGTGGAAAAGGACTGCACCGTGAAGAGTATCTCGCGTATCAATCTCCGTTTCAAGGTCGATAATTCCCTGCGCCTTGCCAATGACAGTACGGCAACCACTCGTGGCGGTGATAATAATATGGTCTTCGAGCTGTACACGGACAAGAAGTCCGCTGCCGGCGGAAACGGTGGCTCCGACGGCTCCGATGATTCCGGCAAAGGGGATGGCGGTGACAACGGGGAAACTCCCGATCCGGCAGCCTAGCCGTCTCTCCGGTTTGCGGGTAGCCCGGCCGTATTCCTGATTAGCGGACAGCCCGACCGTATCCCTGATTGCAAGGCATTTTCCGGCGGAAGGCTTGTGCACGGCTCTTCCGCCTTCATATCAACAAAGTTAAACTATAAAATGCAGAAAAAATGATTGACAGAATCTTAGACATTGTATTGGAAGTCCTGTTCTTCTTTCGCAGAAAGAGAAAGGGTAAAAAGAGTGAAAGGACAGGTCGATGAGGAAGATTGACCTGATTGTAATCCACTGTTCCGCCACCAGGGCGGACAGGGATTTCACCGAAGATGATTTGGATGTGTGCCACCGGCGACGTGGTTTCAACGGTGTGGGGTATCATTTCTATATCCGCAAGAATGGGGACATAAAGACTACCCGTGCCATCGAAAAGGTCGGTGCGCATGCGAAAGGACACAACGCTCACTCGATAGGCATCTGCTATGAGGGCGGACTCGACTGCCACGGTCGCCCTGCCGATACCCGTACCGAGTGGCAGGTTCATTCGATGCATGTGCTTATCCTCACGCTGCTGCGTGATTATCCCGGCTGCCGCATTTGCGGACATCGCGACCTGAGTCCCGACCTGAACGGGAACGGGGAGATTGAGCCGGAAGAGTGGGTGAAGGCTTGTCCTTGCTTTGAGGTGAAGGACGAGTATTCGGAAAGGTAATGTCATTCCATTTATATTCAGGCACGGATTATGTGAGCTATGTGGCTTATCAATCATCTTGAACCGTGTAATCTGTATAATACGTGCCTGAATAATATAAAGTTATTTCTATTTGGCAAATTCTTTGTATATTTTTAGTAGCGATTCGGCTGTGTTCCGCCACGAGAACATCCGGCTGCGGTTGAGTCCGTATTCCACTTGTTGCCGATAGAAGGCGTCGTCACTCTCTAATTGCAGTATCTTGTCTGTAATATCTTCCGCATTGAACGGGTCTGCCAGCAAAGCCCCTTCACCTGCTATTTCGGGCATGGCGGAAGTATTTCCCGCAATGACGGGCGTTCCGCAAGCCATTGCTTCGAGCATCGGAATGCCGAAACTTTCGCGAAGCGAAGGATACAGGAATGCGAATGCCCCACCATAAAGTGCTGCAAGGTCTGTATTCGCAATGTATCCGGGGAAACGGAGTGAGCCTTTTATTTCCGTGATTTTCTCTTCTTCCAGTATCCGGTCGATAGCGTCTTCCTTGAGGTCGGCGATGAGTAACGGTAGTTTCTTAGTTGATTTTTTCAGATAATCACTGTATGCTTTCAGCACTCTCGGAGTGTTCTTTTTGGAGTCTGTGTTTCCCAGGAAGAACAGGTAACCGTCTGTGTCGATATACTTCCGCGTAATCTCCGGAGCTTTGGGTTGCAGGTGGAAATGATTGCTGAAACCATTATACACGGCTACCAGTTGTTCGTCGGGCAGGTGCAGGGCATCAAGAATACGCTTCCGCTCAAACTGCGAGACGGTGATAATCTTTTCGCATTCGGGAATTATGCGCGGAACGACAAACCGGCGGTAATACCATCCCATTTCCTGATACCATGATGCACTGGATGATTGTCGTTTCTCCAGATAGATGATGTCATGCAATGTCAGTATCAGAGGTACGGAACAGTGCATGGGAGCTGTATTGCTGGTGCAATGCAGCAAGTCGGGCTTGACACGCTTTACCGCGCGGGGAAGCAGTACTTGTTCCCATAGCGGGTAAATGGTGCTCTTCAACTCGATGATATGCATATTGGCTGACTCTTTGAGACATTTGTCCTCGCCGGGACTGACGAATATGAAATATTCGTTTTCGTGGTCTATCTTTTGCAATTCACGGATACTCTCGAGAGCTACGAAATCCATTCCGTGTTTATTCGTGCGGAAGATGCGTTGGGCTTCAATAGCGATTTTCATAAATGTTTGTTTATTAAGTCCTTATTGATGGTGTTCGCCATGTTCTGTATGGATGAATTTTTTGTTTGCTCCCTTTAGCTTGAACAAGTTGCCTATCATGGTGACGGCAAGTATAGGCATTTTCATGATTGCTTTCCCCACTTGCTTGGTGAAGAGTTGCCCGCCCGGTACGGGGAGTGTCATGGCGGCTACTTGGGCTGCCGACAATATCCACCATTTGACTGCCATTGTCCATTCATATCCGCCGCCACTGTGCACGCTTAGTACGATGCCGATAATGGTGAATACGAATGTCAGTCCGAAGACTCCCGCTAGCTGGATTAAACGTGGCGGGAGCATCCATTGAAGTATCTTGTCGCAATAGTCGAAGTTTCCTTCGAGCAATGCTTTCGGCAGGTGTGGCAGTGAAGCCCGGAGTGCACCGAATTGTGCGGCTATCCAACGCTTGCGCTGATTGCTGATGGCTTCTTTTTTCTGTGTCTTTTCATCAAAAACGGGCAAGTCTGCCAGGTATGCCGTATAGATGCGTTGCTGTAAAAGCATGGCTTCCAGTTCTTTGTCTTCACCTGCTGTCTGGAGATATTTCACGTTTTGGTGAAACCATTCGGCTTCGAAAGCCATTCCCGAGCCCGATAATCCGGCAGAAAGCCCTACTGCATTGTGCCCGCTACGGAAGAAGCCGTTATTTATTTCTTCACTGGCGCCATCGAGGATGGAGATGTCTGTGTTCAGGTTCTTTCCGGTACGGTGCGCCTGTATGGATCTCACGCCACTGTCGAAGGCACGGTTGACGGTGGACAGAAAGTCGGCAGTGGTCAGGTTGTCGGCATCCATGATGACTACTATGTCATAGTCGCGCGTGTCTATACTGTCCATTGCCATGGCCAGTGCCTTGGCTTTGGAGCTCTCCGTATAATCAGCTATCAGCAGGCGGATGGGCAGGGCACGCAGTGCTTCGTTTGTCTCCGGTTGCATTTGGTCGGAGATGACTATGATTTCAAAAAGCTCTTTCGGGTAGTCCTGTTCGAGGAAGCTGCGCACGGAAGAGAGAATCACGCGGTCTTCCTTGTAAGCGGGAAAGAGTACGACGAAACGACGGAGTGTATGGGCTTCAGGATAATGGGGAGCCCGGTAAAACTTGGATGCGATGGCGTATAGCAATAGATAGCATACGCAAAACACAAGAGGGATGTAGAGAATCCAGTCAATGATGTTCATAGTATTTAGAATTTATGCGTTTTACAATTTGGGGCGGCAGCAGGCATGGACAGCCCTCTGTTTACTCCGCAATAGACGGCAAAGAAGAGGTCGAAACGACCTTTCAATGCGTATGCCAGACTGTTTTTCCCGGCAGCGACCGTGCTCTGGTAGAGTACGGAGAGAAAACGGGCGGTTCCTTTCAGGTTGCGGCGGGCATAGAGCAGGCGGTTGCGCGTCAGGTAATAGGTGCGCAGTTTGCTTAGTTGCCCGGTGCTCTGGCTTTCTTTATGGAAAACGGTGCAGCGCGGTTCGTACCACAGCTCGTAACCGGCACGCGTCATGCTTGTGCTCCAGTCCAGTTCTTCGTAATAGAGGAAGAAGATTTCAGGCATCATGCCTGCCTTTTCGATGACTTCGCGTTTTATCATCATGGCAGCTCCATGAAGATAAGGGGTGGAGTGGGGAGTGTCGTAACTTCCGTCGTCCGGACAGCCGAACCCTAGCATGGTGTTGCGCAACGTAACCTGTGACAGGGGGGTGAACCCCGCAAACTGGATGTGCTGCGGCGGGAAGGCGAAACGTATCTTCGGCGATACACCGCCAATTTCCGGGCGGCTTTCCAGGCGTTCTATCAGGTAACTGACGTCGTCCGATTCGATGTACGTATCGTTGTTTATCAGGAAAAGGTATTTGCCTTTTGCCGCACGGATTCCGATATTGTTGCCGCCGGAGAATCCCCCGTTTATATCGCTGCGGATGGCAACGACCGTGGGATACAGCTTTTGTATCTTTGCCGCTTCGTCTTCACGCGAAGCGTTGTCTATCACTATGATTTCATAACTCACGGACTGCAGGTTTTTGTGCAGTGACTCTATCAGTTCGCAGGTGTCTTTGAACCCGTTGTAACAGATGGTGATGAATGATATGTCGGGAATATTGTTTGTCATTCTTGTTTGTCAGTTTCTTTGTTGGGTATGGATAGTTCTTTTTCTTCTCTGATTCGCTTGTCGATATGCGGGGCGGCAAAACAGAGCGCGAACCCTATATAGACAGGCAGTTGGTTGGGATATTGCATGATATCGTTGACATAGGTGGCTATAAAGAATCCGGCGTCCATGCAAAGCCACGCCGCTATCAGTCCGCGGAGACTCTTGTCGCGCACCTTGAACATGAGTATCCATGAGCACCAGGCAAAGAGGATGCCGTGTATCGAAAGATAGATTATCAGCCCCACAATGCCGGTTTCCACCCATACGCTGATTAACCACGAGTCGGGCGGGTAGGGCATCTGCTCTTTCGACTGGAAGTTGCCTGCTTTGGACAGCCCGATTCCGTATCCGAAAGGTTTTCTTACCATCAGTTCTTTCATCCGCATCCGGTTCTCGACACGCAACTGGTACGATGCGTCTTTGGACGGGTGGAAAGAGGAACGCATCTTGTGGATGTATTGGTTGCCGCTCCCGATACTGGTAAAGTAAAAAAAGCAAAAGACGGAGATAGATATAAAGACGCCCCCTATGATTGCTTTCCAGTTTTTGGCGATAATGGTTATCATGAACATGCCGCCCATGATAACGCCCATAGCGGCGCGTGTGCCGGAAATTCCCATGCAGTAGAGCCCGCAGAATGCTATGAAAAGGAAATAAAGCCGTTTCCATTTTGCTTCTACAAAGAAGGCGGAAATGGCGAAAACTACTGACGACATCGCCGCATGCACCCCGAAGTTTGCCGCATCGGAGAAGCAGGAGAAATAACGTATCCCCGACCAGATGATGTGGGTACGCCATCCGCCCAGGGTGTATAGAAAATAGAGGTCTTTCGAACTGAAGCCGTGGCTTTTCTGCCAGTAGCCTTTGAGGGTGAATATCAGGACAAAGACAGACCAGATGAACAGCAATAATTCAATGTCTTTTTTGGTGCGGATGACAAGCGGAATGACAAATGCGCATATCAGGGGTATGAAGGCATAGGGCATGATGTTGATATTCCATGCTTCCATCACATTGTTGGGGTTCAGGATTTCAAGAATGTAGTAGGCGAACCAGGCGACAAACATATAGGTCATTGTGTTCTGCCCGATTTTCCAGTCTGTACGGTTGTCGTTGCTGAGCTGTACGATGCAGGTAGCGGTGCACAAGACGGTAAACACCATTGAGAACAGTCCTACCTTGATGTTCAGGAATATGCCTGCCGCAACCAGCAGAAACTGGATGGCGAGCAGGATATGGAACGTTATTATCCTATTCGTCATCATCTTCTTCTTCCTTTTCCTTTTTCTTGAAGCTGAATATGATTTTTTCTGTTAGTGATAATTGGCTGAACCGGTAGCTGAGCCTGCGAAGCAGGGTATATGGCGGAAGTTGGCCGGTAAACTCTTCCGTTGCTGCACGGTTGGCATTGGTCAGGCAGATACGGAACGGGACATCTGTCTTGCCCAGTTGTGCCATGAGTTGCTCACATAGCTGTTTGTCGATAGTCTTCCATCCCCGGTCTGCCGGAGCCACGAGGATATTGGCATTGGCATCGTGCAGCAGTGCGCTTGGAATATTGCTCTCACGTAGTGGCGGATAAGCGACTATCAATATGTCTTCTCCTTGCAAGGTGTAAAAGTCGGTGACGCTTTTGGCTAGCAGGTATTGGGTGGAATTGGTGTTGAAGTCTTTCCCGCAGGTGATGAACCTTGTATTCAGCATGCGGCTTTGCATATATCCGCAAATCAGGTTGCCTACTGTTTCCTCACCGGAGTTTTCACAGGTACTGAACAAGTTGATGATGAACACACCGGGAGATTTCCGCTTCGTAAGGAAACGGAGCAGGGAGTTGGTAAGCTCCCGGACGGAGTAATGTATATAAGTCTTCGTCAGCCCGCCATAACGGGGAGATGAAAGGCTGGGGATGGCGCCTATTGCCTTGAAACCTGTCACTCGTTTGGTGCGGCTGGCATCGCGCAGTGTCCTGTCCAGCATCTCTATAAGTAATAAGATGGCGATGATAAAGAGGAAGCTGCCTACACAGGCGGCAATGACAATTTGCTTCCGGTTGGTCGAATTGGACGCAATCGGGTAGGTAGGTTCGTTCAGAACTTTCAGTGTGGCGGAAGTCATTTCCAGGTTCTTCTTTCTCAGCAAGGCTTCGTTGTAGCTTTGCAGAATGGACAGATAATTGCGTTCGGTAAAGTTGATGGAACGCTCTTTCTGCTTGATGGTGGTGCCTACGGGGGCAAAGAATACATACCGCCCGTTGAGTTCCTGCCGGGCTGCTTGTACTACTTGTAATTCAGCCTTTGCTTTCTCGTACAACAAGGTCTGTTCGAGCCATTGGTTGATGATGTCGGTTCGTGAAGCTCCTTCTTTGGTATATTTGTGTCCCACATAGGAGTTTGTCAGTTCTCTTAGTTCTTGTCTGAGTTCACCCAGTTTCTTTTTGTCGTTTCCTATCCTGGCATTGTTGTCTGTCTGGGAACTGGACATGGCTTCGGCTTCCGAAATCTTTCCGGTAAGGGTGGACGCTTCTCTCAGCTTGTCAACGAATTCGAGGTTCTTGAGCACTTGCTTGGCGTTGCTGTCCATGTGCTTTTCCAACTCTTCGAGCATGGAGCGGGTGCTGTTGAATGCAAAGAGCGCGTCTTGCTCTCTCAGCTCGTATTCTTTATTGATGGCGGCTATTTCTTTGGTTTCGTCCACATAGTTGATAATGCGTTTTTCTACATTATATTTGGTCAGGTCTTCTTCTTCTGTACGGAGCTGTTTGCCGATACGGTCTAGCTCCGACTTGAAATAGGCAATCACTTTGTCCGTTTCTCCATATCGGATGCGGCGGTATTCGTTGACGAATTCATCCATGAGGATACTGACGGTATTGTAAGCGATGCCGGGGTCGCCGGAAGTGTAGCTGATGTCGAGCAGGTCACTTGTCAGCCGGCGCTGTACCTTGATGTTCTTCAATGCGTTATAGCTGTAATATGGGTGGTTGTAGTAGAACATCTCGTAGATATAGTTGCCCTTGTGTGGACGCATGTACGCTTCGAGGTTTGCTACGGTCTTGTCTTCGCTCGATTTGTCGATTAGTTTCAGTATCTCCGGCCCGTGAGGGCTGTTTTTCAGATGGTTATAGGTGTAACTGTAGCTGGAAGGCGTGATTCCGTCATTCTCTTTCTCTGCGTTTCCCTGAATAAGAACTCGTGCGAATAACCGCAGGAACACTTTCTTTAGCGTACTCTCGGCTTGCATGATACTTATCAGGTTGTCCATCGAGTTCTGCACCGTAGCCCAGTCGGTGCGTTTGTCGCTTTCGAGATTGTAGCCCGATGCTACGCCCGTGTATAAGGTGGCTTTTACGTCATATCCCCCACGCATATGCCGTGTGTAGAAGATGACCAGTAAAGTGAAGATAGAAGTCCCTAATAGTATCAACCAGCGATGGCGGAACAGGGTCTGTATGATAGAGATGATGAAATTCATATCTTGGTCTTTTTATTTTCTTATAATGGGGGTGCGTGAAATAACTTCGAGCACCATCAGGCTCTTTGTCAACTCAAACTTACTGTTTTCGTATGATTCACGCGCCTGAGACTGTCTTTCTTTATCCGTTGCCAGGTCTGTAGACTCGATGGTTCCGTTGGCGAAGTTCTTTTCGGATATTTCGTATTGCACATTGGCGAGTATCAGGCTTTCACTTCTCATTTTAAGAATCTTAATCTGGGAAATGGCCGCTGCATATGTTTCAATGATGTTTTTCTTGATTTCATCATACTTGATTTCCCGTTCCAACTCTGCTCCTCGAAGGGTAAGCCTTTGCCGGGTGACACGGGCTTTGAGATCAAAGAGCAGATCCAAAGGGATATTTATTCCCGCACCTAGCGTATATCCGTTCTGTGCCTGGGTGGAATAGGTGAGGTAGGGGGCAATCGCCACATCTGTATATGTGGACTCATTGCCGAACATTCCGTATTGATAACTTCCTCTTAGAGAAAAGAAACCGAGAAAAGCGCGTTTCTCTTTAGCTAGTAATTTACGCTCTACCGCCGCCTTTACATCCGCCATTTCATAAATGGGATTGTTCTTGGCATTCTCGAATAAAACATCCAAAGGGGGAAGGACTATATTGCTGTAATCATCTTCACTTAACTGGGAATAGTTACCGACTTCCTGTGCAACCACATGAGTGGCGGAAGTGAATAAGAGTAGTAACCCCGAAAAAAAACATATAAATTGCTTCATAAAAAAATCCTATTATTTGCTCTTGCTGTGCTATAGCTTGCGCAAATATAAGGATTAATTTCATTTGTGAGCAGTCTTTTATTATCTATTTTATATTCTTTCCCCTTAAATTGTACACGAATACTTATTTATAATACTTCCATCGTTCCGAAACGGAATGCTTGCATACCAATCCGGAAGGTCTTTATGGCTGAACAGAAACTCTTTCCACACCGGCTTGTATCAGAACGCCTCTGTCATATTAAAGTAGAACAAATTCTGCTTATTCACCATATCTCTACCGAGGTCGAGACGTATATTCATCCGGGGCTGTACTTCGATGCGCAAACCTACGCCGAGATTGGGAAGGACGCCTTCTATCTTGCCCGGAGTAGGGCCCATGAATCCGCATCCGCCCCAAGCCACATAGCCTACGTGATTGAGCATCTTTTTCACCCATGTACTCTTGTCTGTATTTATCATCTGGCGATATTCTGCCATCATTACATGAGATGACTTGTCGCGAAACTGTCCCATGTAATATCCGCGAAGGTCGAACGGCGTTCCGCTAAGCGCGTATTTCGTCAACGGTACATCTCCGAATACGTTTTTCGTCTGCACCGTCCAGGCGATTACTTTACGTAAACCAACAGTTTTATATTGACGGTAATCAAACTCCAAACGGTAAAAATTATCATCACCGCCGAATGCTTTGTTATACATCATCCCGCGGAAATCGAGATACATTCCCCGATAAGCATTAGCGGGAATGTCACGTGTGTCATAGGTCAGCAGAAAGCCGAGTCCCGAACTGAAATTCTTATATCCATGCTCCGTTCCGCCTGCTGCAATATAGGATGGCTGATGAACCATTCCTTCCGCAGGTTTAGTAATCTTATCGTAATTCAAGTCGACTTGCGGGCCGGCAAAGAAATCGCTTTCACCCAGCCGGAAAAGGAACCACGGGTTCACCTGAATGCCACTATAACGATATTCACTGGTATCTTCACCACGGGGATAGTCTTTATTGGTACTATATCCGATACCGTAGAAATTCTCAATCGTATTTTTATAGGAGAATGTCCCGAAAATGCGGAAACGGTCGCCTTTGAAGAACAGTTGCGGTTTCGTCATCAGGTTCAACCCGCCCTTAAACATCAGCGCAATGGCCATCGGCACCACAGAACGTCGCTGGGTGGTATCACTCGGGTTCATCCGGAACGTCATCAACGCGCTACCGCCTACCAACAGACCGAAGTCCGGCGTATAGCTGGGCCCACCTAATATATTATAGTGAAGATTCCGCTTTGCCACACGTTGGCGGCGTAACTCCCGTTTGGAGAGGGTGGGGATGGTATCTGACAAAGTGCCGTTACTATCTGTCCGGATATCATCACTGATAGAAGTTGCAGACATTGGCAGTTCGTCGCTTCTTACTGCTGTGCTGTCAGCCGTAGCCGACATACTATTGATGGACGGGAACATCATCAATACACCTATTATATATTTCTTCATAATTTCTTTCTGAGGAATTCGACTGCAAAGAAAACTCTTTTATTTTGATTAGTTTTGATACTCTTAGATAATAATTCTAAAAAAGAATCGTAAATTTGCGATTTTCTATTACTATATCCGAAGTGTAATTGATTAATAAACTATTTAAACTAAATTATCATACGAATGAATAAACGAATTTTATCAGTTTTTGTTTTCTGTGCTTTCTATTATTCCACACAAGCGCAAGAAGTGAAAGGCGGCATCAGCGACGACATGATGCAGCAAATCAAGCAGAGTTATCAGAACACCCCGAATGACAAGGCCATCCGCAACGCCATCGGCAACAACGACATCCGCAAACTGGCTCTGAACCAGGACAACCTGAAAGGTATGGATACGCACTTTTCTATCAAAGTGAATTCCAAAGGTATCACCGACCAGAAATCTTCCGGCCGTTGCTGGCTCTTCACCGGTCTGAACGTGATGCGTGCCAAAGCCATCGCCCGGCACAACCTCGGCTCATTCGAATTCTCACAAACTTACCCTTTCTTCTTCGACCAACTGGAGAAAGCGAACCTTTTCCTGCAAGGCATCATCGACACCAGCGACAAACCGATGGATGACAAAATGGTGGAATGGCTTTTCCATCATCCTTTGAGTGACGGTGGTACCTTTACCGGCGTAGCCGACATCGTGAGTAAATACGGACTTGTCCCCAAAGACGTAATGCCCGAAACGAACAGCAGCGAAAGCACATCTCGCATGGCGAACCTGATTACCTTGAAGCTCCGCGAACAAGGGCTTCAACTCCGCGACCTTGCCGCCAAAGGCACAAAACCGGCAGCCCTCGAAAAGACTAAGACCGAAATGCTCAGTACCATCTACCGCATGCTTGTCTTAAACTTAGGCGTTCCCCCCACTGAATTTACCTGGACGGAATACAACGCCCAAGGCAAGCCCGTCTCTACTGAAACCTACACCCCGCTCTCTTTCCTGAAGAAGTACGGCGACGAAAACCTCATCGGAAATTACGTCATGCTTATGAATGACCCTAGCCGCGATTATTACAAGTGTTATGAAATAGACTACGACCGCCATCGTTACGACGGCAAAAACTGGACCTATGTCAATCTCCCCATCGAAGACATCAAAGAGATGGCTATAACCTCTCTCAAAGACAGCACCATGATGTATTTCTCTTGCGACGTAGGCAAATTCCTCAACTCCGACCGTGGTTTGCTCGATGTTAAAAACTACGACTACGAATCTCTCATGGGCACTACGTTCGGCATGAACAAGAAGCAACGCATCCAAAGCTTTGCCAGCGGCTCAAGCCACGCCATGACACTCATGGCGGTAGACCTCGACAAAAATGGAAACTCAACCAAATGGATGGTTGAAAATAGTTGGGGTGCCGCTTCCGGTTATCAAGGCCATCTCATCATGACCGACGACTGGTTCAACGAATATATGTTCCGCCTTGTAATAGAAACAAAATACGCCACGAAGAAAGTCTCTGAAATCCTCAAGCAGAAACCCATCCGCCTTCCGGCTTGGGACCCCATGTTTGCGGAAGAAAAATAACCTTGTTTTGAGGACTCAACCAGTAACATGTCCTCAGCAGCGAACACGCCGCATGGGGATCGGCCTACTTTTTTCTCCGTCAAGCGAACGCCCGAAACGTAGCGTTAAGAAGGGCAGACTGTTTGAGCGTAGCGAGTTTCTGCCCTTTAGCGAAGTGC
This sequence comes from uncultured Bacteroides sp., assembly GCA_948847595.1. Taxonomy (GTDB): domain Bacteria; phylum Bacteroidota; class Bacteroidia; order Bacteroidales; family Bacteroidaceae; genus Bacteroides. The sequence goes on from CAQOGY010000001.1 coordinate 501,404, forward strand.
AGGAAGAGAGTAGGAGAAAAAAGTAAGCCTTGAATTTTTCTTTGCTTCTTTCTTTTGTTTCAAGACAAAAGAAAGATGATTATGTGTACGAACACGAAAGGAATTACGGATATTTTTCCGTAATTCCTTTCTTTTTTCCTCCCGAATCACATTATTATTTATTACTTTTGCGGCAAATTTTATGAAACCATTATTTTATATAGCATGGCAAATGTAATAAAGTTACGTAAAGGCCTTGACATAAACCTGAAAGGTAAAGCTGCTGAGACGTACACAACAGTGAAAGAGCCGGGATTTTACGCACTCGTACCCGATGATTTTCCTGGAGTGACGCCGAAGGTAGTCGTAAAAGAGCAGGAGTATGTGATGGCTGGTGGACCCTTGTTTATCGACAAGTATCATCCTGAAGTAAAATTTGTTTCGCCCGTGAGCGGCGTAGTGACAAGTGTAGAGCGTGGAGCCCGTCGTAAGGTACTGAACATCGTGGTGGAAGCTGCTGCAGAGCAGGACTACGAAGAGTTTGGTAAGATGGATGTCAACGTGATGGACGGCAATTCAGTGAAAGCTGCTTTGTTGAATGCCGGACTGTTCGCGTTCATCAGACAGCGTCCTTATGACATCATCGCAGATCCGTCGGGTTTTCCGAAGGGCATCTTCGTATCCGCATTCGACAGCAATCCGCTGGCACCCGACTTCGAATTTGCGCTGAAAGGCGAAGAAGCAAATTTCCAGACAGGACTCGATGCCCTCGCCAAGATGGCAAAAACTTACCTGAACATTAGCGTGAAGCAGAACGCTGCCGCGCTGACACAGGCAAAGAACGTTACAGTCACCGCATTTGACGGGCCGAACCCTGCAGGAAACGTAGGCGTTCAGATCAACCATCTCGATCCCATATCCAAGGGCGAAACAGTATGGACAATTGATCCGCAAGCTGTCATCTTCATCGGCCGTCTCTTCAATACAGGCCGCGTAAACTTCACACGCACAGTAGCCGTGACAGGTTCCGAAGTGCTGAAACCTGCATACTGCAAACTTCAGGTAGGCGCACTGCTCACCAACGTGTTTGCCGGCAACGTAACAACAGGCAAAGACCTGCGCTACATCAGCGGTAACGTGCTGACAGGAAAGCAAGTGTCCCCGAACGGATTCTTAGGCGCATTCCACAGCCAGGTGACAGTCATCCCCGAAGGAGACGACATTCACGAAATGCTCGGATGGATCATGCCGCGTTTCAATCAGTATAGCGTCAACCGTTCATACTTTAGCTGGTTGATGGGGAAGAAGGAATACACACTGGACGCACGTATCAAGGGTGGCGAACGCCATATGATCATGTCCGGCGAGTACGACAAAGTGCTTCCGATGGACATTTTGCCTGAATTCCTGATTAAGGCCATCATCGCCGGCGACATCGACCGCATGGAAGCGCTCGGCATCTATGAAGTAGCTCCCGAAGACTTCGCGCTTTGCGAATTTGTCTGCTCTTCAAAGATGGAACTGCAACGCATCGTTCGTGTCGGACTCGACATGCTTCGTTCGGAAATGGCATAAGAGAATTAATAATTAAAGATTAAAAATTAAAAAATGATAGTTGGGACTTTGTGAAATCGTCTTCCGGTAAACACAGCGTAGTTATTTCTCAATTCTCAATTCTCAATTCTCAATTTAATAAATGAAAGCGTTAAGAAATTATCTCGATAAGATAAAGCCGAACTTTGAAGAAGGCGGCAAATTCCACGCATTCCAGTCGGTGTTCGACGGCTTCGAAACATTCCTGTTCGTGCCCAGCAAGACTGCGAAAACGGGAACGCATATACACGACGCGATTGACAGCAAACGCATCATGTCGATTGTGGTTATTTCGTTAGTACCGGCATTGTTGTTCGGTATGTACAATGTAGGTTACCAGCATTTCACCCATACAGGTGCCGCAGGCAGCTTCTTCGAAATGTTCATCTACGGATTCCTGGCAGTACTGCCCAAAATTATCGTATCTTATGTAGTAGGTCTTGGCATTGAGTTCGTTGTAGCCCAATGGAAGAAAGAAGAAATTCAGGAAGGGTTCCTTGTTTCAGGTATCCTGATCCCGATGATCGTTCCGGTAGACTGTCCGTTGTGGATTCTTGCCGTAGCTACTGCATTCTCTGTAATCTTCGCTAAAGAAGTATTCGGTGGTACAGGTATGAACATCTTCAACGTGGCGTTGATAACCCGTGCATTCCTGTTCTTCGCATACCCGACCAAGATGTCCGGTGATGCCGTTTGGGTATCGGGCGACAGCATCTTCGGCCTGGGACAGTCAGTAGACGGACTAACCGTTGCCACTCCGCTGGGAGAAGCCGCTACAACAGGCGCTGCCCCTGCATTCAACATGGATATGGTGACAGGTCTTATTCCGGGTTCCATCGGTGAAACAAGTGTGATTGCTATCCTGATTGGTGCCGTTATCCTTCTGTGGACAGGCATTGCAAGCTGGAAGACAATGATTTCCGTATTTGTCGGCGGTGCATTCATGGCTTGGGTATTCAATGCCATCGGCATTGAAGGCAACGCTATGGCTAACATGCCTTGGTACGAACACCTCGTTCTCGGTGGTTTCTGCTTCGGTGCCGTGTTTATGGCTACCGACCCTGTAACTTCCGCACGTACGGAAAGAGGCAAATACATCTTCGGATTCCTGATCGGTGTGATGGCTATCGTCATCCGTGTCCTGAACCCGGGTTACCCTGAAGGTATGATGCTTGCCATCCTGCTGATGAACATCTTCGCTCCGCTGATTGACTACTGTGTAGTGCAGGGTAATATCAGCCGCCGCGAAAAACGTGCTATCAAGTCTAACCTATAAATACCGGATGAAAATGAATACAAATAGTAATAGTTATACTATCATTTATGCTTCGGTAATGGTTATTATCGTAGCATTCCTGCTGGCATTCGTTAGTTCTTCACTGAAAGCTACACAAGACAAGAACGTGCAGCTCGACACGAAGAAGCAGATTCTTGCTGCTTTGAATATCAAGAATGTGGAAGATGCGGATGCTGAATATCAGAAATATGTAAAAGGTGACATGCTGATGAACGTAGACGGTACGCTGACTGAAAATACAGGCGAATTTGCTACCAACTACGAAAAAGAGGCAAAAGAACAACAACGTCTTCACGTATTTGTATGCGAAGTGGACGGTCAGACTAAATATGTAGTTCCTGTTTACGGTGCCGGTCTTTGGGGCGCTATCTGGGGATACGTTGCGCTGAACGAAGACAAGGATACTGTTTACGGTACTTATTTCTCCCATGCAAGTGAGACTCCGGGTCTGGGTGCTGAAATCGCAACCGACCATTTCCAGAACGAATTCGTAGGTAAGAAGACGTTGGAAGGCGGTTCTGTCGCTTTGGGAGTTGTGAAGAACGGCAAGGTAGAGAAACCTGAATATCAGGTGGACGGTATCTCGGGTGGTACAATCACCTCTGTAGGTGTGGATGCCATGCTGAAAGCTTGTCTGGGTAGTTACATGAGTTTTTTAACTAAATAATAAGGAGAAGAAAAGAATATGGGACAACTGTTTTCAAAGAAGAATAAAGAAGTATTCTCTGCTCCGTTGGGAATAGATAATCCGGTTACCGTACAGGTGCTCGGTATCTGTTCTGCACTTGCTGTTACCGCAAAACTGGAGCCTGCTATCGTAATGGGACTTTCGGTAACGGTTATCACGGCATTTGCTAATGTTGTTATTTCACTGTTGCGCAAGACCATTCCCAACCGTATCCGTATCATCGTTCAGTTGGTGGTGGTAGCTGCCTTGGTTACTATCGTAAGTGAGATTCTGAAAGCGTTTGCTTATGACGTAAGCGTTCAGCTTTCTGTATATGTAGGTTTGATTATTACCAACTGTATCCTTATGGGACGTTTGGAAGCATTTGCCATGCAGAATGGTCCTTGGGAGTCTTTCCTGGATGGTGTCGGTAATGGTTTGGGATATGCCAAGATTCTGGTAATCGTCGCTTTCTTCCGCGAGCTGTTGGGTTCGGGAACGCTGCTCGGTTTCAACATCTTGAACTATGAGCCTATTCAGAATATAGGATATGTGAACAACGGCCTGATGTTGATGCCGCCGATGGCGTTGATTATCGTAGCCTGCATCATCTGGTATCAACGTGCACGTCACAAAGAACTGCAAGAAGAAAGTAATTAATAAAGATGAAGAACTCTTCATCCTTAATTCTTAATTGAAGATATGGAACATTTATTAAGTTTATTCGTCCGCTCTATCTTTGTGGACAACATGATATTCGCGTTCTTCCTCGGTATGTGTTCATACCTGGCTGTATCGAAGAATGTGAAGACTGCCGTAGGACTGGGTATCGCCGTGACTTTCGTGTTATTGGTGACGTTGCCGGTCAACTATCTGTTGCAAACCAAGGTGCTGGCTGCCAATGCTATCATCGAAGGCGTTGACCTCAGCTTCCTGAGTTTTATTCTTTTCATTGCCGTTATTGCCGGTATCGTGCAATTGGTGGAGATGGTGGTAGAACGTTTCAGCCCTGCGCTGTACGCTTCACTGGGTATCTTCCTGCCGTTGATTGCCGTTAACTGTGCTATCATGGGTGCTTCCCTGTTCATGCAGCAACGCATCAACCTCGGCCCGAGCGACCCGAAATACATTGGTGATATCTGGGACGCGCTTTCTTATGCACTGGGTTCGGGTATCGGTTGGTTGCTGGCTATCGTTGGTCTGGCTGCTATCCGTGAAAAAATGGCTTACTCTGACGTGCCTGCTCCGTTGAAGGGCTTGGGTATCACATTTATCACAGTAGGTCTGATGGCAATCGCATTCATGTGTTTCTCTGGTTTGAACATCTAAAAAGAAAGGAATAAAGACAATGGATATGAATTTAATATTAGCGAGCATTGGGGTATTCCTTGTGGTTATTCTGTTGCTTGTTGTGATCTTGTTGGTTTCCAAGAATTTTCTGGTACCATCAGGAGATGTGAAACTGACAATCAACGGTGAAAAGGAGTTGGAAGTGGCTTCCGGTTCTACTTTACTGAACACGCTGTCTGTAAACGGAGTATTTCTGTCATCCGCTTGTGGTGGTAAGGGTTCTTGCGGACAGTGCAAATGCCAGGTGCTCGAAGGGGGCGGCGAAATCCTTCCTTCCGAGGTTCCTCACTTCAGCCGCAAACAGCAGCAAGACCACTGGCGTCTGGGCTGTCAGGTGAAAGTGAAAAGTGATATGTCTATCAAGATTGACGAATCTGTACTCGGCGTGAAAGAGTGGGAGTGCGAAGTTATCTCCAACAAGAACGTGGCTACGTTTATCAAGGAGTTTATCGTGGCTCTGCCTAAAGGCGAACACATGGACTTTATCCCGGGGTCTTACGCACAGATTAAGATTCCTAAATTCTCAATGGACTATGATAAGGATATCGACAAGAGCCTGATTGGTGACGAGTATCTGCCTGCATGGGAGAAATTCGGTCTGCTGGGCTTGAAATGTAAAAACGATGAGGAAACCATCCGTGCTTACTCTATGGCGAACTATCCTGCCGAAGGTGACCGTATCATGCTGACAGTGCGTATCGCTACTCCGCCGTTCAAGCCGAAAGAACAAGGTCCCGGATTTATGGATGTAATGCCGGGTATCGCTTCTTCTTATATCTTCACTCTGAAACCGGGTGACAAGGTTATCATGAGCGGTCCTTACGGAGATTTCCACCCGATTTTCGATTCTAAGAAAGAAATGATGTGGATTGGTGGTGGTGCCGGTATGGCTCCGTTGCGTGCGCAAATCATGCACTTGACGAAGACTTTGCATACTACCGACCGTAAGATGTCTTACTTCTACGGTGCCCGTGCACTGAACGAAGTGTTCTATCTGGAAGACTTCTTGCAGATTGAAAAAGACTTCCCGAACTTCACATTCCATCTGGCACTTGACCGTCCGGATCCTGCTGCCGATGCTGCAGGCGTGAAGTATACTCCGGGCTTCGTTCACAACGTAATTTATGAAACTTACTTGAAGAACCACGAAGCTCCTGAAGATATTGAATACTACATGTGTGGCCCTGGCCCGATGTCGAAAGCTGTTGAGAAGATGCTCGACGACCTTGGCGTACCGGCGCAGAACTTGATGTTCGATAACTTCGGCGGATAATTCTCCGGAAGTTAACTTTCGGTCGGCGAAATGGCCGGAAAGATAACATAAGAACAGAGCGGGAAACCTGAAAAGCATATCAGCTTTTTCAGATTTCCCGCTTTTTCTTCTGTTACGCTTCTTCTGTTACGCTTCTTCTGTTACGCTTCTTCTGTTACGCTTCTTCTGTTACG
>CAQOGY010000001.1:507835-589119 GCA_948847595.1 uncultured Bacteroides sp.
CTTCTTCTGTTACACTTCTTCTGTTACACTTCTTCTTTTGTGCTTTTTCTTTTTGTGCTTTTTCCTACCTGTCTTTCCGCTATGCCATTCGGCTTTTTTGTGTCCGTTTTGAAGATAATCTCCTGTTTTTACCTATACTTATTTATTATATTCGTATATTTGACTGCCCAATAGAACTTAAATACATTACAGGTTATGGAATACCATCGTATATCTTTTATTCACGACGATACGGAGTACACATTTGTCAAAGCCATGAGTTCGGAACTGACCGGATATGCATTAATATCAGCCTGCCGCGCGGAAGTTACCATTTATATGCGGGAGAATAATCTGAAAGGACGGTATATCTTGACCGGTATGGCTAAAGTGTAAGTCCCCATGTTAGAGAAAAATGAAATTATACAGTCGGCTCTTCGCAACCTGAAGATTGAGGAGCTGAATCCGATGCAGGAAGCATCACTTGAACAAGCAACCGGAAGGAAAGACGTTATATTATTGTCTCCGACAGGGTCGGGCAAGACACTGGCTTATCTATTGCCTTTATTACTTACCCTGAAACCGGATGACGGAAATGTGCAGGTCTTGATTCTCGTTCCTTCGCGTGAGTTGGCTTTGCAGATTGATACCGTGTTTAAGGCAATGGGAACTTCCTGGAAGACCTGTTGCTGCTATGGCGGTCATCCCATTGCGGAAGAAAAGAAGAGTATTCAAGGGAATCATCCCGCTATCATTATCGGTACTCCGGGGCGTATCACCGACCATTTGTCTAAAGGAAACTTCAATCCCGAAACGATTGAAACTTTAATCATTGATGAGTTCGACAAGTCTTTGGAGTTTGGTTTCCATGATGAAATGGCGGAGATTATCACGCAACTTCCGGGGCTGAAAAAGCGTATGCTGCTCTCGGCTACGGATGCAGAGGAGATTCCCGAATTTACAGGACTGAACCGGACGGTCAAACTGGATTTCCTGCCGGACGTTTCTGAAGAACAGGAATCCCGCTTGACATTAATGAAGGTGATGTCTCCTGCGAAAGACAAGATTGATACTTTATATAACCTGCTTTGCTCATTAGGAAGCAGTTCAAGCATCGTCTTTTGTAATCACAGGGATGCAGTAGACCGTGTGCAGAAACTATTGGCGGAAAAGAAACTGGTAGCCGAACGTTTTCACGGCGGCATGGAACAGCCGGATCGGGAGCGTGCTTTATACAAATTCCGTAATGGTAGTTGCCATGTACTGATTTCTACCGATTTGGCAGCGCGTGGGCTGGATATTCCGGAGATTGAACACATCATTCATTATCACCTGCCGGTGAATGAAGAAGCCTTTACGCACCGGAATGGACGTACGGCACGTTGGGACGCTACCGGAACATCTTATCTGATTCTCCACGAGGAAGAAAAATTGCCTGCTTATATTCCCGAAGATATGGAAACAGTCGTTTTGCCTGAAAATCCGCCCCGTCCGCCGAAATCGCTCTGGGCTACTATATATATAGGTAAGGGAAAGAAGGAAAAACTGAACCGGATGGATATTGCCGGATTCCTATATAAGAAAGGAAACCTGGCTCGTGAAGACGTGGGTGCGATTGATGTGAAGGAACATTATGCTTTCGTTGCCGTTCGCCGGGCAAAGGTGAAACAACTCTTGAACTTGATTCAAGGAGAGAAGATTAAAGGAATGAAGACCATTATTGAAGAAGCTAAATAAATATACGTTTTTATTGCATTTCGCTTTCACTTTATTAGTAACTCCCCCATACAATGTTTATATTTCGACCTTTATCCCTTACTTGATATCCGTAGATAACAATATGGTGTATATATCCTGTATAAACCAATAAAAAGAAAGGAAAATCTGCTTTAAAACAGTATTTTTATAAGGAAAGATTTGTGCACCGGAAATAAATTCGTAAATTCGCAAGGTCAAAAGACATAAACTAACGAAATGTTAAACCAAAAACAAACTTCAAATGAAAAAGCATAATTTCAATGCAGGACCTTCCATTCTTCCGCGTGAGGTGATAGAAGACACAGCGAAGGCTATTTTAGATTTCAACGGCTCTGGTCTTTCTATAATGGAAATCAGTCACCGCGCCAAAGACTTCCAACCTGTGGTTGACGAAGCAGTGGCATTATTCAAGGAATTACTCAATATCCCCGAAGGTTATTCGGTGCTGTTCCTTGGTGGTGGTGCCAGTCTGGAGTTCTGCATGGTGCCTTTCAACTTCCTTGAGAAAAAGGCTGCTTACCTGAACACAGGTGTATGGGCAAAAAAAGCAATGAAAGAAGCTAAGGGGTTTGGTGAAGTTGTAGAAGTTGCTTCTTCTGCTGAAGCTACATATACTTATATCCCAAAAGATTATACAATCCCGACAGACGCAGATTATTTCCACATCACTACCAATAATACGATTTATGGTACGGAATTAAAGGAAGATCTCGATTCTCCGGTTCCGATGGTTGCCGATATGTCTTCTGATATTTTCTCACGTCCGATTGACGTTTCTAAATATATCTGTATCTATGGTGGTGCACAGAAGAACCTGGCTCCCGCAGGTGTTACATTCGTTATCGTGAAGAATGACGCGGTAGGCAAGGTGTCACGTTACATCCCCTCCATGTTAAACTATCAGACTCACATTGATGGTGGTTCTATGTTCAACACTCCGCCGGTAGTACCTATCTATTCTGCCATGCTGAATCTTCGTTGGATCAAAGCACAGGGTGGTGTGAAGGAAATGGAACGTCGTGCCATCGAAAAGGCTGATATGTTGTATGCGGAAATCGACCGCAACAAAATGTTCGTAGGTACTGCTGCCAAGGAAGACCGTTCACGCATGAACATCTGTTTCGTAATGGCTCCCGAATACAAAGACCTTGAAGCTGACTTTATGAAGTTTGCTACTGAGAAGGGGATGGTAGGTATCAAGGGACACCGTTCAGTAGGTGGTTTCCGTGCATCTTGCTACAACGCTATGCCGAAAGAAAGCGTACAGGCCTTGATTGATTGCATGCAGGAATTTGAAAAACTTCATTAATAATATTTTCACCACAGATTACACAGATGGACACAGATTTTTTAATTCTGTGAGAATCCGGGTAACCTGTGGTGAGTCTTTATAAACAGAATTAAATTATGAAAGTACTTGTAGCTACTGAAAAACCGTTTGCAAAAGTTGCGGTAGACGGTATTCGTAAAGAAATAGAAGCAGCCGGATATGAGCTTGCTTTACTCGAGAAATATACAGATAAAGCTCAGTTGCTGGATGCAGTGAAAGATGCTAACGCTATCATTATCCGTAGTGATATTATTGATGCCGAAGTGCTTGACGCTGCCAAGGAATTGAAGATTGTAGTTCGTGCCGGTGCCGGATACGATAACGTAGACCTGGCTGCTGCCACTGCCCACAATGTATGTGTGATGAACACTCCGGGACAGAACTCGAATGCTGTTGCCGAACTGGCTTTGGGCATGATGGTGTATGCTGTCCGCAACTTCTATAACGGAACTTCCGGTACGGAATTGATGGGCAAGAAACTGGGTATCCACGCTTATGGAAACGTTGGCCGCAATGTGGCCCGTGTTGCCAAAGGCTTCGGAATGGAAGTGTATGCTTATGACGCATTCTGCCCGAAAGAAGTAATCGAAAAAGACGGTGTGAAAGCACTTGATTCGGCAGAAGAACTGTATAAGACTTGCCAGGTTGTATCTTTGCATATTCCTGCAACTGCCGAAACTAAGAATTCTATCAATTATGCTTTGCTGAAAGATATGCCGAAGGGCGCGATGTTGGTAAACACTGCCCGTAAGGAAGTTATCAATGAAACCGAACTGATTAAGTTGATGGAAGACCGTGCCGACTTCAAATACATCACAGACATCATGCCTGCTGCCAACGCAGAATTTGCGGAGAAGTTTGCCGGACGTTATTTCTCAACTCCGAAGAAGATGGGTGCACAGACTGCCGAGGCAAATATCAATGCCGGTATTGCTGCTGCCCAACAAATCGTTGGTTTCTTGAAAGACGGTTGCGAAAAATTCCGCGTGAATAAATAATATTCATAGAAATAGTAGTATATTTGAGCCACAGATTTTCAATAAGTCTGTGGCTTTAATTTTTTACATATTAAATACTAATATCATGGCAATAATTAAACCTTTTAAGGGCATTCGTCCACCGCAAGAGTTGGTGGAACAGGTTGCTTCACGTCCTTATGATGTCTTGAATTCAGAAGAAGCCCGCCTTGAAGCGGAAGGTAACGAAAAGTCTCTTTATCATATCATTAAACCTGAAATTGATTTTCCCGTTGGCACGGACGAACATGACGAGCCGGTGTATGCCAAGGCTGCCGAGAACTTCCAGGCGTTTCAGGACAAAGGCTGGCTGGTGCAGGATACGAAGGAAAACTATTATATCTACGCTCAAACGATGAATGGGAAAACACAGTACGGACTGGTTGTCGGTGCTTATGTTCCCGATTATATGAATGGAGTTATCAAGAAGCACGAACTTACCCGTCGTGACAAGGAAGAAGACCGTATGAAGCATGTCCGTGTGAATAATGCGAATATCGAGCCTGTTTTCTTCGCTTATCCTGATAACGATAAGTTGGATGCCATTATCAAAAAATATACTGCGGAAAAGCCTGTCTATGACTTTATAGCTCCGGGTGATGGTTTCGGCCATACTTTTTGGATTGTTGACCAGGACGAGGATATTGCTGTCATTACGGCTGAATTTGCGAAGATGCCGGCTCTGTATATCGCCGACGGGCATCACCGTTCCGCTGCTGCCGCATTGGTAGGGGCAGAGAAAGCGAAGCAGAACCCGAATCATCGCGGTGATGAAGAATATAATTACTTCATGGCCGTTTGCTTCCCCGCCAATCAACTGACTATCATTGATTATAACCGTGTAGTGAAAGACCTCAACGGATTGACTCCCGAACAGTTCCTTGCTGCATTGGAAAAGAACTTTGTCGTAGAAGAGAAAGGTGCGGATATTTACAAACCATCCGGTTTGCATAACTTCTCTCTTTACTTGAATGATAAATGGTACAGCCTGACTGCCAAAGCCGGAACATACAATGATAATGACCCTATCGGTGTACTTGATGTTACCATTTCTTCTAATCTGATTTTAGATGAAATCCTGGGAATAAAAGACTTGCGTTCGGATAAGCGTATCGACTTTGTTGGCGGTATCCGTGGATTGGGCGAACTCAAGAAACGTGTGGATAGCGGTGAAATGAAAGTTGCTCTGGCACTTTATCCTGTGTCTATGAAGCAACTGATGGATATTGCAGATACAGGTAATATCATGCCGCCCAAGACCACCTGGTTTGAACCTAAACTCCGCTCGGGACTGGTTATTCATAAGTTGGATTAAGGAATAAATCTTATTTAATAAAATCAAGCGGTCGAACCGTTACAATCATACAATCGATTGTAGCAGTTCGACCGTTCGTTTATAATGGAATAACCGTTTGTTTGTAATAGAATAACCGTTTGTTTGCAGTAAAACGACCGTTCATTTATACTGAAACGACCGCTCGTTTGCATCAATTCGACCGTATATTGATGAATGAACATCACTTAATATTTCCAAATGATAGATTGAATTTTCTCAATAAAGCCGTATCTTTGCACCATGACTGCTGAAGATACTTATAAAACCATTACAGAACCTTCCGAAGGTATTTATACAGAAAAGCGAAGCAAGTTCATTGCTATCGCCCTTCCTGTACGTACTATCGACGAGATAAAGGTACATCTTGAAACGTATCAGAAGAAGTATTATGATGCCCGCCATGTATGTTATGCTTATATGTTGGGTGCGGCACGCAAGGATTTTCGTGCCAATGACAACGGAGAACCCTCCGGCACGGCGGGCAAGCCTATTCTCGGACAGATTAATTCCAATGAACTGACGGATATTCTGATTATTGTAGTCCGTTATTTCGGTGGAATCAAGTTGGGAACCAGTGGATTGATTGTTGCTTATAAAGCTGCTGCTGCCGAAGCTATCGCTGCCGCTACGATTATAGAGAAAACGGTGGATGATGATGTGACAGTCATGTTCGAATATCCTTTTATGAATGACATCATGCGCATTGTAAAAGAAGAAGAACCGGAGATTCTCAACCAGTCGTATGACATGGATTGCAGCATGACACTGCGGATTCGCCGTTCGATGATGCCGAAACTGCGTGCACGACTGGAAAAGGTGGAGACGGCGCGGATTCTTGATGATGAAGAGAACTGACGTGTAGAAAGTAGTAATAGTTGGGAGAGGTCGATTAGATTGAATTTGAATGAGAAAGAAATACTGCATATTTTATATTCTGCTTTTGAGTTTCCTTGCATGGGGGAGTACTCGGGTTGTTTGTGCACAGGAGACTCAAATGATTCAGGAGACTCGAACGACTCAAGAGACTCGGAAGATTCAGGAGACGCGGAAGCCTCAGGAAGCGCAGAAGTCAGCTCCCAATAATATTCCTGTCCCTTGGTATTCGCAGAAAATCACGGGGTGTCCTTATTCGCATTGTTCCCTGGCTTCCTCTTTGATGGTATTCGACTATTTTAAAGGGATGACGACCGACAAACAACGGTCGGCTCAAGATGCGGAAAAGAAACTGGTAGAATATCAGCGGAACTACTTCCTGAAAAAACATGCTCCTTTCCGTCGCCGTACTTCGATAGGGCAGGGTGGTTATTATTCTTTCGAGATAGATTCACTGGCCCGTTATTACGAAAATATGGTAAGTGCCGAGCATTTCCAAAAGAAAGATTACCGAATATTGAAAGATTATATTGACCGTGGTATTCCTGTACTGGTGAATGTGAGATATACAGGTGCAGTGCGTGGCTTGCGTCCCGGGCCGAGGGGGCATTGGATGGTACTTCGCGGCATTGATGATAAGCATGTGTGGGTGAATGATCCCGGTCGTTCGCCGGAGATGCGGAGTAAAGGTGAGAATATCTGCTATCCTATAAAGAAACAAACGGGTAATCCCTCTTATTTTGATGGCTGCTGGACAGGACGTTTTATCGTGGTTACCCCCAAAGAATGGATACGTAATCCGCTCTTTGCACAAGTGGGAAAATTGCCGCCATTGGAAGAGGTGACTTATGTAGTTCCCCCTTTTGTTTCGTCTATGGAGTTGCCACGGGTTATCAGTCAATAAAAGCAATGCATTTATAAAACATCATTAGTAAAATAAAGAAGAACAAGATATATGGCATTTGAAGCAACTAAAAAAGAGTGGTGTGAACTATATACTTTCTTCCGCCTGTTGGTGGACGGGAAGGTTGTATTAGGTACGGCAGAGGCGAAAGCAGGAGAGATTTCCTGGCCTGTGGCAATGATTCAACGGGAAGAACATGACGGAACACGCCGGTATTATATTGAAGAAGAAACGATTCGCATCGAAGGAGAAACAGGGATTAAGTCCATGCCTCGCGAGGATTTCGGCATTGTGGCCGAATTGATATTACAGGCCGTTAAATCTTCTTCGGAGAATGACGTTACCTCACCGGACGGAGTGGAAGAGTTTTTGGACGAAGCGGGTATCTTCGATTTGGAAGCAAAGACGGAAGACCGTACAGACTTCTCTGTCGCTTTTTGGCATCCGGAAGCACCGTTGAGAGGATTTAATGTCCGTTCCCGATTGAGTGCAATGAATCCGTTGTTGGATGGCGGACGTGCCGCAAATCTTAAATTGGAACAGAGTGGAATTAAATTTGCCACTCCGACAGTGAACAAGATTAATGCTTTGCCTGAATCTCCTAATGAGGTAGCCGAGCGAATGATGATGATTGAACGTTTGGGTGGTGTACTCAAATATTCGGATGTGGCCGACCGTGTATTCCGTAGCAATCTGTTGATGATTGACTTGCATTTCCCGCGAGTGTTGACGGAAATGGTGCGCATCATGCATCTGGATGGTGTATCCCGTATCAGTGAACTGACGGAGATTATCAAACAGATAAACCCGTTGAAGATTAAAGACGAACTGATAAACAAGCATAAGTTCTATGAATTTAAGATGAAGCAGTTCTTGATGGCACTGGCATTGGGTATGCGTCCTGCGAAAATCTATAACGGACAGGATTCGGCAGTAGAAGGTATACTATTGGTGGATGGCAACGGCAATGTACTCTGTTATCATAAGTCGGAGAAACAAGTGATGGAAGACTTCTTGTTCCTGAATACCCGACTGGAGAAAGGTTCTTTGGATAAGGATAAATACGGATTCCTGGAAAGGGAGAACGGAGTATATTACTTCAAGCTGAATGCGAAGATTGGTCTGGTTAAAAGATAGGTTCTAAACAAGATAAGCTCAAAACATAGTATGAAAACAAATGAGATTTTAGAAAACATCAAAGCACGTCGTAGTGTACGGGCTTATACGAATCAGCAAGTTTCAGAAGAAGATTTGCAGGCGATTTTGGAAGCGGCGACTTATGCTCCGAGTGGGATGCATTTGGAAACATGGCATTTCACGGCTATTCAGAATACCGGCAAACTGTCGGAACTGAACGAACGTATTAAGGGAGCTTTCGCAAAAAGTGATGATACCCGTTTGCAGGAACGTGGTCATAGCAAGACTTATTGTTGTTATTATCATGCTCCGGCTTTGGTGATTGTATCTAATGAACCCACCCAATGGTGGGCAGGTATGGATTGTGCCTGTGCAATCGAGAATATGTTCCTTGCCGCCCAGTCTTTGGGAATCGGTTCTTGTTGGATTAATCAGTTAGGTACAACGTGTGACGATCCTGAAGTCCGCGAATTTATTACTTCACTTGGAGTACCGGAAAATCATAAGGTGTATGGTTGCGTAGCTTTGGGATATGCTGACCCAAAAACTCCGATGAAAGAGAAAAAAGTGAAAGCGGGTACGGTGACGATTGTCAAATAGAGAATATCAGCCGACTTATTATTTTGAAGCAACGCTTTACGATTCATAAATCGGTGCTTTACAACATTTAAAGCGGCGCTTTAGGACTCCTAAAACGCCGCTTTATATTTTATGAAACGTCATGTTCTCCAAGTTACCTCAGAGACACATAATCAATCGAATGTTCCATATCGGGTCGGCAACAGTTTGCGGTCACCCAAGGTATTATCTACACGTGCTACGTTTACCCAGAATTTATTGTCACGTACACTTGCTATCGGATAAGCTGCCTTTTCACGTGTGTATGAATGTTCCCAACGGTCATTAACCACTTCATATTCGGGATGAGGGGCATTAATCAATACATTGTCATTCTTGTCCGCTTCGCCGTTCTTCACTTCCTGGATTTCTTTCCAGATATTCAGCATGACATCTATAAAGTTATCCAGTTCGGCAAGGCTCTCGCTTTCCGTCGGTTCAATCATCAGTGTACCGTGAACAGGGAAAGATAGGGTAGGAGCATGATAACCGTAGTCCATCAGACGCTTTGCAATATCATTCTCCGAAATACCGGTTTCTTCGTGTACTTTGCGACATTCCAAAATCATTTCGTGTCCTACAAAGCCATTTGCTCCGCGATAGACGACACCATAAGTGTCCTTCAGGCAAGCAGCCAGGTAATTGGCATTCAGAATGGCAATTTTAGTTGCCTGTGTCAAACCTTCCGTACCCATCATCCGGATATATCCATATGTGATAGGCAAAATACCTGCGCTGCCGAACGGGGCGGAAGAAACCTGATTCTGTGAATTGCCGAAGATGCCATGTCCGGGCAGGAAGGGCACCAAGTGTTCCGCCACGCAGATAGGGCCTACTCCCGGGCCACCGCCACCGTGAGGGGAAGCGAAGGTCTTATGAAGATTCAGATGGCAGACATCCGCACCGATAAATCCCGGATTGGTCAATCCTACTTGTGCATTCATATTAGCGCCATCCATATATACTTGTGCGCCACAGGCATGAATTATTTCACAAATCTCCTTTATCTCCGTTTCAAAGATGCCGTGAGTGGAAGGATAGGTAATCATTAATGCGGCTAATTCATCCTTATTCTCTTCAGCTTTGGCACGCAAGTCGTCCATATCCACATTTCCCAGCTCGTCGCAGGCACAAGTGACGGTCGTAAATCCTGCCTGGATAGCCGATGCGGGATTCGTTCCGTGAGCCGATGCCGGAATCAGAACTTTGTTACGATGTCCCTGACCGATACTTTCAAGATAAGCGCGAATCACGCGAAGACCGGTATATTCTCCGGCAGCACCCGAATTCGGCTGTAAACTGACTCCTGCGAAGCCGGTGATAATCTTCAAGTCATCACTTAAATTCTTTATTAATTCACGATATCCCTCTGCCTGATCTTCGGGAACCAACGGATGCATACCCATAAATCCGGAACAGCTCAAAGGCAACATCTCCGAAGCGGCATTCAACTTCATTGTACAAGAACCAAGGGAAATCATAGATTGAGCCAATGAAATATCCTTGCGATCCAAGCGTTTGATGTAGCGCATCATTTCCGTTTCCGTATGATACTTGCTGAATACTTCGTGAGTAAGGAAAGGAGACGTACGCTTCAACGCCTTGTCGATATTGCTTTTTTCGGGAATATCATCTACTTTCTGATAATCTTTTCCGGCAGCAATGGCAAAGATGGAAAGCAACACGTTAGCGGCTGCGATATCAGTAGTTTCGTCAATGCTGAAACCTACATTCCCATTCTCATAATAACGTAGATTTACTTCTTTGCTAAGTGCAATCGTACGAATCTGCTGTGCCGAAACGTGTTCGGGCAGTTCAAAACGCAATGTATCGAAATATTGTGCGTTGACTTGCATATATCCGAATTTCTTCAGTTGCTTGTCAAGAAAAACTGTGATGCTGTGGATGCGTGAAGCAATGGTTGAAATACCTTCCTGGCCGTGATAGACAGCATAGAAACCTGCCATTGTGGCGAGCAGGGCTTGAGCCGTGCAGATATTCGATGTCGCTTTTTCGCGCTTGATATGTTGCTCGCGTGTCTGCAAAGCCATCCGGTAACAGAGCTTGCCGTATTTATCTTTCGACCATCCGATGATACGTCCCGGCATATTCCGTTTGTATTCATCCCGTGTGGCGAAGTAAGCAGCGGACGGGCCACCATAGAACATCGGTGTGCCCAGGCGTTGAGTTGTTCCGAATACGATATCCGCTCCCCATTCTCCCGGAGGAGTCAGCAAGGCGAGACTTAGAATATCAGCGGCAACAGCCACTTTGCAATCAGCCGCATGTGCTTTTTCTGTAAACGCGGCATAATCTTCTACACTTCCGTTGGAATTTGGATATTGCAGGATGCAGGCGAATACTTCCGGTGAAGGCTCGAAATCTTTATATTTACCTATGCGCAGTTCGATACCTTGCGGCACGGCACGTGTAGTCATGACAGCCAGTGTTTGCGGGAAAATGTTTTCGTCTACAAAGACAACGTTTGCACCCGATTTCTGTTGGGCACGGGAGCGCAGGGCATACATCATGCTGACAGCTTCGGCAGCGGCGGTTCCCTCGTCCAGCAATGAACAGTTGGCAAGCGGCATGGCGGTGAGGTCACATACGGCTGTCTGGAAATTCATCAATGCTTCCAGACGTCCTTGAGACACTTCCGCCTGATAAGGAGTGTAAGAAGTGTACCACACCGGATTCTCGAATACATTCCGTTGGATAACGGCGGGCGTGATTGTATTATACCAACCCAGTCCGATATAGGTGGTGTACAGTTTGTTTTTGCTTGCCAATGCGGCAATGTGTTTTCCAAATTCGTATTCCGTCAATGGGCTCGTCAATGCCAACGGTTCTTTCAGCCGGATATTGGCAGGAATTGTTTTGTCAATAAGTTCATCCAGTGATTCTACTCCGATTTTGCGGAGCATCACGGTTGTGTCTTGTTCATTGATGCCGATGTGACGGCTAGCTAACAAATCGGTTTTCATATTATGAGGGATTTTTATGTGTTATCTGAAAAATGGATTCTCTGCTTTTTCCATTCCGATGGTCGTGGGAGCGCCATGTCCCGGATAAACGACTGTCTCGTTAGGAAGGACGAAAAGACGGCTGCAAATATGCTCTATCAGTTCGTCGAAGTTGCCACCTGTAAGGTCGGCGCGGCCGATACTGCCTTGGAACAGGACATCGCCGGAGAACATACAGTTGTCTTCTTTGCAATAATACACCAGGCTACCGGGCGAGTGTCCGGGTACATGGATTGCTTCCAGTTGGGTGTGTCCGAAAGTGATGATATCACCATCATGCAGATATTTCCCTAACGGGACAGGTGCTTCCTGCAACTGGAAACCAAACATCCGGCTTTGTTTCGGCGCTTCGTCAATCCAGTATTCGTCAGCTTTGTTGGCTTCTGCCGACAGACCGAATTCTTTCAGCATGAAAGGATTTCCGAAGATATGATCCAAATGTAAGTGAGTATTCAGAAGATGCTTCACGGTGAGTCCGTTCGTGAGAATGAACTTCTTCAGTGCTTGTTTCTCTTCTTCATAGAAACAGCCCGGATCAATGACGACTGCTTCTTTTGTTTCGTCCCATAATACGTAGCAATTTACGGGAAACATATTAAATTCAAACCTTTTTATTTTCATGGTTCTTTTCTATGATTAAATCTTATTCGGAACTAATAGTCTTTAAATCGGAACATATACCACTTTTTTGGTTTCAAAGAATTCTTCTTCGAAGTTATCGCTCAAGCTATGAATCATTGTCTTGTGCTTGAACGGCATTGTCTCATGCTCCAGCTCGCCGCCTTTGAGACAGATTAGCCCGTTGGGCAACGCGTTCTGCTGTTTGGAAGAAATATTCTTTTTGATAATCTTGACCAAATCCGTCAAAGGCATCACGGCACGGCTGACAACAAAGTCGAATGTACGTTTTTCCTCTTCCGCACGGGCATGGCGGAAAGTGACATTCTTCAGTCCGATGGCATTGGCTACCTCTGTCGCTACACGTACTTTCTTGCCGATGCTGTCCACGAGATGAAACTTCGTTTCAGGAAATAATATAGCCAATGGAATGCCGGGGAAACCGCCGCCCGTACCCAAGTCCATGACACTGGTTCCGGGACGGAACTGGATTACTTTGGCAATACCTAACGAATGGAGCACATGGTGCTCATACAAATTCTCGATGTCCTTGCGTGAGATAACGTTGATTTTCGAATTCCAATCGATATAGAGGTCATATAGAGCCGCAAATTGTTTGCGTTGCTCTTCTGTCAGTTCAGGGAAGTATTTCTGTATGATTTCCACTTTTATTAATTACAAATTACGGATTATAAATTATAGTAAATGAATATCCTTCATAATTACTATTGGCGTAGTAACAACAGGATATTCATTGGGTTTTGTTCTTTTATGAAGTTTAATCTTTCAGCTCTCCCAAAATCGGGTTGCTGCCGAGAAGATGTTCCATCATAGGGAATGGAATTGTCACCTTTACGGGGCCCATAGAATAGGGAGTGATATCATATACATTATAGTAGAAGGTAACGCCCTCTTTACTTAGATAGAAATTCTCGGTCGGGGTAATGTCACCGGTTGAAGCATATCCCATGTCTTCCAAAGCTTCGTGAGTCGTCACTTTGTTATCAGCCATGAGCTGGTTCCAGATCAGGTCGGTCAATGAGTCTTTGTAATCTCCGACGAAGATATCATCAAGACGAAGCGGGCGCATCAGAGTAAGATCCATATTCAGATAAGTTGTCATATAGATGCCGTGTGCACCGCCGGTGTATTCATTATAGTCGATACGATACACAAGCAAGTCTTTCTCATACAGTTGCACGTGGCTTTCGATACCCTTATAATAAGAATACCAGGCACCGATGGAAGCTTCGTCTTCCTTGTCTTTTTCATCCTCTGTGTACATCGGCTCCAGATCGCGGCGATATTCACTGATATAATTTTCAGTATATTGCTTTATAACCTCTTCCGGTTTTTCCCCGATGTACTTATCGCCGAAACAGGCGGAAATGAAATAAGCATTCAAACTGTCTTTCAGCATATCATCCGATGACTTGACGGGATAGGCGAAATTGATAATAATATTACAAGCCGGTTTGGCTGTATCGTTGAACAGGTGTGCCGTCTTGTTCACCTGAATACTATCGAACTGCAACGCACCTGTATTTTTGTTCATCTTGTCATGACAAGAAAACAAAAAGCCGCTTACCGAAAGTATAATAGCAAGCAGGCTGACATATTGTTTTTTCATACTCGTTTTTTCTATAAATTACACATTTACTGTCTCATTCACTATTGACAAATATAGATGAAATTCATGAATCGGACTAATAAAAACAGAAAAATATTCAGATGATTTTCAAACTTTGCTTATCATTAGAGCCTTATCTAAGGAGTGGATTTATAACTAGGTCGATATTCCTTATAAATTATATGTTTATTTTACCGTTTGGCAAGTTTTCGTCGTTGGGCAACCGCAATCACACCGTTGCCCAATGACGAATTTATCGTTAGCCAACGGTGAAAACGTCTCAAATGTGTTAAATGTCAAAAAAAATAGGAAGACATTTCTGCCTTCCTATTATTAAAAAACGAGAGATCCCCCCTGTCAGAGACTAGGGTCGGGTGTCTCTTCCTCACCCGGATCAACTGTACCTCCATTACCGTTTTCATCCCCGCTTTCGGCGCCGTTAACAGAAAATAGCTCCATACCGGCATTGGACAGCATGGACTGGAACTTGCTTCCCGGTGTGAAGGCAATTCTCCTTCGGATGATGGATGAAGCTGTCACCTCCTTTTCATCATCTTGTCCTTCCGCATTGATAGCGGGGCGGAAGGAGCCGAATTCACCCAATTTCACCGAGAAACCCTCTTCAAGATAGGCAATCATTGTGTCTTGCGCACCTGCCAGCACTACATCCACTATCGAACGATGGATGCCTGTCCGTTGATTTACTTCACTACACAACTTTGCGTAGCCAATGCTGCCAACAAGAACATTGGCTGCCACATACTTCTCTACAGGATTCTCCTTGTCGAATCGAAGTACGATTTTCTTCTTTTTGTACCTTAGTGACATAAAAAATAGTTTATATGAATAAATAAATCCAGAAGCCACTCTCTTGGCTCCGGCACAAAAGTAGTTCTACAAAATGGCTTCTGCATCATCTGAATTATTCTAATTCGTGACTTTCTCCGAACAGTCACGAATGGGATCTGAGAATCTTTCTTTCCTCCGAATTACCGCTCTACTTTTGCCATCATCAAGACTTGAGAACAGCAGATAGATATGAAAGTACTGATAGACGAGCACAGATAGTCTGCAAGTAATTAACCCTTTAACGATCTGAAAGGAGGTGTAAATAGTATGGCAATAAAGAAATCCGTATGGGACGTCATTATCAAAGTGGTGATAGCCGCCGTTTCGGCTTTGGCAGGAGCGCTTGGCGTGAATGCGACGAATTTGTAAAAGCAAATAAGTAAACAAGTAATTAAAACTCTCATCCCGGGCATAGTGAAGAATGCATGCCTGGGATGACAAAATAAACATTCAAACAAAAATGAATTAACATGAAAAAGGTAATCTTATTAATTTTATGCGCGTTATGCGCAATAACAGGAAGTCTCCGGGCTCAAAGTCCCCTTCCCAGCATGCCGAGTCCGACGGCTTCCAATCTGGGGCTTTACGGAGAAGTTCCGGTATCGGAATTTACAGGGACACCTAATATATCTATTCCCTTGTATGAATTTAAAACCAAGTCATTTACTATACCCGTTGCCCTTAGCTATCATGCGAGCGGCATCCGGCCGGAGCTACATCCCGGACCTACCGGCTTGGGATGGACGTTGTTTGCCGGTGGTGCCATAACTCGTGAGGTAAGAGGTATTCCGGATGAGAACGATTGCAAAGGCCTCATGGGTACTGTAGGATATGGTTATTTCCTCAATAAAAATGGCTGGCTTGCCAGGTCTGACTGGAAGCCATCTTCAAATTTAACGTCAGAAGAATATGAGCGGTACTTTTCTCCGTTTAGGAATGAATTTGAGCCTGATGAGTTTTCTTTCAATTTTTTCGGCATCTCAGGTAAATTCTATTTTGACCAGAAAGGAAATATCCGGGTGCAGAGCGACCGACTTCTCACTGTTTCTTTTGACCCCAATAATTATTTGAAAATGTCGGAGCTTGATTTTGCTAACAATGGGTCCTTGTACAGGTCGATCAGAGAATTTGTGATCACTGATGAACAAGGTAACCGATATTATTTTGGCGGCAAAGATGTTGTCGAGATATCCGACCCTATTTCGTATGGCCCTGAAGGAGTGTCAACAAAGGATAATATGAGTGTTACGTCCTGGTTCATCACCAAGGCTGAGTCCGCAGATGGTGAAGATGTAATTTCTTTTGAATATGAACGCGGTCCTTTTATCAGCCAATTGTATAAATGGAATGACAATCATCTATATCTCGGTGCTAACGGGTTTGGTGGTTCGGCACAAGATTGGTCTGCTATGTCCGGCTACCGACAGAACGGAAGTTTTATTTCTCCCGTATATCTTCGTACTATCAGGAGTAGCAATGGGACGGTTCTTTCCTTATTTTATAGCGAGAGCAGAGAACTCGTGTATCCGGATAAAGAGTATCGCTTGATTTTTGAACAGAATAGTCTGCATCCCGAGGATCCGTATCCATTGCTGTCACGAACCTCCCAAATTCCTTGGTTGAATAATGGCATTACTTCTCCTCCCGTGGGCTATTCTAATTCTTTGGATAATATTCGTTGGTTAAAATGCGATGTGATAGCCATCCGGCAAGAATCTGCCAGTCAAGTCAAAACTGTTGAATTTCACTATAACGACAATTCTTCGGAAAGACTTTTCTTAGATAGCCTGACGATAAAGGGAGAGACGCAAGGAAAGGACAATCCTTATGGTCCGCCTGTACCCTCTTACGGATATTCGTTTAAATATAAAAATCGACACCGGTTGCGTCCCTATTTGGAAAGCATTACTGACCATTGGGGCTTTGATAACGGACGGGGATTTGGAACATCTTTTACTCCTTCTTTACGTGAACCGAATGCAGAATATGCTCAAAATGGTATTCTTTCATCCATTCACTATCCCACCGGCGGGATTACTTTCTTTGAGTATCAGAGCCATGATTATGCCAAAGCGGTTGATAATAAAGACAGGAGAATAGTATCGCCCGCAAAGGGAGTGGCCGGAGGTGTCCGGATATGGAAAATCGTCTCAGACGATGGAAGAGGAGGCGGATTTACCAAAGAGTATTTCTATCGTACTTCCCCTACTGCGACCGTGTCGTCAGGAGTACTCAATGCTACTCCTCTCTATCGGTATTCAATAGATATAACCGATGACGGCGGGCAACGTCTTCAAATGTACAGCGTACGCAATACACCTGTGGTCCCGCTGACTCAGTGGAATGACGGCATCGCGATCGCTTACACCGATGTGTGTGTGAAACAATCTGCAAAGGGCTGTGACAATGGATATGTTCATTACACGTTTACCAACCATGATAATGGGTATGCAGATGAAGTGCTTGCAGGAGGACAGTACAATAGAGCGCCTTATCCCCAAAATCCTGCAAACTCCCGTTCCTTTGAACGTGGGAAGCTAATGAAAGAACTGCAATATAATGCAGCGGGAAAACCAGTGTATGAAAAAGAAACGACCTGGAATCGGTATGGCTCTCAAGGCGAAGATAATGTCCGTGCCATTTTTGTTCAAATTGACGGTATCACCTTTACATGCAGTTCCTTGGCTTGTTATCTGAACTATGTGTATAAGTTTTTACCCGCTAAGCAAGTAGAGACGGTTTATGATACTACTGGATCTAATCCGGTAGCAAAAGCCACGGCTTATACGTATAATGCACAGATGCTTCTCTCAGCGGAAGAGACAACAACCAGCAGAGGTATCCGTAAAACAACGTATAAATACCCTTCCGACTTTGCCACTACCGAGCCGTACAAGACGATGGTCGCAAAACATATACTGTCTCCCATCGTGGAAAAAAGCCGGTATCAGGACAACGTGTTTTTGCAGAAGGATTTGACCCGATACAAGAAATGGACTACCCGATATGAGGAGGAGGACGAGACGAAGATTTCGACCTTCTTCGCTCCGGAATTGATTCAAACACAAGCCAATGGGCAGACAGCCCCGGATACCCGCATCAAATATTTGAGCTATGACATGTATGGCAACCCTGTCGCTGTTTTGAAAGATGGGGCGGAGAACATGGTATATCTTTGGTCATATGGTGGGCAATATCTCGTTGCAGAAATCTGGAATGCCACTCTTGACGAAGTGAATGCCGCGTTGAGTTCTGTCTTTGGTGTAGCTTCTGCAGGTGAGTTTTCGACTTGGGTGACGCCGGACGAGACGGTGTTAAAAAATGGCAGTTTGCAACGGGCGTTGCCGAAGTCGCAGGTCACTACCTATACACATAAACCGCTGATGGGGGTGATTTCATCCACTGATCCTGCAGGATTGACCACTACCTATGAATACGATACCTTCGGACGTCTTGCCAAAATCAAGGATCCCGACGGACACGTAATAGAATCTTATGAATATAATTATGCTCATTAAAACAGGAAAGATTATGAAACGAATAAAACTATATACTCTCTTTTTGCTTTGCTGGCTAAGCTCCGTTGCATCCGGACAAATCAGCCCGCAAAACTTCCAACGCTTGCTCCCGGGCAACACGTCTTTGACGGTTGCCGTAGATTCCCGCAACTCTTCAAAAGAATATGATGGCAGCAACAATATTCTGGCCTACTTCTTTGGGTTAGACTGTTATATGGATATCTCAGTTACTTTGTCAAATGCCGAATCAGACAGTGTTAATATTTCTCTGCTTGATGATAAGGGAGAACTCATTGCATCCTCTCAAAATTCTAAGCTGGACGTCATGATATTACCTCCCGGTATGTATTGCCTGGCTGCAGAAGGTATAAGGGAAAACGGGGTAATCTCGATGAATATTGAAACTAAACCTTCGGAAAAGGTGGTTATCGACTTGGGAAGATATTCGGAGCTGTTCCAAATCAGCTGTGACGAAAAGGATACTCGTGAACTTTATGATGGATATCGTCCGGCTGACTGGCCGTGGGAAAACTCTCCCAATGACGTGTTCTATCGGTTTACGTTGGATACCCCCATGTTTCTTTGGGCTGAAATGACGACAAATTTGGAGGAAGTTACAGGTGTTCTATATTGTTTGGAAGAAGAACCGGGCACCGGACAATTGACACCCATTCCGCTCGTGGAAGATTTTATATTCACTACCCCCATACAAGGCAGATACTTAAAAACCGGCACTTATTATCTGGTTGCCGAAGGGCCGGTAGATAATGGTGGTATCGCTATTGATTGTATGATGAAGACGGAAATAGTAGGCCTCCCCGGCAGATATACAGTCCCTCTTGGTCTTTTATCAACGAATATTCAGCAAACACTTACAGGCGATTCTCACAGAACCTCCAGCGAACATGGGGATTCTGTTCGAAACGATGTTTATTACAGTTTTGACTTAAGGTGTCCTATGAAACTCTCCGTTTCCTTGAATCGTTCCTCGAACTTGGGTAATGTGAATTTGTATCTTCTGGATGGTTCAAACAAAGTAATCGTGTCATCAACAGATGGGAGTTTGTTTGTAGAAAAACTACTATGGGGAAAGTATTATCTGATGGTGGAGGGACAAGAACGTGATGGAATGTTTGCTGTAGATTTTGAATTGGAGCCACAAGAAAGGAGCATTGATTTGGGCAAGGTATCAGGAACTAAAACTTTTTCTGAAACTTACAATACGACTAATGCTGAAAATCGTTTTGGATTATCTCCTAATGAAATCTTCTATAAACTGCAACTTACCCGCGGAATGGATATCTCCATATCCAACCATCCATCTACAAATAACATCATTTTAAGCAATGCGACCGTTATTTATCTATTGGATGCAGATGAGAACGTCATTCAGAGTACTCAAGATGGCAAGGCGGGATTGACAGTCAAAAACCTTCCTGCCGGAACGTACTATATCGTTTCCGAAGGAAAAGTTAGAAACATGAATATAGTCACTCAGATATCGACTACTTATTATGATCTTCATCCGGATAAAGATCCTGATAAAGATTCAGATAAGGGTCAGGATATGTATAAGGATATGGGCAAACATAACTATATCATGACTCGTACCTACACAAAGACCGACGGTTCTGATAGCCGCATTAATATAGACTACTTTGATGGGCTTGGTCGTTCTTCCAATTCCATTCTTTTGGGTGCATCACCCTCAGGGAAGGATATTGCGACCCGTCAAGATTACGACAGCTTCGGTCGTCGCTCTTGTGAATGGCTTCCCCGGGTATCGACATCCTCAAACGGGAGGTATCTTACGCCTACTGAGTTTGAGGGTTTATCCTCCGGGATTTACAATAACGATACTCATCCTTATTCGATGCCTGTATATGAGTCTTCTCCTTTGAACCGGATACTGGAGCAATATGGCCCGGGGCAGGACTGGTATAACAAAGGGGCTTCCGTCTCAACAGCCTATAAAACCAATCTCCTTGGAGATGCTGTCTTGAACTGTAAACTTTATGTAGTTGGTGGCACCAGGCAAAACCCGACCTTAGGCCAGAGTGGCAACTACGCTACCGGGCAACTGTATGTCACCGGGGTGAAAGATGAAGATGGCAACACGACTTATGAATTTAAGGACAAACTGGGTCAGATAGTACTCACCCGCCAAATGAAAGACAACGTAGCTCATGATACTTACTATGTGTATGACGACTTTGGCAACAAATGTTTTGTACTTCCCCCGCGCATCCAGGATGAGGACATCACACAGGCTAAGCTTGACGAACTTGCCTATCAATACATATACGATACCCGTAATCGCCAGATAGCCAGGAAACTCCCCAGTGCGGGTTGGACATACTACGTCTACGACAAGGCAGACCGGCTAATTTTTAGCCAGGACAGTATCCAACGTAAGAAGGGAGAATGGTTGTTTACAATCCCCGATGTCTTCGGCCGTGTAGTGCTCACGGGTATTTGTAGTGATACTATCTCCGTGACCAATAAGTTCGTCAAAGGGGTGTATTCTTCTGTGGGTCAATATAATTCCTATTTTATCCATATAGATGGAGTCTACGGATTCTTTTCGGCTTCGCCTACCATTCTGTCTGCCAATTACTACGATAACTATGATTTTCGCGGTGTAACGGCAACGAAGATACCATCTGCCGGAACTGAATACAACGAAGAGATAGGCTATGGCACTCGGTATACAGGAGTCAAAGGTCTGCTCACCGGCACGTTGACTGCTCAAATGAATGCAGATGGTACGCCGTCATCTGCTTATCTTTACTCGGTGATGTACTATGATACTCGCGGGCGGGTGATTCAAACCAAGAGCAACAATCCACTGGCTGATGGCGTTGACCAGGAATATCTGGCTTATGATTTTGTAGGGAATGTGATTCAGCGTAAGCATGTACATCAAGTCGCAGGAAAGGCACCGCAGACTGAAATCTATAAATATGACTACGACCATGCAGGGCGATTGCTCACTACTACGCATAAGGTTAACACGGAAGCGGAGATGACTCTTGTCAACAATGTCTACGATGAATTGGGGCGTCTGGCAACAGACAAGCGTAACGGCAATGCCAAGTTCAAGACAGATTATAAGTATAATGTGCGTAACTGGACGAAGTCCATCACTAGTCCGTTATTCAGCCAAACGTTGTATTATAACGACAAGCGAGAAAATGGTACACTGAATACCCCGACTTACAACGGAAATATTTCCGGTATGGACTGGACGGGCGGTAAAGGCTATAACTTCACATACGACCACTTGTCACGTCTTACAAACGCTGCTTATTTGGAGAATAACGTCGGCAGCACGAAGTTCAATACCTCTTACTCGTATGATAAGCATGGAAATATGCTCACGTTGTCACGTAATGGTAATCAGGCCACTGCCATTGATAATTTGACATTCACTTACCGAGGCAATCAATTGATGAGGGCAGATGATACTGGGACGAACTCTACGATGGCCGGTTCTATGGACTTCCGTAACGGAACGAACACAGGTGACGACTATGCTTACGATGCAAATGGTAATCTGATTAAAGATTCTAACAAAAATATTGTTGATATCCAATATAATGTTTTAAATTTGCCAAGTAAGATAACTTTTGGTGATGGCAACTCTGTTTCTTACATGTATGCTGCTGATGGGAGAAAACTTCAGACGGTGCATACAATCAACGGAGCTACCACGACAACGGACTATGCAGGTAATATGATTTACGAGAACGGGACATTGAAGCGGATTTTGGTGGATGGAGGATACAACGAGAATGGTGAGTATTACTTCTACTTGAAAGACCATCTGGGTAATAACCGGGTGGTGTCGAAACAAGATGGTACTGTTGTTGAGACAAATGATTATTATCCTTATGGGATGACATTTGCAGAAAGTGCTGCGACGGATGCTCAGCCTTATAAGTATAATGGTAAAGAACTGGATACTAAGGGTGGATTGAATTTGTATGATTATGGGGCACGACATTATGATCCGGTGTTGGGTAGGTTTATGACTGTGGATCCGCTGGCGGAGAAGTATTATAGTTGGTCGCCTTATGCGTATTGTTTGAATAATCCAATGAAATATATAGATCCGGATGGTCGAGATCCAAAGAAGTTGAGTCATTGGATACGATTTGGAAAAGAAACCGCTAAGGCTGTCAGTATTGTAGCAAGTGTAGGACTTCAGGTAGCTGGCGAGGTGGAGTTGGGCAGCAAGAAGCTTGGAGGTGATATGAACCTTATTTCACAAGATGTTGCAGGTGTCAAAGATGGTGTTTTTTTCCATCCAGGTGGTAATTTTGATAAAGCGGAAACAAAACAAGGGGTAGAACTTGGAGCTGGTTTAGTAGGTGTTTCAGTACAGAAAAAGATAAAAGAGGAGTCTGGTAACCAAATATTAGAAGAACAACAAAGTATTTCTTTGGGACTTTTAGAACATACCAATACAGAAAGTACTCCTATCGATCAGAATTATCGTACGGTAGGTAAAACACAAAAAACATCAGAAACAAAAACTGCAGATTTGAGTGTAAAAGCAAAGGCTATAATTGGGATTGAATTTAGTCTCGATCTGAACAAATTATGGGACGCATTAGGTAATTTGTTATTAGACAAGTAATTAAAATAAATCATTAATATGTTTAACAGATTTGTACCTCTTTTCATTGTCATTGGAATTCTGCTTATTATTTACGCGTTTGCGTTAATGTTTATAGGAGATTGGGAAAATGGTATTGGATATTTTTTCTCTGGGATCGCCGGTTTGATATTATGTAGAATAGTACTCAAAATAAGAAAATGGTGGAGAGATTGATTATGCCAAACATGTGTATTATATAAAAAGTTAGTTATTATGAATATAATAAATAAAAGGATTGAAGCTTTCGTTATAGATATTATTGTTTTAATCATAATGAGTTCTTCTTTTTTTCTAATAAGTGTTTGGCTTAATAACAGTATGCTTTGGATGAGCTTTGCTTTGGCTCTAATCTATAGCTTTCTGTTTTGTAAGGACGTGAATGGTGGAAGAAGTATTGGAAAGCAGAGGACAGGATTGTGTATTCTTTCAGAGAAGAGTGACTCAGTTCCTTCCGCAATAAGATTGATATTACGAAATATATTCTATATTTTGTGGCCTATAGAAATACTCTTGTTTTTTTGTAACTCGGGAAAAAGGCTTGGTGATTTAGTAATGCAAACTAAAGTTGTTGCGTGTAATGAAAAATCAGATGTAACCTTTCGATTTACACTTAAATATATCTGTTCTATTTTGATCATGACTGTTATCTTGTTTACTCTATTTTATTCTATTGCTAGATTAATATATGGATTTAGTCCGCTAATGCGTCTATTATATTCTTGATAACCGTCCTTTCGCATATGTTGTGCGGAAGATTGAGTATGAAAATTACTTATCCCGTTAGTCTGCAATATGGCTAACGGGATTTTTGTTGTTTATATTTTACCGTCCTTCTTATGAGTACATCAAAGAGCATGTCCATATTGTGCACGCCTATTGAACCGAAAATGATGTTCTTTCAACGGGAACTGCTACAACAACGGATTATGTAAGCAATATGATTCAGGAACATTCCATATTTCTATAAATATACTTGTAAATTTGTACTCTATTATGTATGTTATCAATTTCTTTTCTTACTTTTGTACGTTACATAACTAATGTTCTTGCACAATGAAACAAAAGAAGCTACTATTTTATTTGATAGGATTATGTTTGCTTTTAGGGCTTTCTTCCTGTTCAGATTCAGAAGATGATAAAAGTGTGTTTGGTGATGATTTCGATATTCCCCAATTGACTGATGCAAATACAATTCAGTTCACGGTGGATGCTACCGGAGAAAGGGAACTATTACAGCTAATTGGTGGTGGCGGTAGAATGGCTATTGAATGGGGAGACGGGCGATTACAAAAAGTGGAAAATGCAGATGCCAACCTGATGATATATTACAAGTATCGTAATCGTAAAGTATACCGTATAAGAATTTGGGCGGAAGAACTGGACTTTTGTTCTATTGGCATTAAAATGCCGCCTGTCAGTGAACTTCATCTAGGATATTTACCCAAAATGAAAGAGTTGAAACTATATAATTTTTCAGCTACTCCAGAACTGGACTTAAGTACTTCCTGTCCGAATGTGGAGTCAATTAATATTGCTTATTGGGCAGACTTGGAGAGGGTAGAATTGAGCCAATGCCTGAAACTTAAGAATATAGAAATTTATGATAATCCTAAATTGACTTTGCCGAAATGAAAATAAGTTTTTGGGTAGTAGAAACTGAGATCAGTGTTTGCAAACCTTTGTTATATCTACCGTAAATCCATCTTCAGCAGGCATGAATTTCCCTTTCATCTTAAGGAACTCTATAAGGGTATCCACATCCATATCTTCTGCCGAGCAAGTGTAGAAATGTTGCTGTTCACCAAACCTTTTGATGATTGCTGCTCGCAATGATGATTCCGAGTAGCTATTTCCTTCCATCATGTGAAGGACTTCATGTGCATGTAACTGTTCCATAATCTATCTTTTTTTGCAAAGATAGGGATGAGATAACTTATAGATTGTAACATATGTGACATTCTTCTTCTTTTTTGGTAAAATATGCATTTAATTTGATTTTATTATTATCTTTGTCCCTTGATATGAAAAGGTTAGCTTACATAACAGCATTGATTCTTTCCCTCTTGATTATTTATTCGGGAGCGGGAGTATCTATTATGCACTATTGCTGTGCCCGTTGCGAAACGGTGCAAAGCTGTTGTGACACAGGCTGTCCGAAATGTAAGAAAACACATACTTGCGACTCAAAAAAGGATTGCAAAGCAAAAGGTTGTACGGCTACTATCTATAAGCTGGACTTGATGAAACATACTACTGAACTCAATGTCTCAGTTCAGGCGCTCGACCTTTTCTGTGCACAGTTCTGCTATCTGCTGACTTCTACGTATTCCGATAAACCGGTAGAATATACTACCATTACTTCGCCGCCACCTCTCTGTTCCCGACAGAAGCTGGCACTATATTCCACCTATATTATTTAGCCACTAAATCTTTCTTTTTAGGGACTTTGCTTTCTGCTGCATTTAAAGCAGGAAAGTGAGGTGTAATTGAATGCAACCAAGTTGCATGAGAAATGAATTAATTTTGTATCTCGAAAGAAAGTTTAGAAAGAATGAAATATATGATAATAGGACTGTTCCTGTTGTTTGCCGGCAATATGCATGCGCAAGTACACGGAACGGTAAAAGATAGTACCGGAGAGGTTATTCCGGGAGCAAACGTATTTTGGATGAATACGGGACAAGGCGTGACTACTAAGGAAGATGGAAGTTTTTCTATCGCCAAACCTTCAAAAAGCCATATGTTGATAGTCAGTTTTATCGGTTTTCAGAACGATACGGTTCATGTGAACGGTAAGAATCAGAAACTGGATATTGTGCTTCGTGATGGAGTGGAACTGAATGAAGTAAATGTAGTCAGTCGAAGACTGGGAACAATGAAACTGCGTAGCAGCGTGATGAATGAAGATATGATAAGCAGTGCCGAGTTGAGCAGAGCCGCTTGTTGTAACCTGGGAGAAAGTTTTGTGACGAATCCTTCGGTCGATGTGAGCTACTCCGATGCGGCAACGGGAGCCAAGCAAATCAAACTCTTGGGACTTTCCGGTACTTATGTACAAATGCTGACGGAAAATATTCCGAACTATCGCGGGGCTGCTGCTCCTTATGGTTTGGGCTATGTCCCCGGCCCATGGATGCAGAGCATACAGGTATCCAAAGGAACTTCTTCCGTAAAAAACGGCTATGAAGCCATTACGGGACAGATTAATGTCGAGTTCAAGAAACCCCAATTGCCGGAAGCCGACTGGGTGTCTGCCAATCTTTTCGCAAGCACCACCAATCGTTATGAAGCCAATGCGGATGCTACGCTGAAAATCTCCAAACGTTGGAGCACCTCTCTGCTGGCACATTATGAAAACGAGACGAAAGCTCACGATGGTAATGACGACGGATTTGTAGATATTCCGCAGGTAGAGCAATATAATGTGTGGAACCGATGGGCGTATATGGGCGATCATTATGTCTTTCAGGCAGGTATCAAAGCCCTTTCCGAAACACGTACCAGCGGACAAGCCAATCATGGCGGAATGCATTTCGACAACCCTTATAAAGTGAACATTGATACCGAACGCTATGAATTCTTCACCAAGAACGCCTATATATTTAATAAGGAGAAGAATACCAACCTGGCTTTGATTCTCTCTGCCAGTTTACATAATCAGGATGCCAATTACGGACTGAAACTCTATAACGTAGACCAAACCAATGTCTATGCTTCATTGATGTTCGAAACGGAGTTCAATAAACAGAACAGCTTCTCCGCAGGATTAAGTTTCAATTATGATGCTTACGACCAACACTACCGTTTGGAAAACAACGCGGATAACATTTCTCTCAAAGCCTTTGAGAAAGAAGCCGTTCCCGGAGCTTACGTGCAGTACACTTTGAATCTGAATGACCAATGGATGCTGATGGCAGGTCTTCGCGGGGATTATAGCAACGAACATGGATTCTTTGTAACTCCCCGTGCGCACCTCAAATACAATCCGAATGAGTATGTAAACTTCCGTCTCTCTGCCGGAAAAGGCTACCGGACGAATCATGTACTGGCAGAAAATAATTATCTGCTTTCCAGTAGCCGTAAAGTAGATATTGCAAAGAATCTGGACATGGAAGAAGCATGGAACTGTGGCGCAAGTGTGTCTACCTACATCCCGATATTTGGTAAAACATTGAATATAAACGCTGAGTACTATTATACGGACTTCTTGAAACAAGTCGTAGTAGATATGGATAGCAATCCCCACGGAGTATCTTTCTATAATTTGGACGGTCGTTCGTATTCTCATGTATTTCAGGTGGAAGCAAGCTATCCGTTCTTCAAGGGATTCACCTTGACGGGTGCCTACCGACTGACGGATGCGCAAACCACCTACAAAGGCGAGCGGATGGAAAGACCTCTGACCAGTAAATACAAAGGTCTGCTGACTGCATCTTACCAAACTCCACTGGGAATATGGCAATTTGACGCAACGTTGCAATTGAATGGCGGTGGCAGAATGCCTTCCCCTTACGAACTTGGAGACGGACAACTGTCATGGAATCGCCGTTATGGCAGCTTTGAGCAACTTAGCCTGCAAGTAACCCGTTATTTCCGTCGCTGGTCTATCTACGTAGGCGGCGAGAACCTGACAAACTTCAAGCAGAAGAACCCGATTATCGACGCAGCCAATCCTTGGGGAGATAACTTTGACTCCACCATGATATGGGGGCCGATGCACGGCGCGAAGGCGTATATCGGATTGCGTTTCAACCTGGCTAGAAACAGTGAATAAAAAGAATAACTAACATTTAAACTGATAAGAAAAATGAGAACAAAAAGATGGATGGCCACTTGCGTGGTGGCTCTTTTGAGTGTAGCTGCCGTAATGGCGAAAGATATTCGTGTAGTAGTATTCAAAGTGACTCAGATGCACTGCGAAAACTGTGAAAAGAAGGTGAAGGACAACATGCGTTTTGAGAAAGGTCTGAAAGATGTTTCCACTGTCGTGAAAGACCGGACTGTCACTATCACATACGATGCTGAAAAGACAAATGTAAAGAACTTGCAAGCGGGATTCAAGAAGTTCAATTATGAAGCCGAATTTGTGAAAGAAACGAAGAAGGACGATAAGAAAGCGGATAAGAAGTAATTGAACAAATACCCGTATTGGCTTGTTTCTATAAGTAAATAATGGTCTTTCCCTGTTCTTTATCAAAGGTGCAGGGAAAGACTGAAAAATAATAATATATATGGGTAATATGGTAAAAAAGGCATTTCCCGTGCTCAATATGCATTGTGCGGGTTGTGCTAATAATGTAGAAAAAACAGTAAGAAAATTGCCGGGAGTCATGGAGGCTTCCGTTAATTTTGCCACCAATATGCTGACTATTTCTTACGAGAAAGACAAACTGACTCCCGGAGAAATCCGTGCGGCGGTGCTTTCGGCAGGTTACGACCTGATTGTAGAAGAAGCCCATAAAGAGGAACGTCAGGAAGAAGAGCAGCATAAACGCTACGTTCGCTTGAAACGGAAAGTGATTGGTGCATGGATTTTGGTAGTACCATTACTGGTATTTTCCATGATATTGATGCATATGCCATACTCTAACGAGATTCAATTGGTACTTGCTATCCCTGTCATGGTCTTTTTCGGCGGTGGCTTCTTTACCGGAGCGTGGAAACAGGCGAAGATGGGGCGGAGCAATATGGATACTTTGGTTGCACTGAGTACTTCCATTGCGTTTCTGTTCAGCCTGTTTAATACTTTCTTTCCTGAATTCTGGTATGCCCGTGGATTGGAACCGCACGTCTATTATGAAGCTTCTGCGGTGATTATCGCTTTCGTACTGACCGGAAAACTGATGGAAGAACGTGCGAAAGGAAATACATCCACCGCTATCCGCAAACTGATGGGTATGCAACCTAAAGTTGCCCGTGTGCTGCGCAACGGAGTAGAAGAGGAGATTCTGATCGAGCAACTGCAAGTCGGTGATTTGGTAGTCGTTCGTCCGGGAGAGCAGATACCTGTGGACGGTAAACTTTCCGAAGGCGATTCATATGTCGACGAAAGTATGATTAGCGGTGAGCCTATTCCGGTAGAAAAGAAGAAAGGTGATAAAGTATTGGCGGGAACTATCAATCAGCGCGGTTCGTTCATTATCAGTGCGGCACAGGTCGGCAGTGAGACGGTATTGGCGCGTATCATCCATATGGTACAGGAAGCACAAGGCAGTAAAGCGCCCGTACAGCGTATCGTTGACCGTATAACCGGTATTTTTGTACCTGTCGTGCTTGGTATAGCCATCCTGACATTTATCCTGTGGATTACCATTGGCGGCAGCGAATATATATCTTATGGAGTTCTGTCCGCTGTGTCTGTTCTCGTGATTGCCTGTCCGTGTGCTTTAGGGCTTGCCACGCCAACCGCATTGATGGTAGGAATCGGTAAGGCGGCCAATCAGCATATACTGATTAAGGACGCCGTCGCTTTGGAACAAATGCGCAAAGTCGATGTCGTAATACTGGATAAAACCGGGACACTGACCGAAGGACACCCTACAGCTACCGGATGGCTATGGGCACAATCGCAGGAACCACATTATAAAGATGTGCTCCTCGCTGCGGAAATGAAATCGGAGCACCCGCTTGCCGGAGCCATAGTCGCTGCACTTCAGGATGAGGAAAAGATAACTCCCGCCAAATTGGATAGCTTTGAAAGTATCACAGGAAAAGGTATCAAAGTTTCCTATCAGGGACAAGTGTACTGGGTAGGAAGCCATAAACTTTTAAGGGATTTCAGCGCTACGATGAGTGATGTAATGGCTGATATGTTGGTTCGCTACGAATCGGATGGTAATGGCATCATCTACTTTGGTCGTGAGAATGAACTATTGGCTATCATTGCCGTCTCCGACCCGATAAAGGCGACCTCTGCCGAAGCGGTGAAAGAGTTGAAGCGTCAGGGTATCGACATCTGTATGTTGACCGGCGACGGACAACGGACGGCCTTGGCTGTCGCTTCCCGTTTGGGAATCGAACGTTTCGTTGCCGACGCACTGCCGGACGATAAGGCCGACTTTGTACGCGAACTGCAATTGCAGGGAAAGAAAGTCGCTATGGTGGGTGACGGAATCAATGACTCGCAAGCCTTGGCATTGGCTGACGTCAGCATTGCTATGGGAAAAGGTACGGATATTGCCATGGACGTTGCCATGGTAACTTTAATGACATCCGACCTGCTCTTGCTTCCCAAAGCCTTCCAGTTATCGAAGCAGACAGTCAAACTGATTCATCAGAACCTCTTTTGGGCATTTATTTATAATCTGATAGGTATTCCTATCGCTGCCGGAATCCTGTTCCCATTGAATGGATTGTTGCTGAACCCGATGCTGGCAAGTGCCGCTATGGCTTTCTCCAGTGTGAGTGTAGTACTTAATTCACTGAGTTTGGGAAAAAGGAGATTGTAATTGGCGATGGCTCAAAATAAATAATTCTTTTTTAATCAGGCACGGATTACGCGGTTTTCACGGTTTTCTGAAATATGGTTGTACAAAGCAACCGCGTATTCCGTGTAATCCGTGCCTGAAAATATTATTATCCGTTTCTGAATTCCAATGGCGTCATTCCCACATATCGTCTGAAATATTTGCCGAAGAAAGAAGCACTGGGGAAATTCAGCGAATAAGCAATTTCCTGAATAGTCATATTCGTACCTTTCAGTTTGGCTTTGGCATCCATGATAACGATATAAGCAATCGTATCCAATACGCTTTTTCCTGTCACTTGCCTCACCGTGGTACTCAGATGTTGGAGAGATACCCCCAACTTATCCGCATAGAACTGCGCACGACGTTCGTTTCTGTAATTCTCGGTGATAGATTGAATCAGTTCCCGACATATTTCCTTTTTACGGTTTGAGCTGCTGCTCTCTCCCGGATAATTATGATATATCAGCCGTATGCTTGTCAGGATAGTCTGAAGCGCCAATTCTACCAGTTCAGGATCCATATCAAAGTTCTCATTGCAACTGGCTCGTGATAGCAGGGCGAAGTAATCCTTCAGATAACTGGCTACTTCCTCATTAAGCGGAACTACCGGTTGTTCAATAAGTTTAGGATAAGCATTTCCGATACTTTTCATCAGATTGATTCGTCCGGCACAATGGGCGGAGAATCCGGCAAAACAGAGACATACCTTTTCTGTCTTCTCGCGAAACTGGATGATGGTTCCCGGCAATAATGTGATCAGGTCATTGGGACGTATTTCATAATCAAGCAGGTTGATGGAAGCTTTCATCGAGCCTTCGGTGCAAATAGCTACAATACATGCCTGCAGTCGGCAGGATTGCTTATAAATGTTCAGAATATCTTCCGTGACATTCGTCCATGCTAGTACTTCGGTAGGCAAGTCTACCTGTGGAAAGTCCATTTTCATAGTTGTGTTTGTTATATTCGGCCAACAAATGTACACATTTTCTTTTTATTTCTTACCTTTGTTTTTATGAAAACAGTTTTTGTCGATTGGAATTTGATACCGTATGCCGAAGCCTGGCAACGGCAGACGGAATGGTTTGACGGAGTTGTCCGTGCAAAAGCACAGGATGAAGCCTATGAGAACCGTATTATTATGTGTGAGCATCCCCACGTCTATACTCTGGGACGTAGCGGGAAAGAAAATAATATGTTGCTGAGTGACGAACAGTTGAAAGCGATTGATGCGACCCTTTACCACATAGACAGGGGAGGAGACATCACTTATCACGGCCCGGGGCAATTAGTGTGCTATCCGATACTGAATCTTGAAGAATTTGGGTTAGGACTGAAAGAATACGTTCACCTGTTGGAAGAAGCAGTGATACGTGTCTGCGCATCTTATGGCATTGAAGCGGGACGACTGGAGAAAGCAACGGGCGTATGGTTGGAAGGCGATAGCCCCCGTGCCCGTAAGATTTGCGCGATAGGAGTGAGGAGCAGCCACTATGTCACCATGCACGGACTGGCTTTGAATGTAAATACGGATTTGCGATATTTCAGCTATATCCATCCTTGCGGGTTTATAGACAAAGGCGTCACTTCACTTCGTCAGGAACTGAAGCACGATGTGCCGATGGACGAAGTGAAGCGACGCCTCGAAGAGGAACTTAGAATACTATTCCGACTCCCAACTGCCAAGTGCGGTGCATAAAGCAATCCTTATCTGCCAGTGCGTAAGAGAAATCGGCACGTATAGGCCAGAAGTTGATTCCACAGCCTAGAGTGCCGTAGTTGCCTACGCCTTTGTCTTTGTCTCCGAAATGATATCCGGCACGGACTACTCCGTATTTCAGGAAGTTATATTCCGCTCCTATACCTGCCTGCAAATGGCGGATTTCGGAAGGAAGCAGATAGTTGAAGTCAAGTGCTACCTGCAAACGGTTCTCCATGCTGAATGGCAGGTCGATTGCTCCCCCTAATCCCAATTTGGCGGGAAGTTTATATCCGTCCAACTTTTTCCCTATATTAGCAGCCTGGAAACCGATGCTCCATGATGCCATTTCGTCCAAAAGAGCCATATTGCGGTGGTATGTAGCCCCAAAATCCAGACAAACAGAATTCTCACTGTCTGCATTTTGCCAGGATTTGGATTGCAAATATCTGAGAGTTAAGGAGAGGGACAGGTTTTTTGCTACATTTCTAAAATATCCGGCTTCTAAATCCCATATGTAGGGACGAAAACCGGTATTAAGCCCCCCGTCTAATTCCTGTTTCGGGTCTTTGAAGTGGCGGAATCCTACCATAAAGCCGTGTTTCCCTTCTCTTCCGATCTTATAAAAGAGAGATGCGCTGTGCAACGCATAATCTTTATTAATGTCGGCGTATGAATAACTTGCACCCATTGTTTCCATAGAGAATGCAAGAGTAGAAGCGTTATGAAAGATTGCTGTACTTCCGTTGTCGGTGATAGCCAATCCTGTACCTGCCATACCCGCCGATTGAGCATCTGGGGTAAGTTCCAGAAAATAGGCACTTGGAATTGATGCCAATAGGTCAACGCCTGCCCTTTTTTGTGCTCCCGCTAAGACAGGAAATAAGCACAAAATGAAAAGGAAATGTTTTACTCGTTTCATAATCAGTTGTTTTTAATGTGCGACATCCGGACGACACGGATGCCTGTCCACGATTTATTGTTGTCAAGCATGTGGCGGAGAGGCGTATCGCTGACAACCACTTTCCCTAATGTAGAAGAAGCGTGCAGCAGATGCAACTTTCCATTTTTATATTCTGCTATTCCTACGTGAGCAATGTCCAGTCCGGGCAACTTTGTTGTGATAGCAATAATATCTCCATCCATAATCCACGGCAATCCGTTTTCCGGCAATTTGCTTTTCGGCAGCCAATGTACTGTTTTTCCTGATAATGCTTTCTCATATTCAGCCATCCGTAACACATTTTCCGGCGAATCAGCCAATTTCTTGTATTGTTTGGGATGGGTGGACATGTATGAAAGGGACAATTTCATTGTAGACGTACTGTTCCCGGCAGTGACATCTGTAAGGAAACCATTGCGGACACCATTTTCAATCCAGTCGGATGTATAATGCAATCGCGAAGGATAACCGTCGATGATACCGTCACGATACCGTATCTTTTGCAGATTTTCTGTAAAGGAAGGACTGATGGCCTGCGCCAACGTATATTCCACGAACGTGAGACAATCCACCGCATCCGTTCGGATGACCAGTTCTTCCTCTCCATCCCGGTCTAAAGTATTGGCTACATATTTTGTCCCCAGATAAGACTTTCCGATTCGCAGCATATCGCCGGAGTCCTGCGGAGCAAGCTCCGCAGACTGTTTCTGTGCAAAGGTCATTACACTGACAAGCGATACTATGACGGATAAAAGTCTCCTCATACTATTTTATTTAACTTTCATTGAAGCCTTGATAAAGTAAAGAATCAGCAGCGCATATGCTCCTAATGCTAACACTTCCGACCAGGTATTGTTCAGCCATGCTTCATTCACCAGATTGACTCCGCCGAAACGCATAGCGGCACTGATAACACCCATCAATGCACCACCGGCAATGAAACCGGAAGCCAGCAATGTTCCTTTTTCTCCTCTTTCCGTATTCAATGTTACATCTTTGCTACGAGTGGTCACAAACCAATTGACAGCTCCACCCACTACCAACGGCACATTCAGTTCCAAAGGAATAAACATACCCAATGCAAAAGCTAATGCAGGAATTCTACAAAGAGTGAGAATAATAGCTAGCACAGCACCGATACCATATAGCAGCCAGGGCGCACCTACACCACTCATCAACGGTTCGATAACGGCTGCCATCGCGTTTGCCTGCGGAGCAGCCAGTGCGCCGCTCGTAAATCCGTATGTCTTGTTGAGGATAATCATCACACCGCCTACGGTTGCAGCCGATACGATAGTTCCCAAGAACTTCCATGTTTCCTGTTTGGCAGGAGTGCTTCCCAGCCAGTAACCGATTTTCAAGTCAGTGATGAAACCACCCGCCATTGAAAGTGCGGTACATACTACACCACCCATCACCAATGCGGCAACCATTCCCGAAGGGCCTTTCAGACCGACAGCCACCATTACTACGGAAGCCAGAATCAGTGTCATCAACGTCATTCCCGATACAGGATTCGTCCCTACGATAGCAATTGCGTTGGCAGCTACTGTGGTGAACAGGAATGAAATACCTGCCACCAGGACAATCGCTACCAATGTATGCAACAAGTTACCCTGCATTACGTCAAAATAGAAGAACAATACAATCAATATCAGTGTAATGATAGAACCTATGGCGATAATTTTCATTGAAAGGTCACGCTGCGTACGCATAATGCTCTTTTCCACATTACCCTTGCCACCCATTTCCTTGGCAGCCAGTCCGACAGCACTTTTAATAATACCCCAGGAACGGATGATACCAATCACACCCGCCATAGCGATACCGCCGATACCGATACTCTTCGCGTAATATTTGAAAATCTCTTCCGGGCTCATCATCCCTACGGTAGTCGTAATTTCGGGATTCCATGCATTCAGCACACTGTCTCCCCAGATAGCGGACATTCCCGGAATGATAATCCACCATACAGCCAGTGAACCGGCACAAATGATAGAAGCATATTTCAATCCGACGATATATCCCAACCCCAGCACGGCAGCACCCGTATTCACTTTAAATACCAGTTTGGCCTTTTCTGCCAACATCTCTCCGGCACTGCATACACGCGTCGTGAAATTCTCGTTCCACCAGCCGAATGTAGCTACGATGAAGTCATACAATCCGCCAATCATACCCGCCATCAACAACGGTTTGGCCTGACTACCGCCTTTCTCTCCGGAAATCAGCACCTGTGTGGTAGCCGTTGCTTCCGGGAAAGGATATTGGCCATGCATATCACTGACGAAATATTTCCGGAAAGGAATCAGGAACAGGATACCCAATACGCCACCCAGCAGAGAACTGATGAACACCTGCATGAAAGTAACCGTCATTTCGGGATATTTGGCCTGAAGGATATAAAGAGCGGGCAGGGTGAAGATAGCTCCCGCCACAATCACTCCCGAGCAAGCTCCGATAGACTGGATGATTACATTTTCTCCCAACGCATTTTTCCTCTTGGCTGCTCCTGATACACCTACCGCGATAATCGCAATCGGAATAGCAGCTTCGAATACTTGCCCCACCTTCAAGCCCAGATAGGCTGCGGCAGCGGAGAAAAGGATTGCCATGGCGATACCCCATGCTACTGACCAGAAATTAACTTCCGGATAATTTTTCGAGGGACTCATCAACGGGTTGTATACTTCCCCCGGTTTCAACTCTCTGAACGCATTCTCGGGTAGCCCGGTGAATTTGTCTTCTTCTTGTTTCATAGTTTTATAATTTGCTAATGTGTCAATTTACATTTCCGTCCTCAAAGTAAACAAAAAAAAAGGAGAACCGAAAGATTCTCCTTTATGTAATAGTCTATTTTTTCCTACTTTGCGTCTTTTGCTTCCATATCGCCCTCGATATACAATCTTACCATCTCAGTTTTGGCATTGGTACGCAGGGTGATTGACTTCTTGAAGTGTCCCGGATATTTACCCGTTCCGTTATAAGTCACCTTGATTGTGCCTTTTTTGCCCGGCATGATCGGTTCTTTCGTATATTCGGGTACGGTACATCCGCAAGAAGCTACTGCCTGGTGAATTACCAAAGGAGCATCACCTATATTAGTGAAGGTAAACGTGCAACTGACTACCGGACTGTTTTCTGAAAACTTACCGAAATCGTGAGTTGTCTTGTCAAACTTGATGTCCGCATTTGTTTGCGCAAATGCAAAACTTACACCCATAACTAATAAGGTCATTAAAAAAAGTATCTTTTTCATTTTTCCTTCTCTTTATTGATTACAAGTGCCAAAGGTAATGCTTTTTCCCCTAAAATATACTCTATGGAGTGCGAAATAGTATTAAACGCTCCGTTTTTGCTATTTGGTGAGTTGGAATCCCAACATCATTCCGTCATAGTTGTCGGCCAGTGAACTGACTGTTTTCAGTGCGGTGCTGTTGCTCTTGCTGCCGATAAAAGCCATCAGTTTCAGCAACTTGTCCGAGTTGAACAGTAATTCCAGTGAGTTGGAAGTGCAATTCACTTTTGCGTGCAGGTTCAGCAATTTCAGGTATTTCAAGTCTACCTGTTTGGTAGAAGCATTGTAGGAGTAAGTACCATTCAGTTTCTTTTTTCCTACGGTACTGGTGAAAGTACTGTCGGCATTAAAAGTAAAGCTCATCTGGCCTTCCTTGATACCGATTTTGCTCAACTGTTCGTTCAGTTTGCTTTCCGCCATGGTAGCTGCGGCAGCTCCGCCCGCTTTCATCAACAGGTTGTCCGATTCGAACTCGACGGCTGAACCTTGATAACTCCATGTTCCGGTCATGTCGATAGACGCGGTATTGCCGGTAATGGCGTTCACCACTTTTGAAATGTTGTCCTTGTTCAACAAGTCCGCCCATGATTGCGCGTGGCTGTCAGTAGCCGTCAGCATGAATGCTGCCATAAAGGCAAGTGATAAAAAAATCTTTTTCATTTTCATTCTCTTTTTCATTGATTGATACTCTTGTTTATGTTTTCTATGTAGTCAAGTATTTCTTTACGTCCTGTGCGGTCTTCCGAAGAAGAAATAAAATAAGGCGGGAGTTCTTCCCATTGCTTTCTTAATTCGCGCAGATATGAATTGATATTCATTTTCAGGCGTCCGCCCTTGAGCTTGTCCGCCTTGGTGAAGATGATGGCGAAAGGAATACCGTTTTCGCCCAGCCATTCCATAAATTCCAGGTCTATCTTTTGCGGTTCGAGACGGCTGTCTATCAGGACAAACAGGTTTGTCATCTGCTCCCGTTCCAGAATGTAGTCTTCGATGATGGTACGTATCTGGTCTTTGCCTTTCTGACCGCGTCGGGCATAGCC
Source organism: uncultured Bacteroides sp. (assembly GCA_948847595.1). Lineage (GTDB taxonomy): Bacteria > Bacteroidota > Bacteroidia > Bacteroidales > Bacteroidaceae > Bacteroides. Next base: position 545,534 of record CAQOGY010000001.1, read on the forward strand.
ATATCCCGGAAGGTCGACAATATACCAGTTCTTATTAATCAGAAAGTGATTGATAAGCATTGTCTTTCCCGGTGTGGCGGAAGTCATAGCCAACCCTTTGCGGTTGGTCAGCATATTGATAAGGCTGGACTTGCCCACGTTGGAACGGCCGATAAAGGCATATTCAGGGAAAATACCTGCCGGACATTTCTTCACGTCCGTGTTACTAATCACAAATTCTGCACTTGATATTTCCATATTCTTGTCATTTATTTCTTCGTTCTATTATTTATAATAAACTCGTTCATCGTTTATAATAAACTATCGCGTCGTTTATAATAAACTCTGCCATTATTTATTATAAACGCCGGAGTACTTGTTTTCATGGTACTTTCAGCGTTTTCTCTTTTCGAGACATTATTGTTAATCCTGCAAAGGTAAGTGTTCCATTTAATATTAGCAATTCATAACCGAATTTATATCCGGTTTCTTTGGCTATCCACCAGTCCAGGGCATAGCAGAGCAAGGGAGAGGCGATGGCTATGAAAGGCACCCGGCGGTCGTTGGTCTGCCTGCGGGTAAACAGTCCGAAAGCAAACATTCCGAGCAGCGGCCCGTACGTATAGGAAGCGATGATGTAGATGGCATCAATTACACTTTTATTATTCAGCATTTCGACCAGGCAAATGAAGAAAGCAAGTAGAATCGAAAGCGATAAATGCACCTTGTTCCTTTTACGGCGGGCTACTTCTTCGGTATCCTTTTCAGTGTCGAGCAAATCGACGCATACGCTTGTCGTCATAGCTGTCAGGGCGGAGTCCGAATTGCTGAAAGCAGCCGCAATGATTCCGATTGTAAAGAGTATCAGGACGGATTGTCCCAAATAACCTTGTGTGGCGAACATCGGCAGAATATCATCGTTCATGGCAGGTAGTTCCAGTTGCATTTGTCCGGCCAGTGTTATCAGCAGGATTCCCAGACACAGGAAAAGAAAGTTCAGCGGGATGAATGAGAATCCGTAACAATACATATTCTTTTGCGCTTCGCGCAGGTTGCGGCAGGAAAGATTCTTCTGCATCATGTCCTGGTCAAGTCCCGTCATCACAATCACGATAAAGATACCACTAAAGAATTGCTTGAAGAAGTTTTGCCGGGATACCCAGTCATCGAGTACGAAAATCCGGCTGTATTCGCTGCTTTGAATAGTCCGGACAATACCGCTGAAATTCAAGTCCAATTTCTGAATCGTGAAATAAATGATGAAAATCAGCGCGGCAATCAAGCAGAAAGTCTGCAAGGTATCTGTCCATACAATGGTTTTTATTCCGCTTTTATGAGTGTATATCCATACCAGTGCCACCGAACCGACGGCAATCGCCCAAAAAGGAACATGCATCTCCTGAAATACATAAGTATGGAGAATCAGACAGACCAGGTAGAGCTTTGTAGCCGTTCCCAGCATACGCGATAATAGAAAGAAAAAAGACCCCGTGCGATAGGCTCGTGTTCCGATACGTGTGCCGAGATAGCCGTATATACTTGTCAGGTTGAGCTTATAATATAAAGGAAGTAGTACATGCGCCACTACCATATATCCGAAAAAGAATCCGAATACCGTTTGCATATAGGTCATGTCCATTCCGCGTACCATGCCCGGCACAGAGACGAAAGTGACCCCGGAAATGGAAGCGCCAATCATTCCGAAAGAGACTACATACCAGGGCGATTTGTTCTCTCCCTTGAAGAACGCTGCGTTCGAACCGCCTTTGCGTCCGGTGATACGGGCTATTAATAATAATACCGCAAAGTAACCTATAATAGTAATAAGTATCATCATAACGGCTGCAAAGGTAGTATTTTTTGCAGGTATTAAAACAATAATCTGTATCTTTGCGCCAAAATATCGATAGAATAGCAATTATTATCTATGAACCAACAATATCCTTCCGTACTGCTTGAAAAGGCAGTCGGCGAATTTTCAAAACTTCCGGGCATCGGGCGTAAGACGGCTATGCGGCTTGTCCTGCATCTGCTCCGCCAGGACACGGCTACCGTGGAAGCGTTCGGAAGTTCCATCATCACTCTGAAACGTGAGGTGAAATATTGCAAAGTCTGCCATAATATATCCGATACCGAAACTTGCCAGATTTGCGCGAATCCGCAACGGGACGCGTCTACTGTTTGTGTCGTGGAAAATATCCGTGACGTGATGGCGGTAGAAGCGACCCAGCAATACAGGGGGCTGTATCATGTCCTGGGCGGCGTCATTTCTCCGATGGATGGGGTAGGGCCGAGCGACCTGCAAATAGAGAGTCTCGTGCAACGGGTATCCGAAGGGGGCATCAAGGAAGTAATCCTTGCCTTGAGCACTACCATGGAAGGGGATACCACGAACTTTTATATCTACCGCAAACTGGATAAACTGGGAGTCAAACTGAGTGTAATCGCGCGCGGTATATCCGTTGGCGACGAACTGGAATACGCCGATGAGGTGACTTTGGGACGCAGCATCGTGAACCGTACCGTTTTTACCGGAACTATATAATCAAATCAACGTTAGAATTTAAAACTTTAGAATTTAGAACGAACATGGAAGAACAGATAAAACGCGCTGTCAGAAACTTGAATATCAGCTATGTTTTCTTTTGGGTGCTCCCCGCGTTTCTGCTTGGGGCAGGAGAGTTTGAACTTATTCCTGTAGGAATCCTTGAAGGGAACGTGCAGGCTACTTATTACTTTGAAACGGCCGGTATCCTGCTGACGGCCTTGTGCATACCTCTTTCCCTGAAACTATTCAGCCTTGTACTGAAAAAGAAGATAGACCACATGACCATTACCCTTGCGCTGAAACGTTATGTGCAGATGAGCATCGTCCGGTTGGGAATACTTGAAATTGCCATCGTCGTAAATCTCCTGTGCTATTACCTGACGTTGAGCAGCACGGGCAACCTTTGTATGCTCATTGGGCTGACGGCTTCCCTTTTCTGTCTGCCCGGCGAGAAAAAACTGCGTAGCGAACTTCACATCACCAAAGAAAAAGACGAATGAGACAATCTTTCTTGATGAACGACCGTGTCTATCTCCGTGCAGTAGAACCGGAAGATATGGATATTATGTACGAGATGGAAAATGACCCTTCCATGTGGGACATCAGTAACTTTACAGTTCCTTATTCCCGCTACGTGCTGCGCCAGTATATCGAGGGTTCGCAATGTGATGTGTTTGCGGACAAGCAGTTGCGCCTGATGATTGCCGGCAAGTCCGACCATCGTATACTTGGCACGATTGATATTACGGATTTTGTCCCTCTCCATTCACGCGGAGAAGTGGGGATTGCCATTCATAAAGACTATCGCGGACAAGGATATGCCGCTGATGCATTGAAATTACTTTGTGAGTATGCGTTTGATTTCCTGTCTTTAAATCAGCTTTATGCGCACGTGGCAGTAGACAACGAAGTCTGCATGAAGCTGTTCACCTCTTGTGGCTTCCTCCAATGCGGATTATTAAAGAATTGGCTGCAAGTAGAGGGTCGCTACAAAGACGCGGCACTCCTTCAGTGTTTGAATCCTAAGAAATAAGAAATGAAGCAATCAGTTGAGAGTAGGCACTTGCGGGAAACGTGACCACGTTTCATACTTGCTGCCTAACTTCTCCAGTGCTTCCCGCCACATGTCTTTGGTGTTATCCTTCATCAGGTAAGATTTCCCTTCCTCAGAAACCAGCCATGTGTTCTCTTTAATCTCATTGTGCAATTGATCGTTTTCCCAACCGGAATACCCTAGGAAGAACCGGATACATTCACTTATTTTATTCCCCTGCAATATGTATTTCTTTATTGCGTCAAAGTCTCCATTCAGATAAAGACCTTTGCTGATAGAAATAGAACCGGGAATTTCCGCTAATGTATGGAGATAAAACAATGTATCAGTGGCAACAGGCCCACCTTTATATAAAGGTATCTCATCGAGATACTTGAATTCCATGATTATATCATTGAGTAGAAGCGGCAATTGCTTGTTGATAACCAGTCCCATACTACCTTCTTCCGTATGATCGACCAGTAATATCACAGACCTGCCGAATGTCGCGTCACGTAAAAAAGGTTCGGATATTAAAATCTTTCCTCTTGACGGAAGCACATTATTCGATTGAATCTTAAATATATCAAGGTCTATATTCATGCCACTAAAGTAATAAAAAAAACGGAATAACAATCGTTCTTTCCGTTTTTTTTCATTTTAAGTGTAGCTTTTATGAATATCTTCTGCCAAACGATTAGCCTGCCGGATGATTTTCCGCAAATAGTTTCATCCTTTCGTCAAGCTGCGCGTATTGATGGTCTTTAATAAAAGAGGTACATGCACGCAGGCCTTCCTGATGGCTTCCTGTGGTGACTAACGAGATGGCGCTTACACCATAATACATTAATTCCTTAGCCAATTCACCGCTGGTCATCCCCGGATACCCGATGGTAAAATAGAATCCGTCCGCAATGGGGTCGCCCAAATCGTTGTCATATACCAGATGGAACCCGTGACGAAGGAAAATCTCTTTTAGCTTTTTCGCTCTTTCGCCATATATCTTCACTTCGTCGAGGAAATTGTATTGTCCCTCATTGGCAGCTTTCAGCATGGCAGCCATGGCGAACTGTGCGGAATGGCTTGTACCGGAAGAAAGCGCATAAAGCACGCGGTGAATGAAAACAGTACCGAATGTACCGCCGCCATAACGCTTGGTCAGCCCCGGATAACTCCGATGATACAGTTTGTCTGAAATACAGCTCACACCGATACGCTGTCCGGCATAACTGAATGCCTTTGAACCTGAAATCAGCAATACATAATTATCGGTATAATGGGCAACCGACGGTTGGAACGGTGCTTGATACGGCTTGCTCAAATTCTGGCGGAAATCCATCGCGAAGTATGCCAAATCTTCCAGAACGATGACATCATACTGTGTAGCCAACTCACCGATGATTCTCAATTCTTCATCTTTCAGGCAAATCCAACTGGGATTATTCGGATTTGAATAGATAATCGCCGATATATTTCCTTTCTTCAGGTAACTTTCCAGTTTCTCTCTCAGTTTTTCGCCCCGATAGTCGTAGACATCAAACGTCTCATATTTTTGCCCCATCACTACCAACTGCTGCTTCTGCACCGGAAATCCCGGATCGATAAACAGAATCGTATCTTTCTTTTCATCGCATTGGCTGCAAGTAAGGAAAGAAGCGAATGTTCCCTGCATGGAACCTGTCACGGGTACACATCCTTCCGGACTCAAGTTTACATTAATAAATGCCTTGATAAAGTTGGAAGCCTCTTTTTTTAGTTCCGGCAACCCGTTAATGTCAGGATATAAACTGGCGATACCCTTCTGCAATGCCTCTATTTCCGCTTTTACACCTACGGCGGACGGCGGAAGTCCCGGAACACCCATTTCCATCTTGATAAATTCAACTCCCGATGCTGCTTCCGCTTTAGAAGCAATAGCTTTTACTTCCCGGATGGTAGCTTTGGAAAAATCGACAATTTGAAACTCATTGATGGTTTCATCAATCAGATGTCGCTCAATTGGTGTATTTTTCATTCTATTTTCTATTTTATGTAATAGCTGCAAATGTACACGATAATTCTTAATAAAACCACTTTTTCAGAAAAAAGATACGAAAGCTATTGCAGGTTTCAAAAAAATATCTACCTTTGCAACCGCAATCGAGAGAGATGCGATTAAAAAGAAATTCTGGTGCGTTAGTTCAGTTGGTTAGAATACATGCCTGTCACGCATGGGGTCACGGGTTCGAGTCCCGTACGCACCGCTTCCTAAAGGTAATAAAAACAAGAAACCGCCTGACTCATAATGAATCAGGCGGTTTCTTTTATAACTGAACAGCCCTGTTTTTTTATTCCTTCTTACCGTCATATCCCCACTTCAAATAAATAGCTCCCCAGGCGAACCCTGCTCCGAACGCCGTAAGGATCACATTGTCTCCCTTTTTGAATTTGTCCTCGAAATCCCACATGCAAAGCGGGAGTGTCCCGGCACTTGTGTTGCCGTAATGCTCGATATTAACCATTACTTTTTCTGATGGTATTTCCAGACGTTGGGTCACGGCAGTGATGATGCGTTGGTTGGCTTGATGGGGAATCACCCAGTCGATATCTTCCTTGCTTAAATGGTTTCTTTCGATTACGGCTTCGCAGGCGTCAGACATATTGGCTACCGCATACTTGAATACGGTACGTCCTTCCTGATAGATATAATGCATTTGATTATCCAATGTATAATAAGAAGGGGCGCATACCGAACCACCGGCTTTTATATGCAAGAACGGCAAGCCTTTGCCGTCTGTTCTCAGCACGGCATCCATGATACCCAAATCCTCAGTGGTAGGCTCTAACATGACAGCCGCCCCGCCGTCACCAAAAATCGGGCAAGTGGCCCGATCCGTATAATTGATGATGGACGACATCTTTTCAGCCCCTACGACCACCACTTTCTTATAATTTCCCGAACGGATGAAATTCGCCCCCGTCTCCAACGCATACAGGAAACCGCTGCACACGGCCTGCATATCAAAAGCAAAAGCATTTCTCAATCCCAGCCTGTCACATAAAAGAGAAGCAGTCGAAGGAAAGCGGTAGTCAGGCGTAGTAGTAGCGACAATAATCAGGTCAATATCATCCGGATTTGTTTGAGTGCGTTGAATCAATTGCTTCACCGCTTTGCGCGCTATATATGAAGTGCCGAGTCCTTCTTCTTTCAGGATATGCCTTTCCTTGATTCCGATGCGTCCCATAATCCAATCGTCGGTGGTGTCAACCATTTTGGAAATCTCATCATTAGTCAAGATATAATCGGGTACATATCCGCCAACACCTGTAATTACTGCGTTTATTTTATCCATCGGTTCTATTTTATTTAGCTAGTTTTTTGAATAAGGTAGTTTATAGAAATGCTAAATGCGGGCGCAAATATATAGAAAAGAGACTGAAATACAATAAACGTCTGGTAAACAGTTTCCTTTTTAATTAATAAAAAGGAATATTAGACCAAATTTCAGTCCTGCCTTGATACTTTTTCTTTGGAGTTTTCCACTTGGTTATCAGTAAAATGTAAAAAGGCGGGAGACAACGTATGCTGTTCCCCCGCCTTTTGTAACTAGGATGTCCGGCTAGATTTGTGAATATTCCTTTCTCGCGTCAAAACAAGGACAAGCCTTGTGGACATCCGCGCTCAACTGATAATGCCCTACAATCCGCGCTTCGGGATAAAGCCCTTTCAATTCGCCCAATACCCGCCGGAGCGTCTCTTTTTGTAAAGGAGTCCTTGTGTCGGCAGGCTTTCCCGATTCATCCAGTCCGCCTTCATAGCAGATGGCCAAACTATGTAAGTTGAATCCCAGCGCATGAGCTCCGATCTCACTCATCGGGCGGGTGTGGTGGAGCACCCCATCCTTTGTCACATAAAAATGATACCCGATACATTTGAACCCCCGTTTCAGGTGGCAATGGAGCAATTGCTCCTCTGTGAAGGGAATAGTTACCCGTGTAGCACTGCAATGCACGACGATATACTGAATGCTGCGCGGGACATATTCTTCCTTCAATGAAAACTCTTTCAGCTCTTTCATAATGATACTGTCGATTTCCGTATGCTTAAATATGAGCCATACAAGAGGTTACTCCCAGGGCGGATACGATAGAAGTGGCTACTGTGATAATAACTTGCAGGATTTGTTTCCAGATTGACTTTTTCATGATTTTTTTATTTTAGATAGTGAATAATGATACGTGATGAATAAAGAATGAGACTGACCGGTTGCCGTTATGCGGCCGGATCCGGCGTTTCGTCGCCGTTGCCATCATCCGGGTTCGGATCAGGAATTTCGGTGTCACCACCGGCGTCTTCCTCTTTCCCCGGTTTGATTAAGGTGTACTTCATCGCCTTGCACATATCCGTAAGCATAGCTCCCGGATGGAAACGGACACGCGATATCTTGATGCAAGTGGCAGCCTTGAACTTCTCCGCCGTTTCGGTCGCGTTACTGGTGGCAATCGTTATACGGAAGCTTCCCATATCACCCAAAAGGACAATATTACCCAACGCCAACTGATTCTTCATTTCCAACAAAAACTCAGTGATACAACCCTTCAGCTCACCGATGGAAAAGGAAGAGCGCTCTGAGATACGACTGATAATCTCGTCCGTATCCACCTTGCGGTTACTACGTGCCATCGCGTAAAACTTAGCAGGTTCTTGTGGTTTCAACGGATTTCTGCGCTCCACCACTACATACTTCTGTGCCATACTTCTTTCTTTTTTAATTAATAATGAATACTTGAAACTTACTACTTGAAAAACATATTCCTGTAATCGATTACACTGCAAAGATACCACATCGGTAAAGGGGAGTGAACGCCAGTGAACGACACTGGACGATGGTTATTATTTTTGACTTAATGCTTGCTGATATACGGAGAAAAGACTACCTTTATAGCATTAATAACAAAACAATCCTGTTAAAATGGAAGAAGTCAGATTTTGCGTGAGATGCTATGATAAGATAGAATTGGCGAGGATGTATTTCCCGAATTTGAGTAACCCCGTATCCGTTGCGAAACTTCGCCGCTGGATGCGTAACTGTATGCCTTTGATGGAAGAATTGACGGCGGGAGATTTTCATCCGAAACTAAAGATGTTCAGTGCACGGGAAGTCCGCCTTATCGTCCGTTATCTGGGAGAGCCGGACGGCTATCTCCTCATGCATGAGCATATGGATGCGGAATGACCGCTCCTTTATGTGGAAACGGCCGCTCTTTTTGATAGAAAGGAGCGGTCGTTTTGCTGTAAATATACGGTCGTTTGCATGAAAACGACCGCTTGGTTGGGAACAATCAGGCGGTTGTATTCTTTTTCATCCACTCTATTCCGGGTACGTAGTCTTCCAGTTTTGTCATGCTCGGATCATGTCTGAAGTAAAGCTCCTTAGTCGTTCCGTTGCGGTGTTTGACAACATCTATCACCCCCAGTCCTTCGGTGGGATATGAACTCTTGCGGTCAATATCACGGCCGGAAAGGGCGGGGCGCGAAAGCATCAGCACCAAGTCCGCGTCCTGTTCGATAGCTCCACTTTCGCGTAGGTCGCTCAGACTGGGGCGATTGTCGGGACGCCCTTCCACGTTGCGGTTCAACTGGCTGAGAAGTATCACGGGGATATTCAGCTCTTTTGCCACCATCTTGGCTTTACGGCTTGCCTGGGCTACTTCTTGCTCACGGTTGCGGTTGTTCTGGTCACTTTTCATGTCACATAGTTGCAGGTAGTCGATGATGACAGCGTCGCATTGCCCTTTGCTGTGCAGCAGCTTTGCGGAAGAGCGCACATAATCCATGCTCACTGACGGATTATCGTCAATGTGGATGGGCAGGCGTGACAACTCTATGGATGCTTCGTGTATCTGCTGTACCTCGTCGGGAGTAAGCTGTCCGCTGCGGAGATGTGCGGGATTGACTCTCGGAGCGGCAGCCAGTAACCAGCGGTCGCCCAGTCGTTCACCTTGCATCTCCAGGCTATATACGGCGATATGGTATCCGGCAAGGGCGGCTGCACGTGCCATGTGCAGGGCAACGGCCGTTTTGCCTACCGAAGGACGGGCGGCGAAAACTATCTCGTCACCGTTCTGCCAGCCGCACGTCAGACTGTCGAGGTCGGCAAATCCGGTCGGTATCCCCGTGACGCCATTCTTGTTGGAGGCAATACGGACTTCTATCTGCCTGACGGTATCTTCCATAAGCTGCACCATGGAACGGAGATGTTCGGCATTGCCGCATTCTTTCTCCAACCGGTCGAGCAGGGCATGGGTGTCTGCCAACGTATCATCTATGTCGGTTGATTCATCGGCCGCCAGCGCCAGGAGTTTGTGGAATCCCAGAATCGCTTCACGGCGGATATATTTCTGTTTCAGTATCCGGGCATGGTATTCCAGATGGGCACTGGACACTACACGGGAGCTGACGCGTACTATTGTGTAAGCCCCGCCTACGAACTCAAGTTTGCCGCGTTGCGCCAGTTCCTCTTTGGCGGTAATGATGTCTATTGCCTTTCCGGCACGATACATGCTCTGCAAGGCGGAATAAATCTCACGGTTTACCTCATTATAAAATACTTCCGGTCGCAATATGTCGGCAACCAGTGTGATAGCTTTGCTTTCCAGCAGGCAGGCGCCGAGTACGACTTCCTCGAGCTCGGCATCCTGCGGGTTTAAAATTTCACTCATTTTCTTTTCTTAATAATCATATTCATTCATGAACGCCTTGTCCGACAGATACGTGCTTGCCTGCATACAGTACTTCGTATCTTTCAGGTTGTCATAATATTCATCAATATTCTTCAGGCTGAGACTCCGTTCGCGGGCGGACAGTTTCTTCCATTCACGGCGCGCCCGCCCGATATTGCGCTTGGGTGTGCGGGTCACCTCATGATACTTCTCCCAGAATGCCTCAAAAGTCATCCCGTCCGCTTCTTCGCGGGCATTCTCCCGGCGTTTCTGTCCGACTAACATATCGTAATCGGGAATACGTATGTGAGTGATATACGGGTTGCTTACTCTCTCGATAATACCCTCTTCGTACATCTTATTGAAGAAATACCGTGTACGGCTGCGTTTCCATCCGAACAATTTCGCCCAATGAGTGAGCGACATCACGGACTCGCCGCGATGGCACTCGAACGTGTGATTGTGTATGCAACACGTCGTGGTGCTGTAATTGACATGGGTCAATACTAGGATAAAGGCATCGAAACTTCCCGTTGCGCCTTTGGCCGCCTTCATCTGCTCCTCGAATAATACTTTAGGGAAGAGGAGATATCCCTTTTTTAGCATTTCTGCTGTTGGTTTGCTCATAATTTATATTATTTATGAATGTTATATGACAGTGTCCCGTCCGTTTGGCACGTTTTTTTTGAACCGCCTGAACCGACCACTTCCATTTTCTCTCAAATGCCCTGTTGAAGGGGGAGAGCGCTGTTGCTGTAAATTCACTTCGACCTCCTTTTCGTCCCTTAATATATATAGTAAAGAAAGAATGTATTAAAATACATTATATTTTTCCCTCGCCTGGCATCGTCTTTTCTTCGCGTATCATTGTCCGCAATCTTTAATTCTCCGCAAAAGTAAGCCTTATTGCGCCGTAGGGAAAAACCGAGTTTTTGATGCCGGTAATTTAAAAGTGCGGTTAGTATGAATATTTTTAAAAGAAAATCTAATTATTTAAACAATCTTCTCTATATTTGCATGCGTAAATAGATTTTATATGACCTTGTCGCCGATTGACTGGCAGCGAAGTAGAAGTATGTATGTATAACTAAAAATGATAATTTTGAAAGAATCAAAAACAGTAAAGGAACGTTTACAATTAAAACGGGAACAACTCATTCACCAAAACGAGAAATTGGAACAAATGAAGCGCACAATACAAAACACGGAAGAAGAGGTAACGCAATTGGAATACCTTCAAAGCGAGATGGAACATCTGGAGAAGGCAAATCGTGAAGCACGGGAGATTGCTTACGATAAAGTGAGGGACGCTTTTGCCTGTTTCTCCCGGATGTTCGATTATCTGCATCGCCGCTTACATCAGACTTTTAAATATAAACTGGCATGTGAGGTTATATGCTCCCGTTATAAATTCAGGAGCCGGTCGCACTCTCCCGGGCAGGAATACCTCAGTTTTGCCACCGTGCTGGCCTACTTCAAACGCGAAAGAGGAATGGTAAATGCGTGACATTAAAAATATTGAATATAATGATAATAACATGAAAAACAAATGTTTTAGGAACAGAAGTGACTATATTGATATTTTTTCCTTATTTTTGTATGTCCATTTTTGAATGATATGATACAGATAATACAATTAAAAGGAAAAGACAAACACTTGTATCGGCTTTTGGCACCGATGGTTATGGATCCTGAAGTAATACGCGCCAATAATAATTACCCTTTCAAAACAAGCGAAGAGTATGTGTGGTTCATTGCGCTGAGAGAAAGGGAAGTGGTGGGATTCATTCCGGTGGAGCAGAAGAACCGGAAGAAAGCTGTAATCAATAATTATTATGTGAAGGCGGAAGGCGCCGAACGGGAGGAAATACTGTCTCTTCTGTTGCCTGCCGTCACAGCGAAATTCGAACCGGAAAGCTGGTTGCTCAATTCAATCACACTGATACAAGACAAAGAGATATTCGAGAAGTTTGAATTTACATCCCTGGACAAGAAATGGACACGGTATGTTAAAATGTATAGATGATTTATGGGGAAAAAGAAAATAGCGGGAACGAAGAATGTATATGAATTAGCACAAGAACGACTGAAAGTTATATTTAACGAATTTGATAATATCTATGTGTCTTTCTCAGGGGGGAAGGACAGCGGGGTACTCTTGAGTATGTGTATCGACTATATCCGCAAGAATAACCTGAAGATACGTCTCGGGGTCTTTCATATGGACTACGAGATTCAATATAAGATGACCATTGACTATGTAGACCGGATACTGGAGGCGAATAAGGACATTCTGGACGTATATCGCGTTTGTGTTCCTTTCCGCGTGGCCACATGTACGTCCATGTACCAGTCATTCTGGCGTCCCTGGGAGGACAGCAAGAAGAAGCTATGGGTGCGCTCCATGCCTAAAAAGGCGATGACCAAAGATGATTTTCCTTTTTATAACACATCGATGTGGGATTATGAATTCCAGATGCGTTTCGCGCAATGGATACATAATAAAAAAGATGCGGTGCGTACTTGTTGCCTGATCGGTATCCGCACCCAGGAGAGTTTCAACCGGTGGCGCTGTATCTATATGAGCCGCAAGTTCCAGATGTATCACAAGTATAAATGGACGTCGAAAGTAGGGAATGATATTTATAACGCTTATCCTATCTACGATTGGAAAACGACGGATGTATGGACGGCCAACGGAAAATTCCAATGGGATTATAACACGTTGTATGACCTTTATTACCGTGCGGGCGTCAATCTGGAACGTCAGCGTGTGGCAAGCCCCTTTATCAATGAGGCGCAGGAGAGCCTTCAGCTCTACCGGGTGCTCGACCCCAATACGTGGGGCAAGATGATAGGACGGGTGAACGGTGTCAACTTTACCGGAATGTATGGCGGTACGCATGCCATGGGATGGCAGTCGGTGAAACTTCCCGAAGGATATACGTGGCGTGAGTTCATGTACTTCCTGCTGTCCACCCTGCCTGAACGGGCACGGAAGAATTATCTCCGCAAACTGTCGGTGAGCGTGAACTTCTGGCGGACGAAAGGCGGATGCCTGAGTGAGTCCACCATCAAAAAATTGATTGATGCCAAAGTGCCGATTATCGTTATGGACAACAGTAATTATAAGACGCTGAAGAAGCCGGTGCGTATGGAATATCAGGATGATATTGACATTCCCGAGTTCAGGGAGATACCTACCTACAAGCGGATGTGCGTCTGCATCATCAAGAACGACCATGCCTGCAAGTATATGGGATTCTCGCCGACAAAGGAAGAGATGAGCAAGAGAAGTCAAATTATGGAACAATATAGAATCATAGTATCATGAGTGTAGATAAAAGCCCTGTTTACGAGGTAAAGGCGGTACCGGTAGAAAAAGTATATGCGAACGATTATAATCCGAATGTCGTTGCGCCGCCTGAAATGAAGTTGCTCGAACTTTCTATTTGGGAAGATGGCTTTACGATGCCATGTGTATGTTATTATAATAAGGATGAAGACCGTTATATCCTGGTAGACGGCTATCACCGCTATACGGTACTGAAAACTTCACAGCGTATCTACAAGCGCGAGAACGGGCTGCTCCCGATTGTGGTGATAGACAAGGATTTGTCGAACCGTATGAGTTCGACGATCCGGCATAACCGCGCCCGTGGGATGCATAACATCGAATTGATGTGCAACATTGTTGCGGAACTCGACAAGGCGGGCATGTCCGACCAGTGGATCATGAAGAATATCGGTATGGATCGTGACGAGTTGTTGCGCCTGAAACAAATTTCAGGACTTGCCGACCTCTTTGCCAACCGTGAGTTCAGTATCCCTGATGAGGTGGCGCCTACGGAAACGGAGCGCAAAGTGTTATAATCTGATAGCTATATATATACAGGATTTCAACATTTAACCATTTAGGCACAAATCATTCCAGATATGGAGCGTTTTTCTCCCGAAATACATCTCTATGTTTGTCTGATTTGTGCCTGAATCGTATCTATATGATATGAAAAATTATCAATCATTGTTTATTCGTTTGTTTTGATATTCGCAACTGTTATTTCTTAAAGCGTGCGGATACTGCAAAAAATCCTTTTATTCAGCCCTTTTATTTTATATTCCGTAATCCCGCGGGGCGCAAATCACATTAATAGCCTTATTTCCTGATTCCAATTCTCTGTAACAGAAATGAATACAATTCTGTATCTCCTTTAATATTCCGAAATTTGCAATATGAGATTGATACAAAATTTAGTCTCGCGAATTTAAGGTTATTAGATGATTGTGAAAATAGGTAAGATAAATATAGGTATAGTTTGCATTTTATGGTTTTTCTCTTCTTGCATTGATGAGACTTTCACCAACACGGGTGACGTGGAAGGAACATATATTTCGGTAAGAGGGATAGGACTTCAAAAATCGACGGATTATGGAAGCTCGGAAGATTACATCATTCGTAATTTCCGTATTCTGGCGTTCGACAAGGCGACCGGTGAATGCAAATCCAACAAGAAATACAGCGCATGGGAGGGTGACATCATACGTCATCAGATTGATGTGGGCAATTACGATTTCGTGTTCCTTGCCAATGAACCTGCCAATATCCCTGTTATAAATAAGTTGAATGCCGTTTCCGTCTACACGGATTTGAATCATATCGCTTATCCGGCAAGTTACTTCTCTTCCGAACAGTTGATTCCGATGATTCAGGAAATAAAAGATGTGACGGTGTTGGCGGACGGGAAAGGTGCGAAACTAAGTGATAACACAGAGGTTGCCATTCTGCAACTGGCTCTTGACCGGTTGGCCGTGCGGGTAGAGGTATTGTTGGAAGCTGAAGATGATTTTGATGAAGTTTTTGAAGGGGTTACATTCAGCAATATTCCTAATTGGGTACCTCTGACGGCAAACTATGTGGCGGATAGTGAGGAAACGAAAGTAAAATGGGAGGAAATACGTAAGTTTACACGCGAGGATGACGGAAATTATTTCTCTGACGGGACGCCTGCAACAGGAAATGCGTGGGCTAAAAAAGTGTCCCGGATTATTTTGCCGGCCAATGAACTGAGTTCGGTCGATGAAAAAGAGAAAGCGGTTGTCTTCACTGTCAATATGGGAAAAAATTACAGTCCGTCCTGCGAGTTGAAAATTGCTCCTGAACCGACAGTCAATTACAGCCTTCCTGTTAATACTATGCTCGATTTCCACGGGATTATCAAAGAGCCGTTGGAAGTAAATATCAAGGCATCGGAATGGGATAAGACAGGAAACGGATGGGAAATCTCGGGCAACCGGATGCTGAATGTATCGGATACGGAAGTATGGATTACGGACTTTAATGGAGCGAGGATTTCTTTCTGGTCGAATATGCCGGTGGTGCGGGTGCTCGAAAATGTAAAAGTGAAAAGCACCGGAGAGATTCCGTTGACCAATGATGTGTTCAATGCCTTGTCCAGTCAGGAATGGAAACCGAACGGTGATGAAAGAATTTCATATAATCCGCGCACAGGTTCAGGGTATATGGATATCCTGTTGGATTTGCCCAATACGGTAGGTGAGGAAACTTATGAGCTTACCTTGATGGCTGCGGAAGATTATGAAGGCACGAATGCATTGCAACGTACAATCAAGGTTCATGTAAAACAGGAGGGTACAAGGTATCCGTTTTATAAGAATGGCCCCGCGCATTTATGGTCAACTCCTTATATCGGGGCTTTCTGGAAAGATGACGAAGTGGGGGAAAGGATAATTAGTGGTATAAGGTGGTCTTATTGGTGGGGATGGAGTGTATCTGTTCCACCGGAGTATCAGGATTGGATTGTGCTGAGCACCAGTCCGAGCTTTGACCCTCATGTAGGTACTGATAATCCGGGAGATCCGGAAGATTATCCGGTTGTCCCCAACGGGTTGAAGGGTGAAGATGGGACTGCTGTATCAGGAAGAGGAAGAATCTATTTCAGAATCGGGCTGAAAAGTAAGAATGATACGGGTAAGCCGAAATATGGTGTGGTGAATTTGGTGTATTATGAAGGGGATATTCCTGTTAACACTCAATTATTCATCCGTCAGGGGGATGAGCCGGATTATCTTATGAGGGACGGTACATCCGGCATGGATTATGGAAGCAAGTTTTCTGTGTATAACCTGACTGTCAAGGAGTTCAGGAGAAATCCCGGAACGGATCTGGAGGCTTATAAGATTGATTATAGTAATCTGCGGGATGAAGTTGATTTTGTGGAATACCCTACTCAGGCAGGCGCGCATTTCCGTTGGGGACTGCCGATGAAAGACGCCGAAGAAGCCCGCTATGCGTATCATCCCACTAATAAGAACTATACTACTCAATGGGAAGCATCCTATTGGCCGATGAAATTTATGACTGAGGACAAGTATTGGGTAGGCACGGATACCGAAAAAGGATATGAGGACGAATATGAAATATGTCCTGAGGGATATTACCGGCCGACTGACGGGCCGACCGACCGGATGGCGGTAAACAGTAACCCCAGTTATGGTAATCAGATCTATCAGTCGGACTGGAGAATGTCCATATTCCACACTCCGATGAGAGGGGATGGTTACTATACAACAAGCCAGATGCCGTTTTATCCGGAGTATAAAACAGAATTTTATAACGCTGCTCCTCTTGAAGAGGTGATGTACGGATTCTATGCGGATGGCTATTTTGACAGACGGCCTATACAGCAAAGAACGATGATTAATGGACTGGAAAGGGGCACAGGAACCACCAGCCAATATAGAGGGGTATCACTCGATACTACGGAAGCGGCATATATTGGAACATTGATTTTTAATCCCGATACCAAAGCTTCTGTCTTTTTTCCGGCAGCCGGAAGAAGATGGCACTCGGACGGCAGTTTGGAGTTTGCCAGCGAAACGGGGTATTATTGGTCTTCCTCGGTAGCTCCGGGATGGACAGACGTGAGCAGTGGTGAAGAGAAAGGAGCCCGGTATGGCAATATATGGGCAGTACAGTTGTGTTATGCCACTCCGACCCCGATGTCATCAGGTCACCAATTCGGTTATTCAATTCGTTGTGTGAAGAAGAAATGAGAAGAATTTTTGTATATATAAATATAGTAATCAGCCTGTTCCTGCTTTTGGGGATATCGGCCTGTGTCCATGAAACCGATATTTCGGTTCCGTCGGGACAGGAGGAAATACCGGAAGATAAAGTGCGGATAGAGATATTTACCCGGGCGAAATCCTACAACCTGCCTGCTACAAGGGCGGTAGGGAACGAGTATGCGGTCGGTATGCATCCCTGGGTGTTTGTGTTCAGGGGAGAAGGTTCGGATGCCGTTTTTGTGGAAGCCGTGCAGGCCTTTGAACTTATCGGGAAGAGGTATGTATTGTTGACAAGGCAGACTGACGGCAGCAGATATCAGCTTTTGATTCTGGCCAACCCTGTGGAAAAGTTCTATTATGGGGATGCCGTGACGGGGTATGAATTCAATATCACAAAGATAAAGGAGAAAATCATTGCCGGAACAACGAAATTGTCGGATGTCTGTCGGGATATGATGACTGCTCCGTTGGCAAGCCCGTCGGCCGGCGCTATTCCTTATAGTAACCCTGCTGATACGATACCAATGAGTTATCTTCTTCCGGTGGACGGGGTGGATAATTCCATAAAGATAGAGAATAGTGACGGGACGCCATTGGGGCTGACACGTGTCGTAGCAAAGTTGGTACTTGTAAATACTGCGCCTGAATTTACGTTGAAAGGGATTACGGCCGTAGTCAATGTACCCCGGCAAGGGCGGTTGCACAATCTTGATGTCACCACTCTCACGACCGCGTCCGGCCTGACGGAATATCAGTATGATGCCGGGTATTCGGCGCCTGTAGCCGGCGCGGCTGTGGCAGACGGAGGGCAAAGTACGAAAGACGAACCGGTGTACCTTTATGAATCGGCAACAGGGAATAATACATATCTGATTATTCAGGGGACGTATGCCAATAAAGATTATTACTACAAGATGGCTGTCATTGACAAGGATGGTTATTTGATGGACATATTGCGGAACCGTGAGTACACATTTACAATATCGAAAGTCAAAGGGCCCGGATATGATACGGTGGAGGATGCCAAAGCATCGAAGGCGTCAAATACAGCTTTGGATTTCAGGATTCAGGTAGACGAGAGTGATGCTTATGAGATTATCGCCAATAATGATTATTTTCTGGGAGTGAGTAATTCGGTCTTTATGGCATATACCAATGTGACTACAATCTACAACGAGGCGTTCAGCCTGATAACGGATTGTACGGTAGAATTTCCGGACGCAAGGACAATAACTGACAATTCCGGGGAAATAGCTCCCGGTTCATTCAGACTGGAGAGTCCTGCCGACGGAAAGATTCCGATAGTAAGTTCGGGTATTTCCTCGCCGCGTACGACTGCCATAGGTGTACGTATTACGAACTGGCTGATGTGGTATGAGGATGGCATTATGGGAGATGACGGAGTAATGAGAAAAAATGGATATATAACATTAAAACTTGGAAATTTGGAAAAACAGGTTCATATAAGACAAAGGAAAGCGATAGCGCCGGAAGGGACAGTATTGAAATTTATGCCTACCGGCAATACAGACCCGACGGTGAGTGAAGTGAATTATTTCTGCCTGACAGGCAGGGTGGAAGAAGAGGGTGACAATCCTAAGAGCTGGATTAAGTTGCGTCCGTCTACAATGGTCGACCGGGAAGATACAGGCCATATCATTGTAGAAGATGGAAAGATTTTCATCCAGATACTGCCTAATGAAGATTCTTCGCCGAGAACCGGCAGTGTTTCATTGGCTACTATAACTCCGTATAGCACGCCTGAGGATAATCGTGTGCAACGCATAAAAATCAATATTACTCAGTTGGGGAAAACTCAATGAATGTAAAAGCCATATTATAAATGAAGAAAGTTCTTATACTCATATTGTTAATGTCCGGAGGTTTCGTCCTTGAGAGCCATGCCCAGAAAGTCGCGCTTAAAAGCAACCTTCTGTATGATGTCACCACCACCCTGAACTTGGGACTGGAGATAGGGTTGGCACGTAAATGGACTCTGGATGTCCCCGTCAACTATAATCCCTGGAAGCCGGAAGACGGTAAACGTCTGCGCCACTGGGGGATTCAGCCGGAAGTCCGTTACTGGTTCTGCGAACGTTTCAACCGGACATTTATCGGATTGCACGGGCATTATGCCGATTTTAATGTAGGCGGTTGGCCCGACTGGTCGTTTATCAGCACGAATATGCAGAAGAACCGTTATCAGGGGCATTTGTATGGTGCCGGATTCTCGGTGGGACATTCGTGGATACTGAAAAAGCGATGGAGCGTTGAAGCCTCTCTCGGACTGGGGTATGCGCATATCGTCTATGAGAAATATCCTTGCGCGACGTGTGGTACTAAATCAAAGGATACAAGCAAGAATTATTTCGGGCCTACCAAGGCAAGCGTATCACTTATTTATGTAATCAAATAGTAGAATCATGATGAAAAGAAATATATACTTCACCGTATGCCTGTTGGTTGTCCTGTGCCTGAATGTTGTTCCGGCTATGGCTCAGACCCGTTCTTATGACGGTACTGTCACCGTGAAACCGGTACTACTGGAGCAAAAAGGTGATTTTCTTCATGTTGACATTGATTTCGACCTGAAGGACGTGAAAGTGAAATCTGCCCGTGGAGTGGATTTTATTCCCCGGCTGGTAGCTCCCGGACGCACGCTCAATCTTCCGAAAGTATCTATTAAAGGGAGGGATGAGTATCTGGCATATGAACGCCGGATTGCGGTGATGGGCGCAAAAGAGAAAAAGAACTATGACAAGCCATATACGGTAGAAAAGGGAAGCAAACTGAAAAGCGGGACTCTGCCATATAGATATGTGGTGCGTTACGAGCCGTGGATGGAAAATGCGCGGTTGGATGTGCAGCGTGACGAGTGCGGTTGCGGTGAGATCAAGTTGATGAAGGTAGAGCATTTGGTAGATAAGGTTACATTGGAACGTGTATTGCTGCCCTATGTCGTAACGCCTCACTTGGCTTATTTGCAGCCAAAGGCCGAAGAAATCAAGCAACGGGATATACAGGCGGAATGTTTTCTGGATTTTGAAGTGAACAAGATACATATCCGTCCCGAATATATGAACAATCCTCAGGAACTGGCTAAAATCCGCAAGATGATTGACGAACTGAAGTCGGATCCGAATGTGAAAGTCAACCGGTTGGATATAATAGGTTATGCTTCTCCCGAAGGGACATTGGCGGCTAACAAGCGCTTGTCCGAAGGACGTGCCATGGCGTTGCGTGATTATCTGGCTTCCAGATATGATTTTTCTCGAAACCAGTATTCTATCATCTTTGGCGGTGAGAACTGGGAAGGACTGGAAAAGGCGCTTGAAACGGTTGAAATAGAATATAAGGATGAAGTACTGGATATTATCCGGAATATACCGGTTGAAAAAGGAAGGGAAACAAAACTGATGCAGCTACGTGGGGGAGCACCTTACCGCTACTTGCTGAAATATATATTTCCAAGTCTGCGCGTAGCCATCTGCAAAGTGAATTACGAAGTCAGAAACTTCAATGTGGATGAAGCGAAGGAGGAAATAAAGAAACGTCCGCAGAATCTGAGCCTGAATGAGATGTTCTTGGTTGCCAATACCTATCCGGCAGGTTCTCAGGATTTTATTGATGTATTTGAAACGGCAGTCAGGATGTATCCGAAGGATGAGATTGCGAATATAAATGCTGCTACTGCCGCTCTTTCACGCAATGACCTTGTTTCTGCCGAACGCTATCTAAAGGCTGCCGGTTTGAAAAAGAACTTGCCGGAGTACAGCAATGCAATGGGAGTGCTAATGTTACTGAAAGGAGAATATGAACATGCGGAGAAATATCTGAATGATGCAAACGGAGAGGGTCTTGAAGCTGCCGGACTCAATCTGAAAGAACTGGCCGTGAAGAAGGCTAACGCAGCGGAAATCGAAAAGAAAAATAGGGATAAATAAATTAATTACAAACGCTTTTATTTTAAATTGTAGACAATGAAGAAAAAGAATTTTTTAGTGTTGGCACTTGCTGCTTTTACATTTGCAGCATGTAGTAATGAAGACATCGTGCCTGGTGGGGAGGATAATAACGATGTAGTGAACTTGGAAGGAGATGCATGGGTTGCATTAAGTGTTCAATCAACGAAAACTCGTGCGATAAACACTCCGAACCAGGAAAACGGTACGCCCGATGAAAGTACGATTACTGCTGTTAGCGCAGTCTTTTTTACTGGGCACACTGATGCGAGTGTAGTAACGAGAATTGTAAAATTCACGGATGATGATATTACTAATCTGCCTAATAGAACGAGTGCATTCAAAGTGCCTAAAACGTCGAAGGCTGTATTGATTATCGCTAATCCGCAGAATTTGAACCGTACTATCCAGGAGAATGATACCTATGGGACTGTGAATAAGGTTGTGACGCTCACAACGGAAGCTGAAGTTACCACCGGTGTCGCAAAATCAGGCGGGTTTGTCATGACAAACGCTAAAGGTGATTTGGAACCGTCGGATACTGACGGTAGCCCGAAGGACTTGGAATTGTTTAGCACGGCTACTGCCGCGACAAGTTCTCCTCTGACAATCAGAATTGACCGTGTGTCGGCTAAAGTACGCGTTTATGTAAAGGCGGATAGCGGTGAAGAACTCAGTGACGTGGCTACTATAGACACAGATGGGACAGGATGGTATCTCAATGTAACGAACAAAAAGTTCTATCCTGCGTCAAAAAGGACGAAAACTGCAATGAACACATGGACACCCTATGACCAATATGGGCTTGGTTCGTACAGAAAAGATCCGAATTTCGGAACGGGTACTGCTATCGGCGCATGGAGTGATAGTGACCCGAGTGCATATGCTGAAAACTATTTTTATGTATCATCTGCTACTAAAGATACTGATATAGCTTGGAATAAAGTGAATACTACTGCTAAATATTGCTTGGAGAATACGCAGGATGAGGATTTCAATAAGCACGCTTATACAACGCAGGCTTTGCTGAAAGTCAGTTATGCCCCTACGACTATTACTAATGCGGATGACACAAAAGTAACTTTGGCCAATGGAACAGACTGGTTCAATATGAACGGTATATTCTATACGCAGGCTTCGGTCTTGACTTATATTGAAGAAGAATTGACAAATAAATATACTCACAAGGCACCGGCTGAGTATGCTACGGACATAACAGATGCTTATAATGAATATATAGAAGCGCTTTCTCTTACTCCGGTAACTATTCCTGCTGCCAAGGACGATACTAAAACAGCGGAGGAAATGGCTGAAGAACTTAAAGGCAAGTTTGAGGCATTGGCTGCCAGTATTGCAACAGCAAGTGAAGGTGGTAAAGCCCTGAAAGGTGTTGAATATTATTCAAAAGGTATCTGTTATTACAAAATTATGATTAAGCATGATGACAGTCCTACTGTAATGAATAAACTGGGTGAATTCGGTGTAGTTCGTAACTCTGTATATGATATTACCGTAAACAAGATTAACAATCCCGGTTATCCTTCTATTCCGGATCCGGATCCAAGTGCGCCGGATGAAGAAGAAGACCGTTATTTATCTATCAAGATTGAGGTTAACCCATGGACTTGGTATTCTCAAGTTGAACCTCTATAAATTGATATTCATTGTTTAATTACAAATCGGGGTAAAGAGGGGAAACTCTCTTTACCTATAAAACAAACAATAGAAGAAATCGAAAACTATCAATAAATTGAAAAATAATAGATTGATAGAATTTAGAAGTATATAAGTATGAACCTAAAAAGCCTTATATGTCATATTGCCTTAGGAGTTCTCATTGTTGGTTCCTGGATAATGACTTCTTGCGACAGTTTTAACGAAGATTTGCCGGAATGCCGCTTGTCTGTAAAGTTTAAATACGACTATAATATGGAATTTGCAGATGCTTTTCATATGCAGGTCGATAAAGTGGAACTTTATGTGTTTGATAAGGAAGGAAAGTTCCTGTTCAAGCAGGCAGAAGAGGGCAGTTCGCTGTCGACGGGGAATTATTTGATGGAAGTGGCATTGCCGGTGGGGGAGTATCAGTTTATGGCATGGGCAGGTGCACGTGATTCATATGATATTACTTCATTAACTCCCGGTGTTTCTACTCTTACGGACTTGAAATTGCAGTTGAAACGTGAGGAATCCCTTATTATTGACAAACAACTGGAGACTCTTTGGTACGGTGAGATTATTAATGTGAATTTTTCCGGTACAGCTCATCAGACGGAGACAATCAACCTGATAAGGGATACAAAGAGAGTACGGTTTATCTTTCAGGGTTATACCAATGACTGGGAACTGAATGTAGACGATTACAATTATGAGATTCAAGAATCCAACGGGTATTTGGGGCATGATAACTCTTTGCTGGAAGATGATATCCTGAGTTTTCAGCCTTATCGTAAAGAGCAGGTGAATCCCTCGGCGGCTTCAGTAGACCTGAACACGATGCGGTTGATGAAAGACAGGAAAGCCCGCTTGGTAGTGACGGAGAAAGGCTCGGGGAAAAGAGTATTCGACATCAATCTGATTGATTATCTTGCCATGACTAATATGGAGGATCAGAAAATCGGAATGCAGGAATATTTTGACCGTCAGAGCAATTACCATATCGTTTTCTTTGTATCTGATTCCTGGCTTGCCATGAGGATTATCATCAATGGATGGACTGTTTATTCTCAAATAGAGGGGGAGTTGTAAGAAGATAGTATATAGAGAGAAAGGAGAGGGAAAAGCGGACAGGTCGGGTTGTTGATAAACCCGGCCTGTCTTTTTTTTACAGGGTATTGATTATTTCATGTTGTTTCTGCATGAAAACAATGCGTTGCGCTTCTCCGCTTTCCGAGATTAAGGTGGAATGACGTTTCAAAGATAGAATCCAGTCACGTTGCATCTGGCAGATATGCGGATTCAGTGAGTCCATTGAGTTGATGGAGTACACCCGCAGCAAACTGATCTGATAATTCGTTTTTTCAATATAACTGTAAGTCGCTTCAAAATTAATGTTGGACAGGTAGAAGTACACCTTGTGCCCTTCACTGAACTCGCCTTTGCTTGACAGGTTCTCGATACTTGCCAGTAATTGGTGAAGTTCTTCTTTTATATACCGCACGTCTTCTGCTGAAATAAGATTCAGGCTGGCAAAATACCTGATTTCATTAACGAAAGAACGGAAGATGTTGGCATCCCATATAAAATATGTTCTCGGCAATTGCCTGGCACTTTCGCTCAGTCTCTTGTGTGCCTGCTCTATCCGTTTTTCTACATACATGTCCGACAGTGAATGGGGAGTCCTGACCTGCCCGTGCTGGTATAGCCATCGGCAGAGCCGGAATTTGGACAAATATTCGTATGAAGAATAAAGAGTGAAAGGCAGTAGATTGGCGGCAGTATATATTTCTGTCGTACTATCGTCCTTCACATATTCGAATATTTGCTGGTAACGGTTCAGAATCTCGTAATAACTCTCTATCGCATTGGACGTATGAAGCAGGTTCAAGTCGAAAGTTACCTTATTGGAATTGTGGCTGCCAACAACCTGATCAATAGAAATTCCTAATTTGGACGATATAACAGCTATCTCTTCAATGGAAAAAGAAACTTCACCTCTGAGCCTGCGATAAACGGCTTCTTTGCCCATACACAAAATGTCCGCCAGAATACTGGCAAGATTTTGTCCATGGGGAACCCGTTCTTTCATAACTGTAATCAGTTCATTCAAAATACCATTTTTCATTGTTTGTTCTTCGGTTTTTAAATTAATAATCATCGTGATACATTTAATGCAAAATTAAGCCTTGTATTTGAAAGATTTGTGTGGGAAAACAGGTATGAGGTGGAGATGGTCTTTCTGATTTAATAGGATTGGCGGAAGTTGAAGGCATTTAATGAAAAAAAAGTAGATAATATGCTTATCTACTTTCATTTATTGAAATTATGGAGTCTGGATATTCCTTTTTTGCGAAAAAGAATGAAATTACAGAGTGTCAATAATTTCCCTCTGTTGTTTAAAGAACTGGATACGCTGCATTTCGCCGCTTTCGGAAATCAGCGTGGAAAATTTCTTTAAAGATTGAATCCATTCTTTCAAGCTGCGGAAAATTCCGGCATCCATCGTGGTAAGGGAGTTAATAGAGTAAACACGTATCAGGCTGAGCTGGATATTGTTAGTCTCCACATAGCTGTATGTCGCCTCGAAGTTGATATGCGACACATAGATACGGACTTTGCCGCCATCATCCGTTTTTCCTTTGGTAGCGAGTTCTTCCAGTTCGTCCGCAAGCAGGAACAGCTCGTTTTTTATTTCCTCTTTGGCTTCGTCCGAAATAAGATGGATACTGTAGAAGTATTGGATGTCATTGATGAGATGCTGGAAAATCGTATTGTCCCATATGTAATCTATGGAATGGAAATGCCGTGTCATACTCACGTAGTCTTTTTGGATGTCGACGAGTTTCTGCGGTATCTCCAGTTCTTCGAAGTTTTTGCACTGGATATATTTATTCTAGTACATCCATTTGAATAAGCGGAACTTTGCCAGAAGGTCGTGCTTCAGGTAGAGTGTTTGGGGGATGATATTGGAGGAAGTTCCCATTGAAGAATCCGGGTCGTCTTCCAATGTATTAATCAATGTGACATACTTGTGCAATATGTCATAGTAGCTCTCGAACGGATGGTCGTAATCTACAATATTCATATCAAACATCGCGTTGGTTTTAAAACTGCTTCCTATAATAGTATCCAGGGATATCCCCAGTTTTCTTGAAACGAGAGCCGCTTCCTGAAAGGTGAAAGGGACTTCGCCGCGCAGTCTTCTATATACTGCTTCTTTGCCTATATATAGCGTATCCATTAACATGTCTGCCAGTTTACCTTTGACCGGAAGTTTATCCTTCATCGCTTCTATGAGGTTTGCATTTGGACTATTTGTCATCATAATAATTTGGAATAAATAATACTTTTCTATTATAAACATTTGTCAGCGGCAACTTGTTTTGGAATATGAGAGTATTTAATTCTTCTTTTTTAGAAAATATCCTTTCCGAAAATTGTGTATATTAATCAAATCGGTTACATTTGTGACCATAAACAAAACGGAGAGACATCGTCTCTTTAGTAAACAATAGAAAAACGTATAATGAAAAGAATATTGGTAAGTGGGGGAGCCGGATTCATAGGCTCGCATCTCTGTACACGGCTTATAAACGACGGTCACGAAGTGATATGCCTTGATAATTTTTTTACGGGTTCGAAAGATAACATCGCCCATTTGATGAACAACCATCATTTTGAGGTAGTAAGGCATGATGTCACTTACCCTTATTCTGCTGAAGTAGATGAAATTTATAATCTGGCTTGTCCGGCATCTCCTATCCACTATCAGCATGACCCGATCCAGACGGCCAAGACATCTGTGATGGGAGCTATCAACATGTTGGGACTGGCAATGAGGCTGAATGCCAAAATATTACAGGCTTCTACCAGTGAAGTGTATGGAGATCCGATTGTACATCCTCAACCGGAGACTTATTGGGGAAACGTAAACCCGGTAGGATATCGCTCATGTTATGATGAGGGGAAACGTTGTGCGGAAACCTTGTTTATGGATTATCACCGTCAGAACGAAGTACGTGTGAAGATTATCCGTATTTTTAATACGTACGGGCCGCGGATGCTGCCGAATGACGGACGGGTGGTTTCTAATTTTATTTTACAGGCATTGAATAATGAAGACATTACCATTTATGGTGACGGGAAACAGACACGCAGTTTCCAATATATTGATGATTTGATTGAGGGGATGATAAGAATGATGGATACGGAAGATGAATTTACCGGGCCTGTGAACCTCGGGAACCCGAATGAATTTCCGGTTCTCGGTTTGGCGGAGAAAATAATCAGCATGACCGGCTCTTCTTCAAAAATTGTATTCAAGGCTTTGCCGGACGATGATCCGAAACAACGCCAACCGGATATAACACTGGCAAAAAGAAAACTCGATTGGGAACCGACCATCGAACTGGAAGATGGGTTGAAGCGCATGATTGAGTATTTTAAAAAAGTTTGATGTGTAAAAAAATATTATAACGCGATTATTATGAATATGGAAATTAATCCTTCTGAATATAAAGTACTCATTGTGGACGATGTGATCTCAAACGTGCTTTTGCTGAAGGTACTTTTGACCAATGAGAAATTCAATATTGTGACTGCCGGCAATGGTACGCAAGCATTGGAACAGGTAAAGAAGGAAAAACCGGATCTTGTATTGCTGGATGTCATGATGCCCGATATCAGCGGGTTTGAAGTGGCGCAGCAGATGAAAGCGGATCCGGAAATGTCTGAGATCCCTATCATTTTCCTTACTGCACTTAATAGCACCGCGGACATCGTGAAAGGATTCCAGGTGGGTGGGAATGACTTTATATCGAAGCCGTTCAATAAGGAAGAACTGATTATCCGTGTGACGCACCAGATTTCACTGGTTGCCGCGAAGCGGATTATCGTGGCGCAAACGGAAGAGTTGCGCAAGACGATCATGGGACGTGACAAACTCTATTCTGTGATTGCGCATGACTTACGCTCGCCGATGGGGTCTATCAAGATGGTACTGAATATGCTGATCCTGAATCTGCCGAGTGAAACAATCGGCGAAGAGATGTATGAACTGCTGACGATGGCTAATCAAACGACTGAGGATGTATTCTCATTGCTTGATAATTTGCTGAAATGGACGAAGAGCCAGATTGGCAAGCTGAAGGTGGTTTATCAGGATATCAATATGGTAGAGGTCGTAGAGGGTGTGAGTGAAATCTTCACGATGGTGGCGAGTTTGAAAAATATTAAGATTGTACAGGATGTGCCTGTGGCAGGTGTAGCTGTACGTGCTGATATTGATATGATTAAGACGGTGATCCGTAATTTAATCAGCAACGCGATCAAGTTTAGTAACGAGGGTGCGGAAGTGGTAGTGTCATTGACGGAAGAAGATGGCATGGCAATCGTCAGCGTGAAGGACAGTGGTTGCGGTATTGATGAAGAGAATCAGAAGAAGTTGCTGCATACGGACACTCATTATAGTACCTTCGGTACAAACAATGAAGAAGGTTCAGGACTCGGACTGTTGTTGTGTCAGGACTTTGTTGTCAAGAATGGTGGTAAACTTTGGTTTACTTCAAAGAAAGGCGAGGGGTCTACATTCAGCTTCTCTATTCCGTTGCTGGAAAGATAAGTTTTCCACAGATTACACGGATTCACACAGATTAGAAAATAATGGGGCACGGTTTGCATGGATATGCAAATCGTGCCCCATTATTTTCATCCTGATGAGAGAATGGTTGCTACGGAATTCAAGTTGTAAGTTTTAATTGGCTCGTGAATTTTAATCTGTACGTGAATTTTAATCTGTGTGAATCCGTATAATCCGTGGTGAAAATCATCGTTTACAAATAGCTTTGAAGTCGCAGTATGAACATTTCTTTATGTCTTCTGTCTGCGTAAAGGCTTCTTTCTCATCAAATATTTCCTCTAATAGTGCTTGCAGGCGTTCGCGGAACTCATCTTCAAAGAAAGCGAAGTTATTCACAGGCATTTTGGGCTTGCGGGGTTCTCCCATTTCAACGACAGGTGAATAGCTCTCGGATGCTGCACGGTGGATATAAAGCAGGGCGGGAGCTACCATCAGCGGCTGTTTCCGGCTCATAATGGCGGCATATAGAAATGTTTGGAAGATGTAATTCGGGCGTGTCTCCGACGGGGTAAACAATTGCTCTATGTTGGCGGGCGTTTTAGGACTTCCACCGGTTTTGTAGTCAACGATTCGCAGCGTGCCTTCCTTCGCATCCATACGGTCTATCGTTCCCCCTAAACGAAGAGTGAACGGCCCTTGTCCGGTTTGGATGGTTATTTCTTCCGAAACTTTTTCTTCCATGGCGACCATTTCGAAAGGGGTATACTGAAGGTCATTACGCAACAATTGTTTCAGATAGGAAACAATGACTTTGGAGTTAATGAGTTGCACGCCATTGTATTCGGGTTTCTCTTCGGGAGCCACTTTGAATAATTCTTGCTTGAATGCACGGTCGACATAACTTTGCAGTTTTACTTCATCACGCAGCAAGCGTTCCAGATCTTCTTTCTGTATCATTTTCCTGTTGGCTGTCAGGTCGGTATATGCCAGTTGGGCGGAGAGATGGAAGATTGTCCCGAACAAGGCGGAGTCTATTTCCGCACTGACTTCGTCCGGTGTCTTCAGTCCGGCTACATATCGGTAGTAAAATCTCAGCCGGCAATCGAGGTAGGCGTTGAGGGCAGAGGGGGAAAGGATTACAGATTTTGGATTACTGCTATCATATGCACGATGGATGCGTCTTAGTACTTCCGGTGTTTTTTCAATCTGTATCTCTTGGGTGCTTTGGGGAGATTGTCCGGCTTCCAGGTATTCACGGGTGATTTCGTGAGAGCCTTCTACTAATAGTTGCAGCATGAAGCGGGATTCTTCTCCACGGTTCAGACCATCCGAAGAGGTATTATAGAGAAGGGTGATGTTTTCTGCCCGTTGTATCAGACGGTAGAAATAATAGGCATATACTGCATTCTTGTGTTCGATAGTCGTCATTCCGAAGGCTTTCCGGAGATTATATGGAATGAATGAGGATTCCCCACCGGATTTAGGTAGTTGTCCTTCGTTGAGAGATAGCATTATCAGGTTGCGGAAGTCGAGGTTACGTGTTTCCAGTACTCCCATTACTTGCATTCCGATAGCGGGTTCGCCGTGGAAAGGGATATTGGAAGAAGTCAGCACTTTGCTAATCAGTCTTTTCAATGTATCGGTGCGCACGTTTAGTTCTCCGCTTTCAATCAGGCTATAAAGGCGGTTGATTTTAAGATGGCTTTGGAATAAGGATTCTCTATAAAGTTGGTTGAAAATATCGTTATATTCTCCTTCTTTGCGGTATATGGTTGAGATGTCTTTGATTAATCCGACAAGGTAATCACACAAATTTTTAATACCACTGCGGGGAGTAAAGAGGTTGGCTAAGAAATCATCCTGTTTTAGTTCCGATGGGAGCGGATAGAAACGGTTTGTCCTTGTCAAGTCATCTTCCAGTGAGATGGCATGCGTGGATAGTTGTTGGGTATAGGGATGCTTCAATATGGCTGATACTGCTTCGTAGGTGAATCGGCCTGTGTCAGTACGATAACCATTGGTTTGCAACTCCATCGCTGCGTTGATAAAGCTGTAGACGGGAGTTTGTGCCAATGGGAATCCCATAGTGATGTTGACGTTCTTCACTTCTTGCGGAATGGAATGGAGTACGGGCAGTAACAGTGCTTCATTACAGAGTACTACGGCATTTTCCTTTTCGTTTTCTTCTGCAATTTGTGACTGGTCATTGGCAATACCTTTCACCCATTCGGGGAGAAAGCGTGCTTGCGCATTCTCGGTGGAAGCGGAGATATAGCGTATTTTCTTGGGTGATTTGAAAGAATCGAAACAGCTTTCCGGAAGTTCGTTCGGGAAGTCTCTAAGATTACGTTTGAGAAATTCTCCGGCTTCGTGCTTCTTGATTTGCCGGGTATAGAACACATCATAATCCCAATAGAACATGGCTTTATCTGCGTCTTGCAGCAGTTTGAAGAATTGGTGTTCTACTTTATTCAGCACATTAAAACCGACGAATATGTATTTGTCATACTTGAGCCGGTCGGTATCGAGCTGTTCGATGACATTCCGGTAGAGCATACCTTCGTAGGCAATGCCTAGTTCGGTCAGGTTCTCCTGATAGCGATGATAAATAGCCCCCAACTTGTCCCAAAGGGAAATAAATTTCTCTTTAAGTTCTGTCCGGCGTTCGATAGAGAAATTCTGGAAGAATTGCTGGATAGCTTCTTCCTGCTCTTTGTCCAGAAAGTCATAGTCATCCATCAGGTTCTTCAAGTCTTGCAGATTGCTGAAGAGTTTGTCTGCGTCCACCATATTCTTATCTACATCATCGAAGTCGCTGATTAACAACTCTCCCCAAAAGTAGAAATCATCCAGTGTCTCCTGACTTTGTGTTTCTTCCTTGAATACTTTGTAAAGCTCGCAAACTAATCGGATAGGATCACCGGCTTTTTGTACGGATAGTTTCTGAAACAGGTCGCTGATACTCATTGCAGCAGGAGCCCAAATCGGTTGGTCGGATTCTCCTGCCAGGTATTCATTGAAAAACAGATTGGCACGTTTGTTCGGGAAAACGAGTACCGTACGTGACAGGTCGTTTCCTATCTTGGAATATAAATCGTGAGCGACTAGTTGGAGAAATGTTTGCATATTGATTTTGTATATGGTCAGTTTATAGGTTGCTTTATACTTTTTCTATTCTTTCTTCGTCTACATACCACAAATATCCGGTGATATTCTTATATCCCATTTTTGTGAGCAGTTGCATATATCCTCTTACTTGTTTATTGTATTTGGGATTCTCTTTACCAAATTTAAAGTCGACGACAACGACCTGACCGTCTTTCATCATCACACGGTCGGGGCGGCGGGTTTGTAATATTCCTTTTTCCTTATAAATGATGGCACATTCGTTGAACAGTGTCCATTCTCCCGAATACCAGTCTTGTATTTCTGGAGATGAGAAAGCTTTTTGTGCGACTTCACGTGCCATTTCTTCTTTTTCTTCGTTTCTGATTACTCCTTCAAAGATAAGCCGGTCAATGGCGGGCTCAATATCCTCGGCTGTTTCGATAACGGAGAATAGGGTGTGCAGCAAACGTCCACGATTGATAAAACGGTCGTCAGATTCCTCTTCCTCAATTCCTTGTATGAAATCCGCCGAGCGGTTGGACTGGCGGAATTCAATATCATGACGCATGGATTCCATCTGAACAGGTAACTTTTCCGGCTTCTGAGTGAGTTTATTGGTAGAAGTCTTTGCTTTCTCTTCTTCCGAAGGGCATAGTTTACCTTGCTCATAGCAGTCTTCTTCCCAATCTATTCCTTCTTTAAGGGCTACGACAGGAAGTGCGTTTGCCAATAGTTCGGACATTGTACCTTTTTGAGCCTTTTTACTCCAAATGATAAGATTCTTTCCTGCACGGGTAAAAGCTACGTACAGCAAATTTAAGTTGTCTACCCATAGTTGCAGGCGTTCATGCAGATAATCGTTTCCGTATATGGATTCCGCCATCTGCGTGGAATAATTGATAGGAAGAATATCCAAGGCATTGAACGGCGCTGTCTGAGGAGCGCACCATACTAATTGGTTATTCGTCTCATTCTCTAATTTCCAGTCGCAGAAAGGAAGGAGCACTGTATGGAATTCCAATCCTTTGGATTTATGTATGGAGAAGATTCGGATACCTTCTACCTCTCCGCTTGGAATCGTTTTGCTGCATAGTGTTTCGTCCCAATAACGGATGAATGCGTCAAGCTCGGAAGAGTTTTTTTGCAGGTAATCCGTTACTGCATCGAAAAAGGCAAACAGATAAGCGTCCTGATCTTTGATGTTTTTCATCTCGAAGATACTGAATAGTTCCTCTAACAATTCATAGAGAGGCATTAGTCTCAGTTCTTTTATCCTTTCAAGGAATGCGGATGGGAGATACTTCTCGACAGGAAGGAGCAGGAGCGTGTTCCAGTCCAGTCCTTTTTGTAAGACTTCGTTCTGATAGGCCACTGCCAGTTGGGCACGGGCTATCTTATTCTTTTCGTCCGAGAGATAGCGCAAAGCATCCATCATCATACAAATAGCCAAGGAAGCATTCAGGCGGAATGCTTCATCCGATACTATTTTGTAATGCAACTCTTTGTCGAAATAATCGGCGATACGGGGGATGCTTTTGTTCTTTCGTACAAGGATGGCTATATCATTCAACCGCACACCGTTGGCAAGCAGATGTTCTACTTCTGCTCCCAGGCTGATTAGTGTCTGTTCGGTATAGTCGTGCTCTTCATCGGGTTCGAGAAAAGAGACTTTTACATATCCTTTTTCCACGCTTCGGGGAGATTCCTGTACTACGTCCGCATAGGCTTTTTGCAAGTCTTCGCAGTCTTTGCCGAGTTGAGCCTTGTAAACTCCGTTCAGATAGTCGGCAGCGGCTGTGAAGATATGATTGTTGAATCGGATGACAGTGGTCTCACTTCTTCGGTTGGTAGCCAATGTCTTGACACGAATCGGGAAATGTTCGATATGGTCATTCAGACCGTTGAGAATTCCCCAATCACCATTTCTCCAACGGTAGATGGATTGCTTTACGTCTCCGACAATCAGGCTGTTTGCCCCTTGGGATAATCCTTCCAATAAAAGCAGTTTGAAGTTGCCCCATTGCATCCGGCTGGTATCTTGGAACTCGTCTATCATGACATTGCGGATATTCGTTCCTATCTTTTCGAATACGAAAGAGGAATCGCCGTCTTTTACTAATTGGTGGAGTAGGGCGTTGGTATCTGATAGTAAGAAGCGATTGTTATCGTGGTTCAACTGGCGTACTTCTTCGTCGATATTGGCGAGGAGCTGCACCTTGTTGAGATGTTGCAGAGATAGTCGGCAACTATTCAACAACAGATTATTTTTGGAACGTAGTTTTTCAGCATCTTCCAGGATTTGCATAAGAGTGGAAGATGCTAAATTAATGATGTCCGCATAGCGGGGGGAAGTCTTTGCTGCCCAGTTCTTGGCATCTTCCAGACATTTTTCCACTGTGGCATTACGTATGTCGTTGCTTAAAACCCCATTGTTGAGTTTGCGGAAGTAACTGCCGATTCCGCGTGAACCGCCTTTCAGATCATCGGAAGTCAATGCGTGCCCGTCCAGTTCTCCTTCAAATTGGTCGTAAAAGCCTTTCATTTGTTCCAGAACCTCAGTCTCCAAGGCTTTCAGGTGTTTACGGTATTCTTTGATAGTATCCGGATTGCGCAACCGTTCCCGAAGTTTCTCTCCTTTTTCAATGTAGCCTTCATCGAAGATATTGCGTCCGAAACTCTTTACTTCGTCCGACACGTTCCAACGTTTATCGTCGGCAATCCGTTCGTTGATATAGTCTAACAGCCAGGCGAGGACAGGAGAAGTTGGCCCCAACTTTTCTATCATACTGTCTACTGCGTCACTAAGCACTTCGGTATTGTTCAGTTCTATATTCAGGTTCGGACTAAGTTCCAGTTCACGTGCCAGATTACGCATGACGGACTGGAAGAATGAGTCGATTGTTTCTACCCGAAAACGGCTATAGTCATGTAGCATATAGCCGAGAGCAATACCGGCTGCTTCACGTATCTCTTGTTCCGTCTTGTCCGTCTCTTCCTTGATACGATTGAGGTAGGCTTCGGAATCTTTGTCACCTGTCTGAATACCATAAAGCTGGCTGAGAATGCGTTCTTTCATTTCTGCCGTGGCCTTGTTCGTGAAGGTCACAGCAAGAATTTGCCGATAGGCATACGGATTAAGAATGAGTAGCTTAATATATTCTACGGCCAGGGTAAATGTTTTGCCCGAACCTGCAGAGGCCTTATAAACAAGAAGTTCACTGTTCATACTGTGTAATATCAGGATTAATAGAACCTTTTCATAAAATCAGTTCCGAAATAAAGTAAGAATAAGGGTAGATAGTCTTTTAACGCCACTCGCAGTAGCTTCAAAGCCTGTCCGATTCTATAATTGATTGTTTGTGGAGAAACTTTGAGCCTTTCGGCTATCTCCTTGTGAGTTAACCGTTGATTACGATTCATTTCATACGCTTCGCGGTATTCTTTAGGGAGCTGCTTCAGTGCTTCTTCATATAATCGTAGAAGTTCATTTTCCAAATAAAAATCAGGATTACTGAATTCACCTTCGTATTTCTCCACGATTTCCTGATGTACTTTCCGTTTGATTTCGAAATGGGAAATACGATTGAGCGCCTTGTTTTTGACTATCGTAAAGAGAAGGGTTTTCAGTGTTAGCTCCGGCATGAGGCTGGAACGGTTCTCCCATAACCACATCATCGTTTCCTGCACAATCTCTTCAATCTCTTCTTGCTCAGTGACATACTGTGAGCAGAATGCACACAATCGACGAAAGTAATGACGGTATACTGCGTCAAAAACTTTTTCTTCGCCTGCTTTCAGAGCGTTGATGACAGATTTATTATTGTTAATATCTAGAAATATTGGAGATTGTGACATTCTCTTTTTAATTTGTAAGACAAAAATAATGAAAGAAGTAGAGAAAAGAAATAAAAAGGGGAGAAAAATATTTTTTTCTTTCTGAGTTTAGTATATTTGTGCTGCCAACTGTATTACTACAAAGGTATTATATTTTTTATTGTAAAAAGATTGAATAGACATGGATGAAATAATCTTGTTGAGTTATCTACGAGGTGAATGTAATGATGAGGAAGCTGGACGGGTGGAAGCCTGGTACAAGGAGACTCCGGAGAACCGGAAAATTCTGGAACAGCTTTACTACACTCTTTTCGTAGGTGACCGGGTAGCGATGATGAATGCTGTAGATACAGAGGCGTCATTAGATAAATTCAAGTCGGCTATCCGGGAGAAAGAGAAGAAGGCCAGACGGAAGAATATGTCAATCCGTTGGGGACGTTATAGTACTGTGGCCGCTGCTTTCCTTGCCGGACTCGTTTTTGCGGGCGGAGTTACCTGGGGATTGCTATCCAATAAACTTTCGGATTATGAAGTGCTGACTGTGGCGGGACAAAGGGCGCAGACTGTGCTGCCGGATGGTAGTAAGGTATGGTTGAATGCATCTTCAAAACTGGTTTATCATAATTCTTTTTGGAGCTCGGACCGTCAGGTTGATTTGTCGGGTGAAGCCTATTTTGAGGTAGCTCATAACAAGCGTGCTCCGTTTATAGTTAACAGCAAGCAAATCAAGACATGTGTGCTAGGTACCAAATTCAATGTACGTGCACGCAATGAAGAGAATAGGGTAGTGACTACATTACTTCAAGGTTTGGTTCGGGTGGATTCTCCACGGACAGAGGATAATGGCTATTTGCTGAAACCGGGGCAAACATTGAATGTGAATACGGATACATATCAGGCTGAACTGATTGAGTACAATCAACCTACGGATGTTCTTTTGTGGATTAACGGCAAACTGATGTTCAAGCAACATTCACTATTGGAAATTACCAATGTCATGGAAAAATTATATGATATTAAATTTGTCTATGAGGATGATGCTCTGAAGGCGGAACGATTTACCGGTGAATTCTCAACTGATAGCACACCGGATGAAATTCTTAATGTTTTGATGCATACCAATCATTTCAATTATAAGAAAAACGGACGAGTGATTCGGTTGATAAAGAAGAAATAAAATAGAGATATTTATAGAAGAAAAAAGTGGTTGAGATAGAAGGCATGTCGGGTTAGCTGGCATGCCTTTATTGTTACCCATGAAAATAATGTGAGCCTAGATAAGCACATCGCTCTTTCTACAGTTGATTGAACGATGTGCTTGGTTTAAGAGATTTTAATTCTCTATCTTAGTCTTTATTATTCGGCAGGGAATACAAACATTTTGCCACCGTTATCATCAAATCTGCCTTTCATCGGAAGATTCAGATTATCCTTATCGCCGTCGTAATAAGTAGCCCAGTTCCATATCATAGTATCATCTTCTGTGATTTCACCGGTCTCGTGATTACGTTTTAGCCCGTTACACGGATAGTAAAGCAACAATCCTTTTTCGTCCGGATTTACCATTTTCCAAGTAAATGCTTTGATTTGCTGTTGAGTGCGCGCGATATCCCAGAAACGAACTTCGCGGATATATTCGTTGGCGCCCCCTATCCAGAAACCAATCAGGCCATACTCTCCGTCCCTAATCTCACTGGATGCTACCAGATCGCCATTTACATACACATAAGTTGTTTTACCGTCATACACAAACGTAAGCATATACCATTCATTGGGTTTAGCGGCAAATTTATTCTTCGGAACATCTATTTGAGCAGAACCCGTTTTTATTTGCAATTGATTGGGATCAATGGTTACATCTCCAAACCGAGTGTAAATTTCATCATGAGGTCCGGCATTGGCAACCAGTTTTGTTCCCCCGATAGACCTATTGTTGGCATTGTATGCAGAACGCTTAACCATAGCTTCCATAGTCCATTGTTTCACCTTAAAGTCCTGTGGGAACATTTTGTCACTCTCACTTCCTGAGCCATTCATAAGAAGTACTTTGGTACGCGTACGTTTCTCTAGAATAAGCAACGCTTCTTCTTCACCCGGAATCGGATAGGCAGAGCCATTAGACAAACGGATAGGCAATGCATAATCTCCTTTCAATGAAAATTTCAGATTTTTCAATGAAACCGGTATGGACTGCATAGCCAGATTGGGTTTGAAGTTCATAACAGTCGGTATCTCATACATTTCGGGCGGTAACATCAGATAGGATGTGTTATTCTTCTTGTTGTATTCATCAAGTTGTGTCTGGTCACCAACGATTAAAGGAATATCGAATGCTTTGTCCTCCTTTACCGTCAATCCGACTTTCACATCTTTGATGAAATATTCTCTACCCTCTTCTACGAAAATCTGAATAGGACCCTCAGCGGCAATGTATGCACCTTGACCGCTTCCGTTATCTTTTTGAGATTCCGTATATAATTCGTTCTGGCAACCTGCTAGAAGCAATGCACCGAACAGAGTCATAACTATTTTTTTCATTTTTCTTTCTGATTAAAAGTTTATTCAAATTTGCCGGGATAAACCTGGTTACCATAATAAAGAGCAGTTCTCAACCACTTGTAAGAAGGTTCGTTGGCAAAATCATACTCCATGTGATAAGTACCTATGCCACCGATTCGTTTGCCGCTAGGCAAGTCCATCGTTGCATAATCAAAGAGTTGTGCCCCATTAATATACCTGAATTCAGGACGCACAGAACTGGAATAATAGGTAATGCCACCGGTTCTCCAACCTTGTTCAAACTCAGCTGTGATAATGGTTTTACGCTCCCAATCCTCTAAATGCGGATGATTGATTTTCCTGATAACACTATTTGTATTACTTTCCCAATAAGCCTGATAGATATAATGATCTATTAATTTAGATGTTTCTGTAGACAAAAGATCCGGTTGCCCATCCATTACCAGCATTCTGCCTGCAGGACGTAAACGGGCACTCAAAGTTTCTATAAAGGCTTGCATTTTTGTATTACCTTTCGGGCTTATTTCCTGACCATTAGCTATGGTTCCCGAATGTCCATATCCCGGTTCGTAGTCAATATCAAAACCATCTATATTATATTTCTCAATAGTGTCACAAATAGCATTTGCATAAGCGATACTTCCTTTTACAGGATCACCCTCACCTAGTTCTTCTACCCAGTATTGGTGCATATCCTTACCTTGTGGAGTAATGGCGGAACCAATATCCTGAACAATCCAACAAAGCAGGGCTTTCCCACCTTTTACCTCTTGGAAGAATTTCAAGTCTGCTTTCTGTTCGTCAGATAAGTAACCTCTGGCTCCCCACAACGAAACAAAGTCTACACTATCGGGCAACATCTTCAGATAATTCTGAGGATTCGTACCTTTACCGGTCCAGTTTCCATACCAGCCAAAACCCTTCACATGAGGAGTTTTACGGTACTCTCTGAGTTGGCGATAATATTCACGTTGCGAAGGCATTAAATCCTCCTCTCCCTGTGCTTCAATAAAAGGGATGTGGCGTGTTATATCTTCTTGTTCGGGGAACGTCACACGCTCTGTCTCTGTCCAATCAGAACAGGCTACAAAGCTCAAAGCTGCAATACCAATGTATAAATAATTACGTAATCTCATAATATTAATTGTTGTTCATTGATTATTAAAACAAGTAACTGAATGGTTATTACTGGACAGGCCTGCCAGAACGTACCCACCAAAGTTTAGTACCCCCTTTATCCGGACCATTTAGCAAGGTAGAAAGAGACGACATATTAGGGTTGCCCTGATGTTCCTTTGTTGAAAAGCTGAAACGTTCCGGTGTCCGGGCTTTTGCATCTGCACCTATCTTATTGGGTAAGTTGCTGTCAAAGAGATCTGCCAGATAAGGATAACC
This sequence comes from uncultured Bacteroides sp., assembly GCA_948847595.1. GTDB lineage: Bacteria > Bacteroidota > Bacteroidia > Bacteroidales > Bacteroidaceae > Bacteroides. Next base: position 584,941 of record CAQOGY010000001.1, read on the forward strand.
TGTTCTGCGATATTCCGTCCACGCTTCTACTCCATTAGGATAGAGAGCCAGATATTTCTGAGTAATGATCTGTTGCAATTTTCCTTCTTCCGAAGCAGCGGCATCCCATTTGGGAGAAACGTTTCCGGCAGTGATGTCAAAACCGTAGGGATTAGAATAATTGGAATAATGATAATCACTCGTAGTTAACGCTGCCGGTTTTACACTGCCTTTGCTTAAGTAGGCAGTAGCTGCTGCATCTGTAATGCCCCATTCTTCCATAGACATTTTCACGCCTGCTTCATACAAGTTCTTTACGTCTTCTGCTATCAAGTCATATAATGCCGCTTCAGCTTTTAAGAAATAAGTTTCGGAAGCTCTGAACCAATACAAAGGATCTGCATTTTCCACTTTGGGAGAAGATGCAAATTCGGCGCTATTCCTACCCGTTCCCTGTCCTTGAGTATTGCCAGGAGCAATGCAATAATATCCTTTTATTTCGTTATATGTACCTTGCGTATAGTACTTTTCCAAACGCGGATCGCTATAACCGATGAGGTAAGACCAGGCTGTGGCGCCCATACGGTTTTCTTTATAATCAATTGTGGCGATTAAAGAATTGAGTAACGGGTACTTGCTTGTATTACCGATTTTAGCTTCGTCAGCTTTGCTTTCAATCACGCCTCCATTCTTAGGGTCCAATGCTTTCGCAATGTATTCCTTTGCTAGAACTTCATTCACAAAATGAACGCGGACAGCCATTCTCAGCATTAACGAATTGGTGAGTTTCGTCCATTTCACGGGGTCCCCATCATAGATTAAATCATATTTGGGCATAATCTTCGAAGTCGCTTTGTTGAGAATATCTGCACAAGTAGCCAAATCTTTCAGCATAGCCTTATACACATCTTCCTGTTTATCGAGTGCCGGAGCGATGTCACCGTTTCCTGCATTGGTATATACGATAGGACCGAAACAATCGGTAGCTCTTAACCAACCTGCAACTTTCACTACATTAAATATGGCCATAATTTCTTGTTTCTCAGGCTCATCGCTCGTCCCGATTTTTTGGTATATCTGCACCCAAGGCTGATATACTTTCATGTAAAGCTGTTCGTATGCATAGTTCATTCGATTGTCTGCAAAATCCCAAGTTGCTTCCGTGCCCAACCTCCAGTTGTTATTCATCCCGAAATAACCTATATACTGACCGGATGACATCACGTCCGTAACTGCCAGGTCATTGCCCGGTTCGGTTGTCTTACTCGGCGAGCCGATAGGAATAACCCGCTGTTGCATATCCATCAACTGTGTGCCGTATATCAATCCGCCTGCTTCCAGATCTCCATCCGTCACACCCGTAGTACTTTTATTTATGTCAACATAATCTTCACAAGCAGTTAAGAAACTTAGCGAAAAGATTAATAATAAGTATTTCTTCATTTTCATAATATCAATAATTAGAATCCAAATTTCAAACTAAATCCGTAAGTGCGACTGCTAGGCAACATAAAATAGTCGTAACCTTGACCGAACGTACCGGTTGAAGCAGTTAGTTCAGGATCATATGGAGCTTTGTTGTAAATCATCCATAAATTGGTCCCATATACAGAGATGTTCACGTTTTTCACCACATTACCAAACCATTTGTTAGGCAGCGTATAGCCTATGCTGGCTTCCTGCAAACGGATATTGGTAGCTGAATAAACATAATAGGAGTCTAAATCGTAGATTGTTCCATAATAATCTTGCGGCTTCATCTTTATATTACCCAGCATCACGTAGCCTGCCTCCCGCGCATCTGCAGATGCTTTTGATACGCCGAAACGGTCAAGCGTAGCTTGAGTTTTAGAAATCACGTTGCCGCCAATTCTTGCGGTAAACATGACACTGGCATTGATGCCTTTGTAGTTGAATCCATGTCTCCAACCTAGATTCCATTTCGGATTGACTGTGCCAATCTTGAACGGTGTGGTGTTTTCTGTCGCTATGGTCTGTCCGGGAGTGTAAGGGATATAACCTTCATCGTTTTTCTCCACCCGGCGGTCGGCATACAAAGCACCCACTTCACCACCTTCACGAAGACGAAAACGACCGAGTTTGATATCACTCAAATCCATCAGTTCGCCACTGACAGGATTCTTCACGTCGGAAGCCAGTTTCTTTATCTTATTCTTGTTGGAAGTGGCGGTGAAAGTCGTATTGTAGTTAAAGTCACCGAATGTCTGGTCGTAACCTAGCGTCAATTCGATACCTCTATTCTGCACATTACCGGCTTGCACATACATATATTTATATCCGCTGGTTCCCGGCATATCCGCTTTCAACAACTGGTTGTACGTGTTAGACTGATATATCGTAACCCCTAAAGTAACGGTGTTGTTAAACCATCTGGAGTCGATACCCAATTCGTAGGATCGGGTACGTTCTGCCTTCAAATCACTTAAAGGATAATATTCGAAAGGAGCTACTGTACCATTTTCCAGTTTATGGGTAATGGTTCCCGGTGTCAGACCCGTAAATGGAATAGGAGAGCCTACTTCGGTATAAGAACCTCTGATTTTGAAATAGCCTAATACCGGTTGTATGCTTTCACGAAGACTGTTCGGTAAAAGCTCGGTAACGATAGCCGAAAGACCCACCGACGGATAGAAAATCCATTCTTCTTTACTGTTCACCAGTTGCGACGGTTTGTCGGCACGGCCGGTCAGTGTGAGATACAAAGCCGAATTCCATGAAAGCTCTGCCGAAGCAAAAGCTGCGAAGTTTTGTGTACGCGAATCGCCTCCTGTCTCATAAACACTGGCAACGGCTGAATTTACATTTCCATAAGTAAATTTATTGGGAACAAGCAATAAATCGCCGCCATAACCATGACCTTTTGTATCATATTCCTCGAAAGATGCGCCGGCATTGACCGTAGCGTGGTAAATTTGGGCAAATTGCTTGTCGAAGTTTACCATAATATCGGCATATTTCTGTTTATAGAACTCGTTGGAGTATCTATATCGGCCGTTGTCTCCCGCAAAGGTGCTGATGGTGGAAGCATAACGCTTGTCTTCCGATTCGGAATATGTATTATCAATGCGGGCACGACCTGCGACATTCAAGTACTCCGTAATGTCATATTTCAGATTGGCATAGAGCATATAGCGGTCTTTTGCTTCAGGACGCAAGTTGCGATAAGCAATCCAATAAGGATTTTGCACGTCCATACCCATGCCTCCCGGTTGCCAGCTTTGTTTATTATACCCCAACTCATTGTTGTAGCGTTCAAAATATTTTTCACTTTCAAAATTCATCCCTCTCGGATAGAGGTATGCCCCTACTATGGGATTAAAGTATGTACCGAAGGATATCATGTTGTTGTAGAACTCGCGCACATAACTGGCGGATACATCCAAAGTCAGTTTATCCTTTAGAAATTTAGCCGTATTGCGGAATGTTACGTTATACCGATGATATTTGTTATTTTCTACCATGCCGGTAGAGTTGACGGCCGATGCGGAGATATAGGTCTGGTTCTTTTCCGTCCCCATCGAGAGATTAAACGAATTGTTGAATGTAGCTCCGGTATTAAAAAAGTCTCTGGGTTCCCATGAAGACGGTTTTTCCATTTTATCGCCCCAAGAGAAGTAATCACCTGTCAGATTCCCATACGTATTTTGAAATTCCGGCATTACAAAGGGATTTGCGAACTCGACAGAAGAAGATACATTCAGACGCATTGCACCTTCGGTGCCTTTCTTGGTGTTAATCAGGATAACGCCATTAGCGGCATTGGCTCCATACAATGCGGCAGCCGACGGACCTGTCAATACGGATAGGCTTTCGATATCGTCCGGATTGAAGTTAGCGATACCTTCACCGGAAGTTGCTCCGCCGAAACCCGTACCATCTCCGGAACGATCTGCCTTATTTCCGATAGGAACACCATCTACTACATATAATACATTGTTTTGACCTGCAATAGATTTGTTACCACGCATCACAACACGAGTACCACCACCTACACCGGATGCACTACGCTGTATATTTACACCGGCAACTTTACCATTCAGTGAGTTCATAAAGTTGGCATCTTTGACTGCCGTCAAGTCGTCACCTTTCACTTGCTGAACGTTATAGCTCAGTGCTTTCTCAGAACGCTTGATACCCAAGGCAGTAACAACCACTTCATCCAATGTTTGAGTATCTTCT
>CAQOGY010000002.1 GCA_948847595.1 uncultured Bacteroides sp.
TACGGTTTGGACAGGACCCGGAGAACCAATTATGCACTGATGACTTTGCCGGTCATTGGGCCCATAATGCCAATCTTTCAGTAAAAGCGATCATGGGTGTAGCCGGATATAGCGAAATGGCGCATATGCTTGGTTTATATGATGTTGCAGAGAAATATGCAGGTATAGCCAAGAAAATGGCGGTGAAATGGGAAGAAATGGCAAATGAAGGTGATCATTACCGCCTTGCTTTCGACCGTGAGAATACATGGAGCCAAAAGTATAATATGATCTGGGATAAGATGTGGAGTCTGAATTTATTTTCGAATAATGTAATCAGCAAAGAAGTCAATTATTATTTAATGAAACAGAATCCTTATGGGTTACCGTTAGATTCTCGCAAAGAGTATACAAAGTCTGACTGGATTATGTGGATTGCAGCTATGTCTCCAGATTTAGAAACTTTCAAGAAATTCATAGATCCTCTCTATAAATATATCAATGAAACGACTTCACGGGTACCTATTAGTGATTGGCATGATACAAAAACAGGCAAAATGACAGGTTTTAAAGCGCGTTCAGTAATTGGAGGATACTGGATGAAAGTATTAATAAATAAAGTACAAAACAAACAATAAAATAAATAATCGTTCAAAGTTGATACAATTAAATAGAATGTGAAATAACTCAATATATTTTAAACATCCACCCGTATTGTACTGATTCTCTAAAGTATAATACAGGTGATAAAATTAATTTGCTATGAAAAGTAAAGAACAAGTGTTTTGGTTTTTAAGCCATAATAAGATGTGGTGTATCCCACTCTGTCTGGCTGCATTTTCATTATTACCTGGTAGCTATACTCATGCTGCCAGTATAATAGATGAAAATACATTAATAGTAAACTCTACCCAACAACAACGTATTGTAAAAGGTACTGTTATTGATGCCAATGGTGAGCCATTAATAGGAGTCAATGTAAAAGAAGTAGGGGGGAGTACTGGTACAATCACTGATATAAACGGTGAGTTCTCTCTAAATGTAGCTCCCAAAACAAAATTAGAAATTTCTTTTATCGGTTATCAAACACAGAATGTTACTGTGGGAGAGGCGAGACAAATTACTGTAACCTTACAAGAAGATACACAAGTTCTAGATGAAGTTGTTATAACAGGATTTGGTATGTCACAAAAGAAAGCAACATTGACGGGTGCTGTTTCTTCAATTAAATCTGAAGAAATTGCTCGTTCTTCTGCTGTTACTGCAGGTGGAGCTCTGGTTGGTAAAATTGCAGGTGTAAATACTCGTCAACAAGATGGACGTCCTGGCGCTGAAACAGCTTTGCAAATTCGTAACATGGGTACTCCATTATTTGTAATTGATGGTGTTATTTCAGATACAGGGCAATTTAGTCAGATGGATTTTAATGATATTGAATCTATATCTGTACTAAAAGATGCATCAGCTGCTTTATATGGGGTACGCGCGGCGAATGGAGTAGTGGTTATTACAACTAAGAAAGGTAGTCGTAATTCTAAAAATACAGTTTCTGTTAATGCTTATTATGGTTGGCAGAAAAACTCTAAATATGTTAGTCCAGCTAATGTAAAGGATTATGTTCATGCCTATGTAACAGCAGAAACATTCTCTGGACGTAATGGCGATTCTCGTCGTTACAGCAAAGAAGAATACGAGAAATGGATGAGTGGTACAGAACCTAAATATCAAGGATGGAATTGGGAAGACTATATTTGGGTAAGCGCTCCGCAGTATTATATTAATACTAATTTCTCCGGAGGTACAGATAAAGCAAACTATTATGTAGCGGTATCCCACATTAATCAAGATGCAACTATCCGCAATTATGGTGGATTCCGTCGTACAAATGTACAGATGAATATCGAAATGAATGTAAATGAACGTCTCAAGGTAGGGGCAAGTATGAATGGACGCATTGAAGATCGTCGTCATCCTGGAGTACCGGGAGCTGATGATACATGGCTGCCTCGTTTCGCAACAATGAAAAATCAACCAACTAAACGACCATTTGCTAATGATAACCCGAATTATCCACAGCTAGTATCCGACCAACCGGAAACAAACTTTGCTATTTTGAATTACGAGACTACAGGAAAGGTATCAGATGTATGGCGCGTAATTCAAATGAATGGTACTGCTGAATATGAGATTCTGAAAGGATTAAAATTCAAAGGAATGCTAGGCTACTATTATGCTTATAACGAACTGGATAACCAAGAATTCACCTATGAACTATATGGTTATGACGAACAAAAAGATAATTACTATGTAACCAACCGTATGTCAAATCCTTATCGTGAGCGCAACCGCGAGAAGGTAGAAGATCAATTTTCAAACTTTCAGTTAAACTTTGACCGCAAATTTGGTAAACATGCGGTTGTTGCTGTAGCTGGATTTGAGGCAAGTCAGCGTAAACGCCCTAAAATGTGGATTCATTCTACACCAGTTTCTAATGCAATGGATTTGATTCGTCTGAAAGAAATTCAGGAGTTTAATGATGATGGAAATAGAACAGAGGCACGTATGGGATATTTGGGACGTATCAATTATAGTTATGCTGACAAATACCTAGTTGAACTAATAGCTCGTTGGGATGGATCATGGAAATTCCGTCCGGATAATCGTTGGGGCTTTTTCCCATCAGCCTCTTTAGGCTGGCGTGTTTCTGAAGAGAACTTTTGAAAAGAGAGCAAAATTGGTGAGATCGTTACTAATTTAAAGTTACGTGGTTCATATGGCGAAGTTGGTGATGATGCTGTTTCTGACTATTCTGCTTTTGACTATCTACCTGGCTATAATTACAACAGTGGGGGTGCAGTAATTGATGGCAACTGGGTAGTAGGAACTTCAACTCGGGGACTACCTAACCAAACACTATCCTGGATGACAGCAAAGATTCTAGATATTGGCGTAGATTTAGGTTTTCTCAATAACCGTTTGAATATACAATTTGACTATTTCCGTCGTGTACGTGATGGAATTCCTGAACCTCGTTATGATGTGTTAATACCGAACGAAGCAGGTTTTAGTCTACCAAAGGAGAATCTTAAATCAGATATGCATAGAGGTTTTGATGCTTCTATTATGTGGACTGATCAAATCAATGATTTCAATTATAGTGTTGGGGGTAATATAACCTATTCCCGCTTTTGGGATTGGGAACAATATAAGCCGCGCTTTAGTAATTCTTGGGATGAATACCGTAACAGCATTTGGCATCGTGTAGGATATGTGAATTGGGGGTATGAAGCTATCGGTCGTTTTGATAGTTGGGAGCAAATTGCCAATTATCCAGTTGATAATGATAGAAAAGGGAATCGTACAGTAGTTCCAGGAGATATCATGTATAAGGATCAAAACAATGATGGAGTGATCAATTATTTGGATGAACGTCCCATTGGGTATCGTGTAGATAGTACTCCTACTCTCAATTTTGGTATTAATCTTTCTGCATCATGGAAAGGATTTGATTTGGCAATGGATTGGACCGGCTCCCGTATGACATCATGGAATCAATGTTATGAGACAGCCCGTCCGTTCCAAAACGATGGTAACAGTCCTGATGAAGTATTGAAGGATGCATGGCATTTATCTGATATATGGGATGCTAATAGTCCGCTAATTCCAGGTAAATACCCCATGGTTCGTCTAAATACTGATGAAACTAGTGCTTATGATAAAAGTTCATATTGGTTACATAATGTAACTTATTTAAAGTTACGTAATTTGGAAGTCGGCTACACATTCCCCAAAACATGGTTAAACAGAACTGGCATTAGTAATTTAAGACTGTTTGTTTCAGGCACAAACTTACTGACTTTATCCAATTTGTCTGTGATGGATCCGGAATGTGCATCTGACAACGGTTTGGATTACCCTCCGATGCGAGTAATAAACATTGGCGTAAACCTAAAATTTTAAGAAACAATGAAAAAGAAATATTTATATACAATAATGACTGCCACGATGTTGTCATTGGGCAGTTGTAGTGGCTTCTTGGATACAAAGCCCGATACGTTATTAACCCAAGATCAGACTTTTGGAGACCCTACATTAGTTAAATCCGTATTGGCCAATTTTTATGGACGTGTAACAATAGGACAGCGTATTGATGACTGGGATCAATGGACAATGCTAGACGAGGTAATTCATTTCGACACAAATAGCGATGAGAATATTGATAGAAACAAATGGCGTACATATGACTATACTCTAGTACATGACCTTAATCAGTTCTTAGAAGGTATTAAACCCTCAGACGCTGTAGATGAAGCCACGAAAACTGCTTATATAGGTGAAGTACGCTATATTCGTGCATGGCTTTATTTTTGTATGGGACGTACTTTAGGTGGTGTACCTATAATAAATGATGAGATATTCAATTACACTCCAGGAATGGATATTACAACTCTGCAGATACCCCGTTCTACTGAGGCTGATTTATACGATTATGTAATCTCAGAATGTCAGGAAGCCTCCAAAATGTTGACCAAAGACACTAACAAAAACTCTGCACGAGCCAATTATTGGGTAGCAAAAATGCTGGAAGCCCGTGCTGCTTTAACTGCAGCTTCATTAGCTACTTATAACACGGCCGAGGCACATCCGCAGTTGCGCACGAATGGTGGAGAAGTAGGTATACCTTTTTCCAAAGCCCAAGAATACTATAAAATAGCGTTGGCCGCTACAAAAGATGTTATAGAAAATGGACCTTACAAGCTCATGCTGGCATCAGAGCAAACTCACAAAGCATATGCGGACAATTTCTATAAAGCTGTATGCCAAAAAGATGGTAATACAGAAGTCATTTGGTGTCGTGATTATGTCTCTCCGGGGCAAACACATCAGTTCACTAAAGGAAACCTGCCCAAAAGTATAGAACAAGATACTGGAAGTGACCGTTTATCTGTTTTACTAAATCTAGTTGAGGCTTTCGAACCACTTGATGCCACGGAAGAACAAAAAGGGACGAGTATACCATTTGAAATTGGTACCCTTGAAAATCCGAAATTCTTTACCGAACCAACAGAACTATTCATGGAACGTGACCCACGCCTAATGGGTTCTATCATTGTACCTGGAGCAACTTTTGACAGTAAGGTTATTGAATTACAAGCTGGGCAACTGCGAAAAGAAAATGGTTCATGGTCTGAAGTGACTGGAGCCCGTAATTCTTATGACGAGGATGGCAGGTTGATTACAGCTAATAATGGTCCTTTCGGCGGTAATGACCGAGAAATAAACCGTACCGGTTTCTACGTGCGCAAATATTTGGATGCTACACCTTCAGCAGGTACTATTGGACGTGGTTCCGAAATGTGGAATGTTTATTTCCGTATAGCAGAGGCTTATCTAATTGCCTCTGAAGCTAGCTGGGAGCTATCACGGGATAATACTGATACAGATGCACTGAAGTATATTAATGCCGTTCGTAATCGGGCTGGAATCTCGTCATTAAATACAATTGATCATGAGAAAATCATGCATGAATACCGAGTAGAATTTGCATTTGAAGGTAATCGATGGTGGGATCTGAAACGCTGGATGGAAGCAAGCAAAATATGGACTGGTGAACCAACAGCAAGAACTTCACAACGCTTAGGACTATGGCCATTCAAAGTGGTTGCTTCAGGTGATCCTAACGATGGCAAGTGGGTATTTATTGAAAAAGATATGCAAAAGTTAGATTTATGGCGCCGTCCGTTAAAATGTACAGAAGCACAATATTATTCAGAAATTGATAACGGCTGGATTAATAATAATCCAAAGTTAGTGAAGAATCCTTATCAGTAACTTAATAAGAAACAATGAAGATGAAAACAACATTTAAAATATATTCAATAGTCATATTATCCATTTTTGCATTAATAAGCTGCAGCAAAGATAATTATGACGAACCTACCTCCTTTATAAAAGGCCGTGTGGTCTATAAAGGAGAGGCTTTACAATTACGTGGCAACGAAGCAGTCAAATTGCAGCTATACCAACGTGGCTATCAAAAACATGATCCTGTAGAGGTTTTTGTAAACCAAGATGGAGAGTTCTCTATCTGTATCTTTGATGGACAATATCAATTAATAACGAAGGCTGGCAATGGACCTTGGAGTGATGAGGGACGCGATACTATAGAGATAAAATTAAATGGACTTGCCACACAAGATGTTGAAGTAACTCCTTATTACTTAATAGAAGATGCTAAAATAGCTCTGAATGGTAATAAAGTTGATGCTTCATTTAAAGTAAATAAAATAGCAGGTACTGGAATTGATCGTATGATTATGTTATTAAGTACCACACAATTCTTGAGTGATGCTGAACATAATGTAGATCGTTATGACGAAACTGAAAATTTAGCACAATACGACGAAACAGGTAAGATATATAGTTTTACTACCAAAGATTATACTAATAACAGTATGTTCCAAACAGCTTTAAAAAGAGGAACATTGTTTGGACGTATTTGCCTGTGGCCCAAAGGGTCTGATCAAGGAATTTATTCGGAAGTATTTAGACTTAAATAGAACTATATTTCAGTTTTATTTATGAGGGTGTCTTCGGACACCCTCTTATCATTTATTCTAACTCAAGGAGTAAACGGAACTGTGCCAGATGGTTTAGGTAACGGAGTATTCACCGGTAAAGGGACTCCCAAATCCGGCATTCCATCAGCATCCCATCCTATCTTCTGCAATCGTGGATTACGACTTTCCGACTCTCCCGTATTACCGCTAGGAACACTTCTCGCCTGATACAATATATACCATTCCGTTCCATCAGGCGAAGGAAGGAAGGAAAGGTTAGCCGGACCATACACTCCATCTTCCGGTCTCTGTTGAAATACAGGAACGGGGCTCTTCTTCCAGGAAGCCGGATTCAGCAAGTCGCTGTCCGCGTCGGCAGTCAACATTCCGGTACAATAATAAGGAGACCAGCAACCGCTCGCCGCATAATAGACAATGACAGTCCGGTTATCTTTGGAATGAAAATACTGAGGGCTTTCATTTACATAAATCGGATAAGCAGTCCGCCCGCCATCCGGATTTACCCACTGCCGTTCCCATTCATACTCCGGCTTCGAAATCATAACCCTTTCCGTAGCCAATGTCCAGGGATTTTCCATGCGGGCAATATAGATGCATTGTGTTTCACTGCCTATCCTCCGATTAGGCCACCCGGACCATAGAAGATAAAGCTCCCCTTTATGCTCAAAAGTAGAAGGGTGTATTCCCCAGTTCCAATCGGGATTGGTCATGATCGCTCCTTTCATGCGGAACTCTCCTTTCATGGGGTCAGGAGAATCATTCTCAATCACGTAAATCTGATGATTATCTGTGTTTCCGTCATCGGCAGCGAAATAGATATACCATTTGCCATTGATATTGCGTATTTCCGGATTCCAGAGGTTATGGCTATTCGAAGGATCTTTAGGCACCCAGACCTCTTTACAAGTGGAATGAGCCATATCGGTAATATCGGTGGTTACCCACAGATATATTTGCTCATTAGTTTCATGGGTATAATAATATTTACCATTATGGTAAATCGCGCTTGAATTAGCCCCTTCCATAAATAATGGATTGGCATAAGTATCTTTTTCAACATCTTCTTTCTTTCCCGCCCGTTTGGAATTACAAGAGATGTTCAGCAAAACAAGGAATAATAACAAACATAAATTGATTCTCATAGTTTCATTTTTAAGATGATACAAAGAAAAGACTTTTTTTTTCATTAATAGTTAATAAAGCGAAAATAAAAATTAAGTTTGGAATATCATTCTCGTCATTACATCGTGACACATCCTGCTGATGACAGGAAAACAGAAAAAAGAGAATGTAAAGACAAACTACCTATTAATAATAAAAACAGAAAGTTTCTTGGCATCATTACACACTTTCACACGAAATATATTAACCGTTTATATACTTCTTCCGAATCATTTATTAATAAATTCTTTCATCGTTTATTATAAACGTCCCCCAAGTTTATTATAAACTAGGATTTCGTTATTCCCGCAAGGAATATCAATTTTAAGCAACAAAAAGGGCTGCAATTCCCATAAAGAATCGCAGCCCTTAGCTTGTATCAGACTATCCGGCAAGCACTATCCGAAGTGGAAACGCTTTCAATCTGTTATTATATTGTACTTATTATTACTCATTTTTCGTCTATATTATCAATGTTATCGAATTTACTTCTGGTTCTCACTTACAAATATACAACATAAAAAACGGTTTGTCAAGCCCTGCATGCTTCTTTCATACATCTGATGATAAATCAAATGGTAGAATCGGCATCCGGAGTGCTTTCTACCGCTGTATCGGAAGCAGACAACTGATTGACATATTCCTTCGGGAGAACTCCATATTGTGCCTTGAAACACTTGGCAAAATAAGAGGAGGAAGTGAATCCAACCTGTGCCGCAACCTCGGAAATACGTGTACCGCCCTGAATTAACTCAGCTGCCTTATTCATACGGAGGGCCTTCAGATAATCATTGGGCGACATTCCCGACAATGCTTTTATCTTCCGATAGAAGTTGGAACGGCTCATGTTCATCTGCTCTGCAAGAGTATCGATGGAGAAATTCTCGTCTGCCAACTGGTCGGCAATCACTTCCTGTATCTTGGCAACAAACTCACAATCTCTCTGAGTCATCGCAAGTTCTGCCGAGGCCTGATTGGCATTCCCGGACAAACTGGCCATCAGCTTATGGAAAGACTGCCTCAACCGGAGCAGGTTCTCGATCTGCTTATGCAGTTGTTTGATAGAGAATGGCTTCTCAATATACACATCGGCTCCGCATTCCAGTCCTTCCACCTTAGATTCCAGCGTCGTTTTTGCCGTCAGTAAGATGACCGGAATATGTGAATAGTCGATTTCCGATTTCACTTTGCTACAGAGTTCCAGCCCGTTCATTTCCGGCATCATCACATCACTGACGATGACGTCTACACTCTCCTGTTCGAGTATCTCAAGTGCCGCACGACCATTCGGAGCTTTCAGCACACGGAACCAGGCAACCAACGAGTCACGCGTCAGATTCAACAGTTCGACATTATCTTCTACCAACAATACGGTGAATTTCTTTCCGGAGAACTCTGAAGGAATATTCTCTGCCGAACCTTCGTTTTCGGAATGAACCTCAACGATATCAGCAGCTTCTTCTGCCTTCTTTTCGTTTAAAGGAAGAGATAATATAAACGAGGAGCCTTGCGGTTCGTTATCTTCAAGGCGCAGGCTGCCTTGATGGGCTTCTGCCAGAGATTTCGCAAAAGCCAGTCCGATACCGGTACCTGTGGCGGTAGCGACTTTATCATCCGGCATTTGGTAGAAGGCTTCAAATATCTTTCCCTTTTGGGCATCCGGTACTCCACGACCGTCATCACTCACATATATCTCATATCCCGCATCAGTTGTCACGAGTTTCAAATCGATACGCGTACGGGCATATTTTATCGCATTGCCCATCAGATTCACCAGTATCTTACTCAACTTTTCCCGATCGACCATTGATACCAGTTCCTGCTCGGGCAGAGTCAATACCAGTTCAATTCCCTTTAACTCGGCAGGACTGGTGAACTGACTATATACATCATTCACTATTTCCTTAATATCGCAACTTACCAGATTCAGTTGCAAAGCTCCGTTTTCCATCTTCTGGAAGTCGAGCAGCTGATTGGTAATCCCTAAAAGATAGTTTACATTCTTATCTATTACAGACAGATACTTAGCTTCTTTTCCTTCATGTTCTATCTCTTGCAACTTTTCAAGAGGCAATCGGATCAGACTGAGAGGGGTACGTATCTCATGTACCAGATTAATGAAGAAGCCGATCTTTGATTTATAAACTTCCTGTTCTTTAGCAATCTGATATTTCTCCATCCGACGTTTGTACTTATGCTTCACGCGAAGATTCCAGCGCCATGCAATCCAGACAATCCAGCCCATCAACAGGAGAATATAAATAAAATAGGCGAAAGAACTACGCCACCAAGGGGGAGTAATCACTACCCGCAGAGTAGTCGTTTTCTCGTTCCACTGATGGTCATTATTGGAGCCACGCACTTCGAACTCGTATTCTCCGGGAGGCAGATTGGTATAAGAAGCAGAGTTGTTCTCGGAGTTGGTAATCCACTCTTTATCTACTCCTTTTAATATATAGGAATATCTGTTTCGTGCCGGGTCTTCATAGCTTAACGCCACAAAACGAATCGTGAAACTATTATTTTCATAAGACAAGGTTATCTTGTCAGCCATATAAATCGGTTTCCCCAGTTGAAGCAGCTTCTTCACTTCCTGTTCGTCATTCAGATAGGATAAACGGATATCAGTCACATATACCGGAGGAATGTAGGAATTATCCACAAAACGTTCCGGCTGGAAAACATTAAAGCCGTTGATTCCGCCAAAATATAGTTTACCTTCAGAAGACTTTAAAGAAGAACGTGCCATAAACTGATTTCCCTGCAAACCATCATTAATCGTAAACTGTCGGAAATGAGCTTTAGAAATCGGATTAATCTTAAATATCCCTGCATTGCTGGATATCCAGAAATCTCCTGTCTGATCTTGTTCAATAGAATAGATCACCTTATTGGGAAGCGCAGAATCAAACTCAATAAATGCCTCTGTTTTGGGATCGAAGGAGCATAATCCTCCCCCATTTGTGCCAAACCACATCACGCCTTTGTTATCTTCAAATACCGTGATCACCGAATTACTGGTAATGGTGGTCGAATCTTCCCGTTCGTGCTGGAAATGTTTCCAGTGTCCGCTCAGGGTATTGTAGGAGAACACGCCGCTGTTGGTCGTTGCAATCCACAGGTTGTTATACATATCCTCATATATATCGCCCACGGAAATCATGGAACCGATACTGGTGATCGTCATGAAATTATCGGCATCAGGATTGTAACGACATAAGCCCCAGCTTGTTCCGACGAAGATTTCCCCTTTCCGGTCTTTATACATACATAGTACGTCATTGCTGCAAATGGTATTGGGGATTCCGCGCGAGTGGGTATATTCCTTTATCGAACCGGTACGCAGATTAAGCACACGTATTCCTTCCGCATAAGTACCGATCCAAAGACAATCGCCGTCTAACATCAAAGAGCGAATATCATATTTCTGACTCTTTACACCACCGATATGATATTCCGAAAGCTCCCGTGTAACGGTATTGAAGAAATATAAGCCACTCTGAGTACCAATCCAGATATTTCCGTCTTTATTTTCACAGAATGGGCCTGCCACCTCTCCTGCCCCCGCTATCCCCGACAGATAGGCGGGTGAATAGTAATCGAAACGCTTGGTCTGCTTGGACATATAGTTGATACCTCCCAAGTTCGTCAATACCCACAGAGCACCTTCCGCATCCCACATCATGCCGTTTATAGTCTGATCACTCAGACTTCGCGGATCAGCCGGATTATCTGCACGGAGGAAGGTTTTCGACTCGCGATTGAATAGATAGAGTCCATTATCGGTTCCTACCAGCAGTTCATTTTCCGTATATTTCAGCAGGCTGCGAACCGCGCCGAAGTTCAATGAAGGAGCCACGTAATTTTCAATCGTTCCGGTTTGCCGGTTCAGTCTCCCCAACAAATTGTTGCCCGCTCCCAGCCATACTTCTCCCTCTACGTCCAGTACACAGTTGATTTTGTAACTATCCGGTGAGTTCACGTCCGATGGGACTCGGTACGATTGCAGGAATTTGCCGTTTTCATCGAAGCAAAGCAGCCCTTCCTGCAGTGAAGAAGCATAGACTTTCTTCTTATCATGACTCTGACAGACATCCCAGACAAAGGAGGTCTGGATACTATTCTGAGTCAACACTTCGGTCTTGGGATCATAAATAAAAAGTCCCTGCCCCAAGGTGGCAATCCAGAGAAGTCCGTTCTCCGTCTTTACAATCTTCTTGATTTCACTGCTGACGTATACTCCATACTGAGTAGTCTTGTCAAAATAGGAGAAACGGTCCGTTGCCCGGTCATAGATATACAGTCCGGAGTTCGTTCCAACCCATATATTCTGATCTTCTTCAATCAGTGCCTCAACGAAATTATTCTCCAATGAGAATTTATCGTTCAATACATTCCGATAAACTTTATTGCCCCGACCGTCGTAACGGTTCAGTCCGTCACTGGTGCCCAGCCAGATAAATCCATAGCTATCCTGTATAGCACACCATACCGTATTATGTGACAAGCCATCTTCCACCTGATATTTCTTGAAGGAGAAATAGGGAGATGCAGACAATGGTTCGAGCCAGAAGGCCAGTAAAAGTATCAGTATCTTTGTTAACTTCATACTAAGTGTGTCTTATGTTTAGATTAACGATTCAACCAGGGTTCCGGATTCAACTTTTCTTTCTCTCTGCGTAACTGGAAATGCAGTACCGTTCGTCCGTTATCCGCGCCATCAGAGAATATCTGTCCGATAGACTGCTTCGTACTCACCGTATCGCCGGATTTCACCGAAGCGGAAGACAGATTACAGTAAACGGAAATATAATTACCATGCCGGATGAGGACGTTAAATAGTCCGTTCAACTGGAACACGGCTGCTACCTTACCATCAAAGATGGCACGGGCTTGTGCTCCCGGCTTTCCTTGAATATCAATTCCTTTATTGTCCAGCTTCACATTACGGAGTCCTTCAACGGAATACTGCCCATAGCGGCTGGTTATGATATAAGGTCCGGATATAGGCATCGGAAGTTTTCCACGGTTGGCAACAAAGCTACCGGACAGTTCACGATCTGCCTTGCTCATCGTAAAAGCGTCCAATGGCTCCGACTTCGGTTTGGCAGCCGTTCCGGTTTCGGAGGAGCCTTTGTCTTTTGTGTCCGCCTTCTTGCGGGCTGCCGCTTCGCGGCGGGCTTCTTCCGCAGCACGTTTGCGGGCGCGTTCTATTTCTTCTGCGATCAACCGGTCGATACGGGCATTCAGTTGATTGGCCTCCCGTCTCTTCTTGTTCACTTCGCTTTGCAGACCTTTCTGTTTCTTTTGCAGATTAGCCACCAGTGTACGCTTCTCTTTCTCCTGAGCTTCCAGTTTCGCCTTTTCGTTCTCACGTTCTTTCAGCAGTCCCTCTTTGGCGGCTTTCACTTGCTGGCGTTCTGCTTTTTTCTTCCGTATCTGCTCCTGCTTCTTTAATATTTCCTCTCCCTGCAGACGCTGGTAGGTGGCATATTCACGCACATAACGCATACGACGGTACGTTTGTCCCAAGTTCTTGGCGGAGAAGATAAACATCAGTTTCTCTTCAATCGATTTATTCTTATAGAGGTACTGGACAGATGCTTCGTACTTCTTCTTTTTCTCTTTCAGGTCTTTTTCAAGACTATTCAGCTGGCGGTTCAATGACACTAATTCGCGTTCGATAGTCTCCACATCGTTATTGATCGAAAGGATATACCGTTTCCGTTCTTCAATCTGTCCCGTCAGTGCCGCCAGTCCGTTCAACTGACTGCCTACGTCCTTCTTTGTATTCTGTAAAATCGACTCCGTCTCGGCGATCTGCTTTTGCAGCGCACCACGCTTACCTTCCAGCTCACGAATCAGCTTGTTCGATTGAGCAGAAAGCGGAATTGCCAGCCAAAGGCTGCTTACCAGAATTACAAAGAGACGTTTTATCATAATAAAGCTACCAGCATTTTCATTAATTCTTCCAAAGAGACCTGACGGTATCTGGAAGTAACTTCTGTCGGAGTGATCGAAAGTTCTTTGGTCGAAAAATCATAGAGTTGTACTTTCGCTTTCTCCAGTTTGGGGATTCCCAGGTCTTTCCCGGATAGTTCAGTTTTTCCTCCGGGTTTAGAAGCGTCAGTCAGCAATTTCTCCAATTGGGAGAACTCTACGTTCTTCGATAATATTTCTTTCAGCTCTTTTTTGGTTGCGCGTACAAACCGCTTGTTCATCCGGTCGACGAATAATACTTCAGTAGGAGTCACCTCGATGCGTGCCAATTCCGTACGGAGAATAGGCATCAGCAAGGAAATCTGTACCCGTTCACGGCTCTTCATCTTCATGGTACCGCCCACCGACATACTTCCGCCTTTACTCGGAATCGTCAGCTGAAGTCTGGAAGCCAGATAGCTGGGAATAGCTGCTTCGGAAGCAGCTACTTCCGGCACCTTTGTCGCCGTCAGACGCTTTGAACTCTTACAACCTACCAATACGACTGCAATCAACAAAAAATAAGCGATTCTTTTCATTCTGCAATGTATTTTTTCTTTTCTATTTTCTGTTTCAATGTTTTCGACTCACTGCCCATTTCCAGTGCTTTCTTCCAGTAGGTAAGCGCGCCGTCCACATCTCCGGTCATATAATAGATATCTCCGCAATGTTCTACAATCACGTCACTCTTATCGCCGCCCTCACTTTTCATGGCGTTATCGATGTAAATGCGAGCTTCTGCATAGTTCCCCTTTTCAAAGAGAATCCAGGCATACGTATCCAGATAAGTGGCATTGTTTGGCTCTGCCTTTACGGTCTTATAGCTCATTTCTTCCGCTTTATCCAGATCACGACGCTCTACTGACAGGTAATAGGCATAGTTGTTCAGTGCGCCAATGTTGGACGGATTGTAGACCAGCGCCGAGTCATAGGCAGCATAAGCCTCCTTCATCTGCTTCTGCGTATGATACATATCTCCCAGAATAGAGTAGAAATCCGAGACGATTTCTTTCTTACTGTCAGCCGTCGTATGTTCCAGCGCTCTCTTGCAGATGCTTATCACACTATCCGGTTTCTCCGCCTGATTATAGGCAACAGCCAGATAATAATAAAATTCCAGCGCATCCGGAGTCGCTTCAATACCCGGCTCGCAGACTTTGATAATCTGCTTATAATCTTCTTTTTTTACCGCAGCACCGATCAGCATCATACGGGCAGCTTTATTGGTAGGGTCCAGGTCAACCACCTGTTCCAAGACGGGGACTGACTCCGACTCCATATTCTTGGACAACAGATATTGCGCATAAAGCATCGGAATCTGAGGATCATCCTGTTCCTGCTTCATGATCCGGTCAAACAAAGCGATGATCTGCGTACTGTCCTTATCGGCCTGTTCATTTTCCACAATCATCTGACGCATGACGCCCACTTTGGTATCAGGAGTCACCTTCTTATTCAGCAACAGTGTATCCAACTGCTGTTGGTAGAGTTCTTCCTGCCCTGTCTGTTTATAGTAAGAAGCCATCGAGAAGATAGCCATCGGATTATCGGGCTCCGCTGCCAGCACCTTCTGATAAACGTCATAAGCCTCCTGTTTCTTACCATTCTGAAGATATACGTCCCCCAAGATGACTTGATAACGCATGTCCATCGGATATTCCTGCACCAGACTTTCTATTTCCTGAAATGCTTTCTTGTCATCCTTCATCTGGAGGTAAATACGAAACTTCTCCATGGACAACTGTTCATTCTTGCCCATACGCTTTTCCAGACGGTTTAAAGTAGAGATGACTTCATCATACTTTTCTTGTCGGCCATACAGGTCCAAAAGGTTGAAAAGCGGGTCCTGCTTGGCAGGAAAACGTACCACCATCTGTTCCAACAGGGTGACAGCCTTATCCAGTTCGTTCTGTTGCTGATACAAAGATGCCAGTCCCTGACTATACCAGTAGTTATCCGGCGCATTCGCCACAGCCTTTTCCAGCGCTTCTTGCCCTTGCGGCACCTGACGAAGGAACATATAATACTGCGAAACCTCATAAAGCGCAGAAGCCGCATTCGGATGAATATCCAGACAATGCTGCAATAATCCGAAAGCGGACGCATAATCCTTCTTTTCTTTCAGGCGCATAGCTTCCAGAAAGAAATAATCATATTTCCGCTGCTGTTCGGGCGTTAATGAAGACTGCGCCAAAGCGACAGCTGGCTTTTCCCTTGTACTTTTCACCGTTCCGCACGAAACCAATGTCCATACAGCAACCAAAAGCCATATACTATTTTTCTTGTTCATTTTCTCTTTTTATGGTACTTATCCTCGTCCTGTATGTCCGAAGCCCCCTGCTCCGCGTTCTGTTTCATCCAGCACTTCCACTTCCTGCCATACTGCCTGCTCATGTCTTGCGATCACCATCTGGGCGATACGTTCCCCGTCCTCGATCACAAAAGGTTCGGAGGAAAGGTTGACCAGAATAATGCAGACTTCTCCACGATAGTCCGCATCAATCGTTCCCGGAGAGTTGAGCACGGTAATACCCTTTTTAATGGCCAGTCCGCTACGGGGACGAACCTGAGCTTCAAATCCTTGTGGAAGAGCAATATAGATTCCTGTCGGCACCAGACAACGCTGCAATGGCGCCAATGTGATAGGTTCAGAAAGATTAGCACGGATATCCATTCCTGCAGATAACTCAGTGGCGTAAGCCGGAAGCGGATGCTTCGATTTATTGATAACTTGAACGTTCATAAATGCACATTTACTATTTAACGGGCGAAAATACACATTTTGAACTGAAAATTAGTTAAGTTTGCAGTTAAATAATGTGGTAACAACCAATTTGCAAATTGTAATCAGTGAAATAGTAAATAAAATGATGAATTGGAAGCAACTAATATCAGCCAAACGCTTCGGAATGGAAGAGTTTCACGAAGAACGGCAAGAGAACCGTTCCGAGTTCCAACGGGACTATGACCGCCTCATATTTTCCGCACCGTTCCGCCGCCTGCAGAACAAAACACAGGTATTCCCGCTGCCCGGTAGTATTTTCGTACACAACCGACTGACACACAGCCTCGAAGTGTCTTGCGTAGGACGGTCTTTGGGCAACGATGTAGCCAAAGCAATCCTGGAACGCCAACCGGAACTGGAAAGTTCCTTCCTGCCGGAAATCGGTTCAATCGTATCGGCCGCTTGCCTGGCGCATGACTTAGGCAATCCGCCTTTCGGGCATTCCGGCGAACGGGCTATCTCTACGTTCTTCTCAGAAGGAAAAGGACAAAGACTACAGGAAAAGCAGCCGGACGGAGAGCAACTTTCTCCGATGGAATGGGAAGATTTGACACATTTCGAAGGAAATGCGAACGCCTTCCGCATCCTCACTCACCAGTTCGAAGGACGCCGCAGAGGAGGATTCGTCTTAACATATTCAACGCTTGCCTCCATCGTAAAATACCCCTTTTCATCGAGCCTTGCAGGCAAAAAATCTAAATTCGGCTTCTTTGTCAGTGAGGAAGAAAGCTACCGTAAAATCGCAACCGAACTGGGACTCATCCAGCTTAGCGAACAGCCGTTAAAGTACGCGCGACACCCGCTAGTGTATCTGGTAGAAGCAGCAGATGACATCTGTTATCAGATGATGGATATCGAAGACGCCCATAAACTAAAGATTATCACTACAGACGAGACCAAAGAGCTGTTGATGGCATTTTTCTCCGAAGACCGGCAATCCCGTCTCCGAAGTACTTTCCAAATAGTCAATGATATCAATGAACAGATAGCCTATCTGCGTTCTTCTGTTATCGGTCTGTTAGTCCGCGAGTGCACCCGTGTCTTTCTGGAACACGAGCAGGAAATACTGGCAGGAACTTTCGAAGGAGCGCTCATCAAGCACATCGCCGAAGGTCCGGCAGCCGCTTACAATCATTGTGCGGAAATATCACTGAAAAGAATTTATCGTTCGCAAGATGTACTGGACATCGAGTTGGCAGGCTTCCGCATCATCAGCACTTTGCTGGAATTGATGGTGGACGCTGTCACCCTGCCGGGAAAAGAAAAGGCTTACTCCGAGCTTTTAACCAACCGGGTTTCCGACCAATATAATATAAAATCGCCCGTACTCTACGAAAGAATACAGGCGGTACTTGATTATATATCTGGAATGACCGATGTCTTCGCACTCGATCTTTATCGGAAAATTAATGGCAACAGCCTTCCTGCGGTGTAACTACCTTAGGAGTAAACACCCCTTCGCTCTCACAAGGCATTTTCAGCGCATCCGGATGACTTTCTATAAAGGTCTGGATGTGCCGAATTCGCTTGTCTTCAAGGATTTCATCTACAGCAATCAGGATACCGGTCTCTTCCACGTCACCAAACTCATAGTTGATAGCCGTCCCGAACATACGCATGGTAGGGCTTAAACTCATATAGGCATTGACCAGCGGCGGGATATTATAACCCAGCTTGCGAATCTCCGTATTCAATATCTTATAATCCTCTTTAAAGGTATCCTTGCAGAACAACGTTCTCAGTTCCTCGTCGGAAGTTTCCAGAATCAGCGGTTCCATCGGTGTAACCAGCTCTTCCCGATCATTAAAATGCTTCTTAAGGAAGTACAGAATCATGTCGCGTCCACGACGATGATAGCTGGGATACATAGTCACCTTGCCAAAGAAGTACTTCACATTCGGCATCACCACTGTCAGCGCTCCCAATCCGTCCCACAGATTATCCAACGCAAACAGACCTTTACTGCCGGCACGTGTAGACTGATATTCCAGCGTCACAAAAGAGCGTCCCAACTCAATGGTCTGAGGCAGATATTCCTTTATAAACGCATCCGAGAAATGAAACATGTGAGAAGTAGCCAGAATCGGAGCCCCCGCTTCGTCAAAGCGCACATCCGTTCCAAGCAAATACCGGTAACCACCTAATATTTCTTCCGCCTCCGGATTCCATACGATCAACTGCTTATATGGGTGTTCCATCGTGTCGTATTCGTCGATATCCATCGACAGGCCCGTTCCTCCACCCGCAGCACGAAAGGCAATTTCTCTTAAACGACCAATTTCACGCATCACATTAGGTGCATTCTGATGGGTAATAATATAAATCTGATTATTACTTTTATTGGTCATTCGCAAGCGTCTATCTTCCGTCAACTCTGCTTTCAGCAGTTCTTTGCTCACCGGTTTAATAATCTCTTCCATATTCTTGTTATAGTGTTCTATCAGTTACAGTTTATATACAATGTCCTTCACATACTCCGCCCACTGCGCAGGAGTCTTCGATTTATCGAAAGTCTGCCAGGGAATCGGTTTTCCAAAAGTGACAGTAAAGGTTTTGTGGCGGTTCTTAAACATCTCGTCCGCCAGATACAGCATAGCAATATTGAATTTAATACCCAGTGCCTTACAAACATTCGCCAGATTGTAGAAGAAATCAGAGTTTCTGCCACCAAAATGAACGGGAACTACGTCTCGCTTCGCCTGTATGCTTTTTATAATGAATGTCTTCTTCCATTCCAGATCACGGATCACTCCGTTCTGACGCCGCGAGCAAAGTCCCGCAGGAAACATGATCATCTGGTCGTCGGACTGGAACCCGGCTTCCACCATCTTGGGAAAGTCCTTAGCCTGCTTTCCTGTCTTATTGATAGGAACACAAAGTGGGGCCAAACCGCGAAGGTTCATCAGCAGGTCATTCACCAGATACTTTACTTTCCCGTCATAATGGCGCCCCAGCACATAGCCTAGAGCCACTCCATCCTGTCCTCCCAGCGGGTGATTGGACACAAAGGTATACAATCCTTCTTTCGGCAGGTTCTCTATACCTTTCACCTCCACTTTCGCATCAAGGAACTCCATGCATGCTTCAAGGAAATCCACTCCCAGTTTATCTTTCGATTCATTCAGGAACACATTAATCTCGTCCTGATGAACTATTTTCTTCAGATAAGAAACCACAAACTTAGGGATGTACTTATATTGCTTCGGAGCTTTCGTCCGAAGTATCTTATCGACATCGATTAAAAATAAAGAGTCATCAGTCATTCTTTTCAAATAAAAATGATGCCACAAAATTAACGGTTCTTTTTTATTAATCGCAATAATTTGCCAGAAAATGCAGGATTTAAGTTTGCAACTTGAAAAAAGAACACCCAAAAACTATCAAATACCACCTAAAAACTATCCGCGGATAGTTTTTCCCCTAAATTTTGTCGGTTCATACCCTATCTCATTATCAGAAATGCTGTAAACTTGCACCATCGAAAAATACAAACGAATATTCACTTTTTAAAAGCAACGTATATGAAAAGTTTAAGCTTCAGAAAAGATTTAGTAGGAGTACAAGATGAGTTACTCCGCTTCGCATACAAACTGACAACCGACCGCGAAGAAGCAAACGATTTGTTGCAGGAGACATCACTCAAAGCATTAGACAATGAGGATAAATATATGCCCGACACAAATTTCAAAGGATGGATGTATACCATCATGCGCAATATCTTTATCAACAACTACCGTAAAGTAGTTCGCGACCAGACATTCATCGATCAGACCGATAATCTTTATCATCTGAACCTGCCACAAGACACCGGCTTTGAAAGTACGGAAAGAACGTACGACCTGAAAGAAATGCATCGGGTAGTCAACGCGCTCCCGAAAGAATATAGAGTTCCGTTCGCTATGCACGTTTCCGGCTTCAAGTACCGCGAAATCGCTGAAAAGCTGAACCTCCCGCTGGGCACCGTGAAGAGCCGTATCTTCTTCACCCGCCAGAAATTGCAGGAAGAACTGAAAGACTTTCGCTAAACCTTTAACTATATTATTTATCAATTCCAAGTTAGATATTTTTAGTGCAGATTTTTAATTGTGTTAGTTTAAGGCAGAAGAGTTACCATACCTTCTGCCTTTTTTACTAATCCCTCCTATATGACACCCGGATGTCGAGCATACTGACACCCGGGTGTTGTACGTCCTGACACCCGGGTGTCATACATACCGAGACCCGGGTGTCGTGCAAACCTGCCTCGCAAAGAGAGAAAGCCTCTCTTTCGATAAAAAAAGATTCTTCTTCAATACAAACAAAAAAGCAACGCATCTTTTCGCTTTCGCCCACTAATAAAGCATTTCCCAAACTGCATCTCTTTCAAGTAAATAAGCATTTAACAATCGGTTGAAAACTTATCTAAAAGATTTTTATGGAAAATTGTGGGGAATTGTGGGGAATTTCCTACTTTTACGCTCTCTTATTATAATAAGGTAAATGATACGTTTTTTAGGCAATATTGAAGTCAGGGCGGACGCCAAAGGAAGAGTGTTCATCCCCGCTACTTTCAGGAAGCAACTGCAAGCTGCTTCCGAAGAGAGACTTATTATGCGTAAAGACGTATTTCAGGACTGCCTGACACTGTACCCCGAGAGCGTGTGGAACGAGGAGCTGAATGAGCTCCGGAGCAGGCTGAACAAATGGAATAGCAAACACCAGCTCATTTTCAGACAGTTTGTGAGTGACGTCGAAGTAGTTACGCCCGACAGCAACGGACGCATACTGATTCCGAAGCGTTACTTACAGATTTGTAATATCCGTGGAGATATACGGTTTATCGGTATCGACAACAAGATAGAGATATGGGCCAAAGAACGGGCAGAACAACCGTTCATGTCCCCCGAAGAGTTCGGTGCAGCATTAGAAGAGATTATGAACGATGAAAATAGACAAGATGGAGAAAGATGAGTTGACATACCACGTACCCGTACTGCT
The DNA here is from genome assembly GCA_948847595.1 of uncultured Bacteroides sp. Lineage (GTDB taxonomy): Bacteria > Bacteroidota > Bacteroidia > Bacteroidales > Bacteroidaceae > Bacteroides. The sequence continues at coordinate 21,463 of CAQOGY010000002.1, forward strand.
AAAGGAAAGCGTTGACGGAATGAATATTCATCCGGACGGAACGTATGTAGACGTTACCTTCGGAGGAGCAGGGCATTCGCGCGAGATTCTTTCACGCCTTGGAGAAGGCGGGCGCCTGCTGGGATTCGATCAGGACGAGGATGCCGAACGGAATATCGTCAATGATCCCCACTTCACCTTTGTACGCAGCAACTTCCGCTATTTGCAGAATTTCCTGCGGTATCATGACATCGAACAGGTGGACGCAATCCTCGCCGACCTCGGCGTGTCCTCCCACCATTTCGACGACAGCGAGCGTGGCTTCTCATTCCGTTTTGACGGAGCGCTGGATATGCGCATGAACAAACGTGCAGGACTAACCGCCGCCGACATCGTCAACACATACGAAGAAGAACGGCTCGCAAACATCTTCTATCTGTACGGTGAACTGAAGAACAGCCGCAAACTGGCATCCGCCATCGTAAAAGCCAGAAACGGACAGTCTATCCGGACTATCGGCGAGTTTCTGGAAATCATCAAGCCGCTTTTCGGACGCGAACGGGAGAAGAAAGAACTGGCGAAAGTATTTCAGGCACTCCGCATTGAAGTGAATCAGGAAATGGAAGCACTGAAAGAAATGCTGGCAGCAGCCACCGAAGCGCTCAAACCGGGGGGGCGCCTTGTAGTGATCACGTATCACTCACTGGAAGACCGCATGGTGAAGAATATAATGAAAACAGGAAACGTAGAAGGGAAAGCGGAAACCGACTTCTTTGGAAACCTGCAAACTCCGTTCCGGTTGGTCAACAATAAAGTGATTGTCCCCGATGAAGCGGAGATAGAAAGAAATCCACGGTCGAGAAGTGCCAAATTACGAATCGCAGAGAAGAAATAATCTCAGATATGGAAGAAGAAGCAGTAAACAAAAAAGCAGAAGAGGGCAAAAAGAAAAAACGTACCTCATTGAAAAGTATTCTGGGAGGAGATATCCTCGCCACAGACTTTTTCCGCCGGCAGACGAAGCTGTTGGTGCTGATTATGGTATTCATCATCTTCTACATCCATAACCGCTATGCGAGCCAGCAACAACAGATCGAGATCGACCGGTTGAAAAAAGAATTAATCGACATTAAATACGATGCGTTGACCCGTAGTTCGGAGCTGATGGAGAAAAGCCGTCAGTCACGCATCGAAGAGTATATATCAAACAAGGAAAGTGATTTGCAGACCTCTACCAACCCGCCTTACCTTATTAAATAAGGTGTAAGTGGAGAGTCTTAAAAGAGAATAAGCACTGTGGCAGTAAATAAGAAAAATATAATGACCCGTTACTTCTTTGTCATTCTGATCATGGCACTGATAGGAGTAGCAATTGTCGTCAAGGCAGGCGTGACCATGTTTGCCGAACGGCAGTACTGGCAGGATGTAGCCGATCGTTTCGTAAAAGAAAACGTGACGGTGAAACCTAACCGCGGAAACATTATTTCTTCTGACGGTAAACTGATGGCAAGTTCACTGCCTGAATACAGAATCTACATGGACTTTATGTCCGGTGAAAAGGACGAAAAAAGAAGAAAGAAGGATCAGGCACGTCGGGATTCCATCCTCAAAGCCAATATGGATTCGATTTGCATCGGACTGCATAAGATATTCCCCGACAGAAGTGCGGCACAATTCAAGGCACACCTTCAAAAAGGACGTCAGGCCAAAAGCCGTAACTACCTGATCTACCCGAAGCGTATCTCTTATATACAATATAAAGAGGTGAAACGTCTGCCTGTCTTCTGTCTGAACCGCTATAAGGGAGGATTCAAGGAGTTGGCATATAATCAGCGCAAGAAACCTTTCGGCTCATTGGCAGCCCGTACCCTGGGAGATGTATATGCCGATACAGCCCAAGGAGCAAAGAACGGTATAGAACTCGCGTTCGATACGATTCTGAAAGGACGTGACGGGCTGACTCACCGCCAAAAGGTGATGAACAAATACCTGAACATTGTCGATGTCGCCCCGATCGACGGTTGCGACCTGATCACCACCATCGATGTAGGTATGCAGGATATTTGCGAAAAAGCATTGGTAGACAAGCTGAAAGAATTGAACGCCACCGTGGGTGTAGTCGTATTGATGGAAGTTGCAACCGGAGAAGTAAAAGCCATCGTCAATATGACGCAAGGCAGAGACGGTGAATATTATGAAGTACGCAACAATGCAATCAGCGATATGCTCGAACCAGGTTCTACCTTCAAGACAGCCTCTATCATGGTAGCTCTGGAAGACGGAAAAATCACTCCGGACTATATCGTAGACACCGGCAACGGACAAAAGCCGATGCATGGCCGTGTCATGAAAGACCACAACTGGCATCGAGGCGGATACGGCAAACTGACTGTTACCGAGATTTTGGGAGTATCGTCCAATGTCGGAACTTCCAGCATCATCGAGAACTTTTACGGAAGCAACCCGCAGAAGTTTGTGGACGGACTGAAACGGATGAGCATCGACCAGCCACTCCACCTGCAAATATCCGGAGAAGGAAAGCCGAATATTCGTGGTCCGAAAGAACGCTATTTTTCAAAAACGACTTTGCCATGGATGAGCATCGGCTATGAAACGCAGGTTCCACCGATCAATATTCTGACATTCTATAATGCAATAGCCAATAATGGAGTATCCATACGTCCGAAGTTTGTAAAAGCCGCCGTCAGAGACGGAGAAGTGATAAAGGAATATCCGACGGAAATCATCAATCCCAAGATCTGTTCGGACAAGACGCTGGCACAAATACGGGAAATCCTGCGGAAAGTGGTAGGTGAAGGACTTGCCAAACCGGCAGGAAGCAAGCAGTTCCATGTGTCCGGTAAGACCGGAACAGCACAGGTTTCGCAGGGAGCAGCCGGCTACAAGACAGGAAGAACCAATTATCTCGTCAGCTTCTGCGGATACTTCCCATCGGAAGAGCCGAAGTACAGTATGATTGTTTCGATCCAGAAACCCGGTTTGCCCGCTTCGGGAGGTTTGATGGCAGGTAGCGTATTCAGCAAGATCGCAGAAAGAGTGTATGCCAAAGACCTGCGCTTGCCACTCACAAGTGCCATTGATACGAATACGGTAGTCATCCCGAACGTTAAGGCAGGAGAAATGAGGGAAACGCAACGGGTACTGGAAGAACTGAATATAAAGATACAGGGAAAAATCACCGATTCGGGAAAAGAAGTATGGGGAAGCACCCATCCCGCCCCTCAGGCGGTAGTTCTTGAAAGCCGGGGTATCATGCAGAACTTCGTGCCAAGCGTCGTAGGCATGGGAGCGAAAGATGCTGTTTATCTATTGGAAAGCAAAGGATTGAAAGTCAATCTGGTGGGAGTCGGGAAAGTAAAAAGCCAGTCGATAGCCAACGGCAGTGTTGCAAGAAAAGGGCAGACGATTACGCTTACGTTGCATTAAGAATTAAATTAAGTAGGACAGATATGTTATTAAACGAGTTACTGAAAGCAATCCAGCCGGTGCAAGTGACCGGAGATTCAAGGATAGAGATCACCGGAGTCAACATTGACTCCCGTCTGGTGGAAGCCGGACAGCTGTTTATGGCGATGCGCGGTACGCAGACCGATGGTCACGCCTATATCCCCGCTGCCATTCAGAAGGGAGCGACTGCCATCCTCTGCGAAGATTTACCCGAGGAACCCGTAGCAGGAATCACTTATATTCAGGTGAAAGACAGCGAAGATGCAGTGGGAAAGATTGCTACGACATTCTACGGTAATCCGACTTCACAATTCGAACTGGTCGGCGTGACGGGCACAAACGGCAAGACAACCATCGCCACCTTATTATATAATACATTCCGCTACTTCGGATATAAAGTGGGATTAATCTCTACTGTCTGCAACTATATCGACGATCAGCCGATTCCGACAGAACATACCACCCCCGACCCTATCACGCTCAACCGCTTGTTGGGGCAAATGGCAGACGAAGGATGCAAGTACGTCTTTATGGAAGTCAGTTCACATTCCATCGCTCAAAAACGTATCAGCGGATTAAAGTTTGCGGGAGGTATCTTCACGAACCTGACGCGCGATCATCTGGATTATCACAAAACGGTAGAGAACTATCTGAAGGCAAAGAAAAAGTTCTTTGACGATATGCCTAAAAACGCTTTCAGCCTCACCAACCTTGACGATAAGAACGGGCTGGTGATGACACAGAATACACGTTCCAAGGTCTACACCTATTCATTAAGAAGCCTCAGCGACTTCAAAGGCCGGGTCATAGAATCCCATTTTGAAGGAATGCTGCTCGATTTCAATAATCATGAGCTGGCCGTTCAGTTTATCGGCAAGTTCAATGCTTCCAATCTGTTGGCGGTATTTGGAGCAGCCGTATTATTGGGCAAAAAAGAGGAAGATATACTTCTTGCGCTCAGTACGCTCCATCCGGTAGCCGGACGTTTCGATGCCATCCGTTCTCCGAAAGGGGTAACGGCCATCGTTGACTATGCACATACTCCGGATGCGCTGGTGAATGTATTGAACGCCATTCATGGAGTACTCGAAGGCAAAGGAAAAGTGATCACCGTAGTAGGTGCCGGCGGCAACCGCGATAAGGGGAAACGCCCCATCATGGCAAAGGAGGCAGCGAAAGCCAGTGACCGGGTGATCATCACATCGGACAATCCGCGTTTTGAAGAGCCACAGGAGATCATCAACGATATGCTTGCCGGACTGGATGCGGAAGATATGAGAAAAACGCTCAGCATCGCCGACCGGAAAGAAGCGATCCGCACGGCTTGCATGCTTGCAGAAAAAGGGGACGTGATACTCGTTGCCGGAAAAGGGCACGAAAACTATCAGGAAATCAAAGGAGTGAAACACCACTTTGACGACAAGGAAGTTTTGAAGGAAATATTTAATTGACAACATATAATTATTTGCAATAGACAGCATCTTATCAAGCGTGGGGCAACAATGAGAAACTGTAAATTGCAGGCTATAAATTGTAAATAGAAAAGAGATGTTATACTATCTGTTTGAATGGCTGCACAAGCTTAATTTTCCCGGAGCGGGAATGTTCGGTTATACCTCATTCCGTGCTTTGATGGCTGTTATCCTCGCATTGCTTATATCAAGTATATGGGGAGACAAATTCATCAATCTGCTTAAAAAGAAGCAAATCACGGAAACACAGCGTGACGCCAAGACCGACCCGTTCGGTGTCAATAAAGTAGGCGTGCCAAGCATGGGAGGTGTCATCATCATTGTAGCCATCCTTATACCTTGCCTGCTATTGGGTAAGCTGGATAATATATACATGATATTGATGTTGATCACCACTGTATGGCTGGGATCACTCGGTTTTGCCGACGACTATATCAAAATATTCAAGAAAGACAAGGAAGGCTTGCACGGTAAGTTCAAAATCATCGGTCAGGTGGGGCTGGGGCTGATTGTAGGCCTAACCCTGTATCTGAGTCCGGATGTAGTTATCCGTGAGAATATCGAGGTTCACACACCGGGACAGGAAATGGAAGTGATTCACGGAACCAATGATTTAAAATCTACCCAAACCACTATTCCTTTCTTCAAAAGTAACAACTTAGATTATGCCGACCTGGTGGGCTTTATGGGCGAACATGCACAGACAGCCGGATGGTTCCTGTTCGTGATCATTACGATCTTCGTTGTAACCGCCGTATCCAACGGGGCCAACCTGAATGACGGTATGGACGGCATGGCGGCCGGGAACTCCGCCATTATCGGTGCCACGCTGGGAATACTGGCGTACGTATCATCACACATCGAATTTGCCAGCTATCTGAATATCATGTACATTCCGGGATCGGAAGAACTGGTAATCTACATTTGCGCCTTTATCGGTGCACTGATCGGTTTCTTATGGTACAACGCCTATCCGGCACAAGTATTCATGGGAGACACAGGCAGCCTGACTATCGGTGGTATCATTGCCGTATTTGCCATTATCATCCACAAAGAATTGCTGATACCGATTCTCTGCGGTGTATTTCTGGTTGAGAATCTGTCAGTCATACTGCAACGCTTCTACTATAAGATAGGTAAGCGGAAGGGAGTGAAACAGCGGTTGTTCAAACGAACTCCGATACACGATCATTTCCGTACTTCGATGAGTCTGGTAGAACCGGGATGTACGGTGAAGTTCACGAAACCCGACCAGCTGTTTCACGAATCAAAAATTACCGTCCGTTTCTGGATTGTAACGATTGTACTGGCAGCGATAACGATTATTACATTAAAAATACGATGAGAACAAACAGACTGCCCAATGCAGGATATTTGTAACATTAATATAGTTGAGAGTATTAACCCGATTATTAACTTTAAAAAGATGTGCGCAGCCGACGAGCGAAAAAGGAAGGATGAAAAGGAAGAGAGAAGCGTCTGCCTGTCGGACAGCAATAGCACATTACTGTAAATGAAAAGAATTGTAATTTTAGGAGCCGGTGAAAGCGGCGCTGGTGCAGCCGTACTCGCCAAAGTAAAAGGATTTGAAACATTTGTTTCGGATATGTCCGCTATCAAGGATAAGTATAAGGACCTTCTGGACAGCCACCATATTGCCTGGGAGGAAGGACATCATACCGAAGAACTCATTCTGAATGCCGATGAGGTGATTAAAAGCCCCGGTATCCCGAATGACGCCCCGCTGATCCTGAAACTGAAAGCCCAAGGCACACCGGTTATCTCCGAAATCGAGTTTGCCGGACGCTATACCGATGCAAAAATGATCTGTATCACCGGTTCTAATGGAAAGACAACGACTACTTCCCTGATCTACCACATCTTTAAGAGTGCAGATCTGAATGTAGGACTAGCCGGAAATATCGGCAAGAGCCTGGCTTTGCAAGTAGCCGAAGAGCATCATGACTATTATATCATCGAACTCAGCTCTTTCCAACTGGACAATATGTATAACTTCCGTGCCAATATTGCCGTACTGATGAATATCACTCCGGACCATCTGGACCGATACGACCATTGTATGCAGAACTACATCGATGCCAAATTCCGTATTACGCAGAACCAGACAACGGACGACGCTTTCATCTTCTGGAACGATGATCCGATCATCAAACAGGAACTGGCAAAGCACGGTCTGAAAGCTCATCTGTATCCTTTCGCAGCCGTGAAGGAAGACGGAGCCATCGCATACGTAGAAGATCACGAAGTGAAGATTACCGAGCCCATCGCCTTCAACATGGAACAGGAGGAATTGGCACTGACCGGACAGCACAATCTTTACAACTCGCTGGCTGCCGGTATCTCGGCAAACCTGGCAGGTATCACTAAAGAAAATATCCGCAAGGCGCTCTCCGACTTCAAGGGAGTGGAACATCGCCTGGAGAAAGTAGCGCGCGTACGCGGTATCGACTTCATCAACGACTCAAAAGCAACCAATGTCAACTCTTGCTGGTATGCCCTGCAAAGCATGACCACCAAGACAGTACTGATACTGGGCGGCAAAGACAAAGGCAACGACTATACGGAAATAGAAGACCTGGTACGTGAAAAGTGCTCGGCACTGGTTTATCTGGGACTGCACAACGAAAAGCTGCACGCCTTTTTCGACCGTTTCGGACTGCCCGTAGCCGATGTGCAGACCGGAATGAAAGATGCAGTAGAAGCAGCCTACAAACTGGCAAAGAAAGGAGAAACCGTATTGTTAAGCCCCTGCTGCGCCTCATTCGACCTCTTCAAGAGTTACGAAGACCGCGGCGATCAGTTTAAGAAATATGTAAGAGAATTATAAAATGGATTTATTAAAGAGCATATTTAAAGGCGACAAGGTAATCTGGATTATCTTCCTCTGTCTCTGCCTCATCTCGATTATCGAGGTGTTTTCGGCAGCATCGACGCTGACGTACAAAAGCGGCGACCACTGGGGACCGATAACACAGCACTCCATCATCCTGATGGTGGGTGCCGTAGTAGTGGTATTTCTGCATAACGTCCCCTACAAATGGTTCCAGGTATTCCCCGTCTTCCTGTATCCGATTTCCCTCGTTCTGCTGGCATTCGTCACGCTGATGGGTATCATTACAGGCGACCGTGTCAATGGGGCAGCCCGCTGGATGACCTTTATGGGACTGCAATTCCAGCCTTCGGAACTGGCAAAGATGGCTGTCATCATTGCCGTTTCGTTCATCCTGTCCAAGAGGCAGGATGAAGAAGGAGCCAACCCCAAAGCCTTTAAATACATCATGATCCTTACCGGACTGGTCCTTTTGCTGATTGCTCCGGAAAACCTGTCAACAGCCATGTTGCTGTTCGGTGTCGTATTCATGATGATGTTCATCGGACGGGTAGCGGCAAAGAAACTCCTTCTGTTGGCAGGAGGACTTGTGCTGATTGTCGCACTCGGCGTAGGTACGGTAGTTGCCATCCCTGCCAAAACGCTGCACAATACCCCCGGACTTCATCGCCTGGAGACTTGGCAGAACCGTATCAAAGGCTTTTTTGATAAAGACGAAGTGCCCGCAGCCAAATTCGATATAGACAAAGACGCACAGATCGCCCATGCCCGTATTGCCATCGCTACCAGTCACGTAGTGGGCAAAGGACCGGGAAACTCCATCCAGCGTGATTTCCTCAGTCAGGCATTCTCCGACTTTATCTTTGCGATTGTCATCGAAGAAATGGGATTGATAGGAGGTATATTTGTCGTATTCCTCTACCTCTGTCTGCTGATGCGGGCGGGACGCATCGCGCAAAAGTGCGAACGGACCTTCCCCGCCTTCCTTGTCATGGGTATCGCTTTGCTTCTGGTATCGCAGGCGATACTGAATATGATGGTTGCCGTGGGACTGTTCCCCGTAACAGGCCAACCCCTGCCTTTGGTCAGCAAGGGAGGTACAAGTACACTGATCAACTGCGCTTATATCGGAATGATATTAAGCGTGAGCCGATATACCGCTCATCTGGAAGAACAGAAAGCGCATGATGCACAGATTCAGATGCAGATAGAAGCCGGAACAGCTACTTCGGAGGCACAAGCTGCCGCCGAACCTACCGCACAGATTCTGAACAGCGATGCCAAGTTTGAGGATGAACATGATAGCAGTAAATGAAGATGAACGGATAGAAAGAAAGGATTATTATGGAAAAAGAACTTAGAATTATCATCAGCGGTGGAGGCACAGGAGGACATATCTTCCCTGCCGTATCTATCGCCAACGCTATAATAGAGCTGCGACCGGATGCGAAAATCTTATTTGTGGGCGCCGAAGGCCGTATGGAGATGCAGCGGGTTCCCGATGCAGGCTATAAAATTATCGGGCTACCGATAGCCGGTTTCGACCGCAAACATTTATGGAAAAACGTATCCGTACTGATCAAACTGGCACGCAGCCAATGGAAAGCGCGCAGCATCATCAAAAACTTCCGCCCGCAAGTAGCGGTAGGCGTAGGAGGATACGCCAGCGGACCGACACTCAAAACTGCCGGAATGATGGGAGTGCCGACTCTGATTCAGGAACAGAACTCGTATGCCGGAGTCACCAACAAGTTGCTGGCACAAAAAGCAAAGACTATTTGTGTCGCTTATGATGGAATGGAAAAGTTCTTTCCTGCCGATAAGATTATAATGACCGGAAATCCCGTTCGCCAGAATCTGACGAAGGATATGCCGGAAAAAGGCGCGGCACTGCGTTCCTTTAATCTGCAGCCGGATAAGAAGACAATTCTGATTGTAGGCGGTAGCCTTGGCGCACGTACCATTAACAATACGCTGACCGCAGCCTTAGCTACAATAAAAGAAAACAACGATATACAGTTCATCTGGCAGACCGGAAAATATTACTATCCGCAGGTGACAGAAGCCGTACGGGCAGCAGGAGAACTTCCGAATCTGTACGTGACGGACTTCATCAAGGATATGGCAGCCGCTTACGCGGCTTCCGACCTAGTGATTTCACGTGCGGGAGCCGGTTCTATTTCAGAGTTTTGTCTGTTGCACAAGCCTGTGGTTCTGGTTCCTTCGCCCAATGTGGCAGAAGATCATCAGACCAAGAATGCACTGGCATTGGTAGACAAACAAGCCGCCATCTATGTAAAAGACAGCGAAGCGGAAGCAAAGTTGATGGATGTAGCCCTGAGCACAGTAGCTGACGACCGGAAACTGAAAGAACTAAGTGAGAATATAGCCAAGTTGGCTTTGCCCGACTCTGCACGAATCATCGCGCAGGAAGTAATCAAGCTGGCAGAAGCAGAAAACTAGTTGAGGTAATGCAAAAATCGCAACTATCCCAATTAGGATTGACTAAAAAGTCAGTAGAATCTCCAATCTCCTCCTTCCAGAAGGAGGAGAATGAAAATACTACCGACTTTGGGGGTCATCCCCAATTAAAGGTAGTACCGACTCTGATTAAAACTTGAAATGTTACTTGGAACAAGAATTATAAAAAGAAACAGTATAAAGAAATGAATATTGAAACGATCAAATCAGTCTACTTTGTCGGTGCCGGAGGCATCGGTATGAGTGCGCTTGTCCGCTATTTCCTTTCCAAAGGAAAAGTGGTAGCCGGATACGACCGCACCCCGACTCCATTGACTGAAAACCTCATCGCCGAAGGCGCACAAATACATTACGAAGAAAACGTACGACTGATTCCGGAAGCCTGCAAAGACAAAGAAAGCACTTTAGTCGTATTGACCCCCGCCGTTCCGCAGGAACACGAAGAATTGGTTTATTTCCGCAACAACGGATTCGAAATACAAAAACGCGCGCAAGTACTGGGAACGATCACTCATTCCAGCAAAGGTCTGTGTGTAGCCGGCACTCATGGCAAGACAACCACTTCTACCATGACCGCCCACCTATTCCACCAATCGCACATAGAATGTACCGCTTTCCTCGGAGGCATCTCCAAGAATTACGGCACCAATCTGCTACTCTCTCAGAAAAGCCCTTATACCGTCATCGAAGCAGACGAGTTCGACCGCTCTTTCCATTGGCTGTCCCCTTATATGTCTGTCATCACTGCCACAGACCCCGATCATCTGGACATCTACGGAACAGAAAAGGCATACCTCGAAAGCTTCGAACATTATACAACACTGATCCAGCCGGGCGGTGCACTGATTATCCGAAAAGGTATCTCACTACAACCGAAAGTACAGGCCGGAGTCCGTGTCTATACCTATTCGCGTGACGAAGGAGACTTCCACGCCGAGAATATCCGCATCGGAAACGGTGAAATCTTCATCGACTTCGTTGCCCCCGACACACGTATCAACAATATCCAACTGGGAGTTCCGGTAAGCATTAACATCGAGAATGGTGTAGCCGCCATGGCACTCGCCCACCTCAACGGAGTGACCGACGAAGAGATCAGACAAGGAATGAACAGCTTCCGCGGTGTAGACCGCCGGTTCGATTTCAAGATCAAGAATGACCAGGTAGTCTTTCTGAGCGACTACGCCCATCATCCCTCTGAAATCAAACAGAGCGTGCTGTCTATCCGCGAACTCTATAAAGACAAGAAGATCACAGCCATCTTCCAGCCGCACCTGTACACCCGTACCCGCGACTTCTATCAGGACTTTGCCGATAGCCTGTCACTACTGGACGAAGTCATTCTGGTAGACATCTATCCGGCTCGTGAGACACCGATCCCCGGTGTCACCAGCAAGCTGATATACGACAACCTCCGTCCGGGCATCGAAAAAAGTATGTGCAAAAAGGAAGAAATACTGAACATTCTGAAAGATAAAAACATTGAAGTATTAATAACTCTGGGAGCCGGAGACATAGACAATTATGTCCCCGAAATAAAGAAAGAACTGGAAAAAATGAAGAACGAAGAGCGAAGAACGAAGAACTAAGAATTTCTACGCTACATCATACAGTCGCGCAGCCAATTCTCAATTCTTCATTTTCAATTTTCAATTCTCAATTAAATAAAAACTATGGTAAAGAGAATCCTTCTATCTATCGTCATGTTGATGCTTATCGCCTACCTCGGCATAGCCATCACCGCTTTCAACCGCAAGCCTGCCAACCAGACCTGCCGTGACGTAGAACTGGTCATCAAGGATACCACTTATGCCGGCTTCATCACCAAAGAAGAAGTGAAAGGCATCCTCCAGCATAAAGGTATCTACCCTATCGGGAAAAAGATGGAGCGCATCTCTACCAAGTCGCTGGAACGGGAACTGAGCAAGCATCCGCTGATCGACGAAGCGGAATGCTACAAAACACCCAGCGGCAAAGTCTGCGTAGAAGTGACACAACGTATACCGATATTACGCATCATGAGTGCCAACGGAGAGAATTATTACCTTGATAATAAAGGAACCGTCATGCCGCCGGAAGCAAAATGCGTCGCACATCGGGCAATTGTCACCGGAAACGTAGAAAAGTCGTTTGCAATGAAGGATTTATATAAGTTTGGTGTATTTTTGCAAAACAATAAGTTCTGGGACGCCCAGATAGAACAAATCCATGTGTTGCCCGACCGCAACATCGAACTGGTACCTCGTGTAGGCGACCACCTCGTCTATCTCGGCAAACTTGAAAACTTTGAAAACAAACTGGCACGCCTGAAAGAATTCTACCAAAAAGGACTCAATCAGGTAGGCTGGAACAAATATTCACGCATCAGTCTTGAATTCAGCAACCAGATTATCTGTACGAAGAGAGAGAGTAATAGGTAATAAGTAACAGGTAACAGGTGATGGGATGAAGCTCTCAAAATAGAAAGTTGAAAATAATTAAATTGTAAATAAAGAGATGGCAACAACAGAATTTATCGCCGCTATTGAACTTGGTTCATCGAAGATAACCGGTGTGGCCGGAAGAAAGAACAGTGACGGAAGCATGCAGATACTGGCATACGCCCAGGAAGACTCTTCAACGTTTATCCGCAAAGGAGTGATCTTCAATCTGGACAAGACAGCACAAAGCCTGACTTCTATCATCAACAGACTGGAAGGTGAGTTGAAAAACTCAATCGCCAAGGTATACGTAGGCATTGGCGGACAATCCCTCCGCACAGTCCGCAACGTAGTAAGTCGCGACCTCGAAGAAGAAGCGATTATCTCGGAAGAGCTGGTAAGCGCTATCGGCGATGAGAACGTAGCGATTCCGGTAGTCGATATGGATATACTGGACGTAGCGCCGCAAGAATACAAAGTCGGCAATAATCTGCAAGCCAACCCGGTGGGACTGGTAGGAAGCCACATCGAAGGACGTTTCCTCAATATCGTCGCCCGCTCTTCCGTACGGAAGAATCTGGAACACTGCTTCCAGCAGGCAAAGATCGATATTGCCGACCAACTGATCGCGCCACTGGTAACAGCCAATGCCGTGCTGACCGAGAGCGAACGCCGTTCGGGCTGCGCACTCATCGACTTCGGAGCTGATACCACCACTATTTCGGTTTATAAAAACAACATTCTCCGCTTCCTGACAGTGCTGCCGCTGGGAGGAAACAGCATCACCCGCGACATCACCACCCTGCAAATGGAGGAAGAAGAAGCGGAACGTCTGAAGAAAACTTACGGAGACGCCCTATACGAAGAAGACGAAAGCGAAGAGCCCGCCACCTGCAAGCTCGAAGATGAAAGCCGCACAGTCGAACTGAGCAAGCTCAACAACATCATCGAGGCACGTGCCGAGGAAATCATCGCTAACGTATGGAACCAGATTCAAATCTCCGGCTACGAAGACAAACTGCTGGCCGGCATCATCCTCACAGGTGGAGCCGCCAACCTGAAGAATCTGGAAGAAATGCTTCGCAGACGCTCGAAGATAGAAAAGATGAGAATGGCGAAACTGCCTCGCAACACCGTTCACGCTCCCAGCAATATACTGAAGAAGGACGGTTCGCAGAACACCCTGTTCGGACTTCTGTTCGAAGGCAATCAGAACTGCTGCCTGATAGAAACCGCTCCCCAGATACCGGTCACTCCCGCCACTCCCCGACCGGAGCCGGAAATTCACAAGACCGTAGACATGTTTGAGGACGATCAGGAACTGAAAGAGCAAGCCCGACTGGCACGCCTCAAGAAAGAAGAGGAAGAGAAAGAAGCACGGGCAGCCGCCAAGGAAGCTGAAAGACTCCGCAAGCAGAAGGAGAAAGAAGAGAAAGAAAGACGCAAGAGAGAAGCCGGTCCCAGCTGGATTCAACGCAAGATCGACTCCCTGACCAAGGAAATCTTCTCTGACGATGATATGAAATAAATTCAAAATTCAATAATATGGACGAGATAGTACAATTCGATTTCCCGACCGACTCACCGAAAATCATCAAAGTAATTGGTGTAGGTGGCGGTGGCGGTAACGCTGTGAACCACATGTACCGGGAAGGCATACATGACGTAACGTTCGTTCTCTGCAACACGGACAACCAGGCATTGGCCGAGTCACCCGTTCCGGTGAAACTGCAACTGGGCCGTAGCATCACACAAGGACTTGGAGCCGGCAACCGTCCCGAACGGGCACGCGACGCCGCCGAAGAAAGTATTGACGATATCAAAGAACAGCTGAACGACGGCACCAAGATGGTATTCATCACTGCCGGAATGGGAGGAGGAACTGGAACCGGAGCCGCCCCTGTCATCGCCCGCATTGCGAAGGAGATGGATATTCTGACAGTAGGTATTGTCACCATTCCATTTATTTTCGAAGGAGAAAAGAAAATCATTCAGGCACTGGACGGCGTCGAACGTATCGCCCAGCACGTAGATGCCCTGCTGGTCATCAACAACGAGCGCCTGCGCGAAATATATGCCGACCTTACCTTCATGAATGCTTTCGGCAAGGCCGATGATACGCTTTCCATCGCTGCAAAGAGTATCGCCGAGATAATCACCATGCGTGGTACGGTGAATCTGGACTTTGCCGATGTGAAGACCATCCTGAAAGACGGTGGTGTAGCCATCATGAGTACCGGATTCGGAGAAGGCGAGAACCGTGTCACCAAAGCTATCGACGATGCCCTCCACTCTCCGTTGCTGAACAACAACGACATCTTCAACGCTAAAAAGGTGATGTTGAACGTATCCTTCTGTCCCACGTCCGAACTGATGATGGAAGAAATGAACGAGATACACGAGTTCATGAGCAAGTTCCGCGAAGGTGTGGAAGTAATTTGGGGTGTCGCCGTAGACAACTCTTTGGACACCAAGGTAAAGATCACCGTACTCGCCACCGGATTTGGTGTGGAAGACGTGCCCGGTATGGACACACTGCACGAAGCCCGCAGCCAGGAGGAAGAAGAACGCCAGTTGCAGCTTGAAGAAGAGAAGGAGAAGAATAAAGAGCGTATCCGCAAGGCATACGGTGAAAGTGCCGGCATCGGAAAGAAAAGCCTGCGCAGCCGTCGCCATATCTATATCTTCAATACCGAAGATTTGGACAACGACGACATCATCGCCATGATAGAGGAATCTCCTACTTACACGCGCGATAAAACGAAGCTGTTGAAGATCAAGACGAAAGCGGCTCTTGAAGAGGAAGTTGCCATGGAAGAGGCTACGGACAATGACGGGGTAATCACTTTCTAGATGGTTCTTCCCCTTGCTATTACAAATTGTAAATAATTAAAATATAAATATCATCATGGATTTATTTGACAAAGTCAGCGAAGACATTAAAAACGCAATGAAGGCAAAAGATAAAGTTGCCTTGGAGACTTTAAGAAACATAAAGAAATTCTTCATCGAAGCTAAAACAGCTCCGGGAGCCAACGATACACTGACAGACGAAGCAGCCTTGAAAATCATTCAGAAACTGGTGAAACAAGGTAAGGACTCTGCCGAAATCTATATCGGACAGGGACGCCAGGATCTGGCTGACGGAGAACTGGCACAGGTTGCCGTAATGGAAGCTTATTTGCCCAAACAAATGACTGCTGAAGAACTGGAAGCTGCATTGAAGGAAATCATTGCCGAAACAGGTGCTACCAGCGGAAAAGATATGGGTAAGGTGATGGGAGTTGCCTCCAAGAAGTTGGCAGGACTGGCAGAAGGCCGTGCTATTTCTGCAAAAGTAAAAGAGTTGTTGGGATAAGCCCCCACACCTCCTCCCCAGAAATAAAAAAAACTTTTTGGTCTCACGGTCTCATTCCATTAAGATAAGCCGTAGATAATCAGCAATATAAAGAGTGAGAGATCCTTTTCAAACAGGTGTCTCTCACTCTTTTCTTCATTCAAACAGCTATTTTTCACGTATCTCTCATCCACTTCAAG
The DNA here is from genome assembly GCA_948847595.1 of uncultured Bacteroides sp. Lineage (GTDB taxonomy): Bacteria > Bacteroidota > Bacteroidia > Bacteroidales > Bacteroidaceae > Bacteroides. The sequence goes on from CAQOGY010000002.1 coordinate 37,671, forward strand.
GGTATCTCTCATTGTTTTTAAGGCTTTATATGTTATACTGCTACCTATATCCTTCTCTTTTGATACCTACATCTGCATGTTTTCTTACCGATATCTTCATCGTTCCACCCGGGTAGGACGAACTGTCTACTACTGTGACACGATCAGTTCACCTAAGTGCGATAATCATATCACCCGGGTAGAACGATGAAGATATCGGTGAGATAATATGATAATACCAATTGAAAGACTGGAGAATATAGGATCATTTGCATCTAAAAGAGCGGTAAACAATAACTTCTTGATTTATGAAATTACCTATTTGACATCAAGTTACAAGAATAAAAACATAATAAATGGCATTATATAAATTAAATTCTTACTTTTGTAACAATAGGAAGATAACATTCCTGCTTTGACGACAAGCAAAACATTCTTTTTGGATAGTTTCTACAACGAACTAAATTACGACAAACAGATGAAAAGCAGTACATTGATAACTATTCTAGCTACATTCTTATTAGTAGGGTGCAGCAAACAACAATCCACTTTGGACAAACAACTGGATGAGGTTGAAAAAATCATAGAAGTAAATCCTGATAGCGCATCAAGCATACTGGAAAACATAGCATCTCCGGAGCAGCTGGATGATAAAACCTTTGCACGTTGGTGTATGTTATCGGGCAAAGTCACTGACGAAATCTTTAATATCCTATTGCCATCTTATCAATTCGAGCGAGCTAACACTTGGTATTCATCCTACGGTAAATCCAATGAACAAGTACAAATCTTAATTTATTTAGGACGTTCCTATGCAAATGACGGGGATTATGACAAAGCAATGTCTATATATACTAAAGCGTTAGAGATTGGAGAAAAGAACAAACTCTATAATTTAGTTGGGTATACATATAGCTATATAGGCGACTTATATAGAGAGAAAGCGATGCGTACAGAAGCTATCAAAAAATATAAGATGGCTGCCGACTATTTCAAAAAAGAAAACAATATAGATAGCTACGCTTGTGCTCTAAGAGACATGGGGCGTGAATATGCAAGTATTGATTCGTTATCACACGCTATAGAAATTCTATCTACAGCGGACTCTCTTACAGCAAACTCCAAGGACATAGATGTAAGAGCTGCCATCGACAATGCTTTAGGAAATATCTATGTAATGCAAAACAAATATGATGAAGCCAAAAAATTCTTCTACAAAGCACTGGAAGGAAGAGAAAAAATGCCTAACTACATGGCATTAATTGACCTATACATAGCGTCTGACTCTATAAGCCAAGCAAAAGGACTTCTACAGAAGATTCCACAAGATGATCCTACCTATACTTATAGTATTAAATATTTGTATTACCAAATATACAAATCGGAAAAAAAATATGAGAAAGCACTCACTTATCTGGAAGAATACACAGACTTGGTAGATTCCATTGTATATGCAGATAATCAATCTAAGATACTAAACATAGAATCTAAATATAACCACTTGAAAATTAGCAAGGAAATAGATAAATTAAAGATGAAGCAACAAAGCTACATTATAGTTTCTGTTATCTGCATTGCAGCTCTACTATTAATGGTTATAGGATATTTATTATACAGAAAACAAGCAAAAGAGAAGATACTAAAGCAGCAAAAAGAATTAGATAAGATGAAATTAGACCTATACACACTTTCTCTTGAACTTGAAAAAAAACGTAGTTTATTAAACACATTCAAAGAAAAAGACGAAAATTATGATAAAATGCAAAAAGAAATAGATCACCTATTCACTAATTACAGGAAATTACAGAACAAAATATTAACCGATTCTCCTTTATATAAAGAACTTGTTTCTCTTGCTAATAAAAATACGCCTAGAATTACAGAACCATTGATAAGCAAAAATCAATGGAAACTCATAGTTAACGAAATAACAAGTATTTATCCCAACCTTTACAATTATTTATTTAGCTTATGCCCGACTTTATCAGACGAAGATTTTCAATATTGTTGTTTCTACCTATATGGATTCGACACTAATGTAGAAGCAAAATTATTAAATATTGCCATTGGCTCTGTAAGTAGAAAGCATACCAGGCTTAAAGGAAAACTGAATATAACACTACCAAGCAACTCAACTTTATATGAATACTTGATGATAAATATGGGGTAGCTTTCATGTTTATATGAACATTTTGTACTTGTCACACTGATGGTACACACAAAAAGCATAACCAACTGATTATCAAGTACCACTTGTCCATGTCAAAACAATCATTTTACTAAATGTAGATCTCTATTTTTCATAAATTTGCAGAAAACATTTAGACATATGAGAAAGTTAAGCATTACACTATTATTAATTGGCATTTCATTCATGACAATGGAAGCCAATAATTATTCAACAGACCACAAAACTCGAATCTATTTTAAGAAGTGGAATGAACGCCAAAAGACAGTTATTTTTTTACCTATAGAAGCTACTATAGAAGAAAATTACATCGAAGTGCAGTTCTTTGAAAAATCGAACGAGCCAGCCACCTTCCAAGTTAAAGACAAAAATGGAAACATTGTATTCCAAGACGTGGTGATTCCTGATAAGCTAGAAATCTATAAAATAGATTTAGATGGCTTTAAAGCTGGTTCATACGAGTTATTCTACATAGAAGAAAGTATAGCCTTTGTAGGAGAGTTTCAAATCGAATAGATAATGATTATAAACCAATATATCAAAGAAACTCCCTAAGCATGATACAAATCATGCTTAACAGAAAAATAGAACAAAAGCAAAACAACCTCCTAAAATAAAAATCAAAGTATGAAAAAGCAAACATTAATTAATCTATTTATTCTATTCTTTTTGTTTTCTTGTCAAAGTTATGAACTCGAGAACATTGAGATTAATGATACTCCTATAGAGAATAATCCCTATAAAGTGAGTATCGACGAAGCTAAGGACATCGCTTTAAACTTTATGAAGACATTCCAAAAGACACCCGCCGCATCAACCAGAAGCGCTGGTATCTCGATAGAAAATGTAGAAGTTGTAAAAGTCAACAAAGCAGCAACGAGAAGCGCTGGTATAGAAAATAGCATGGACACCCTACTATATGCAGTCAATTTCTCCAATAACAACGGATATATATTGGTAGGTGCGGACAGAAGGACAGATCCTATTTTCGGGATTATAGACAATGGCTCTTTTTCCGACGAGAGTATCACAACCAATCCCAACTTTGCATTTTTTCTTGATTTGGCATTAGGAAAAGCAGTATACGACATCCTAAAGAATGATACTGTCAAGATTGTTAATACGCGATCTATCAATGATTATGACGATGTATATGGTACCGCTTATAACCTAAGTTCCAAATGGGGACAAGGAGCACCTTACAACCAATATTGTCCTGGGCCATACACAGGCTGTGTTGCCACTGCCACTGCTCAGATTCTATCATTTTTTCCAACTATCGGTAGTGTAAACTGGCAAGACGGCTCATCTTACGGAAGCAGTGTTCTTCATTGGAAGCAGATAGCAACTGATTGTTTTAGATACAAAGGAATACTTAACACAGTTACAACCCCGCAATCCGCAAATGAGGTAGCACATCTAATGCGATATCTGGGAGTAGCACTCAAAGCCGAATATAAAAGTGACGGTACTAGTATAGAGTCTAAAAACGCTATAAATTGGTTAAATGACTACGCATCATTAAAAGCGTCCGGATTAAAGAAATATGATGCTGATCAAGTTTTCATGGCAGCTAATAGATTCTCGGATAAAATAGTCTATATGAGGGGAAATCGAGGTAAAAAGAGTTTTGTCGGGATTACAATCACATATACCGGAGGACACGCATGGATAGCTGACGGATCATTTACTGCAACAAGAAAGAGTGATGGGCAACGAGTTAACCTTTTCCACTTCAACTGGGGATGGGACGGAAGATCTAATGGCTATTTTCCAGCAGCTGTATTTGACAGTAGCAACCCCGCAATCAACGATTCAGAACTACCAGGTATACTAAGTTTAGACAATGATGGAACATCAGGAAATAACTATAAATATAATGTAGAGTATTCTATAGTTGAGAATCCCAACAGACCGGAAAGCGGAGGTACAATTAAATAATTGCAATAACATGAAACTGCATCACATTAAATTATTAAGCTTTTTATTAGCAGTCTTTCTGACAAGTTGCAAAGAAAGTACTGATACACCTCCATTCGTCTTTCGATGCCTAGTGAAACTTGTTAATGAAGACGGAAGCTTGCCTTTGGAAGAAAACAAAGATAAAACAAGCGAAATCACAATAAACCTGATAAAGCCAACGGATAACAACGCTCAAATAGAGAATATGCTTTATCTTGATTATGATGGTAACCTTAACATACAGATTCTGGATAGGAAAGCTACTATTAAAAATGATGGCAATTATGATCAGGAGTATAGATTCGAAATCCAATATCCCGAAGAAATCCGTAGGAGAAAAGACACGATTAGAATTAAATATCGGTTTAAAGATTACAGACCCTCTATCATAGAAGCCTTCTACAATGATAAAAAGCCACAATATATGGGTACTGATGTTACTTATTTCGAGGTTGAAAATTGAAATAAAACATATTTCGACCAACTTTATTGAAATTCTATTATAAAACCTCAACTCATAAAATAATATTAACTAAAAATTATACCATGAGAAAACTATTAATTATCGTATCATTGTTTACAATGATGTCATGTCAAGAGAATCTTGATATGATTGACAGTGAAAACTTACCTGAAACAAGTAGTAGCACGAACCCTGAATTCAAAGTTAATGAAGAAGACATTCAATCAACTATTGATGAGTTTTATGGAGTATCCTCTCTCTCCCCTACAAGGGTAGAGAATTCTGTTAGTATAAAAAAAATAACTTCATTGACTAAAAGCAAGACACGAAATATTGGCAGTGACTCTGATATAGATGTAAATGACATTCTTTATATAGTAAAGTTATCTAATGGAAATACTGCTTTTGTTGCAGCTGATAAGCGTGCCAAATCATTATATGGCATTGCAGATGGAAATGTAGAGCTTGACAATACTGATCTCATAAACAGTAACATACCCGGTGGATTAGTTGCCATTTTAAGCAATGCAATAGCCGATATTAAGTATTCTATAAAATACAATACTGAAGTTAATGACGATTGGAAAACGGTAAACGTTTCCACAAGGGCAGACTCAGATATAGTTGGAGGAAAAGAAATGTTTACCATGGAGCCAAGGTGTCCAGTTTCTTGGCATCAATTCGCTCCGTTTAATAATGCATGTCCTCTATATACCAACAGCAATGGAGATAAAGTACACTCTGCTGCGGGATGCGTTGCAGTTGCAGCAGCACAAGCTCTATTATGTTTATGGGACCGTTCAAAAACTACTTTTTATTACTACACATTATTAACATCATGGGATCGGCTAAGCGAAATAAAACATGACAATCAGTTTATTGCCGGAAGTGATGAAGAAACTGATGTCGCAAATTTAATACATGAAATCGGACAAGCAGTAGGAATGAAGTATGGACCGAGTAGTAGTGCGAATACAGAAGATGCAGTAAAAGCCGTATGCCTTTTATCACAAGGTTATCTTAAATATGAAAGGTCCCCTTTTAATGAAACTATTGAAAATACTTTAATACAGAAAAGTGGTATAGTATGGTTATCTGCCAGAAATAGTAATGACGAAGGGCATTCAATGCTAATAGATGCATTACGTTTCGTATTTACTACTGGAGCTTGTGGCACATGCATAGATGCAACAAAATATGTAAAGAGATATTTCCATATCAATTATGGATGGGGAGAAAGTTATAATGGTTATTATCTTTATATACCACAGTCAGATAATTATGATCAGGACTTGAGATGGGAAGGCACATCTAGAACCTTTCCATATCAAATGAAAGCATTCAGTGTATGGCAAACAAAAAATGAATAAAATGAAATATAAATTAACCATAGTTGTCCTTTATATGATCATAAGTTCGTGCAATAATACTGATTCCAATGAATTCGCTTTCTCGAACTATAGTTGGGAATGTCCCAAAGAAGGAGGTAAGGAAATATTCACATCCAATAAAGAAGAATGGGAAATTGATCAGTTAATACTTGATGGAATTATTATTAAAGAATATAGTCCAGAATATATTGATAAAAATCAGAGTTTTCCACCTGACAAATTTGAATTTGATTTTTTCTCTTTTAAAATCGAAGGAAAGAAAGTTACTATTTGTATACTAGAAAACACTACAGGAAAAAGTAGAAGTATAAAATTTATATGCAGACATGTAAATACATATCATGCTATAACTGTTGTACAGCTACCTGATATCAATATCATTGAACACTCTGGAAACTAAAAGTTTCGATGAATAAGTATTATATAGTTGGCATAACAGTAATACGAAGAGTATTCTCTTAAAAAGATAAAAGATCAATCAAAAGACACATTAATTAAACAATCTAATAATAAGTAATCATGAAAACAACAAAATCTAATATTCTATCAGGACTTACCTATGCTTTATCAGTAATAGGTTGTCTATCTGTTGCTTCGTGTGCAGATAATGGGAATTATATTGAAAAGGATTCGAGTATAAAATCTGAATCTGATAATTCAAAATATGACGAAAACAACTATAGTTTTAATACTATAAGCTTATGGGGTAGTGAAGCGGCCGTAGTTGATAAAGGAGACTACTATATTTTTCAAGGTGACATTCACTTATTAAAAGAAGATTTAATACAAACCAGAGGTGCTGCCAGAATAGATCGTAGATGGCCTAACAATAAAGTTTATTATTCTGTGGACGGTATTCCGGCTATATATACAAAGTATATATACAGAGCAATAGAATGGATTGAGAATGGTTCATATATCGATATGGTACCCCGTTACAATGAAGGAGACTATATTCAATTCAATTTTTTGGATCAGAATGAATGGTCAGCATATTCTGATTATGTAGGAAGAAAAGGAGGGACCCAAACCATTAATCTATCCCGGGAAGCAATTATAAGTGTTGGCACTATTGCTCATGAAATATGCCATGCAATTGGGATGTATCATGAAATGAGCAGAACCGACAGGGACAATTACATACGTATTAATTTTGAAGGTATGGATGAAGATACACGATATCAGTATAAAACTTATGCCGAAATGAATCAGAATGGAGTAAATGTAGGAAGTTTTGATTTTGGTTCTATAATGATGTATTCTTCTGGTGGAGTCATGTACAAACTTGATAATAGTTACATAAGATCACAAAGAGATAGTCTATCAAATACTGACATGTTAACTTTGGCAACATTACAACCTATAGGAGACCAATTCAAATTTTTCGATCCATACGGTTATAATGAACCTTACGACAGCGATTATGAATATAGAAGGACCAAAATCATACAATGTCCTGAAGGGGCTAAGATAGACTTCAAATTTCAATATAATTATAAACCTACATCATCTAACTTAGGCGGATATACTGTAGACGATTTTAATGTCAGAACCATAATCTCAATTATCAATAGAAATACTAATCAAGAAGTTTATTCAAAAGAAATCCCCCTTGGCGTCACTACAACATGGACAGATATCTATTTAAGAGGTATCAATATACCACAAGGCGGATTCACTACAAAGGTAACATTAATAGGTTCAGTAAAGGGAACATCTACCTCTGATAAATTAAATGCTCTAAAAAGAGTTATGTACAATCCAAGTGTATACTTGCATCTTGATAAAGTTGAAATAAAAGGAGTAAATAAACATATTCCCAATGAATTTGGAAATGATGATAGAATCTTTACGTTCATATCAATATGATAAACAGGATATATAACACTTTTGTATTTTTAATCATTATAGGTTTATGCTTTTATTCTTGTAATGACGATGAGAAACAAAAAGAAAAATATAAAATAATGACTCTAAAAGTCGCAGCTTATAGAGATTATTATGTTGCACCGGAGCATGGTATAACTACCAATATATTGGGTTATGTTGTTACGGATGAAAACAACAAGACATACGTCATCGAAACAATCAAAGGTTTTGAAGATGAGTATGAAGAAGGGTATGAGTTTGTGGTTAAAGTCAAAGCAGTAAACAAGAATCAAGACGAACCGGTACAAGATCTACTGGGATATTATTACTATCTACTGGAAATATTAAATAAGGAAAAAGTTTAAGACGCTAATTAGAAAACTGGTTATATAAAAAAATCCTCTATGAATTAGCAGTAGGGAGTGGTAGCTTTTTATCACTCCCTTATTGGACTATTCGTTTTTTATTGTAATATTGCATAATCATAAATAACTGAATGTCGACATATATTCATCTACATAAAGAAGCCATTAGAAAGATATGAGACTAGATCAAACTAAATTATTAGATTTTCTATTCACAGCTTTCATCCTAATTGGCTGCAAAGAAAACATTGATACCAGCTCATGTCTAAACTGTTTTTTTCCAAAATATGCAGTTATTTTTTCGTAGCTTACTGTTCAAGCCTTACACAGATAACACAAAAACAGTGCAATAAACTTTATACGTCCTAAGTTTATATTTTTACCAAAATATATTTGCAGAATAAATACAAATTCTATATCTTTACTTTTGTCCCTATTTTAGTGCACTTCATAGTCAAGATATTAGTTATTTAATACTACAAAGTCTCTAAAAAACAGGATTTTATACAAACCTTCAAATTAGTTATATGGATATGATAACAAAAATAATTTCGGAGAAGAAACTTTTTTGGATAAGTTTCGCCATAGTTGGGTATTTTTGTTTATTATATTTAAATGCTTACTTCGCAAAATCCGACTTAGTTTTCATAGGGTGGGTTCAAGAACTACTAACGATACCATTTATACTTTTTCAGTTTATACTTTTAATCATTGCGATTTTGTACTGCATTAAAGATACATTTCGAGTAAATAGATATTCGTTTTGGAGTTTTTCTATTTTATTGATAAATAATCTATTTGTTATCTGTAGTTTAATCTTCAGATAAATATAGTTCAAAAGCGAAGTGTTTCTTGAAAACCACAGCCCCTTTCACCGCTTATCGTGAAATCTATATCCAATCCCCAGCATTAGATTGTTAGGGTCTTTAAACTTACTCAACTGATACCCCACGTGCAAAAACAAATGGCGGGTAACATAAGTTTTGAGAGCCAAAATTTGATAGAAACCTTCCGTATCATCGCCACTATATATCATATTTCGTCCGATACCGGCATTGATGGAGAAAATAGGCATCACCAGTTCTGCGCGAAGAGACAACCCCACCGCAAATTGTTCGCGGAATGGAGGACGATGAAACTTTATATCGTCCCCATAAGTTCCTACTAGCTTATAGTCCTTAATGTTGGCACTCTCGTCAAATTGCGCATCCACAGAAAGTCCTGCCCGGAAATAGTTATTAAAATTATACATCGGGGCAAAATTGAGACCAACGATTCCGAACGAACCGGGAACCAAAGTGGGGATACCTTCTTTAACGAATCCTCTTTTGCGAGTGGCGCCGTATACCAACAAGTCATAGCTGACGTGTGGCTTTATGTAAAGGCGTTTGGGAGCAATTGCTCCGGACGCCTTATCTTCGGCATTAAAGGTCCGTACAATGCCGACTCTCCCTCCGATTGTATTGAGGCCTCCATTGGGATAACGCGTATTTCCATTGGAGAAATGAGTGAAGTCCACCCCTGCTGCTAGTTTCCACTGTGGATAAAACTGCCAGTTCAAGACAAAGCCCAAATTGATATACGCATTGATTTTAGAACCGATAGCGTCATTGTACCAATTGCTGTGTTCATCATATTGTTTCCAACCGAAAGAAGCACCAAAATTCCACTCATAATCCAACGACAAACGGGATGAAAGTCGTACAATAGGCGCCCCTTGAAAAGCATATACCGCCACCGGATTTCCCAGTTCAGCGGAATTATAAAATGTATTATGCGAAACACCGATGCCCTGATAAGCATGAGGATACAGCCTCCCCAAATAGGAATCTTTGCTGAACTGGAAAGCATACTTCAAGTGCAGGGAAAGTGACCGATCAATTTTCTGCCGTTGTGCATTATCGCCTTCGAGGAAACTGTTTGTCGGAGCTACATAGCCCGGACGAACGTCAAAACCGATCTGATGGATGAGGGTATGGCTGGTGCTGTCATTCTGTTGCCTGACAGGTTTCACTACTGTCTGAGCATTCAATTTGCAGCCGACTGCCGAGAACAGCAGCAAGCAGATTATATACAGAGACCGTTTGGTATTCATATTTCTACTCATTTGATATTCTCTTGTTTTATGATCCAGTTTTTTGTAGGTATAGTGCTTTGCAGCGTACCAGTTATGATTCGTTGCTTCTTAGTTTTAGGATGAAAAGTATAAAGGGTATATTCCGTTTCAAACCATTCATGCACTAGCATATAGGTGATACGCTGAGTAGTATAAGGCGGGATAAAAATCTCCTTCTCTATTTTGGGAAAAGGCAATGCTTGCTGCCTAGGGGTATATTGTGCTTGTACACCTTTCATCCCCAAAACCCCATTTTCTATGCTTGGTATCTCTACTGTCAGATTGCCATCTCCCAGTAGTTGAAAAGCCTCTGACATATCACTTTGGAACGTCACTTCATAATGAACTCCCTGTATCGACAGAAGACATGGATAGGGAATGTCCGAAAAGTTAGGTTGTACAAAGCTCCCTCTATCCCCTATTTTCTCCTCATAACGATACCCATTTAAAGAATAAGTGATATGATCGAACACATATCTGTCCGACGGAGTAATTTGAACATATATTTCTTGTGATTCATACTCATTACTCACTACAAGCATGAATCTAAAGTAGTCGTTACGGACGTTTTCGCCCACCGTTATCTTGAGCTCTTTGGGGTTGCTGCGTTGAATGATGAAATCAGTCAGCTTTTCATTGCACACAATCTTACCTAATCCTTTCAGGTAAGCGTCCTGGTTTCTCATTATCAGATTGTCGTCGGCATCATAAACTTCATATTGATGGGTAAAGTCACTATCGTAAGTATACATCCAAACCAAATCCCAATTGGAGGATGCAAAACGAATAGTTACCTCATCACCATTCCCGTCCAAAGTAAATTCGGTGTCGGAAATCCGGAAGTCGTCGACGAATACATCATCGTTACAACTATAAAGTCCTAATAGAATAAGAATATATGCTGTTAAGTTTACGATTGTTTTCATGTCGGTCGTTATCTAGTTATTTTGTTGACGACAAAAGTAATACATATTTTTAGAAGAGTGTTATTATCACCCCTGTTTAGTTGCCACATAAAGGAAAATAAACTATTTTTGCTCTCAACATTAAAGAAGGAGCAATTATGGATGCAGTAATAAAGAAAATACCTTATGGGATGACGGACTTCGAGAGAATAATTCTTGAAAACTATTACTATGTAGACAAAACACAATATATCGCCAAAGTAGAAAAAGTGACCTCCTTCTTTTTCTTTGTTCGCCCTCGCCGTTTCGGAAAAAGTCTTTTCCTAAACATGCTCGGTTTATACTACGACATCAACCAAAAAGATAAATTCGAAAAAATCTTTGGTAATCTTTATATAGGCAAGCATCCTACGCCTGATCGCAACAAATATCTGGTGCTTACACTCAATTTCAGTAGTGTAGCCGCCAATATGGATCGTTTGGAAGAAACATTCAACACCTATTGCAAAATCGTAATGGATGGATTTGCAGAACGAAATGCTCATCTGTTAGGGAAAGAAGCCGCTGAAAAGCTACATGAATTAAAAACAGGAGATGCCTTATTGGGATCACTGTGCCAAAGCGCCCAAAACAAGGGACTAAAGATATATCTTATCCTTGATGAGTACGATAACTTTGCCAACAATATTCTGGTAAATTATGGCAATGAACGTTATCGCAGCATCACTCATGGCAGCGGATTCTTCCGTAGTTTCCTTAAAGTGGTAAAAGACTATTCAAGTTCAGTGATCGAGCGCATCTTCCTTACAGGCGTAAGCCCAGTAACAATGGATGATCTCACTAGCGGATTCAACATTGCGGATAATTATAGCAGTTCACCTATCTTTAATAATATGATGGGATTTAATGAACAAGAAGTACGCACTCTGATCGATTATTACAAAAGTTACCGGGAACTACCGCACACTACAGATGAATTAATAACCATCATGAAACCATGGTACGACAATTACTGTTTCGCCATGAAAGCGCTAAAGGAACCGTCTATGTACAATTCAGATATGGTGCTCTATTTCATGAATCATTATATGCTGAATGAGGACATCCCTGACAATATGCTCGATGCTAATATTCGCACCGACTACAACAAGCTGCGCCACCTCATCCACGTAGACAAAACTTTCGGTGAAAATGCAAGCGTTGTACAAGAGATTGTTGAAAAAGGTTCTACTACCGGAATCATTGCAAACAGTTTCCCAGCCGAAGACATTATCAAACCGGAAAACTTTAAAAGCCTACTCTACTATTACGGCATGCTAACCATCAGCGGAATGGAAATGGGTGAGCCCATACTGAGCGTCCCCAACTGGGCAGTGCGCGAACAACTTTACGGTTACATGGCAGACATCTACAAAGATTCCGCCGACCTATATCTGGAGACAGATAAGCTGGTGGACCGAATGAAACGAATGGCATACAAAGGAGAATGGGAAAATTGCTTCACATACATTGCCGACCGCTTGAATGCCCAAAGCAGTGTTCGCGACTTCATAGAAGGTGAAGCTTATGTAAAAACCTTTATTTTGGCTTACCTCGGATTGACACATTATTATATTGCCCGCCCCGAATATGAAAGCAACAAAGGATATGCAGATATCTTTCTGCAACCTCGTCTACTGCAACTTCCCGACATGGTATACAGCTACTGTATCGAAGTGAAATATGCAAAACGGGATGCTTCTGACACCGAGATAGAAAAATTGCTGTGCAATGCCAAAATACAACTGAAACAGTATGCAGCAAGCGAATGGATTCATCAAGACAAAGGGACTACAGAATTAAAGAGTATCGCATTAGTGTTCCAAGGCTGGAAACTGGTGAGAGTGGAAGAAGTATAAACAGCTAATCAAACAATTCTTTCAGTACATCCAGCGACTTTAATGCAGGAAAATCCGGCAGATGCAAACGATAATAATCATTCATAATCGTCAGGCAGCGAGTGCGTTCCGCACGGCTCATGCCAAATAAGTGCATCGTCTCATAATTCATGCGCATCAACTGGCGAAGACGTCCAGCCTCTTCGGGATTAATATAAGAAGAATGCAACTGCGGACGAGTGGAAGTAAAACAGGCATTCAGCAAATCAAAGTAATCACCGGTGTGATAATCTTCCAGATTCGGATACAACCCCAAAAAACGGGAAAGACGCATCAGAAAAACCAGATGGAAATTGGCAAACCCTTCGCGACATTCGTCCAGCCAAATGACAGAATGCTGCAAATAAGCGAACAACGGACGATTCTCAGCCTCTTCACGGATAGCACGATACAGAAACTCTGCCAGAAAAAGTGCCATTGAAGACTTGTACGGGTCATAAGGAATGGAGGTAAAAGGATAAAAAGACTTCGCCTCTTTTACCCGATAGAGAGTGGCATTCGGACGATAATCCGCCTCAAACTCAATGAAAGACAAAGGCTGGAAGAGTACTGACTTGACTGCCGCCTTCCGCGAACGGGGTACGGGAACGAGAAAAGAAGTCCGCCCGGATAACTCCGTGTACATATCTACAATGATAGAAGTATCATTATATTTAAGCGTATGTAGAACTATTCCTTTCGTCTTTTGCAGCATAATGCACTCCTCTTTTTATCATTCCGGAACAAAACTACAAAAAAATGTCTGGCAATCGGGAGCTTTTTAGAGGCGTTAACAACAAAAAAGATTGCTATTTTTGTTATACTCCCTGAAGAACAAGTAAATATAGACAAGAGTATGAAAAGAAAAAGTAATAAAAACAGCTTTACCGGATGCGCAAAAGCATACATCCGGAATCTACAAGAAGAGGGTCGTTACTCGACGGCACATGTATACAAAAATGCAATTCTGTCATTTGCCAAATTTTGTGATACTCCCGAAGTCGCATTCGGACAAGTCAACCGCGATAGTCTGCGACGGTACGGGCAATATCTTTATGACTGCGGATTGAAACCGAACACCGTATCGACTTATATGCGTATGCTGCGCAGTATCTACAACCGCGGTGTCGAAGCGGGTACGGCCCGTTTCATCCCCCGATTGTTTCGTGACGTATTCACCGGAGTAGATGTCCGGCAGAAAAAGGCACTGCCCATCAACGAACTGCACATGTTGCTCTACAAAGTCCCCAAGTCCAGCCACCTGCGTCGCACACAAGCGATAGCACGACTGATGTTTCAGCTCTGCGGCATGCCGTTTGCCGACTTCGCACATCTGGAGAAATCGGCACTGGTACATGGAGTACTGAGATATAACCGTATAAAGACCGGTACTCCCATGAGCGTCGAAATACTGGAGGCTGCCAAGAAGGCAATCAACGGATTGCGCAATAATGAATCTTCCGGAGAGGATTGTCCGGACTACCTGTTCGACATCATGAAAGGAGATAAAAAACGGAAAGAAGAGGCAGGATATAAAGAATATCAATCGGCTCTCAGACGATTCAACAATCAATTGAAGAGTCTTTCCAGAGAGTTACACATCAAATCGCCTGTCACTTCATACACCATCCGGCATTCCTGGGCAACGAGCGCCAAATATCAGGGAATCCCCATCGAAATGATCAGCGAATCATTGGGGCATAAATCAATAAAGACCACGCAAACTTACCTGAAAGGCTTTGGACTGGAAAAACGGACAGAAGCGAATAAATTGAATTGTTTTTACGTAGAGAACTACGTTGCGAGCAAACACCGAGAGACAATATATTGAATATAAACAAATTACCTTATCTATTACTTCTTAGGTAACGGAAATAAATACAGCGCAAAGATATAGAAAAAGAACATCACATTCCAAATTAATTATACATTATTTCACTTCCTTTCTTTCAAAAAAATAAAAAAGAATACAGGAGCATGAATTATATCTGTTTCATGTTCCAGACCGCTATTGTGTCTGCCGGACTATTTTTCAGCCGGAAACCTATAAATACGCTTTAGCACTCAAAGACCGCCGCCTTTTTTACTTCTTTCCCCTCCACATACCGGTCATAAGACCGGATTTCCGTTACCTAAGAAGTAACAGAAACACATAAACAAAAGATTATGACACACAAACCCGATAGGAATAGAAAAAGAATATCTACAGCCGCCAGCATAAAGGGACTCACGGCAGTCTTGAAATGTATGTTGGCAAGTATCTTCCTTACCTGTCTTTTGCCCGCCTCCAGTCTATACGGGCAGAAGATAGCCGTCAAGAGTAATCTGCTCTATGACCTCACAACCACTTTCAATATAGGGGGAGAGATAAGGTGCGATGATACGCACACGCTTAATCTCTCTGTCAACTACAATCCCTGGAACTTCGGGGGAAACAAAAAGATGAAGCATTTCATGCTCCAACCGGAGTACCGCAAATGGTTTGACGGAGTGTTCATGGGAAGCTACATCGGCTTTCAACTTCACTATGCTCTATTCAACTTCGGCGGAATGCTCCCTTGGGGATTCGGAAATGGTAAAATGCTGGGTATCGAAAACAGGCAGATTGCCAACAACCGGTATCAAGGCAATCTGGCGGGCTTCGGCATCTCCTATGGTTATCAATGGATGATCAGTCCGCAATGGAATCTGGAAGCGGGACTTTCACTGGGATATGCCCACCTCAACTATAAACGCTATGGACAGCCCGAAGGCGCTGCCTTTATCGAAAAATCCCACTGCAACTACTGGGGCCCCACGCAGATAGGGATATCACTCGTGTATTTCATTCAGTAAATCAATTAAATCACAACATAACATGAAAACGAAAGCATTCATCTTTTTCAGTTTATTGATATGCAACTTGCTACCGGCACAGAACGTTAAGCTGGATATCGTACCCCACTTCTTCGGCGTCCGTGCAGATTCACTGTTTCTGTCCATGGATATTTCAGTCCATATAAAAGACATGGATTCCAAGAGTGCCTTTATACTGACACCCGTGCTGACCAGCCAGGAGAAAAGAGTATCACTGCCGCACATACAACTGAATGGTAAGCAGAAACAGAAACTATATCTGCGCAATCAGATTTTACGCAAGAAGAATGACCGGAAAGAAGAGGATGCGAAAGCTTATCTGATTGCCGGCATTGACGAGGACCACTCCCGTACCATTTCCTACCGGACTTCATTGCCGACAGAGGATTGGATGAACAATGCAACACTGATACTTAAAAGAACTATTGTCCGTCCGGAAGGTGAACAATCTCTGAAAGATACAATCGTCATAACTCCTCAAAACATAGCAGCATCTTCCGGCGCAATAGTTCCTTCCGGTACGGCTACACAAGAGGTCATTCCTCTTTCTGTTGTCAATGAACGCCCTACGAGTCCGGCAGTCGGCAGCAAAATGAAATACAAGGGTACTTACGTTTCGCCCGAAACGGATGATGTGGACGCACGAAATCAGAAGGAACTGAATTTCAGCCTTGAAGAGGCGAAAATGATAGCGGAGATCAACCCGCAGATGCTGTCTCTCCGCGAACTCTACACAGTCGCCCTGTCTTATACAGAAGACAAAGCCCGGTTTTACAAGATTATCAATATTAGCGTCAAGCTATATCCCGTACATCCGGTTGCCAACCTGAATGCAGCAGCTGCCGCCATAGAACAGGGAGACGTCAAATCGGCAGGTAAATTCCTTTCAATGGCTCTTCACGACAGTCTGGCCTATAAAAACTGCCGCGGAGTATACGAACTAATGTCCGGAAACACCTACGAAGGCATCCGAATGCTGAAAGCCGCCAAAGCCGAAGGCTCCGAGGAAGCGGCATATAATCTGAATGCATTTTTTGAAAACAATAAACGCCCTTAATCAACGGATATAATGAAACGTTTCATATTCCTGCTCTTATTACTTGGATGCCTGGACGCTTACTCACAGAAAGCAGCTATCAGGGTGAATGCGCTTTCTGCCATAGACGGAGCTTTCGGAGGGGGAGTTTCGTATGCCATAGGAAACAAGAGCACAGTCGAGCTTACCGGAAGCCTGCGACCGTGGAAACGGAGCGAAGAATATGTCAACCGTTACTGGCTCCTGCAGCCCGAATATAAATACTGGAATTGCCAGAAGTATAACGGCTTTTTCTGGGGAGGGTATCTGAACGGTGGCCAGTTCAACATTGGAGGCAAGAAACTGCCTTTCGGCATATTCTCCCAACTGAAACGCCACCGGTACGAAGGCTGGCTGGCAGGCGGAGGTATCAGCTGCGGATATCACTGGATGCTGAATGACCACTGGAACATAGAAACAAGTGTAGGAGTAGGATATGAATTTATCCATTACAGGCAATACAACTGCGTAGACAAATGCGCAAAGCTAAGAGAAGAAGGAAAATATCATTACGTAGGACCTAGCAAGGCCTCTATAAGTTTAATCTACCTATTTTAAAGAAGAAAGAAAGATGAAAAAATTATGGAAAGTCTGGTTCTCCAAACGAAGACATCTCTACATAGAGATAGCACGCAAACACCGGTCAACACCGTGGAGGGTGTACCATCTGGGACATGGTGGCAGAGGAAAGACATTGAAAGATATGAGGATATTGGAAGAACTTCAGCAATACGGAATTATATCTCACATCTATCCTTGGTGAACAGGCTATTTTTAAATATAGATCCATTATTAGTACGACTATGAAACTGGGAGGAGTTTTTATCATTGCGGTCATAGCATCTCTATCGCTACAGGCGCAAACGACCGTAGAAGAAGCTAACGGAACGATCCGAGCTACCGCTTCCAGCCTTCACAAGGCAGGGGAAGAACTGGTGGTTTCTATTTCGGTAGAAATCACCCGCGACCTTTCGTCCAACGAATCGCTGGTTCTCGTACCCGTTGTCACCGACAGTCTGGAGAATCGGTTGGAACTGCCTTCCATCTACATCAATAGCCGGAAACAGCAAATCATATTCATGCGCGAAATGGGCAAAAAGGAGAAAGATGCCCGTTCGCTACAACGAAAAAACGGAAGCAGGCAAAGCATACATTATCTGCAATCCGTTCCTTTCGAGAAGTGGATGAATCATGCTACACTCTCCCTGATAGAGAAAAGTTGCGGTTGTGGCATCGCCGGCGAAGAAGCCTTCACTTGTATCGCCCGTCTGCATCCGCAACCGATACCTGTCCCGCAACTCGTATTTCTCACCCCACAAGTGGAGGGGCTGAAAACCAGAACTGAGAAAGGATGCGCATTCATCGACTTTCCCCTAAACGACGCCATCATACATGAAACATACAGCAACAATGCGACGGAACTGAATAAGATCACTCAAACCATAGACGCCATCAGAAATGATTCGAATGTAACCATCACACATATCAGCATACACGGCTATGCATCGCCCGACGGACCTTACCAACTCAACGAAAGGTTATCCCGCGAACGCACACAGGCATTGAAGGAATATGTGTGCCGGTTATACACGTTTAATCCAACGGATATTCATACTTCTCATACTCCTGAGGACTGGGAAGGGTTCGAAGCCCTTCTCACTGATACAACCTTTCAGCGGAAGGAGGCAGTCATGAAAATCGTGACAGGCAACCTGCACCCCGACCGCAAGGAAGAGAAGTTGAAAAAACAATTTCCGGCATTCTATCGCTTTGTGCTGGAACACTGGTTCACGCTGCTCAGACATTCCGATTATACCATCGAATATCATGTACGTCCTTTCAGCGTAGAAGAATCACGAAATGTTTTCGCCACTAATCCCAAGAACCTGAGTCTTGAAGAGATGTTCCGCCTCGCACTCACCTGTACGCCGGGAAGCGAAGCATACAACAAAATCTTCATGACTGCCGTACAATTATTCCCGGATAATCCTGTCGCCAACCTGAACGCAGCTTGCATCTCTCTGATGCAAAGAGACGTGCAGTCCGCCGCACATTATCTGGAGAAAGCACCGGAAGTACCAGAAACAGCATTGGCAAAAGGTGTCCTGCACCTTCTTCAAGAGAATTATGAAGAAGCGGAAACACTCTTCAAACAGGCCAAAGCTGCCGGACTGTCACAAGCTGACAACAATCTGAAACAAATATTAGAGCTTAAATAAATGTTTAATTAAAATCAATGGTAAGATGAAACAATTTACAAAACTAATGGCAATGCTTCTGTTTACAGCAGCCACACAGTACAGTTGCATCAATGATGCAGATGTAGCAATCCCCGACAAAACGCAGTCGGACTCGAACGGCAACGTAGCCCTGTTCCTTGAAATCCCGAATGTTCCCGCCAGCCGGAGTGCCGAATCATCGGGTGTAACCGAAGAAGGCTCGAAAGAAGAATATGCGGTAAAAACCCTTACGGTCTACTTCTTTGACTCAGCCACTAAAACTTTCGTTGACTCCCAGCCTCTTGAAAACATCACACTGGCAGGAACAAGCGGACAAAAGATACACTACACCGCCAACAAAATCACAATGAAACCGGGAACTTACAACGTATTCGCCATCGCCAACGGTGAAGCAATCACAGCAGACATCGCAACACAGGACAAATTCCTCGGAGCTATCGACAAAGTGACATACAGCGCAGGAAAGATTCCAAGTGTACCCGAGAGAGGATTCGTAATGACCAACCGTGGTGCCGCAAATCTGAATGTCGAAGTAAGCAAACCCACAGATTCCGACAAAGTAACCGACATTTCCATTAGCCTGGAACGTGTCGTTGCCAAAATTGAAGTGACACAGACACAGGAGACTTTCCCCCTGAAAGACCCGGCCGGAAAAACTTACTGTACGGTCAAACTCAATAACTTCAGAATGTTGAACCTGGCAACCGAATTCTACACTTTCCGCCATACAGCCGTGCTGACCAGCCTTCAGGAACCGGACTCATACACTGATGAGAACTTCGGCAACATCAACGATAACGACGGTTATGTAATAGACCCTTACTTCTTCAAGAAAACCGTAGAAGGTGCCAAAGACTTCAAGAATGAGGACGGTTTCTTTGCACAGGCATTGGTACAGCTTAACATTGACGACAGCAATTGGGCAGGCATGGCTCCGGCAAATAGCTGGTCACGCATCTACTGTCTGGAGAACTGTATGTTCCGTCCCGCCCAGCTAAATGCCTATACCACAGGAGTGATGTTCAAAGCAAGTCTCGACATTGCCACCGACCGCGTATTCAACGAAAGCGGAGAAACAGTAAGCAACCCGTCCAACTGGCCGACCAACCTGTTCTACTTCAACTACAACTTCTACACCAGCGTAAATGCAATCAGAAAACTGGCACTCAACAACCTGCCCGGAGACATTACCGACAACTCGACAACAGAAGAGCTTGCCAAATACAGCATCAAGCGTTTCAAGAAAACCGAAAACTACGCATGCTACTACAACTACTGGATCAAGCATGAAGACAACAACAACGACACCGAAATGGGAGTCATGGAATTTGGTATCGTACGCAACAATATATACAGACTGTCAGTCAATAAAGTAGCAGGCCTGGGCAGCGGCGAACCATTTATCGAACCGGAACAACCGGATGAATACAAAGCAGAACTGAACATCAACATCGATGTTTTTCCGTGGGCCGTACGTAACCAAGATGTAGAACTTGAATAAGTATCGGCCACTTTGAACTAAATTTATTACCAATGCGTCCATTTTTACTACATATTATCTGCATCGTCATGCTGTTCTCATCCTGCAACTGGGTGAACGACGATCTGTCAGACTGCCCTACCGGGACCTGGTTGAAAATCTCGTATACCTATAATATACTAGATGTGGATGCCGCTTCCTCGCAAGTAGGCGACATCACCATTTTTGCTTTCGACAAGAACAACAAGTATGTGGACAGACTGGACGTAGACAGTATCGCATTACATCAAGGCTACTGTATGGTAAGAGTGCCGTTTCCCGAAGGGAGCTATCATCTGCTCTTGTGGGGAGGAGCCTCCGACCGTCAATACCGGTTCCCTTATCTCAAAACCGGTCAGACGGAACGGAAATCATTGCTCCTTTCATTGATATGCAACAGTGAAAAACAGATGAACGGGAAATTGAACGGCCTCTTCTACGGTAGCCTTGAAAATATAACTATCAGTAATGACTATCAAGTATTGGATGCTCCCTTAGTCAAAAACACCAATTATTTCTCATGCATCCTTCAGAACGGCAACAACCTGCTGAATCAGGAAGATTTCACTTTCACATTGGAGGCTGCCAATGGTGTGATGGATCATACCAACACTCCGTTGGGGACGGAGCCGGTTTACTATCGTCCATACCGGCAGGAAGTCAGTATACTCGATGAAGAAGAAACCCCTGTCATCCATGCCCGGTTGAACACATTGCGCATCATGAAAGGAGATCAGACCACATTGACCATAAAGCATGTACCCAGCGGACAGGAAATTCTGCGTCTTCCGCTCACCCAGTATCTACTGTTATCCAAAATCCACAGTCATACCGGCGATGAGATGGGCGATCAGGAATATCTTGACAGGCAGGATTCATACACCCTTTTATTCTTCATACAGTCATCGGATATGGGGATTCCGAAGATATGCCCGAGAATAATGGTAAACGGATGGACCGTAAGGCTGAATGACTCAGAACTGGAGTTTTAGGAACACATGACTGATTGTATGCGTACGGAATTTAGGTGAGATGTTCTACAGAAAAGGCTACTGTGAAGTATCCGAGTGGTATTTTATACCCTTTATTCGCATGTTTAGTTTCCCACAACATGCTAAATTTCCTTATAAAACGGCACTTCATTGAAGGACTGTTTTATTAATTGTTTGTTTTGTTTGTGTTGGTGCACCCGTTCAAGCGAGGATGGGTGCGCTTTTACTCGTTCAATAAAAGACTATCACTGTCATTTGCATACATGACAAATGATACGTTTGTTTATATCCGTATATCTATAAACGCTCTACTGTTTCTGATAGTTCACAAGCATACTCCTTTAGTCGTTAAAACAATCATCCGATTACAAGAAAAGTCGCAAATACATCGTTTTTTCAAAATCAATGTAACAATAAGAATGGAAGTCCATAAATCCTTATATATAATAAGGTATAAATATAGCACATTATTCATAGTCTTATAGACGGAGATATTTTTTTCGAAAAATCGCAATCTCATATTTTACTGAAAATCAAGCACTATCACCCCACCCCACAGAAAAAAAGAGAAAAAACTACATATTTTTTTCATGAATTGTTTGTCAGTTTCAAAAAAGTTCCTACCTTTGCATCCGCAATCGAGAAACAAACACTGATTCGAGAGAGCAAAAAGCAGAAATGCAACAACAGGATGGCCCGTTCGTCTATCGGTTAGGACGCAAGATTTTCATTCTTGAAAGGGGGGTTCGATTCCCCCACGGGCTACAAGTAAAAAGAATAAAGAACTAAAAAAATAGATTAGTCGAAATGGCAAATCACAAATCATCACTGAAGAGAATCAGACAAGAAGAGACAAGAAGACTTCATAACAGATATTATGGTAAGACCATGAGAAATGCTGTTAGAAAACTTCGTGCAACTACTGACAAGACAGAAGCTGTTGCAATGTATCCTGGCATCACTAAGATGTTGGACAAGTTAGCTAAAACAAATGTTATCCACAAAAACAAAGCTAACAATCTGAAATCTAAGCTGGCTCTTTACATCAACAAGCTCGCTTAATAATAGAAAAACAACAATTCTATATAGCATTCAGGCTGAACTTTTAAGTTCGGCCTTTTGTGTTTATAAACCACTGAATATCAGAATACTTTCCCATTCACTAATTCCGCTTTTATTCTACATTTTTCACCTCCGAAACTTCGCCAACTCGACAATTTTCACTATATTTGCTCTGTTATTATAACTTAGAAAGGCAATTATGAGCGAAGAACAAATCACTCCCAATAACGGGTCTTATTCTGCGGATAGCATCCAGGTATTGGAAGGTCTTGAAGCAGTGAGAAAACGCCCTGCGATGTACATCGGTGACATCAGTATAAAGGGACTTCACCACTTGGTATACGAAATCGTTGATAACTCCATTGACGAGGCACTGGCCGGGTATTGCGACCACATCGAAGTGACAATCAACGAAGATAATTCAATCACCGTACAGGACAACGGACGTGGTATTCCGGTCGACTATCATGAAAAAGAAAAGAAGTCGGCACTGGAAGTAGCGATGACCGTTCTGCACGCCGGAGGTAAGTTCGACAAAGGGTCGTATAAAGTTTCCGGAGGTTTGCACGGTGTAGGTATGTCTTGCGTAAATGCACTGTCAACACACATGACTACACAGGTATTCCGCAATGGTAAAATCTATCAGCAGGAATATGAAATCGGTAAGCCGCTTTATTCTGTGAAAGAAGTGGGGGTATCGGATATTACAGGAACCCGCCAACAATTTTGGCCCGATGATACAATCTTTACCGAAACGGTGTATGATTATAAAATACTGGCTTCACGTCTGCGTGAGTTGGCATACCTGAATGCAGGTCTCCGCATTTCACTGACCGACCGTCGGGTAGTGAATGAAGAAGACGGCAGCTTCAAGAGTGAAGTATTCTATTCCGAAGAAGGGCTGAGAGAGTTTGTACGCTTCATCGAGTCTTCACGTGAACACTTGATCAACGACGTTATCTATCTGAACTCTGAGAAGCAGGGAATACCTATTGAAATAGCCATCATGTACAATACAGGATTCTCCGAAAATGTACATTCCTATGTCAATAATATCAATACAATCGAAGGAGGTACGCATCTTGCCGGTTTCCGCCGTGCACTGACCCGTACGCTGAAGAAGTACGCCGAAGACAGCAAGATGCTGGAAAAGGTGAAAGTTGAAATCTCGGGAGACGACTTCCGCGAAGGTCTGACTGCCGTTATTTCCGTTAAAGTAGCCGAACCACAGTTCGAAGGACAGACCAAAACGAAGTTGGGTAACAACGAAGTAATGGGTGCCGTAGACCAGGCTGTCGGTGAAGTACTGGCCTACTATCTGGAAGAACATCCAAAGGAGGCAAAAACAATTGTAGACAAGGTGATTCTGGCTGCCACAGCACGCCACGCAGCAAGAAAAGCCCGTGAAATGGTACAACGCAAATCTCCGATGTCCGGAGGCGGTCTGCCGGGTAAACTGGCCGACTGTTCGGATAAAGACCCCTCAAAATGCGAATTGTTCCTCGTCGAGGGAGACTCGGCAGGTGGTACTGCCAAGCAAGGACGTAACCGTATGTTCCAGGCCATCCTTCCGCTACGCGGTAAGATTCTGAACGTCGAAAAAGCGATGTATCACAAAGCACTGGAAAGCGATGAAATCCGCAATATATATACGGCACTGGGTGTCACTATCGGAACAGAAGACGACAGCAAAGAGGCTAACATCGAAAAGCTGCGCTATCACAAGATTATCATCATGACCGATGCCGACGTCGATGGTTCTCACATCGACACACTGATCATGACATTCTTCTTCCGTTATATGCCACAGATTATTCAGAACGGTTATCTGTACATCGCTACTCCCCCACTCTACCTCTGCAAAAAGGGTAAAGTAGAAGAGTATTGCTGGACAGACGCGCAACGCCAGAAGTTTATCGATACCTATGGCGGTGGTCTGGAAAATGCGGTTCATACACAGCGTTACAAAGGTTTGGGTGAAATGAACGCCCAGCAGTTGTGGGAAACAACTATGGATCCCGACAACCGTATGCTGAAGCAAGTAAACATCGATAATGCCGCTGAAGCCGATTACATCTTCTCCATGCTAATGGGTGAAGACGTAGGTCCGCGCCGCGAGTTTATCGAAGAGAATGCAACATATGCGAATATCGATACATAATTTTAATATTACGTTTTTATAAACCAACCTCACATCTTACAACGAAGAAGCGTCGGCAAGCGAAGGAAAATCCTCCGTACCGGCGCTTTTCTATGTCTTAATAAAACCTAACAGTTAAATCTTTTTCCGGTCAAAATCACTATCTTGCCGAAAATGAAGGAGGACACTTATGAAAACGACTACCCCAAATCCTGTATTTGCCAAGATCAGACTCTATCTCAGAATTCTGGCATCCTGTGTAATTGTCACTTGCCTGTTCCTGATTATTATCCATCCGGAGGCATGGATTACTCCGGCTTGCATTATCGTAGCTATGATCTGCCTGTTATTTCTTCTGATACGATCCAAACGCAAAGAGTCGAGGAAATGAAAGAAATATCAGATCATATCATGCGCCTTTAATTCCTTCACTGCGACTTCCAGTTCCTGGTACCACTTCTCGCCGAATTTACGGATCAGAGGTTCTTTCAAGAATTGGTAGACAGCCACGTTTTCTTTTTTCCCCAGCAACACAGCCGCCTTACACACATCCCAACGATGATAGTTCACCGCCTTATAAGGTCCGTAATCTCCAATCCGAATGGGATAGAGATGGCATGATACCGGTTTGTAAAAGTCTGTCTTGCCATCCCGATAAGCCTTTTCGATGGCACAGTAACAACATCCTTTCTCGTCATAGCAAGTAAAGACGCAATCCTTATTATTAACAATAGAAGTCACCAGATCACCTTCCTGATCCGTGTATACGACTCCTTGCTTCTCAATGACAGCACGCGCTTCCGGCGACAGTTCCTCCCATATTATCGGCAGAACCTCTTCCAGCTTTTCCACTTCATCCAATTCCACAGGTGCCCCTGCATCCCCTTCAATGCAACATTCGCCCTTGCAGGCGTCCAGATTGCAAAGGAATTTTTCCCGAAGGACATCGAAGCTCACTACTACATCTTCTATCTGAATCATAAAACTTATGTGAGACAAAAAGGGCGGAGTATCCCCCCGCCCCTTTGGTTATAGCATTCTAAATTACTTAATCAAAATCTGACCGTTCATATCAGCCGGAGCTTCCAGCCCCATGATTTTCAGGATAGTCGGAGCCACATCAGCCAGGCGACCGTCTTCTACTTTCGCAGCTTTGTTTTCTGTTACGTACACACAAGGAACCGGGTTCAGAGAGTGAGCCGTATTCGGAGTGCCGTCTTCGTTCAAGGCATGATCAGCGTTACCGTGGTCGGCGATGATGATAGCTTCGTAACCTTGTGCTTTAGCAGCTTCGATTACGTCTTTCACGCAAGCGTCTACAGCCACAACAGCCTTCTCGATTGCTTCGTAGATACCGGTATGACCAACCATGTCACCGTTAGCGAAGTTTACCACGATGAAATCATATTTGTTTTCGTTGATAGCGTCTACCAGTTTATCCTTCACTTCGTAAGCGCTCATTTCCGGTTTCAGGTCGTAAGTGGCTACTTTCGGAGATGGAACAAGGATACGGTCTTCGTTGTCGAACGGAGTTTCACGACCGCCGTTGAAGAAGAAAGTAACGTGAGCATATTTCTCTGTTTCAGCGATATGGAGCTGGCTCAGTCCTTTGGAAGCGATGTATTCGCCCAGTGTGTTGGCAACGTTTTCCTTGTCGAACAGGATGTGAACACCTTTGAAGGATGCATCATACGGAGTCATGCAGTAATATTGCAGTCCCGGAATCGTATGCATACCCGCTTCCGGCATATCTTGCTGAGTCAGTACGACAGTCAGTTCTTTAGCACGGTCGTTACGGTAGTTGAAGAAGATAACGACATCACCTTCTTTGATGGTTCCGTCGCAGCTGGCGTTTACAATCGGCTTGATGAATTCGTCCGTTACACCTTCATCGTAAGATTCCTGCATAGCCTGAACCATATCGGTAGCTTTCTTACCCTGGCCGTTTACCAGCAGGTCATAGGCTTCCTTCACACGTTCCCAACGTTTGTCACGGTCCATAGCATAATAACGACCGATGATAGAAGCGATCTTGCCTGCCGATTTCTCGCAGTGTGCAGAAAGTTCTTCGATAAATCCCTTGCCACTCTTCGGGTCAGTGTCACGACCGTCCATGAAGCAGTGGATGAATGTATTGTCGATGCCGTATTCTTTGGAGATGTCGCAAAGTTTGAAAAGATGAACCATTGAGCTGTGTACGCCACCGTTGGAAGTCAGTCCCATGAAATGAACGCTCTTTCCGTTTTCTTTCGCGTAAGAGAAAGCAGAAACGATTTCGGGGTTCTGCAGGATGCTGTTGTCAGCACATGCGCGGTTGATTTTCACCAAATCCTGATAAACCACACGTCCGGCACCAATGTTGAGGTGACCTACTTCCGAGTTACCCATCTGTCCGTCGGGCAAACCTACGTTCTCACCACTTGCCTGAAGTTGGGAATGAGGATAATTGTTCATCAGATAATCCCAGTAAGGAGTGGGAGTGTTGAAGATTACGTCGTCTTTCTTTTGGTCGCCTAGTCCCCAACCATCGAGGATCATTAAAAGGGCTTTCTTACTCATAATATTTCAATATTTAAATTATCACTCTGATTTTCGGGTGCAAAGGTACAAAAAAGATGATTACGTAAACGTTTAATCTATGTTAAGTTAAAGGGGAAAAAGAGAGGGAGCGATGGATATTTTTCTTTCTTTGTATAGGGAACTACTAAACGCATTTATTCAAAATTTAATATTATGAAAACGATTCTACTCTGCATGATGCTCATGCTGTCGGGTATGCTCACAGCACAAACCGTCGACAATCCGCCATTCAAAGCCCGTTCGGGAAGTATTGGTAACATCACCCGTATAGAACGCACGCCCGATGGCACGCGTGTTTATATTCACGCCATCTTCCGTCCGCACTGGTGGATAAAGGAAGAAGGAGACAGTTATCTGGAAGATGCAGCCACCGGCAAGAAATATCAGTTCAAGAGTGCGGAAGGCATTGAGCTCAATAAAGAAGTGTATATGCCCGATTCGGGCGAGATGGACTATGTGCTCGTTTTCGAAGCCCTGCCGGAAGAGACGCAGGTCATCCATCTCCTCAGTCCCAGCGATACGGAAGGAAATACGTATGACATATCCTTAGTACCGTCCTCCGACAAAAACGTTTCGCCGTTGACGGCAATCAAGGGAAACTGGTTCAAGGCAGACGACTTGAACGCCTGGGAATACGGCATCTACGATTCTGTCACGATTATGGACAACCGGATATTTACCAACGAAAACATCCGCAAGAAAGGGAAGCGGGTGGAAATCACCGTCAAGGACAAGCAGAATGGAAACATACGTACCCTGCTGGTGACTCCGCAGAAAGACGGAAGCTGCCAGATACAAGTGAATGGAGAAAAGAATCAGCTGTATACCCGGCAAAGGGGAGCTACCAAGACAATCGCTGCCGACACAGGCTTTCAGCAGTTCTTCCACACAGATACCACCTGTCTGCAAGGGTACATCGACGGCTACGACCGCCGGCTGGGATTCGACACCGGACTCATCTATCTATCCAACCATATCACCCGCCAGGACTACCCGACTGTGATTCAGATAGACGAAGACGGCAGCTTCCTGTGCAAGTTTGTCATCAAGCATCCTGTGGAACAGTCCGTTACGCTTGACAATAACTGGATTCCATTCTATATCGAGCCCGGACAGACGCTTACCATGTATATCGACTGGGAAGCATTGCTGGCACGCAGCCGTGCACGCGACTATTATTTCCCGATCAAGAATACAGCCTACATGGGTCCGTCGGCTTCCATCTCCTATCTGCTGAAGGAATTCAAGGCGCTGATCCCCTACCGTTACGATGATTTATCCAACGCGCGCAACAAACTGACTCCCAGCCAATATCAGGAGCACATGAAGCCGATTGTCGCCCGATGGGAGCATACAGCCGATTCACTTATTCAGATTTGCCACCCATCGGCAAAGGCTGCCCGTCTGATCAAGAATAAGGCAGACCTGCAGGCAGGAGGCTTATTCTTCGACTTTCTGATGAGCAGAGATTATTATGCGAAGCAGGATACAGCCAACCAAGCCTTGAAAGTGAAAGAAGAAGATTCTTATTACGACTTCTTGAAGAAGATGCCGCTGAATGATGAAACAGTGCTCGCCGATGCCAATGCCAGCTCTTTTATCAACCGGTTTGAATATATGGACGCCTTCAGAACAGCCTATAATTATTATGCACCGGAGCCAAAGGATACTATCTCTTACACGTATCCGGAAGAATCGCTTCTCGCTTTCCTTAAAGAGAAAGGAGTAAAACTGAATACAGAACAGGAGGCAATCAGACTGAAACAGGAGAAACTGGCAGGAACAACCGTCAGAATCCCCTTAAAAGAACTTCAAAAAGAGAATGACAAGGTGAAAGGCTTATACGGAAAAGAAGAAAAACTGGTCCTGGAGTACATCGACAAGCAGTATAAAAACAAGCAGTCAGAGCAAGACATGGACAGAAACTTTATCTCGATGGAACAAAAAACCAGTCATAAGAAAGACAGCATTCTTGCCCGGCTATATGATGTGCCCGATCCTTTGCTTTGGCAAATAGCCAAAGTCCGCAACCTGGGTTTCAGCCTGCAGAATATCAAGACACGTTCCATTGCCCGTGAGTATGTGGACAGTATCAAGCAAAAGCTCACTCACCCACAATTGGCAGAAGAGGCCGAATATCTGTTCGCCAAAACGCATCCGAAGGAAAAAGTCAATTCCTATCAACTTCCGGAAGGCAAAGCCACCAACGTTTTCCGCAACATTATTAAGAATCATCCGGGAAAAGTCCTGTTCGTCGACTTCTGGGCAACGACCTGCGGACCTTGTCGCGCAGGAATAGAAGCGACGGCAGACCTGCGCAAAAAATACAAAGATCATCCGGAGTTCGAGTTCATCTATATCACCGGACAGAAAGACTCACCAGCCGGTGCATATAAGCAATACGTGGAAAAGAATCTGAAAGGAGAAGCCAGCTATTATGTCACCGACTCAGAGTTCAATTATCTGCGCCAACTTTTCCGCTTCAACGGCATTCCGCACTATGAACTTGTGCTAAAAGACGGCAGTATCTCCAAGGAAGAACTGGGGACGCATAGAATCAGAAAGTATTTGGAGGAGCACTTCCCCGTTTCCGGGTCTGCCGGACAGGGAGAAAATGCTCAGTAATCCCGGCTGAACCTAAGTGGAACACATTGATAGCGAAGCATCTCTTCTTCAGTTTATACTAAGAGGAGATGCTTCGACAAGTTCAGCATGACAAATACTCTCTAGAAATAAATGCTTTTCTATTGTCACTTATCACCTTTCGAAGATAACAAACTGATAATAAACACACTTCGGGTGATAATAGCTGGTGATAATAGCTGGTGACAATAGGGTGATAATAAGGTGATAATAGCCGTAAATCATGCTTTTTATTGTCACTTTACCCCTATTTCACGACTTATTACCTGTCACTTCCTCCCCATCTTATTACCTATTACTTATTACCTGTTACTTATTACCTATCACGCCTCATCCGAGCCTTGTCCTTATACAACAAATACCATAAGCTACCAATGCTTTTAGCTCATCATGCCTTTATACTTCCATTAAGCTACCGACATCTTTACCTGTTCACGGCCGTGACAAGACCTGATCACATCCGTGAGCAGCCTTTACCACGACCGTGAGCAACTCTTACCACGGCCGTGAACAACTAACAATGTCGGCACCTTATCCCAACTTTCCTTATAAGGAAAGTCTACTATGTAAGGAGCTAACGGGAACTTTAGCACTATCTTACAAGTGATTTTACCATAGCCAACCAATGAACTCCCCGCATGCTGAAAGACCATAAACAACAAGAAAATCTAAAAAAAGCGATGCAAAAGACGGAACCTCGGTTAATTTTCCGTACTTTTGTATCGCTTTTAAATTAAATCATAGAAAAATGGACGATTCAAACCCGCGAACGTGCACTTATAGTATTAATTAAAGCGATCAGAGTCATTGAAAACTGATGCCTCTGCTCGTGTAAACAAACGAAAGGAGGCAATAAGATGAGAACATATCTTTATTGTGAAGCTGGCTTTGTGGAAAAACCGCAATGGCTTCCTAACTGCTGGGTAAACGTAGTATGCCCGGACAACGATGACTTTGAGTTTCTGACTAAAACCCTGAATGTACCCGAATCATTTCTAAACGATATAGCCGATACAGACGAACGTCCGCGCACCGACACGGAAGGCAACTGGCTATTGACGATTCTGCGCATCCCGATGCAAAACGGTCAGAACGAAAGTCTTCCCTTCGGTACCGTACCCATCGGCATCATCACCAACAATGAAATCATTGTATCAGTCTGCTACCACAATACAGACCTGCTACCGGACTTCATCGAACACACCCGCCGAAAAGGAATCGAAGTCCGCAACAAACTCGATTTGATTCTCCGGCTGATTTATTCGTCTGCCGTATGGTTTCTGAAATATCTGAAACAGATAAATCTGGATATCAGCGCCGCCGAAAAGGAACTGGAACGCAGTATCCGCAACGAAGACCTGCTCCGTCTGATGAGACTGCAGAAAACACTCGTTTACTTCAACACCTCCATCCGAGGAAATGAAGTAATGATCGGAAAGCTGCAAAGTATCTTTCAGGACACCGACTTTCTGGACAAGGAACTGGTAGAAGACGTGATTATCGAGTTGAAACAGGCATTTAATACCGTAAACATCTACAGCGATATCCTCACCGGAACGATGGACGCCTTTGCCTCCATCATCTCCAACAACGTGAATGCCATCATGAAACGCATGACCAGCCTTTCCATTACGCTGATGATCCCGACATTGATAGCCAGTTTCTACGGGATGAATGTGGATATCCATCTGGAAGAGATGCCGTATGCCTTTGCACTGATTATCCTGTGCTCCGTTGTGCTGTCGACATTAGCGTTTATCGTATTTCGGAAAATCAAGTGGTTCTAATTCAAGCGATTGCAATTCAAGCAGTTCTCAATTTCCCTTTACTTCAGAGACATAAAAAAGCAGCCTGTCATTCTTAAGACCTGAATTCAAGGTCGGCGATGACAGGCTGCACACAATACGTTTTTTGTTCGATAGAGAATATTAAAAAGAGAATGTTTAAGAGAGAGAAATTATTTTATCCTTCTTTATTGGATTTCTTTCCGCCCAACGGCACAGAAATACCAACAAATCCACTTACAGAATTGGTGTTCTTACCTAAGAACATATAGTCAGTTCCGAGGAACACCGGACCCAACTTCAAGCCCAGACCGAATGACTTACCGGCAGACTGAATAGCCGAGTAGCTGAGCGCAACGTTAAGCCAGCTTTTCGGACGATAGTTTGCGGAGAATGTTACTTCTGTCAGCGTTTTCGGTTGCACGAAGCGAGTCGTAGACAATACACCTACTCCGAGTTTGTTCTCAAAGAAGCCGTATTCTGCTCCTACCACAACTGTAGATGCCAGACTAGACTTGCGTGATTTATGTACGTCCTCTGTCTGAAGTTGCAACATTTCATAGTCGAGTACATCACCACCATTTACACGATCCATGTATCCATTAGCATCATTCTGCAAACGGTTGATATTAGATTGAACCGCAATTACAGAACCGTCAATATTATTTGGATCAATACCTGTCAGATAATTATCACCTGCAATATTAATTGCTTCCGGATTAGCAGAAGCTATTTTAGTAGCACCTTTCGACCATTTGACGAATCCTAAGTCTAGAACAGAGGCAGACACTGTCAGATTATCCATAATTTTATAAGAAGCTCCCAAATCAATACCGAAACCATAACCTGCAATACCCAACTTACCACTATCAAAATCAAAGTCGCTGATATAGTCTTGACCGTTTTCTTCTACCAATTCCAGTCCTTTGAAAGAACTTTCTAGATGAGCATCAACTGTCAGCTTTGCATGATAACCTTTAATTTCATTTTGCAAAGCTTCTATCTCTTTCGCAGCCTGTACAGGGTCACTGCTAAACTGAATATTCTGTAATTGGCTGATGCGGGTATCACTCGGAAGATTAGCATTCATCATTACATTGTTGATCTTCAGATTCATATTACCGATACCCAGCAATACTTTCACCTTACCACCGACTGTCAAACGGTTATTGATCTGACGCGCATACCCTAAACCAACTTCACCATAAGCGTTAATATCCAGTTTCTGACCGCTGATATCGTAATTGCTGTTTCTCCAGTTATCTTCAAGCGCATCCATCTCATTCAGGAAAGTAAACATGGAACGGGTAAGGCTTGCACCTATATCCGCACGAACACCTACGTTGAATGACCAGAAGTTCTTTCCTTTATACCATCCGGCAGAAAGAATCTCCGTGCTTACGTTTACATTTAAGTTGTTTTTATCTTTCAGACGGCTGAGGAAATCGGGATTAGAGTAGAAATTGTCGCTATCGTCAATAATGTCGATAATATCCTGATAACCCAATGAAGTGGACCCGACAGTAGCATTGACCGATCCCAATACCGGAATATTAAAATACCCCTGAGTCGGAATCAGAGCCGGATTCAATTGTTGCCGATAATGAGTACCTTCCATAAAATAAGAAGTACGTAAAAACTGCGCATTGGCAGGTAAAACAAAACCCATCATAAGAAGTAAAGCCCCCATCAACTTCTTAGATGCATAAAGTCTGCTTGTTGTCATGATTTTATCTTTTTTTAATTCTTGTTATCGAATGCAAATATATAGCATTTAAGTAACAAATAAAAGCACAAGTCAACACTTTTTTAGCATAAACCGAACATTTTCATGGCTATTTGGAGAAAATTCGTGCTTATTCTGCAAAAATATGTAGAAAGTGAAACAAAAGACAATATCAGAAATTCAGGTTCAACTGCCCGTCACCAAGCAGATTGAAGGTCATTCGGTGGTAGGGAGTCGTTCCACGTTCGGCGATGGCGGCACGATGTTTTTTAGTCGGGTATCCTTTATTCTTATTCCAGTCATAAAACGGATATTCTTCGTGAAGACGATTCATATAATCATCTCTGTAGGTTTTAGCCAGTATAGAAGCGGCGGCTATCGAGAGGTATTTACCGTCTCCTTTTATCACGGTAGTATGAGGAATGTCAGGATATTTATTGAAACGGTTTCCGTCGATCAGCAAATGCTGAGGACGGACAGAGAGCTGATCGACAGCCCGGTGCATCGCCAGAAAGGAGGCGCGGAGAATATTTATCTCGTCTATCTCTTCGGGCGACACCACTCCTACCGCCCATGCCAGCGCTTCTTTCTCTATCACTTCACGAAGTGCGTAGCGTTGCTTCTCGGTCAGTTGCTTCGAATCATTCAGCAACTCATTCTTGAAATCTCTAGGAAGAATGACGGCGGCAGCATACACTGATCCTGCCAGGCAACCGCGGCCGGCCTCATCGCAGCCGGCCTCTATCAGGTCTTTATTTAAGTAAGGTAGTAGCATACTTATTCTTTTTTTTATCTGCCACAAAGATAAAGGAAATAAAAAAGGAGACCTCATCCAAGGTCCCCTTTTTCCGTCATTCATTCACACAAACAAACAATTGTTCCCCAAATATATTCTACCGGTTCACAGCCCTAGCGACCGGAACCATCACCCTACCATTCGTTTTACAGATTTTGTTCGTTGATAACATCAGCCTTTCCCCTTAGCCATTATGATAGATTTCTTCCATTTCCCCTTTATAACTTATAATATATCGTCTTGCAAAAGTATCTAAATAATAAGAGACGAGAAAATGGCTTTGAGCGAGTATTTGCATGAAATGCCCCGAAACAGGATTATCTGCCGGAAAAAAGTGATTAAGTGCGCAAAAAAGGTGTTTACCCGGTTCTATATAATCAGAAGGCGATAAGCGGACTTATCTCCGGCTATCGCCCTCTTCAATAAACAAACCTTCTTTTAGTTAAAACAAACTCCAGGCGACGGTAAGCCCTGCCATCACAATGGCTACCATGCTCATAAGTTTGATTAAAATATTCAGACTCGGGCCGGAAGTATCCTTAAACGGGTCGCCCACAGTATCGCCTACTACGGTTGCCTTATGCACTTCACCGCCTTTGCCTCCAAAGTTCCCCTCTTCTACATATTTCTTCGCATTATCCCACGCACCGCCTGCATTGGCCATAAAGATAGCCAGCACAAAACCTGTGCTCAAACCGCCGATCAACAGTCCCAGTACTCCGGTCACTCCGAAGATTAATCCGGTAGCGATAGGCGCAAGGATAGCAATCAGCGACGGAATCACCATTTCGCGCTGCGCACCCTTGGTTGAGATAGCCACACAACGTTCATAATCCGGCTCGGCTTCTCCTGTCAGAATGCCTTTAATCTCACGGAACTGACGACGCACCTCATCCACCATGTGTCCGGCTGCGCGGCCGACCGCATTCATCGTCAGTCCACAGAACAGGAACGCCATCATCGAACCGAGGAACATACCGGAAAGAACTTTGGGATTCATCAGCGTCACGTCGTAATAGTTCATGAAATCGACAAAGGTAGCATTGGCGGTAGAGACGACATCGCCGTTCGGCATACTCAGGTCTATTGTCCCCAAACGGGTCAGACCGATACGGATTTCTTCGATATAGGATGCCAGCAAAGCCAGTCCGGTCAATGCAGCGGAACCGATAGCAAAACCTTTTCCGGTTGCCGCGGTTGTATTTCCCAAAGAGTCGAGCGCATCGGTACGCTTGCGGACTTCGGCACCCAGACCGGCCATTTCGGCATTACCGCCTGCATTATCAGCAATCGGGCCGTAAGCGTCCGTAGCCAGTGTGATTCCTAATGTGGACAGCATACCGACAGCGGCAATACCGATACCGTAGAGCCCCATACCCACATTGGAGAAATCGAAACCGGAAGCAAGCAGGAAGGAGGCAATGATGCCCACCACCACCGCAATCACGGGAATAGCCGTAGAAAGCATACCCAGACCGATACCGGAAATAATGACGGTGGCAGGTCCGGTCTTTCCGCTTTCACTCAGTTTCTGAGTGGGGCGATACGACTGGGAAGTATAATATTCGGTAGAACGTCCGATCACAATGCCGACCAACAGGCCGACTACGACAGCGCATGAAATCCAAATCCAGTTGTCCAACTGCAAGAGCCACAGGATTAAGAAGGTAGCAGCCACAATCAGCACGGAACTCAGGTTTGTTCCGAATGCCAGCGAGCCGAGCAAATCTTTCATCGTCGCATTTTCTTTGGTGCGCACGGAGAAGATACCGATAATGGAAAGCAGAATACCTACCGCAGCAATCAGCATCGGGGCAATAACCGCTTTGAACTGCATGACCGTATCTGCCGAATGTATAAAGGCGGCAGCACCCAATGCGGCAGTCGCCAGGATAGAACCGCAATAAGATTCGTACAAGTCGGCTCCCATACCTGCCACGTCGCCTACGTTATCGCCTACATTATCGGCAATGGTGGCAGGGTTTCGCGGATCGTCTTCGGGAATTCCGGCTTCTACCTTACCCACAAGGTCGGCGCCTACGTCGGCAGCTTTTGTATATATACCGCCACCTACACGGGCAAAGAGCGCCTGTGTGGAAGCTCCCATACCGAACGTCAGCATCGTGGTAGTGATTACGCAAAGTTTATGAGTCGGTGTCAGTGCGTCGGCGGGAATCACCGCGTTCAGCAACAGATACCAGAAAGATATATCGAGCAACCCCAGTCCGACTACAACGAGTCCCATTACCGCACCACTGCGGAAAGCGATTCTCAGTCCGGAGTTCAATGAATTGCGTGCCGCATTCGCCGTACGTGCCGAAGCATAGGTTGCCGTCTTCATACCCAGGAAACCGGAAAGACCGGAGAAGAAACCACCCGTCAGGAAAGCTATGGGAACCCACGCATTCTGAACATGAAAGCCATAAGCCATAATTGAAAACAAAATAACCAGCCCAAGGAAAACACAACCTACAATCTTGTACTGTTGTTTCAGATAAGACATAGCTCCCTTGCGTACCGCAGCGGCTATTTTTATCATTTGGGGAGTACCTTCACTCTCTTTCATCATCTGCTTATGGAAGTAATAAGCAAAACAGAGGGCTAACACTGAAGCGACCGGAACCAGCCAGAAAAGAATGCTATCCATAGAATTAATTATTAAAGGGTTTTATGGAGGCTAAAAGTATGGAAATCAAACGAAAAAAGCAAGCAAAAAAGGAAAAAAATCCGACTTGCCGATTGATGCGGTATCTCTCAATGAAGCGAAAGGAAGACAAGTAGAAAAGTCCTTTGAGAATCCTACAGAAGAGTATCAGGCCAACAACTCGTTAGTTAATTTTTAGTCTAATTACGTTAATCGTTAACAAACCCATTATTTCTATTAAACCATGTTATAAAGAGCCGCACTTTGCCCCGAAAATTTGGAGATAGCCGAAAAGTCCCTATCTTTGTAGTGTGTTTTTCATAGTATTAGATTTAAGGTTAACAAAAGATTGGCTGTCTGGGATAGATAGCCTTTTTTTATGCCTTTTTCTGCATAAACTCCGTAGGAGTCACCCCAAACTGTTTCTGGAATATCTTGGCAAAGTATGAAGGAGACTGGAAACCTACCCGGTCACATATCTCATTGATGCGTAATTCTCCTTCCTGCAAGAGTTCTGCCGCACGCTTTAAGCGGATGACCCGAATAAAATCAAGCGGAGAAAGGTCTGTCAATGCCTTTATTTTCCGATGAAGGCTGGACCGGGACATATTCATGGCGGCAGCCAGTGCTTCCACATTATAGTTCGCATCCGTAAGATTCTCACGTACCCTAGTGATGAGTTGCGACATCAGTTGTTCATCGGCACGTGTCATGGCATCTCCCTGCGGGGTGCAGGCGCCATAAGTAATCTGATTAATGAATCTCTCGTGCGTACGATGCGCTTCACGCTCACGGGCTAACTCTGCAAGCAGTTGCTGTTCACGTATCTTCTGCACTTCCCGTCGCCGATAAGTGCGGAGAGTCAGCACGAAGCTGCCGGACAGGAGAATGATATATATCAGATATGCCCATACCGTACGCCACCAGGGAGGAAGGATTTGTACGGACAGAGTCGCTTCCTCTTGATTCCAGACGCCGTCGTTATTACTCCCGCGCACGCGGAATATATAATCTCCCGGAGGAAGCTGGGCATAGGAGGCGGTATGTGCATCGGAGGTATAGTTCCAGTCATCGTCAATGCCTTCCATCTTGTAGGCATAGCGGTTGGCTCCCGGTGAAGTATAGCTCAATGCGACAAAGTCAAAGCTGACGTTAGAACGGTAGGGCAATCGCATTCCTTCGGGCTTCAAAGGTATTTCCCTCCCTTGCACCTTGATACGGGTGATATACACGGGCGGTACAAACGTATTTCGATGTATCTGATCCGGATTAAAAGAGACTAATCCGTTGATGGTTCCCATCCAGATCGTGCCGTTGCCGGCAGCCAATGCCGATTTGTAGTTGAACTGATTGTCAGGAAGACCGTCGTTTCGGGTAAAGACGTGCAGGCTGTCCGTCTCCGGATACAGACAGACCAGTCCACGGTCGGTACCGAACCAGATACGGTGCTGCCGATCTTCTACCGCCTTGTAGGTTACATTGTCAGGGAGGCCGTCCGCCTTCGTATAGGTACGGAAAGTTCCTGTTTGGGGGCTAAAGCATGAAAGTCCGCCACGGTCGGTGGAAAACCAGAGAAAACCTTGGCTGTCTTCCGAAATTCCGGTCACTTCGTTGGTGCCGATGGAAGTGCTGTCTCCTTCTATATGCAGATAGTTCACCGTTTCGTCCGTTTGCGGTTGATAGCGGAAGACTCCGTTGCCCATAGTCGCCACCCATATATTCCCTTCTTTGTCTTCAAGAATATCGCGCATAAAGGCATAGCCGAACTGTTTCATTTCTTCAAATGTCCGTCCCCCGTCGGCAGAACGGAAGATATTCCAGCCATCTCCCAGCCAGATTGTTCCCTGACGGTCACGATGCAAGGCGTAGACGGTTCCTTCGCTGATACCCATTTGTTCCGGACGCATTGTCTGTACACGTCCTTTGAAAGCAATGCTGCCGGAAAGGGCGGATACGGCCGGTGTAATCAAGTCGATTCCTCCTTTAAAGTAGCCTGCACCGATCAAATCGTCAGAGGTGAATAAACTTAAAACATTCTGCCGGTCTGCGGATTCGGGAATAGTGGTGAACAGCCTTGTCTCCGGATTCCAATAACAGACACCGCCATCCTGCGTACTAACCCAAATCGTTCCATCTTTCCCTTCGCCCAGTTCGCTGATACGTCTGCCGCTGACTGAACCGGGCTTGCCATCCGGCAGGTAAATAGAAAAGTCAAGTGTACGGACAGGCAGATAGCTTGCTCCTCCAAACTGTGTACAAATCCACGTCCCGCCTTCACGGTCACGATAGATTTTATCTACGATTGCATCACTGAGTCCATAAGCTCCTCCCGCATCTGCCGGAATATGCCGGACGGTATTCTCCCGTTCGTTGATGACGTAAACTCCATCTTGCGTACCGACCCAAAGATCATCGTCCAGACAAACGACATAGCGAATTATCTTACGGTGTACCGCCGGTGCAGGGAAGATACTGACTTCGCCTGTCTTCTTATCAAATCGTTTCAGTTCCTCCTCGTGTACTCCGACAATCAGTTCATCTCCATAATCACAGAGTGTGAAGATGAAATCATCCTTCAATGCCTCCTTTGCACAAGCTTCGAAAGTATCTTGTGCGGGACAATAACGGAAAATACTTGCTCCGTTGGTTCCCACCCATAGCGTTCCCTCCTTGTCGATGCAGATCGACTGCGGGAAATTCTTGCTCTTATCGCTGCCGGGAAGAAGTATGTAGCGGAATAACTTCTTCGTGGGAACGTGATAACGGTATACTCCCAGATTGGGTACGTTCACCCATATATTGCCGGAAGGATCGGACAGAATATCTTCCACCCATTGCCCGCTGATTTGTTCGCCCTTGTCAGTCTTTGCATCAAAAAAGGAGAACTTTCCGGTCGATAAGTCCTGAATATAGACTCCGTTGTCCGTTCCCACCCAAAGTTGGCGCCGGTCGTCTTCATATAGTGCGGAGATCACCTGATTGCCATGCCCCGAAACCTCATCGAAGCAAGGATATACCTGCATCGAAACGCCGTCATAACGGTTCAGCCCATTGCGTGTGCCCAGCCAGATAAATCCGTAACTATCCTGAATGATTGATTTGACATGACTATTGGAAAGCCCGTTCACACCATTGATATGTATAAAGTTGTATTGTTCCGTCGCAAAGGAGGACGGAATAAAGAAACAGACTGACAGAAGGAAAAATAGGAGTCCTTTTTTCATATATGGATATTAGATGCCTACAAATATAGTTTTTTTCGTGTAAAAAGCAGATGATGAATGAAACATTTGTTGCAACCTATACTACAAATGTAGCGATTCCAACGTGCCGTCCGGCATTTGCAACATCTCTTGCACATCTTGACAAACGGGTATATAGCCACCTGTACCGCTACCGCCTACCTTTGCTTCCGTCAATACGACACACCCTGTGAACGAATAAAATCTTTAAATTAATATCGACATGAAAAGAATAACCTTTAGTTGCCTTGCCGCAGTCATCCTGCTACAACTGATTCCCGTCAACGGAAACGCACGGGACATCCGGAATCAGAAAGAAAAGAACAACCGCACAGAGATAAAGCAGGATACTATCTCTGCCATACACTCCGCCATCCGCCCGGGAAAAGACATTCCCGGGACAGCATCTTCCAGCCCGAAAAAAGAAGGAGAAGAAGGTGAACGCAACGTGATGCTGAACGCATCGGATGCCAACAAGCCACGTGAAATCCAAATCGGACTGCCCAGTGAAGACGTTAATGTATACGAGAACGGATTGCCTGCCGTATATTCATCTGCCGTACATAAACTCGCCGCCCACTGGCGAAGTGATTCCAGCCTGGGAGAAGTCGGTCTGCTGTCTCCTTCGGAATCGGCTATCACCACAGGAAACATTGCCTACTCCGTCAACGCTTTCAGCAAACTGGGACAAAAAGACTTCCAAGGAATACTCAACTATCGTGCCAATCATTTCGGTATGCAGAACTTCGATCTGAATGTATCGGGAGGTATCAGCAACCAGTGGCTGTATACTGCCGGCATTTATCAGAACTTCGATCCGGGAAGTTTCGATCTGAAATTCACGAACTATGCCGACCGGACGGAAATCTATCATGCCGGTCTGACGCGCCTCTTCAACGACGGACGCGGAAAAATATCTCTGCTCTACAAACATTCGCGGAGCAGGAATCCCGGCAACTTTGCCAATGCGGCTCCTTTCATCTACGTAGGCGACGGATCGGTCAAGGAAGTGGAAGGATTCAAGCTGGGTACCAACTCGTATGTTCCGCAAAGCGGTTCTTTCCCATACATGGACGTTATGGACGGAAAGATGAAAACATGGAATCTGAATGACGGCAACGAGAACCGTGCCAATGAAGTGGCCCTGATTGCCGACTATCGTTTCAAGAATGATCTTCTCTGGAAGTTCAACCTGAAATATATGGATGCTCCCCGTGCCAACTATGTGGACTTCGGAGGCAGCACCATCAGTGAAGCAACGGCTGCCGATGGTTATACGCTCGCCAATGGTGACGTGTATGAAGGTTTGGCAGAAGGCCGCCGCACCTGGCTGCATGTAGGAAAAGTAAAGAATTTCCTCGTTACCTCCGAACTAAGCAAACGCTTCGGCACCCACGACCTTCGACTGGGAGTTAATGAGTGGTATTATCATCTGGACTATCATTCTTCTTCCCTGCAATGGATGGCAAGTGTACAGGAATACCCGCAACTGCTCCATTCCACTGCCGTTGACCCGCTGGACCCGACACTCAGCAGCCAGCGTGCGCAGACTTACGGCTATAACGAACTCAGCCCCGAATACACCAAAGGATACGAAAACAAACTCGCCCTTTACTTTACGGACAACTGGCAGGTAACTCCCCGATTCAACGTCTACTATGGCGGTCGTCTTGAATACTACCGGATGAGTGCCGACCAAATCTCCGCATCACGCTTCTCCGGATTTCATATCGGCGACTTCAACACTTATAGTAAAGACGAAGAAACCGGAAACATTATTGCCACACCACACAGCATCCAGCCTGCCAAAGTGGTAAAAAACAAACTAAACTACGCCGCTACCCTCCGCATGACCTATAATATGACGAAGCAATTCGGCCTGACAGCCGACGGAACAGTAGCCACCCGTTTCCCACGCATCAACGAATATGCCGGAACAGGTCCCACCGAAGAACAATACAAACGCGTCACCATACCGTTGATCCGGGGCGGACTGTTCTACAAGAACAACTGGCTCAACCTCACTTCCATGGTCACCTACATCTCCAAATCGAATAATATCGACCAGCAGAATCTGACCAAACCGGGAACCAAAGAAGGGAAAACCGTACTGCTGATCTACAACATCAAAACACTGGGATGGACCACTTCTGCCGAAATCGACC
The DNA here is from genome assembly GCA_948847595.1 of uncultured Bacteroides sp. Lineage (GTDB taxonomy): Bacteria > Bacteroidota > Bacteroidia > Bacteroidales > Bacteroidaceae > Bacteroides. The sequence continues at coordinate 80,289 of CAQOGY010000002.1, forward strand.
CCTTCAAAGGTTTCCACCTGCACGCACTGTTCACTTATCAGAAACCTGTATACAAGAACTACAATGCCAGCGTGACCTTCGACGACGGTGCCCAAATGTCCGTCAATGCCAACGGAATGATAGTTAAAGAAATTCCACAGGTACTCGTCGAACTGGACCCCAGTTATAATATCACGAAAGATTTACGTCTCTGGCTCAGTTTCCGCTATTTCGGAAAGACGTATGCCAACCTTCAGGAAGCTCTTTACTTCAACGGCCGCTGGGAAACGTTCGGAGGTATCAACTGGAACGTAAACAAGCATCTGTCACTGGGGGCAACGGTGATCAACTTCCTGAACCAGAAAGGAGCCAGCGGCACCATCAACGGTTCGGAACTGATCACCAAAGAAGAAGCGGGCAACTATGCAGGACGCTATATGAGCGGAAACTACCTGCGCCCGTTTACTGTCGAATTTAGTGCCGGCATCAAATTCTGAGATTATTGTACATAACTAAATATGATTATCTTTGTGGCTCTTTATGTCCGCAAACTAACTAATACCAATAAACAATCCATTTTACAACCATGAAAAGACTTTTTGTATTACTAACGGCTTTATTCGCTCTGACGCAAATGAACGCCCAAGAGAAAAAGAACATCCGTATCTCTACGGACAACACCGACTTAATCCTTCAGGTAGCCCCCAACGGACGTCTCTATCAGACTTATCTGGGCGATAAACTACTGAACGAACAGGACATCAACCACTTCTCTTATGCCGTAAAAGGTGGCAGTGACGGCAGCGTATCTACCCGCGGCTGGGAAGTTTATCCGGGCTCCGGAGCCGAAGACTACTTTGAACCTGCTGTGGCCATCACCCACCATGACGGTAATCCGAGTTCCATCTTCCGCTATGTATCTTCCGAGCAGAAAGCGGTGGCAGACGGGACGGAAACTGTCATCCATCTGAAAGATGACCAGTATCCGGTTGAAGTGACTTTATTTTATATCGCTTACCCGAAAGAAAACGTCATCAAGACATGGAGCGAAATAAAGCATAATGAAAAGAAGCCCGTCACCCTGTGGCGTTATGCTTCCACCATGCTTTACTTCTCCGACCACAGTTACTACCTGACCGAGTTCAGCAGCGACTGGGCAAAGGAGGCACAGATGAGTTCTCAACAACTACAATTCGGAAAGAAAGTGATCGACACGAAACTGGGCAGCCGCGCCGCCATGCACACTCATCCGTTCTTCGAACTGGGACTGGAACAACCGGCACAGGAAGCGCAAGGCCGTGTAATGTTGGGTACAATCGGATGGACCGGAAACTTCCAATTCACATTCGAAGTAGACAATGTCGGCAATCTGCGTGTGATTCCCGCCATCAATCCGTATGCCTCCAACTACGAACTGAAGCCCAACGAAGTATTCACAACTCCGGAATTTATATTCACCCTGAGCAACAATGGTACAGGCGAAGCCAGCCGAAACCTGCACGCCTGGGCACGCAACTACCAACTGAAAGATGGACAAGGCGACCGCCTTACCCTACTGAACAACTGGGAAAACACTTACTTCAAATTTAACGAAGAACTGCTTGCCGAACTAATGAAGGAAGCCAAACACCTCGGTGTGGATATGTTTCTGCTGGATGACGGCTGGTTCGGCAACAAGTATCCACGCAACGACGACCACGCCGGACTGGGCGACTGGGATGCCATGAAATCCAAACTGCCCGGCGGTATCCCTGCCCTTGTCAAATCAGCCAAAGAAGCCGGAGTCAAGTTTGGTATCTGGATTGAACCTGAAATGGTGAATCCGAAAAGTGAATTGTTCGAAACGCATCCGGACTGGGCTATCACCCTGCCGAACCGTGAGACATATTACTACCGCAACCAGTTGGTTCTTGACCTCAGCAACCCGAAAGTACAAGACTTCGTATTCGGCGTAGTAGACAAGATTCTGACTGAGAATCCGGAAGTGGCATTCTTCAAATGGGACTGTAACTCTCCTATCACCAACGTCTATTCTCCGTATCTGAAGAACAAGCAAGGACAACTTTACATCGATCATGTACGCGGAATTTACAAAGTGCTGGAACGTGTAAAAGCGAAATACCCGAACGTCCCCATGATGCTTTGCTCCGGCGGCGGCGCACGCTGCGACTACGAAGCACTGAAATACTATACTGAATTTTGGTGCAGCGACAATACCGACCCGATAGAACGCCTGTTCATCCAATGGGGATTCTCGCAAATCTTCCCGGCAAAGGCAATGTGCGCACACGTGACCAGCTGGAACAAAAAGACAAGCGTAAAATTCCGTACCGATGTGGCAAGTATGTGCAAACTGGGCTTTGACCTCGGTCTGAAAGAACTGAGCGCCGACGAACTGGCATACTGTCAGGAAGCAGTTGCCAACTGGACACGTCTGAAAAAAGTAATCCTGGACGGCGATCAATACAGACTTGTCTCTCCGTATGACGGAAATCATATGTCGATAATGTATGCTTCGCCCGATAAGAATAAGGCTGTGCTTTATACTTATGATATACACCCACGTTTCGGAGAAAAACTGCTGCCTGTAAAATTGCAGGGATTGGATGCCAAGAAAATGTATAAGGTAAAAGAAATCAACTTGATGCCGAACAGTAAATCCGATCTGGCTGCCAACGAGAAAACTTACTCAGGTGATTATCTGATGAAGGTAGGTATGAATGCTTTCACGACTAATCAGGCTTTTAGCCGGGTGATTGAGCTTACGGCAGAATAACTTCCTATTGCCTTACTCATGCCAAGCCTTTGGCACGCTTGTGCCAAGGGCTTGGCATAGCAGTGCCAATGCGGTGGCACAACTGTGCCAAAGGCATGGCACAAGCATTAAGAACAAAAGGGGAAACACCGTTCGTGGTGAATCCCCTTTCTCATACAATAAAACAATCAACTAATCTTCAATCGTTACAGCAGTTCCGTTGGCAGTTACCATCAGCATACTACCGCTGCCTCCTACTGTTTCATAATCCAGATCGACACCGATCACTGCATTGGCTCCTAACTGTGCCGCCTGTGCCTGCATCTCCTGCAAAGCTGTATCTTTTGCCATACGGAGTACTTCTTCATATGCACCGGAACGACCTCCTACAATATCCCGAATACTTGCAAACAAGTCACGGAATACATTAGCACCAATGATTGTCTCTCCGGAAACAATTCCGTAGTACTTTACTATTCGTTTTCCCTCAATGATGGGAGTTGTAGTCACTAACATGATCTTTTTCTTCTTTTTTAGTTGTTTACTATCCTATTAGACGCAGGATATCCCCAAAAGGTTGCAATGTCACCCTAAAAAAATTGCAGCTATACCGCAAATCAATGCGATATAGCTGCCAATTAGAGTTAAAGAGAGAGAGAATTTATAGAAAGCGCGGTCTCACGACCAACTTAATATACCTAAAATGATTTTTATTCTTTCTTATTAGACGCAGGAAACTTCAAATCACTGCACTTCAAAGAGACTTTTTTAGTTAAAGAATAAAAAAAATCGCTATTCTTGCAGGAATAGCGATTAATATCTTTAGAACATCTGGCTGACGCGTTCGATCCCAGCCACTAATGCGTCCACTTCCGATCGTGTATTGTACATGGCAAATGATGCACGTACCGTACCTTCGATTCCGAGCCGTTGCATCAACGGTTGCGCACAATGGTGCCCCGTGCGGACGGCGATACCTAAACGGTCTAACAATGTTCCCAAATCGAAATGGTGAATATCTCCCACCAGAAATGAAATCACCGCTCCCCGATCTGCCGCCTCACCGAAAATACGCATATTGGGTATTTCCTTCAATCGCTTCAGCGCATACATTGTCAGCTCGTGTTCATGAGCAGCGATTTGGTCGAGTCCGATGCCATTAACATAGTCAAGGGCTTTTGCCAGTCCGGTAGTACCGATGTAGTCCGGCGTACCGGCTTCAAACTTGAAAGGCAGTTCGTTGAAGGTAGTCTTTTCAAAAGAGACGTGCTGAATCATTTCTCCTCCTCCTTGATAAGGGGGCATACGGTCCAGCCATTCTTCCTTTCCATAAAGCACACCGACACCTGTTGGGCCGTAAACCTTATGTGCGGAGAACACCAGGAAATCGGCATCCAAGTCTTGCACATCCACCTTCATGTGAGGGATAGACTGTGCAGCATCCACTAGAAAAGGTACTCCATGCGCATGAGCCGTCGCAATCATTTCCTTGACAGGATTTACGGTTCCCAATACGTTCGACACCTGAACTACACTGACTATCTTTGTACGCTCGGTGAATAACTTTTCATATTCATCCAGCAACAGTTCGCCCTTGTCATTCATCGGAATGACCTTGATGGCAATTCCTTTGCGGGCAGCCAGAAGTTGCCAGGGAACGATATTACTGTGATGCTCCATCACCGAAAGGATCACTTCATCGCCTTCCTGCATAAACTCATCTCCAAAACTGGAAACAAGCAAATTGATACTTTCCGTCGTACCCCGTGTAAAGACGACCTCATTCGTACTGCCGGCATTGATAAACTGCCGTACCGTTTCACGGGAAGCCTCATGCAGTTCCGTTGCCTGCTGGGAAAGGTAATGTACTCCACGATGCACATTCGCATTCACAGAGTAATACTCATCTACCAGCGCATCCACCACCAGACGAGGTTTCTGAGTGGTCGCACCGTTATCGAAATAAACCAATGGTTTACCATACACCGTACGGCTCAATATCGGAAAGTCTTCACGTATCTTTTGAATATCCATTTTACTTATTCATCATTTACATATTGCACATCCCTGGCACTTGTTCAGTTCGCCACGGAAGCGTTTTTCTACCAACAGGTGCAGACGGTCTTTCAGTGCATCCAGACGAATCGTATCGATGACTTCATTGACGAATGCAAACATCAGAAGCAAGCGTGCTTCTTTCTCCGCTATTCCGCGTGCACGCATATAGAACAAAGCATTCTCGTCCAACTGCCCCACAGTTGCCCCGTGAGAGCATTTCACATCGTCCGCATAGATTTCAAGCTGCGGCTGCGTGTACATACGCGCATCGCGTGTGGCACAGAGGTTGCGGTTGGTCTGTTGAGAATTTGTATGCTGGGCATCAGGACGTACCAATACCAGTCCGGCAAAAGCACCGGTCGACTGGTCATCAAGCACGTATTTGAATAATTCATTACTGGTACAATTCGGTACTGCATGATCAATGGAGGTGTTATTGTCCACATGCTGGTTTTTATCAGCGATTGCCATACCGCAAAGATTAATCTCAGCCCCTTCGCCGGCTAGCAGAACTTCCGTTGTATTACGGGTAGTTCCGTTGTGCAGCGTCATGCCATTCAGCAAAACATTGCTGTTTGCTTCCTGCTTCACGTACAGGTTACTGATACGAACCGTACTTGTATGTGTTTCTTCAAGCTCATACATATCGAATACCGCATTCTCTCCGGCAAATACTTCGATCACCTGCGTTGCAAGGAAGTTCACATTATCCATCGCATGATCACAGATCAACAGGCGTGCCTGCGCTCCATCTTCCAGGATGATCAGCATGCGACGGTTCACCATGAAGTTAACATCTGCACGAAGGATATTCACCAGCTGGATGGGCTTCTCTACGATTACGTTCTTCGGAACATAGAAGATGACTCCATCCTGTGCAAAAGTCGTATTGAAAGCTGTTATGCCATCCTTGGAGGTATCAGCCAGCTTGCCGTAGTACTTTTTTACCAGTTCGGGATGTTCCGCAGCAACTTCTTTGAGGCTGCCGAAGATGACTCCTTCCGGCAAATGAGTTTTAGGAAGCACTTTATTATAAAATGCGTCGTTTACCACAAAATACAAGGCTGTGCTCATATTCGGGACATCGCACTTAAACACTTCGTACGGATTGACCGGAATCTGAAGGCGGTTAAGGTTCAGACCGTAATCGGGCTCGAAATACTTGCTTATATCCGTGTATTTATACTTCTCCATCTTACGGGTCGGGAATCCGAGACGCTCAAAATCGGCAAAAGCAGCCGCACGGGGTGCATTCAGCACTTCCGCACTATGCTTGCAGATCATGGCTTCCGTCTGAGAGAAGAGATCTATGTATTGTTGTTCTACATTCATCGTTATTCTCCTACTTCTTTCTTAATCCAATCGTATCCCTTTTCTTCCAGTTCCAAGGCTAGTTCCGGTCCGGCGGTTTTCACAATACGACCTTTATAGAGTACGTGCACTATATCCGGTTTGATATAATCGAGCAGACGCTGATAGTGAGTGATGACGATCGTACTTGTTTCGGGAGTCTTGAGCTTATTCACGCCTTCCGCTACAATACGAAGGGCATCAATATCCAAACCGGAATCTGTCTCGTCAAGAATGCTCAGACGCGGTTCCAGCATTGCCATCTGGAAGATCTCGTTACGCTTCTTCTCACCACCGGAGAAACCTTCATTCACCGAACGGTTGGCAAGTTTATTGTCCAGTTCGACTACGGCACGCTTCTCACGCATCAGTTTCAGAAATTCGCTGGCAGTCAACGCAGGCAGACCTTTATACTTGCGTTGTTCATTGACAGCCGCCCGCATGAAGTTCACCATGCTTACTCCGGGGATTTCTACCGGATACTGGAAACTAAGGAAAATACCTTCATGACTACGGTCTTCCGGACTCAACTCCAGCAGATTCTTGCCATAGAAAGTGACCGAACCTTTTGTCACCTCAAAAGCAGGATTTCCCACCAAAACAGAAGAAAGCGTACTCTTTCCGGAACCGTTCGGCCCCATTATCGCATGTACTTCGCCCGGTTTCACCGTCAGGTTAATACCTTTCAATATCTCTTTGCCATTAATGCTGGCATGCAGGTCTTTTATCTCTAACATAAGCTTATTTATTTTTTATCCCACGCTTCCTTCCAACGAAATAGTAAGCAACTTCTGTGCTTCCACTGCAAACTCCATCGGAAGTTTATTTAATACTTCTTTCGCATATCCGTTAACAATCAGCCCGATAGCATCCTCTGTCGGGATTCCCCGCTGATTACAATAGAATATCTGATCTTCGCTGATCTTGCTGGTAGTCGCCTCATGCTCCACCACGGCCGTCTCATTATGGATATCCATATACGGGAAAGTATGCGCACCACATTTATCACCCAGCAGCAAAGAGTCACATTGGCTGTAATTGCGTGCATTATCGGCTTTTTCAGCTACACGTACCAGTCCGCGATAAGAGTTCTCGCTATGTCCGGCAGAGATACCTTTGCTGACAATCGTGCTGCGGGTATTCTTTCCCAGATGAATCATTTTTGTTCCGGTATCTGCCTGCTGATAATTATTTGTCACGGCTACAGAATAAAACTCAGCCGTCGAATTATCGCCTGTCAATATGCAGGAAGGGTACTTCCACGTAATAGCCGAACCGGTTTCCACCTGTGTCCAGGACAGTTTGCTGTCCACCCCTTTGCAGTTGCCGCGTTTCGTCACAAAGTTATAGACTCCACCTTTACCTTCGGCATCACCCGGATACCAGTTCTGAACCGTACTGTATTTCACTTCCGCACGATCATGTACCACAATCTCCACGATAGCCGCATGCAACTGATTTTCATCACGCATCGGTGCGGTACATCCCTCCAGATAAGATACATACGAATCGTCGTCCGCCACAATCAGCGTACGTTCAAACTGTCCCGTATTACGGGCATTGATACGGAAATAGGTAGAAAGCTCCATCGGGCAGCGTACTCCCTTCGGTATGTAAACGAAAGAACCGTCAGAGAACACGGCCGAGTTCAAAGCTGCAAAGAAGTTATCCCGATAGCCTACTACCGAGCCCATATACTTCTTCACAAGGTCCGGATGTTCCCGTACCGCTTCACTAAAAGAGCAGAATATAATGCCTTTCTCCATCAGCGTCTCTTTGAAAGTAGTCTTTACAGATACCGAGTCCATCACTGCATCCACAGCCATTCCGCTCAATGCCATCTGTTCTTCCAAGGGAATCCCCAGTTTATTGAATGTCTTTATCAGTTCCGGATCTACTTCATCCATACTCTTCGGTCCTTCTTTCTTCTTCGTCGGATCAGCATAGTACGAAATTGCCTGATAATCGATCTCCGGAATACGGAGATGTGCCCAAGTCGGCATTTCCAGCGTCAGCCAATGGCGATACGCTTTCAGTCGGAATTCCAGCAGCCATTCGGGTTCATCTTTTTTCGATGAAATCAGACGGACTACATCTTCGTTGAGTCCACGCTCAATAACATCGGTGTGTACCTCCGTGGTGAAGCCATATTTGTACTTCTCCTGCGTCAGTTCCTTTACATATTTATTGGGTTCTTCTTGTTGCATCTTTATTATCTAATATATATTGTTGCGTTATATTCTTAGCAGCAGGGAAAAAGATTCCCGCAAACGTTTCCATAGGATAATATAACAATGATTCGCTCTTTTTTGTTGCACTAATTAACTTATTATCGCTATCGATAAACTCTATCACACAGATCACAAGGCTCGTTAGCAACAGAAATTTGAGTGCTCCCAATCCACTTCCCAGCCAACGGTTCAGCCACCCCAGCGAAATGGCTTCCATCGCTTTCGTCAGCAAGGACGCCACTAACGTGAATATCAGCGGAACTGCGATCCAGATGACAATAAAAGCCAATACCTGCGCAACCGTCATCGAGTCTGTCACAGCCGGACAAAGCTTCTCCGCCAACGTTGCATACAAAGCCTTTGCTGCCAGCAAACCGACGACCAATCCCAGAATAGAAGCCAGCTGACGGATAAAGCCTTTCATAAAACCCGCCACCACACCGGCACCTATTATAATAAGGATGATTATATCAATCGTTGTCATAATATTAAAATTGACAATTGACGATTGACAATTGACAATTAAAACCATTATCAACCATCAATCATCAATTGTCAACTTTTAAGTTTTCCAACCAACTATCAATTGTCAATTGTCAACTGTCAATTGTCAATTATTATAATGTCTGTTTCACTTCTATTTCTTCGAATGTCTCGATCATATCGCCTACCTTCATGTCGTTGCAGTTCACCAGACTGATACCGCACTCGAAGTTTGTACCTACTTCCTTCACATCGTCCTTGAAGCGTTTCAGTGCATTGATGTTTCCGGTGAAGATAACAATACCATCGCGGATCAGACGAGCCTTGTCGCTTCGTTTCACCTTTCCGGTCTTCACTACCGCACCGGCCACAAGTCCCACTTTCGTGATATTGAACACTTCGCGAATTTCGATCGTAGCTGTAATCTGTTCTTTCAGTTCCGGAGCCAACATACCTTCCATAGCAGCCTTCACCTCTTCGATTGCATCGTAGATGACGGAATACTTACGGATATCGACACCTTCCTGTTCCGCCATCTTAGCGGCAGCACCCGAAGGACGTACCTGGAATCCGACGATAATCGCATCCGAAGCAGCAGCCAATGATACATCCGATTCGGAGATAGCACCCACGCCTTTATGGATCACATTTACCTGGATCTGTTCAGTAGACAACTTGATCAACGAGTCGCTCAATGCTTCTACAGAACCGTCCACGTCACCCTTGACGATGATGTTCAATTCCTGGAAGTTACCCAAAGCAATACGACGGCCAAGTTCGTCCAAGGTCAGGATCTTCTGTGTACGCAAGCCTTGTTCACGAGCCAGCTGTTCACGTTTGTTCGTGATCTCACGGGCTTCCTGATCGCTTTCAACTACATGGAACGTATCACCTGCAGCAGGAGCACCGTTCAGTCCCAGAATCAATGCCGGTTCGGCCGGTCCCGCTTCTTTCACGCGCTGATTACGTTCGTTGAACATGGCTTTCACACGTCCGTAGCTGGTTCCTGCCAATACGATATCTCCTACTTTCAAAGTACCATTCGATACCAGCACGGTAGCTACATAACCACGTCCCTTATCCAATGAAGATTCAATGATGGATCCTGTTGCATTGCGGTTCGGATTTGCCTTCAAATCAAGCATTTCAGCTTCCAGCAATACTTTTTCCATCAAATCTTCCACACCCATACCTTTCTTGGCAGAGATATCTTGTGACTGATATTTACCACCCCATTCTTCCACGAGATAGTTCATTGCAGCCAGTTCTTCTTTAATCTTGTCCGGATTAGCAGTCGGCTTATCTACCTTATTGATTGCAAATACAATAGGTACACCTGCTGCCATCGCATGATTGATCGCTTCCTTCGTCTGCGGCATCACGTTATCATCGGCTGCCACAATAATGATCGCAATATCCGTTACTTTCGCACCACGGGCACGCATAGCAGTAAACGCCTCGTGTCCTGGAGTATCCAGGAACGTAATACGGCGTCCGTCTTCCAACTGTACGTTGTAAGCACCGATGTGCTGTGTAATACCTCCGGCTTCACCGGCAATTACATTCGCCTTACGGATGTAGTCAAGCAAGGATGTCTTACCGTGGTCAACGTGTCCCATCACCGTTACGATCGGAGCACGTGGCTGCAAATCTTCCGGAGCATCTTCTTCTTCCACGATAGCCTGTGCCACTTCCGCACTTACATATTCGGTCTTGAAACCAAACTCTTCGGCTACCAGATTGATTGTTTCCGCATCCAGACGCTGGTTGATGGAAACCATCATACCGATACTCATACAAGTTGCAATAACCTGATTGACTGATACGTCCATCATTGTAGCCAACTCGTTAGCCGTTACGAACTCAGTCAGCTTCAGTACCTTGCTTTCTGCCATTTCCTGATCTTCCAGTTCCTGCATACGGTTGGAAGCCATTTCACGTTTTTCCTTGCGGTACTTAGAAGTCTTGTTCTTACCCTTGGTTGTCAGACGTGCCAAAGTTTCTTTTACCTGCTTTGCTACATCTTCTTCGCTAACCTCCTGCTTGATAACCGGCTTCTTGAAGCGATCCTTATTATTATTCTTCTTGTTATTATTATTGCCCTGTCCCTGGCCTTGACCCTGAGGACGGGGATGGTTACCACCACCTTTACCGGTCTGAGTATTGGGTCTCGGAGCAGCAAAGTTGGAAGTTGCCACATTGTTGACATCCACCTTTTCTTTGTTGATACGATTCCGTTTCTTTCTGGCAGCATCGGCATTATTATCTTTTACGCCCGGTTTTGCCTGTTTACTGTCCTCTTTACGGATTTCCTTGATGATAGCTTCCTTCATCAGTTTCTTCTGATCCTGACGAACTTTTTCTTTTTCTTCGCGTTCACGGCGTTTTTCTTCCTTCGATTTCTTCTTAGGACGGGTAGACTGGTTCAATGCAGCCAGGTCAATCTGACCGATGACATTGATCTTCGCTCCCAGTTCCGGTTGACGGATTTTAAACACCTCATTTTCTTTCGACGCATTTTCTTCAGTCGGAGTTGTCACTGTTGCAGTTACTTCTGCCGTTCTTTCTACTTTACGTTCTTCTGCCTTCACAGGTGCAGTTTCTACCACCTTCGGCTCTTCTTTCTTTACTTCTTCCACTACTACTTTCTCAACTTCTACCGGTTTTGTCTCCACTGCAGGTTTCGGCGCTACTACTGGCTGTTCTACCGGAGCAGATACCGGTGCAGGTTTCGGTGCAATTACTTCCACCTTTTCCACTTTCGGCTCTTCCTTTTTCACTTCGGGTTCAACCACTGGTTTCTCAACGACTGTTTTTTCAGCAACGGGTTGCTTTACCACAGGTTGTTCTACTACAGGTTCTACTTTCTTTTCCGGCGCTTTTTCTACTTTATCTGTTCTCCGACCGCTGAATTTATCCAAATCTATTTTTCCGACAGGTTTAAACTTAGGACGTGCATCCTCCGGTACGACTGTCTTAATCACATCTTCCGACTTCGGTTTCTCCTGCTGCTTCTCGAAGCCCTCGATAGATACCGATGCCTTATTACGTTCCTTATTCTGACGTTCCTGGATGAAACGCTCCGATTCAAGTCTAAGGTTCTTGTCTGTACTAAACTCTTTAACGAGCACAGCGTACTGCTCCTCACTAATTTTGGTATTAGGATTAGCCTCAACGGTATACCCTTTCTTTTGCAGGAACTCAACTACCGTCGCGATTCCTACATTCAAATCTCTTGTAACTTTGTTTAACCTTATCGTCATATTTAAAATTTAATGAATAAATGGAGCGAAGAAAATTCAATCGTAATGCATATTACTCTTGTGTTGGTTCAGCTTCAGGTTCCGCCTCTGTCTCAGGCTCCATCTCTGCTGCCGGTTCTTCTTCAAACTCCGATTTCAAAATACGTATTACCTCGTCCACTGTCTCTTCTTCCAGATCCGTCTTTTCAATCAACATCTCGCGAGGCGCATTCAACACAGCCTTCGCTGTATCGATACCGATAGCCTTGATTGCATCAATCACCCATCCGTCGATTTCATCTCTGAACTCGTCGAGATAGATATCCTCGTCAGCCACATTCTCATCCAATTCACGGAACACGTCGATAGTGTACTCAGTCAACATACTGGCCAGCTTGATATTCAAACCGCCTTTACCAATAGCAAGCGATACCTCTTCCGGTTTAAGGAATACCTCAGCCTTTTTCTCTTCCTCATTCAGACGGATAGAAGAAATCTTAGCCGGGCTCAAAGCACGCTGGATAAACAATGAAATGTTCGATGTATAATTAATCACGTCGATATTTTCATTGCGTAATTCACGAACAATCCCATGAATACGGCTCCCTTTTACACCTACGCAGGCGCCTACGGGATCGATTCTGTCATCATAAGATTCCACTGCGATCTTGGCACGTTCGCCAGGGATACGGGCAATCTTTTTAATGGTAATCAAACCATCATTGATTTCAGGTACTTCCATTTCAAACAGACGTTGCAGGAAAACGGGAGAAGTACGTGACAAAATAATCTTCGGATTATTGTTCTTGTTGTCTACGCGGGCAACCACTGCACGGGCTGTTTCACCTTTGCGATAAAAGTCGCTCGGGATCTGTTCAGTCTTAGGCAACAGCAGTTCGTTTCCTTCATCGTCCAGAAGCAACATTTCCTTTTTCCAGATCTGGTATACTTCCGCGTTGATGATTGTACCTACTTTATCAATATATTTATTATAAATACTGTCTTTTTCAAGTTCCAGAATCTTTGAAGCCAGTGTCTGGCGAAGATTCAGGATAGCACGACGTCCGAACTTGGCAAAGATCACCTCATCAGTCACTTCTTCGCCTTCTTCGTATGAAGCATCGATTTTCTGTGCTTCCGTCAGCGAAATCTGCATATTGGGGTTTGTCAAATCTTCATCGGCCACAACTTCACGGTTACGCCATATCTCGAAGTCACCCTTATCCGGGTTCACGATCACGTCGTAATTCTCATCGGTGCCAAACATTTTCGCGATTACGCTACGGAACGACTCTTCGAGTACGCTGACCATCGTCGTTCTATCGATATTCTTCAGTTCCTTAAATTCCGAAAATGTATCAATCAAGCTGATTGTTTCTTCTTTTTTGGCCATAACTATTTAAAGCTAATTAAGTATTTAGTATATTTTATTTGCTCATAAGTGAAGGTTTCGTCCTCTTCGATCAGCTTCGGACGCTTGGAACCTTCGAGTTTTACCTTCTTCTCTACGCCTACCGTAAACTTCTCTTCATCGGCATCTTTCAGGATACCTGCCAGTTTACGTCCGTCTCTGGTCACTACTTCCACTTCTTGTCCGATGTGGATGTAATACTGTTGCAGCACTTTAAAGGGTTGTCCGATACCGGCAGAGCCCACTTCCAGTTCATAATCTTCCTCTTCACGGTTCAGTTTCGACTCGATAAAGCGGCTAAGCTCTACGCAGTCTTCAATCCAAACTCCTTCTGCGTGGTCTATTTCGACCACGATCTTGTCATCCGGGCTCACGGTCACCTCTACCAGAAAGTAGTCTTTTCCTTCCAGCCACTCTTCAACAATCTGACAAACAGTTTTCTTTTCTATCATTTATTAACTATATAAGAACAAAAAAAGGAGCTTAATCGCCCCTCCACCTTTCATCCATTTCGGTTGCAAAGATATAAATAATCTATTCGACTACAAAACATTAAAGAAAAAAAGTATGAATTAACAGTCGTATATCAGGCACAAACACCAATATCTAATCATCAACCCAGGAATTCAGATAGTTTTGAGAATCCTTACAGCCTTGAGCTGCGGCTTTTTGGAACCACTTTTTAGCCTTGGCTTTATCTACTGCCACTCCCTGACCGTAAAACAACATGGTAGCAACCGTAAACTGAGCGGATTCCACCCCTCTCTCTGCCGCACGACAAAAATATGGGAACGATTTCGCAATGTCTTTTCTCACTCCATGTCCGTTATAATAAATTGAGCCCAAATTATTCAGCGCCAACGGATAGTCACTCTTTACCGCCTCTTCATAATATTCACGCGCGACATCGTAATCTATTTCCACCCCTTTGCCAAAATGGTACATCATTCCTAAATTATAAGCAGCGGCAGCTTCTCCCATACTTGCAGCTTTCAGGAAACACTCCTGGGCATCTTCAAATTTTCCTTCATCCAGGAAAATAATTCCCAAATCATTGATCTGCCCGGAAGTTATATTTTTAGCTTTCATCAGATATTGCTTTTCAGCCGTAGCCATATCCACAGAAATAATAACTGTCGAAGAATTGGAAAAAGATCCGCTATATTCACATTTCACTTTTTTCCCGTACTCACAGCTATAAACTTCCAGCTGATAGAAATCCTCACTGACAGAATAGTTACCAGTTTCATAAGCATCCAGTTTTCCTTTTCTCTCACCATTCAGGAATATTTCGGCAGCATGATCAGAAGTTACTTTCACTCTCCGCTTAACGAACAGCTGATTGAGCAGTTTTCCGAATAACCCCTGCGCACCGGCATTACTACCGTCTGCAGAAGCGACATTCGAAGCCGGTTGAAAGCCGGGAGGTGAAATTGTATCCACAGCCGGATGTTGCAACACATCAAGTATGACCGCAGCCAGCTCACTAAACTTCTCTTCCGGATTAGGATAAGCATTCAGCCAGTGTTTATCATTCAGCATCAGTTTCATAGACCCTTTCAGATCAGTAGGATCTATGCGGAAAGGTATAATAGGCTTATTGCTGCTAAAGCCAATATTCAGTTCACTACGCACCCAGCGGGATATTTGAGACGTTTCAGAAAAGACAATCAGGAACACTTTACAGGTCACAATAGCTTCTTCAATAATATCACCATACTCCGCTCCGGGTCTTATGTCACGCGGAGCCATCCAACACTTGATCCTGTTACTTTCTAATGCATGACATATTGCCTGTGCCGTCTGTATATTGGCACTTGAATAGCTAATAAACACTTCATGATCCATAATCTTTATTGTATATATTCAACTTAGGTTTACACACTCCACGACACCGATACAATCCTGAATTCAGACGGATGTTGGTTGCTAAGATAATGAAATTCTTAGTAATACAAAAAATAATTGTATCTTTACACCGCAATAATTAAAAATACAACGGCTATGGCACATCATCTCAACACCAACAAACAGTTTATGGTCGGCAATGGCATTCTGGCTTTTGCCGTCATTTTTGTCGTAGTTATTTTCATTTATATGAGCTTACGCCTGCAACGGGAAAACCAGGCAGAACGACATTATATTGAAACTTATACGATCAGCCTGGTAAAAGGATTTGCCGGAGATTCCATTTCGCTGTTCGTCAATGACAGCCTTATCGCCAATCAAGTCATGCAGGAAGAAGCCTTTACGGTAGAGGTCGGTCGGTTTGCAGAACAAAGCGCACTGATGATTGTAGACAATAAAACGGAAATAGCATCCGTTTTCGATCTCAGCGAGAAGGGAGGAACTTATCAGTTTGAAAAAGAAACGGACGGAATCAAACAGCTTGCTAAATAAGAGTCTGCTTAATATCAGGAGTTCCTTATCCCAAGCATCTTATATCTCTGTGCGATACTTCTTCAATTCTTTACGCAAAGCAAGGGCCTTGCCATCTGTGAACCGGTTCAGCAAGTCCCAGAAACGCTCACCGTGATTCATCTCACGAGTATGGCACAACTCGTGCAGAAGCACATAGTCGATCAGGTGGGAGGGCAACAGGACAAGATAATAGGACAGATTTATATTTTTTCTCGCCGAGCAACTCCCCCAGCGTCCCTGGCTGGAGTTTATCTTCACGCTGGCATAAGACAATCCACATTGCGCCGAAAGATGCTCCAAACGAGGAGGAAGAATACTTTTCGCATTCCGCCTCAAAGATTCTTCAATCACTTTACGCAACCAGTTCTGTAAATTTTCATCAGTAAAATCCGCTTGAGGCGGACAAACGATCTGCATGACACCCAATCGCGAATTAGCCAAAAACTGCTCCTTTTCACCTAAGATGAGAGATAGTTTGAAATGCTCGGCATCAATCTTATAGTCCAAGTCAATCAACGGACGGGCAACCTTCTGACGGGAAAGCAGCAACTTACTACGAAGATTCTCAATAGCACGCTTCACCTCTTTCGTCGTGGTGCCGGGAGGTACCGAAACGTAAACCGCATCGCTTTTGGTACGAAACACCAAACTGCGGGCACGTGGATTGACACGTACTATCAAACTTCCCAATTCACCATCTTCTATCACTGTATCCATTTTCTCCTCCTTAACCGATGCTGCAAAAATAATAAAAAAAGAAGCCGGTGGCGAAAAAAGTGATATTCAATGCAACTTTATAGTAACTCGCAACGTCTAATCCATATAAACTCATATTAAAATCAACTATCAATTATGAAAAGAAACACATTGACTGCATGGCTGCTCGGAATAATTCTGATATTCTCCGCCACCTCCTGTTTTAATGGCCCTATTGTGAAAGGCAGTAAAAACTACATCACCAAAAAAGAGAATCTGGAACATTTCAATGACATCAGCATGTCCGGAAGTGCCAACATCATCTACCAGCAAGACTCCTCCTCCCGCATCGAGATTTACGGTTCGGACAATATCGTAGAACTCCTGGAAACAAAAGTAAACGGAAAAACATTGAATATAAAATTTAAAAAGAATGTCAATATCATCGACAAGGGCAAACTAGAGATCAAAGTTTTCTCACCGGACCTGAACGGACTGACACTCAACGGATCAGGTGGCATTCTCTTTGCGAACGGCATTCACACCGAGGGAGATCTTAAAGTAACGATTAACGGTTCGGGCAATTTAGGAGGAAGCACATTCGATACCGGACATCTGGCCATCTCAATTCATGGTTCGGGTGATGTCAGACTCAAACAAATCGACAGCAAAACCTGCTCTGCAAGCATTTCCGGATCGGGCAACATCACCCTTGACGGCATGACAGACGCAGCAAAGTACAACATATCAGGATCCGGCAACATCAAAGCTGTCGCTCTGGAAGCTACGGACGTATATGCAGGCATCTCAGGTTCGGGTAACATCAGCTGCTTCGTCAACGGCAAACTAGGCGGGCACGTCAGCGGAAGCGGCAACGTCGCTTACAAAGGAAATCCTCAGGCTATTGATTTCCCTCACAAGAGGCTCCGCAAACTAGACTAAATCCATAAACATCCCAAAAACATAAAAGGGCTACTGCATCTCGCGGTAGCCCATTTATTTAGTTAGTTTCATTATAAAAAATTTGAGAGAATTGAAAACTTCACAGTTTCGCTTTCGATGTTGTTTTAATTAAAGCACACTAACTATATTATATGTTTAAAGCAAATGAAAATGTCTATTCTTTCATAACCTGCACCTTGTTGATCTTCGCAAGGCTGTCAGCCAATGCCTGATCTGCTTTCAGCTCATTTGACAGAGCTACCGACGGTGCGGTCACCTGTTTGCCAATGGTATCCGTTGCCAATACTCTTCCGTCATCTCCGGAAAAAGAATGTTGCGCTACATTTCCTAATGAAAGGATGATTGCAATCACAGCAGCGGCCTTGAACAGGGGGATGAATCTTCCTGTCAGTGTCAGACGCTTTGCCTTCACTACCGGAGTTTCCACCTGTGCCAGAATACGTGCGTCAAAGTCTTCGCCCAGTCCTACCTCCTGCTGAACCTGCTGATAAACAAACAAGTTTTTATAGCGGAGCAAATGAGCGGGTACTTCCTCCTTTGAGAAGAAGTCGCGCAACACAGATTCCTCCTCCACGGAAGTTTCGCATTGCCAATATCGCTCCAGGAGCTGTTCTATATCCTTATAATCCATATTCGTCAATTTCTAAATACCTTTGTTTTACCTTTTGCCTGGCTCTGAAGAGGTTCACTTTAACCTGTTCCTCTGTCAGATTCAGCAGGGCTGCAATTTTTTTATAGCTTTCACCTTCAATGTCCCTCAGTTGCATGATAAGCCGCTGTTTTTCGGGAAGTTCGTTCACCAGTCTATTGATAATGTTCATTTTCTCATCATGAACCAACTGGTCATACGGACTGTTTGCATCAGGTTCTTCCTCCATTTCGGGGGTGATTTCCACATTCTGAGCTTCTTTCTTCTGGCTCCGGTCTATAGCCAGATTCTTTGCCACTATCAGGCAATAGGCTTCAACCGATTCAAATTGCGACCACTCATCACGCTTGTTCCACACCCTTATCATGGTGTCCTGAACGACATCCTCGGCTTCTGCCCTATCCAGGGTTATTCTGAGCGCCAGTCGAAAGAGTTTATCCTTCAACGGCAAAATATCGTTTCGGAAGCTGATCTCTTGCATCTCTATAATAATGACGGGCTGGGATACGAAAAGTTACAGACGCCCATTACTTTTTTTTGATTTTTTTTTTATCCGCGTTCCTTCGTTGTCTTTAATCGCTGATGCTAAGGCAATTACAACTTCTGTAACTCCTGCATTAATTGCTTCAAAAGAATTCTCCAACTTAGGAATCATGCCACCTTGAATAACGCCGTCAGCAACGTATTGTTCGAATTCGGCACGGGTAATCTCAGGGATCACACTATCGTCATCATTCTCGTCACGCAGCACACCTTTCTTTTCGAAGCAGTACACCAGCGTCACGTCAAACAGCGCCGACAAAGCCTTTGCCGTCTCTCCGGCAATGGTATCCGCATTTGTATTCAGCATATTACCTTGACCATCGTGTGTCAACGGTGCCATCACGGGCACCACTCCTTTATGAATCAGATCAGCCAGCAAAGAAGCATCTACCTTCTCCACATCGCCCACGAAACCATAATCAACCTCTTTCACCGGACGCTTTACCGATCGAATCACATTCATATCCGCCCCGGTCAGTCCAAGAGCGTTCACTCCACGGGCCTGCAACCCGGCAACAATATTCTTGTTTACCAGACCACCATACACCATCGTTACCACTTTCAACGTTTCCGCATCGGTAATACGACGACCATTTACCATTTTGCTTTCAATACCTAGTTGTGCGGCAATCTTTGTTGCCGAGCGACCGCCGCCGTGAACCAGCACTTTATGTCCGCTGATGGCGGCAAAGTCATTCAACAACTGAAGAAGGGTGGCTTCCTCTTCTACGATTTTTCCACCCACCTTAATTACAGTTAGTTTTTCCCTCATTTTTTATTCAATTCTAATAAGTTTGCCGAATGGAGAACTCGGCTCCGGCACCTTGCCGGTTATTCTAAGTAAGTATAGCCGTAAAGTCCCGAACGATAGTTGGACAGAAACTCTTTACCCTCTTCCAACGATATCTTTCCTTCTTTTACAGACTTGGTCACCCATGTTTCAAGGGTACGTACCAGTTTTTTAGGATTATATTGTACGTAATCCAACACTTCCGCTACTGTCTCACCATCAATAATCTGTTCGATATTATATCCCTTTTCATTCACAGAAACGTGAACAGCATTCGTATCTCCAAACAGATTATGCATATCTCCCAGAATCTCCTGATAAGCTCCGACCAGGAAAACAGCCAGATAGTAAGGTTCTGTTTTCTTCAGACTATGCACAGGCAGATAATGAGCCACATTCCGGGTAGAAATGAAATTTGCAATCTTTCCGTCCGAATCACAGGTGATATCCTGCAGGGTAGCCGAACGCTCCGGCTTCTCATCCAACCGCTGAATAGGCATAATCGGAAATATCTGATCAATCGCCCAAGAGTCGGGCAAGGACTGGAACAATGAGAAATTACAAAAATATTTATCCGCCAGCAACTTGGACAATCCCCGGAATTCATCCGGCGCATGTTTCAAGCCTCCGGCGATCTGATTAATTTCCCGCGTAATGGACCAATACAAACGCTCGATCTGAGCACGGGTCTTCAAATCCACAATACCATGACTGAACAAGTCGAGCGCTTCTTCCCGAATCTGTTGTGCATCATGCCATGCTTCCAGCATCTTATTCTGGTTCAACGAATCCCAGATGCTGTACAGTTCCTGCACAAGCTCATGTGCATCCGGAGCGATTTCCTCTTCATCATCCCATTCCGGAAGAGTAGCTGTTTCGAGCACCTCGAAGATCAAGACAGAGTGATGAGCCGTCAATGCCCGTCCGCTCTCGGTAATGATGTTCGGATGCGGGATGCCGTTTTTATCGCTGACATCTACCAATGTAGAAATGGAGTCATTCACATATTCCTGAATAGAATAGTTTACACTACCTTCACTATTGGAAGAACGGGTTCCGTCATAATCAACGCCCAGTCCGCCGCCGATGTCCACAAACTCCACATTGAATCCCATAGAGTGAAGCTGCACGTAAAATTGAGAAGCTTCGCGCAAAGCCGTCTTAATGCGACGAATCTTCGTCACCTGGCTGCCAATATGGAAATGAATCAGTTTCAGGCAATCTTTCAAGCCCTTGCTTTCCATAAAGTCAAGCGCTTCGAGCAGTTCGCTGGAAGTCAGACCGAACTTGCTGGCATCACCGCCCGATTCTTCCCATTTTCCACTGCCGGAAGAAGCCAGTTTAATACGAATACCGATATTGGGCTGCACATTCAACTGCTTCGCCATTTTGGCTATCAGTTTCAGTTCGTTCATCTTCTCTACTACGAGGAAGATACGTTTGCCCATCTTTTGGGCAAGGAGTGCCAGTTCGATATAACTTTCGTCTTTATAGCCGTTACAAACAATCAATGAGTCAGAATCCGTATTGACGGCAATCACCGCATGAAGTTCCGGTTTGGAACCGGCTTCCAGTCCGAGATTGAATTTCTTTCCGTGGCTGATAATCTCTTCTACCACAGGACGCATCTGGTTGACCTTAATGGGATAGATGATAAAATTCTCGGCTTTATAACCGTACTCTTCGGCAGCCTGCTTAAAACAGGAAGACATCTTTTCAATACGGTTGTCCAGAATATCCGGGAAACGCAACAGCATGGGAGATGCCACATCCCGCAATTGTAACTCGTCAACCAGTTCCTTCAGGTCGACGGTCACTCCATCTCTCCGCGGTGTAACAACAACATGACCTGCGTCATTAATACTAAAGTACGAAGTACCCCAACCCGTAATGTTGTAGAGTTCTTCAGAATCTTCAATACGCCACTTTCTCATTTTCTGTTATTCAGTGTTTTTAGTAAATAATTGGATGGCAAAAATACAGATTTATCTACAGGCTGCCAATTAATTGGATATTATTTCTTTCAATTGGTCTATATAACCGGTCTTAATTTATATTTCCAGCAGTTCCTGCAGGCGTTGCACAGACGATTCAATCTGCCAGCGGTCTTCCAGTTCGTCCGCATTAAAGATATATTGCGCCTGCGTATAAAAAGGTGCACGCTTTTCAAGCGCCTGAATGATGAAATCCATTAATTCATCATCTTCCTTTCCCTGAAGAATGGGACGTTGCTGCTTGGCAATACGCAAGCGTCTGAACAGCACATCGGGATGTACATTCAAGAAAACGGTTTTCCCCGTCCGGTTCATAAACTCCATATTGTCATAAAAGCAGGGTGCTCCCCCGCCTGTAGAGATAACGACGTTCTCAAACTCAGCTACCTCATGAAGCATATTTCTTTCCAACTCACGAAATCCGGCTTCCCCCCGTTCCGTGAATAGTTCTCCGACAGTTTTATGAAAACGTTCTTCGATATACCAGTCCAGATCAATGAACGGGACATTCAGTTTGCGGGCAAAAGCCTTGCCCAAAGTAGTTTTTCCGGCACCCATATAGCCGGTAAGGAAGATACGAACCATAAATGATTAATTTTGCTCACAAAATTAATCATTTAATAAATAATGAAGAATGATTCTCTATTATTTAAAAACTTTTATCCGTTCTTCCAGTGGCTGGAACTCTTTTTCTCCCGGCTTATTGACGGGCACTCCAAACGGCATTTCCGCAATCAGATGCCAATGTGCAGGCAAATTCCATGCCCGACGCACCTCATCATCAATCAACGGATTATAATGTTGCAAGGAAGCACCGAAGCCCACATCTTCAAGCATGACCCAAACAGCCAGCTGATGCATCGCTGAGGTTTGTAATGACCATCCAGGGAAATTCTCCTGATAAGACGGGAAAGCTTCCTGAAGCCCCTTCACCACCTTCTGATCTTCAAAGAACAACACCGTACCATATCCACAGGCAAAGGAATTGTCAATCTTTTCTTCGGTTTTCGCAAACGCTTCTCCCGGCACAATCTTCCTCAACGCATCTTTTACAATGTTCCATAACTTTTTATGAGATTTGCCCAAAAGAAGCACCACACGGGTAGACTGAGAATTGAATGCCGACGGCACGTGTCTCACAGCCAGATTGATAATGCATTCTATCTCCTGATCCGGAATAGGTGACTGGTCGGTAATCGAATAATAAGTCCGACGATTCTTCAAAGCTTCACTAAAAGTTCTTTCCATAATGGCTCCTTTCTTAATTTTATTTTCTTAAACTCCTTATAAATTAGAACAAGCTTCTCTGCCAACTTGTTCGATTCCGGAATATATTTGTACCTTCGCACCGTCAATGCTGTTGACATAATCATTCATTATCAGAAAATGGCTAAAGAAAAGTTCTACGTAGTATGGGAAGGAGTGACGCCGGGAGTATATGCTTCCTGGACGGATTGCCAGCTCCAGATCAAGGGTTATGAAGGTGCAAAGTACAAATCGTTCGACACCCGCGAAGAGGCGGAACGTGCACTGGCCTCGTCACCTTACGCCTACATCGGCAAGAATGCGAAGAAAAAAACGGAAGCTGCCCGAACCGGTTCCGATACACTGCCTGCTTCCGTCATTGACAATAGTCTGGCAGTCGATGCTGCGTGCAGTGGCAATCCCGGTCCGATGGAGTATCGGGGAGTACACGTGGCAAGCCGCCAAGAAATTTTTCATTTCGGCCCGATGAAAGGTACAAACAATATCGGAGAGTTTCTGGCCATCGTGCACGGACTGGCGTTGCTGAAACAGAAAGGATTTGATATGCCCATTTATAGCGACAGCGTGAATGCCATCAGCTGGGTGCGACAGAAAAAATGCAAAACCAAACTTCCGCGGAATGAAGAGACTGAAGAACTCTTCACAGTGATAGAACGGGCAGAGAAGTGGCTCAGGGAGAACACTTACACCACCCGTATTCTTAAATGGGAAACCAAAGTGTGGGGAGAGATTCCGGCAGACTTCGGCAGAAAATAATAGCCGGGAAGTCTATTCTGCGACTTGATCAGCAGCCTGTTCCTTCTTATGTTTAAACACAAAGCGGAGCATCAGAAAATTAGCGGGAACAGCCACAGCGAGTACACACAAGGGAGCTATCTCCTGATCTACATTCAAATAGAGGAACAAATTGAACAATCCCATATGTATCAGATAGTTCACCAAATGGCTGCCTCCAAATCCCAAAGCCCTTTTCAAAGAAGGGTTGCTACGGAACGTGAAATAAGAAGTCAGAAAGAAATTACAGATAAAACTCGTCACATAGCCTATCGTGTAGGCAATATTCAAGTTGGTCATTTCGTATTCCTGCAACAGATAATAAACCCCATAATGTATTCCGGCGGCCAACGTTCCCACCGTGCAATAACGAATAAACTGGTAGCGTTTACTCTTCGATTGAAATACTGATTTTACAATTTCCATTAGTAAGTAGTTTTATAGTTCAGTTCAGATGTTTCATTTTCATTCAGTCAGATGGACGCGCAAAGTCCTGAGTCAGTTGTTCCCACACTATTTTCAGCCATATCAAGGTACAAGGCAGAGCCTTCAGAGCATAAGGTTTCACATATTCCGCTCTTATAAATCTTGGAAAAAGATCGGTAGTAGACAAAGAAGTCAGTAGAATACAGAATATAAGCAATGACAGATTCAATATCGGTGTGGCAGCTTTTGTCGGTGTCTTTACATACCAGACTCCAACAGCAACCATAGCAGTCAGATAGCCATAAGTTTCCGTTCCGGTACTGAACAGTACCATAAACAAAAGCGCAGAAGACAAAAATAAGAATCTGAAAGATTCATATTGATATTGCCGGATGCGTAAATAAGGAAGGGCAAACAAAATCATTCCGGGCACGATTATCCATAAATCGCTGAATGAGGCTCCCGTTATCCGATGTAACATACCCAGCAAAGATATGTTTTGATTGATGCTAAACTGATTCAGCCCATTCTTATAGACAAGCACATCGAACCATTCCTTATACGAATGAACGACATATTCCGGAGAAGCATAGAGCATCGGAAGCAGAAAAACGATCACTGCCCAAAAGACTAATCCACCGACGAGTTTCATTTTATGTTTCGAGAATAAAAAGAAAGCCAGTCCGACTATCCCATAAAGTTTGGTCATAGTCCCAAATACAATCATCAAAGCAGACCAAAAATCCTTTTCTTTCTCAATCAGCACATACGAGAATATAATCATAGCGGTAATACCTATGCTATATTGCTGAGACAAAACAGCTGTAAAAACGTCATTTACAGAAACTAATATAACAACAGCAAATTGCCACTTTTTCAAATCTAACTTGCTGATAGCATAATAAAGGAAACCACAATTCACCAGACACCAAAAGACCATCCCCAAGGGTCTGGGAAGAACCGCAAAAGGAGAAATCAATGCAGTGAAAGAAATACCATACAGAAAAAAATCTTTCTGTTCCTGAAGATATTCTACATATAAAGGAGAAGAAGATATCGCATGCCAAAAAGACTGGCTAAATATAACATAATTGCTATATACCCCCTTCATCATCAATGATAAACTGCAAGCTAATCCTACTCCCATCCACAAGATGAATAGAAAGACGGGATTCTGCACATATCCTTTCAACCTCTCCAACATATCATCAATAAGTTTTTTAGTTCATTTACAAATACCCCCTTTTTCATATCAGGCAACATCACTTCGCCTCTTAAGTCTACAGGAACCTCTTTGATGAAGGTGGTATCATCAAGAGAAGCCTTATATATAAACTCCGTATCAAATAAGAACTGTTTAATACGAGTGGACGCAAGAAAAGCTTTTCCCTTACAGTTAAACCCCTTTAATCCCCCCTGCGTATCTGTGTGGGTCAGCCCTAACAGCATAAAGTTCAAGAAACGTGAAGCATGACTCGCCAACTTTCTACGGGTAGAAAGTTGTGAATAATACGTATGATTACGATTTGCTACAACTACATCATACCCTTCCTCAAGATATTTAATCACCTGACAAACAGACTCAATCTTATATGGAAAATCATAATCTGTATAAAGAGCCAGCTCTGAATCAGAATGTGCTATACCATCACGAACAGCAGCTCCTTTCCCTTGATTTATCTTATTGTCTACAATGATAGTGTTGGGTAAGTTATTTGTCAAACGAAGTACAGCTTCTTCCGTAAATCCGCGTTTGGAACCATCATTTACTACGATAAAGCGAATATTGTACCCGTTCAGCATCCCTTCCAACTCTTTATGTTTTTCAATCAGTTGCTGCTCCCATCCTTCATGAGGATTATAACAGGGCAATATGACATCAATCCGTTCATCATCTTTTTTATGTAGAAAAGGAGTTGGGGTTCTTGATGTATAGTCCTGAGTTAATTGTTCCCAGATGACTTTAAACCAAATAATAGCACATGGGAGAGCTTTAAGTGCAAATGAAGTTATGTATTCAGTCCTGAAATGTTTTGAAAAAAGAATACTGCTTGAAGACGCTGCCGTCAACGCAAAACAGAATAGCAATAAGCATGTATTCAGCACAAACGATTTTTTATACGTTGGCGTACTTACATACCATATACCCACACCAATTAGAGCTCCCACATATCCACATTCTTCCGTTCCCGTACTAAACAAGACCATAAATAACAGAACTGATGCCAAAAACGAAAGCCGAAAATTTCTATTCTCGTATTGTCCAATACGAAAATAAGGTAATAAGAATAAAACAATTCCAGGAATTATCAGCCACATATCACTATATTCAACAGCATGAGTAATCTTTCGAACCATTCCTAATAAAGAGATATTCTGATAAAAGCTCAACTCATTAACATCATCCTTAACTACAAGAATACTAATCCATTCTTTATAAGAATCAAATACATATTGTGGAGAAGTATAAAACATTGGAACTACAAATAGAACGAATGCCCAAAATAGAATTCCCCACAGAAAATATAATTTTCTTTTAGAGAAAAGGAAAAAAGCCAACCCCACAACCCCATAAATTTTGGTTAATGTGCCTAAAACAATCATCAATGCAGCCCAAAAATCTTTTTTTCTCTCGACAAGAATAAAAGTAAAAAGAATGAAAGCGGCTACTGCTGCATTATACTGCTGAGTCACAACAGATAAATATAAGCCATTATATGACAACCAAATGATAATGGCAGTTTTCCATTTTTCAAATTCTAACTTCTTTATAGCAAAGTACAATAAAAGAGCATTACACAAACTCCACAAAGCAGAGCCCACCATTGTTGGCATGATTGAAAAAGGAGCAATCAATAAAGTAAAAGGAATGCCATATAGAAATAAATCAAAATATTCTTTAGGATATTCTACATATAAAGGCGTTTGCTCCAAAGTATGAAAAAATGAACGGGAAAATATCAAGTAGTTATTTGCAAGTCCTTCTGTCCAGCTTACCCAAAATCCCCTGATAGCCACCCCAAACCACAAAATTGCTAATACAATAGGATTTTGCACTAACCTTAGTATAAATCTTATTATATTTTTCATTTTATTATATCCTTGTTTAGTTTTATATAATCTATAAAACGACCAAGACTAACATTCTTTTTCCTAAAATATCGAATGAAAGCATCCAGCCTTTTTTCCATTCCTTCTCCTGCATGATTCCTTATAATAAATGGCAGTTTCCATTCCGGATGTTCATTTAACGGATAAAATTCCCACGGATGAAAGTATGTCACAAAATATCCATCATGCCGATGAGTGTATTTACACAACCAACGATAAAGTGAAGCGGGCAAATTATGACATGAAAGCCAAAATAAAGGGAAACGCAGCAAAGGAGTAACTGATGCCGGCATCTGCATCACACGGTCTTTTATAAAAGGAGTACGGGGAGTAGAAAGCCGCATATATCTTCCCGGGATAAATGTCGGATTCAAGGAAGAATTATATATATACCCCGCCTCATATACAGCTTTTTCCGACACAGGCATCATGCGTGCCTGCCGATAGCCATAAACTTTGGTTCCGGTGATTTCCTCCAACTGATCCTTCGAACTTTTCAGATCTTCTACTTTAAAGGTCCAATGATAGAAGCCATGAGAAGCAATCTCGTGACCTCCCTCCTGAATGCGCTTTATTATATCAGGAGCATGAAGAGCAAAATTTGCCGTACAGAAAAAGGTCGCTTTTACCTGATTCCGTTCCAAGCAATCCAAAATTCGGGTAGTCCCCTCTACAGAAACTTTAATTTGCTCTTCCATTGATATGTCCACCTGATGTTCTTTGGGCACATCAAATTCCTCAATGTCAAAACTTAATAAAATCATTCCAATATTAGTCTAGTTTACGTTTGTTGCTGTGAGTTGCTGCAAATATGCAGCCACAGCCTATAATGCTTGCATATCGTTTAGTCTTTTATAATAACCATCTAATTCCAATAATTCTTCATGACGTCCACGCTCTACGATTTCCCCTTCATAGAGCACACAAATCTCATCCGCATTTTTGATAGTAGAAAGACGGTGAGCAATTGCAATCGTGGTACGCGTCTTCATCAATCTCTCCAATGCTTCTTGTACCAAACGTTCCGATTCAGTATCCAGTGCAGAAGTAGCCTCATCCAGAATCAGGATGGGAGGATTCTTCAGAATAGCACGGGCGATGCTGACACGCTGTCTCTGTCCACCGGAAAGTTTGCCGCCACGGTCACCGATATTTGTATTATATCCTTCCGGCTTTTCCATAATAAAATCATGGGCATTGGCAATCTTAGCGGCCTCTATGACTTGTTCCATAGTTGCATTTTCTACGCCAAAAGCAATATTATTGAAAAATGTATCATTAAAAAGAATGGCTTCTTGATTTACATTGCCAATCAAACTGCGCAAATCGGCAATACGTACATCTTTAATACTTGTACCATCGATGGTGATATCTCCTCCTTGCACATCATGATAACGTGGCAATAAATCTACGAGCGTCGATTTTCCTGAGCCTGACTGTCCTACCAAAGCAACTGTCTTTCCCTTTGGCACTGTTAAGTTCACATGTTTCAACACTTCTCTTTTACCATCATAGCTAAAGCTTATATCTTTAAACTCAATCCGATCATTCATTCCAGTCAATGGTTTCGGATTAGGAATTTCTTTAATATTATTTTCAGCCTTCAATATTTTGTCCACGCGTTCCATAGAAGCAAGCCCCTTAGGGATATTATAACCAGCCTTGGCAAAGTCTTTCAACGGATTTATCACGCTATAAAGAATAACCATATAAAATATAAACGTCGGTGCAGTCAATGACGAATTATGCCCTAAAATCAAAGCACCACCAAACCATAATACAGATACAATCAGAATTGTTCCCAAGAACTCACTCATCGGATGAGCCAAAGCTTGTCGCATAGCCACTTTGTTGACTGCATCACGAAGCTCATTACTGCACCTCGTAAAACGATTTATCATTCTGTCCTCTGCAATAAACGCTTTGATAATACGCAAACCACCCAATGTTTCTTCCAACTGAGACATTGTATCACTCCACTTACCTTGTGCCTCCAGTGATTGACGCTTTAGTTTTCTTCCGACCTTACCCATCAGCCAGCCCATAGCCGGCAATACCAAAACGGTGAAAAGAGTTAACTTCCAACTGGTAGCAATCAATGTTATAAAATACAATATAATCATGATAGGGCTCTTTATCAACATGTCCAATGAACTGGTAATAGAGTTTTCCACCTCTCCCACATCACCACTCATACGAGCTATAATATCTCCTTTTCTCTCCTCTGAGAAAAAGCCCATCGGCAAACGCATTACCTTCGCATATACCATGATACGGATATCCCTGACAACTCCTGTACGCAATGGAATCATCACAGCTGAAGATGCAAAATAACAGGACGTTTTAAATAAAGTCATCAAAGCCAGAAACAGTCCCAGAAAAATCAAAGCAGTAGTAGGACCATTATCCTGAATCATTTGGGAAACATAATAATAGAAATTATTTATCGCAACATCTTTAAAACCGGCAGTTCCCCATTCCATATACTCATAAACCTTATTATTCTCTCCTGTTTTAAACAAAATATCCAGAATCGGAATTAACAAAGTAAATGAAAACACATTGAATACAGCTGACAAGATATTCAGCAAAATAGCCCATCCGATATACTTCTTATATGGCGACACAAAACGTCGCATCAGTTGCAAAAATTCCTTCATTATTTGAAATAAAATAAGTTAAGGCTGCAAAGATACAATAAAACTGTCTAACAGTTGAAGGTTTCTTTCAATAATTAATACGAATTATATAATAGCCACCTTCTTGACCATTTATTCGTCTATTTCACTCCAACACTACTCATTATCAAAAGATATGGGCACCACATGATAATAAACCCCATGAGATCTCCGGTACGATTTCACTCCCAACTTTTGCAGAATACGCCCCAAATAAGATACTTGCCGAGGTGAAAACTTCATCTTACTAGCCTTCTGTATTCGTTGTAGCAAATCCGCAGCAAGCAACCATTCTCCTGCCTCTTCGTCGGCCGCCGCCCGATAATAGACCTGAAACAATTGCTCGATCGCAGGAGACTGCTCAAACTCCTGATTAGACTCCGTCATAATAGCTTCCTCTTCTTCATCAAACCAATACCGTTCATTTTTATAAAGCGCCGTCATTGCTTGTGCATAAAGCTGCTCATAATCAATGGGACGCACCACATCAATCACTCCCGTCACTTCGACGCCGATAAAACGGCGACTACCGGAAGTGTCTGTCAGTAAGTCTTTATGATTACTCGTCCCGATAAAAGAAGCATACCGGCGGAGTGATTCCACAGCTGACGCATTCGGGCGACGGGTATTAACAACCGGTTTTTGCAAAATATGTTTAAGGAATGACTGCTGATTGACACCTATCTGATCAAACTCATCCATATTGATAAGAAGAAAACGATTCAGATACAACTCGGCGTCCCTTTTACGGCTAAAGTCAATGCTGTCCGTATAATACGCCTGCAAACACGGAGGCAGAATCAGACGGCAAAAGGTAGACTTACGATAAGCCTGCGGACCGATTAGAATAGGTGAAGTACTGTTCGCATGATTTTTGTCAACTCCACGCCAGTGCGCCACTGTACTGAGAAACCAACGACGAAAAAGTTGTCCCCAATGAGGATTATCACAAGGAACTCTTTCAGCCAGATCACGGATGTGGTCTTTACCGTCCCAATGGGGAAGATCATAAAGAAATTCCTCGACAGGGTGATAAACGGGAACATGATCGGAATTCAGATATCGGACCACATCCTTATCCCAAAGTTTGATGCCCTCATACATCGCATTCATCGTAATACTTGCCATCACCCGTTTGTCTATGGGGCGAAAATAAAAGTTGAAGCTGTTCCGCTCACGGTATTCCACGCTCGAAGTCAGCATATTGAAACGAAACTCATAGCGGCGTTTCATAAACTCATCTGTCTGCATGACAAACAATTGCTCCGGCAGCAAACTACTTTTATCGGCAAAACCCTCGCACGTACCATACACGTTCTTCACCGTCTCGCGAATCAGGAATTCATCTTTCGGTAAACGATAATGAGCACGTGCCCATCGCACGGTGTCTTCCTGTGGAATACCGGCACGAAAACACTGCTCAGCCAGACAAACAAGCAATGAGTGTATATCATCGCCTGGGCGGTATCCTTTTTGCTCGGCCAATGCCCGGGCAAATGCTGCTTCAAAAAGAACAGAAAGTGCTTCGTAACTATCATATCCGGGAACAAGCCGCTGTAAAGGAGAAGCCTGCGCCTGTACCTGCTCTCGATAGGTGGTTTCCCCCGGCAAAGATGCTGGCTGTTTCAGATAAACAGGCATGGCTTCGGGATTAAAATACAGCTCTGGATCGAAAGTCAGCCGGCAATACTGTTCCAGCGAAGGCTCTCTTAATTCGATATCAAACGGGAGTTGGGGCTGGTAATATTTCACAGCCAGACGATAAGCATGCGCATGAAAGACTTCCGCCTGTTCGCGATTATCAGGCAGACGATTGTCGGGATACGTAAAACGAACCCATATCTTTACAGACTTTCCTGAAGAACCGATAAAAGCAAGATACGTCTGAGGCAGTTCCTTCACACACTCCTTCACCTCATCAGCTTCCATACGTCCGGACAACCCGTTGACCTGAAGCATAACGATTCCATTATATTCGGCCATCGCCATCACCCCGTTTTTTCTGACAAAAGCTGCCGCCGGAAGTATCTTCGGGACCCTCTCTATATAATCATTTTTATCACCGGGAAGTATATAAGGCAGGACTTCTCTCATATTAGAGACCAGTTGTGCTTTAGTTTCCTTTTTCATCTGCTCTACGAGCTGTTCAATCTTCAACGTACGCATCGTATTTACTTTGCCATCGTCTCTCACTTGTGTTATTCTCATTTTTTCTTTCGCTGTTTGTCCTGCTTGCGTGTGTAGGGCAATATATATTTTGCACAAAAGTACTGTAAACATTCTATGTAAACAAGTTTCTGATCA
Organism: uncultured Bacteroides sp.; assembly: GCA_948847595.1. Taxonomy (GTDB): domain Bacteria; phylum Bacteroidota; class Bacteroidia; order Bacteroidales; family Bacteroidaceae; genus Bacteroides. Next base: position 112,413 of record CAQOGY010000002.1, read on the forward strand.
TAAGTTTCATTCCCATCTCCTCTCCTTCTACTAGAAAAGAAAAAATAGATTTTAGTCTCACGGTCTCACTACTTTTACATAATCACCAAATAATTAATATATTATAGGATGAGAGATACTTTTTACAGAGGTATCTCTCATCATTTCCCCACTGAAATTACTCTCTTCTAACCTGTCTCTCACCTTTTTTGATTATCTCTCATTCTGCTTTCCAACTTCCATTATTTAATTTCAGACCTATACATTTCTCCTTTTAGAAGTACTTTAAGGCGCATATATTTTACCATTCATTATCATGCAAACAATCCTATAATTGCTTGTTTTACAACTATTATTGTTGTATCTTTGAAAGACGTTATTCATCATACTACCCGGGTGAACCGACCTGTTCACCCAGGTACACAGATACGTTCTCGAAGGTGCAATGATCGGTTCACCCGGGTAGAACGATGAAGATGTCAGTAAGATGACACGCAGATAAAGGCTTTAAATGCAGAAGAGATAAGTAACACCATATATAAACAACAGATAAACAACAATTAAGATGGCAGTACAATTCGAATTTTATAAGAATCCCGTTCAGGGAGAAGAAGAGGGGGAAACAAGTTATCATCCCAGAGTCGTGAATTTTCAACACGTGACTACCCAAAGACTGGCAGCCGAAATTCACTCGGCAACTACCTTTGGCAAGGCCGAAGTGGAAGCAATGTTAATGGAACTCAGTCGGTGCATGGGCAACCACTTACGCGAAGGGCAAAGAGTACATCTTGACGGGGTCGGCTATTTTCAGATCACATTACAAGCAACAGAGCCGATACATTCCATGGCCGCACACGCTGACAAAGTGAAGTTTAAATCGGTCAGTTTCTTGGCGGACAGAGATTTAAAAGGTGAGCTTATAGATATGCATGCACAACGCTCAAAGTATAAACCCCACTCGGCTACCCTCTCCCAGGAAGAAATAGACAAAAAATTAACTGGGTACTTCGCTACGCATACGGTTTTGACCCGCTCTGATATGCAGTCACTTTGCCAATTCACACACAGTATGGCGGCGCGCCATATTCGCAGGTTGAAAGAAGAAGGTTCTTTGCAGAATATCGGAATTCGTACGCAACCGATTTATGTGCCGTGTCCAGGACATTATGGGAAATAGTTGTAAAATAGAATGAGAGATAGGGTAAAATAGGGTAATTCCAGTGAGAAAAGAATGAGAGATACCTCTGTAAAAAGTATCTCTCATTCTATAATATCCTAGTTATTAGGTGATTATGCAAAAGTAGTGAGACCGTGAGACTAAAAAAATTCTTTTATAGCAGACTTAGATATAATCACAACACCCAAAGAGGAAGCACAAATGAGCTTCCTCTTTTACCTAATATCGCTTATGGAATATCTTGAATAATTCCTTCCCAACTATCAATCCCTATTCGAGATAAATACTGTTCAAAATAATCATCTTCTTCATCTGTATCCGCTTTTTGATAGGTTGTCCATACAGGCTTGGCTTCACCATTATGAGGTGCATCGGCATACTTACGCAATCCCAAACAAGCACCATCTCCCAAATGGTCAAACCAACTATGCCATTGTATGCCATTAATACCGTCCAAATTGTTAATCTTCTTCCAACCATAAGCAAATCCGGCAGCCTGATCCTGCAAATCATCATCTTCATAAGATGGCGAACATGTGCCCGCTTCAGAAAGCCATACAGAACGTCTGATAGTTCCTTTATATTGATTTCGGGATGTTTTCACCCACTTATCCAACACTTCCAAATTTTTCAAGGTCACATATTCCGTATCCATAGAATAAGTTGCCTGTTCATCATCCCAAGTACACGGGTTACCTAACTGAGCCGGGTAACTATGACACGCCAATGACCAGAAGAAATCACCTTCGCTTTCACTGAACTGATTCATAAAGTCGAGCATATCTCTTACTTTATACCAACCGCCACCGGCAGCGATATTCCATCCATGCGAGAAAGAGATAAAGACTTCTGAGTGCTGGTCATATTGATGCGCAATATTATAGCACATACGCATCGAACGGAGATAAGTATCCATAAACGTAGCAATCGGTTTGTCACCCATATTGGTCCAATGACTTCCTCCATCCACTTCGTTATGTATAATCCAGTGCGCTATGCGCATATTAGGAGCACTATATCTTTTTGCCAGGAAGTCAAGTGCTGCAGCGTAACAATTTGTAGACTCTATTGTGGTCATATTGGGCATTGTATAAGGAGCTATACCATTAAAATCCGGATGTTTCAAAAGAGTACCGGCATCCCCAGTAGGAGGAACCAACAAAATACCTGCTACTGAGATTCCACGTTTACTCGTTTGCTCCAACACAGCATCAAATGAACTCTTCATATATCCCTCATTAAAATAATATGTCCTGCCACCGTAAGTATGCGGAATATCTCCTTCTTGTTGAGAAAGATGCATGAAATGAGAGATAGGAATGTTGATGGTGGCACTAGCAATATCTAAAGCATCCAAATCAGATGCAAGGAATCCATGGTTTATCAATCCTCCCAACCCCTTCTTAGATTTTAAAGGAATAGCCTCAACACTTTGTTTTACGTGTATTTTATCCACGTTCGCATAGCGGGCATGAGAAACAATCTCATCCTTGGAAGCTCCTTCTTTGTATATAGCCCACTTAGACAATAAACGATCATACTTATAGTCACCTATAGTAACATATCTATCCAACTGAACGTTAAAAGAGCCGTTTGATAAAGGTGTTTTATTTTCCACCTTTTCTACTTTGAACATATCCACAAATGGAGGAATCTCTCCCAAGAAGAAAGTACCTTCTCCCGTATAGTTACCTTGAATACTGATCGTACTCTCTCCTACCACTACATCAGTTACATGGCAATCATATTCTTTATTCAGATAATCTTTAATTCCTTGTTCGTACTTCTCTTTATTAAGTGCTTCATTATTCTCGTCCTCTTCCGCCTGTTTTTCCTCATCATTCATTGTACGTAGGCATATATTACGCATTTGTATGATATTATTAGGCTGGTCTCCAAAATCCAGACGCAGATAATCTTTCACTTTTCCCCAATCAAACTCCTGTCTATATTTCTTTAGACGAACGCTGAATGAAGCCCATTCCGTAGAAGCAGGAACGGTTCCCGCACTCATGCTATGAGTAGCATCAATCCCATTTTTTGCATCAGCAAAAAAGAGTTCTAGGTTACTCATCCCCATTTCCGTCTGATATTCAAATTCAAGAACATTACATTCTTCGGGAACATCTTCTTTAAACAAACCGGCAGTCGCCCAAGGATCACCATTAGTAGTTTCTATCGTATAACTACTGTCTTCATTCTGAGTTAACGTTACTCCCGACTTATAGGGCCCATCCAATAACATATAAACAGGCGGGATAACAATTTCCTCAGGAGGAATAACTTCTCCTCCATCGTCTTCAATAAAATCATCATTACAGGAAGACAAGTTCATCACAAAAAATGCCATTAAAAACAACATGCCACATCGCCCTAACAGGCGTTCAGGCCTTCTCGTAAAGAAAGCTTTCAAATTTTCCATAATTTCAGTTTTTAGTTAATAATGTCGTTGATTAAAAATTCTCAATAATATTCCAATCAGGAATTCCAATTAAAGGTAAGAATTGTTCGAAGTATTCATCTTCTTCATTTGTGCCTGCTTTTCGATAAACTTCCCACACAGGTTTGGCTTCCCCTCTGTAAGATTCATCCAAGTATTTACGCAATCCGAAGCAAGCTCCGTCTCCCGGATGATCAAACCAATTATGCCATTGTAGCCCATCAATCCCTTCCAATGCATTGATTTTCTTCCAGGCGAAAGCTAAACTAGCCGCTTGCTTCTGAAAATCTTCATCCGAATAAGTAGGAGAATTTACTCCAGCCTCAGAAAGCCAAACAGAGCGCTTAATAGTCCCCTTATATTTATTTTCTTTGGTAAGCGCCCACTTACTCAGAACTTCCAGATTCTTAAACGTAATAAATTGGGTATCCATGGAAAACGTTGCGTTCGGATCAATCCAAACACATGGATTCGTCAAATCCTGAGAATAGCTATGATAAGCTAATCCCCACTGAAAGTCCCCTTCTACCCGACTATAAACATTCAACAAATCAATGATTTCCTTGCTTGTATAGAGCCACCATCCCACATTCGCTATCTGTGTCCAAGAATGTGTAAAGGAGCCCAAAACCTCTGCCTGTTTATCATATTGGCGTACTATATTATAACATATACGCATTGATTTTATATAGGTATCCGTAAATACTGTAAGAGGTTTTACTCCCATATTTGTCCAGTCTATACAGCCGTCTACCTCATTATGCATAATCCAATGAGCTATGCGCCCGTAGCGATTGTCCGCCGTACAATATCTTTTCGCCAGAAAATCAAATGCTGCCGCATAACAATTTACCGATTCCAGAGTAGTCATATTAGGCATTGTATAAACCCCTCTTTCATAATCCGGATGTTGCAGCAATGCCCCCAAGTCAGGGTCTACGCATTTAGCTGCCGGTTCGACAAGAATGATGGCAGCAACAGCAATATTCCGTTTGGCTGCTTCTAAAAGAGGAACGTCAAGCACAGTCTTGAGGTAACCTTCATCCATATAATAGGTTCTTCCCCCATAAGTATGCGCAATATCTCCCGCTCTTGGCGTCAGATGCATAAACTGAGTGATACAAACATTAATCGTAGCACTACTTATCCCCAACAAAGTAAAATCCGATATATATTGGTTAGGAATAATTCCACCCAACCCTTTCTTTGAAGTCAGTTTGATAGCCGGAAGATTCTGAAACGCATGAATTTCATCCGCTTGATGCGCATGAGAAACCAGCTGGTCTCTTTCTACTCCCTCTTTATAAATAGCCCACTTTGACAAAAGACGGTCATATAATGCTCCATCCCTTTCTACATAGCGCTCTAACTTAATTTCAAAAGATGAATCTTCCAACTTCAACTTATAAGGAGCCTTCTTCACATCTATGATATCCAAATAAGGAGGAATCTCACCTAAAAAGATTCACCAGTAACGCAAACGGAAGATTCCATTACTGAGACCTGAGAAATTTTACACGAATAGCTTTTCCCCAAATAAGCATTCAGATCTTGTTCGTGTTGAATATCTTCTTCGTCAAAAGGAGATTCAGGTATCTCCTCTTTCTCTTCCTCGTGACAGGAAGAAACAATGAAAGGACAGCAGGACAGAAACAAAAGAATAATAAACGACTCAATATAAGCCTTTCTCATTTTAAAAAAATGACTTTTCAATAGCTCCATAAGTAAACTGTAAAAGGGTTTAGGTTTAATTGTACAAATATAGAGCTATTAATATGAACACATGCAAAATCCTACTTCTTTTTACAATTTTTATACACAGCAAAAAATATTACTACCGAAAAACATCTTAACTGGCAATCATCTATTATCACAAATGAATACTAATCAATCAGCAAAGCTTTCATTGGCTTTTTGTCTCCCATATAATAAACGGAAATACAAAAAGCTTCCCAACCCGCATATCCTCCGAATCGCCAGACATAAGAATCAACCCAACAGGGAAACTCTTCGTATTTGAAAGAAACAACACCGTCTTCTGAGTGGAGATAAGTGGTCACTATATCCTGAAATTGCGCATGAGAACGTTTTGCGCATGGAATGACAAATGCCATATGCAAAACGATCGCACTTGCTGCCACAATTGATACACTTCTACACCAAACCGCATTAAATGAAGTCTGACCACTGATCAGTTTGATTAAAATCACAACAGAAAACAACTCTATTCCAAACAATTGCCGGACATTTCGAAATCCTATAACCAAGCTAAAAACAAGTTCAATTAAGATTACATAAAAATAAAGTTGATCATCATAGAAAAACTTTCTCAGGGTATGATTATTGTTGTTTCTCTTTTCACGAAAAAAAGTATATATCAGCAAAAACAGAAGAACATAAAATGCCCGAAGCTCACCGATTATCAATAAGAAAGTTTCCCAGATGGAAGGATGATCAAACGACGCGCGCCCGCGGGCAGCAGGCGATAAACACAACAACAAGGTCCCAAGCCAAAAGCCGGCAACCAAAGCTATTTCAGGTGATTTAGGCTTCCTCTTATTATATTGTACACAATAAATAATAAACAAAGCCCCGGAAATGCCAATAACCAAAGATTCATGTGTCCAACCAGAAATGACGCCCAGCAAAAAAAGAAGAAAAGCAACTCCCCAATTCACCCTTTCCATTTGCCGCACTTTATTATAAACAAGCAGAAAAGCCAAGCAAAGAACGGCGCTCCAAGTATAATTGAGAGCACCACTCATCAGTAAAAAGAGATCAACCGGGCAAGGCAATAAGAACCATATAAAGAAAACAGCAACAACCCAGTAACCGAATTTTGTCAGATTTCTTTTTCCGGAAATCCATATAACCAACATATTAAGTAACAAAAAAGCGAATACATTGATTAAATTAAAACAATTCTCCCCCCAAAGTCCGGCAAACGACTGCTCCAGAATATGAGGAATGGTACGCCCATTCACATAAAAATAGTGATTATATTGCGAAAAAATAACATCGGTAAATGATGATATCTTCTGCTCAAATCCTATCGATGCGCCTTCAAAGAAAGACTTAGCTGCCACAGGAGTCAAATAGAATGAATAAAGATAATCATCTCCACATATCGGAGTGTACATATTCATCAGGTAAAATAAACTTCCTATTATCAACAGAAATGCGCCAATACCAATCCGAACCGTTTTTTTACTCATAATCTTAGTTATTGTTTCACACCATTATATTCTCTTGCAATGTAGGTAGGACGATTCTTTGTTTCATTGAAAATACGTCCTATATACTCCCCTATGACTCCCAAGGACAGCAATTGTATACCACCTAAGAAAAGAATCACGACCATCAGAGTAGGGAAACCCTGTACTACTTCGCCCCATATCAATGTTTTAAACATGATGAAGCACATATATATGAAAGCAACCAGGGAAACTATAATTCCAGCAAAAGTAGAAATACGTAAAGGAGCTACTGTGAAGGAAGTCACTCCTTCCACAGCCAGACTCAGAAGGCTGAAAAAGTTAAACGAAGATGTACCGGCAACACGATCTTCCTGCTCGAATTTGATCTCTTTCTTACGAAATCCAATCCAGCAATACATACCTTTAGTATATCTTTGGCTCTCACGTAGCTGTTTTAAAGCGTTTATACAACAACGATCTAACAGTCTGAAATCACCGACATTCGGGAGAATCTCCACACGGGTCGTTTTCTGTAATAGCTTATAGAATAACAAGGACAGATACTTACGCATCAAACTCTCCTTGCCTCTGGTTATTCGCTTTGCGTATACATCATCATACCCTTCTTCCCAATATTTCAACATTTCAGGGATTAAGTGAGGAGGATGTTGCAAGTCAGCATCCATAATCACCAGACAATCGCCCGTAGCATAATCGAAACCAGCTAACATTGCTACTTCTTTTCCAAAATTGCGCGACAGGTCGACAAAATTAATTCTCTCATCTTGTGATCTCAAAAATTTAATAACTTCCAATGTTTTATCATGGCTGCCATCATTAACAAACAAAATCTCCCACTCATATTCTGCATAAGAATCCATCATTTCTTTTAGCTTCGAATAGAGCTCCGGAAGAGAGAGTTCCTCGTTGTATGCAGGTATTAAAACACTAACTTTACTCATATTTTTTTAGATTTTAGAACAAAACGAACAAGAAGGAAATTAACCGGTACTACTAATGCAAACACAGGAAGAGGTGCCCATCTCTCGGGAACTCCGATCCATATAAATAGCGACAACAGCCCGATATGCAACAAATAATTGACAAAATGACTGATGCCAAATCCTATTCCTTTCCTAACAGTAGGCTTAGTATTAAAGGTGAATATATTAGACAAGTAAAAATTCAGAATAAAGCTAATAACATAACCAATAGTATATGCAATAGCTGGTAACATCAGTACACATAAAAAGAAATAAATACCATAATGAGTAGCAGTTGCCAGAATACCAACCAATATGAAACGAACAAACTCTCTACGCTTATTAAAAACAGACATCATCCAATACTCTTTTATTGATTTTGATCCAACTACCTACAGAAGACTTATAAAACGGTACAATATTATAAATAATATGTAAGACCAGCAAAGAAAAGTATAACTAAATATACAAAAATAAATAATGTTACTTCTCCATTTGATTAAATCATAGAATGATATCTAAGGTGCAATTTCTCTATTCATCTTCATGAGTTACCACCACACATCACTTTATACATTCAAGAAAAAAGCTCCCTTATTTTGATCACAACATCCATATTCTGCGAATCAAATTTTCGAGCAAACAAATGCTCTGTTTCTAATAAATATTGCAAATCCTCCATTTTCCAAACATAAGGATTCCCCCGTTCCCAATCAATTGCACGAAGTCCGGCATTCAACTGCTCACTACCTGGATAAATATGACTCCGCCTTTCTGAGTTCCACAATATAGATTGAAGAAATATTTCGTCACCACAGCAAACATTTTTAAAACGCCTTAAAATAAAAGACTTTTGAGCTAATATAATTGTTAGCAACTCATGCGTAATACTAACCCAATTGGAACCCTTTTTAAATTCAATTTCTTTAGGTCGGTTATAATGGAAGAAATCCTGCAACTTTAAAAAGTTTATTCGAAGAGATTGTACTTGCTTTTTAAAAATACGAGGTGGAATTTTATAATAACGACAGAACAAATGATATTTAAAAACCTTTCTTTCGAGATCTTTTAAATTAGCCTCACCACAAGAGTAAGGCACAAACTCATACCCCTTATTTTTCTCGAAGAAATGATGGATATAGTCTTGTGACTTTATCGGCAAATCGACTCCTGACAACAAATGATAATAATCATAAGGACCTTTCATACTGGCTGTCTCAAGTAACAACAGTTCAGCCTTTACCACACTAATATCACCCCATCTTACGTCAAGACGTTGCTCAAGTACAAAAAGACGAGCTTTTGCAAGCCGAAATAAATCTTGCTCTAAAGGTCCGAGCACGACTTTCTTATCAATATGCAAATATATATCATTCCTCCCATCATCAAGCATAGAAAGTAGTATCTTCAATATTTGAAATTCATTATGGGCCAGAATTAAAAAAGCATGTCTCATTACCTTTGCATCATTAAATAAGTTCATTATCATGCAAAGATACAACAGATAGAATTCCAATACAACAATAGTTAGATAAATTCCAAACATATATTTTGATAAGTATTGGAATCTATCTATCTTTGTGAAATTTAAGTCTTAAATCATTAAATTGGAGCTGAAACCCGGTTCTTAATGGAGACAAAGACAATAACGTCATTAACCTAAACAACTATTATATAGACCAATAATATCCATAATTACAATGATAGACAAACCTATATATGTGACTTCCCCCCTACTGCCTTCTTTGGAAGATTTTACTTTCTTATTAAAAGAAATATGGGAAAGCAAAATGCTGACAAATAATGGCAACTTCCATCAAAAGCTAGAAGAGGAATTAGCTAAGTATCTTAAAGTTCCCTATCTCAGTTTGTTTACGAACGGCACTCTACCTTTGATAACCGCTTTACAAGCAATGAGAATTACCGGTGAAGTGATAACTACTCCCTTTAGCTTTGTAGCAACAACACATTCTCTTTGGTGGAATGGAATCAAACCTGTTTTTGTAGACATTGAGCCAGAAACCTGTAATCTGGATCCTAGTAAAATAGAAGCGGCCATTACCCCCAGGACTACAGCTATCATGCCTGTACACGTTTACGGGAAGCCTTGTAAAACGAAAGAGATTCAAGAAATTGCCAATAAATATGGATTAAAAGTCATATATGATGCCGCTCATGCTTTTGGAGTAGAAATAAACGGGGAAAGCATTTTAAACTTTGGAGATATGGCTACTCTAAGTTTTCATGCAACGAAAGTTTACAATACTTTGGAAGGTGGAGCATTAGTCGTTCATGACGAGCAGACTAAAAAGCGCATCGACTATCTAAAGAACTTTGGTTTTGCCAGTGAAACTGAAGTTGTAGCCCCCGGTATTAATAGTAAAGTAGATGAGGTACGCGCTGCATACGGATTACTTAACCTTAAGCAAGTAGATCATGCAATCAATTCCCGTCGCAAAGTAGCCATAAGATATAGAGATGAACTTCAAGGTGTTAAAGGGATAACCTTTTTCAATGATATACCAGGAGTACGCCACAATTATTCTTATTTCCCAATTTTCATAAATGCTGAAGAATATGGAATGACGCGTGATGAACTTTATTTTAAGATGAAGGAACATAATGTATTCGGACGCCGTTATTTCTATCCGCTAATCAGTACATTCTCAACATATCGCGGATTAGATTCTGCTAACCCTGACAATCTGCCAATAGCAACCCAAATGTCCAATAACGTCATCTGCTTGCCAATGCACCATGCTTTAAGTGAAAATGAAGTCGAGTATATCCTCCAAATTATAAAGAAATAGTATGATACAATTATCAGAAATAACAAACTCTATATCCCCTTCCTTAACAAGGCGTCTATTTAACTTGGCCCAAAAATATGACAATGTTATAGACTTCACATTGGGAGATCCGGATATACATCCACACGATAAAATAAAAGAAGCTGGCTGTAAAGCGATACTGGAAGGTCGTACAAGATACTCCCCTAATGCCGGATTATTAGAATTAAGAGAAATAATATCTTCCAGATACAAGTTACAATATAATATAGAATACAACCCGACAAATGAGATTATGGTTACAGTTGGGGGAATGGAAGGATTATATTTAACCCTGCTAGCCATTCTAAACAGAGGGGATGAAGTCATTATACCAGCTCCATATTGGATAAACTATGTACAGATGGTATGTATGTGTAGTGGAGAGCCCATTATCACAGCTCCTGTCAGCACCAATGACTTATCGATATCTATAGAAAATATAAGGAAGGCAATCACTCCTAAAACAAAAGCTATTATTTTAAATACGCCCAGCAACCCTTCCGGGCGGATAATTTCTGATGACTCCATCCAACAAATAGCACAGATAGCTATTGAGAATGATTTGATAGTAATAACAGATGAGGTATACAAAACACTACTTTATGATAATGCTCATTTCAAAAGTATTGTTACATGCGACAAGATGAAGGAACGCACTGTTGTTATCAATAGTTTATCAAAAGAATTCTGTATGACCGGATGGCGTTTGGGTTATGTAGCTGCACCTTCAGAATTAATATCAGTCATGACAATGTTTCAAGAGAACATAGCTGCTTGTGCTCCATTGCCGTCTCAGTATGCAGCAATAGAAGCACTAAGAAATTCGGAGAAATATTCGGCTGGTATGATTGAGGAATTCACTCTCCGCCGAAATGTTTTATTGGAAGAAGTTGCCAAAATCAAAACAATAACAGTCGATGCGCCACAAGGAACCTTTTATGCAATGTTAAATATAAAATCTACCGGATTAAAATCTGAGGAGTTCGCATATGCCCTTTTAGAGAAAGAACAGGTAGCAGTGGTTCCTGGAATAACTTACGGTGATTGTTGCGAGGATTTTATCCGGATTGCTTTTACATTAGATATATATAAAATTAAAGAAGGAATTCAAAGACTTAAGCGATTTGTCGAAAGTTTATAAGATGAAAAAAGTTTTAATGCTAGGAGGCTCTTTATATCAGGTCTATGCGATTAAAGAAGCTGTAAAAATGGGATATTATGTAATCACCTGCGATTACTTGCCGAATAACCCAGGACATCAGTATGCCCACGAATATTATAATGTCAGCACAACAGATAAGGAGGCTATTTACGAGTTAGCCAAAAGACTTCAAGTAGATGGCGTCGTTGCATATGCTTCAGATCCCGCAGCTCCTACAGCTGCTTATGTTTGTGAGAAACTAGGATTGCCTACCAGCCCCTATACTTCTGTAGAAATTCTTTCTCAGAAAGACTTATTCAGACGATATCTGGCTGAACATAATTTCAATGTTCCCAAATACGTCGGATGTACTTCATACACGGAGGCTTTGGAAGAAATCAAGAATTTAACCCTTCCTGTTATGATAAAGCCTGTCGATTCATCAGGAAGTAAAGGCATCAATAAACTGACTAACGTAGATCAACTAAAAGACTTTATAGAAGATGCCCTCTCATATTCCCGTGAAAAACGCATTATTATTGAGGAATTCATAGAGAAGGACGGATATCAGATATCAGGAGATGCCTTTTCCGTAGACGGAATTTTAAAATTCCACTGTTTTGGAAACGAATACTACAGTTCTTCAGTTGTCAAAGATTTCGCCCCACTTGGTGAATGCTGGCCTTTCCAAATGAAACCTGAAATTATAACAGAGCTAGAAAAGGACATACAGCGTCTGATTTCTGAACTAAAAATGGGGACAACCGCATATAATGTCGAGGCTATTCTTGGCAAAAACGGGAAATTGTATATACTGGAGTTAGGTGCCAGAAGCGGTGGCAGTTTAATACCTCAGATTACGGAACTGGCAACAGGAGTCAACATGGTTAAATATGTGATAAAAGCAGCTTTGGGAGAAGATTGCTCTGAAATAGAGATGTCACCTGCACGAGGATATTGGTCTAATTATATGTTACATAGCAAACAGACCGGACGGTTTAAAGAAATATCATTTGATGAAAACTTTGCAAGAAACAATCTGGTAGATTGTGTAACAGAACTGAAAAGTGGAGACAATGTTCATGCTTTCCGCGATGCTGGCGATGCATTGGGAACACTTATCCTCAAATATTCTTCGAAAGAAGAAATGTTTAATGTTATAGAAAACATGGACCAGTTTGTACATATTATTATTGATTAAAATATGAGTATAACAATCCATACAGAACCTCTAGCATATACCGAATTCAGAGATTTTATCATATCCTCTGCAAACTGGTTTGTTCCTTCTCTGTTACAGATGCCTAACCTGGATGAATGGATATTGAAAATGTACCATAACGGCTCTATGTACTATACTATTTCAGAATCTAACATTATATCCTTAATTGTTGGCTATTACAATAGAGAAGAGAGATTTTTATATATACCCTATGTCTGTGTAAACCCCAACCATCAAGGTCATGGGATCTCTCAAAAAACAATAAATTATATCATAGAACATCTTTCTACGGACATTCAGGAGATATTGCTCGAAGTTAGAAAAGACAATAACAATGCACTTCATGCATATCATAAAATGGGATTTTATGAGGCTGAGGATAGGGATGAAAAGTATTTAATGAAGAAAGAGGTACACAAAAGTTAATATTGAATGAAAGATATAGCAAATACTCCATTAGTAAGTATAATTTGTAGCACATATAATCATGGATTATATATATCCCAGTGTCTAGACGGTTTTCTAATGCAAAAGACAAATTTTCCATTTGAAATTCTAATCCATGATGATGCATCCACTGATAATACTCCTGATATCATTCGCGAGTACGAGCATAATCACCCTCAAGTCATAAGACCCATATATCAGAAAGAAAACAAATACTCAAAGAAAGAAGATATCTTTGCCAAATACCAATGCTCACGAGTCAGAGGAAAGTATATTGCAATATGCGAAGGAGACGATTATTGGATTGACCCATTAAAACTTCAGAAACAAATCGATTTTCTAGAAAACAATCCTGATTACGGCATGATATATACTACCAGCAAGGTATATAACCAAAAGGAAGGCAAAATAGAAGAAGATATTATTGGACGGAAATTTAATGGTTATATAGAGTTATTATCCGGAAATTGTATTCCAACCCTTACATCTTGCATACGCAGTGCCTTAGTAATGGAGTACTTGAAAGAAGTGGAACCCAAGAGCAAAAACTGGCTAATGGGAGACTATCCTATGTGGCTATGGATATCATATTATCACAAAATAAAGTTTCTTCCAGAAAGCACTACGGTATACCGTGTCTTAGAAGAGTCAGCAAGTCATTCTAATGATATACAGAAATATGAAAGATTCATATTATCGACCATTGATATAACTGCATTTTATATCCATAAATTTAAGACTCCGTTAACAGAGCCATACTTACGATCCCTAAGTTGCTTTTATTATGATCTATACGATAAGTATATGTGTCTGGGCATGTATAAAAAGTCCAGACACTATTCAAAACTCATTAATCCTAGTTATGTATCCGCACGTATGCGGAGAAGAGTCCGCCGATTCCATCTCAGATTCATTCAGATAAGATTAGCAAAATGGTTCGATATAAAAGGAAAAGAAAGGAAGTAAAAAGGGAAAAAACTATCTAGTGAGAGATTAAGTAAATATCCCTTTTTCTATTCACGAATCTCCACCTTTTTTAAACAGGAAATGAGTCAAGTAGTACAAATGCCAATGATAAGCTATTTTTCTTACCCTCCTGCGATATTTCAATTCATATGTATCTTCAGGCAATGCAGCTATCTCTTTCATTTTCTGCCTCATATCCTTAACAGGTTCTTTGAATTCTCTCAAATTCACCTTCAAAAGTATCTCCTTAAATATTGTAAGACAAGTCCCAATCAATCTAGTCCTAATTTTAAAAAGATCTTCTTCTTCAAATAGAGAGTATTTCTCCATGAACCTCATGCGGCCATATTCTGCCAAAAAATAATGATAAAGATTCATAGGAGACATTGTATGACAGATACTCGTTTGTCGCTCTACATAATGATAAAAAGGGCTATCTACCCACACTACTTTGTTACATAGAGCAACCCATTCATACATTACAAGCCTGTCTTCATAATTTTTCCCCTCTGGGAATTGTAATGATGTCAGAAAATCACTTTTATAAAGCTTTGTACAAGCAGAACAACTAACTTTTTCCATCATCATATCTTGTAATACATTCTTTGGATCTCGAATAACAATATCTCCAGAATTCCGGTAAGGAGACTCATTTGGTTTAAATTCATATTCAAGAAGAAAATTACAATATGCAATTTCCGCATCACTTTGTACCATTGCATCTAACATTTTCTCAAACATTGCAGGTTCAACGTAGTCGTCACTGTCAACAAAACCAATGTAAGGAGCAGAAGCTATACGCATGCCAGCATTACGGGCAATAGAGAGTCCAGCTATAGAAAGATGAAGCACTTTAATACGTTTGTCAGTTTTCGCATATTCATCACATATCTCAGAAGAACCATCAACAGATAAATTATCAACCAAGATTATTTCAACCTGCTGTAATGTCTGACTACGTAATGATTCAATACATTTATGCAAATAATCAGCGGTATTATGAACAGGCACTATTATGCTAACCAAACACTTATTCTCCACTATTTATCTTTTTAAGTTTAAAATGTATCCAATAATAAATAGGCCAAAAATAAACAATCTTTCTCAGCCGTTTATAACATTTAATATCAAGTTCCTTTTTAGACAGAGGAATTAATTTCTTCAAATTATTCTTCATATCAACAACATAGGCACGACTTTCGCTAACAGGAAAAGAACGCATCTCTTTAAAAGTCCTTAAGCAGCTCTTAACAAGGGATGTTTTCATATTATATTGTTCTTCCGTATCGAACAATAGATTATTATTAATAAACTCCAAGCGGCAAAATTGTGCTAAAAAGAAATGATAACGTTGTAATGGTGAAATAACATGGCAAATACTAGAGCTTCTTTTTACATAATGATAAAATGCCTTATCAATCCACACTACTTTTTCAGACTCTAATATCCACTGATGCAAGATAAGACGATCCTCATACATATTATGTGTAGGAAATTTTAACGAAGAAAAAAGTGTCTTCTTAAAGAGTTTCGTACAACAAGAACTATTCAATCGATCACACATCATATCATACACCACTTCCTTCGAAGATCTTTCACAGACCATACCACTATTAGGTTCAAAAGAGTCTATATGCCCGTCGTCATGTTCAATCTGAAAATTGGAATATACCAAATCAACACCATATGAACTAATTGCAGCAAGCAATTCCTCATACATATTGACGTCAATATAATCATCACTGTCTATAAACCCTATATATGGAGCAGAAGCCACATCAATGCCAGCATTACGAGCTACAGATGCATTAGCTACCGAAAGATGGATTACTTTTACCCGAGTATCCATACTTGCATATTCATCACATACCTCAGAAGATCCATCAGTTGATAAATTATCTACCAGAATTATCTCTATATTTTCTAAAGATTGATTTCGTATAGATTCAATACATTTTCGCAAATAATTAACTGTATTATGTACAGGTACAATCACACTTATCAAATAATTATTCTCCATGCATGCTCTCCATTAATAAACTTACGCACAAAGATAGAGAATATAGTATTATCAGTAAAATAAAAACCAGATTTTAAGTTCCCAGGTTATCATTAATAATCGTATCTTTGCCGGAAAGCTTATTATATTAATATGAGTAAGGAAAATATAGCATTTGTTGTTGTACGTTACGGATTAAATATCAATGGAGGAGCAGAGTATCATTGTAGAATGCTAGCCGAAAGACTCACCAATGATTATAACGTTGAAGTTCTAACTACTTGTGTAGATAATTATAGAACTGGAGAAAATCTTAAGTTTAAGGAAAAAGAGATTATCAATAAAGTCATTGTTCGCCGTTTTAAAACTAATCCCACTCATCCTGAACTTGAAAACTTTTATAAAAAGAAAGCTAAACCGGCTTATAAATTAAGACGTTTTTTATACAAATGTCACTTTCTAGCTATTGCTTCTTACTTTTTCCCTGTTTGGCATTTCAAAGAAAAAGAAGAACTAGAAGCACTCGGTAGCCAAGTTTTCCATTCTCCGACTCTCTTCAATTTCATAAAAGAAAATAAAAATAATTACAAAGCAATCATCCCTATTACAATAGATTATTCTCATGTATATTACACAACTTTATATGCACCAGAAAAGACTATTGTAATCCCTACAATGCATTATCACAAAACTGCATTTCGTTCAACTTTGACACAAGTCTTTACAAAGGCAGCCTACATCGCTTTCAACACAACAGCAGAACAAAAACTAGCAAGGAA
Source organism: uncultured Bacteroides sp. (assembly GCA_948847595.1). Taxonomy (GTDB): domain Bacteria; phylum Bacteroidota; class Bacteroidia; order Bacteroidales; family Bacteroidaceae; genus Bacteroides. The sequence goes on from CAQOGY010000002.1 coordinate 129,574, forward strand.
AATATTTGGTATGCACATGGCACCCCACAGTATTGTAAGCGTAGGGATAGAGCTAAGTGCTCCATCAGACTGGGCAGTGACCCAAGAAAAGTATAATCTTCCTGATGAATATATGCTCTATGTAGGGAGAGTAGACCAAGGCAAACTTAACAATGTGTATACTTATTTCCTCAACTATAAAAAGGTATATCCTAATTCTGATTTAAAGTTTGTTCTTGTAGGCAAACAATATAGTGATCCTTTTAATCATCCGGATATTATATATACTAATTTTGTTGAAGAACAAGAAAAAACATCAATCATTCAACATGCAAAGATTGTAATCAACCCATCACTGTATGAAAGCCTATCACTTATATTACTGGAAGCAATGGCTTTAAAAAAAGCGATGCTGGTCAATGGCAATTGTAATGTATTGAAAGAACATTGCCATAAAAGTAATAATGCTGCTTTATACTACACTAATGAAAAAAGTTTCATTGATAAGCTTCATATGCTAGATTCTTCTACCAATCTTAGATTAGAGATGGGAGAAAAAGGATATTCTTATGTTAACAGTAATTACGACTGGAACATAATAATGAATAAACTAAAGCATGTTATCGAAAATATATAAAGATTTAGATACTCTTGAGAGCTTGCTTTAAGCGCCCCATAATCAAAGTCCAATCATAGTTCGATTTCACATAAAATACACCTTTCTCTCCCATCTCCTCTCTCAAATCTTCCGATTGTTCAATCCGTCGAAGTGCCTTATTAAACCCGCGATTATTCATGTAATAAAAAGAAGCAAAATCACTTTTTAAACAATGTTCTTTCAAGACCTTACAATGTCCGTTTACAAGCATTGGCCTCTTTTGACTCATAGCCTCTAAAAGTATTAAAGAAAGGCTTTCATAACGAGAAGGATTTACTACAATTTCGGCATGCTGTAGAATTGACATTTTCTCTTCATCACTGACAAAGCCTGTGTATATAACATCAGGATGCTCAAATCGCTCCATAGCCAGCCCACCTACCAATACTAATCTTAATGTTGAATCTGAATATTTCTTCTTATAATTCACAAAATATGTAAGTAAACGATGAATCTTTTTAGGAGTAATACGACCAATATATAACAAATATTTCTCTGGTAATTGAAACTTCTCTTTTGTCATCGCCCAATCTGCGGATAAAGACTCCTCTATTCCTACACTCAATATCCCATGAGCCCCCAAAGCCTTACCCAGAATATTTTCAGCAAGCCTCTGTTCCTCTCCGGTATTAAAACCAACATAAGCTATATTTGAAAAAGCAGATGTTAATACAGAACGGAAAGAAATACCCATATTATGCATTGTAGGAATAGCTATTGTTTTTCTACCTGCATACAATGCAGTGTAATAAAAGGTGACATAATCAGAAGACATTGCTATAAATGCTTTATATTCATCTATATGATCACGAATATAATCATTCAATGTGGACGAATAGAATTTATCACTCTTCATCGCCTGCACTTCATCATCATTCTTGTAGGTCCATATAGGAATCAAATAAGACAAGTATTTCAAGATTCCTAATTTAAAAAGGAACTGGCGTAGTTTTCTTGCTGGTTTAGCCTTCTTTGCGAAATAGCGTTCCTTTTCACGCTGAACAGGATTCGTCCTAAAACGACGAATCACCACTCCATTCCATTCTTCCTCACCTTCCGGATATATATTTTCGCCTGTCGCAACATCTCTGACACAGGTAGTAAGTACTTCCACATCATAATCAGATACTAACCGTTCTGCTAACATCTGACAATGATATTCAGCCCCGCCATTTATATTTTTGCCATATCTGACAACAACAAAAGCAACTTTCTCTTTCTTCATAGCTTCCCTTAATACAACATTCTACTTATGAGAGCATCTGAATCACATTTTTCATCCGTCCTATAATCATCTCCCAATTATAATTCTCCTGAACATAGTGACGCCCTTTCTCTCCCATCTGTTGACGTAATGTTTCTGAGTTCTCAAGATGATGCAATTTTCGCATAAAATCTCTACGATTCATATAATACAAAGCTGCATAATTGCTCTTTTCACAATGTTCTCTCAACACATTACACCTGCCATTGACCAACATCGCCTTACCTTCGCTCATCGTTTCAAGTAAAATAAGTGATAAACTTTCATATCTGGAAGGATTCACTATTACTTTAGCATTCAACTGAATCGCTACTTTCTCCGCATCATCAACAAAACCTGTGTAAATTATATCCGGATGTTCGACTGTCTTTCCAAAAATGCCTCCGACTAAAACTAGCTTTAATCGAGAACCTGTATATTTCTTTTTATAGCTTAAAAAGTAATCAACTATATTATTCAACTTTATAGCATCAATTCTCCCTACATACAATAGATAATCTTCCGGCAAATTATATTTTACCTTTGTTCGCTCCCAATCAGCAGCTTTTGTCTTCTCTATACCTACACTTATAATGCCGTGAGCAGCCAAAGGCTTTCCAACTATATTCTCTACCAATTTCTGTTCTGCTTCTATATTAAATCCAATATAGGCAACCTCAGAGAAAACAGAAGTAATAATAGAACGAAAGGATGAACCGTTATTATGCATAGTAGGAATCAGAATCGTCTTCTCCGGTGCATATAGTGTAGTATAATAAGTATGAGGGAAAAAGGAAAGTGGGATGAATGCTCTATAAGAAGCTTTATTCTCTCTTATAAAAGCATACATTGAAGATGAATAAAAAACCTGACTATTCAAGGCCTTTATTTCTTCTTGTTCTTTATAATGCCAAATCGGTTTCACATAAGACAAAGGCTTCAAAAGACGACATCTGTACAAGAAGTGCCTCCACTTCTTTGCCGGAGCCGCCTGCCTGACATAGCTCTTATGTAAGTCCGGTTCAACAGGATCTGAATAGAATCGACGTACCAAAACTCCATTCAGGATTTCTTCTCCTTCAGGATATTCATTATCACCGGTAACATAATTCTTGACACACGTAGTCAATACTTCAACATCATAATCGTTAACCAGCCTTTCGGCCAGCATACGACAATGATATTCAGCACCTCCGTTTATATCTTTTCCATAACGAACTACTATAAAAGCTATCTTTTCCTTAGTCATTCTAGTCAATCAACAATTTGTGCTTTCTCTTAAATATAGCACGATAACTACGATATAGCATCCTATAAAAACCGAAGTGTTTACACATAAAATATCGTTTGATTGACATACTCGGGCCTAGTTGCCAAGGAGTAATATGACGATATTCACGCATTTTCAACATCGTTTCATCTATGATATCCTCAAAAGCCGGTGACGGAGGGCACAACAAAGTATGGTTAATCAAATGAATCCCTCTCTTAAGTACGCCAACGGAAGATTCACCTCCAAGTTCCGCATTTTGAATAAACTTATCCTGTTCATAAAGACTCAGGAAGTAATGATATTCCTTTACCGGATCATAACCACCACGAGTAATGCTTTCATTCTTATGAATCATATAATGGTATTTAGAGACACAACTCAATACCACTTTCTGAGAGCTATAAAATACTTTATATAATACAGCCACGTCCTCATAAACCCGTCCGACAGGGAATGAAAGGCGGTCAAACAATTTACGTTTAAAGAGCTTCGCCCATAAATAGTTCTTTACCAAGTCATTCTTTACCAAAGCACGTATAATCTCCTTTCTGGAGAAAACATACAACTTACCCGTGTTGTTGATTATTTTAGAAGGCCTTCCCTCCTGCTCAAGAAGATAAGTACAAGCAGAAACATCTGCATCATGCTCTTGCATCAAAGCGTAAAGATACTGATACATATCATGATCAATCCAGTCATCACTGTCAACAAAGCCCAAGAGCTCTCCCGTAGCTGCAGCCAAACCAGCATTACGGGCAGCACTCACCCCACTATGAGGCAAATGAATAGTCTTAATGCGCTGATCCATACGCGCATACTCATCGCAGATACCGGAAGAGCCGTCGTCAGAACCATCATCAACTAAGATAATCTCAAGGTTCTTATAGGTCTGCTCCAGTATAGATTGCAGACAAGTCTTCAAATAGTCCTTTACATTATAAACAGGCACTATAAGACTAATCAATGGTCCAGAGATATTAGTATTCATATTATTCTACTTGTCAACTTTTTATTTTTACTGCAGCCCCTTCTATATAGAATGCTATATAACAAGGAATACTGCAAAACTACCCTCGATTTTAAATAAATTTCACACTTGTCTGTGATTCGATAATACAATCTAAACACTCTCAAATCAAACAATTACCTCTTATTTGCCATTTATACAGTATAATTCGTCTAGTTTCCAAAGTTCATTCAAAGATTTCCACTGTTTATCATTCAGGTTAGTTTTCCCATTATTTTTCTTTTGTAAGCTATTATTCTGCGTTTGAGGCAGCTCTATCGGCCGGGGATAGAATTCACCCCCTCCTGTCACCTCGACCCGCCTCTTTAATTCATTCGCTTTCAACCATAAATCATCCGCAGACGGACAATGTTCACTGATTATTTTCCAGTCAAACAACTCCTCTCCATACCAATGGGGAGGATAATAAATCCCGCCACATCCGATTGCCACATTCTGCAAAGAACTATTCACCGGCATCGTAAACACTTTCGTCCACTTTCTATATACCGAAAAAGAATTTCCATCCATATGAATCTTCCGGATAACGTTTCCGCAAACCGTATCCGGATACTGATACGATAAGGAAAGCAAACGCTCAACCGTATTCCGGGGATAAATCAGATCATCATCCACTGTTATCACTTTACTATCCGGATATTCACGGAAAACATAATGATACTTCTTATGTGAACGGAAATTCTCAGACACAAATCTGAATTCTATTCCTTTAGCCATCAATATTTTAAGTTCTTCTGGCAGATCATTCAACCGTCCGGGGAACTCCTGTTCCGACAACCATACAATTATCTTTTCGGGCGGACAAGTCTGCCACAGAATCGATTTCAACATCAGATGAAGCTGAGAAATACGGGGAGGAAATGTCGTCAACGAGACAATGACTCCCGAATGGTTCGATAATGCCGGAGCATCAGTGTCCTGCTGATAAGCACGCACCACTTTATCATGATACTTTGCTCTTCTCCACCTGCAAGACAAAGAATAGATATGTCGGTAAAATCCTCCTTTTTCCTTATAGGAAGTCAGCTTCTCTTCTTCCCGTGTATAGCGATCATAATAACTGTTCACCTTCACAGACTGACCTCTCAGTTCATCCTTTACAATGCCCAGAGAAGCCCATTGAACCTTTGCTCCACGAGTATGCTTTCGTATGTTCCGGTTCTTCTGGATAGAGTCTTTCGTCTTATACCCTCTTGCATGATCCAAATGGAGACATACGGTAGAGTAACGTATCTGCATACCATGAATTCCATAGTTCTCCAGACGTTCTCCAAATTCACGGTCTTGTCCACCGTACTGCATACGCTCGTCAAAACCATTCACAGCCAGAATATCGCTTAGCCAACCGGAAGCGTTATGCCCATTCCAGCTTGCTTTGGTAGGAGTAAAGGTATTTAATGCCCACCTTTTAAATCCTGTAGCAGTCAGTTTATTATTTTTAAAAGAGGCAGGCATCCCTTTTCCTCTCATCCATTGCAGATCAAAACATCTGCCGGATAATATATCGTCCTTTGTAATATCTTTCGACAAATCCATACTCAACTTATGATATCCGCCGGACAGGAAACGTCCTTTACGGCGAAGACACAGGTGAGTTGAGACGAAGTCTTTACGTGGAATACAATCGCCATCACTGAAAAGCAGGTAATCTGCTTGTGCAGCCAGTATGCCTTTATTCAGAATATCGCATTTACGGAATCCTTTATCTTCGTGCCATACATGCTTCACCTGAAAGGACAATTGCGGAGTTATCCTCTGCAACATATCATAAGTTTCTTTCCGCGAACCATCATCGGCAATAATCAATTCAAAGTTCTTAGTATCCTGGGCTTCATATCCCCACAACACCTTCTCCAGCCATTCAAGCTGGTTGCAGGTTGACAGTACGACCGACATCTGCAAAGAAGTAGTCTTCCGACTAAAACAGATAATAGAATAATTGCACTCCATCTGTCCCTCAGCCCAATAAAGTTCTCTCGAAATCTCCCTCCATCCGACTAAGTCCACACGATCAGTGCCATCAATGTCTTCCTCCTTATGCAAACGAACCAGACATAATGCGTCCTCATCCTGATCTTCTTTCAAGTCAGCATGATGAGCCAGCAAGTAGTCCCGCACTTTTTCATCCGAACAAACAACATTATTTTCAAAAGATACTATCATTAATTACCCTCCTTTAGCCATTAAATATCCAACTGAAACCAGACCTGATGTCTGCGACGATATCTGTTCCAGAATTTCTTTCTGTAATGCAGAACCAAACGCACACATTCTTCTTCATCCATCCCTCTCGAACGGGCATACTCTTTTCCCAACAAGATGAAGAAGGGTGTCTGCCCCCATAAACGGGCAAAATTCGCACAACCTTTCTTAATATCCACTTCGCCAAAATGCATTCTGTTAATATCCACCAGTGAGAAATGATATTCCTCTCCTATCTTGTCATACAGGATGTTTCCCGGCGAATAGTCCAGATGCAGAATTCCGGCTTCATGCAGACGCGCTGTAAATTCCGCAAAAGCGGTCACTACATCTTCGCAGCTTTTTATATCCGCATTGCCAAACTGGCAAAAATTATATCGATAGGGAGATTGTATGCTCATAAAATATGAATGACCAATCAAACCCATTTTTGTCTCTTCTATATAGGCAATAGGACATGGGGTTTCAAACCCTTTCTCCAACAGTTTCTCCGGATAAACAAAAGCCCGTTTCCCTTTCGAAGGGCGAAAGAAAGCATAAGCGATCCGATTTATCAGTGGAGGTATCGTATACCGTTTCACGTTAATATCCAATCCATCCACCGTGATCATCTTTATCAAATTTCGCCCGGAATGAATTACCGTTCCTATTGTCTCAAAATCTTTCGGAATACGTTCTACATATTCTCTCAGATATTCGTATTTGGGGTTAATCATTATTTTCATCTTACGAAAAAACAAGAATGGTCATACTTCTCTTCATCTCTCAACTCTTTTGCCCGGTCATCTTAAAATATTTATCCAACACAAGCAGTGATATCAAATTTTCTCTTCTCTTATCTTTAAACTGGGACACATATTCATGGGCATGTCTGATGATCTCCAATGATTCGTCTACATGCTCTATATAGTAATTCAACCGTTCCTCCAAATCAGAAAAATCCGGTTTTATTTCAATATAATGATAATTGGGAATAAGCGTGCCTTCCATAAACCATGTCTCACAGGTAGGCCGGGGCATCACTGCTATTGAATTTGATGACATCACCCATTTCAGGTTGCTGGCCACATCGATTCCTTCAAGAGCCATTATGAATTTATAATCCAAATGCTCATTAATCGTTTTCTTCTCCGTGCGCCACTCTGCCGGATCAGCCGTATTTTTGCTGACATCGCCCAAATCGCACATCGGATGATGAAAATACATTTCCATAAAAAGCTTTCTGGAAGGTTTTCCTTTTACCTTTCCACGAAAGATGACCATATTTTTCTTCTCTGTAAAAGCCTTCTTGTCGTCCACAAATATAAAATGACGAACCTTATCCAATTTCATCACAATCGAATTCACGTTATCATCTGTCAGCGGACGACTTTTCACAATAGAGGGATAGTCGGGAACAAATGTCACATCACCGGGACAAAAGCCCCACTGAAACTGATCAGAAAACCAGCGGGTATATTGATAAGTATCAAAGAAATACACTTTTTGTTTGCTCATCTTGTGCTCTGAAAGATGCGGAGCAGAAGAAGGTAATTGCACCGTTCCGGAAAGTTTGTTATAATAGTCAACGCGACGTTCTATATAATCCTTGTCCTTCCGGCGGGATAGTGAAGACAACTTTCCTTGTAACCGTAGCCGGAAAATGCCTTTCGGAATGACCAGTCTGAGAGCATTTACCGAATAGTAAATGAACTTAGGATTCTTCCCGCTACGCAACTTATATAAAAGTTTATTCTTCATTCTTGTTCCATATCTCAGGAGTACCTGGCTCCTAATTGATTATTCCTTCAATCTTCGCTATCACCTGTTCGGGTTTTATTTCTCTCAGGCAGGCATAATCGCCCCGCCAGCATGGTTTCTGTCCGTATACGGAGCAGGGACGGCATGACAGGTCAAGCTGTACCGTATTGACCGGCAACTGTTTCCATCCCATAAACCCGGCATATGGATGAGTAGCTCCCCAGACAGAGATCACCGGAATGTTGACCAGTGAAGCCAGATGCATATTCGCTGAATCCATCGAGAGCATCACATCCAGATGACTCATTAGATTCAGTTCGGTACGCATATTCAACTTACCAATCATAGAAACGACGGTAGGATATTTCGCCACCCAGCCATCGAATACTTCCTGTTCACTCTTGCCACCTCCGAAAAGGAAAACCTTCACCTTCGGATCGGCGGCAAAATGGGCTACTACCTGCTCCTGCAATTCAATAGGGTATATCTTACCCATGTGCTTGGCAAAAGGAGCTATACCAATCCATTTCAAATTATCTTTTGCGCCTGTGACAGGTTCTATCTCTGCAAAGTTTCCTTTTTCATCTCCATAAATCGAAGAAAAATTCAACAATACAGGAAAACCCAGTTTCTCCAGCACATCGGCATAACGACGGAAAGAACTTTTCTGGTTCTCCAATACTTTATGCCGGCGGCGGACTAATTTTTCTTTTCCCACTCTACCTTTATAGATAGATGCCACAGGTATATTAGCCAGCCGGAACCTCAGACACAAGTATTTCGTACGAAGTACATGATGAAAATCTGCCACATAGTCGAAACGCTTTGCTTTCAGTTCCGAATAAAGGGTGTTCAACCCCCATAATCCTTTATGTTTACCCGTCAGGTCAGCACCGATAAAACTCACATTTGCAGGAAGTCCCTGAAAAAGCGGTTGCCACACAGCACGACTCAACACAGTAATTTCAAGTTGAGGATATTGTACTGCCAGCGAATGTACTACCGGTATCGTCATGGCTACATCGCCAAGAGCCGAGAAACGGATAATGAGAATACGCGCCATTCGTTATTTTTTTGCATAAAGCACCGGATTCAGCGCCGGGTCATTATACATCTTCATCTGTTTATATACTTTCATATACTTCTTCCCTGCTTCGATGTCAGCCAGCAGCTGATCGATAGCCGAAGAAAGGTCTTTCCGTTGTTCCAGCAGAATATCCAGTTTTACCTGGCATTGTGCACGATGTTCTTCCGTCGTATCCGTACGTTCCACTTCTTGCTGCATGTGGTAAATTTTCAAAGCAAGAATAGAGAGACGGTCTACTGCCCAGGCAGGACTTTCCGTATTGATGGTAGCATCTGCCAGCGGCTTTACATCCTTATATCGATCAAGAAAATAGCTATCGATCAACTCCACCAGATCCGTACGGTCCTGATTGGATTTATCGATTCTTCTCTTTAAAGCTACGGCTGCCACCGGATCAATATGCGGGTCACGGATGATATCTTCGAAATGCCATTGTACGGCATCAATCCAGTTTTTCAGATACAAATAATACTCTATCGACTTCAACTCGTAAGGATTGTTCATCGGCGCATCTACGCTGTCCGTCACATGGTAATCTGTCGTCGATTTCCAAAAAATATCATTGCAAAGGTTACTAAATGTCATAATCTTAACTAGCTAATAGATGTATAATAGGACAAAGCTATGTAATATTTTTCAGACAAGCAACCGTTTCTTACTTTTTTATTTCTTACCTTTGTCTGAGTAAAAAAGGAATTGTATATGAAAATTATTATAGATGATAAGATACCTTATATAAAAGAGGCAGCAGAGAAAATTGCCGAAGAGGTAATCTACGCACCGGGAAAGGATTTTACACGGAAACTGGTACAGGATGCGGACGCACTCATCATCCGGACCCGCACTCACTGCAACCGCGAATTGCTGGAAGGCAGCAAAGTAAAATTTATCGCCACAGCAACCATCGGATTTGACCATATCGACACCGAATACTGTAAGCAGGCGGGTATCGAGTGGGCAAATGCCCCAGGATGCAATTCCGCCTCGGTGGCTCAGTATATACAATCTTCTCTTCTGATCTGGAAATCTCTTCGGAATAAAAAGCCGGACGAACTGACGATCGGCATTATCGGTGTAGGTAATGTAGGAAGCAAGGTGGCCAAAGTCGCACAAGATTTCGGTATGCGTGTACTACTGAACGACTTGCCAAGAGAAGAGAAAGAAGGAAACATTACCTTCACCTCACTAGAGAAAATAGCCGAAGAATGTGATATCATCACCTTTCACGTACCTTTATATAAGGAAGGGAAATATAAAACGTACCATCTGGCAGACGGGAATTTCTTCCGGTCTCTCCAACGAAGGCCTGTTGTCATCAACACTTCAAGAGGAGAAGTGATCGAAACAAACGCCCTGCTGGAAGCCATCAACAACGGTACAATCTCAGACGCAATAATCGATGTATGGGAACATGAACCGGAAATCAACCGTGAATTATTAGAAAAGGTACTGATAGGCACCCCGCATATCGCCGGATACTCTGCCGACGGAAAAGCAAATGCCACCCGAATGTCGCTGGACTCCATCTGCCGTTTCTTCCACCTAGGCGCAACTTATGAAATCACCCCGCCCGCCCCATCTTCGTCTCTTATCGAAGCAAAAGACCATGAAGAAGCTCTGCTGAAAATGTACAATCCCATCGAAGACAGCAACCGATTAAAATCCCATCCGGAACTATTCGAAACCTTACGGGGAGATTACCCGTTGAGGAGAGAAGAGAAGGCGTATATGCAGGTAATAAGTAATAGGTAATAAGTAATAGCCATGCGGATATCTAGCGAACGGGCACAGTACCAAAGTAACTACGATTATTACTTATTACCTATTACTTATTACCTATTACTTCTTCTACAACATGTGGGAAATGCTCATACTCCAAAGCGTGTACTTTTTTAGCCACCTCTTCGGGTGAGTCATCGGGAAGTACGGGGCAGGTGGCTTGGAAGATGATGCTTCCTTCGTCGTAGTGCTCATTAATATAATGTATAGTAATGCCAGTTTCTTTTTCGCCCGCAGCCACTACGGCTTGGTGAACTTTGTCGCCATACATACCTTTTCCGCCGAACTTGGGCAGGAGAGCAGGATGTATATTTATGATTTTATCGGGATAAGCATGCAAAAGCAAATCCGGCACGCGGACAAGGAAACCTGCCAGCACGATAAAGTCAATGCGATATTCCTGCAAAATAGCCAGAATTTCATCTCCGGCTGTCCAGTCCTCCTTTGGAAACACGTTACAGGGCACTTTCAAACGATACGCACGTTCCAAAACGTAGGCATCACTTTTATTAGAAAGTACTAACGACACCTCAACGGAGTCGCTCTTCTGGAAATACCGGATGAGATTCTCGGCATTTGAGCCGGAACCGGAAGCGAAAATGGCGATGTTTTTCTTCATTATACTCGAATTCAATGCACAAAACAGTGAAAAATGTGCAAAAGACTGCATTTATTTAGTCAAATATTTGCGCAAAACGATAAATATTCATTCCTTTGCACCGCAAATTTAAAGAAATAAAACTAATTATTAATTAAAAACTTAAAGTTATGTCTGAAATTGCATCAAGAGTAAAAGCGATTATCGTTGATAAATTAGGCGTTGAAGAATCAGAAGTTACAACCGAAGCAAGCTTCACTAACGACCTGGGAGCAGATTCTCTTGACACTGTAGAACTTATCATGGAATTCGAAAAAGAATTCGGTATCTCTATTCCTGATGACCAAGCAGAAAAGATTGGTACTGTAGGTGATGCTGTATCTTATATCGAAGAACACGCTAAGTAATTATCCGATTTCATCAATATGGAATTAAAAAGAGTGGTAGTAACAGGCCTTGGCGCCATTACTCCTGTTGGCAATGATGTACCCGAATTCTGGGAAAATCTAGTGAACGGGGTTAGTGGAGCAGGGCCTATTACTCATTTTGATGCGTCGCAATTCAAGACCCAGTTTGCATGCGAAGTGAAAAACTTCGATGTAACTAAATATATCGACCGTAAAGAGGCAAGAAAGATGGACTTATACACTCAGTATGCTGTCGCTGTTGCCAAAGAAGCGGTATCGGACTCCGGTCTTGACGTCGAAAAAGAAGATTTGAACAGAATCGGTGTTATTTTTGGCGCCGGTATCGGTGGTATACATACATTCGAGGAAGAAGTAGGCAACTACTACACTCACAAGGAAATAGGTCCCAAGTTCAATCCGTTCTTCATCCCGAAGATGATCTCGGATATTGCTGCCGGACAGATTTCTATCATGTATGGCTTCCATGGTCCTAACTACGCGACTTGTTCAGCATGTGCTACTTCTACCAATGCCATTGCGGATGCCTTCAACCTGATTCGTCTGGGTAAAGCAAACGTAATCGTATCCGGTGGTTCGGAAGCAGCCATCTTCCCTGCAGGCGTAGGCGGTTTCAACGCTATGCATGCTCTGTCAACACGCAACGATGAGCCTAGCAAGGCTTCACGTCCATTCAGCGCAAGCCGTGACGGCTTCATCATGGGCGAAGGTGGCGGTTGCCTGATTTTGGAAGAACTGGAACACGCTAAGGCCCGTGGTGCGAAAATCTATGCAGAAGTTGCCGGTGTAGGCATGTCTGCAGATGCTCATCACCTGACAGCTTCCCATCCGGAAGGTCTTGGTGCCAAACTGGTAATGCTGAACGCTCTGGAAGATGCAGAAATGGATCCGAAAGAAGTAGATTACATCAACGTTCACGGAACATCTACCCCGGTAGGTGATATTTCTGAAGCGAAAGCAATTAAGGAAGTATTCGGTGATCACGCATACGAACTGAACATCAGTTCTACAAAATCAATGACTGGTCACTTGCTGGGAGCTGCCGGTGCGGTAGAATCTATCGCAAGCATCCTTGCCATCAAGAACGGCATTGTTCCTCCGACTATCAACCACGAAGAAGGTGACAACGACGAGAACATTGACTACGACCTTAATTTCACGTTCAACAAAGCTCAGAAACGTGAGGTTAATGTTGCCCTGTCCAATACATTTGGATTCGGTGGTCACAATGCGTGCGTTATCTTCAAGAAATACGCTGAGTAAAATCGTGTTACGTAACCAAATAGATAAGATAAGACTCCTGTTCCGCAAAGACAGAGAGTCTTATCTTTGTTTTTACCGGATACTCGGATTTTATCCGCACAATATCCAGATTTACGAACAAGCGCTCCTGCACAAGTCATCTGCCGTCCGCTCCGAGAAGGGACGTCCGCTGAACAACGAACGGCTGGAGTTTTTGGGTGACGCCATCCTCGACGCCATCGTAGGAGATATTGTCTATAAACGTTTCGAAGGGAAACGGGAAGGTTTCCTGACAAACACACGTTCCAAGATCGTACAACGGGAGACTTTGAACAAGTTAGCCGTGGAGATCGGTTTGGACAAACTTATCAAATATTCTACCCGCTCCTCTTCCCACAACAGTTATATGTACGGGAATGCTTTCGAAGCATTTATCGGAGCCATTTATCTTGATCAGGGGTATGAACGTTGCAAGCAGTTTATGGAGCAGCGGATCATCAACCGTTATATTGATCTGGACAAAATATCCCGCAAAGAAGTTAACTTCAAGTCCAAGCTTATCGAATGGAGCCAGAAGAACAAGATGGAGGTTTCCTTTGAGTTGATCGAGCAGTTCCTCGACCATGACAGTAATCCCGTTTTCCAGACAGAGGTTCGTATCGAAGGGCTTCCTGCCGGAACCGGTACGGGCTATTCCAAGAAAGAGTCTCAGCAGAATGCCGCGCAAATGGCTATCAAGAAGGTGAAAGACCAGACATTTATGGATACAGTCAATGAAGCGAAGTTGCAGCATTCGATGCCGTCAGAAATGGACACAGAATTGGTCGAGCCCGAATTGACTGAGTCGGAAGCCATGGAACCGGATACCTTGGAGACCAAAACACCGGAAGTGGAAACGGCTGCAAATGAAGTCGAAACGACTGTTAATGAGGTCGAAGCAACAGAAACTGAAAAGGCATGATAACTCCAACTACCATCCTAACGATAAAAGAGTAAATTATAAGTTAACCGAAACAAATCCCCATACGGCGGCCTTGAATTACTAAATCGTGATCTTCAGTTACCAACTTCAATTTACCGGCCACTTCTTCAAGAGGGATGGATGAAATGTCATCTCCTTTTAAAGCAATCATACGCCCGAATTGCCCGTTGGCAATCAATTCTGTCGCGTGTCCTCCCATACGGGTAGACAGATTACGGTCAAAAGGAGTAGGCGAACCGCCACGCTGAATATATCCCAATACGGTTTCACGTGTTTCGATGCCCGTTTCATATTCTATTTCCTGTGCGATGTATTCCGCGGCACGTTTCCGGCCATCCGTCAGGATGCCTTCTGCCACCACTACAATGGAATAGGGTTTGCCTTTTTTCAGTCTTTCGAGGATTGTATTTCCTATATTCTTGATGTTGTAAGGGATTTCGGGGACAAGAATGACGTCGCCGCCACCCGCCATGCCCGAATACAGGGCAATCCAACCGGCTTTATGCCCCATCACTTCAATAACCATCACTCTTTTGTGCGAGCTGGCGGTAGAATGCAAGCGGTCGATGGCGTCCGTAGCGATGCTCACGGCGGAGTCAAATCCAAAGGAAATATCCGTTCCCCAAATATCATTATCAATGGTTTTGGGGACTGATACGATGTTGACGCCCATTGCGGCAAATTTAGCGGCAGTTTTCTGCGTTCCGTTTCCTCCGATGCAGACGACACAATCCAGTCCCATTTCCTGAATATTCTGAAGAATCAGTGCCGGCTTGTCGACATCCGAGACGACGCCTCCTTTTTTAAAAGGTTTCTCGCGCGAAGTACCCAACATCGTACCCCCTTGGTTCAACAATCCGGATAAGGATTTATCAGTAAAGGATTCGATGTCTTTTGTCAGCAAACCTTGAAAACCACTATGAATTCCTATTACTTCCATCCCATAGTGATTGATGGCAGTTTTGCACACGCCACGGATAGTGGCATTTATACCGGGGCAGTCTCCTCCGGAAGTCAGGATTCCAATTCTCATTGTCGTTTTTTTTAGTCAGAAACTCGGGATTCAAGAAAAGTCGCCAAATTTTAACGATTATTTCCGTCGTAAAGATAGAAAAAAAAGATAAATAAGGTTACTTTTGCACGACTAAACATTATTATGTTAAAGCAGAAATGAATATTACAAAGATTATTAGTAAGACTTTCGATTCCCGTTTAAAACAAATAGACCTTTATGCTAGTCAGGCTAGTGAGATACAGCACCGTGTGCTGAGTCGCTTAGTGAACCAAGCTGCACAGACAGAGTGGGGAAAAAAGTACGACTACGCCTCCATCCGTAGCTATGAGGATTTCAGAAACCGCCTTCCAATACAGACTTATGAGGAAATAAAGCCTTATGTAGAACGCTTGCGGGCGGGGGAACAGAATCTGCTTTGGCCATCGGAAATACGCTGGTTTGCCAAATCATCCGGAACGACCAATGATAAAAGCAAATTCCTGCCTGTCAGCAAAGAAGCTCTGGAAGACATTCACTATAGAGGCGGTAAAGATGCTGCGGCACTCTACTTCCGCATCAATCCGGACAGTCACTTTTTCTCGGGAAAAGGGTTGATTCTGGGAGGCAGCCATAGTCCGAACCTCAACTCCAACCATAGTTTGGTGGGAGACTTGTCGGCGATTCTGATTCAGAACGTCAATCCGTTAATCAATTTCATTCGTGTGCCGAGCAAGAAAATCGCTTTGATGAGCGAATGGGAAACCAAAATAGAAGCAATAGCCAACAGTACTATTCCGGTCAATGTGACCAGTTTGTCCGGTGTACCCTCATGGATGCTGGTACTTATCAAGCGTATTCTCGAAAAGACCGGCAAACAAACTCTGGAGGAAGTGTGGCCGAATCTGGAAGTATTCTTCCACGGCGGAGTGGCTTTCACCCCTTATCGTGAGCAGTACAAACAGGTGATTCACTCAAAGAAGATGCATTATGTAGAGACCTACAACGCTTCCGAAGGGTACTTTGGTACGCAGAACGATCTTTCAGACCCTGCCATGTTGCTGATGATCGACTACGGTATTTTCTACGAGTTCATTCCATTGGAAGAAGTTGATAAGGAAAATCCACGCGCTTACTGCCTCGAAGAGGTGGAGCTTAACAAAAATTACGCAATGGTGATTTCTACGTCCTGCGGATTGTGGCGATACATGATCGGTGATACGGTGAAGTTTACCAGCAAGAACCCATATAAGTTCGTCATCACAGGACGTACGAAGCATTTCATCAATGCTTTTGGAGAAGAACTGATTGTAGATAATGCCGAAAAAGGCTTAGCTAAGGCTTGTGCCGAGACAGGTGCACAGGTGAGCGAATACTCTGCCGCACCGGTATTTATGGACGAACATGCCAAATGCCGTCATCAATGGCTGATAGAATTTGCCAAGATGCCGGATTCCGTAGAGAAATTTGCCGCAATACTTGATGCTACATTGAAAGAAGTAAATTCGGACTATGAGGCGAAGCGTTGGAAAGATATTGCTCTGCAACCACTGGAAGTCATCGTTGCGCGTCCGGGATTGTTCCATGACTGGCTGGCAAGGAAGGGGAAATTAGGCGGACAGCACAAAGTGCCCAGATTAAGCAATACACGCGAGTATATAGAAACAATGCTGGTGCTGAACAATGAATAAAGTTATCCGAACAAATTAAATCATTATATGACAGGAAGTGTCCTACGGTGTACATAATATGCACTGTGGGACTTTTTTTTGTATTACCAGCTTGCTGGCAGAATACAAGTTGCTTCAAATATCTTTCCGGTATGCAACAAATCATGAAACGACTTGCTTTGACTATAATTCCAGTTACATTCGCCTTAGATCGTCAGTAGTTTCCAATCGTTCCCTATACAGGAAACTCCAGTATCCACGGTCAGAAATTCCAGTATCCCGCCTTGGAAACTCTAGTATCTCGCCTCGGAAACGCCAGTGTCCCGCCTTGGGAACGCCAGTTCCCAGCCTAGAAACTGTGATTTCCTCAGCAGATACTCATTACAGTTGCAAACATAAAGATTATCGGCCTACTTTAGGTGTTGCAGATAAAGTATCTGCAACCCATCTGCAACAGGTATCTGCAACGCTGTAAGTAACTGAAAACAAACAAGATAATCCGATTTTGTTGCAGATGGCAGATGTTTTTTACTTTTTCAAACTTAATGGAGGGAAGTGATGATTATTCCACAATGATTCCACCGCCCAGCAACAAACCATCTTTATAGAAGGCAGCAGCCTGTCCGGAAGCGATTGCCGTCAACGGTTCGTGAAGTTGTACATGCAGGAAATTATCCGGTGTAACTGTCACAGTACAATGATTTTCCTGTTTCCGATAGCGAATCTTCACAATGATATCCGCATGCCCTAACAAACGTTCCCGATTAACAATATTCCAATCTTTAAGTAACATCTCCGTTTTCTCCAAAGCCTGTAGGGAAGCGAGTACTACTTCATTCTTTTCCGGGCGAATTTCCTTCACAAAGACGGCACGATTCAAATGAATGCCCAAGCCACGCCGTTGTCCGACGGTATAAAAAGGATAACCCTCGTGCCAGGCTATAAAATCTCCCTTTTCATCGACAAATCGTCCACGTCTGACCTCCGCTGACCAAGTCTGACCTGCACTGACCTGGGGCTGACCTACGCTGACCTGCGGCTGACAATTGCTGACCTGTGGCTGACAATTGCTGACCAACCACTTTTTCAGAAAGCTTCGATAATCCATCGGGCAAAAGCAAACGCCCAGACTGTCCCTTTTCACCGCCACTTTCTGAAATCCCCGTTCAGCAGCAAAGGCACGTGCTTCCACTTTGGTAATATCTCCCATCGGAAGCAACATTCTCCGAAGAATATCCTGTTTGAGTCCCCATAAGAAAAAGGTCTGATCCTTGTCCGAATCGGCAGCGTAAGTTATATAACAGGTATCATCCACCTTTACTTTCCGTACATAATGCCCCGTAGCAATATAAAAAATCCCCATTTCATCGGCAATTTTGGATAGAAGAGGCCATTTCAGATAGTTATTGCATAATGTGCAGGGCACAGGAGTATGTCCCACCATATATTCACGCACAAAATATTCGATGATCTGTTTGCGGAATATCTCACGGGCATCATACGCGATATGACGGATTCCCAAACGCTCTGCCAAATGGCGGGCATCTTCCAGATATTCGGTCGAGTCGTTCAACTCATAGAAACGGAAAGTAACTCCAGTCACCTCATATCCGGCTTCCAGCAATCGCATGGCAGCTACGGAACTGTCCGTACCGCCGCTCATTCCTAACAATACTCGTTTGTTTTCTTCCATCATGCTGCAAAATTAAGGATTTTCCCGTATCTTTGTTTGTTAAAGCCTAAAGAGAATGGAAGAGAAAGCAAATACCGGACAAGTTATCATCGTTTTAACCGAACATCTGACGTTCGGCACACTGCTGATTCCTTATATGGCAGAGAAATCTGACGACGGTACATACCAACTCATTGAACAGGCTTTTCACGCTTCACCCGAAGCAATCAGCCGAATGAACGAGGCCGAGCAACAAGCTATCAACATCGCCTCACATTACACAGAGAAATATCTGATGGGGATCTATTCGCGCGAGAAAACAGTATCCCGTTTTCTGCGTAAATTATCCGAAGATCCGGAACGGGTAAAGAACAATATCCGCCCATTCATCGAGAAAAAGTTGCAGGAGATGCTGACATTGATACGCCATCATAATCTCCCTCTGTATCAGAAACAGGTCGGAAGCAAACTGCTATATGCTCATCATGCCTATCATGTGCATCCTCATAACGTGGAGATCCGTTTTACGTTTCTTGCCGATGAGACCAATTTCCGCTACCAGTTGCAATGCTATTATGACGGGCAGCCACTCTCATTAAGTGAGCAGAAGCCTGTTATCGTGCTGACCTCCTCACCGTCTGCCCTTTTACTGGGAATGGAGCTGTACTTCTTTCCGCATATTGAGAGCGTACGCATTCTGCCCTTTACCAAGAAAAAGAAAATCAGCGTCCCTGCCTCCCAAATCGAGAAATATATCGATAACATCGTCATTCCGATAGCACGCTATCATGAAATTACGACTCAGGGACTGAATATCATTGAAGAGACGTATGCCTGCGAAGCTGTCCTGTCTCTTGAAGATACCATTTACGACGAACAGATGTTGCGGCTTAGCTTCCGTTATGGTGACCAGTCATTTACTCCCGACACCGTGACCGAAATGAAGAAGATCATTTACCGGAACGATTTC
The DNA here is from genome assembly GCA_948847595.1 of uncultured Bacteroides sp. Taxonomy (GTDB): domain Bacteria; phylum Bacteroidota; class Bacteroidia; order Bacteroidales; family Bacteroidaceae; genus Bacteroides. The sequence continues at coordinate 149,112 of CAQOGY010000002.1, forward strand.
GGCGAGATATTCTTTTTCCGTCGGGATAGCGATGCCGAAGAAGAGAAGCTCCGGATGTTAACAGATTCCGGCTTGCAACGAGTCAGCGACGTTCATTTCAAGCTGTCGCCCGATGCACCCGAAAAGACAATTACCGAATGGATCAGTACATATCGGAAGATGCTCCAACAGTCTTTTCTGCTGACAGGAAACATGGGGAATACTCCTTACTGTCTGGACGAAATCCGCATCGAACAGAGTTGTGATGATGAGCCCGACTGGTTTGAGCTACATATCACGGTAGTCATCGGCAATCTGCGTATCCCTTTCTCACGCTTCCGCAAGCACATCCTTGAAGAGAAAAGAGAATTTCTGTTACCGGACGGACGCATGATTCTTTTACCGGAAGAATGGTTCAGCAAATATGGAAACCTGTTGGAACTGGGCACCCAGACGGAGACGGGGATTCGTCTGAAACCGACCTTTGTCGGTGCCGTACAATCGGCTTTAGAAGAGAACGGACCTAAAGACCTGCCTTTCAAGAGAGAGATACGTAATGTTCCTGTTCCCCAAGGACTGAAAGCGGAACTACGACCCTATCAGCAGAAGGGATTCTCATGGATGGTGCAGCTGAACAAGCAAGGATTCGGCGGCTGCCTGGCAGATGATATGGGACTTGGAAAGACACTTCAGACGCTGACGCTGCTGCAATATATATACAAACCGCTTTCTCCCGATGCGGTCACTGCTCCTACAAAGCCCGTATTTACAGAAAGCACAGCTTCCGACAATCAGCCGGACAAAGAATGTACTGCCGGTAATCCTCCCGCCAAAGAGCAGATAGCAGATGCCGAAGGACAGTTCTCCTTATTCTCGTTCTCCTCCGAAGATGAACTACTGCCGGATGCACGGGAAATCAGAAAGAAAAACAGACCGAAAGAAGATGGTCACAGACAGGAACACGGAAAGAACTCCTGTAAACCTGCCACTCTGATCGTTGTCCCCACTTCCCTGCTCCACAACTGGCGAAGAGAGGCTAAACGCTTCACGACTCTTGCGATAGCGGAATATAACAGCAACACCGCATTTCCCAAAGGACATCCGGAGAAGTTCTTCAATCATTTCCATCTGATATTCACGACTTATGGGATGATGAGGAATAACATTGATATTCTCCGCTCCTACACATTCGAATACATCGTACTTGATGAAAGTCAGAATATCAAGAACAATGATTCCCTTACTTTCCGTTCGGTCATCCAGTTGCAGGGCAAGCATCGGATTGCACTTACCGGCACGCCTATCGAGAACTCTCTCAAAGATTTGTGGGCACAGTTCCGTTTTCTGCAACCGGACCTGCTAGGAGAAGAAAACGCTTTTCATAAGCAGTTTATCATTCCGATCCGGCAAGGAAACGTCCGTATGGAGAAAAGGCTGCAACAGATCATCGCTCCGTTTATCCTTCGCAGAAGCAAAAGCGAGGTAGCGCCGGAACTTCCCCCGCTTACCGAAGAAACGATCTATTGCGCCATGTCCGAAAAGCAGAGTGAGAGCTACGAACAGGAGAAAAACAGCCTCCGCAACATATTACTCCAGCAACCCGAAAACAGAGACAGATACCATATGTTCAGCATCCTGAACGGTATCCTGCGTCTCCGTCAACTGGCTTGCCATCCGCAGCTTATCTTTCCCGACTTCGACGGGATATCGGGAAAAACGGAACAAATCATCGATACCTTTGACACACTAAGAAGTGAAGGACATAAGGTACTTATTTTTTCTTCCTTTGTCCGGCATCTGGAGATACTTGCCGAGGTATTCCGCCAACGGGGCTGGAAGTATGCTCTGCTGACCGGTTCCACCAACAACCGACCTTCCGAAATCGCCCATTTCACCGAGCAAAAGGATGTGCAGGCATTCCTTATTTCTTTGAAAGCAGGAGGAGTCGGTCTTAACCTTACACAAGCCGATTATGTATTTATCATTGATCCCTGGTGGAATCCTGCTGCCGAGTCACAAGCCATCGCCCGTGCACATCGTATCGGTCAGGATAAACAGGTTATCGCCTATCGTTTTATTACTCAGAACAGTATCGAAGAAAAGATTCTCCAACTACAGGAGGACAAGAGGAGGCTGGCAGAAACATTTATTACGGATAGTGAGGCACTGCCTGCACTGAGCAATGAGCAGTGGGCGGATTTGCTGAAATAACAATCAAACATCTCACTATTGCACCATAAAAGTGCATAATCTAAGCATATTTTAATTACCACGCACTTTGTAGTCATCCATTTTCTCCTATCTTTGCAACCCAAAACAATGCGACATGAAATACAAACTCATAGTGCTCGACCTCGACGGCACACTCACCAATTCTAAAAAGGAAATCTCTTCCCGCAACCGGGAAACGCTGATACGCATACAAGAACAAGGTATCCGTCTGGTACTTGCATCAGGGCGACCGACTTACGGCATCGTACCGCTCGCCAACAAGTTACGCATGAATGAGTTCGGCGGATTTATCCTGTCCTATAACGGTGGAGAGATCATCAACTGGGAAACCAAAGAAATGATGTACGAGAATGTACTGCCCAACGAAGTCGTTCCAGTACTCTACGAATGTGCCCGCACCAATCATCTAAGCATACTGACTTACGACGGAGCAGAAATAGTGACCGAAAACTCACAAGATCCGTACGTACAAAAAGAAGCCTTTCTCAATAAAATGGCGATACGGGAAACAAACGACTTCCTGACTGACATCACCCTCCCGGTAGCCAAGTGCCTCATCGTCGGGGATGCCGGCAAGCTGATTCCTGTAGAATCCGAGCTTTGCATCCGCCTGCAAGGAAAGATCAATGTCTTCCGTTCGGAACCTTATTTCCTGGAGTTGGTTCCGCAAGGTATCGACAAGGCTTTATCTCTCAGCGTCCTGTTGGAAAATATAGGAATGACACGCGAGGAAGTGATAGCTATAGGCGATGGCTACAATGACCTGTCGATGATCAAATTCGCTGGTATGGGCATAGCGATGGGCAACGCACAGGAGCCTGTGAAGAAGGCTGCCGACTACATTACACTGACTAATGAAGAAGATGGGGTTGCGGAAGCGATAGAGAGAATCTTCAACGTCCCATAAGGCATTCTTCCTTCAGCAGATCAGACAAAATCCCTTGCAAGTTAAGTTGAAATCAATTATTTATTCTAACTTTGCACTTCCAATAGAACAAATATAAAATGTTATGGAACATCAACTTACCATTTACAACACGTTAGATAGAAAGAAAGAATTGTTCGTACCGCTTCACGCACCGCATGTAGGCATGTATGTATGCGGACCGACAGTGTACGGTGATGCTCATCTGGGACATGCCCGTCCCGCCATCACATTTGACGTACTCTTCCGTTATCTGACTCATTTAGGATATAAAGTACGCTATGTACGCAATATTACCGATGTCGGTCATCTAGAGCATGATGCTGACGAAGGAGAAGACAAAATAGCCAAGAAAGCCCGTCTCGAAGAATTGGAGCCTATGGAAGTTGTTCAGTATTACCTGAACCGCTATCATAAGGCAATGGAAGCACTGAATGTACTTTCTCCCAGCATCGAACCGCACGCTTCGGGTCACATTATCGAACAAATCCAGCTCGTACAGAAGATTCTGGACGCCGGATACGCTTACGAAAGCGAAGGTTCCGTCTACTTTGACGTAGCTAAATATAACAAGGATTATCATTACGGCAAACTCTCAGGGCGCAACTTGGACGACGTACTGAATACCACCCGCGACCTCGATGGACAAAGCGAAAAACGTAATCCCGCCGACTTCGCCCTCTGGAAAAAAGCGCAGCCGGAACACATCATGCGCTGGCCTTCTCCATGGAGCGACGGTTTCCCCGGATGGCATGCCGAATGTACCGCCATGGGACGCAAGTATCTGGGCGAGCACTTCGATATTCACGGAGGAGGAATGGACCTGATCTTCCCGCATCATGAATGTGAGATCGCACAGTCGGTAGCTTCGCAAGGCGATGACATGGTTCACTACTGGATGCACAACAACATGATTACCATCAACGGTACGAAGATGGGTAAATCACTCGGCAACTTCATCACGCTGGATGAATTCTTCAACGGTACTCACAAGTTGCTGGCACAAGCCTACACTCCGATGACCATCCGTTTCTTCATCCTGCAAGCTCACTATCGCAGCACTGTAGACTTCAGTAACGAAGCATTGCAAGCTTCGGAAAAAGGGCTGCAACGTTTGATAGAAGCAATCGAAGGACTCGACAAGATCACTCCGGCCGCAACAACTTCGGAAGGTATCAACGTGAAAGAGCTGCGTGCTAAATGCTACGAAGCTATGAATGACGACTTGAATACTCCTATTGTCATCGCACAGCTTTTCGAAGGTGCCCGCATCATCAATAATATCAACGCAGGAAATGCAACGATCTCCGCAGAAGATCTGAAAGACCTGAAAGAAACTTTCCACCTGTTCTGCTTCGACATCATGGGGCTGAAAGAAGAGAAAGGTTCTTCCGACGGTCGCGAAGCCGCTTATGGCAAAGTCGTTGATATGCTTCTTGAACAACGCATGAAAGCAAAAGCCAACAAAGACTGGGCTACTTCCGACGAAATCCGTAATACATTGACTGCACTCGGATTTGAAGTGAAAGATACAAAAGATGGTTTCGAATGGAGATTAAACAAGTAATTCAAGTTCTCCCTAGCAAACTGTCTCATTAACCGCATATAAAACTGAGGGTCGATTCTTCGCTGAACCGACCCTCTTTCTTTCATAGAAACACAAACATCAATACCTATTTAAATTCTCTCTTCATTTATTTTCAAGAATCATTTCCACCGGTTGTCCATGCTGACAAGTTACATCCAGTATCGTATGGGCACCTTTATATTCAAGCCTTACATTCGCCGGTGTCTCCAAGAAACTCCAGCGGCCTTTCAGCTCTATTATTTTACGAACAGGGCGGCTCGGTTCTTTTGTCGTATACGTCTTTTCCGCAATATTCAAGTTTGGGTCACAGACGCTGAGACGAATCGCCTTTTTTCCCTCTGCCGCATACATGACCATCGTTTCCGCAGGAATGGAAGTAACCACCAGCTTATCGTCAGCAGACCGATAATCTTCAAAAACAGCATATCCGGTTATACCCGTTTTCCTGTCATAGACAATATGCGCAGTCTGATCACGTTGCCATACTTCGTATGCAGGCGTTTTCTTCAGTTCATCCAAATCCGAAGCTGAAGGCTGAATCAGTACCATATATTCATAAGTAGCATTCTTCGGGGCGTTGCCATGTTCAATCCAGGCAGAAGAAAACGTTCCTGTAGTCTTTTCGCGGGTTTTCTCATGACGCGACTCCTGTTCGGCTATCTGTGAACGAAGGGTTCCGTCAACTACATGATAATAATTATCATAGCCGTCGTGCAACCAATAGTTATCCTTACCTGTCTTCTGCTCTTTGCCGTTAAATTTCGTCTGGAAGAGAGTGGTCTCCGTAGGATAGTCAGCATTGCTGTTCGTGATGCCTGTTCCGAGGCAGATCATCCGGTTATCAAAACAGAAGACGGATTTACGGGCTACAAAGTCAGGAGTAAAGTTCTCATAATCACGTTCCGTCAGTTTCATTGCAAACATTCCGTTCATGCCGCCTAAAGAGCTGCTTCCGGAAAAGTTTTCCGTAGACCGTGCCATCGTCGTACCTTTCAGGGGACTGTCCAAGAGTTCAAAAGGAAGATGAATGGTAGTCGTACCGGGCAGACGGTTCCAGTCCCATCCTTCCTGTACAAAACCACTTCCGGCACGGGAGACGGGATTTCCTTTTCCCATAATCTGTACCGATCCGTAGCTTTGATAACGTCCGTAACGATTATCTTTCGCATAGATTTCAGCACCCCATACATCTGTGGTATATCCTTTCAGTGTCACCATCCAGTCTGCACGGCGGAAAATACCTGCCGATCCATAGTTATAAACAAAAAAACCGTGGGGAGCCTGTGCAGGCTGAATACCTTCTTTTCTGAAGAAATGTGCATTCCTTGTATTCCGATCACGTATCAGACGCAAATAATCGGTGGCCAGTCCATGATCGAATGTATTTCCCTGACCGGACAAGTCTCCTGACAATGCAATATTGGCAAATGCTTCTATATCATCGCTTCCCATCTTTCCGCCAAAAGGATGGCGACCGCTAATGCCTGTCCCCCATTCGTAAAGGTTACAATAATTGCGCATGGCGAGAAAGGCAGACTTGATATGTTGACGTGCCTCTTCCGTCAGTTCAAATCCGGTCCCGTTGGTGAGAGCGATAAATTGGCCGATGGTAGCCAGTACTCCGGTTGTATAGCCGGGATAAAAACCTCCGTGATGAAAGGTCGTTCCATCTACTTTGATACCGCCGAGAGTGCCCGGAGTATAATTCAGCGATGAAGACAACCAGCGCGACAAACCATTCAAAGCCTGTTCCTGTTCCCTTGCATCGGGGAACATCATGGCGGAGATAAACTTTGCCATCAAGAGCGTATGCCATGAATCCAGTAATTCATCCCGCTCCGGCGGACACGGTTGACGGGTCTCCTGTAAAGCAGCCCAGAAACGTAAAGTGGATAGATAGGCATCCCGGTGAGGATGTTTATAAATCGCGTTCCGCATGAGCCAGGCGGTAGTATATATTTTACGTACCTGATAGCCGTAATGATGGTTCGTCCCCATGCCGCTGCCAAAAGCGAATCCCTGATCCATTGCATAGTCGAATACGGTAAAATAGTTCTTCTTCGATGTCTCATTCTGATTGTAGAAGGCATCGTATGCAAAACCGGCAAGCATCGTTTCGATATCATTCCATGACATCTCTCCTTTCTTCTTGTCTTGCTCGTCCGGTGCTACAACAGGAGTTCCGGTAAAGCCGGTCCCGGCTGTGGAGGGAGTGATGGCAGCTCTTTCAAAAGTCTTCTTTGCAGCGTTGATCTGTCCTTGGGGAGCTTTCTTCACATCGAGAAATTCAGTCAGGCGTTGTTCGATTGTTTTCAAGTCCTTCTTTTGTCGGGCTGTCAGTTTAGAAAGCAAGGGGACATCATAAGACTGCTGTTCCCACTTCCATACAAGACACCAATGCCAGAGGTCACGATTGGAAAGACCGTTGTTAGCTGGCAGTTGTTGGTCCGGTGTCGTGCGCAGGTTCATCTTCTTTTCCGGAAAGGTCAGGCGATCCAGAAAGATGCGCCCTTTACGGTCGGGAGCGACCAGACGATAAGAAACTATATTTTTATCTTTCTTATCCCCGTTCATGTAGGCGAAAGATATCCAGCAAGCCCGCCAGCCTGCCGCTTGCAGATGATACGTGAACCAATAAGAGACTTCACCCGCCTTATTTAGAAACTCAAAACGGATAGAGTCCTGTTGGGGTTTCTCGTTATATATCCACAGGGTAATACCAAATTGCTGTTCCTTTTTGGCATTCAGCGATAAAGGTTCTATCTGAACGTCCAGTGTCGAGGCAGGTTGGAAATCCCATTCCAGACTGCTTTCTCCCTCTTTATAGAAAAGAGAAGAAAGTTTCACTTCACCTTTCCCCGAAACTTTGAACGTCTCGGGAACCTTTTCTTCAAACCCTATGACCTGCGCATAAGAGGACAAAGAACAAAACAAGAACAGAAATATAAAACAAACAGCTTTCATGATCATTAATTGTTTAAAGGCAGTTCTTACCACACCCGGGTGTCAGGATGCACGACACCCGGGTGTCAGCATGTATGAGATCCGGGTGTCGGTATGTATGAGACCCGGGTGTCATACAAACCGTATTAGTATACGGTATCAGTAAGGTATACGGTCCGAAAGAATCTTTTCCGTATACCACGGATCGTCGATTTCTTTCAGCATTGTTCCCATTTCACGATAAAGTTGCTCCACAACTTCCTTATTTTCATCCAAAGGCAGATTATTCAGCTGATAAGGGTCGTTTACGTCATCAAACAGCAGACTTTTCTTTAGCTGTTTCGTCTTCCGGTCGATATACAGAGCCAATGTATAGCGAGCCGTCTTAATGCCGCGCGAAGAGGGGAAATAAGATTGCACCAATCCATCCTTATCTTTCTCTCCATCCAGATTCTGAATATACAACGCACCTGCCGGACGAACAATTTCCGCCTTTTCATCGAAGAAAAGAGGTGCGAAGTTGCGTCCCTGCACCTCGGAAGGAATCGAATCCCCCAGACCGCACAAGCCGAGTACGGTAGGCATAATGTCGGGAGCAGAAAGCAACAAATCATCTACCCGGGGCTGAATCTTACCGGGGAAACGAACCAGGAACGGAATATTCATAGATTCGGAATAGGGAGAGTTCTTAGGGTCGTCCGTTCGCTGGCTGCACATTGTTTCGCCATGGTCGGAAGCAAAGATGACTACTGTATTTTTATCCAATCCCAATTGTTTCAGTGCTTCCAAAATCTGTCCGAAAGCACGGTCTACTCCGGTCACAGAAGCAAAGTAGTAACGGACGGATTCCGCTTTTTTCATATTCAGATCTACGTTTGGGCGAATCAGCAGACTGTCCAGCGGTTGATCTTTATAAAGATTGAAGTCCTGTTCTTCACAATCGTTCAGCGAACGGTATGGGCTATGCGGCGGGTTCATTCCCACCATGATGAAGAATGGCTTCTTCGTATCACGCACGTTTCCTTCATTCTTGAGATAAGAAACAACTTTGCCCGACTCATGGAGCGGTGACCATTCTTTCGGATCATGCCTCTTGCCGTCCGTATCCCAATAATGCGGGTTCTTATGTTCGTCAAACGTGCCGTACGAATACCAATAGTTGAAACCATGGCGCTGCTCTTTCGGCGTATAAGCGTCCCACACCGGACGCTGTGTTTCTACATATTGTCCCGGATTCTCCGGATCATTCGGGGTCGGGAAGTCAGCGTGAAGTTTACCGAAATAAGCACAATCATAACCGGCCTTGCTGAATACGTCGCCTATGCACTCCGCATCGTCACGCAAAGAGCTGATAGGACGTGTAGAGTTACAGTTCAAAGGTACACCACTGCGATTCGGATACATACCGGTCAGCAACATTCCACGATGGGGGCTGCTCAGCGGACAGTTGCTTTGAGCGGAAGTCAGCACCATAGATTCACGTGCGAAAGTATCTATGTTAGGAGTATGCACGGGGTCTCCCCGGAAGTTTACTTTATCTCTGAAACCTTCCTGATTCCAGAAGCCCATTACCTGATTGCGATACTGATCAGGAAATACATAGATGATGTTTGGATGTTTCGCTTGCTCTGCCACCTGTTTGGGGGCTTTACAGCCTTGCGCTGCAAAGAGGGTCAAGCCTCCCATCAATAAGTTTACTGATTTGTTTATCATGATATAAAGAATAACAGTTAATGTACCGGAAGAGACTAATATATGCACATATCCGGCTAAAGTACAAGCAAGGCAGTTCTTACTTCTTTTCCAGGTCTCTTTTGCGCATCAATCCTTCCAGGAAGTAATAGTCAGCGTAGTTCAAAGGCACATCTATTTCCTGGCCGTGAGGGATACTGCCCACAGAGTGCATCAATATAAAGTTTCCATTCGTACCCACTTTGGCACGATAAGCCGGTGAGCCGAGGCTTTCCATGATCTTATCAGCGGTTTCCTTATAGTGATTGCCCGGCAGATAACCGTCGAGTTCGTACAGAGCAGAAGCCGTACATGCGGCTGCAGAAGCGTCACGAGGTTCGTTCGGAATGTTCGGAGCATCGTAATCCCAGTAAGGAACGAGGTCTTCCGGCAGGTTCTTATTGGTAAAGATGAAGTTATACACCTTCTGTGCCTGATCGAGATACTTCTTGTCTTTTGTATAGCGATAGCAAGTGGTATAACCGTATAATGCCCAAGCCTGTCCGCGAGCCCATGATGATTCGTCCGCATATCCTTGTGCTGTTTGTCTCTTACGCACTTCTCCTGTTTCGGGATCGTAGTCTACCACATGATAGCAACTGTTGTCCGGACGGAAGTGGTGAGCCATCGTTGTATCCGCATGTTTCACTGCTATATTGTAAAAGGTAGAGTCACCGGAAAAAGCCGTAGCTTCAAACAGCAATTCCAGATTCATCATATTATCGATAATCACCGGACATTTCCATCCGCGTGTTCCCTGCCAGCCTTTATCGGCATCCCATGACTGGATAACGCCTGCTCCCGGACGGAAACGGGTAGACAATGATTTTGCGGCTTCTACAATCACATCTTTATATTCTTTTTTATCTGCAAAACGGTAACCGTTAAGATAACTGCACCCGATCATAAAGCCGACATCATGATGCCACTTCAGATATTTCACAGAATCGAGGGCTTCTGTGTATTTTTCTGCCAAAGGCAACCACTTTTTATCCCCTGTCAGATTGTAAGTCAGCCACATGCTGCCCGGAAAGAAACCGGAGCACCAGTCATCAATAGGTATATAGGAGATACTACCATCTGCATTGATGGTTCTTGGATTCAGAATTTTACCGGATTTCTCGATAATGTCTGTCTGAATTGTGTTTTGTGCTACTGCGTTGTCGATGTTGTCCTGAATAAAATCGACTTCAACCTTTTTTTGTCCACCGCAACTCGTAAAGATCAGAAGCGAAAGTCCCAATGCGCTAAGAATTGTTTTCATAATACATGGATTATTTGTTAAGTTAATAATTATCTGGTGGCAAAAGTAGTACTTTCAAATAGAATAGACCGTCCCAAATAATCCAATTCAGGGACAAATTTGGTACATTTCTCCCTTGAAGGGCATATTTGCACAGATATTCCCCAAAAGCCTGCTTAATTATTTAATGAAATTGAAAATGTAATTATAATAATCTGACTAATATATAATATATTCTGGTCATTTTAAAGAAAAAGGCATTCTAACTCTTCTACATTTTTATTATATTTATTTGTAATTAACCAATTGATTGTTAATTATAACTATCATCATCACGTTTACATAAAGTTATGCAAATTAAATAAGAAATTACTTATTTAGTTAGCTTTGCCATGTCTTTTCTCAGTCAAACTCTTCGTTGATGAGAATCAGATATATATAGATATTTGTACTTAAATCTACAACATATTATGAGCACAACATGCCAACATCAACAAGGTGAAGGATACCTAAAACTCCTAAAGATTTAGATACATATTATGCTTATAATAAGAAAGATAGGCAAACGTTGTAAGCAATAATATTTATTGTTCGGATGCACTTTAACCATTTTATTATTTATATTTATGAAAAACCACCTAATAACAGTATTTGTCTGCTGTTTATTCTTCATCGGTTGTAAAGATGATAAAGCCAACTCTAATCAGTATGACCCATCTCAACCAGTAGTATTTACAGATTTTAGCCCTAAAGAGGGAGGTATGCGAACCCGCCTGTACATTGAAGGCAGTAACTTCGGGAATGATCCCACCAAAATTCACATTACGATCGGTGGAGAAAAAACCAAAACCATCGGAGCCGATGGAAAAAAGATTTATTGCATGGTTCCTTCCAAGGCTTTTGATGGAATAATCAATGTTCGTGTAGATGGTCCGGATGGCAAACCTATTGCAGAACATACATTTGAAGAGGAATTCAAGTACACTCCTGCAACGATCGTAGGTACCTTGCTACGTAAGGTAGACGAGGATAATAATTCTGCATTTCAAGAGGGTTCGTTCGATGAAGGAGCTTCTATTCCTTCCAATGACTGTATGGTGTTCGACCCCAAGTACAAGGATGGGGACAACCGGTTACTTTTTTCTTCAAACCATTCTGACGGTCTCCACCTAATAGACCTGACAGAACGGACTGTAAAACGCCTCTTCCCAAGAACGGGATATAGCACAATGTATTCTTTCACATTCAGTGCTGACGGAGACACGTTGCTATTTACCGATGATCACGGTCAGGACAACACCACCCGGGCAAATATCTATTATTCTCTCCGTCGTGAAAACTTTCGACGAATTCGTCCCTACAACTATGGCAGGACAGCATATAGCTTAGTGTATATGGATGACGGAACCATCTTTTACACCACCTGGTGGGAGGGAAAAGTCTACAAAATGATACGCAATGGGGCTATTCCCAATATCGACGAGAATGCGGAAGTTGCCTTTAGCCTGAGTCAGATATCGGCAGTGGGCGGTTCACATACGATATTATTCAGGCACCCGTCCAATAAATTCATGTATATGCTTTCCGACAATTTTGGCGCAGTGTTCAGAGCCGATTATGATCCGGTGGCAAAAACATTCGGTAATCCTAGCATCATTGCCGGAAACATGAACGATAAAAGTTTCAAGGAAGGAACGGGAGGAAGCGCCCGGTTTAACAAACCACAGTTCGGTGTATTCGTAAAAAACGAGAAATACGGCGAAGGAATTGGTCCTGACAACGACCAATATGACTTCTATTTTTGTGACAGAGCAAATCACTGCATCTGGAAACTGGATCCTCATGGGGTAGCGTCTCTTGCAGCCGGACGAAGTAACGAAAACGCCGACGGCAAAATATGGGGATACGTAGACGGCAATCCATTGCATGAGGCACGTTTCAATCAGCCAGCCGGTCTTGCTTACGACCCTGATACAGATATGTTCTATATTGGAGATATTAATAATAAAGGGATTCGTTATATGACAACGGAATAATACTATTTAAAACACAAGTAAATATGAGAAATGTAATCTTACTATTTTTATTGATAGTAGGCTGGACAACTACAGTCTACGCTCAAAATGAACAAGAGACGATTGAGGTGACGGGAATCGTCACTGATCCAAAGAACGAACCTTTAATAGGCGTGAACGTTACAGCAAGAAATATGCCCGGCTTCGGTGCGATAACAGACATAAACGGACGTTACAAGATCAAGGTTCCCAATTACTCTTACTTGATTTTTTCCTATGTGGGATTTACAAAGCAGGAAATCTTTATCAAAGACAAAAAAATCATTAACATCGTTATGGCAGAGACGAAAGAAACGGTCATCGACGAGGTTGTTGTCACAGGGACCGGTGCTCAGAAGAAGGTAACTGTGACAGGTGCCGTTACCACAGTCGACGTTTCCCAGCTACGTACTCCGACGGCAAGCATCACCAATGCTCTTGCAGGCAATGTAGCCGGTATACTCGCCCGCCAGACTTCCGGACAGCCGGGTAGCAATATTTCTGAGTTCTGGATACGCGGTATCTCCACTTTCGGTGCCGGAGGCAGTGCATTGGTGTTGGTCGATGGCTTCGAACGTGATATGAATGAAATCAATGTGGAAGATATCCAGGACTTCTCCGTGTTGAAAGATGCCTCCGCAACAGCCATTTACGGTTCACGCGGTGCAAATGGCGTTGTCTTGATCACGACCAAACGCGGCAAGGAAGGGAAGACCCGCGTCAATGCCAAAGTAGAAACCTCGTATAATACACGCACCAGAACTCCGGAATTTGTGGACGGTCCAACATATGCCCGCATGATGAACGAAGCCTTGGTTAGTCGTAGTCAGGCTCCGGCCTATAGCGAAAGCGACTTGGAACTGTTTGCAAACGGGCTGGATCAGGATCTTTTCCCGAATGTGGACTGGATGAACTTAATACTGAAAGACGGTGCCCCCACTTATCGCGCAACTGTAGACTTGACCGGAGGTGGTACGGTAGCCCGCTATTTCATTTCTGCCAGTTATGTAAATGAAGGCGGCATGTACGAGACGGATCGTGCAATGACGGACTATAACACCAATGCCAACTACCATCGCTGGAACTACCGCATGAATGTAGACATAGACCTGACAAAATCCACGCTGCTAAAAGTAGGCGTATCGGGTTCTTTGGACAAGCAGAACCTGCCGGGAAGCCAGTATCATGAAATATGGCACTCGCTAATGGGATACAGTCCCATCGCTTCTCCGGTACAGTATAGTGACGGGAAATGGGCAGCAGTCGGTAGTGAAGGACGAAGAAATCCGTGGGTACTGACCACCCAACAGGGATATCAGGAAACATGGAAGAATAAAATACAGACTACGGTTAATCTTGAACAAGATTTGAAATTTATCACAAAGGGATTAAAATTCTACGGACGTTTCGGATTCGATACATATACGGATAACGGTGACAACCGTTTCAAATGGCCGGAAAGTTGGTTAGCAGAACGGCAGCGTACCTCCGACGGAGAACTGCTATTCAGAAGAATAGAGACCCAGAAACTGATGGACGGAACGATGTATTCAAGTGGACAACGGAAGGAATACTTAGAAGCAGAGCTACACTATAACCGTACGTTTGGTGACCATATGCTAGGGGCCGTTTTAAAGTATTCTCAGGATAAGACTACCAATACATCTCACAACGGCAATACAGATAGCTACGAGAAGATTGTGCAGAGTATTCAGAATCGTCATCAGGGGTTTGCAGGACGTTTCACATACGGATGGAAATACCGCTACTTCTTTGACTTTAATTTCGGTTACAACGGCTCCGAGAACTTCGCCTCAGGTCAGCAGTTTGGATTCTTTCCCGCCTATTCTGTAGCATGGAACATCGCTGAAGAGTCAATCATCAAGAAACATCTCAAATGGCTGAATATGTTTAAGCTGCGCTACTCATACGGTAAGGTAGGTAACGACAATGTGGGAACCCGCTTCCCATACGTAGAGAAATTCGGGACATGGGATGAAGACGGTTATTATTACGGTGATATCGGCACCAGTAATTATTATTATACCGGACTGACCTATTCGAGAATTGCGTCAAGCAGCATCACTTGGGAGGTAGCCAAGAAACATGACCTCGGACTTGACTTCTCTATGTTCAATGATAAGTTCAGTGGCAGCATTGACTACTTCCACGAACAACGCAACGGTATTTATATGGTACGTAGTTACCTTCCTCAGATCATCGGTCTGAATCACATCACAACGAAACCTTATGCCAACGTGGGATCTGTCTTGTCCGAAGGTTTTGACGGTAATATCGCTTATAAACAGAGGATAGGTGAGGTAGACCTTACAGTACGTGCCAACATGACCTATAGTAAGAATGAAATCAAGGAGTATGACGAAGAGAACAGCCGCTATCCGTATAAGATGAAATACGGATTCCGTGTAGACCAGGCACGCGGCCTGATAGCCGAAGGATTGTTTAAGGATTATGAAGAAATCCGTAACAGACCCTCACAGGGTTCAGGCATCATGCCGGGAGACATCAAATACAAGGACGTAAACGGTGACGGAGTCATTAACGGAGATGACGAAGTGCCCATCGGTGCGACCACCCGCCCTAACCTGATTTACGGGTTCGGTGTATCTGCACAATGGAAAGGATTTGATATCAACGTTCACTTCCAAGGAGCCGGCAAGTCATCCTTCTTCATAGACGGATTCACCGTATATCCATTCCAAGAGAAGTCATGGGGCAATATTCTGACGGATGTAGTGGGTAACTACTGGTCGCTGGGAATCAACGAAGACCCGAATGCCAAATACCCGCGTCTGAGTTATGGAGGTAATAGCAACAACTATCGTGCTTCTACTTACTGGCTGCGAAACGGTTCGTACATCCGTTTAAAGAATGTGGAATTAGGTTACAGCATCCCCAAACGGTTTGTCAATAAACTCCATTTGGACCGTGTACGCCTCTACCTGATGGGAACGAATCTGCTGACCTTCTCCGACTTTAAGCTTTGGGATCCGGAACTGGGTAGTTCCAATGGACAACAATATCCGTTATCCAGAACAGTGACCATCGGACTGACGGTAGGAATCTAAAACAATCATTAAAAGAAAAGTTATGAATAAAAATAAATACATTTTATTGGGAGCAGTGGTACTCGGCTTGGGACTCACTTCCTGTTCCGATTTCCTAAATGTAGATCGCTATTTCAGAGACCAACAATCTACAGAACGCATTTTCTCGGACAAAGACTATACACTTCAATGGCTGTCATTCTGCTACAGTCGCCTGCAGGGAGATAATCTGGAGGTGGGACACAGTGACGTATGCCCTTTCAATTTCTCAGACGACCAAGTATTCAACGAACGAGGAGACCGTTTTGCCAAATTCAAACGCGGCGAATATTTAAATTCCACTGGCGGCCAAAATGCTTGGAAATGGTCGTATGACGGAATCTATCAAGCCTCCATTCTACTGAATGAATTGTATGAGAATGAAGATCTCACTCCGGAGGAAGTAACGGACGTAAGAGGACAGGCCCGTTTTCTGCGTGCCTATTTCTACTGGTTACTGCTGAGAAAATTCGGTCCGATACCCATTCTACCACCGGAAGGAGCCGACTATACAAAATCGTATGACGAACTGGCCTACCCACGTAAAACCTATGATGAGTGCGTGGCATTCATCACTTCAGAACTCGAAATTGCAGCTACCGAACTGTTCGAAAAACGCGATAACTTGAACATTGCCCGCCCGACTAAAGGAGCCGCGCTGGCTGTACGTGCCAAAGTTTTCCTTTATGCTGCCAGTCCGCTGGTAAACGGGAATACGGAAATGGCAGACTTCATCAACAAGGACGGCCAACAGTTGATTCCACAAGAATACAATGAAGAGAAGTGGGCAAAAGCCGCTGCTGCCGCCAGAGACATGATCGAGTACTCGGAAACGAGCGGACTCTACAAACTTTATACTTTTGAAAGGCGCCCGGTTAGTACAGACGAGGCTTATCCAACCACTATTGAACCGCCATATCATGAGGAATACAGTAACAAGCCTTTTCCGGAAGGATGGTCCAATATAGATCCATTTGAATCATATCGGTCTCTTTTTAATGGAGATATCTATGCAGCCGAAAATCCGGAACTTATTTTTACCCGAGGAACCAATGGTGACAGCAATGACTTAAAAACAGACAACACGATGGTAGATTTCGTAAAGCATCAACTGCCCGGAACTTTTGGAGGATATAACGTACACGGAATGACCCTGAAGCAGAGTGAAGCATACGCTATGGCAGATGGTACATCATTTGACAAAGAATGCTACACATTATGGAAAGGGAAGTTCACAAACGATGAAAACAAAGATGAACACAAGTACGACAATGTAAAAAATGGCGTATGGTGGGGATATACCAACCGTGAGCCTCGCTTCTATGCTTCCGTAGCTTTCAACGGAGCACAATGGAACGCACTGAGCATTAAGGAAGAAGGAGGAAAAGACTCACGAAACAAACAAATCTGGTATTATCGCGGAGCAACCGACGGGCGTATCAATGGATCTGATAACTGGTGTATTACGGGCATCGGCATCATGAAATATGTAAATCCGAACGATTGCGCCAAATGGGGAGGCTCTATCTACCAAAAAGTGGAACCTACACTTCGTTATGCCGACATATTACTGATGTATGCAGAAGCACTGAATAATATTTCCGAAGGGACACACTACCAGGTGGCCTCATGGGACGGAAGCCAGACTTACGATATCTTCCGTGACAAAGAACAGATGCGCCGTGGAGTTAAGCCTGTCCGTATGCGTGCCGGAGTCCCCGACTATAGCGATGAAGTATATGAAAACCCGAAAAAATTCTTTGAAAAAATAGTTCATGAACGGCAGATCGAATTCTTTGCAGAAACCCAACGCTACTATGACCTGCGTCGTTGGAAAATTGTCGAAGAACATGAAGGAGAACAAATCTACGGTTGCAATACACTGATGAACGAAGAATACAAGGACATGTTTTATCTGCCAGTCAGAGTGGCCGAACTACAGACTTCTTTCTCACGCAAACAGTACTTCTGGCCTATCAGCTTCGATGAGCTGAAATGCAACAATAATCTCTCACAAGCTCCCGGATGGCAGAATTATGATTAGTGTTAACATTATAAACCAAAAGATCAATATGAGAAAATTATATATTTTAGGAATGATACTGGGGATGTATGCAACATTCAGTGCATGCAATGACGAGTGGAAAGATGAACTTTACACACAGATGCTTTCTTTCAAGGCACCTTTAGGTGACAACGGCTTGAGTGAAATTTATGTACGCTATCAGCCGGATGGAACAGGAATATACCAGTTGCCGGTCATTGTCAGCGGCTCGAAAAGCAACAGTCGGAATATCGATGCAAAAATAGCCGTGGATGAGGATACGCTCCGAATACTTAACCAGGAAAAATTCCCCGTAGGTCGTCAGGACCTCTGGTATGTCCCCCTTGCAGAACAGCATTATTCTTTTGAATCAAACATTTGCCATATTCCTGCGGGAGAGAATATACAGCTCTACCCCATCCATTTCAACTTTAACGGGTTGGAACTGGATGAGAAATACGTACTTCCGCTGACTATTGAAGAAGACCCTTCTTATGTTCAAAACAAATATAAGGGACGTTATAAAGCGCTGCTGGGAGTCAATCTGTTCAATGACTACTCCGGAACGTATAACACCACGCTGATGAACATCTACATCGAAGGAACGACAACCGATCCCGCTAAGGTAGATACGCGCTTAGCCCGCGTAGTGGACGAGAATACCATTTTCTTCTATGCCGGTTCAACGTGGGTGGAAGATGAGAACCGCTCCAGGTATAAAGTATTCGTCGAGTTTGAAGAAGGAACGGAGGACGAGGAAGGTACTATTAAAGGAAAGTTAAGATTGTACGGTGACGAAGGCGAACCGGGAATCAATATCCGACCATTGGGAGAATGCAAATATGAAAAACGAATCATTCAGCACGAGACCATCAAATATATGGAACGCCACCTTACCACACTGGAACTGAGTTATAAGTACACGGATGTCACTTCCAATCCGGATTATCCGATAACTTACGAAGTAAAAGGTTCTATGACAATGGAACGCCAGATCAACCCGTTGATACCGGATGAGGATCAAGCTATTGAATGGTAAGAGAAAATTAAAAAAGGAGGAGACAAGCACTTGATTAAACATAGAAGCTTATCTCCTCTTTCTTTTATCAGGATACTCCATATAGCATTTTTATTAGATGATACGAATGCAAACACCATACCAGTCATAAGGTATTCGAGATTGATGAAGAATAATACCCCCTAAAAACGTAAGTATCCGACAGCCATATATGGGAATATATTTATTACATTTGCGGAAGAATCTTGAATTTTAAATTATAGGCTAATTCGGCTCTCATAACTTATCATTCAACGTTTCAAATTAGTAATTCAAAATTAATCATTATGACCCCACAAGAGTTTTTTAAAAAGGACCTGTTCGCCGAAAATGCAGGTATAGTATTGCTTGAAGTACACGAAGGATACAGTAAAGCCAAACTGGAAATAAAACCCGAACATCTTAATGCCGGAGCGCGGACACAAGGAGGAGCGATTTTCACGCTGGCAGATCTAGCACTCGCCGCAGCTGCCAATTCGCACGGAACACTCGCTTTCTCTCTTTCATCCTCAATCACTTTTCTGCGTGCCAGCGGTCCGGGCGACACTCTCTATGCCGAGGCACGCGAACGGTATATCGGCCGAAGCACCGGCTGCTATCAAGTAGATATTACTAACCAGAACGGAGACTTGATCGCTACATTCGAATCAAGTGTTTTCCGGAAAGATCAGAAAGTACCTTTTACTCTGTAGACAGACTATTTAACTATAGAAGTCAATGGATGACGGTGACCTCTGACATCATTTAAGAAAGCTTTGGCTGAACCGAAATTCAAGAACATATCTAAACGGACAGGAAGGTGGTTCTTATCATCTGTTACGAAGAAAGTAATCACTTCCTTTTCTTTCCCTTTTTTATCGTATTCAACTAATGAGAAGATCAGGCAGCGATAGGTAACCCCATTTTCCGCTTTCACATTCTCTTTTCCCCGATAAATCAGTGTCTGTTCTTCCACTTTACGTCCGGTAGCCATCGGGAATTTGATTTTATCGCCTACCTTATAATCAGCAGGATCATAAGAACGCGCTTGGGCAAGGATAGTCAGCATATCGTAGATGCAGCGACTGTCGCTTTCTTCCGACTCCTGAACTTCTCCGTCACGGAACGTACGTTTTTGTTTGGCAAAGCAAAGGCCGTCTTTATAAGAGAACCAAGCCTCATCTACCGTATAG
Organism: uncultured Bacteroides sp.; assembly: GCA_948847595.1. Classification (GTDB taxonomy): domain Bacteria; phylum Bacteroidota; class Bacteroidia; order Bacteroidales; family Bacteroidaceae; genus Bacteroides. Next base: position 169,187 of record CAQOGY010000002.1, read on the forward strand.
CGTTTTCCTTCCTCGGCACCTTTACGGAAATAACGAGGTTCCAGTTTTTCACCCATGACGCAAGTCAGTGTATCGCGCATCTTGAAAAAGAAGTCGGCACGCTTGCTACCTAAGGCAAGCAGATTGATACGGTAAGCCGGTTCCGAATGATAGGTAGTTGCATTAGTCGTCAGACTGGCTATACCCGCTTTCACCCAAACGAATTTCCAGTTGAAGTACAAGTCATACATTACATGCTCTCCGGATTGAAAAGCATCGTTTTTAGCTTCACACTGAGCATTGGCAGGAAGCGCAAAACTTCCCATCAACAATGCAAGAATTCCAACAATTAGATGACGTCGCAAATTAGCGACGGTTACGGTTTTGGTTATTTCTATCTCTTTCTCTTTCTTTCTTTTTCTTGTCTTCATCTGGTTTTTGTTTTTTTAGTTCATCCAGTTTCTGTTTGTCTACAGGAGTTGCGTGTATATCCCAATTCTGGTCAACATCCCATAACGCTTTATATTCAACAACCTTGGGGAAATAGTAAACTTCTTCCGGTTGTATTCCTTTTGCATAGTCTCCCGTGTCCCATTCTCCATTTCCATTTCTATCATTGATCAGTCTGGCGGCATATTTCCCCGGATTCAGGTAATAGAAATCTGCCCTTCCATCCTCCACCAGTCTTCGTCGAACCACTTTATCTTGGGTATCCAGTAATTCTACAAATGCCTGAGGATCTGCTCCTGTAACAATAAAATGAAGAGTAAAATATTCATCCTCGCTACGTACCTTAAATGATTGTTTTATCTTATCGGTAAACAAACCATAAATGCCATGAAATGCAGTTGAGTCCACCGAGAACTCATATTCCATTGTAGCGTCCCAATCATTTGCCGGATACAGATTAAACCGCCTCAGATTCAATGAGTCTTGTTCGAATTCGAAAGGAATATCTTTCCAAATTGTATCCACCTTCTGCCGTAGATGAATTGCCGCAGTATCAAAACTTGCAATCGGCTCCTCAAAGTTTAAAGAAACATAGCCATACACGTCCATTGATGAAGGTGCATTCACATTCACCGGTAAGAATTTAGTCGGTATCGGCTCATCTTCTTCACCCTCTTTCTTTTTCTTCTTTTTCTTCTTCTCGGGCTCTTCTTTGGTCAGAGTCTTTTGTTTGGATACCAATTTCAAGGTATCTGTACGCGGAATTAACTGGTTCAGCGTATCCGTATAAAGATAGGTAAGGCTAAGGGCCAGAGTATCCTGTTTATAAAGCAAAGAGTCCTTTACCCAATAATGAATCGTATCGTTCCGTTGGTTCTTTTCTATCACAAAAGCCTCCTTTTCATCGAAGTTCAACCCTTTCAGTACAGGCAGGGTATCTGCTTTGCCAGCAAAATAAAAGGTGAATTTCTGGGGAACCAGTCGTTCGGACTTTATCAAATATTGCGAATAATTGAGCTCTTTAAAAGCACGGAGAATCACATCATCCGGCAAATAATGCATATATTTCTTCTCAACGATCGTATCATAAGTCAATGAATCCACCCAAGCCGTATCCATACGAAGTCTTTCTTCCATACGGGGGATGATCAATGAATCATTAAAAGCAATGACCTCACTCTTCTGAGTGAAAGCAAAGTTCTGATCTGAATCCATCAAGCCAAAGATACGATACTTGCCGGGAGCTACCCCACGAATAGAGAAACGCCCACGGCTGTCGGTACGTGCCACACGGTCGAAAGGAAGTTTAGTAAAGGCGGAGTCATTCAGATTTGCATGCAGTCCGACCAGTATACCTTTAATAGGCTCCAGGTTAGAGGCGTCAAGCACCGTTCCCGATACTTCCATTGTATCGATCTGCGCACCGGTAGAAAAAGTAAATGCAAAATTACCCAGAGGATTGCCTTCGTTATTATCGACGATGGCATCCGAGAAATCTATAGTATAGGTAGTATTAGGCTTTAGTGAGTCAAGCAGATTCACTTGTATTTTCTTTCCGGAAGCCTTTATCTCCGGTTGTTGAATCTGAGGAGGAGAAACAACCACTTTCTCGGTTGCTTTCTCTAGCTTAATAAACTCATCGAACTGAAGAGAAACTTTAGTCCTCTTATTATTAATCGCACCTGCAGCAGGGGTACTGCCGACAAAACGCGGAGGATCGTAATCCTTAGGCCCGCCTTCCGGCCGTCCAATGCTGGCACAGGAGTACAATATAGCCACCAGTGCAATCACCGGAAGAGCTTTGCGCACGATATGTTTTATCTTTTGATTCTCAAATTGTAACATGGTGCAAAAATAAACGTTCTTCACCAATAAACACTACACTTTCTAGCTAATTTATTAAAAAGTAGCCTTAAATGAATGATTATTGGTCCTTATCTTGTTAATAAATCCCTATCTTTGACTCCCGAAATTCAAACCTAATACAAAAAACCCATGAAGAAACAACTACTTTCCTGCTGTTTGGCTGCACTAGGACTAACAACAGCCATCCAAGCACAAAACTTTAACGAGTGGAAAGACCCGGAAGTAAATTCCGTAAACCGCTCCGCAATGCACACTAATTATTTCGTCTATGCATCGGCTGATGAAGCTAAAGCGGGCAGCAAAGAAGACTCTCAGAATTTTATGACTCTGAACGGTCTCTGGAAATTTAACTGGGTAAGAAATGCAGACGCACGCCCGACAAACTTTTATCAGACAAGTTTTAACGACAAAGGCTGGGACAATATTAAAGTACCCGCCGTTTGGGAATTGAATGGTTATGGCGATCCGATTTACGTAAATGTCGGCTATGCCTGGAGAAACCAATTTCAGAACAATCCTCCCCTTGTCCCCACAGAAAACAATCACGTAGGCTCTTACCGAAAAGAAATCGTTCTTCCTGCCGACTGGAAAGGAAAAGACATCTTTGCCCACTTCGGCTCGGTAACTTCCAATATGTATCTTTGGGTAAACGGCCGCTACGTAGGCTATAGCGAAGACAGCAAACTGGAAGCCGAATTTGATCTGACCAACTACCTGAAACCCGGCAAAAACCTGATTGCCTTCCAGGTGTTCCGCTGGTGCGACGGCAGTTATCTGGAAGATCAGGACTTCTTCCGTTATTCCGGCGTAGGACGTGACTGCTATCTGTATGCACGCGACAAGAAACGCATTCAGGATATCCGCGTCACTCCCGACCTGGACAGCCAGTATAAGGATGGTACACTGAACATAGCTATCGACATGAAAGGCAGCGGCACTGTAGCTCTTGACCTGACAGACGCACAAGGAAAAAGTGTAGCCACAGCCGATCTGAAAGGTTCCGGCAAATTGAACACGACTATCAACGTGGCCAATCCCGCCAAATGGACTGCTGAAACACCCAACCTCTACACATTGACCGCTACTCTGAAAAATGGAAGTACCGTTACTGAAGTGATCCCTGTCAAGGTAGGTTTCCGCAAGATCGAACTGACAGGCGGACAAATACTCGTCAACGGCCAACCAGTACTCTTTAAAGGAGCCGACCGTCATGAAATGGACCCGGACGGTGGTTATGTCGTTTCCCTCGAACGTATGATACAAGATATCAAAGTTATGAAACAGCTTAATATCAATGCAGTACGTACCTGCCATTATCCGGACGACAACCGCTGGTATGATCTTTGCGACCAATATGGTTTATACGTAGTAGCCGAAGCCAATGTCGAATCCCACGGAATGGGATATGGAGACAAGAGCCTTGCCAAAAACCCCATTTACGCCAAAGCACATATGGAACGTAATCAACGCAATGTACAACGTGGTTACAACCATCCGTCCATCATCTTCTGGTCATTGGGTAACGAAGCCGGTATGGGACCTAACTTCGAACATTGCTATACATGGATCAAGAACGAAGACAAAACACGTGCCGTACAATATGAACAAGCGGGAACCAGCGAATTCACCGACATTTTCTGCCCGATGTATTATGATTACAATAACTGTATCAAATATTGTGAAGGCAACATTGACAAACCCCTTATCCAATGCGAATATGCACACGCTATGGGCAACTCACAAGGTGGATTCAAGGAGTACTGGGACATCACCCGCAAGTACCCGAAATATCAAGGTGGATTTATCTGGGACTTTGTCGACCAGTCCTGCCATTGGAAAAATAAAGACGGTGTAGCCATCTACGGCTATGGAGGCGACTTTAACAAATATGACGCTTCGGACAATAACTTCAATGACAACGGCTTGATCAGCCCCGACCGCGTACCAAACCCGCACGCTTACGAAGTAGGATATTTCTATCAGAATATCTGGACTACTCCGGCCGATCTTTCCAAAGGTGAGATCAATATCTATAACGAGAACTTCTTCCGTGACTTGTCCGCATTCTATCTGGAATGGCAGTTACTGGCTAACGGGGAAATCGTACAAAACGGCATCGTATCAGACCTGAATGTAGCCCCGCAACAGACTGCAAAACTTCAACTCCCATTCGACATAAAGAACATCTGTTCTTGCAAGGAACTGCTTCTGAATGTCAGCTACAAGCTAAAAGCTGCCGAGACATTGCTTCCTGCGGGAGAAACCATCGCTTATGACCAAATGAGTATCCGTGACTACAAGGCACCGGAACTAAAACTGGAAAACAAGCAGTCCTCCAATATCGCAGTCGTAGTTCCCTCTTTCCACGATAACGACCGCAACTATCTGATTGTTTCCGGCGAAGACTTCACACTCGAATTCAACAAGCACAACGGTTACCTCTGCCGCTACGACGTCAGCGGAATGCAACTGATGGAAGACGGAAGTGCACTGACTCCCAACTTCTGGCGTGCTCCGACCGACAACGACTTTGGAGCAGGATTACAACACAGATATGCCGCATGGAAGAATCCGGAACTAAAACTGACTTCATTGAAGCATGATATAGAAAACGAACAAGCAGTGGTTCGTGCAGAATATGACATGAAATCTATTGGTGGAAAGCTGTACCTGACGTATGCCATCAATAATAAGGGAGCAGTAAAAGTAACTCAAAAGATGGAAGCAGACAAGAGCAAGAAGGTTTCCGATATGTTCCGTTTCGGAATGCAGCTGCGTATGCCTGTCACCTTCAATGAGATTGAATATTACGGACGCGGACCGGGTGAAAACTATTCTGACCGTAACCACGCCGCAAGGATCGGCAAGTACCGCCAGACCGTAGAAGAACAATTCTATCCATACATCCGCCCGCAGGAAACCGGTACCAAAACTGATATCCGTTGGTGGAGACTGCTTAATATCGGCGGCAACGGACTGCAGTTTGTAGCCGATGCACCGTTCTCCGCTTCCGCACTGAATTATACAATCGAATCATTGGATGACGGTGCCGGCAAAGACCAGCGTCACTCACCGGAAGTAGAAAAAGCCAACTTCACAAACTTCTGTATTGATAAGGCACAAACGGGACTCGCCTGCGTAAATAGCTGGGGTGCTATCGCTTTGGAAAAATACCGTCTTCCATATCAGGATTATGAGTTCAGTTTCATAATGAATCCTGTATATCATAAACTGAAGTAAAAAACATAGTTAAAAAACACGGTATCAGAGTACAAGAATACCGAATTTAAAGTACTTTTGCAGCCGGAAACTTATTTCATGGAATAAGTTTCCGGCTTTTCTTCCTTAGATCATCTATCCATACAATGAATGTACACAGCGACGAACGCACAATTTTAAAAAACAGATAAATATAAAGTATGAAAAGTAGAATTGTTTTTTTTGCATTTTGCTTAGCCCTCTTGTCTAGTTGCGGCAATAAGGGCAATGACACAGGGAAAGTCCCAGAATATGCAGTACAAGAATTACAGAAGACAACTGCAGATCTAATGAAAGCTTATCCGGCTACTATCAAAGGTAGACAAGACGTAGAAATCCGCCCGCAGGTATCGGGATTCATCACAAAGTTATGTGTAGATGAAGGAGCAACCGTTCGCAAAGGACAGCTCTTATTCATCATAGACCCTACTCAGTATGAAGCAGCAGTACGCACAGCAAAAGCTTCAGTTGCAACAGCAGAAGCAGCCGTGAATACACAACAAATGACTGTTGACAATAAGATCGAACTGAACAAGAAACAGATTATCAGCGATTATGACTTGTCAATGGCGAAGAACTCACTGGCACAGGCTCAGGCACAACTCGCCCAGGCTAAAGCACAGCTGACCACAGCACAACAAAATTACTCTTTCACACAAGTAAAGAGTCCTTCAGACGGCGTTATCAACGACATTCCTTATCGTTTGGGAGCACTCGTAAGCCCCTCTATGGCTACGCCAATGACTACAGTATCTGAAATAGACGAAGTATATGTATACTTCTCTACAACTGAAAAAGAACTGCTGGCTATGACCAAAACCGGAGGAACCATCAAAGAAGAAATCAGTAAAATACCAGCCATCAAACTACAATTGATTGACGGCACAACATATGATGCAGAAGGAAAGGTAGACGCTATCACAGGAGTGATCGACCAGTCAACCGGTTCTGTTAGCATGCGTGCTATCTTCCCTAACAAGGAGCATATGCTTCGTAGTGGTGGAACTGCCAACGTTCTGATCCCTTATAATATGGAGAACGTTATCAGCATCCCACAATCGGCTACTGTAGAAATCCAGGACAAAAAGTTCGTTTACGTTCTGCAGCCGGACAACACGGTGAAATATACCGAGATCGGTATATTCAACCTGGACAACGGAAAAGAATATCTGGTAACTTCCGGACTGAACCCCGGCGATAAAATCGTAGTCGAAGGTGTACAGAGCCTGAAGGACGGCCAAAAAATACAACCAATCACGCCGGCTCAAAAAGAAGCGAACTATCAACAGCATTTGAAAGACCAGCACGACGGAAATTTAGCTACAGCTTTCAACTAATAATTTAGATAATCGTATGAAATTAGATAAATTCATTAACCGTCCGGTACTATCAACAGTTATTTCCATTTTGATAGTTATCCTAGGTGCTATCGGATTGGCAACACTGCCTATCACACAGTATCCGGACATTGCGCCTCCTACCGTATCGGTAAGAGCCACATATACGGGTGCCAGTGCATCGACCGTATTGAACTCTGTAATTGCCCCTCTGGAAGAGCAGATCAACGGTGTAGAAAACATGATGTACATGACTTCCAACGCATCCAATACCGGTTCCGGTGATATCTCGATCTACTTCAAACAAGGAACTGATCCGGATATGGCTGCCGTTAACGTACAGAACCGTGTTTCCATGGCACAAGGTTTGCTACCTGCCGAAGTTACCAGAATTGGTGTGACTACTCAGAAACGTCAGACATCCATGCTGGTAGTATTCTCTCTTTACGATGAAACCGATACATATACAGATGCTTTCATCGAGAACTATGCAAAAATCAACCTGATTCCTCAGGTTCAACGTGTACAGGGTGTAGGTGATGCCAGTGTGATGGGTCAGGACTACTCCATGCGTATCTGGCTGAGACCGGACGTAATGGCTCAGTATAAACTGATCCCCAACGACGTATCTACCGCTTTGGCTGAACAGAATATAGAAGCGGCTCCGGGACAATTCGGTGAACGTAGTAACCAGACTTTCCAATATACCATTCGTTACAAAGGACGTCTGCAACAGCCGGAAGAGTTTGAGAACATTGTCATCAAGTCTCTGCCTAACGGTGAGGTACTTCGACTGAATGATATTGCGGAGATTCAGCTGGACCGTCTGGGATATAACTTTACCAACCGTGTAAACGGACACAAAGCTGTAACCTGTATCGTTTATCAGATGGCTGGTACAAATGCTACGCAAACCATCACTGATATCCAGAAATTATTGGATGAAGCATCCACAACACTGCCTTCGGGATTGAAGATTAACGTTTCCATGAACGCCAACGACTTCTTGTTCGCTTCTATCCACGAAGTGTTGAAGACATTGATCGAGGCATTTATTCTGGTATTTATCGTAGTATATATCTTCTTGCAGGATTTGCGTTCTACCTTGATTCCGACCATTGCTATTCCGGTAGCCCTTATCGGTACATTCTTCGTACTGTCACTGATCGGATTCAGTTTGAACTTGCTGACCCTGTGTGCCCTTGTGCTTGCCATTGCGATTGTGGTCGATGATGCGATTGTGGTTGTCGAGGGTGTACATGCCAAGCTCGATCAGGGATATACATCCGCCCGTCTGGCATCTATCGATGCGATGAACGAATTGGGTGGTGCCATCGTATCTATCACACTGGTCATGATGTCCGTGTTTATTCCGGTAAGTTTCATGGGTGGTACGGCAGGTACGTTCTATCGCCAATTCGGTTTGACAATGGCTATCGCTATCGGTCTGTCCGCATTGAACGCCTTGACACTGAGTCCGGCATTGTGTGCCGTTCTTCTGAAACCGCATACTGATCATGGAGATAAGAAACAAACACTTGTTTCTCGCTTCCACACTTCTTTCAATGCCGCTTATGACTCTATATTAAAGAGGTATAAGAAACGCGTACTCTTCTTTATCCAGAAAAAGTGGTTGTCAATGGGACTGGTGGTTCTCTCTATCGTATTGCTGATCTTCTTTATGAACACTACTCCGACAGGTATGGTCCCTAATGAAGATACCGGTACGCTGATGGGAGCTGTAACGCTACCTCCGGGTACATCACAAGACCGCTCGGAACAAATACTGGCACGTGTAGACAGTCTGATTGCTGCGGACCCTGCCGTAGCTTCACGTACATTGATCTCCGGTTTCAGTTTCATTGGTGGTCAGGGACCGTCTTACGGTTCTTTCATTATCAAACTGAAAGACTGGGATGAACGCTCCATGATTCAGAACTCAGACGTTATCGTCGGTTCTTTATACATGCGTGCGCAGAAGATTATCAAGGAAGCACAGGTATTGTTCTTCGCTCCTCCTATGATCCCCGGTTACTCGGCATCTACGGATATCGAGGTGAACATGCAGGACAAGACAGGTGGTGACCTGAACAAATTCTTTGATGTAGCCAACAACTACACCGCAGCATTGGAGGCACGTCCGGAAATTAACTCTGCAAAAACGACCTTCAACCCGAACTTCCCGCAATATATGATTGATATTGATGCGGCAGCTTGTAAGAAGGCAGGTATCAGCCCAAGCGATATTCTTAGCACGATGCAGGGATATTACGGAGGTTTGTACGCATCCAACTTCAACCGTTTCGGTAAGATGTACCGTGTAATGATCCAGTCGGACCCGTTATCACGCAAGAATCTGGAATCACTGAATAATGTCAAGGTTCGTAACAACCAAGGCGAAATGGCTCCGATTTCCCAGTTCATCTCTGTAGAGAAGGTATACGGACCTGATATTATCAGCCGTTTCAACTTGTATACTTCCATGAAGGTGATGGTAGCTCCGGCTTCCGGTTATACTTCCGGTCAGGCACTGGCTGCACTGGCAGAAGTGGCCAAAGAAAACCTTCCGGCAGGTTACACCTATGAACTAGGAGGTATGGCTCGTGAGGAAGCACAAAGTAGCGGCAGTACGACTGGTTTGATCTTTATCCTTTGTTTCGTATTCGTTTATTTGCTGTTGAGTGCTCAGTACGAAAGTTATATTCTTCCGCTGGCCGTATTGTTATCCATTCCGTTCGGTTTGCTAGGCAGCTTCCTGTTCGTCAACGGAATGAGCGCGATCGGTAGTATATCGGCCTTGAAAATGATACTCGGTACCATGTCCAACAATATCTATATGCAGATTGCGTTGATCATGTTGATGGGTCTGTTGGCAAAGAACGCGATCCTGATTGTAGAGTTTGCCCTCGACCGTCGTAAGATGGGTATGAGCATCACATGGGCAGCCGTTCTGGGTGCCGGTGCCCGTCTCCGCCCGATCTTGATGACCTCATTGGCTATGGTAGTCGGTCTGCTTCCGTTGATGTTCGCATTCGGTGTAGGTGCCCACGGTAACCGTACACTGGGTACAGCTTCTATTGGTGGTATGTTGATCGGTATGATCTGCCAGATCTTCATCGTTCCTGCTTTGTTCGTTATCTTCCAGTACCTGCAAGAGAAGGTTAAACCGATGGAATGGGAAGACATCGACAATACGGATGCCGTAACTGAGATTGAACAATACGCTAAATAATGAAATTCGATATGAAGAAACAGATTCTATATATGGTGTGTGCAACTGCTCTCCTGAGCAGCTGCCACATCTATAAGTCGTATGACAGACCCGAAGATATTACCGCTTCCGGCCTGTATCGTGATCCGGCAGCGGACAATGATACATTAGCTTCGGATACCACCAACTTCGGTAACCTGCCGTGGAGAGAAGTCTTCACCGACCCACAGCTCCAGTCTCTCATCGAACAGGGACTGAAACAAAACACTGACCTCCTTTCCGCTGCATTGAACGTCAAAGCGGCAGAAGCGTCTCTGATGTCAGCCCGACTGGCTTATGCACCGTCCATCGGTTTGTCTCCACAGGGAACAATCAGCAGTTTTGACAAGAACGCAGCAACTAAAACGTACTCATTGCCGGTTACTGCCAGTTGGCAAGTAGACCTGTTCGGGCAACTGCTGAACTCCAAACGAAATGCACAAGTCACCCTGAAACAGACAAAGGCTTATCGCCAAGCTGTACAGACACAAGTTATTGCCAACATTGCCAACATGTATTATACCTTGCTTATGCTCGACCGCCAACTGGAGATCACTCAGGCTACGGCTGAGGTACTGAAGCGTAATGCTGAAACCGTACAGGCACTTTCGGAAAGATCGACCTACACATCTGCCGCTTTAGCACAAAGCAAAGCTGCCTATGCACAAGTAGTGGCTTCCATCCCCGACATCGAGCAGAGCATCCGCGAAACGGAAAATGCCCTGTCTACCTTCCTGGGAGAAGCTCCGCACGCGATCAAACGTGGTGTACTGGAAGCACAGGCACTTCCTGAGGAACTTTCCGCAGGGATTCCTTTGCAGTTGTTATCTAACCGTCCGGACGTAAAAGCAGCCGAAATGTCCTTGGCAAGCTGCTATTATAATACGAACTCTGCCCGTGCCGCTTTCTATCCGCAGATCACTCTCAGCGGTTCTGCCGGATGGACGAACAGTGCAGGTTCCGCCATTATCAATCCGGGTAAGTTACTGGCTTCCGCTATCGGTTCACTGACTCAGCCATTGTTCTACCGTGGTACGAATATCGCCCGCCTAAAAGCAGCGAAAGCACAGGAAGAACAAGCTAAATTATCTTTCCAGCAAACGTTGTACAATGCCGGAAGCGAAGTCAGCAATGCGCTAAGTTTATACCAAAACACCAGTAAAAAGGCTGAATCGCGCCAAATGCAGGTAGAATCTGCCAAGAAAGCTTCGGAAGATACAAAAGAATTGTTTAACTTAGGGACGTCAACCTATCTGGAAGTATTGTCGGCACAGCAATCTTATCTGAGCGCACAGATTTCTCAGGTTTCCGACTGTTTCGACAAGATGCAGGCTGTGGTCAGCCTCTACCAGGCATTAGGCGGTGGAAGAGAAGATTAACTTTAAACATATACTATTATGATTAGTCCGTTAGCTTACGTAGACCCCGAAGCGAAATTAGGCAAGAATGTAACTGTCTTGCCTTTCGCCTACATCGAGAAGGATGTGGAAATCGGCGATGACTGTACCATCATGTCATACGCCAGTATCCTGAAAGGTACAAAAATGGGGAAAGGAAACAAGATACATCAGAATGCTGTCCTGGGAGCAGAGCCGCAAGACTTTCACTATACAGGGGAAGAAAGCAGTCTGATCATCGGAGACAATAACGATATCCGTGAGAATGTAGTAATCAGCCGTGCCACTTTTGCAGGAAATGCTACCAGAATTGGAAACGGGAACTACCTGATGGATAAGGTACACCTTTGCCATGATGTGCAGATCAGCAATAATTGTGTGGTAGGAATAGGTACTACAATTGCAGGAGAATGCTCATTAGATGATTGTGTGATCCTAAGCGGCAACGTAACGTTGCACCAATATTGTCACATTGGTAGCTGGACACTTGTACAAAGCGGATGCCGCATCTCCAAAGATGTTCCTCCCTACGTAATTATGTCCGGTAATCCTGTTGCCTATCATGGAGTGAATGCAGTCGTTCTGTCACAGCATCACAATACGTCAGAAAGAATCCTTCGTCATATTGCCAATGCTTACCGGTTGATCTATCAAGGTAATTTCAGTGTTCAGGATGCTGTCCAGAAGATTATCGATCAGGTTCCGATGAGTGAAGAAATCGAGAATATCGTGAATTTCGTAAAAGGTTCGGAACGTGGGATTGTGAAATAGACAAAATACACTTTTCATAGAGAAAGGGTGATGTCCGTAAAAAGACATCACCCTTCTTATTTATTCAAACTCCAGCGTACCGAAAAAGTCGGGACGATGGAAGTCCGGTTTCTCAATCTTTATCGGATTCCATGACAGGAAGTGAGGGGTTTGCAGTTCATCCCCGCATTTATAGAAATTCGCTTTAATTTCCTTTCCATCCAGTGACTGTATCTGATGCTTGAAGAATGCAGCATAAGGAATAATCAAGGCTACTTCCCAAGTCGTATCGTCCACACGTTCTTCGAAGGGTTCATTGCCCAGACTGGACCAACGCTGCACGAGAGCCGTCACTTCTTTCGGAGCGTGTTCCCGACCGTTACGGGCTGGTCCGGCACCGATCAGAATCGTTCCGATGCAGTTACATTCTATATTATAATAGATTCCGTCACTGGCCGGAACAGAGAAAAACTCCACACAGGAATCAGTCCATACAGATCCATTGTCTTCTCCATACTTGGCACGTACACTTTCTTCTCTGACTTTGAAGTGCAACAGAATAGAATCTTTGGTATGCGCAATCCGGAAACTTACTTTTGGCTTGTAAGGATATTCAGCCCAGTTGACACACTGAACCGGCTGGAAATCTATCTTTTCCTCATCAAATAATTTAGGAAGCGAACAAGCCTCTACATTAGCAGAACTAATTTTCTTTACTTTCATATATCTTTCGTTTGGAGGATACAAATATAGTTACTTTCTCCTAATAAGGTTCCCGAAAATCAAATAAAAACAATATATTTGCCATTAGTAATACCCTAAACAACCGAATTAGTGAGAAAAACAATCCTTTTATTTCTGCTATTTTTAAGCGTAACTGCTGTCCGTACGTTAGGACAAAATATTACTTTCAGCCATTTGACCACAGATGACGGACTTTCCCAGTTTTCCGTCAACAGCCTGTACATTGACGAACGGGGCATTATATGGATAGGTACGCGCGAAGGGCTGAACCGTTATAACGGTAACGATATCAAAAGTTTCAAGCTCAAGAAGAATGATCCGAACAGTCTGTTCAGCAATACCATACTCCGTATCACAGGTAATAAGAACGGGAAGGTTTACCTGCTTTGCACCGACGGTGTAGCCGAATTTGACATGACCACTCAACGATTCAAAACCTTACTGCAAGGCAATGTGGACGCTATCTACTACAACGAAAAACTATATATCGGAAAAAGAGAAGAAGTATTCGTTTTCAACGAGAACACGAACAACTTCGACCTTTACTACCACCTTGCCGGGAAAGACATTAACCTATCCTGCCTCCATCTGGACGAGAAGAAAAACCTGTGGATGGGAACCACCAGCAATGGTGTTTACTGCCTGTCGGATGACAAACAACTCTCTCAGCCCATCACGAAAGGAAACATAGCCAGCATCTACGAAGACTCATCCAAAGAACTGTGGATTGGCAGCTGGGAGGAAGGGCTCTACCGTATCCGCACAAACGGCACTATCGATAACTTCCGCCACGACCCGAAGAATCCGAACAGTATATGTTCCGATTTTGTCAGAAGCTGCTGTGAAGATAATCTGGGAAATCTATGGATCGGAACTTTCCACGGCTTGAACCGCTACGACAAAAGCACAGGACAGTTCCAACTTTATACCGCCAATGACAACAAACCCGACGGACTCACCCACTCTTCCATCTGGTGTATCGTGAAAGACGAACAGGGAACCCTATGGCTGGGAACTTACTTTGGCGGCGTCAACTACTTCAATCCGGAATATGAAATCTATACCCGCTATAAAGTGGGAGACACGGAGAAAGAAGGATTAAGCAGTCCCATCGTCGGCAGAATGACGGAAGACAAAGACGGTAACTTATGGATCTGCACCGAAGGCGGTGGCGTGAACGTCTACAACCGGAAAAACAATACTTATCGCTGGTACCGCCACGAAGAAGGCAAGAACAGTATCTCGCACAACAACGTCAAGGCAATCTATTACGACCGGACAGAGGAGATTATGTGGATCGGCACACACTTGGGAGGACTGAACAAACTCGACCTGCGCACCAACCGCTTTACCGTTTACCGGATGAAAGCGGGCGACCCGACCACACTGCCCTCGGACATTGTACGCGACATCGTGCCCTACGGAGACAAACTGATCATCGCCACACAAAACGGAGTCTGCCTTTTCAACCCGGCAACGGGCACCTGCGAACATCTTTTCAAGGATACCAAAGAAGGCAGAAATATCGGTATGGTGGCCAGCCTCTACATCGACAAGGACAGAACGCTATGGGTTTCCGCTACCGGAGAGGGCGTATATTCTTACCGCTTCGACACCGGCAAGCTCACCCACTATGCACACAATCCCTCCATTCCGAACACTCTCAGCAACAACAATGTCAACAACATCATGCAGGACAGCAACGGTAACCTGTGGTTCTCCACTTCCGGAAGCGGGCTCGACCGTTACCGCAAGGAGAGCAACGACTTCGAAAACTTCGACATGCAGAAAGACGGACTATCCAGCGACTGTATCTACGAAGTATTCGAGTCGTCCATACAAAAGGGAGACTTGCTGCTGATTACCAATCAGGGATTCTCCCAGTTTGACTATCCGCAAAAGAAGTTTTACAACTACGGTACAGAGAACGGATTCCCGCTGACTGCCGTCAACGAAAACGCATTGTTCGTAACGCATGACGGAGAAGTATTTCTAGGCGGCATCCAAGGCATGATTTCTTTCTGGGAAAAGAAACTGCACTTTACGCCCAAGTCCTACAGCATCATCCTTTCCCGCCTGCTGGTCAACGGAAAGGAGATCACTGCCGGAGACGACACCGGCATCTTGGAACAGTCCATCGCCTATACACCGGAAATCAGCCTGAAAGCCGACCAATCCATGTTCAGCATAGAATACGCCACTTCCAACTTCATCCCTGCCAACAGGAATGAAATCGTCTACCGCCTCGAAGGTTTCTCCGACGAATGGAATCACACCGACCGCAAACAGACGCTTATCACTTATACCAACCTGAATCCGGGCAAATATACGCTCGTCATCAAGTCGGACGGAGACGGTATCGAAGAAGCCCGACTACTGATCCGTGTATTACCGCCTTGGTATGAGACATGGTGGGCTTATCTGATTTACACCATTTGTACCGTCAGTCTGTTATGGTATCTCATTCAGAACTACAATTCCCGCATCAAACTGCGTGAGTCACTGAAATATGAAAAGAAGCACATCGAAGACCTCGAAGCATTAAACCAATCCAAGCTGCGCTTCTTTACCAACATCTCCCACGAATTCCGCACTCCGCTGACGTTGATCGTGGGACAGGTAGAAACGCTGTTGCAAGTACAGACATTCACACCTAATATTTATCACAAGATATTGGGAATTTACAAAAACAGCCTCCAACTGCGTGAATTAATTACGGAACTGCTCGACTTCCGCAAGCAGGAACAAGGGCACATGAAAATCAAAGTCAGCCGACATAATCTGGTGAACTTCCTGTACGAGAATTATCTGTTATTCCTTGAATACGCCAGCAGCAAGCAAATCAATTTCAAGTTCAACAAGCAGTCGGATGATATTGAAGTATGGTACGACCAGAAGCAGATGCAGAAGGTAGTAAACAATCTGCTGTCCAACGCATTGAAGCATACGAAGGCGGAAGATACCATCTCCATCAACGTATCGCAGGAGGATAAATACGTCATTATCGAGATCAAAGACACGGGAACAGGCATTGCCGCCGCCGAGATCGACAAGATATTCGACCGTTTCTACCAGACCGAACGCCTCGATTCACTGAATACCGGAGCCGGCACGGGCATCGGACTGGCATTGACAAAAGGTATCATCGAACTTCATCACGGAACCATCCGTGTAGAGAGCGAACCGGGCAAGGGAAGCCGTTTTATCATTACGTTGAAATCGGGCAACCAGCACTTTACTGAGGAACAAATCATACGGGACAACGCCGACACCAACATTCAGCAACAACCGGAAACAATCGTTCCAACCGTAGAAATACTGCCCGATTCCGAATGGAAGGAGGAAGACAACAAACGCATCGAAGATGCGAAAATGCTGATAGTGGAAGACAACGAATCCATCAAGCAAATGCTGGCAGGTATCTTCGAAACGTTCTATCAGGTCACCACCGCTTCCGATGGTGTAGAGGCATTGGATATCATACAGAAAGATATGCCAAGCATCATACTGAGCGACGTTGTCATGCCACGTATGTCGGGTACGGAACTCTGCAAACAGATCAAGACGGACTTCAACACCTGTCACATTCCGGTAGTACTACTGACGGCACGCACAGCCGTGGAACACAACATTGAAGGATTAAAAATCGGCGCGGACGATTATATCACCAAGCCGTTCAATACCAATCTCCTGATCTCCCGTTGCAACAATCTGGTGAACTCACGGCGGTTGCTACAGGAGAAATTCAGCAAACAGCCACAGGCTTTTGCCCAGATGCTTGCCACTAACCCGATGGATAAAGAAATGCTGGACCGTGCCATGGCCATCATCGAACAGCACTTGGATAATACGGACTTTAACGTCAACATCTTCGCCCGTGAAATGGGGATGGCACGTACCAATCTGTTCACGAAGCTGAAAGCCGTCACCGGTCAGACACCGAACGACTTTATATTAAGTATCCGTCTCAAGAAAGGAGCCGTCATGCTGCGGAACAATCCGGAGCTGAACATTACGGAGATTTCCGACCGCATCGGTTTCTCTTCTTCCCGCTATTTCAGTAAATGCTTTAAGGAGATTTACCACGTCAGTCCGCTTGCCTACCGCAAGGGTGAAGAAAAAGAGGAAGAAGGGAACGAAGAAACGGATCAATAACCCACAAACAGGTAAGCAAGTAGCATTTGTAACAGGAGAACCTATGCCAAAGTAGTTCCCTCCTGTTGGCACACTTGTGCCACGCTGCTGGCACGACCGTGCCATCGCGGTGGCACAGCTGTGCCAACAGCGTGGCACAAGATCCGGGCTACGATGTCAGGAAAAGGCATCCGTAGCCCCGGAACATTTAACCCTTTAGAATGGACTATTTTGTATCACACCTGTAC
Organism: uncultured Bacteroides sp.; assembly: GCA_948847595.1. Taxonomy (GTDB): domain Bacteria; phylum Bacteroidota; class Bacteroidia; order Bacteroidales; family Bacteroidaceae; genus Bacteroides. Next base: position 186,600 of record CAQOGY010000002.1, read on the forward strand.
ATTCCTGCTCACTCATTTCCGCCAATCCTCTTATCTTTGTGTTCAGTAATCACTCCATAAAAGACCAACATTATGAAGAATGTCTCACGTTTACTACCGCTATTGCCCGGTATAGCCCTGCTGACCGGATGCAATCAGAAAGTACAAAAAGACAACGGACAAAACTCACAAAAGCCTAACATTATTTATATATTCGCGGACGACCTTGGCATAGGTGACCTTAGCTGCTACGGAGCAACGAAGGTCAGTACTCCCCATATCGACCGCCTTGCCGGACAGGGTGTACAGTTCACCAACGCCTATGCAACTTCCGCCACCAGTACCTCTTCCCGCTTCGGACTCCTGACAGGTATGTACCCGTGGCGACAGGAGAACACAGGCATCGCCCCCGGAAACTCGGAACTAATCATCGACACCGCCTGCGTCACCATGGCCGATATGCTGAAAGAAGCAGGTTACGCCACCGGAGTTGTCGGCAAATGGCATCTTGGACTCGGTCCGAAGGGAGGCACCGACTTCAACGGCCACATCACCCCCAACGCCCAAAGTATCGGCTTCGACTACGAGTTCGTGATTCCGGCAACCGTAGACCGTGTCCCCTGTGTATTCGTCGAGAACGGACACGTGGTAGGACTCGACCCGAACGACCCGATCACAGTGAACTACGAGCATAAAGTAGGCGACTGGCCTACAGGCGAAGAGAACCCGGAGCTCGTAAAACTAAAACCCAGTCAGGGACATAACAATACGATAATCAACGGCATCCCCCGCATCGGCTGGATGACCGGAGGTAAGTCCGCTCTCTGGAAAGACGAGGACATCGCCGACATCATCACCAATAAAGCAAAAAGCTTCATCGTCTCCCATAAGGAAGAACCTTTCTTCTTATATATGGGCACGCAGGACGTACACGTACCGCGCGTCCCACATCCCCGCTTCGCCGGGAAAAGCGGTCTGGGAACCCGCGGAGACGTAATCCTGCAACTCGACTGGACCATCGGAGAGATCATGAACACCCTCGACAGCCTCCAGCTGACGGACAACACCATCCTGATATTCACCAGCGACAATGGCCCCGTCATCGACGACGGTTACCAGGACCAAGCCTTTGAACGCCTCAACGGACATACCCCGATGGGTATTTACCGTGGTGGAAAGTACAGCGCTTACGAAGCCGGAACCCGCATTCCGTTCATCGTCCGCTGGCCTGCCAAAGTGAAGCCGAACAAGCAACAGGCTCTCTTCTCACAAATCGATATCTTTGCCTCACTTGCCGCTTTACTGAAACAACCGCTTCCGGAAGGCGCAGCTCCTGACAGTCAGGAACATCTGAACACGCTTCTGGGAAAAGACTACACCAGTCGTGAATACATCGTACAGCAAAATCTCAATAATACGCTCGCCATCGTGAAAGGACAATGGAAGTACATCGAACCGAGTGACGCCCCCGCCATCGAATACTGGACAAAAATGGAACTGGGCAATGACAGGCATCCCCAGCTGTACGATTTATCCGCCGATCCATCGGAGAAAAACAATGTAGCGAAACAGCATCCGGAAGTTGTCAGAGAGCTGTCCGAACTGCTTGAATCGGTAAAGACAAGATAACCAGTGAGAATAGCAGATTTGTATTATTTTGTATCAATCTTGAATAATTCTATCCATATGAGAACAATCAATGCGTATATCTTTGCCATCGTAAATTCAACAAAATCACTTAATTTTTAATATATGAAAAAACATCTATCCAACCAGACAAGAAAAAGGATGCTCTCCATTTTGGGAATGCTCCTGCTTTCTGTTCCATTTGTGCTTGCACAAGTACTTGTCAAAGGTACTGTGAAGGATAATCTAGGAGAAGGTGTTCCCGGAGCCAGTGTTCAGGTAAAAGGCACTTCGCAGGGAACGATCACCGACCTTGACGGTAAATTCACTCTTAACATCCCCCAAAAGAACGCTACCTTGGTTATTTCCTTTATCGGCTACGTCACCGTAGAACAAAAGGCGGACTCGCAAAAACCAATGGTCATCACATTAAAAGAAGATACTAAAACACTGGACGAAGTAGTGGTTGTCGGCTATCAGGAAGTACGCCGCCGTGACCTTACAGGTTCCGTGGCGAAAGCCAACATGGCGGATGTACTTACCGCTCCCGTCGCTTCATTCGACCAGGCACTCGGCGGACGTATCGCCGGAGTAAACGTAACTTCGGGCGAAGGTATGCCGGGCGGCAACATGAGCATCGTGATCCGTGGTAACAACTCACTGACACAAGAAAACTCGCCGCTGTTCGTTATCGACGGTTTCCCGATAGAAGATTCATCGGCAGCCAGCACGCTGAACCCTTCCGATATCGAGTCGCTCGACTTCCTCAAAGATGCGTCGGCTACGGCCATTTACGGTGCGCGCGGTGCCAACGGTGTTGTCATCATCACCACCAAGAAAGGTAAGGTAGGACGGGCACAGTTGTCCTATGACGGTAGTTTCGGTGTGCAGCACGTCACCCGCACTATTCCGATGATGGATGCTTATGAGTTTGTCAAGCTACAGAATGAAATGTATCCTACCGTCGTTGCCGGCTCATACCTGATGAACTACGAAGGCAAGCAATGGACACTGGACGATTATAAAGACATACCGCAATATAACTGGCAGGACGAGATATTCAAGACTGCCTGGCAGCAGAATCATACGGTCAGACTTGCCGGTGGTACGGAAGGTGTACGCTACAATGCTTCCTTATCTTACTTCGATCAGGACGGTACGCTGATAGAAACCGGTTACAAACGTATGCAAGGACGTATGAACACAGTAGTCCGTCGCGGCAAACTGAACATGAGCCTGACCACCAACTATTCACGCTCTATCCAAACAGGTAGTACTCCATCATCCACCTCTTACAGTGGTATGAACAACCTTTTCTATAGCGTATGGGGATACCGTCCGGTGACTTCCCCCGACACTCCGCTCAGCTTCCTGATGGACAGTTCAACGGACAACGCCGTAGATTCAAGCAACGACTACCGTTTCAACCCGATCAAATCACAGAAGAACGAGTACCGGAAGAGCTACACCAACAATCTTCAAATGAACGGATTCGCAGAATACGAAGTACTGAAAGGACTGAAATTGAAAGTTTCCGCCGGATATACTTATGATTCACGCAAGCAGGATCAGTTCAACAACTCGAATACCCGCTACGGAGGTCCTACCTCTACAGATAAAGTAAATGCTCAGGTAACCCGCCAGGAACGCCTGACATGGCTGAACGAAAACACCCTGACTTATCAGACTAACATCAAAAAGAAACACTTCCTCAATGTATTGGGAGGTATCACGTTCCAGAACTCGGACTATGAGATTTATTCATTCCGCACAACGCACATCCCCAACGAATCACTCGGTATGGCAGGCATGAGCGAAGGACAGGCAGGTACTACCACTTCGGCAAAGTCTTCATGGGCGATGTTATCATACCTCGGACGTGTGACTTACAACTATATGTCTAAATATTACGCTACCGTTTCTTTCCGTGCCGACGGTTCTTCCAAGTTCAACAAGGACAACCGTTACGGATACTTCCCTTCCGGTTCTCTCGCATGGAGCTTCTCGGAAGAAGAATTTATGAAGCCGTTGAAAAGTGTACTGTCCAGCGGTAAGGTTCGTTTGAGCTGGGGACTCACGGGTAACAACCGTATCGGCGAATATGATTATTATGCGCTCCTGGCGGTATTGAAATCAAGAGTCGGCTCGTATACATCGACAAACTCCCTCCCAAGCGGCGTCTATCCATTCGACAATGATGCGACGAATGCAGGTGTTGTTCCTACTTCTCTGCCCAACAAGGATTTGAAATGGGAAACAACCGAACAATGGAACGCAGGTCTCGACCTCGGATTCTTCGACGAACGCATCGGTATAACGATGGATATTTACCGGAAGACCACCCGCGACCTGTTGCTGGACGCTTCCCTGCCTTTTTCTTCGGGCTATTACAGCGCTACCAAGAATATCGGTAAAGTACGTAACGATGGTCTGGAACTTAGTCTGAACACCGTCAACTTCCAGACACGCGCCTTCAAGTGGACGACTAACTTCAACATTTCATTCAATAAGAATAAAGTACTGGCATTGTCGGAGAATCAGACAGCCTTGCTGACTGCCGCCCAGTTCGACCAGAACTACAACGGTCAGTCCAGCTACATCGCCAAAGTCGGTCTGCCGATGGGACTGATGTATGGTTATGTCTATGAAGGTACATACAAGTACGACGACTTCAACAAATCGGGTAACTCATACAGCCTGAAACCGGGAGTGCCCCACTACTCTACTGAGACCAACACTCAGCCGGGTATGCCCAAATATGCCGACCTTAACGGAGACGGAGTAGTTGACTCCAACGACCGTACGATTATCGGACGCGGACTTCCGATACATACAGGTGGTTTCACCAACAACTTTGAATATAAAGGCATCGATCTGAGCGTCTTCTTCCAGTGGTCATACGGCAACGATATCATGAATGCCAACCGCCTGTTCTTTGAAAGTTCCAACAACCGTTCACGCGAATTGAACCAGTTCGCCAGCTATGCCAACCGCTGGACACCGGAAAATCCGACCAGTGACATCCCTGCGGCTACCAACTCCTCTTCCAACCGTGTGATCTCTTCACGCATCATCGAAGACGGTTCGTACCTGCGTCTGAAGAACGTAACAGTAGGCTATACCTTCCCCGCCAAGCTGGTGAAGAAATGGAAGATAGACAAAGCACGTGTTTACGTTGCCGCACAAAACCTGTGGACATGTACCGGTTATTCCGGTTATGATCCGGAAGTATCTGTACGCAACAGTGCGCTCACTCCCGGTCTGGACTACTCTTCCTATCCGAGAGCATACTCTATCAGCTTCGGTGTAAGCCTGGGATTCTAAACGGATAATGATAGTAACAGTTAGAAAAAAGAATTCGATTATGAAAGCATTAAAAATAACAATCATAGCTCTATTGGCAGGTTTCAGCATGGTATCCTGTGACTTTCTGGACAAAGAACCTACCAAACTGACGCCGGAGAACTACTTCAACACCCCTGCTGAAGCCAACTCCTTCCTGACAGGCATCTACGCCATACTGTCGCAACCTACTTTCTACGGCGGTGACTATATGTACCTCGTAGCCGGTGACGACTTATCCCACTACGGAGGCAGCGGACGCGGTCCCGCATCTACCGGACTGATCTGCAACAACGCCACCACCAGTGACAACGCCGTGACTGCCTTCTGGTATGCCCTCTATTCAGGCATCAACCGTGCCAATATGTTCCTCGAAAACATCGACAAAGTAAACGGTTTCGATGCAGGCGTCAAAGAACAGTACATCGCCGAAGCCCGCTTCCTGCGTGCATTCTATTATTTCAATCTGGTAGAGTGCTGGGGAGATGTTCCTTTCAAAACAGTTTCGACCCAAAGCGTTACCAACCTGAATATCCCGCGTACGGACAAGCAGGAAATCTATGACTTCATCATCTCCGAAATGGCAGATGCCGCCGAGACTGGTCTGAAATCGGCCTCCGATCTTGCTTACAAGCCAGGACGTATCTCCCAGTCTACCGCATGGGGCATACTGGCACGTGTATATCTGTTCCGTGCAGGCGAGCATTACCGTGAAGGTCGCAATGCCACACAGGCCGAAAAGAAAGACTATTTCGAAAGAGCCAGCTTCTACGCCCAGAAAGTAATGACTGCCGGTCACAAACTGGCTGCCAACTACTGGGACCCTTTCATCGATATGTGTTCCGACAAGTATAACACCACTGCCAACGAAAGCATCTGGGAAGCCGAATTTGCAGGAAACAACACTTCGGATACACAAGCCGAAGGCCGTATCGGTAACATCATCGGACTGGCCGGTCCGGATCTGTCCTCCAAAAGCGATGTGACAGGAGCCAAGGACCCCGGATATGGCTATGCCTTTATCTACAGCACTCCGAAACTGTACAACCTTTATGTGAACAACGGTGATACCAAACGTTTCAACTGGAGTATCGCTCCGTTTGAATACAAAGAAGCCGGAGGTAAGAATACAGGCGTTACCCACCGTGAATTTGAGCAGGGCAAACTTGCTGAAGTAATGTCCCAATACGGTCAGCAACGCGGAACTTACCAGTACGCAGATGACACAGAAAAGACTACAGCTACCAAGAACTTCAGCCGTATGTGCGGCAAATACCGTCGTGAATACGAAGCGGATAAAAAAGACAAGAACTATACAGCTATCAACTTCCCGATCCTGCGTTATGCAGACGTACTGCTGATGATCGCAGAAGCGGAAAACGAAGCGAACAACGGTCCTACCACTCTGGCTTACCAATGTATGAAGGAAGTAAGAGAACGTGCCGGACTGAACGAGCTTCCCGACATGACGCAGGAAGAATTCCGCCAGACCGTGAAAGACGAACGTGCCATGGAACTTTGTTTCGAATACACCCGCCGTTTCGACCTGATCCGCTGGGGTGAGTATGTGAAGAATATGAGAGCATTGGTAACCGAAGCACAATCCGGCAACAACTGGACGCAGGGACCTACCAACGTATATACCTACTTCAACATCTCCAGCACCTACAACTACTTCCCGATTCCGGATGCGGAAATGAGTGTGAACAAAGATATCACACAGAACAATCCGGGTTGGTAATCACAGTATTCATCGATAAAAGCATCATAGATTATGAAAACATATAAACTCATAACCATCTGTATAGCAAGCCTCTTCTTCGGGGCTTGCAGCGACGGGCTGGACGAAGCGGTAGGTCTGCACGTAAAAGTAGCGACCAACGAGAATGTAAGCTTCGACGGACAGATCATTACTGCCAAAAAAGGTACTCCGATAGAGTTCATCCTTTCGGGCGATCCGGACTTCCTGACATTCTTCAGTGGAGAAGCGGGCAGCAAATACGAATATCGCGAACGCGAAACGATTGATCCTTCACAGATCAAGTCGTCTATGCTGAACTTCTCTATCTGGTTCCAGTACGGTAACCCGAGCACGACATTGGAGAAACACGTATATATCTCCGATGAATTCACCGGATTATACAAGGATAATTTCGAAGCTGACTCTTTGCTTGTAGAGCAATTTGAGAAAGACGGTAAATGGAAAGAACTGGTTCCGCAGTCCGCATTCCCGACAGCGGCGGTAGGCAATGCCGATCTTGCCACTCCATACAGTTTTGATATGAAAGAATACATGGGCAAACGGATTGCAATCGCTATCTGCTACCGTGGCATTGACAATACAGTGGCACAATCCAAGATGTACTTTGAGCGGATGCGCATCAATAATGTGATGACGAGCGGACAGGAAGCTGAATATTCTGCCGGTTCTTTCGGCTTTACTCCGATCAATATGAAGAACAAATGGAATCTGAAGGATCAGACCAGCATGACCAAAGACCGTGAATACGGGACAGTTACCAATAACGTATCCGGTATCTGGAACCTGACAGGTGTAGGCGGCGGCTCCTTCTTCATCCATAGTACCAATGCCAACGATCCGCTGAAATACAGCTGGCTGGTTTCCGATCTGATTACCGTTAACTCTTGCAGTCCCGATCAGGGAACGAAAGTAAAGGATATTACCCAGCGTCTGGATAAGTACACATATACCTACAATCAAATTGGTATCTACAACGTGACATTCCTCGCTCGTAATGCCAATATCGATCATTCCTCCACGACTACTTACCACATGGTGGTAAACGTAGTGGAATAACAATAAACGAATAAAATAATAACTAATACATTATATCTATGAATTACTTTAAATCAATCATGTTAACCGCATTTGCGCTGTTTGCATTGGCAGCGTGCGATACAGACGACTTGAGAGACGATGTTGACAATCTGAAAGACCGCGTAGAGTCTTTGGAAGCACAAGTCAGTCTATTGAACGATAACATGACAGCTATCAAGCGACTGCTTGAAGGTGGTCAGACTATCACAGAAGTGACGAATACAGACGGTACATATAAACTGAAACTGAGTAACGGAGAAACCATCTCACTGACACAAGGCTCGAAGGGAGAAGTTGCTTATCCTGAGATTACTGTCAATGATGAGGGCCAATGGGTAGTGAACGGTGAAGTATTGATGCAGAATGGCATACCTGTTCAGGCTGTGGGCACTCCCGGTAAGGATGGTATAGCTCCTAAGTTCCGGATTACGGACGAGGGAAGTTTCTGGCAGGTAAGTTATGATAACGGAACCAGCTGGGAAGACGTACTCGACACAGACGGTCAAAAGGTATCCGCAGTCAGCGATGGTTCCGGAGGAAGCAGTGCAGACTCTTTCTTTGAGGAAGTATACGTAGATTCAACCGGGGAATTCTTCGTTGTCAAACTGAAAGGACAGACGGAAGCCATCTCTATCCCTATCGTAAAAGACTTGCTTTGCGAAATCACCGAACCGGAAACCGGAATGAAGAACGGATACTGGGAAATAGGCTATGGCAAGACTGCCACTACAACTGTAAAAGTGAAAGGTGAAAACATTATCGTTACTGCTCCTGCCGGATGGGTGGCTACTGTGAGCGAAGCGGATGAAACGACCAATGTAGCTACATTGAGCATTACAGCTCCGGCAAACGCAATGAGTACACGTGCAACGGCGGATAACGGTTCCGACGTAACAGTGCAGGTTAATAAGGGTGCCAGTTGGGCGGTTGCCAAGATTCAGGTGAAGGCTGTAGAGGTAGTTGACAGCTACTATGCTTTATATAATAGCGGAGCCACATTTACGGTAAATGGAATTGAAGTAAATAATACTAAATTCGAGAATGCAACATACATTGATACTGATCAGACAATCACTACTCCAGGCATCTATTTTATCAAAGGAGGAGTTACAGTCAACTATAACAGCACCACAAATGCCGCTAATTTGCTTTTCATCGGAGATGATTCACAAAACATCAGTACAGTGGCAATTACAGGAAATTATATCAGACTCAGACAAAATACCGAAACTGGACATTTCTTGTGTAAAAACATTGTATTTAAAGCAGCCGAAGGATTCACTAATTATCTGTTTACTGTTTATGCAGACGAGTCATTTGCTAATGTAGCTTTTGATCAATGTCAGATTGCACTCAATGGCAAACCTGTAAGTGCCATTACTAACGACAAAAGGAGTATTGCCAATTTCAGCATGGAAAATAGTACAATCAAGATAACAGCTGTTACACAACAGTTTATTATCAATACCAGCAGTAATAAGAATCAGGATTATGGCAATGTCATCTTTAGAAACAACACATTCTATTGTCCGTCAGGTAAAGTAAATCAATTGGTTTTATTCAATGGTTCAGCTTCAGGTATAGCCAATCTGACCATAGAAAACAATACATTTATAAACTTAGAAACAAATACCGGTGGCTACGTAAACATAGGCAATCTGGCGAAAACCTCTATTAAAAATAATATCTTCTGGACAAATACAGACGGAACAGGTAATGTAGTCATCATTCGTCCTCAGATAACATCCCCAACAGGAGATATTTGCGCAGATAACCTCCTTTACAAAACTATGACCTATAACTGGCAAATGTTCTATGGAGGCAAACTACCGTTTGAAGGAGCAGAAGAACTGAAAGCATTAACATCCAATCCGTTCGACGGCGGCACCTTCGACCTCGCCAACGGTATCTTCGTTCCGAATGCAGAATATGCCGAATACGGTGCAACCAACTAATACCGACTAACGTATGAAAAAAGTAATATCAATCATATGTATCACCCTCCTCGTCGCACTTTACTCGTGCGACGAACGGGATGATCTGCGCTCCGACATTGACAACCTGAAAGAACGGGTAGCCAATCTGGAAGCGAGCATAGAACAGATGAACTCGGACATCAGCAACTATCAGCAGATGGTTGAAGGAAAGATTCTGGTGGTGGGATATAGCAAGGATGAACAGGACAACTATACCATCGAACTGAGTAACGGCGAAACTGTAACCATATACAGCGGCAAAGTAGACATGAACGATATGCCCTTGTTCAGCGTCAACGCGTCAGGTCACTGGGCATATACCATCAACGACATGACCACCGAACTGCTCGTTAACGACAAACCGGTAAGCGCCATCCCCGAAGCGGGAACAGCAGGCGTCACCCCGAAACTAAAAGTAGATGCAAACGGTTTCTGGCTGGTCTCTATTGACAACGGAAGCACCTGGAACAAACTAGGCAACAACCAGATTGCCGACGGAACGCAAGCCGTTGCCAACGCAAGTTCCCTGTTCAGCAACGTGACCATCGACGAAGCGACCGGGCAGATCACCTTTACCATCCGTGCCGACAACAGCCAAGTAAAAGTCCCCATCTACGGAAAAGACTTCTACCTGACAATCAAGTATGAAGGCACAGCCACTTTCGGTCTGGGACAAAAGCAGGAGTTCGTGGTAGAACAAGCCAACGTGGAAACAGCCACCATCGAAAACCAGACATGGGGCGTGAAACTGACGGAAAACAAACTGATCGTCACCGCCCCCAAAACAAACGTGCAAGGGAAAGAATACGAAGAACAGATTTACATCAAGATATTCTCGAAAGAAGGTTACTGCCGGGTAGTGAAACTTCCGGTAAAACTGCTGACCACGAAGATAGATGCCAACTCGGCAATAGCCTGGCAACACTTCAAGACAGGAGAAAACAATGTGCTGCCCGACTATTCGTATGCCGGATATAATCATGGAGAAAGTGCGCCGCAAGGCGCATTTTCTTTAGGATACCAAGTGATCAACGTAAAAGAGCGCATGACCGCCAAGAACATGACCGCCCGTGAAGCGCTGATCAGCATCCTGCAAGAGAAAGGTATGACAAAAGTAAACGGAACCAACAAGCTGAACGCCAACGCGAAGATTGTAATCTATTTCCCCGCAGGCGACTACGTTCTTCACAACGATGACGACAACACCCGCGACGAAAGCAAGCAGAAGGACGCCGTTGACTCGAAAAACAACAATGTCAGCAGTGGCATTGAAATCTATGGCGGTAACTTTGTGATCAAAGGCGACGGTCCCGACAAGACCCGTCTGATCATGGAAACGCCTAATCTGCCGACAAGTATCAGCAATCTCAGTTCATCACCTATACTGTTGGCAATCAAGCACACCAACGGTCCGAACAATGCCGGTAACTCCCCCAAGCTCGCTTCCGTAACCGAGAATGCCAAGCGCGGAGACTTTACCGTGAAAGTCAGCGGAACCACCGGAATCTCCTCCGGACAGTGGGTACAGTTGCGCTTGCGCAGCGGAGACAGGGAACTGGTAAAGAAGGAAATCGGTCCGATTGCCCTCAACGAGAACTGGGCGATAGCAAAAGCCCCTATCTCCATCAACCAAAGCTCCGACGACCTGTACGGAGTAAAAATCACCGAATTTCATCAGGTAAAATCCGCTGCAAACGGCAAGATCACTTTCTACGAACCGATCATGCACGACATCGACATCAAGTATAACGATACGGAAGGATGGGAAATCCGCACGTACAAATATCTGGAGAATGTCGGTATAGAAGACCTGAGCTTCGTAGGAAACGCATTGGACGGCTACGCCCATCACGGAGAAGGACACGCCGAACAGGCTAAAGTAGGCTGGCAATACGACGGAGCCTACAAACCGCTGCTGCTGCAACGTGTAGTCAATTCATGGGTACGCAACGTCCACTTCGAGAGTGTCAGCGAAGCGCTTACTTTTGCCGAATCTGCCAACAGCTCGGCATATGATATCCGTATCAGTGGAAAACGCGGACATTCAGCCGTACGTTCGCAAGGTTCTTCACGCGTCTTTATCGGCAAAGTCCGCGATGAAAGCGCAGGAAATGACGTATACGGAAAGAGTTGTCAAGGGCAGTTCCACGGCTGCGGCGTATCGAAGCCAAGTGTAGGAACCGTATTATGGAACGTAACCTGGGGCAATGACGCCTGTTTCGAATCCCACGCCACACAACCCCGTGCCACGCTGATAGACAATTGCAGCGGCGGACTTGTATACTACCGCGCAGGAGGCGATGAAAATGAAGTCCCCAATCACTTAGGCGACCTCACCCTATGGAATCTGAATGTGACCGGAACGGATTCTCACGCTTCTAACTTCGCATGGTGGAGCGACAGCGATACATGGTGGAAGATTTTCCCGCCTATCGTAGTCGGTACACATGGTATGAATGTGAAATTTCCCAGTAAAGAGCAGCAACAAGTCACATACGAAGAAAGTACCGGTATGAAGGTATCCCCCGAATCTTTGTACGAGGCACAATTGCGGGAACGTCTGGGCTATGTACCCGGATGGCTCAACGCCCTTAAGTAACAACCAATCACCCGCACGATTTTTCTAACCTTCAGTTAAAAACGTATATGAAAATCAGACTTTAATCAATTTAACACCCAAAAGAGAGGGGCCGTGAGGTTCCTCTCTTTTACTTTTCCGTATCTTTGCAGCAAATTAAAAGATATGCAAGATACACTACCCATCCATTTTGCTCCGCTGCAAGGTTACACCGAAGCAATTTACCGCAATGCACATGACGCCTTCTTCGTCGGTGTAGACACCTATTATACTCCGTTTGTACGATTGGAAAAAGGGAACTTTCGCCGCAGAGATGTCCGGGGAATCGAACCCGAGAACAATGGGGTAACCCACCTGATTCCTCAGTTGATAGCCTCGTCGGCAGAGAAAGCAGAAGTGATTTTATCCCTTTTCATCGAAAAAGGATATCAGGAAGTGGATATAAACCTAGGCTGTCCGTTCCCGCTTCTGGCGAAACGTCATAACGGCTCCGGCATCCTTCCTTATCCCGAAGAGGTGAAAGCATTGCTCAGCATTGTCACCCGATATCCGCAGATCAGCTTCTCCGTCAAAATGAGACTGGGATGGGAACAGCCGGATGAATGCCTGGCACTCGCCCCCATACTGAATGACCTGCCTCTGCGCCAGATCACCATGCACCCCCGTCTGGGCAAACAAGGTTACAAAGGAGAAGTTGACTTGCAAGGATTCTCAGCTTTCCGGGAGGTCTGCCGACTTCCGCTTGTCTACAATGGAGACATTCATAATTTAGAAGATATTCAACGCATCAACGCACTATTCCCCTCCCTGGCGGGAATCATGATAGGACGCGGACTACTGGCAAATCCGGCCTTAGCACTGGAATACAAAGAAAACCGTACGCTTGCGCCCGATGAAATGAGGGATAGACTGAAATCCATGCACAAAAGCGTGTACAACAATTACGACGTGCTATTGGAAGGAGGAGAGGGACAGCTACTGACTAAAATGAAGACTTTTTGGGAATACCTGGCACCCCAAACCGACAGAAAAGTACTGAAAGCGATTCATAAAAGTACGAATATCAGCAAATATTATCAGGCTGTCGGTGCCTTTTTTAATCAACGGTAGGCTGCCCAATTTTGAAATAATGATTTGCTAACCGTTCTCATTACTGGAAAGTATTCTGAATAAAATATCTATTCTTCAATATTTCACTGTACCTTTGAAAACTTGAAACCAAATGATACAAATATGGCGAAGATTAAAGTGCAGAATACGGAGATTACGGTCGTTGCATATAACGACAACGATTATATTTCACTGACTGATATGGCTCGCAGTCAGATGCAAGAGCATATCATTTTTCGATGGCTTAGTTTGAAAAGCACCCTTGAGTATATCGGGGAATGGGAAATGTTGTACAATCCAAGTTTTAATTGTACCGAATTCGGTACAATTAAAAATATGGCAGGAAGTAACAACTTCGTGCTATCCGTAAAAACATGGATTGAACGGACAGGAGCTATTGGAATCATCTCAAAGGCGGGGCGATATGGAGGAACGTATGCCCACCGTGATATTGCCTACCACTTCGGTATGTGGATCAGTCCCCGCTTCCAACTGTTGCTTGTTAAAGAATACCAACGTCTAAAAGAGCAGGAACAGGCTCAAATAGGATGGACTGCCAAACGCGAACTCTCAAAGATTAACTACCGTATACATACTGATGCCATCAAGCAGAACCTTATTCCGACAGAAATCACTCCTGCACAAGCAAGCATCATTTATGCAGAAGAGGCCGATGTACTCAACGTTGCCATGTTTGGCATAACTGCAAAAATATGGCATGAACAGAACCCCGAACTGAAAGGCAACATTCGTGACTATGCCTCTATCAATGAACTGATTTGTCTTTCTAACATGGAGAACTTGAATGCCGTGTTTATTGACCAAGGTATTCCACAAGGTGAGCGGCTCATCAAGTTAAACCAAATAGCCATTCAGCAAATGCGTATATTGGAGGATGATGGGAAGAGAAAATTGTTAAAGTAGGATTGACTTTCAGTCCAAATCATTTAGTGCCATTCCTCTCTTTTTTATTCGTTTATTCCATAGATTTTCCGTAATTTTGCGCCCGTTTATTAACAAGCACATTATGAAAAAATACATTCTATTATCTCTCTGCTTGATGACACTATCAAGTAGTTTCGCACAATTAAAGGATTTTAAATTCAAATTCTACGGACAGATTCGCACGGACTTCTACTATAACAGCCGTGCCAACGAGGAAACTGTAGACGGATTGTTTTACATGTATCCCAAAGATGAAGTGCTCGACAGCAATGGTGAAGACCTGAACGATACATCGAACAGTAACTTCTATACATTATATTCCCGTTTGGGACTGGATGTGGCAGGCCCGAAGTTGGGAACAGCCAAGACATCCGCCAAAGTGGAAGTGGACTTCCGCGGGTCGGGAACTTCTTACTCCACCATTCGTCTGCGCCATGCATACTTTAATCTGGACTGGGGAAAGTCGGCTGTGCTGGTAGGTCAGACATGGCATCCGTTGTTCGGTGATGTTTCTCCTCAGATTCTTAATCTTTCCGTAGGAGCACCGTTCCAGCCGTTCAGCCGTGCACCGCAGATTCGTTATCGCTTCAACAACAAACACCTTCAGTTGACCGGAGCATTGGTATGGCAGTCTCAGTATCTGTCACAAGGACCTGCCGGTAAAAGTCAGGAATACATAAAGAAGAGCAATATCCCTGAGATTTATGTCGGAGCAGATTACAAAAACGGAGGATTTCTGGCGGGTGCCGGCATTGAAATGATTTCATTAAAGCCACGTACTCAATCTTCATGGGAAGAAACGACGCTTGATCCGACCACCAATAGTACTATATCAATCCCACATACGTACAAAGTAGACGAACGTATCACTACCCTCTCTTATGAGGCCCATGTAAAATATACCAATAAAAATTGGTTCATCGGCGCCAAAAGCGTATTAGGTTCCAACCTGACACAAGCATCCGGTTTGGGAGGATTTGGAATTAAGCACATAGACAACAAGACAAAAGAACAGGAGTACACTCCGATACGCTTCTCCAGTTCCTGGCTGAATGTAGTCTACGGACAAAAATGGAAACCGGGAATCTTTGTAGGATACGCCAAAAACTTAGGAACAAGCGACGAATTAGTCTCTGAAAAACTCTATGGAACAGGAACCAACCTCGATAAACTGGTAACTGCCGGAGCTGAACTTACCTACAACGTTCCTCACTGGAAGTTCGGAGTTGAGTATACATTGAGTTCGGCATGGTACGGCAAGCTGGATAAATCGGATGGTAAAATCATAGACACCCACTCCGTCAGCAACAACCGTATTGTAGCAGTCGCTATGTTCATGTTCTAATTTGCAGAAGATCATTCAACAGAATTTAAGTTCCTACATCATTTTAAGGCCGACTAAAAAGTCGGTGGTATCTTAAATCTCCTCCTTCGGGAAGGGAATTAATGATACTATTGACTTATTAGTCAGTCTCAATTTGTTTCAAAAAGTTTCAGACGCTTGAAACTTTTAGTTTCAAAGGTTGAAACCATTGGTTTCATTACTTGAAACTAAAGGTTTCAAAGGTTGAAACCAAAAGTTTCGCCCCATGAAACAATCAGGAGAAATACTCGATTCGGATGATTTGACCGCCCGATCCGATTAACTCAACCGTATCAGTTATTTCAATTGCCCTGTTCTTTTAGGAAGCATTAAATCATTTATTAGTCAATAATGGATGATCTCTCAGTCATTAATAGCTGATTTCTCAATTATTAATGGCTGAGAGATCAAACGTTAACAGTTGAGAAATCAGCTATTAACATCCTGTAAGTCAAAAGATAACATTGTATAAATGAGACAGATCAGGATGAGACAGAGTGAGAGCAACCGTTTGCTCTCATACCTGCCACCACAGTTGCTACCACACCGAAAACCACGATGAATAAAAGGATACAGACCATTTGTTAGAGCATGAGAGCAAAACGGCTATCAAATCACTGTGGAGAGCCTGACCGATATGTAGGCTCCTCAGCTTTCATTGCTGCTATTACAGCCGATTCCTTTGGCCGTAAATGCTCTTGGGGGATCTGATTATTCAGATAGCATGCCACAGAACAAAAGATTATTTCTCCAGTTCTACCTCATAGCTGGCTCCATCCTTACAGAGGAAGCGAAGCACCGTTTGTTTTTTATCCTCGGATACCACCTTGCAGTAAGGGGTCTCCACTACCTTCCACCTGCCTTTCAGAGTCACCGTCACAGGAATCTCACCGCTTTCATTGTCAATCCACGGGCGGGAATAGATGCTGCGCTCCATACGTTTTCCGTCTTTATCGAAAGCCTCATCACTCGGACCACGATACAATGCCAAATCCGGTTGAGCTACAGTCAATAATACTTTATCAGCAGATTCCTTACGGACCATCACTAAGCAGGACGTATCCGTACGCTGCAATAATCCACCGGGAAGCAGTGACTGGGGAGTTTCAAAAAGCACATAAGAAGTTATCTTATCCGAAGGCGATTCAAGGATATGTGCATTCCGGTCTTGCTGTAATACGCTGTAGACAGGCTTCTTTGCAAAGGCAGTCATCGTCTTCCGGTCGGTTCCCGGCAGAATGGCATATTCGTAGCTTCCCGCTTTCGGTGCTTTCCCATGGTCGATAATCAATGATACCCAGTCTCCTTTCGTTTCTTTGCCTGTATCCTGCATACGGGAGTATTGCGGAAAGTTTTTCTCGAATCTTGCAGCAACCGGCACATAATATCCGGTACCCAGATGATCCATCCATACTTTTCCTTCACCCGCATTATTCTTCCAATAGTCATGTGCCTCTTTATCTGTCACCGCCAGTTGGAAGATGGTCGTCTCCGTTGGATAATCCGTGTTTGTATTCTCGATATCCGAGCCTAGACAAACGATCATTCCATCGATGAAATGGAAGGATTTTCGCGCACGATGCGTTCCGTTATACTTATCGTGTTCGTGCAGTTTCATTCCGAAGTTACCATTCATCTTTCCTTGTGACAGGCCGCCGGCAAAGGCTTCATCCGAATAAAGCATCTCTTCCATTCCGGAGAATGTATCTACATTCAGCACGTTGGCTTTGAGCAGGTCCAGCGGGAGATGGATGGAAGTCACTCCCGGAATACGGTTCCAGTCGAAACCTTCCTGCTGCCATCCGCTGGTGGCGGGAGTCACTGTCTGTCCCGGAGGTGCTGTCAGTATCTGGAGACTTCCATGTGCCAGATAACGTCCATAGAGGTTGTGTCCCAGATAATGTTCGGCTGCCCAAAGGTAGCGTGAATGTCCGCGTGCCACAGCCGACCAGTTTTCACGCCGTTGCACAGATACACAGCCATAGCCTAGCGAGAGATTGCCCTGCGGATCGGGTTCGGCACGAAAACCGTTTTCTACCAGTCGTTTGGCAATCTTACGCTCCTGAGCGTTCGAAACTTTCGGCATATATTCCGGTGCCTGTTCCGCAGAAGAAGAATCGGAAGATACGAGACGCAGGTAGGCGGATGCCATCTCTTTATCAAAATCACCCTTTCCATCGGGAGTTCCGGCAATTGCCATTATCGCATAGTGCATGGGAACTAATTTCCCCTTTCCATCGGGATGGCGCCCGGACATAGACAAGGGAAAGTTCAGTTTATTGCAGTAGAAACGCATGGCAAGCAGGACATCTTTGACCGTCCGGTGTGCCAATTCGGAAACGGCAAGGCTTGTCCGACTGAAAAGATATATCATATTCGTTGCCCCGTCCAGTCCTCCAACGGCATAGGCAGGATAGTTATTACGGTGATGGAAAGCTCCTCCGTCCACTTTGAAAGAACCGGCCAGTCCCGGTGCAGGACGGCAACCGTAGTCAATCCATCGGGAGAAGGATTTCAAGTATTGCAGCTTCTCCGGTGTGTCTTCCATCATCAGAATGCTTGCGATACGCCCGGTGGTTTGTGTATTGAAAGAATCCATGTCGATTCCGTTGCCTTCCGGCTTGGGATATACTTCGTTGGTGATGGCATACCAACGCAACGTACGCTCCGCTTCGAGCAGTTTTCCTTCTTCCCGCAATACATCTTTCATCAGGAAATAAGCCGGATAAAGTCCGCGCACGCTATATCCGTAATGATGAATATTGCCCCAGCAACTACCGTAAGCCACTCCCTGATCGGTGATATGGTCGTACATCGCAAGAAATTTCCGCCTCATCTCCTTGCGGATCGGTGATCCTGCCTCACTGTTATTGTAAGCCACGGCAATCCGTTTCATTAAGTCAAAATAGGCACGCATCTCTATTCCCATCTTGGTCAGCATATCCTTGTCCCAGTCCGGAATCATCCGTTCGTAGGCTTCGGAAGCACGCACCATGAAAACGGGCACTCCGGACACTTGCCCGTCCTTATAGGTTATCTGATAGAGGTCGTATTTCTTACGGATGGTTTCGGCTTCTTTCTCCGTCACCTTCCCTTTGGTATAGATCATGTCACGGAAACGCTTTTCCAGCAGTTTCATTTCCTGCCGCTGCTTGTCGCTTACGGGAGTCAGTTCGATGTCCGGTTTCAGCAGGGAGTGTTTGTAGAGTACCAGCCAGTGATTGGTAGTGCCGGCATTGACAAAGGGGACTTGCAGATCGGCTGTCTGCTGACGGGCATCCACCTTTGTCGCAGTGATCAGATGATCGATGAAAAGGCGTCCTTTTGCATCGGGAGCCACGATGCGGAGCTCGTTCATTCCTTCTTCCGGCGTGCCTTGCATATCGCGTTCATAGCAGACCCATGCCGCACGCCAGCCTTTGAAATTGATGCCGAAAGGGAAAGAAACGCACTTACGGCCGTCTTTCAGAAATTCAAACTCGATAGCAGCGTCCTGAGGCTGCTCATTGTATATCCATACGATGAAAGCGGAAAGATACAGGTCTTTCCCTGTCGGGTCCTTCTTTTCAAACTTCAGGTCTTTCCGGAGTTCCAGTCTCCCGTTCGGTTCGAAGGTCCATTCCAACGAATGTTTCCCGTCTTTATAATGTGCACCGGATATGCCTAACTGAGACTGAACACCGGTTATACAGGCAGGTAACTGCGGCTCTTCAAAAGAGAACATCCGCTTATCCGTAACTATCTGCGCATTGAGGAATGCCGGACAGAGAAAAGACAATATCAGCATTGTCACTGACAGAGTAAAAGATTGCTTTATCATAGAATATATCGTTTTAGGTCCGATGGTAAATCGGTTTATCATTAGCCGGTATTTACAGAGAAGATCACCTGTTCATCTCCCGAATGCAAAGAAACCCCTCTTTTGTTGGAAAGAGGGGTTCAAATCGTACAAAATAGTTCAAATTATGTGCTATATCTTATAGATAATGACCGATATGCTCTCTGCCGGTCCTGCTTTTAAGGGTGAAGTTCTTTAAAAGCCGCATTCTCTTCCTGCACGTGCTGAATGGTTTGTTTCAGCTCTGCAATCGGCAAATCATATCCATACCAGCCGGTATAACAATCTACTACATACCATTTTCCATCGGGCAGCAATTCGAACTCCACACGTAAGTCGATCTCCGATTCTTCGTATCCCGCCTCAAATACCTTATGCGCCGGTTCGTTCAGCGTAAACTTAGATACATAAACACCGCCCTCTTCCTGAGTGATACGTTCTTCTTTCAGCGTTTCACTGTCCAGCAACGGCCACTTTTCCTTCGTAAAAGGGAACGTTTTCTCAGTTTCCCCGTCATCCGCCAATAAAGTAACCGGCGTTTTCAACGGAAACTTGACACGAGTATACTGAAACGCCGCACTGGAAGTAAACTTATCCAGAAACGACTTGAAATCTTCTCCTGTCTGTGCTGCTTCACTTTCTACTTTCGCCCTGGAGCTATTGCCACAGGAAATAAATGAAATACCTGCCAGCAATGACATGACCATCAAACAGCATGCAAACTTCTTAGCTCTCATAACACGATATAAATTAAGAGTTTAAAATAACGCTGCAAAGATAATGACAAGTTCAATATCTTGATACGAATCGGGAAGAAAATAGTTAAACTACTACAAATAATAGACTTACCACACCTCATTATTCCGGTATTAAAATACCTTTGTCATAAATCGAAATACTAACTTAAATAAAAACACACCATGAGACCCCCCTACTGTTTTCTCCTGATAGGTCTTTTGCTTTTATGCAGTACACAGACTATCGCTTTCGCCCAATCCGGCACTTATCAGACAATTCCCGAATCTTTGCGAGGCTACTGGCAATTTAAAGCAGACAATGTGTCTGACTGGAACGGTCCGCTCATCGGAGAGAATTTCGTAGAGAACTATTATGTCGTTTTTTATGCCGAACAGATAAAACAGGAAGCTGACGGCAGCTACTTCTTCCATTTACGCAATCAGAAAGGAGATACGACGGAATTCCGTATCACACCTACCGGTAATGACGCCGCCACCATCTGGTACAAAGGCTGGAAAGAACCGAAGAACTGTATCCGCAAGCAAGTCCCCGACCACACGGAACCGCTCACTCCCCTTACATTGCCCGACCGTGTTTATCAGAAATGGGTGAAAGGATTATCCGGAAAAGTAATCTACGAATTCACCCGTGACGGAAAACTGCTCTATGACGGAAAAACATGGGATATCTTATCGGCCGGATATTTTCTCAATAAAGAATATCGGCTGCTCGTCAAAAGCGGAGAATCATACAAACTGCTTTACCTCAGCTTCCCCCTGCCGAAAACAATGAACGTAGCCGCTGAACTGCAAAATGAAAAAGTCTCTCCCATCGCCTCACGCCCTGAAATATATGCTTTCGCCGGATGTTGGATAAATCAAGCGACCGGGGACTGGCGCATCGGATTCTTCGAAGACTTTGCTGTCTACCAATGTCAATTTTGGGATTATGAGTCGATAAACACCCAAAAAAATCAGACCACCATCATCCTGAAAAATGGAACGGAACAACTGAAAGTACGTTTAACTCGTAAAGATGAAACATCCTGCACCCTGTCTGTCGGAAAAGAAAAGGCACAGACATATATTCTTTGTAACGACAAGTATCTGCCCGATTATCCGGTAGCTGATACCACTCCTTTCGTAGACAATGGTTATCAAACGGATAGCGTGACTCTCATCGGATACCTGCGTAACCTGCCTTCGACACGTCCTTTCGAAGTAGACGTACCGGATATGATCACCAATAATGAAGAAGAATATACAACCGAAATCGACTCACTTGGAAGGTTCACCCTCCGTTTCCCTGTATTGAACAGCCACAACGTGTTCATCGATTGGGGACGTACCACTATCTGTACATCCGTAGAGCCGGGAGAGACCTATTTCCTCTATGTGGACTTCGCTGACAAAAAGAAATTAGTGATGGGAGAAAAGGCACGTATCCTCAACGAACTGCTGGCCCACGAAGGACTCAGTGAATATATCGGCTACGACGAAGGAGAAAAAATGGAAAATATGGAATATTTGCAAAAGACGCAGGATATCATCCGTCATAAATCAGAATATCGCGCAAAGATGCTCAATGATCATCCGCTTCTCTCGCACAAGTTCCGCTATTACACAGAACAGGAAATCCGCTACAACGCCGCACGCGACCTGATGCAACGCCGCTTTTCGGTAGATCGTAACAAGCAGGAGCATCTGCAACCGGAATTTATGAGTTATGTAGACTCCGCACTATATCCCCGTCCGGTAGAACCTTATACGCTTCTCAGAGATTATGGTTCTTTCCTGCGGGATTACGTCGGATACATAACGGACATTGCTCCCGCTTCTTCAAACAGACTGACTGTGACTCCTCAAAAGATGGAAATGCTCTATCTTAAATTTGAAAGGGACGGAAAGATTCAGCTATCACAAGAAGAAAAAGACGCATTACACGCCTTCAGTAACTTCGAAAAAGAAATTGAAAAAATGAAAGCTGCGAATACTGCTGACTCGCTGACAATGGCTGCCTACAACAAAAAGATGGAACCGAGCATCAAAACAATACAGAGCCTCGTAGGCAGAGACGAAATTTTCAATGACTATATGATGGGAAACTTGCTCGCCAATTCCATCAATCGTACCCTTGCTATCATTGACTCCCTGCAAATGGACGAAAAATTAAAGGAGATACTAAAGGCAAATTGCTATTATGAGATGTTGCAGCAGACTCACAAAGAATTGCCGGACAGCCTCATCAGTAAATTCAAAGCAGAAGTTTCTAATCCTTCCCTACAGGCTTATGTATTAAATCAACAAGGGATATACGAAGAAATATCCCATAAGGCCATCGAATATCCCGAAAGCCTGATGCCTAACGAACCTCTGGCAGAGATCACAGACGGAGAACAATTATTCCGCAAAATCATCGAGCCTTATAAAGGGAAAGTGGTTTATCTGGATGTATGGGGCACCTGGTGCGGTCCGTGCAAGGACATGATGCAATATGCAGGAAGTGCCAAGAAGCTATTTGAGGGAAAAGACGTGATATTCTTGTATCTCTGCAACCATTCCTCGGACAAATCGTGGAAAAACATTATCAAGGAATATGGACTGACCGGCAAAATTGCCGTCCACTATAACCTGCCCGATGAGCAGCAAAGGGCTATTGAGAAGTTCCTGCAGGTTCGCTCCTTCCCCACCTATATATTGATAGACAAGGAAGGAAACATCGTAAACCGTGACGCCCCCAGACCCAACAGGGAAAATGACCTTCTTAATGCAGTCTATAAGTTATTAGAGAAATAAACGACTCATTTCTTCCGCAAATACTCGTATCCGAAACGGCAAAAGAGACATTTCCGTTTATCACAATACTCTTTGCGGAGCTGTATCAATGCCTGGCTATCTGCCGCCGAACCGACCGGTAGCCCGGCATCTCCCCACGACCGGATAATATGATTATTCTCCGCTTTCAACTCTTCCAGAAAACGTCCGGCACGATCACACATCCGCTCATCGGTTCTATGCAGACCATAAGCATATAAGAAAGGAACAACGGTATTAATCACAATCAAGTCCTGTGACCTCTCTCCCATCGATTTCTCTTTCTGCGAAGAAGGCCGGCCGAATATATAATGATTATCCCAATAAGCAGAAGCATGAGTAGACAGTAGTTGACGCACTTCCGGCAAGGTTTCTGCCTCCATCATCTGCGAAAAAAGCTTATCAACTTTCTGATACAAGTAGGCCAACTGTGCTAACCGGATATGGGGAAAGTTTTCCGGACGAAGCCTCAAAAAACGCCATAAACCGGCATCCATCACCTGAGTTATTTCAAACTTCCGTTGCAGATAGCGAAATTCTTTACGAAGCCGGAGACTATACTCATCTTCCTGCTCCTTCTTTAAAAACGCCTCCTCCAGCAAACCGGCCTGCCCGAAGAAAAAAGCCTCTATCTGGAACAGATCATTCCGATGCTTGTCTATCGCCCGGAACGGAAGCAGTCCTGCCCACGTCTCAAAAGCATCGCCATTCAAGCCGAAACCGAAATTACGGGCAAGAGTGATAAAGAAGGTATCTTCCCAATGACGGTCACATCGTTCCAGCCGGTCGGCAATTTGCCTTGCTTTTTGCTCCAGTCGTTCGGTCTGAAGAGCCGTCAGCCAGGAGTGAATCGTTAATTTGGATAAGGACCCTATGATGGAGTAGCAGGCAGGATATTGGTCGGCAATGCAGAGTTCATGATAATGGGTTTGTACATTCTCGGGACAGGTCAATAGCAGTTGGGGGATTTGCTCACCGTTGGAACGGGTTACTTCGGCGTCTGCCTCGGCCACCACATGCAAAATCACAGAATCGTATGCTTTATCATGGTCGTGACCGTGACGGTACCAGTCTGAAGAATGAGTATGTATCTCTATATTTCCCACCCACAATGTACCGTCTATCTTCAGCTTCGCATTAAAGAAGTCGGGACCGGCATCAGGGTTCTGCAGTCCGGAATCGATAATTTCTACCAGTAAGCCTTTGGTGGTTTGCAGTATTTTGAGAGGGAATAATTTATGTTTCCACACATAGTGGAGAAGGTGTTCCATGTTAACAGAAAGTTAATGTGCACTGCAAATGTAATAAAAATCTTATCTTTGCGACTATTATTTTGAATATAAGTCAGAAAACAATGAAAATAGCGTTGATCGGTTATGGAAAAATGGGCAAGGAACTTGAAAAGGCAGCCCTTAGTCGCGGACACGAAATTGTCTGCATTATTGATGTTGATAATCAGGAAGACTTTGAGTCGGAAGCATTCAAGTCCGCCGACGTAGCCATTGAGTTCACCAATCCGATGGTAGCCTACAGCAATTATATGAAAGCTTTCAAAGCCGGAGTCAAATTAGTATCAGGCAGTACAGGATGGATGGCGGAACATGGCGAAGAAATCAAAAAGCTATGTACCGAAGGAGGAAAAACCCTTTTCTGGTCGTCCAACTTCAGTCTTGGAGTAGCTATCTTCTCGTCTGTCAACAAGTATCTGGCAAAAATAATGAATCAATTCCCCGGTTATGACGTCACCATGAGCGAGACTCATCATATCCATAAACTGGATGCACCCAGCGGCACTGCCATCACACTGGCTGAAGGCATACTGGAAAACATGGACCGCAAAGACAAATGGGTAAAAGGAACGCTCCTTGCACCGGACGGTACCGTCAGCGGCACCGACGCCTGCGCTTCCAACGAGTTTCCTATCGACTCGATCCGTGAAGGAGAGGTTTTCGGCATCCATACCATCCGCTACGAGTCAGAAGTAGACAGCATTTCCATCACGCACGATGCCAAAAATCGCGGCGGCTTTGTATTGGGAGCCATTCTTGCTGCCGAATACACGGCCCAACATGAGGGATATCTGGGCATGAGTGATTTATTCCCATTCTTAAACGAATAAGGCTTCAAAGCCACTATCAAACGAATATAGATTATGAGACAAGCCACACGCACACAATGGATCAAATGCACCATTGCTATTCTCCTTTATCTCGCCTTCCTCATCTGGGTACGCAGTTGGTGGGGGCTGATTGTCGTTCCTTTCATCTTCGATATTTATATCACCAAGAAAATACCCTGGTCATTCTGGAAGAAATCGAAGAATCCTACCGTTCGTAATGTTATGAGTTGGGTAGATGCCATTGTCTTTGCATTGGTTGCTGTCTACTTTGTCAATATCTACATTTTCCAAAACTATCAGATTCCTTCCTCGTCTTTGGAAAAGTCATTGCTGGTAGGCGACTTCCTGTACGTCAGTAAGATGAGCTACGGGCCACGTGTGCCGAATACGCCGCTTTCCATGCCGTTGGCGCAACATACGCTGCCTATTTTAAATACCAAATCATATATCGAATGGCCTCAGTGGAAATATAAAAGAGTTCCCGGGTTCGGAAAAGTGAAACTCAATGACATTGTTGTCTTCAACTTTCCTGCCGGTGATACGGTAGCGCTCAACAATCAGCAAACAGATTTCTACTCTATAGCCTACGGTGAAGGTCAGCGCCTGTATCCCAAGCAGATAGAGATGGACAGTCTGACACGCCAGCAGCAACGTGCTGTTTACGATTTGTATTATAATGCCGGTCGCCAGCAGATTCTATCGAATCCGCGTGTTTACGGAGAGGTCGTTTATCGTCCGGTAGACCGCCGTGAAAACTATGTAAAACGCTGTGTCGGTCTGCCCGGAGATACGCTGCAGATCGTAGACGGTCAGGTCATGATTGACGGCAAGGCTATCGAGAATCCCGAAAATCTGCAGTTCAACTACTTCGTACAGACCACAGGCCCGTATATCACGGAAGATATGTTCCGTGAATTAGGCATCAGCAAGGCAGACCAGACATTGTATGATGATTCTTCATGGGAAGAAACCTTCAGACAGATCGGACTGGACAATCGGAATGCACAAGGAAAGATGGCTCCTATTTATCATCTTCCGCTGACGAAGAAAATGTACGAAACATTGTCCGGCAACAAAAAGCTCATCAGCAAGATCGTCATGGAACCGGAAGAGTATGCCGGACAGATGTACCCGCTCAACTTACATACCAAATGGAACCGTAACAACTACGGTCCGATCTGGATTCCCGCCAAAGGTGCTACTATCACTCTGACTGAAGATAACCTGCCTATCTACGAACGTTGTATTGTCGCTTACGAAGGAAATAAGCTGGAAATCAAGCCGGACGGTATTTATATCAACGGCGAGAAAACCGATCAATATACCTTTAAGATGGACTATTACTGGATGATGGGCGACAACCGCCACAATTCTGCGGACTCCCGCTATTGGGGATTTGTTCCTGAAGACCATGTAGTAGGTAAACCTATCGTTGTATGGCTGTCACTTGACAAAGACCGCGGATGGTTTGACGGAAAAATCCGTTGGAACCGCCTCTTCAAGTGGGTAGACTGATAAGGATACAGACGTGATAGAGTGATAAGGTGATAGAAATTGATGAACATTCGTAAATTCAAATGGATATTCGCATTCGCCGGAGCAATAGCCGTCGTGCTTCTGCTCCGGGGATTCGCTTTTACATCCTGCCTTATCCCTTCCACCGGTATGGAGAATTCACTTTTTCAGGGTGAACGTATTCTGGTCAACAAATGGAGCTACGGCCTGCGGGTTCCGCTGATGTCACTGTTCTCATATCACCGTTGGTGCGAGCGATCTGTCCGGCAACAAGATGTTGTAGTCTTTAATAATCCCGCCGCCATCGGGCAACCGACTATTGACCGAAGAGAAATCTATATCAGCCGTTGTATCGGTACTCCCGGTGATACCCTGCTTGTCGATTCCCTTTTCTCCGTATCCTCTCCCGAAGCGCAATTCAATCCGGATAAGAAGAGACTCTACTCCTATCCCGCTACTAAAGAGCAGTTGATCACTTCGCTTATGCAAACCCTTTCCATCACCAACGACGGACTGATGGGAAGTAATGACAGTACTCATGTCCGCAGTTTCAGCCGCTATGAATATTACTTACTGGAACAAGCGATCAGCGATCAGAACTGGATTCAGCCTTTGACGGAAAAGAGCGAAAAAGAGCTTAAACCGCTCATCGTTCCCGGCAAAGGGAAAGCACTACGAGTATATCCGTGGAATATCACATTGCTGCGAAATACCCTCGTGATGCACGAAGGCAAACAGGCGGAAATAAAGAATGATACGCTTTATATCGACGGAAAACCCACACAGCATTGTTTTTTTACCAAAGATTACTACTGGATGGCTTCCAACAATAGTGTCAATCTGTCCGATTCACGTCTGTTCGGATTCGTTCCGCAAGACCATATTATCGGGAAAGCATCACTAATCTGGTTCTCTAAAGAAAAAGGAACGGGAATCTTTGACGGATACCGATGGAATCGCTTCTTTCAGTCTGTAAAATAATTCACATGCATAGTTTTCAACATAACATCTGTACATAAAATAATGAGAATAGCTTATTTATCATCTGCCTACCTTGCTCCAGTAGAATATTATACCAAACTATTGGAATATGATAAAATATATGTCGAACAACACGATCATTATATAAAGCAAACCTATCGCAACCGTTGTACGATTGCCGGACCTGACGGCGAACTGGCACTCTCCATTCCAACCGTCAAACCGGATACGCTGAAATGTCCGATGAAGGATATACGTATTTCCGATCACGGTAACTGGCGCCATCTGCATTGGAATGCTATCGAATCAGCCTACAACAGCACTCCTTACTTTGAATATTATAAAGACGACTTCCGACCTTTCTATGAGAAGAAATACGAGTTTTTAGCCGATTTCAACGAAGAAATCTGCCAGCTGGTCTGTAAGTTGATAGACATTCAGCCTTGCATCGAACGAACTACAGAATATAAAATGGAATTTGCTACAGAAGAAGCGGACTTCCGCGAGATTATTCATCCCAAGAAAGATTTCCGGATAGCTGATCCGGAATTTATTCCGCATCCCTATTACCAGGTATTTGATTCCAAACTCGGTTTTCTCCCTAATCTGAGTATTATTGACCTGCTTTTCAATATGGGACCGGAGAGTTTATTGGTATTAACAAGTAAATAACATTATAATAGCCAGACAAAGACATCAAACGTCCTGACACTACGTATCTTATCATACATCCCGGTAAGGTTAACAGGCGGACAAGCCTTGATTAATATCTTTTGTCCGCTTCCTGTTTTCGTTCCACGTACGTAAACCGTTGGGACTGCGTACGTGATCCCATCGGTTCACGTACATGAACTCATGGGATTACAGACGTGAAACGAAGAAATGTAACGACCGTACTACATTAATCTAACGTTGAAAACAGCTTAATAAACGTAGCACAAACTATTAAATGAACCGGCTTACCTGAATCAGGAAGGCAGAATCTCTTATGAAGGTGACAATAGAAAAGTTGTTTTTCTCTATTATCACCCTATTGTCACCACCTATTGTCACCCTTATCACGCTAAATTCCAGCACATTAAGCCTGAAAAGTGACAAGTGACAATAAGAATAACGTTTTAACTCTAGTTGAAAGAGGCACATTCTATATCACTACAATTCATCATTGATTGAAGTTTATCACAGTAAAATCAAGCTAAGAAGCCTTATTTCTAACCACAAACAAGACTCGTTTCAAAGAAAAAGGAGAATGTTGTGACTCTCTCTTTTATAAGATAACAACATTCTCCCAGCAATCTGTTTTACCGGGGGAGGCCCCCAGTTTTACCAAACGGATACCTATCTCAACTCAAATGGTACAATTCCTTTAATGTCTCTGGATGATGTTCCGATGACTGCTTCAAACTTACCCGGTTCTGTCATCCATTCGTGTTTGACATCATCGAAGAAGCTCAGGGCTTTTTTATCAATCGTCAGCGTTACAGCCTTCTCCTCACCCGGAGCCAGTTTTACTTTCTTGAAGCCTTTCAGTTCCTTGACCGGACGAGGCAGAGAGGATTTCTTATCGCTGACATAAAGCTGGATAACTTCCTGACCTTCACGAGTACCTGTATTCTTTACGTTGATCGTGAAAGAGATGGTATCATCGGCAGTCATAACCTTTTTGTTAGCCGAAGGTTTCCCGTAAGCGAAAGTAGTATAGCTCAATCCGTGTCCGAACGGGAAAAGCGGTTTGATCTTTTCTTTGTCTGCCCAGCGATAGCCTACAAAAATATCTTCACGATAGATTTCGTTTATGGTATCACCATTGTTCTTGGAGTGTGCCAGTTCTTCTTTATTCCCCGGATATTCACCCAGTGTATGTGCGCCTACGTCTTCCAGTCTTGCAGGAAAAGTAAAAGGAAGTTTCCCCGACGGATTAGCATCTCCTAGCAGTACCGAAGCAAGAGCTGTTCCGGCTTCCGAACCTAAGAACCAACCCTGAACAATAGCGGGCACTTCATTTACCCAAGGCATGGCAACCGCATTACCGGAGATGTTTACGACAATCAAGTTCTTATTTACTTTTGCCAACTCGCCAATCACTCTGTCCTGCGCATACGGCAATCCAAGGGATGCACGGTCCGAATCTTCGCAATCCTGATGATTGCTCTTGTTCAGTCCACCGAAGAAAATTACGTAATCCGCATCTTTAGACACTTCTACAGCCTCAGCAAGAAGTTCATCCTCCGAACGGTCGTCTTTCAAATCTTGTCCGGTCTGTACTCCATTATATTCCCCTGTCGGGTCACCAACGTATCCACGGGCATACAAAACTTCCGCCTGTGAACCTACGCGGTTCTTCAAGCCGTCCAAAGGAGATATCTCATATTTCACTTTCAGAGAAGAACTGCCACCGCCTACAGTCATCATCTTAATGGCGTTTTCACCGATAACAGCAATCTTCCTGGCTTTCTTCAAGTCAATAGGCAATACATTATCCTTATTCTGTAACAGTACAATTCCTTCTTCACCGATTTTTCGTCCGGCTTGTCCATGCTCGGGCGAAGCCAGAGAACCGAAAGGTTTATACGGGTTCATCGAAGTGCGGAAGATCAGACGGAGGATATTACTCACTTTTTCGTCCAGTTCTTTGGTTCCGACTGTGCCCTCCTGGATCAGTTTCAGGTAAGGATGTGCCAAATAGTAATTGTCATAAGCATTCCTTGTCCCGGCAGAAAGTCCGTTTGTCCATGAACCGAACTCCATATCCAGACCATTCGAAATGGCCTGGAAAGTATCATGTACTCCGCCCCAATCTGAAACGACGACACCATCAAAGCCCCATTCCTTACGCAGAATATCTTGCAGTAATCGCTTATTATGGCACGCATGCTGAGTCTTATAGAGCTTACCGGAGTCGGTATCTTCACTAAACGAATAAAGGTTGTAAGCTCCCATTATTGCCCAAGCACCACCTTCCTGAACGGCCGCTTTGAAAGCCGGAAGATAAATCTCATAAAGAGCACGGTCGCTCAAATGAACATTGGTGGTGTGACGGTTGAACTCCTGATTGTTTAATGCGTAATGCTTCACACAAGCAGCAACACCGTTTTCCTGTACTCCCTTAATATAAGGAACTACCATTATGGAAGACAGGTACGGATCTTCGCCCATATATTCAAAATTACGCCCATTCAACGGGGTACGGTAGATGTTGACACCGGGCCCCAGGAGAATATCTTTTTTCCGGTAACGGGCTTCTTCGCCAATGCTCTTCCCATAAAGATAAGACATTTCGGGATTCCATGTTGCAGAAAGGCAAGTCAATGCAGGATAGGCTATACAGGAATCGTTTGTCCATCCTGCCTGATCCCACTCATCCCATAATACTTCGGGACGGATGCCGTGAGGGCCATCGGTTGCCCATACTTCGGGAATCCCCAGACGAGGGACTCCCGGTGAACTAAATTTAGACTGCGCATGAGTCATCTTCACCTTCTCTTCAAGTGTCATACGGCTCAGCGCATCTTTCACCCGTTCTTCGATAGGCTTGCTCGTGTCCAGATATACTGGTGTCTGCGCCATATTCATAGTCGGTAAAACGGCGGCTATAGACAAGCCAAGTAACGTTGCTTTAAATTTCATGTTCATAAATGATTTCTGTATTTTTACTTCTTCACAACAGAAAGAATTCCTTTATCTATCCCCTGAGTGAAATCTAACGTAAACACATAAGTAACTCCCTGTTCCAACGGAGAGGCCAATACAAGATTTTCCTCATCAACATTGAATAAGTTCCGGGTAGCCTGATCCATTTGCAGGTTCTTTTGATGAAATTGCTGATCCCAAGACTTTCCACCCAGATATTTAACACTGATATAATCGTATCGTATGCGTTCACCAATAACCGTACTGCCTTCAGCACCAGTCTTCCCAGTAAACTGATAAACTTTCGGACTGATTTCCGCCACACAATAAGCAGTCGAAAAGTCCCAGTTAAATTCGTCCTTAATAGACGGAGAGCCCATACCATAGCCCAACAACCATACGGCACCATGCCCGTCAGCATCCAGTCCGGCTTCACTATTGCCATTCATACGTACTACTGCAAAGTATTTGCGTGTAGCATTTACCATCACCCGGTAGCTACCGGCAACCGGCAAGAACTTCAAGTGATTATCTCCGGTCTTCACCAGATAATCCGGATCAACATACCAATCATTTAGATCTTCGATGCCACCTATTTCGAGTGTCTGGTTCTGCGTCAAAGACATCTGCAATTGATACATATCGGAACTGCCTTCTTCCAGCTTCATTCCATTGATTGTAATGTCCGGTCGCGGCAAGTCTACCTGTCCTACTTTCTCTACAGTCAGTACTGCTTTGGTATTACCTTTCGTTACATCTACCGTAAACTTATAAACACCGCCTCTCTCAAATTTCTGACCTTCCTGCAACTTCAAGTTACCCGACTCTGTTATTTCAACAAGGTCGCTTGTAGTAGAGATGGCATCTCCCTTAAATTCACCATTATCCCACTTGTTTATGTGGAAGAATTTAAAGTCAATATCACTTGTTTTCATAGTCACACCGGCAGTAAACGTAAGCTGATACTTCTTTGCCGTAAGTTGCGGCATACACAAACCATTCTCCGGCGTCCATCCCACTTCGTACAAAGATACCGACGGCTTGCCAATTCCATTTCCGATAGCCCAGATAGCTCCTGTTCCGTCATCCTGCAATTTAGCTGCTTCACCGTCTTTTAAAGCTATGACAGAGAAGTACTGTCTCTTACCGTTTGCTGTAATCTGATAGCTTCCGTCAATCGGCAGGAACTTCAGTGTTCCATCCTCCTGCTTTTCAAAGAAGTCCGGATCAATCCACCATTCATCATAAGCAGGCACTCCTTCGAACGTCAGAATGTCATTCTGCTTTAACGACAGTTTAACAGCATATACATCGTTTTCTACCAGTTCCATTTCTTTTCCGTTCAGCAATAATTTGGCAAACGGACTCGCTTCATAGTTGAAAGTATTAAACTGAATCGTATAATTGCCCGGCTCTGTATTGGAGAACGGGATAGACGTAGTAGAGCCTACTGCAATCGTATTGTCTTCCCAGCCAAAAGTTAGCTCGTTGCCGTGCTCCCCTACTTTCGGAGTTTTGATATACGCCTTCATCTTCTGCGAAAAGTCTCCCGATACGCTATAATGATACATCGATTGCCTGTCCATCCGGTACTCCTGCCCTTCTTCATCTACCAGGGTCAGATAAGGAAAGTCCGGACGTGCCAACGTAAGTTCCGTTTCCTGTTCCGTCGTAGTAAAGTGAATATTCTGAAGGATATACTTCAATGTCGCCTTTCCGTTAGGAATATTAGCATAATAAGGAATATAAATCTTTCCGGTATAGTCGCTTCCACTTGTCTTTGTTCGGATCACCGTTTCAGATACCTGTTCTTCTCCATAGAAAAGCTGCGCTTTCAAAGTAGAAAGAGGAACGTCTACATCCGAAGCCTTGATCGTAAACGGAAGGCTGTCACCGAAAAGGGCATCCGCATTCTCCGCCTTGATCTCCATACTCGGATTACCGGGAAGGAACTCGTCATCATTACAGGAATTCATGGATAAGATTCCCGCCAATGCCAATGTTATATAGATACTTTTTTTCATTGTCTTTATACTTTTAAGGTTCTTACTTTGACTTTGCCCAACGGTATGAAGTTACTGATTTACCGGGAACGTCATAAGCGAAATGACGTTGACCGTCGCTGACAGTTATCTTCTTCGACTTCTCATTGTTGTTTATCAGAACAAAGGCATACGTTCCGTCCGTATTTTCGAAAGCAGAACAGGTAATACCGTTGTCCGTATAACCGGTAGTGGCGATACGCACAGCTCCCGGCTTCACAACACTTGAAAGATGAGCAATGATATAGTAGTGAGAGTTACGTATGATTGTCTTATAATCACTGTTATTGATATCTACCGCACCATAGCAAGTCTGACAACCACCTTCACGATTCGGACCACGGTCGTTATCGAGCATCAGATTCCAGACAATTACGCCCTTACACCAATTATTGATTGTTCCCAATGCTACCTCTTCCATATCTTCCATCAGACGCTTCGACAAGTCACGTCCGCTGTTCCATGTGCCGATAGAAGTTTCTGTAAACAGAAGTTCTTTCTCAGGATATGCCTGATGTATATTCAGCAATTCTTCACGGTTGCCGCCATAGTTATGGTAAGCAGCACCTGCCAGATACTGAGAAGCAGCGGCATCTTCGTAAATCTTGCCCGGATAGTTCTTCTGCGATTCGATATTGTCATAATTGTAGTTATGGTCGAAAGCATAAATCTTGGTAGACAGTCCGGCAGCTTTCATCTGAGGACCGAGCGCTGTTTTCACGAAGTCTCTTTGTTCTTCCCATTCCATATAGAGCGAAGCGGAGTTGCCACGGTTCAAAGGTTCATTTTGCGGAGTTACTGCATAAATGTCAATGCCTTCGGCTTTAAATGCCTGTATCCATTTCACAAAATAAGTAGCATAATCCTGATAATAATCCGGGTTCAATTGTCCGTTCGTCCACGAATCCAATGGTGTACGGTCTGTCAGGCTTTTCACTTTCATCCATTTCGGACAGGTCCAAGGAGCGGCAATTACCTTGATAGAAGGGTTAATGGCCAGAATCTCTTTCAGGATCGGAAGGATATAGTCCTTTTCTTCGCTCTGCAAAGCAAAGTTTTCGATCCCTTTCGTATCACAGCAGGTATATTCGCTTAACGAGAAGTCCGAACAACCGATGGAAATACGGATGTAACTGAATCCGAAACCATCTTTGTCGGAGAATGTTTCCGTCAGGAAAGCATGACGGTCAGCCGGTTTCATCAGTAACAGGTTGTAACAGGTAGAACCTGTGATAGCTGCTCCGAAACCATCCATCGTCTGGTACTGTTCCGCAGGATTCAAAGTTATTGTGGTCGGAGCCAGATTGTCTTTCGGGCTGAAGTTAACCGCGTCACGGGCCAAATCACGGGTCAGACTGCTGGTTGTCGTATAAATGGCTACATCTCCGGTGGGGACAGGTACTACCGGTTTTTCCGCATCATCACTATTGCTACAAGCCGCTAATATGGTGAAGCATCCTAAAAAGGTCAGTGCTATATTTCTCATGTTTATCATAATCGTTAGTTTCTTTTTCTATTTAAATACATTATAAGCGATGTTGTCTCCGGCTCTATCAATATCCGGGGTTCTGTTCAATCTTGTCATTGGCATCGATTACCGATTGTGGGATAGGCAGGCGATAAGAGTTCTTATCAAAGGCGTAAACCTGTGACTTGCGACCTGAATCTTTCGCATATACGGCGTTCATCACCTCTTCTACCTTATCCAGACGAACCAGATCAAACCAGCGTTGTCCTTCGAATGCCAGTTCCAGCCGACGTTCGTTGAGCAATGCGGTAATCATCGCATCCCGGTCTTTACGTACGGATGAAGACAATTCGCCCAATCCGGCACGTTCACGTACTTCGTCGATGATCTTAGCTGCCGCTTCCAGATCCGGCGTATCCTGCATGATCAATGCTTCTGCCTTCAATAACAGCACATCAGCATAGCGGTATTTAATAATGCTGCTATTAGCCGAACGGCATTTGTACATGAAAGGATAATTGTCCGACGGATAATAGTTGCTCCAATTACAATCATAGTAAACTACGGATTCCTGAAAGCGAATCTGATCTCCTTCTTTCTTGAAAGCATTGATCAAATCACGTGACGGAGTTACCCATTTTGCCCAAGTGAAGTTATTATTCCAGTTTACAAGGTCACGTCCGAACATCCATGTACACCAGTTACCCGAACCGGGAGTAAACTGAGCTTCCAGTATAGATTCTTTAGTATTACGGGCTTTTGCATCCGTTCCGGCAGCATTCATGCCGAACAAATCGCTAAAATCCTTCACAAGCTCAAAACCATCAGCCTTCACCTCGTCACAGTAACGGATTACTTTTGAATAGTCACGCAACGGTTTCTCTGCATAGATCTTTGCAAGAAGAGTACGGGCTACGGATTTTGTAAACAGAGTTTTGTTGCCTGCCGTATTATCCGGCGCATGCTGGATGGCAGCCAGCAAATCTTTCTCTATCTGCTGATAAGCTTCCAGTTCTGTGTTTTGTGCCGGGAAATATTGTTCATACACATCTTCGATATTTTCTGAAGTAATATCATCAGCTACTGTTGTAATAACCGGGAAATCCCCCCACAGACGTACCATATCGAACATGACCATGGCACGGAATATCATTGCTTCCGCCTTATACTGCGCACGTTCGGCAGTAGTCAAAGAGTTATCGGTCACCAAGTCAATATTACATATCAATTTATTGGCACGGGCAACGTCTTCCAGATAACGGTTCCAGTCACGTTCGAGCACAGAGTTGGAACCTTCGATGGAATTGTTCTCAAACGGAAGTACCTCAGCTCCCGTAGTTCCTGCGTACGCATTATCCGCATGCGAATCTGATATGAGCAACAAGTCCACATACCAGTGTTCCTGACGGTCGCGCATCTGATTGTAGATAGTCGTCAGGTGACTTTCTACAGCCGCTTTATCTTTAAATACCACCTTTGTACCGGTATCCGTCACACCTTCGGTCACATCCGAATAAGTATCGATCGGATCGTAATTCAGTGAGCAGGAAGAAAGTCCGAACAGCAAACCGGAAGTGAGTCCATAAAATATATATCTTAGTTTCATAGTCTTTCCTTTCATTAGAATTCAACATTAATACCAAACACGTATGATCTAGAATGCGGGTATGTACCCCAGTCGATGCCTTGCACCGTACCGCTGTTGCCCCATTGGTTTACTTCCGGGTCCATGCCGGAGTAGCTTGTCCATGTCAGCAGATTGGTAGCGGTAAAGTAAGGTTGCAGACGGGTGATTCCCCATTTCTGCAGTAATTTGCCCTTAAAGTTGTACGACAAGGAAACGTCTTTCAATCTCAGGTAACTGCCATCTTCAATAAAGTAAGTAGAGTTCAGCAACTTGAAATTAGCTTTCGGCACATTGGTTATCTGTCCAGGTATCTTCCAGCGGTTCAGTACTTTGGTAGACTGATTCTTTCCATCGTACATCCCTTCTGTTTCTATACGGGAAGCATTGAAGATATCATTTCCGTAAGAGCCTTGGATAAACACACTCAAATTAAATCCTTTCCATGAGAAAGTGTTGGTCAGACCATAAGTAAAGTCCGGATTCGGGTCGCCGATATAAGTACGGTCGGAAGTCGAGATTTTACCATCACCACTCAGGTCACGATACATTAATTCACCTGTCTCAGGATCTACACCGTCACTGATATATCCGTAAAAGCCTCCTAAAGCACGTCCCGGCTCATTACGCACTACATAATCGTTGACTACATCCGCAGTTTTGGCATCATAGTACACTTTCTGCAATTCAAGTTTCGTCAATTTGTTCCGGTTGAAGGAAATATTGAAGTCCGTATCCCAGGTAAATGCTCCCCCCCGGAAGTTCTTCGAACTAATGGTAAGCTCAAAACCTTTATTAGTCATTTCACCTTCATTACGGGCGATAGAAGTAGCTGCAGCAGCACCGGCAGGCAGTGATACGTTCATCAGCATGTTCTTGGTCTTCTTGTAATAGTAGTCCATGTTAAAAGTCAAACGTCCATTCAATACTGTCAGGTCCAGACCAATATTGGTCTGAGTAGTCGTTTCCCAAGTAAGGTCAGACGTACGTAAATTGGCCTGGCTGATAGTCGGTACCGCATTCGCATAATCTGTTGTATCACCTTCAGCCGCTACCTTAAACCATTCAATACGACCGATATTATAACGTTGCAAATAAGCATAGTCACCAATACCAGACTGATTACCTGTCTGTCCCCAGCCTCCACGTATTTTAAAGTCATCAATCCACGTCAGATCAGCCATAAACTTCTCGGAAGATACACGCCAGGCAGCTGAGAACGATGGGAATACCCCCCAACGATGATCAGGATGCAACTTAGAAGAACCGTCGGCACGCAGGTTAGCCGTCAACAGGTACTTACTATCAAAATTGTAAGCTACACGTCCGAAAAATGACATAATTCCCCATTGAGAAGCACCTGTACCGGTATTATCCCAGGCAATTTTGTTCGCGGCATTCAAGGTCTGTATCAGATCATTGCGGTAGTGTGAACCGTTTATCCAACTGTTAGAGTAGTCTGAATCCGTCCACGATGACCCTGCCATTACCTCCAGACCATGTCTCTTGAAGTTCTTATTGTAAGTAAATACATTGTCGAATGTCAATACCGTATTCATATTCCGGTTGTCGGAGGCTTCACCATACTGGTTACGTCCCCAAGCAGTAGAAATCGGATCAAGAAAAGTAGTATTTACAGCATTGCGACGGTCAAGTGTTAGAGTTGATTTAAACTTCAACTCCGGCAGCAAGGTAAGCAACACGTTGCCCGATGCCAGCAAACGGTTTTCCTTATCTTTATTATTCTTCGCACGTGCCATGTTCTCCAACGGGTTGGTGATATTTCCAACTCCATAGAAGTTATTGTAATACTGGTTCGGATTTAAAGCATCCCAGATCGGAGCATATGTCGGCGTATTGATAACAGCCAATACAACGCCACCGCGATTCGCTCCTGTTCCCATCGCTCCCCCTCCGTTACTGGTATAGTCCGAGTAGGAGATATTAGCACTTACTGTCAACCAGCTACGAATCTGATTTTCAAGATTCACCCGGAAATTATAACGCTTGTAATAAGAGATATCCAGTATTCCCTTTTCATCGAGATATCCGGCAGAAAGATAGTATTTCATCTTTTCATTACCGTTAGATACTGCTACCTGATAGTTTTGCATCTTTCCGGTCTTATATGTTTCGTCAAACCAATCAGTACGGTCGGGCAGTCCATCAGGCAAGGATACCAGTCCGATTTCATCCTGTAACTCTTTATACTGCGCAGCATTCAGAGATTCTACCTTATCCGCCACCTTGTTCAAGCCAAACTGTGCTGTCAGAGATACTTTTGCCTTTCCGGTCGCTCCGGCCTTTGTTGTAATCAGAATTACACCATTGGCAGCACGCGAACCATAAATAGAAGCCGAAGAGGCATCTTTCAGAATCTGCATGCTTTCAATATCATTCGGAGATAAAAACTTAATGTTATCCACAGGAACACCATCCACTACATATAGCGGATCGTTACTTCCGTTCATAGAAGTAGTACCACGCACACGGATAGACATCTCTCCTCCCGGCGTACCGCTAGGCTGAATTACGGAGATACCGGCTGCCTTACCCTGAATAGCCTGTCCGGCAGAAACGATGGGACGTACATCAAGATCTTTAGTAGACACAGTGGAAATGGCTGTCGTAACATCTTTACGTTTTACCGAACCATAGCCGATCACAACTACTTCTTCAAGTACTTCATTGTCTTCCTGAAGTGTAACTTTCATCTGTCGGGATGCTTTCTGTTCCTGCGATTTATATCCTACATAAGAGAATATTAAAGTAGCATTGGACTGGACCGTCAATGTAAAGTTACCGTCTAAATCAGTTATCGCTCCGTTAGTTGTCCCCTTTTCCTGTACACTTACACCGATAAGCGGTTCTTTCTGTGCATCCAGCACCTGACCGGATGCAGTAAATTGTTGTGCGGATGCACTCAGAGAAAAAAATACTGCTAAGATAGCAAAGAGAATCTTGCGACTCCCCGAAAGGATTTT
Organism: uncultured Bacteroides sp.; assembly: GCA_948847595.1. GTDB lineage: Bacteria > Bacteroidota > Bacteroidia > Bacteroidales > Bacteroidaceae > Bacteroides. Next base: position 226,110 of record CAQOGY010000002.1, read on the forward strand.
TCGCCTGTTCTTTTTCATGCGTATTAATTTTAAAGTTTATAATTAAGGTATGTGCTTGACAGGACTTTCGCCACTATTTCAGAAGCACAGGTCAAAAGTATAAAGAAACTGAAGTGATTTGACAATGAGGGTATAATAAGTGGATTATACAAACAGACAAGCCACTAATAAACAGCAAGTTAATATCAACCAAAGAGGCCTAAAAAGTGGATAGGTTACAACATCGATCAACGTATTTTCCGAACTAAATCTTCGAAATCTTCTCTGGAACCACGAGCTTTGTTTTTTACTTTCGCCCGATAATTATAAATTGTATTCACCGAATAACGGAGAAACTCTGCTATTTGTGAACTATCTTCAATACCAAGACGTATTAATGCAAAAATTCTCAGTTCGGTATTCAATAATTCATCTTTCTTCAGAATGATTTGTTCATTGTCTTGCAACAATGCATTGAACTTCTTCACAAAATCGGGAAATAAATGCAGGAAAGCAGTATCAAAGTTGGCATATAGTTCTTCCAATTCCTCATCAAGGGCATCCTGTGAGCGGGTGATTTTAAGTAATTCTGCTATCTGACCAGCAGATACTTTCTTATTTACCATACGACGATATGCATCGAGCCGATTGATATAAGTAGAGCAGAGTTTAATAAAACGGGCAATATATTCTTCCTTAATCTGGTTAGATTCAGACAGTTCTGCATTGGTAGATGTCAAACAGGCATTCATTTGCTGTAATTCTTCATTCAATTGATTCAATTGATGATTGGCTGTCTGCAGATGATTCCTTGCAACAGCCAATTTCTTCATCTGCCGGTATATATAGCCCAACGCACCAATCAGCAGCACCAGCAATGCCGTAATCAGCACTAAATACTGCTGAAGGCGGTCGTTCTGTTTCTCAATCATCGCCTGATAAGTTTTATCAATCAAAGAAAGCACATCGGCACTCTGCCAACTTCGAAGACGAGCATTATAGAATTTGGTAGCATTCCACGAGAAACGCATATATTGGTAAGCTCTCTCCATATCGCCATTCTCATAGAGCAACTGAGCCAACATCCACAAAGAAGCATGATCTTTAATAGCAGAACGAATATCAGAGATAGCAGAAAGGCAAAGATTCTGTTTCTCTCTTATTTTATCTCCAAGATATTTATAAATAAGTGAGCGATGGTAAGTTACAAGTGCATATTGAGGCGTATCGGGCTCTGCTGCCATCAGACGACGGTCGTTTATCTCCAAGGCCTCATCATACTTGTGCCGGTCACGAAACAACGTTTCGCGCATGACCATAAATTCTTCCGATTGAGGAGATAATATCGCATATAATGAATCTTTATATGCTGACGATATTTCCCGATAATAAGCAGATAACGTCTGATCTTGTGTATAAAATCCCATCTCACCATACACATGATCGAAACATGTATAATAATCAAGTATCAGATGTGAAGTTACCTTCTGTCGGTCTACTGACTTCAGGACATCAATTGATTCGGTATACATACCCGTAGAAGAAAGCAAAAGAGAAAGTTGCAGCTTACTTTCTATTTCCCGGTCAGTATCTCCCAGATTACCCGCAATACGAACATTCTCATTTAAATAGTAAATAGCGGAATCGCAAATAAAGGCTTTATATTCCTTATAGATCTGATTATTCAGATTATAGCGTTCTATGGAATTAGGAGCCACGTCTCCGGCAAGCTCTTTCAGATGCCGTATCCGCGATTCGCGCTGTACCACATAAGTGTCATGTGCCAAGATTGTCTGATCAAGGACATGCAATAGTGAATCAAGAGTTTCATCAGCCCATGAGAAAATCGGAAAAGAAGCAAACAGCAACAACAGCAAACATTTATTTTTCATTAGAGTATTAAAGTTTTGTAGGAAATATGACATTCTTCACTCAAGGTTTCACTTATAAATCAGCGTCGACAAATATTCCTCCGCAAACATCTCATTGGCAACCTCCAGCAGTTGTTCTGCCGTCAACGCCTCAATACGATGGAACACTGATTCTGACGATTCATACTTATGATAGTGCAGATATGTTTTCGCCATACCTAGCGCATTATTCTCGAAATTATCAGATGCCACGCCGATCTGGCCTATCAGTTGCTTCTTCGCTGCCGCCAGCTGAGAAGATGTCATCTTCACATCCCGCATTCGCTTCAGTTCTTTATAGGTCAGTTTCAGACAGGTATCCATATCTTCGATATCCGTACCGAAATAGATACAGAAAGCTCCTGTATCGGTATAAGAAGTCAGATTGGACTCTACATTATATACCAATCCCCTCCGCTCGCGAAGCGATACATTCAGCTTACTGTTCATGCCCGGACCGCCAAGCACATTATTCAGCAGATAAAGTGCCGTACGCTTATCATCATACGCATTGTATCCCCGGCTACCAATCATTACATGCGCCTGATGAGTATCTTTAGGCACTACCAACCGTTCGGGCACATAAAGAGGAGGAGGCATACGCTGATTATCCACCGTCACTGCCGGGATATCGGACAAATGCTTTTCCGCCAGACGGATAATCTTCTTGAAATCATATTGTCCCTGAACAAAGAATACCATATTCCCCGGTTGATAAAAGCGACGGGTAAACGAGAGAACATCCTCCGTACGGAAACTCCGCAGCAGTTCCGGCTTACCGAGAATGTTCCTTCCCAACGGATGGTTACGGAAAATCATATCTTCAAAATCATCGAAGATCAACTCCGAAGGATTATCCTCATAAGACTGGATTTCGTCAATGATCACTTCCGTCTCCTTTTCTATTTCATGCTGCGGGAAAGTAGAATGGAATACAATATCTCCGAGCAATTCGAGGGCACGTTCCAGATGCCCGGTCAGGAAGGCGGCATAGACAACCGTCTCCTCTTTATTCGTATAGGCATTCAGATCGCCGCCCACATTCTCCATGCGGTTAAGGATATGCCACGCTTTTCGCTTCTCCGTCCCTTTAAAAATAAGATGTTCCACGAAATGAGCCATCCCCTGCTCATCCTCAGCCTCATCGCGCGTTCCGGCATCGATGGCAAAACCACAATAAGCTACTTTCGAGAGAGTCGGTTCATGAATTATGCGCAGGCCATTCGGCAATGTATATTCGTTGTAATGCATTGTTTTCTACTTCCTTATTGAATTAATGCCGCAAAAATACAATAAAACTTATTGTCGTTTATAGAAAATTGCAGATATTTGTAGACTATATTAGCAACAACGTGTATGAAAAAGATAGGAATATTCTGTTCTGCCTCGGAAAACATTGACAAAATGTACTTTGACAGTGCCCGTCAAATCGGAGAATGGATGGGAAAAGCAGGCAAAACGTTGATTTATGGAGGAGCCAATCTCGGACTGATGGAATGCGTAGCCCGCGCCGTGAAAGAGAATGGCGGTACGGTCATCGGAGTAGTTCCTGCCAAACTGGAAGAAAAAGGTAGTGTGAGCACATTACTGGACGAGGTGATTCATACCCGTAACCTGAGCGACCGGAAAGATGTGATAACAGAGAAGTCGGAGATATTGGTCGCATTGCCTGGTGGTGTAGGTACACTCGACGAGATTTTCCACGTCATAGCCGCCGCCTCTATCGGATATCATCAGAAAAAGGTGATCTTCTATAACGAATACGGTTTTTATAATGAACTTCTGGCTGCACTTAAGACGTTAGAGGATAAGGGCTTCGCCCGACAATCTTTCTCTACCTATTATGAAACAGCAAACAATCTGGATGAATTAAAAGAAAAAATAAACTGATTATATGATAGACTCCATCAAACAACTCTTGCAACAAGAGGCACAAGCAGTGCTCAATATCCCTGTAACAGACGCTTACGAGAAAGCAGTACAACTGATTGTAGAACAGATACATCAGAAAAAAGGGAAATTAGTAACTTCCGGCATGGGAAAAGCCGGACAGATTGCCATGAACATCGCCACAACCTTCTGCTCCACCGGTATTCCATCGGTCTTCCTGCACCCCAGTGAAGCGCAGCACGGCGACCTCGGCATCTTACAAAAAAACGATTTGCTCCTGCTTATCTCCAACTCCGGCAAAACACGCGAAATCGTGGAACTGACCCGACTGGCACATAATCTGGACCCGGAACTGAAGTTTATCGTTATCACCGGAAATCCCGACAGCCCGCTGGCCAACGAATCAAACGTCTGTCTGAGCACCGGTAAACCTGCCGAAGTTTGTACGTTAGGCATGACTCCTACTACATCGACTACCGCCATGACCGTCATCGGTGACATACTGGTAGTACAGACAATGAAGAAGACAGGATTCACCATCGAAGAATACTCAAAACGCCATCACGGTGGTTATTTGGGCGAAAAATCAAGATCGCTATGCGAAAAGTAATCGGTATCGGAGAAACAATCCTCGATATCATCTTTCGGGGAAACCAGCCTTCCGCAGCCGTACCGGGAGGCTCTGTATTCAACGGCATCGTATCCCTCGGACGAATGGGGATCAAGGTAGGTTTTATCAGTGAAACAGGTAATGACCGGGTAGGAAATATCATTCTGCAATTCATGCGTGAAAATAATATTCCGACGGATCACGTAAATGTCTTCCCAGATGGTAAATCACCTGTATCACTGGCATTCCTCAATGAACAGAGCGATGCTGAATATATCTTCTATAAGGATTATCCCAAACAACGTCTGGATGTGCTTTATCCTAAGTTAGAGGAAGACGATATCGTCATGGTAGGCTCTTACTATGCGCTGAACCCGGTACTCAGAGAGAAGATTCTGGAACTGCTGGACCAGGCACGCGAGAAGAAAGCAATCATCTACTACGACCCGAACTTCCGCTCTTCACATAAGAACGAAGCAATGAAACTGGCTCCTACGATTATCGAGAATCTGGAGTACGCCGATATTGTACGGGGATCGCTGGAAGATTTCTTCTATATGTATGGCTTGCAAGACGTGGACAAGATATATAAAGACAAGATTAAATTCTACTGCCCGCGGTTTATATGCACGGCCGGTGGGGACAAAGTATCACTTCGCACCAATCTGGTCAACAAAGAATATCCGATAGAACCGCTGGAAGCAGTCAGCACCATCGGTGCCGGAGATAATTTCAATGCGGGATTGATCTACGGATTGCTTAAATATGATGTACGATACCGTGACCTTAATAATCTGAATGAAGAAGTCTGGGACAAAGTAGTTCAGTGCGGGAAAGACTTTGCCGCCGAAGTATGCCGCAGCTTCAGTAATTCGGTATCAGTGGAGTTTGCCGGACAGTACGCATCGAAGTAATTACGGATACAACCATCCCCTAAATTACTATTAACTTTGGCTAATAATCGCAAAGGAATTACCACATCTAACGGTAATTCCTATCTTTGCATTACATGATTCATCAGACAAAGAAACTATGTACAGAAACCTGTTAAACTGGCTGACCATCCTACTGGTACTTCCGTCATGTTCCGGCACTTCGCCCACTATATCCGTAGTGTGTGAAGAGAACAATGTAGGAAACGCCATTATCAAATGGGAAACAGCACCTATACTGAAAGGACAGGTAAAAGTATATGCTTCCACTTCTCCCGACTTCATTCCCGAAGAAAATCCCGTAGCCACCATCAACATTGCGAAAGGGAAAAAGACCATCGTGACCAATGATCCGTCTCAGCGCTATTACTACCTGATGGTATTCAACAACAGATACCGGGTGAGGGTAGCTGCCCGTAACGTCAATATTCCCGGCATTCAGAACTTCCGTGACCTGGGAGGATACAAGTCTGCAGAAACAGGCAAAGATACCCGCTGGGGAATGCTGTACCGTTCTGCACAGATTGACAGCATTCCATTCTGCTCCCGCCGGGAATTGAAAAACATGGGCATAAGGACTATCATCGATTTGCGTTCGGAAGAAGAACGCCATAACTATCCACAGTTTCATGATGAAGACTTTAACGTCCTGCACCTCCCCATTGCAACAGGAAACATGGAACACATCCTGCAAGACATACGTGATAAGAAAATAGAAACGGATACGATCTATCGTTTAGTAGAGCGGATGAACCGTCAACTGGTCACCAACTACCGCAAGGAATACAAAGAACTGTTCACACTCCTGCTCGACCGCAACAATTACCCCGTCGTCATCCACTGTACTTCAGGCAAAGGACGTACGGGCATTGTTTCAGCACTGGTACTTGCCGCTTTGGGAGTCAATGAAGAAGCCATCATGAAAGACTATCGCCTGAGTAATGACTATTTCAACATCCCCAAAGCCTCCAGATACGCGTATAAACTCCCTATCAACTCGCAGGAAGCCATCACTACAATCTACTCTGCCAAGGAAGACTTCCTGAATGCAGCCAAAGAACAGATTGATGCGGAATACGGCAGCGTACAGGCATATCTGAAAAAAGGAATAGGACTCTCGGCAGAAGAAATCGAACGGTTGCGCAGCATTTTATTAATAGATAATGGTTAATGGAAAATGGAGAATGCTATGCAGGCAGCAATAATTATCCATTATCCATTATTCATTATTCATTATTTTTCTCTATCTTTGCGCCCGAAATAAAAGATATACAGAGATTTAATGAAGACATTTGAAGAGCTTGGCGTTTCTCCGGAGATACGTAGAGCAATTGAAGAGATGGGATATGAGAATCCCATGCCGGTACAAGAGGAAGTGATTCCGTACCTTTTAGGAGAAAATAATGATGTAGTAGCTCTTGCACAAACTGGAACAGGTAAAACAGCCGCATTCGGCCTGCCTCTGCTCCAACAGATTGACGTAAAGAACAGGGTTCCCCAGTCACTAATACTTTGCCCCACCCGTGAGCTATGCCTCCAGATAGCGGGCGATCTGAACGATTACTCAAAATACATTGACGGACTGAAAGTACTGCCAGTTTACGGCGGTTCTTCCATCGACAGCCAGATACGCAGCCTAAAACGCGGCGTACATATCATCGTGGCCACACCGGGACGACTGCTCGACCTGATGGAGCGCAAAACCGTATCTTTATCGACCGTTCACAACATAGTGATGGACGAAGCGGACGAAATGCTGAATATGGGATTCACCGACAGCATCAACGCTATCCTTGCCGATGTCCCCAAAGAACGGAACACCTTGCTCTTCTCGGCAACCATGAGCCCCGAAATCGCCCGCATCTCCAAGAACTACTTGCAGAATGCCAAGGAGATTACCATCGGACGCAAGAACGAAAGTACAAGCAATGTGAAACACGTAGCTTATACCGTACAAGCCAAAGACAAATATGCAGCCCTGAAACGCATTGTTGACTATTACCCGCAAATATATGGTATCATTTTCTGCCGTACCCGTAAAGAAACGCAGGAAATAGCCGATAAATTGATGCAGGAAGGCTATAACGCAGATTCACTGCACGGAGAACTGTCACAGGCTCAGCGCGATGCCGTGATGCAGAAATTCCGCATCCGCAACCTGCAATTACTGGTTGCTACGGACGTTGCCGCACGCGGACTGGACGTAGACGACCTGACACACGTGATCAACTACGGCCTGCCCGATGATACGGAAAGCTACACACATCGTAGCGGACGTACCGGACGTGCCGGAAAGACAGGTACTTCCATCGCTATCATCAACCTGCGCGAAAAAGGAAAGCTGCGTGAGATAGAGCGCATCATCGGCAAGAAGTTTATTGCCGGAGAAATGCCGACAGGCAAGCAGATCTGCGAAAAACAGCTTATCAAAGTGATTGATGAACTGGAAAAGGTGAAGGTAAACGAAGAAGAAATCACGGACTTCATGCCGGAGATTTATCGTAAGCTGGAATGGCTGAGCAAAGAGGATCTGATCAAACGCATGGTATCGCATGAGTTCAATCGTTTTCTGGACTACTACCGCGACCGTGAAGAGATCGAGACTCCGACCGACAGCCGCGAACGTAACACACGTGACAGCCGTGAAAGAGGCAGCCGCAAGGCAGCGCCGGGTTTCACCCGCTTATTCATCAATCTGGGAAAAATGGACAGTTTCTTCCCAAGCGAGCTGATCAGCTTGCTGAACAGCAATACACGTGGACGAATCGAGTTGGGACGCATTGACTTGATGAAAAATTTCTCCTTCTTCGAAGTAGAAGAGAAAGAAGCACAAAACGTAGTGAAGGCGTTGAACCGCGCTAACTGGAACGGCCGCAAAGTATCTGTAGAAGTTGCCGGTGAGGAAGCAGGAGAAGGTCGGAGAGGCAGTGGTTCTGCCGAACGCAGAGGAGGAAAACGTCCTTTCGGAAGTTCCTCCGAAAAGCGTGGTGACAGTAGCCGCAACTCACGTTCCGAAAGATCGGACAGAGCACCGCGAGCTGACAGAGCGACTAAAGGCAGTGACAAGACCGACAAGAAAAAAAGAAGCGACAAGCCCAGCCGCGAAGAACGGGGTTACGGAGCACGTGGTCCTAAAAAGACAGACGACTGGCAACAGTTCTTTAAAGATAAAGAGCCTGACTTCAGCGAGGAAGGATGGGCACGCAGAAAGCCGAAAAAGAAGTAACAGGCAAAACAGCCATTATAAGGTAATGTTGGAAAAGAAGAAGATTTAAGGCGTTGATATAGTTTACCTATTCATAACCGATATTGACGTAGCATATTTATTCTCTATCCGACTCTGCTGAAAAATACTGAACTGTTATGCCTAATCTATATTTCAGTTTTTAATAAACTTCTTGATCGTTTATTAGAAACGGTATCCAAGTTTATTAAAAACGATTACATGGCTTTTCGATAGCATTTATCCGAATTTATATAACAAAACAGGCTGCAAACCTCTCAAAAGTTTGCAGCCTGTTTCTTATATACAAGCTACCGAAAAGCCTTCCGAAGCAAGGCATTATCGGTTAAAATGTTGTCATATTATACTATATCAGCACAACAAATGCAGTATAAGGTAAGATATTCTCATTGGTCTAAGTTTTAATTCATTTATTGTAAGGATACAAATATACAACATTAAAAGCCGTTTGTCAAGTCTTCAGGAGTTTTATACGTTCATAGTTCCTCCTCCTTCCTCAGAAGCATCATGAACATCCTTCGTCTTGATATTCCTGTACTGCTTGGGCGTCATCTCGAACTTCTGGGCAAATGCTTTATAGAAAGTCCCCCTGTTCGAGAATCCGGTTTTATCCATAATCTCTTCAATGGAGAGTTGCGTTGTCAGCAACAAGCGTTCTACAATCGTCAGGCGATACTCTCTGATGATGTCGGCAGGAGTCTTCTCCGTGACATTTTTCAGCTTCCGATAGAACTGCCGGGTACTGTATCCTAATGAACTACTCAACAATTCCACTGATAAATCCGTATTCTGTATATGACTATCAATAATCTGCATCATCTTCTCGAAGAAGGATTTATCCTCTTTATGCAGAAAATGACCATCATCCAGTTCAAAAGCACTTAGAACAGAGCTATAATACTCTTTCAGGTCCTCTTCGCGCTGTAACAGCCTTCTAACGACTTTCTCGAGATATTCCACATTGAAAGGTTTCGTGATATATGCTTCCGCGCCGGATTCAATTCCCCTCGTCTGCTCGTCAATATTATTCAGTGCCGAAAGCAGTATTAACGGGATACGGCTCAACAGTTTATCCGACTTTATCTTTTTGGCAAACGACATTCCATCCATACCGGGCATCATTACATCCGAAATAATCAAATCCGGTAACTGGATGCCCAACTGCTTCAAGGCTTCCTCTGCGCTGCCTAAAGAGACAACATTGTATGCCCCGACAAATATCTCCGTAACAAACCATAACATAGAAGGGTCATCGTCAATAATCATAATCGTCTGCTTGTTCTTATCAAATTCAACCGACGAATTCTTGAGTTCGACTGCTTGCTCATCTGATGACAAAACCAATTCTTCAGCTACTTTTTCATCTTCATTATCCACCGTAACCTCCATAACAGGCAGCCATACATCAAAAGTAGTCACCTCATTAGGAATACTGGATACCTGAATCTGTCCATTCAACAGATTTACCATACTGTGACAAATGGCCAGTCCCAATCCATTTCGCGGAGAAATCCCATTCTTGTTCTGCACTTCGAAATTATCCAGAATCTTATAACGGTCGAATATTTTCGTGAGATCAGCCTCCTTGATTCCTTTTCCCGTATTAGATACCCGAATGCAAAGTTGTTCTCCTTCAATACGCAGCTCTACCGTAATGGAACCATTCTCCGGAGTATATTTGAAAGCGTTAGAAATCAGGTTATTTACAATTTTACTCAGACAGCTGACATCCGTATTCCAAAAAACTCCATCTTCTATCTGCAATCGATAGTTCAGTTTCCGGCTTTCCGCCAGCTCTCCGAATGATTCGGCAATAGTCCGTATCTGTTCTGTGACAGGAACATGTTTTATCTTCAAAATCTTGTTCCCCGTCTCCAGTCGGCGGAACTCAATCAGTTCCAATATCAGCGCATTCAGTTTCAACGCATTCTGCTGAATCATGGAAGCATACTTCCGGACATAACTGTCTACCCGGCTATAGGAAAGGATTTTTTCACACGGACCGTTGATCAATGTCAACGGAGTACAAAATTCATGGGTAATGTTAGTAAAGAAACGCAATTTCGATTCATACAGTTCTTCGCGCTGCTGGCGGTTCATTTCCTCGATCATAACATTCCGCTTTCTGCGATAACGTTTTATCACCATCCGGATAGCTCCTGCAATTACCCCGGCTAATAATAAGAAATAGACAATATAAGCACAAGTAGTCATATACCAGGGAGGAGTGATACGGATCAATAATGAATAAGGTTCACTCTCTTTCCCTGTTATATTACTTCGGTACTTCACCAGCAAGGTGTATTCTCCAGGAGATAGATTAGAGAAAACCGCCACCGTAGACAATCCGTTCTCAATCCAACTATCGCTCAAACCGTCTATCTTATAAGAGTAAGTATAATTGTTCCCGTTAATGTAATCGACAGCAATAAATGAAAGGTTAAAGAAGTTCTGACTATAGTCCAGCACCAAAGTTTCTTGCTTCGTAGCGCCTTGCAGAAAATCATAAATATTGCACTCTTTACCAAAAATAGAGAGGCGGTTGAAATGCAAAGGAGGCATGTATTCTTCCGAAAGTTGATCATTCTCGCTAATCGTAATGAATCCGTTCGTACCACCAAAAAATAATGTCCCCGTCTGCTGATCCTTGAAGAAAGCACCGTCACTAAACTCAATCACTTCCAGGTCGCCCTGCTGCCGATACGTCTGAACTGTGTTTTCACGGACATTAAACCTCACCAACCCTTGATTGGTGCTAAGCCACAAGTTATTGTCCCTTCCTTCCAATATGCCGTGAATCGTATTGTTGGGAAAGCCGTCAGTCTCGTTATATACCCTATATTCGCCCTGATAAAGCCGGGTCAATCCGAAACTCGTACCAAACCAGTATCCTTCGTCATTCTTATGAATGGCAAAAATATCATTTACAGTCTGATTCTTCACTACATCGTCAATGCGGCAGGGAGTTAGTTGATTGGTATGCGTATTCATTTTATACGCACCATATCCACGGTTACCAAACCAAATAACCGAATCATTCTCCTGAAAAGAGACAAAGAAATAATTGGAGTTTCTCTTTCCGCCATCCAGTGTAAAGCGACGGGCAGACTTCACTTTAGGTAAAAGTGAAGTAGCATCCAGAATGATTTTCACAATACCTTCACCGGCAGAAACCACCCACAACGTACTATCATTTGTCTCACGGACAGAATGTACATACTTCACCATCTTGCCATCTGCCATGACCGGAAATTCCTGTATCCGCTTTTGTGAATAGGAGTAGTAATTAAGTCCGCTCTCCGTTCCAATCCATAAGAGTTTCCTCCGGCTGGGAGCAAAACTATACACCGAGTTGTCCATCAACGGACTATTACTTGCCAGGATCCTTTCTGCCCGAGGCAAAGTTTCCATATCAGGATGGAAATCAAACATCTTTAATATTCCCCCTCCCTTCGTACCTATCCACAATGTCTGATCCTGATCCTGATATAGAGCACGAACCGGATTATCTACCCGATACTCCGGTACATCCAACATGATGTTGTCAATAGAAAACTCATCTGTAAAATACATATAAAGCCCTTGACCGTCAGCGCCCACCCAGATTATATCCTGAAACCGGTCTTTCATAAGACAAAAGATACCGGACTGAACATTTATGGACTGGAGGCTATATTTTACCTTTGAATCCGGCATATACTTTAATTGGATTAATCCACTACTCTTAAAGCCGATAAAATAATCAGTTTTCTGTTTTATAATGGAAGAAACCTCACCCCGACGAAGTATCTCTGCCTCCATATCTGCTATAAAATACGCTTTATGATTATTCAGATCGTATTCATAAAGTGCATAAGTACTGTCTATGAAATAGAGAAAATCGCCATCTACAAACGTCCACAACAACTTTTCCGAATGATTCAGGCAATTACTGGGAACCAGCTTCACTTGATTTCCGTTTTTCTCTATTATATAACTCCGGTTATCATTATCCGAAGAGAATATCCAAAGTACTCCAAAGTTATCAATAGCCATTTGTTGTACTTCCTCAAAATGTATCTTTTTCACATCAAGTTTACAGAAGTCCTTCTGCTCCGGCTGATAATAATAAATGTAGCCATCATCCTTAATAATAAAGAAATCATCTTCGGGACTTATCGCCATACGGTTTATGTATTTAAAGTCTTTGAAGCTTTGTATGGTCTGTCTGCGTGTATCAAAGCGGTCGAGCCCATAATTAGTCTGTATCCAAAGCACATCGTTGTCCGCCTCGATAATCCGTTCGATGAGATTACCGGAGAAACTATGGTGCACATTGGTTGGTTTGTACAATCCCAGATAAGTGCCGTCGTAGATATTCAGCCCATCGCATGAACCGATCCATATCACGCCATGCCTATCCTGACACATCGAAAGAATAGCACTATTGGATAATCCGTTCTTACTGGAAAATTGCCGGAGACTATACGAAGCATTTATGTCTACTCCTATCAAAAGAAAAGAAACCAGTATCAGCAGAACTCTTCTTAAAAGAGTAGTTCTCTTCGTCCATTCATTGTGTTTTTTCATATAGCATTCTCTTGTTTTAAATCAAGACACAAAAATCGACGGAAAGATATGGAAAATCGGGAAAACGTCCAAGAACTGCACAAAAAACATTCTGATCATCTGAAAATTAACATAACAGGAGTACGCTTTTACGACACATATATATATTTTTGCGACATTTCATCGAGAAGAGACATTTATGTCATGGGTCCGTACATCATCTTATACTAACCATAATAACTTTGCAGCATCAGACAACGGAATAAGGTAAAAAGCAAAATAAAAAGGATTGTAGTTTGAAATAGGTAATCCACAAACAGGTAGCATATTCAGCTACCTGTATTTTGGAAGGAAAATCTTTAGTTAATAATGAATATAATATTATATAGAATGAAATCACCGTGTATTTTACTAATCATAGTTTGCACCCTCTCTTTGACTGGTTGTGCCTCAACAAAGCAGGCAGACTCAGATTCAAGTTTGGGAAAAGCCCAGCAGACATTGGATTCCCTTTATCAACATTACTCAGCAAAGGACTCTTATCTGCTTCGGGAAAGCTATCCCTTTGACGAACAACACAAAGTCACTTATCTGGCATCGGAAGACCAAGCAAACACGCCTAATCAGTTCTCCTATTTATGGCCATATTCGGGTACTTTCTCTGCAGTAAATGCACTATTCGAAGCGACTCATGACAAGAAATACCAGAAATTATTAGATAAACGGGTATTACCTGGTCTGGAAGAATATTTCGATATCCAAAGAACTCCTAACGCTTACTCATCGTACATACAAACAGCACCGACATCCGATCGTTTTTATGACGACAATGTATGGTTAGGCATTGACTTCACCGACATCTACCAAATAACACAAGAGAAAAGATATCTGGATAAAGCACAATTAATATGGAAATTTATAGAAAGTGGTACTGATAGCCTGTTGGGAGGAGGCATTTACTGGTGTGAGCAAAAGAAAGAGTCTAAAAATACTTGTTCAAATGCTCCTGGCTCTGTACTCGCCCTTAAACTATTTAAAGCAACTAATGACAGCATCTACTTCAGACAAGGAAAAGAATTATATGAATGGACGCAAAAGAATCTACAAGACTCCACTGATTACCTCTATTTTGACAATATCGGTCTTGACAGAAAGATAGGAAAAGCCAAATACGCCTATAACAGCGGGCAAATGATGCAATCAGCCGCCCTGCTCTATCAACTGACAAGAAATCCTCTCTACCTGAAAGATGCACAAAATATAGCTAAAGAATGCTATAACTATTTTTTCACAGACTTTACAACAACTACAGGAGAAAGCTTTAAAATGCTAAAGCAAGGAGATATCTGGTTTACTGCGGTAATGTTAAGAGGCTTTATCGAACTCTATCATATAGATAAGAATAAAACATATATCAACGCTTTCGATAAAAGTTTAAACCATGCTTGGATGTACGCCCGGGATGATAAAGGATTATTTAATACAGATTTAAGCGGCAAAAGCAAAGATGACAAAAAATGGTTGTTAACACAAGCTGCCATGATAGAAATGTACGCCCGCCTTGCCACTATCCAATAATTTTTCTAGAAAGAATGACAACTAAAATTATTAAAACATGAAATATACCCTTATTAAAACAGTAGCAATATATTTGCTCACTGCTTTGCCTCTATTGGCAGACGCAGCAACACAGAAAGTATCCATCAAACAAAGCGTATTGGTTGGAGACGGCATTGCCAAGTTTATCCCAGAAGGTTTTGACGCAAAGAAAGTACCTTCGTTCGCAATTGAAAAAGAACCACGTGAGAGAGGCATACTCCCTGCCGATTGGATACTTATTCCCGAATTCTCCCTCACAGATGGTAAAGCTAATGCATCACTTACAATACCGGAAGGCACAAGTATCTACGGAGGTGGTGAAGTAACCGGTTCTCTTCTAAGAAATGGTAAAACAATCAAGCTCTGGAATACAGATTCCGGTGCCTACGGTGTAGATAATGGTACACGCCTATATCAATCACATCCTTGGATGATGGGAGTTAGAAAAGACGGAACAGCTTTCGGTATTTTATTCGATACCACATGGAAAGCTGAATTAAGTAGTACAAATGAGAAAATTGAACTAAGAAGTGAGGGAGAACCTTTTCGGGTGTTTATTATTGACAGAGAATCTCCACAAGCTGTAGTTCGCGGACTATCGGAACTAACAGGCACTATGCCGATGATTCCCCGCTGGGCATTAGGTTATCAACAAAGTCGCTTCTCTTATTCACCAGACAGTCGCGTAATTGAGATTGCAGACACTTTCAGACATAAAAGAATACCATGCGATGTTATCTGGATGGACATTGACTACATGGATGGATATCGTATTTTCACATTTAACCCACAAAGTTTTCCCAATCCTAAGGCTGTTAATCGCGATTTACATATACGCGGCTTCCATTCTGCATGGATGATTGATCCTGGAGCAAAAGTTGACCCCAACTACTTCGTTTATAAATCAGGAACTGAAAATGACGTTTGGGTAAAAACTGCAGACGGAAAGAACTTTCATGGTGATGCCTGGCCAGGAGCGGCAGCGTTCCCAGACTTCACATGCCCTAAAGTAAATAAATGGTGGAGGAACTTATATAAAGATTTCATGGCACAAGGAGTAGACGGTGTTTGGAACGATGTAAATGAGCCACAAATCAATGACACTCCCAACAAAACAATGCCGGAAGATAATCTCCACCGCGGAGGAGGTAAATTGCCTGCAGGAACACATCTACAATATCATAATGTTTATGGTTTTCTAATGGTTAAAGCATCCAGAGAAGGCATACTGGAAACCCGCCCCGAAAGGCGACCGTTTATTCTTACTCGTTCTAATTTCTTAGGTGGTCAGCGCTATGCAGCCACTTGGACCGGTGATAATGGCTCCTGGTGGGACCATCTGAAAATGTCAATACCCATGTCTTTAACTTTGGGATTATCCGGCCAACCATTCAGCGGTTCGGATATCGGTGGCTTTCTATTTAATGCTGATGCCGATTTATTCGGCAACTGGATTGGTGTAGGTGCTTTCTATCCATTCTCACGTGGTCACGCTTGTGCAGGAACAAACAACAAGGAGCCATGGGCATTTGGGCAAGAAGTAGAAAATGCCGCACGAATAGCATTAGAACGTCGATACATCCTTCTCCCCTATTATTATACTCTGCTGCACGAAGCCTCAACAAATGGTATGCCCATCATGCGACCTGTTTTTTTCGCCGACCCTAAAGACTTGTCGTTGCGTGCCGAAGAAGAAGCATTCCTGATTGGTAACAACCTGCTTATTATTCCGGTATACGCTAAGCAGCCTGCACTGCCGAAAGGCATTTGGAAAGAACTATCACTAGTTAAAGGTGACAACTGTGATAAATATCAAGCAAAGATGAAGATACGTGGCGGTTCGATTATTCCTACCGGAAAGATCATTCAAAATACCACAGAAAACTCATTAGATCCGCTCACATTATTGGTTTGTCTGGATGAACAAGGAAAAGCCGATGGATCAATGTACTGGGATGCAGGAGATGGCTGGGCATTCAAGAAGGGAGATTACAGCCAACAAACCTTCAAAGCCGAAAAACAAGGCGACAAAGTTATAGTAAAGTTGACTAGCGAAAAAGGCAAATTTAAAACAGAAAACAAAGATATGGCTATTGTCAAAGTTATCACAGACCAAGGCGTTTGCCAAGCTAGTGGCAATCTTGTGGAAGGTATCGAGGTGAACTTATAAACTAACGCTCTCCTCATTATATGAGTTCTAAAATAAAAAATATTAATATTTTACTCTTAATTAAAAAAACTATATGAAAAGAAAAACACATGAAAAAAGATGCCTCTATTGGTATAAGGCACTGGTGTTGATTCTGAGCGTATGCCTTATCGGCTGTCAGGACGACAAAATTGGTTCCAATGGATACGACCCGTCTAAACCGGTTGTTTTCTCAGACTTTACCCCCGATCATGGGAGTCTTCGTACTCAAATCCATATTTATGGAGATAATTTTGGAACTGATCCCTCAAAAATCCACATCACAATAGGTGGACAATACACGACAACTATCGGCTGCACCAACACCGAAATTTACTGTATAGTCCCGCCGAAAGCTTTCGATGGTAATATTAAAATAAAAATCGAAAGTGCCGACGGAAAAACCTCTCCTATAGAATATGAATTTGAAAAGAAGTTCAATTATACTCTACAGCCTTCAGTGAGTACTCTTGTTGGTAGCGAAGACGAAAATGGAAATTCATCTGACGTAGACGGAAACTTTGAAAAAGCAAGATTCGGAAATCCTCAATGGCTATTAATGGACACATTTGGTATTGAGAAATGCTTAATTATTAATGGTCAAGGCGGTCCTATACGTCGAATCAATCTGGAAGCAAAAGAAGTCTCAACTCTTCTTACTAATGGCCAGGGAGGATTTAGGAATATGCAATTCATGTCTTTCGATACAACCGGAGACACGCTTTTCGTATCAGATGACCATGGAAGCAGCAGTAAAGACAACCGTGAAATTGCTTACATTCTGCGATCTGAAGAATTCAGAAAAGCCCACCCCTATGTTTATGACCGCACAGGATATAACAATGTTTACTGCGCCCTAAATAAATCACTTTACTACAACACCTATTGGAAAGGAGGACTTCAAAAAGCTGTTCACGATCCTACGACCGGTGGCAAAAAAGGAGTAGAATTATTTGGTGTATACGAAAATAGTGATTCCGGTACTTTTATGTGTATCCATCCGGATGGAAGATTTATGTATATCACAGGCCGTAACTGTATTTTGGTATCCCAATATAATAAAGTAACCAATGAATTTCAGAAGCCAACCACATTTGCCGGTAGAGAAGGAGAAGCCGGGTACAGTCCCTCGCCCGGTCCGAGTGCCCGTTTTCAGGAACCTTACCAAGGCACATTTGTGAAGAATGAAGAATACATAAAAAATCCTCGTCCGGACGGAAACATTTATGATTATTATATATGCGACAGAGGAAACCATTGCATCTTTAAAATTACTCCCGACGGTAACGTATCTCTTTTTGCAGGAAGAGGCAGTGTCTCTTCTGACAACAAGGTATCTGGCAATATTGACGGAGAATTAAAAACGGAAGCACGCTTTGATAATCCATGCGGCATCGCTTACGATGAAGAAACACAGACTTTCTACATCGCCGATAGAGAAAATCACAGCATCCGTACCATTTCTATAGAATAACTATAAAAACACATTCCGAATGAAAAAATATATTTTTAACTTGCTCCTCCTGTTCTGTTGCACATGCAGCGTGTATGCTCAAAACAGTTCGGTAGAGGTACAAACAAACAGAATAGAGGTTGAAGGTCTCGTGACAGACGAGTCCAAAGAACCATTAATTGGTGTCAACGTAATCATCAAAGACATCCCGGGATTAGGTGCCATCACCGACATAGACGGCAAGTTCAAAATCAAGATGGAACCCTACCACAGACTCGTTTTCTCTTTCATCGGTTTCGAAAAACAGGAAGTCCTGATAAAAGAACAAAGAACAATCAAGGTCATAATGAAAGAAGCCACTGCCACTGCTTTGGATGAAGTAGTGGTAACAGGTACTGGTGCACAGAAGAAAATAACGATGACCGGTGCCGTTACCAATGTGGATATAAATACACTGAAGACTTCCACATCAAGCATTACTAATGCTTTGGCAGGTAACATAGCAGGTGTAATGGCTCGCCAAACTTCCGGACAGCCCGGAAATAATATTTCCGAATTCTGGATTCGCGGTATCTCGACATTCGGAGCAGGTTCAAGTGCCTTGATTTTAGTCGACGGATTTGAACGCAGTATGAATGAACTCAATATTGAGGATATAGAATCCTTCACTGTACTCAAAGATGCTTCTGCCACAGCAATCTACGGTTCGCGTGGCGCCAATGGTGTAGTATTAATAACAACTAAACGTGGTAAAGGAGGAAAAGTACAAATCGATGCAAAAGTAGAAACAACCTACAACACACGTACCATAACCCCAGACCTCATTGACGGATATACATATGCTTCAATGATGAATGAAGCACGTACTACTCGTAACCAAGAACCTTTCTTCCCTGAAGACAAATTGTATATACTCCGTAACGGACTGGACCAGGACTTATATCCCAATGTAGACTGGATGGATGTACTCCTGAAAAAAGGAGCACCTACTTATCGTGCCACTATCAACATGAACGGCGGTGGTTCATTGGCACGCTATTATGTATCTGCAAGCTATGTAGATGAAGGTGGTATGTATAAAGTAGACAAAGGGCTAAAAGACTATAATACCAACGCCAACTATCGCCGTTGGAACTACCGTCTGAACGTGGATATGGATATCACCAAAACCACACTGCTAAAAGTCGGTGTATCCGGTTCATTAGACAAAAAGAACGAACCGGGTATGTCAAGCAATATCTGGGCTTCTGCTATGAATTATAACCCGGTCTCAGTACCAATCATGTATTCCAATGGATATACGCCCGCTTTCGGTTCGGACGATGAACAAATCAATCCTTGGACCATTGCTACACAAACCGGCTATCAAGAAACATGGAATAATAAATTGCAGACCAATATCACTCTCGAACAAGATTTCAGTTTTATCACCAAAGGTCTAAAATTCATCGGACGCTATGGATTCGACACTAACAATTATCAGTGGATCAACCGTAAAAAAATACCAGAATTATGGAGAGCGGAACAGAACCGCGCTTCTGATGGTAGTCTTGTGATGAGAAAAGTCAGAGATGAACAATTGATGTCACAAGAAGCTAACTCAACCGGTGAACGAAAAGAATATTTAGAAGCAGAGTTGCACTACGACCGTACCTTTGGTAATCACATGGTGGGAGCCGTAATGAAATATACACAAGATAAGACAATCAATGCCTCTGTAAAAAAGGAAGATGACATTATGCAAGGTATTGACAGACGTCATCAAGGACTTTCCGGACGTTTCACCTATGGTTGGAAGTACCGTTACTTCGTTGACTTTAACTTTGGTTACAATGGATCCGAGAACTTTGCAACAGGTCATCAGTTCGGTTTCTTCCCCGCTTACTCTGTAGCCTGGAACATGGCAGAAGAGTCTTTCATTAAAGAAAAATCACCGTGGATCAATATGTTTAAAGTACGTTATTCTTACGGAAAAGTAGGTAATGACAATATGGATAGACGCTTTCCCTACTTGTCTACTTTCGGAGCAAGCAACAATTACAACTATGCAGACCTAGGACAAAGCTATCAGTTCGACGGATTGACCTATACTTACTATGCAACTAATGCTGTCACTTGGGAAATAGCAACCAAGCATGACATAGGTATCGACTTCGCATTGTTCAATGACAAGCTGACCGGTACAATTGACTACTTTCACGAACAACGTGACGGTATTTACCAAGAGCGTAACTATATCCCTCTCTCCGTTGGTATGTACGGTACAGGAACAGGCATGAAGTTATCTACCAATATTGGCTCGGTAGTTTCCAAAGGATTCGACGGTAATGTGGGATATAAACAACGTATTGGAGATGTGAATCTGACACTGCGAGGTAACTTTACATACAGTAAGAGTGAAATCCTGAAATATGACGAAGAATTCAGTAATTACCCTTATAAAAGCCAACAAGGTTTCCGTGTTAACCAAACCCGCGGACTTATTTCACTAGGATTATTCAAAGATTATGATGACATTCGTGACAGTCCGAAACAGAGCTGGGGCGACGTAATGCCAGGTGATATCAAGTATGCGGATGTCAACGGAGACGGAAAGATAGATGAAAATGACGAAGTTCCTATCGGTGCAACCAATCGCCCAAATCTTATTTATGGTTTCGGTCTTTCCGCAGAATGGAAAGGATTTGACATCAACATCCTCTTCCAAGGTGCAGGCAAATCAACTTTCTGTATCGAAGGTCCTACTGTATATCCTTTCAAGAATGGTGATTGGGGAAATATTCTCACCGACATGGCGAACTCCAACCGCTGGATATTAGGTGAAAATGAAAACCCGAACGCAGAATACCCGCGTTTAAGCTATGGAGGCAATAGTAACAACTACCGTCCGTCTACATATTGGCTTCGCAATGGTTCTTATCTGCGCTTGAAAAACCTAGAAATCGGATATAATATTCCGAAGAGTCTTATCAATAAGATCCACTTGAACAACGTTCGTTTATACTTCATGGGAACTAACTTGATAACATTCTCCAATTTTAAGTTATGGGATCCGGAACTGGGCAGCACCAACGGTCAGGCTTATCCATTATCAAGATCATATACCTTAGGACTTACAATTAACATTTAATTCAAAAACAGATGAAAAAACATATATTATCCGCAGTAGCCATTTTAGTCATTGGGCTGGGTATTTCTTCTTGTTCAGACTATTTGAGCGTGGAACGTTTTTTTAAAGATCGTCAAAGTGAAGAGAAAATTTTCAAGAGCAAGAATTTTACGGAACAATGGCTGGCCAAATGCTACAACTGTCTGTTAGAAACAAATTTAGAAATCACACGTATCGGCTATTCCACAACTAATTTTGCAGACGATATGATTTTTAATGAAAGTGACGGAGCCGTAACTTACAATGCTTTCAAATTCGGACAATATGACAATACCTGGACAAACAATTCATACATCCGTTGCTACGAAGGTATTCGCCAGGCTTCTATCTTAATCAACAATATAGATATTAATGAAGAACTGTCAGAAGTAGAAATTGCAGACTATAAAGCACAGGCCCGCTTTTTAAGAAGCTATTTTTATTGGTTATTACTAAGAAAATACGGACCAGTTCCTCTAATTCCTGAAGAGACAATCAGTATTGATGAAGATTATATGGACATGTCCTATCCACGCAGTAGCTACGATGAAGTAGTGAACTACATCAGTGAGGAAATGGCACTGGCGGCCCGATCACTGCCTGAGAAACGAGACAGACAGAATGTCAATCGCAGTACGAAAGGAGCTGCCTTGGCGGTACGCGCAAAGGTACTTCTATATACAGCAAGTCCGATAAATAACCCACGTCCCGGTGACTCCGATAAGTTCTCTGATTTTACTGATTGGCAAGGACGCATGCTAATGTCTCAGACGTATGACGAAAGCAAGTGGGCTAGAGCAGCGGCAGCGGCTAAAGATGTCATTGACCTAGCCAACGCAACCGGTGTATACAAGCTATACACCGCTCCCTATCAATCTAAAGGAGATAACGCTTATCCGGCAACCGTAAGACCTCCCTATCACTCGGTATACTCCAACAAAGATTTCCCGGAAGGATGGGCTGACATTGACCCGTTCGCCTCTTATCGCTCTATTTTCAATGGAGACTTGTATGCTACCGAAAATCCGGAATTGATATTTACACGAGGAAACAATGCATTAAATGATCAAGTCAGAGATCTTGTTCTCGATCATTTACCCACAAATGCCGGAGGAAGAAACCGCCACGGACTGACAATCAAACAGTGTGATGCCTATGATATGGCAGACGGAAGTAGCTTCAATCTAGAAACATTCCTAGACACTTGCGAAGTAGACAAACGTTTCGTCTCGGAAGATGAATACAACCGCGGACTTTACCCGCAGATACGTCCGAGAGTATGGAAAGAATATGCGAACCGCGAACCGCGTTTCTATGCCAGCGTAGCATTCAACGGTGCTTTTTGGGCATTGGCAAGTGCGCAAGATGGAGATAGACGCAACCAACAGGTATGGTACTACAGAGGTAGCGATAACGGAAGAAAAAACAGTTCCGACTACTGGATTCCTACAGGAATAGGTGTCATGAAATTTGTCAGCCCTAACGACTGCAACACGAACAACGGAAGAATCTATGATAAAGTAGACATACCACTTCGCTATACCGACATCCTGCTGATGTATGCGGAAGCCCTAAACGAATTGACTCCGAGTAGTAGCTACGAAGTAACAACTTGGGAAGGAGAACCAATTACAGTTTCGCGAAATACAGAAGAAATCCGCAAAGCTGTCTTGCCTGTCAGGATGCGTGCTGGAGTTCCTGATTACAACGAGGAGACATATAATGACCAAACATTGTTCCGTAAGAAACTAATACATGAACGTCAGGTAGAATTCATGGGTGAGAATCAACGTTACTACGACCTGCGTCGCTGGAAGCTTGCTCCGGTAGAAGAGTCCGAACAAATCTATGGTTACAACGTACTGATGACTGAAAGCAAAAAAGAACGCTTTTATGAACGTATACGAGTAGAAAATCTACAAGCAAACTTCTCACGTAAGATGTACTTTTGGCCTATGCCACAAAATGAATTAAAAAGAAACCGCAAAATGACACAGGCGCCGGGATGGGAAACTTTTGATTAATCTAAAATATACAATAAGAATGAAAAAAAGACATATTTATATAGCCACATTGTTTATCGCATTGCTTTCGTTCAGTGCATGCAATGACGAATGGAAAGACGAACTTTATGTTCACATGGTCTCACTAAAAGCTCCAATTAATGATGGAGAGGTTTCAAGTATCTACGTCCGCTACAAGCCTAATGGTGAGGTTATCTACAACCTTCCGGTGCTAGTCAGTGGTTCTACTCCATTGGATAAGGATCTCGATGTACGGATTGCCGTAGACCCGGATACGTTGAACGCCATGAACGAAGCCAACTTTCACGAACTCAGAAAAGACTTATGGTATAACTTACTACCACAGGAGAATTACGAATTTCCTTCCGCCACCTGCCATATTCCGGCAGGTTCAAGAAAGGAACTATTCCCTATCAAGTTTAAGTTTTCAGAAATGAACCTTTCGAAAGAGTGGGTGTTGCCATTGACAATTGAGGAGGACCCCTCGTACATTACCAACAAACGGAAAGGATGGCGAAAAGCCCTGCTTCATGTATTACCATTCAATGATTATTCAGGAAATTACTCGGCAACTGCCATGAACATCTATTTTGCCGATTCGAGCAATGATCCATTGGTAGTAGACAATCGTAGAGCACATGTCGTAGACGAAAACACTGTATTCTTCTATGCAGGTACGAAAGAAGATAATGCAATAGATAGGGAAACTTATAAAATCAATGTAAAATTTGAAGAACCTTCAGAGGTTACGGAGACTAAAAAGAAAGGGAATCTGACGATAACGGCGGCAAATTCTTCAATAAACTTCCAGCTCACAGAGCATCCGACCTACGAGATTTGGGATGAAATGGATACCAATCAACCCTACCTGATGCATCGTTATTATGTATTATATATCAAATATACATATGATGACATAACTACGTCAAATGTACCTACTTCTTATCGAGCGGAAGGTTCATTAACTATGGAACGTAAGATTAATATAACAATACCGGATCAGGACCAGGCAATCCAATGGTAAAAAGAATTTGTTTATGAAGAGATTAAACATCATTTTTATATCTTTATTAGCCATGGTATGCACAGTACTATCTTGCAGTGACGATTCTGTGGAAGACAAAGATATCCAGAAGATTGATCCGGTGGGACAACTGGAAGTATACAAAACAAGCCGGGAAAAAGAAATTCTGGTGAAATTCATAAGAACAAATTATGTGAAAGACATACAGATAGAAATAGCTTATCGGAATACGGAGTCTGGAGAAAACGGAGAATGGACTACTATTGTGCTGAATGGTGACAACTATAAGTATGGAGGAAATTACTTATTGCAAGTTCCTACAGAAGGGACATATGAGGTTGCAATCACCTTGATAGGAGCCAATGAGCTACGCTCGGAAAGCAAAAGCCAACTTGCGAGCACATTCGAGTATGTAAAGACAAGTATGTTCGACTGCGCCCACTCTATGATGACATGTGTCATAAAATACTATTATCATAAAGGACCTAGGACATGTTGGCAAACATATTATCCTAAAGAACAAGGATATTGGGACGGAGATGCAGTCGTATGGGGACAAGGGGGAGGATTATCCGCATTTGTTGCCTTGAGAGAAGCATCCGTAGACACGGAACAGGAAGAATATTATCGTTCTTTAGAAGATGATATGTTCAAGGGAATCCAACATTTTTGGGTAACAGACCATGGACGCACAGCATATAGTGTATATCCGGATTCGGGAAACGACCGTTTTTATGATGACAATGTATGGATAGGACTGGATATGGCAAAATGGTATGCCATATCTAAAGATGTGCGCTATTTAAATCAAGCCAAAGCCGTCTGGGACTATCTATCACAATACGGATGGGACAATACTTGCGGTGGCGGAGTTCATTGGAAAGAGCTGAATGAACCGAGCAAGTCAAAGCACACTTGTTCAACTGCCCCGACGGGTGTATTGAGTTGTAAGCTCTATCAACTAACCCATGAGCAGAAATACCTGGATAAAGCTATTGAATGCTTCAACTGGCTGCAAGCCTATATGCAGGACCCTAGCGACCATCTGTATTACGACAATGTTTCTCCTGATCCAGAAGACCCCACCCAACCTGGGCGTATGGAGACGAATAAATATTCTTATAATTCAGGACAACCATTGCAATTAGCCTGCCTTCTTTATAAAATAACCAAGAATGAGTCGTATTTGACAGCAGCACATCAAATTGCGGAAGCTTGCCACAAAAAGTGGTTTACTTCCTATCATTCAGAAGTTCTGCAACGTGATTTTAATATTCTGGCACCGGGGCATGCCTGGTTTAACACCGTCATGTGCCGCGGATTCTTCGAACTTTATTCCATTGATAAGAATCCCTCATATCTAGAAGATGTGCGCAACACAATGTTGCACGCATGGTTTGGTAAGGCACATCACATTAGTGGTCTAATCAATGACGAGGATTTAAGCGGAGCTGTTTCAATGAATAAATGGGAGATTCTGAGGCAAGCGTCACTCGTTGAGTTATATGCCCTTTTGGCTATCTGGGAGTCTGGCAAAGACCAGACCGTCTTATTGTAATTTGAAAATAATCAAAAGCGAATAGATATGTTAAAAACAAAACTATTAATTTGTATTGCTACATGGATGGCAGTAACAAGTGCCGGAGCACAAACCGTGACAGGCAATGCACGCTATGTAGACCCTTTCATCGGCGTAGATGGAGGCGGCAATGTTTTTCCGGGAGTATGTACTCCGTTTGGAATGGTAAAATTAGGTCCCGATTGCGGCAATAAAGATTGGAACGCCGGATGGAATCCTGACGGCAATATACACGGCTTCAGCCATACTCATGTAAGCGGAACAGGCGGAGGATGCAAATATGGCAACGTATTAATGTTACCTCTGACCGGAGATATACATTTAGAAGACTATTCTTCCCCCCGTGCCAACGAGAATACCGTTTTAGGAGAATACAAAGTTGAGTTGCCGCGTTATCGCACGGCAGCCCGGCTGACAGCATTGAGCAAAGCCGGTTTTCATGAATATACTTTCCCCTCAAGCAAAGACTCCAAAATTCTTTTTGATCTAGGCAGTTGTCTAGCCTTACAAATATGCGAAACTCAAAGAATTGTAGGTTCGGAAGTACGCATACTTTCCAACTCAACAATAGAAGGATACACCCGTGTACGCGGAGGCTGGAATGAAGGAGAGGCCTATACAGTCTATTTCTATGCAGAAACAGATACACCGGCAGAAAGCTTCGGCACATGGAAAGGAAATACTTTAATGCCGAATATTAACGAACAATTCGATTCAGGCGAAAAAACAGGTGCTTATTTGAGCTATTCGACCTCTGAAAATCAAAAAATCAACGTACGTGTCGGTATCTCCTATATCAGTTGTGGCAAAGCTAAAGAAAACCTGAAGCAGATAACAACTTGGGACTTCAACAAAGTACATACTCAGGCTGTGTCCGAATGGAATAATATCTTAAATAAAATAGAAGTCACAGGAAAAGAAGAAGACAAAATTAAACTATACACAGCTTTGTATCATTGCTATCTCCAGCCAGTAGACAAGACCGGAGAAAATCCGAAATGGATATCAACAGAACCGAACTTTGATGATTTCTATGCCATTTGGGATACCTTCCGTGCTACCCATCCATTATTTACATTGCTTACCCCTTCCGTTCAATCAAATATGGTACGTTCACTTATTGACATATACCGCAATGAAGGGTACATGCCTGATGCACGTAGTGGTAATGATAATGGTCGTGTTCAAGGAGGAAGTAATTGTGATATTCTGATTGCCGATGCAATGGTAAAGAATCTACAAGGGATTGATTATGGAGCAGGCTTACAAGCTATGTTGAAAAATGCAGAAGTAGCTCCCGGAGGAGATGAAAGAAAAGAAGGCCGTGGAGGTTTAGCAGACTATAACTCATTAGGCTATGTTTCTTCAGCTTATGAAAGATGCTTGACACGTACTTTTGAATACTCTAATTGTGATTTTGCTATCGCTACTGTAGCCGATCGTTTAGGGAAACAAGATATTGCCAATAAATACTATAAAAATGCATCTAACTGGCAAAACACATGGAATGATAGGATAACAAGTTTGGGATTTTCGGGCTTTGCATGGCCAAGAAACGAAGAGGGAAAGTACTGGGATAAAGAGCATTTCAGTACCTTAAAAAGCGGTAATTGGGGAGAACCTACTTATGAGACTTTCTCTTTTGAGTTGTCATTCTATGTACCCCATGATATGAAAAGTTTAATTCAAAAGTGCGGCGGAGAAGAGATTTTCACTCAAAGACTAGATACCTTTTTTACCCACAAGATATGGGACCAACGTTATCACATAGGATTATTCCAAATAGCCAATGAACCAGGATTCTTAATTCCGTCATTATACAATTATGTAAACAGGCAAGACAAAACAGCCGAGATTGTACGGTATATTTTAAAAAATAGATATAAAACGACACGTGACGGAATACCGGGTAACGATGATTCCGGTTCTATGTCTGCCTGGTATGCTTTTCATTCTATAGGATTTTATCCTAATGCAGGCCAGGACACATATCTTATTTCAAGCCCTGTATTTAATACAGTTACTATACATCTTGAAAATGGTAAAACCCTGAAGGTTATAACAAAAAAGAATAACGACAAAAATATCTACATTCAAT
This sequence comes from uncultured Bacteroides sp., assembly GCA_948847595.1. GTDB lineage: Bacteria > Bacteroidota > Bacteroidia > Bacteroidales > Bacteroidaceae > Bacteroides. Next base: position 254,336 of record CAQOGY010000002.1, read on the forward strand.
CAGCGACCTTGAATGGCAAACCACTTAACAAAAACTGGTTCTGTCATAAAGACATATGTGAAGGAGGTACACTAGAATTTGTAATGGGATCGAAACCGTCAAAATGGTCAAGAACAGGAGAATTACCTCCATCTATGTCCGATAAATAATAATCTTACTAATTCTTAGAAAAATAAATAAGCTGTTCATCAATGACTTTGCAGAAGTTGATGAACAGCTTATTTATTTTCACAACTAAACATTCAAGTCAATACTTCACTTCCTGTATTTGCTCTTTGATAAAATAAAAGCATACCCTCATATTACCCAAGCAGAAAACTATTTTATTTAGTATACTATTATCTATTTCAATTTGTTTATATTTGCTCAATATTAGTAATCAATACATTAAACGACAACATAACTATTTAAGAAAAATGAAAAAGTATTTTCTTTTACCCTTGCTTGTTTATTATTTAGTATCCAATGTACAAGCACAAGAAAAAATAAAGTTAAGTTCCCCGAACGGAGAAATAAAAGTATCCGTCCGCCTCACCGACAAAATCTACTATGACGTAGCCTGTAATGATGAAGTTCTGTTGAAAGACAATTATCTCCAACTTAAACTAAAAGATAAAATATTGGGCGAACATCCCAAACTGTCCGGACAAAAACAGAACAAAATAAAAGAAACCTTAACCCCTGTCGTTCCACTGAAATTTTCAACGATCAATAACGAATATAACCAACTTCTACTCAATTTTAAAGGAAACTACTCAGTAGAATTCCGTGCTTTTAACGATGGAATAGCCTATCGTTTTATCACCCGCCAAAAAGGAGAAATCGAAGTATTGGGAGAAGACCTTTCATTGCAGTTCCCGACAGACTATTTATTACATCTCCAACAGCCGGGAGGGTTCAAAACAGCTTATGAAGAGCCGTACACACACATTTCCAGTCACTCATGGAAACCATCGGATAAAATGTCCGTACTTCCAGTTCTCATTGATACACGTAAATCATATAAGATACTAATCAGTGAATCTGATCTGTCGGACTATCCTTGCATGTTTCTGAAAGGAAACGGGACCAATGGCATATCCTCCATTTTTCCAAAAGTCCCCCTTGCATTTGGTGAAGACGGAGACCGCAGCCTCAAAATCGAAAAAGAAGCGGAATATATCGCTAAAACAAGTGGAAAAAGGAACTTTCCATGGCGCTACTTTGTCATTACCAAGGAAGACAAGCAATTAGTTGAGAACACTATGACCTATAAACTGGCTGATAAGAATCAGTTAGAAGATGTGTCATGGATAAAACCAGGGCAAGTAAGTTGGGAATGGTGGAACGGAGCAACCCCGTATGGGCAAGATGTAACCTTTAAAGCTGGTTGTAATTTGGAAACATACAAATACTTCATTGATTTCGCATCCAAGTTCGGAATCCCTTACATTATTATGGATGAAGGATGGGCCAAGAGTACACGCGATCCTTACACTCCTAATCCGGACGTAGACCTTCATGAGCTGATTCGTTATGGAAAAGAAAAGAATGTGGGTATTGTCCTTTGGCTGACTTGGTTAACAGTAGAAAAGAATTTTGACCTTTTCAAAACATTCAATGAATGGGGAATAAAGGGAGTAAAAATAGACTTCATGGACCGCAGCGATCAATGGATGGTTAACTACTACGAACGAGTAGCCCAAGAAGCAGCCAGACATCATTTATTTGTTGACTTCCATGGATCATTCAAGCCGGCCGGACTGGAATACAAGTATCCCAATGTATTATCCTATGAAGGGGTCAGAGGCATGGAACAAATGGGAGGCTGTAAGCCGGAGAATAGCATCTACTTGCCTTTCATGAGAAATGCGGTAGGCCCTATGGATTACACTCCTGGAGCTATGATCAGTATGCAACCGAATATCTATCGTTCCGAACGTCCTAACTCTGCAAGTATCGGTACCCGTGCATACCAAATGGCTTTATTCGTCATATTCGAAAGCGGTTTACAAATGTTGGCAGACAATCCGACCTTATATTACCGCAATGAAGATTGCACTCGTTTCATTACCCAAGTACCTGTAACATGGGATGAAACAGTTGTTCTGGAAGCCAAAGTAGGTGAATATGTAATCGTTGCGAAGCGTAAAGGAGAGAAATGGTTTATTGGTGGGATGACTAATGATAAGGAAAATGAAAGAGAATTTGAAATAAATCTCGACTTCCTGAAAGATGGCAAGACCTACCGTGTAACCTCGTTTGAGGATGGAATAAATGCAGGATATCAGGCAATGGATTACCGTATGAAATCGGCAACAATGAATAAGAATCAAAAGCTTTCTGTCAAAATGGCTAGAAATGGTGGGTTTGCAGCTGTTCTCGAATAAGCCTATACTGTAGAAATCAAGATATCTCCCATAAAAAAGAGACTGCCTCCAATCAAAAAATGAGGCAGTCTCTCTTTTTCATAACACTCTTTATCGCTTTTCCTATTCAGCCAAGAGAACCTCTAACTCTGCCACAGCAGCCATCTTAGCCTCTTTAATGACAGCAGACAGAGCCTGAAGTTTTACATAACGTGCTTTACATGGATTAAATTCAACAGTCTGTACTTCCTTTGAATCGGCAAATGTACCAGAAGCCACAGCTTTTCCCCACTCCTTGCCATCATGGCTGATATACACTTCATATTTACCGATTCTACCTTCCGAAGAATCCTGACGAGGTGTATATTTAAGACCTTTTACTGTAGTTTCTTTAGCTAATGCAACCTGTATCTCATGAGGATAAGGAGCCAGATAGAACTGGTTATGTACCGTATGCCAGAATGTATTAATATCACCATCCGCAGCCAATTTCATACTTCCATCAGCATCACTATCCACATATACAACCTTCTGTCTCTCTTCAGATGCACCCGATAAATTACGGACTGCATTGACATTTAATTCTGCTGCCGAAGCCCAATCCCGACCATAAATTTCAGATAAAGCAATCAATTTAAAGTAACGTGCCACAATTGGTTTCTCCAATGTTACAAACTGTGCAGAAGATGAATTTTCAAAACGACCTTTAGTCTTGTTTTCCCAGTTCTTTCCATCTTTACTGAAATAGAGCTCATAATCCTTGATACGTCCGTTCTCAGAGTTACGAGGCTGATAAATAAACTTATCAATCTCAAGTGATGAAGACATATCCACTACTATTTCGTGGGGATGTTTAGCCACAGGATCATTCCACCGACTATGCCAGATAGTATTCAGATCACCATCGATTGCGTTACGGGCCTCTTCACCCCCATTCTCACTACTAACTGATACAATTTTCCACAGTGAACGATCCACATATATCGGAAATTCAGCTGAAGTTCCCGCACTTTTTCCTAATTGTTCTGAAACGGCATATGCTTCCACATGACCACCAGAAATAAATTCGAAAGGTTCAGTATATATCTTCTCTTCTCCGCCATTCAGACTATAATGAACAGTAGCTCCGGGAGTATTAGTCTTTAAATTCAAATAACCATTGTTATCTCTTTCTATCAATACAGGCATACATACGGGCATCTGTACGCGTGCCTTCTTTATAAGTTCTTCTGTCGAATAACTTCTCTCCAAAGGTAGTATGATAAAACTGAAAACAGTAGGCTGGGAACGAAGTTCATACTTTTGCATCGGGCCAGGACCACAACTGGCATTACCAAGCGGACGCTGATTAGCATCCAGACAAAGAACAGTTTCTTTACGCATCGGTACTTCATACTTATGAAGCAACCTACGATGATTGGCAGGGTCAACCATATCCTGCGCTGTTGCATGCAAAGCAGAAGCAGACATCTTATCACCTGCAATAAAGACAAAGCCTATTCCATCAGGATTGGTTATTGAAATCCAACGCAGATCCTCGCGATTACCCATTTCCTGTGCTCTGACATAGTTCACCCATTGATCAGATACTAACTCATCATACACGCCTACGTAAGTGGCATCTTTTCGGTCAACATAGTTTTCCAACGGTCCGCGACCATACCAACGCATGCGTTCAAAGCCTTCCGGAAGTTCCATACGATAACCAATACGGGGAATAATTACACCTTTTGTTGAAGGAATAATAGTGCTATTAACCAAAATAGAACCATCGGCAGCCACCGTATATTCTATATTAGTTCGATAATCAAAACCCGTTTTTCCCCGATATAGATTCTCTATCTGCAGAGTTACCTTATTATCTTCTTTCCGCACATTCCAATGTCCAGGTTCAAGAGTCATCTGATACAAGCCTTTCTGATACCAGTCACCATCCACTTGCTTATCATTATCAGTAGGAGCACGGAAAGCATTCAATTCCAACCCTTTACTAATCATGGGCAATTCATTTAATGTATAAGAAGAGATCGTTCCCTGCTGCTTTGAAAAAGACGCTTCAAACTGCGAGCCTTTTACCAGATATGCATCATCAGTCTCTATCAGATCAATACTACCTTCTCCTGCTTTAAATACAGGCTTCGCACTATCAGAAAGTTTGAATTGCTCTGATGCTACCTCATATCCAGCCTTTTCCCATTCAGTATCTTGCTTTTGACAGAAGCGGAACTTTATAAAGTATTCGGCTCCCGGAATTTTATTGATCTGATTATCAGCTATAGTAATGACCTTACTGTCCTGTGCGTTCAAGGACAATTCTTCCAGATTAGCCGAGAATACAACTTTTCCATCCTCTTCAATCTCATACCTTCCATATAAGTCATCCAACCCTGCATGAAATCTCTTATTAGTCAGTTTATACGTCCCATTTCCCATAGCCTCAACCCATACAGGCTGATGTATTTTTTTCACCTCGTATGCCTTGGCAGAGTATGTACGATCGGAAAAGATTACGCCATTCGTGCAAAAATTACCGTCATTCGGTGTATCTCCAAAATCTCCTCCGAAGGCCATATAATAACCGGAACCATCCGGAGCAAGCATCTTAATACTTTGATCTACCCAGTCCCAGATAAAGCCACCGACAAGTGCAGGATAGCGCTCATAAGTTTCCCAATATTCTTTGAAATTCCCGATTGAATTACCCATCGCATGAGCATATTCACAAACCACATGAGGTTTGACCGTTTCTCCATTCTGGAATTTCTGTAAACGCTCCTTCCCTACGCTTTCCAGCCATTGCACATCGGGGTACATAGAACTGGTTACATCGCAATAAGAGCTATTACCTTCATAGTGAGTAGGACGGGTATCATCGAGCTTCTTAACAGCCTCTGCAGCAGATTTAAAGTTAATGCCATTACCGGATTCGTTGCCCAACGACCACATGACTATAGAAGCATGATTTTTATAGCGTCGCACCATATTCTCACTGCGTTCCGTAAATGCTTTCACCCATGAAGGTTCAGAGGACAATGCCATAAGACCATGGCATTCTACATTGGCTTCGGAAAGAACATATATACCATATCTGTCACATAAATCATAGAAATAAGGATTATTAGGATAATGAGAAGTACGTACAGCATTAATATTCAATGACTTCATCAACTGCACATCTTTTTCCATTTCTTCTTTAGATACCGTACGACCATTCTCCGAACTATGGTCGTGTCTGTCAACTCCCTTAAACAAAGTTGATTTTCCATTAATCAACAGCCGACCATCTTGCGCTAGTTCAATCTTACGAAAACCGACCTTGACACTACGAATATCTACAGTTTTCCCTTTTTGCTTCAAAAGAATAGTGAGATTATAAAGGTTGGGCGTTTCTGCCGTCCATTTCAAAGGATTCACAACCTCAAACTGAAGTTTATTCGTTCCCGTTACAGCACGCGCATTTTGGGTAGCAATCTCTTTACCATTCTGATCCGTCACCTTCACTTGAATCTCGTTATTACTTCTTTTACCTGTAATATCTATATCCAGAGAGACGGATGCATTTTTATACTCCTTGTCTAAATCCGTACGGAAGAAGAAGTCTCTGATTTGCGTTTTAGGAGCCGACCACAGAAATACATCTCTGAATATACCGCTGAAACGCCAGAAATCCTGACACTCCAGAAAGCTACCATCTGTAAAGCGATACACCTCGACAGCAAGAACATTCTTTCCAGCTTTCAGATAAGGAGTCAGATTAAATTCGGCAGGCAGGTAGCTGTCCTCCGAATAGCCGACCTTTTTACCATTCACCCAAATATAAAAACCGGCTTCTACCCCATTAAAACGAATAAAGATGTCACGTCCTTTCCATGAATCAGGCAATATAAACTCCCTGCGATAACTACCGACAGGATTAGGCATCGTCGCAAAAGTATAGTTAGACGGACGAGGTTGAATTACATTAGGCCACTGAATCTTTTTCCAATCCCACTCACAAAAAGGATAAATCACATTGCAATATAAGGGCTTATCCCAGTTTTTATTATGTCTTACGGCCTCTATCTGCCAAGTTGCAGGGACTTTAATATTATCCCATTGGCTTACATCATATTCCGGTTTACAGAAATCCTGTGGTCGGTCTTTCGGATCAGCCACCCAGTGAAATTTCCATATTCCATTCAGCGTTTTGTAATAAGGTGACTCTTCAATAGTCAGATTCATTGCTTGTTGTTCATCGGTAAAAGGAATAGCAATCTGAACCGCTTCTTCCTTATTTACTCCCGAGACATACTCGTTGCACCACTCAGGCTGTTCTGTCGTTTGAGCTAAAGCTAAGAATGGCATTAACAGAAATGTAGCCATTACACCAGACATAATTTTTCTTCTCATAAAATAGGATTAGTTAGTAGTTAATTCAATGTTTTAGCGGGTTAATTTCAGTTCTTCAATAAGATTGGCAGCCTTTCCATACTTTTCCATAATGAAAAGCATATAGCGGACGTCTACTCCGATACAACGCTGCAAGTCCGGTTCAAATACGATATCACTGCTCATCGCTTCCCAATTACCGTCAAAAGCAAGACCAAGCAATTCCCCTTTCGCATTGAACATGGCACTGCCGGAGTTTCCTCCCGTAATATCATTATTCGAGATAAAACAAACGTTCATATCTCCCTTTTCATCGGCATATCTGCCGAAATCACCGGAAGAGAGTAAAGCCAGAAGATCCGGTTGAACAGCAAAGTCAATATCGCCTGCGTGTTCCTTTACTTTCTCGAAAATACCTTTTACCGTCGTATAATAACTAAAGGTAGCCCCGTCAAAAGGAGAATATCCACAGACTGTACCAAAACTAAGGCGCATAGTGGAATTAGCATCAGGATAGAAATTACGGTCGGCATACATACGACGCATAGCGGCATTGAACAGGCGTTCATCCTGCTCTATTTGTTCGGAAGCCTCCGAGACGCTCTGATTCATCTCATAGTATTTCACTATCAGGTCGAGGCTTAAAGAAATGGCAGGGTCCTCGATGAGATTATAGGTCGTGTCACGTTCAAGGAAGCGCTTCAGACCCTTCGGAGAAGTGATTTGAGAGGTAGCATACAAAGAGTCTACATAAGTCTGGACATTTCCGTTATACAAGGTGTCTATTTGCAGATACATCGCCGGAAGGTATTTCTTATCCACTTTGGACCGGTATTCTTTGAGCATGGCCGCAAATACTTCCTTATCAATAGACAGATTCAGGTTATCGTATTTCTCCAGTAACTTTTTCATGCGGGTAACGACCAACTTCTCTTCGGCCTCAAAATCGAAATTCAGTATTTCGAGTGCCAATTGAACCAATTCGGGACCATTAATGAACGACTCCCCGAAATAAGCAAGGGCACGGTTTGTTTCCCTACGATTATTATAATTCAGTTCCAGAGAAGAGAACAGACGAATCAGTTTCTCCCTTTCTTCCGGATGAGACTGAATCCAGTCCCGGAGGGCTGCTTCTGCTGCGCGCTTCTTTTCCAGCACTTTCAGGTGCCGGATGGCTTTATTCATTCCTATGCTGTTTTTCCAGTAGTTGGAACTTTCATCGTATTTAGAAGCATACTTGATACGGATATCCGGATGGCGATCCATTTCCCGCTTCCAAATAGCCTGTTTTACCCCGCGCACATCGATCATGGCCTGATTAATGCCGTTCATCATTTCTTCGATCCCATACGAAGAGAGATAGCGCTCCGTACTGCCTGGATATCCGAGAGTCATACAGAAAGAGCCTTCTTTATATCCATCCAATGAAATAGGAGCTACGTATTCCGGATGATAAGGGACGTTCTCAGGTGAATAATCCGCCGGTCCGTTCTGTTTGTTGGCATAAATACGGAAAACGCTGAAGTCACCTGTATGGCGAGGCCACATCCAGTTGTCCGTGTCCCACCCGAACTTGCCGACTGAAGAAGGAGGAGCAAAAACCAACCGGACATCATTAAAATCACGGTAGACAGAAAGCCAGAACTCGTTTCCGGCGTAATACGCATCGACAATTCCCGTCAGCGTAGAGTCCTTCTCTGATACCTCCATGCCGATTACATTCATGACAGAGTCGACAACTACGCGACGTTCACTTTCCGTATGAGCATGTTTGGCAGCCGAGAGCACACGCTTGGTCACATCCTCCGTACGAAGAAGGAAACGGACATATAATTCGGGATTCGGCAGTTCTTCACCAAGGTTGCGGGCTACAAAACCATCCTTCAGATAATCATGTTCTACGGAAGAATGCTGCTGGATACTGCTGAAACCACAGTGATGATTGGTAAATACCAGACCATCTTCGGAAACCACCACTCCCGAACAGAATCCACCGAAACTGACAACGGCATTTGCCAAAGCCGGTTTCTTCGGATTATACAGTTTATTTACAGGCATCTGCAAACCGAGTTCCTTCATCACCCGTTCCGCCTGTTTGTTCTTGCGAAGGTTCCCCAATAGCCACATTCCCTCGTCAGCAAATGCCTGTGACAGGCAAAGGGAGAGGAGAATCATTGCGGTTAGTCTGAGTTTCATGCTATTATTTTTAGATTTATATATTCTATGATCAATCCGAGGGTCATTATTCGGTAATGAGCCTCAACTTCTTCGCTCCCACCCGTGCTTTCAGCCATGCGCTGATTTTCTCCTTCTCGGCAACTGACGGATGTTTGCCAAATTTCAAAACAGCCAGTGTCACTGTATCCGTTTTCATCGAGTCTACCCGTGTTTCCAGCGAGTGAGCGATAGAAAGCGAAGTGATGGAAGGATAAAGCACCTTCAATTCGGGCACTAAAGTACGTCCCATCGTATCATACTCTTTATATTGAGCGAGGTTTTCTTCCAGTCGGGTTATCTTTTTCTGCTGTTCCTGCAGGCGTTGTTCGCTGTTTTTATAAAAGTCCTCCATTACCATGGCACGAATGGAAGAGACATCTACCGCCTCATTATTCATCCCTTGCAGTACGGTCAGCTTTGTTTCTTCCAGCTTGTATTCTTTCAGTTTGCTACGGGCAATGGATATCGAAGCATCCGGAACTTCGGGACCGATCAGAACTACTCGGATGTCTTTATGCTCATAACTGATCTTCTTATCAAGTACCTGCGTATTCTCAAAGTTCAACTGCTCATTGATAAACCGGTTGGCTGCCGTCTCATAAAAAGTACTTTTAATGATGCCAAACGTCAGATAAACAGCCGGACACATTGTCAGCACAACAATCAGAATGATGTATTTACGCACCATCTTCTCGCGTGCCTTATCCACAAATTCCTTACGCTGGAAGTGCATCACCCGCACACCGATGAAGGTAGCCAGACTGATAAATACGGAGTTGATAAAGTAAAGATAAAAAGCACCCAGAAAATAGACCAGATTGCCCGATGCCAGACCGTAACCTGCCGTACAAAGCGGAGGCATCAACGCCGTAGCAATGGCAACTCCCGGAATCACATTTCCCTTCTCTTTAGTAGACAGGGCGACAACTCCCGCCAAACCACCGAAAAGTGCGATGAATACGTCATAAATCGTAGGCGAAGTACGCGCCAACAGCTCCGATTGCGCTTCGGCAATAGGAGTGAAAAGGAAAAAGATGGTTGCCGTCGTCACACTGAAAGCAGTCGTGATGAGGAAGCTCTTCAAAGAACGTTTCATCAGCTCGAAATCATTCAAACCGACAGAAAGTCCGACACCCATGATAGGCCCCATCAACGGTGAAATCAACATGGCACCGATAATCACTGCCGTAGAGTTGACATTCAAGCCCAGTGAAGCCATAAAGATGGCAAAAATAAGAATCCACAAATTGGCTCCTTTGAATTCTACTCCTTTTCGGATAGAGTCAACGGTTTCCATTTCATTGTCTTTATCCTTTTTCAAGTCCAGGTATTCACCCAGGAACGACTTGATCGCAAACTTATTCCGTTCATCTGTCTTCATAGCCATTTCTTTTTTATAATCCGGTTAATAACAGGAATCTGACTCAGAGGCAGGTCCCGTTTGATAATATAAGCAATAAATAGTAGCAGAAGGACTGTGCGGAATGCAACAAGCAAGACTGTATTATGAATCGGCGTCCATTCACCAATCAGATACAGAATAATAGCTAAGCCTACATAACAACCTATTCCACGCAAATCATAAGCGATAGGATATTTCTTCTGACCGACAAAATAAGAAAGCAACATAGCTATGGCATATCCGGTAAAACCCGCCCATGCGCAAGCTACATACCCATATACAGGAATCAGGAAGATATTCATCAGAACAACAGTCAGACAGGCTATAATGGAGAAATATGCCCCCCATCTGGTATCATCCGTCAGTTTATACCAAAACGAGAGATTAAAATAAATCCCCATAAACATCTCTGCAATCATCACGATGGGAACTACCTTGAGTCCCTCCCAATAGTCTTCTGCTATGATATAACGTAAAATGTCCAGATAAAACATGACTGCCAGGAATGCCAGCAACGTAAAGATGATAAAGAACTTCATTGCCTGCGCATAGATTCGTTTATTATCCTTATCCTTACTTTTGCCAAAGACAAAAGGCTCGTATGCGAAGCGGAAAGCCTGCGTGATCATTGCCATTATCATGGCTATTTTAGTAGCTGCACTGTAAATACCCAACTGTACATCCGCTTCCACCTTATCGGGGTAGACAAAAGGAAAAATAATCTTGTCTCCAACCTGATTCACAATGCCTGCCACTCCTAATATCAGAATAGGGAATGAATAATATAACATCCGCTTCATCAGCAAACGGTCAGGACAATAGCGGAATTCACGGAATTCAGGTATCAGCCCGAGCATTACAACAAAAGAACAGATCAGATTAATAAGAAAGGCTACCCCTACGTCATCGCCTTTCATGACAACAAAATAAAGGATATTCAGCAAGATACTGACTAATATAAATAAGAGTTTCAGTCCGGCAAACTTAATAGGACGTTTCTTATAACGAAGATAAGCAAACGGAATAGCCTGAATGGCATCCATAGCCAGTACAATCAGCATCATGCCCAGATACCATGGATGTTCACTATACCCCATCAGCCCTGCAATAGGATTGAGGAAGACCAGACACAACAGCAAAAACAGGAGCGATACGCCCCCTACCATCAATAACGAAACAGAATATACCTTCTTCGGGTCGTCATCTCCTTTATTGGCAAAACGGAAAAAGCCGGTTTCCATTCCGAAGGTTAGCACTACGAGCAATAACGCCACAATAGCATACATCTTGGTGATCACTCCATATCCTCCGGAAGCAGCAGGAAGTGAAAAAGTATAAATCGGTACCAGAAAATAGTTCAGAAACTTACCAATAATACTGCTGGCACCATAAATCGCAGTGTCCTTTGCCAATGACTTTAGTTCTGCCATGTTTATTTAGATCTCTTTATTATCAATGAATAATATTATTTCTTTTGTTTGAACAGCCACTCCATGAAACCCGGATAATTAAATGCAGGATTCCAGCTGCCATGATTGCAACCGGGGAATTCGATATATTCCACCTTTGCTCCAGCAGCTTTCAGTGCTTTGTACGCTTCACGCGACCCTTCAACTGTTACCACATCATCGGCATCCCCATGAAATATACGGAACTTCACTTCTTTGGCAACCGGCAAACGATCCGGATTCACCGATCCGCAAATGGGAACGGCAGCCGCAAAAATCTCCGGATAACGGACCACCAAATCATACGTCCCCATCGCTCCCATCGACAATCCGACAATATATATCCGTTTTTTATCGACTTCGGGCATGGCCAGATAAGTATCCAGCAATTGTTTGAGAGTCCGGGTAAGAGAACTCATCTCCTGTCCTGCAGGCATATCTGCCGGAAACAGTGATTTCGGACGTTCCGTATAAGCCCAGTAGCTACCTGCCGGACATTGAGGAACAAGTACGAAAGCCGGATATTTCTCTCTGTTGACAGGATTCAGAAACATCTGTCCGCCATGCGTCAGTTGTCTTTCATTGTCATTTCCACGCTCACCGGCTCCATGCAGGAACAGGACCAGCGGATATTTCTTCCCCGCCTTCATTGACTCGGGACGAATCATCCGGTAAGGCAAAGAATCTCCTGTGGAAGAGACAAATACGTCCTTCTCATAACCTTGTTGAGCTGATAATGACAGACTCAAAGAGAGAAATACAAGTAAGATACTCCACTGCTTCATACTCCAATCATTCAATAAAATCAGTTATCTGTTTAAACATTCCTCAAAAAGCCTGCTTTTAATTGTCGCCAACACTCTCCATACCGACAGCCGTCAGATCAAACTATCAGTCATTAAACAAGGTTTTCTGACTGCTATAGAGGCTCCTTCCCAAATGCTTATAGGCAAGCTCCGTCACTTCACGTCCACGAGGAGTCCGTTTCATAAAACCTTCTTTGATCAGGAAAGGTTCATACACTTCCTCAATAGTGCCCGCATCTTCGCCCAAAGCGGTAGCAATGGTTGTCAGACCGACAGGACCGCCTTTAAACTTGTCTATAATGGTGCAAAGTATCTTGTTGTCTATCTCATCCAAACCATACTTGTCGATATTCAACGCTTCCAGCGCAAACTGAGCTATTTCCGTATCGATAGAGCCAGAACCTTTCACCTGTGCAAAATCACGTACGCGACGAAGCAAAGCATTGGCAATACGGGGCGTACCACGACTTCGGGATGCAATCTCCGATGCCGCCCGCACCGAACAAGGCACGTCCAGTATGGATGCTGAACGTCGGATGATATTACTCAGAATATCATCGTCATAGTACTCTAAATGCAGATTAATACCAAAACGGGCACGAAGTGGAGCCGTCAGCAATCCGCTACGGGTGGTTGCACCGACCAGCGTAAACGGATTCAGGTCAATCTGAATGCTACGTGCCGAAGGTCCCTTATCAATCATGATATCTATCCGGTAATCTTCCATGGCCGAATAGAGATATTCCTCTACCACCGGTGATAAACGGTGAATTTCATCGATAAAGAGCACATCGTTCGGTTCGAGGCTGGTCAAAACTCCTGCCAGATCGCCCGGTTTGTCGAGCACCGGACCGGAAGTTACTTTAAAGCCTACTCCCAATTCGTTAGCTATAATATTGGAAAGCGTTGTTTTACCCAATCCGGGAGGCCCGTGCAGCAGAACGTGGTCGAGTGCTTCGCCACGCAGACGTGCCGCCTTCACAAAGATGCGAAGGTTTTCCACCACCTTATCCTGCCCGCTAAAGTCTTCAAAGCTTAACGGACGGAGCGCATTTTCAAAATCCCGCTCCCGTGAAGTCAGCTGATGTTCGCGTATGTTAAAATCTTCTTGTTCCATTTTCTTCTTGAAATGTAGGAGACAAAGATAGAGAAATCCATTCATTTTCGATATAAGAAAGAATAATAAAAACCTCCGCCCACTATCCATTTCTCTTTTCCAAGAGGAATAATGAAGAATAAATCTCAAAATCGATGCGATGATAAGATGCCATTCAGTCTTCTTTCGGTGACTTCATCCCCTGATCATAAGCATAACTTTCTGATAGATTCAATTCCCAAAGTATTCTCACCGTGATGAGAAAATATTCTCATAGGCATGAGTATTTTTTCTCACTGTGGTGAGAATTTTTTCTCATTGCGGTGAGAATACTCTGAGAATATAGCAACCTACATTTGGCTGTGTATAAACACAATAACAATTAGCTACTTTCCGCTTCCCCCTGTTATTTAATGACCATAAAAGCCTATTATCCCTAAAAAGTGCCGTATTTACCCCTTTTTTTTAAAATAACGCATCATTCTATTGAAGAATAGAGTGAAAAAGTACACAAGACCGGTTTCGGTCTTCTACTCTTTTGCCCGAAAACAATTAGTTTATTTAAAACGTAATAACTACTTTTGCATCATCTATATACACGCAATCAACTATGGTTCTAAATTATATCTGGATAGCATTCTTCGTTATCGCCTTCATTATCGCCCTGATAAAAGTAATTTTTCTAGGTGATACGGAGATATTTACAGCTATCATGAACTCAACTTTCGACTCTTCGAAAACCGCTTTCGAGATATCTCTGGGACTGACCGGAGTACTGGCCCTCTGGCTCGGTATCATGAAAATCGGAGAGAACAGCGGACTGATCAATGCACTCGCCCGCTTTCTGAGTCCGGTACTCTGCCGCCTGTTTCCGGACATTCCCAAAGGGCATCCGGTATTGGGTTCCATCTTTATGAATATGTCCGCCAACATGCTCGGACTCGACAATGCTGCCACCCCATTGGGGCTCAAAGCAATGAAAGAACTGCAGGAACTGAACCCGAAGAAAGATACGGCTTCCAATCCGATGATCATGTTTCTAGTAATCAACACCTCCGGGCTCATCATTATCCCGATCAGTATCATGGTATACCGTGCGCAGATGGGGGCTGCCCAACCTACGGATGTGTTTATCCCTATCCTGCTGAGTACTTTTATCTCGACTCTGGTCGGCGTCATAGCCGTCAGTATCGCCCAGAAGATCAATCTGATCAACAAGCCTATCCTGATATTGATGGGCGTTATCTGCCTTTTCTTCTCCGGATTGATTTATCTGTTTCTGAATATTTCGCGTGAGGAAATGGGTACTTACTCTACGCTGATAGCAAATATTCTTCTGTTCGGGGTGATCATTCTGTTTATTCTGACAGGCGTCCGGAAGAAGATTAACGTATATGATTCTTTTGTAGAAGGTGCCAAAGAAGGCTTCACGACAGCCGTACGAATCATTCCGTATCTGGTTGCCTTCCTTGTAGGCATTGCCGTATTCCGTACTTCGGGAGCGATGGATTTCCTTGTGGGAGGCATTGGTTATGTAGTCGATCTGTGCGGAGTGGATACCAGTTTTGTGGGAGCATTGCCGACAGCGCTGATGAAGTCTCTCAGCGGTAGCGGTGCCAATGGGCTGATGATTGACACGATGAAAGAGATGGGACCGGACTCGTTTGTAGGCCGAATGAGTTGCGTAGTACGCGGAGCTTCGGACACCACTTTCTATATCCTTGCCGTTTACTTCGGCAGCGTCGGAATCAGTAAAACCCGGAATGCAGTCACCTGCGGCTTGATTGCAGACTTCTCCGGTATTATAGCCGCCATCTTAATCAGTTATTTATTTTTCTTTTAAATCATAGACTCAATTATGGCTGTAACTTATCAAACCGAAGGCGTCAAGATGCCTGATATCAAAAAACGGGAAACAACAGAATGGATAAAGAATGTAGCTGCCTCTTATGGAAAAAGACTCGGTGAAATCGCTTATATCTTCTGCTCCGATGAAAAGATTCTGGAGGTAAACCGACAATATCTGCAACACGATTATTACACGGATATCATTACTTTCGATTATTGCGAAGGTGATCGTCTGTCGGGCGACCTGTTTATCAGCCTGGATACGATACGCACCAATGCCGAGCAATTCGGGGCAGCTTATGATGATGAACTACACCGGGTTATTATTCATGGTATTCTTCATCTCTGCGGTATCAATGACAAAGGTCCCGGGGAAAGGGAAATCATGGAAGAGGCGGAGAATAAGGCGTTGGCAATGCGATAGTTGGCGATGCAATAAAAAGCCATTGACCGGATAAAATTAGCACCCCGCCACAATCACTGCGACGAGGTGCCCCCAAGTATCTAAGAGAGATAGTTATTGTTCCGTTAACGCTTGCTTTATTTTAAAGACAAGACTTTGATAATGTGCCCGGGTAGTAGCATCACCCGTATTTACTTTGCTTCGCAGCAAACTATAGCTATCCATTACCTTCTGATAAATAGCCGGATTCTTAACCATATCCACACTTCCGAGCGGGTTGAGTTCAAAGCCGGCTTTCGTCCAATCGACATTATCCGTAAGCAGTTGTTTCTCAACTTCATTCAAGTCTTTAAATGAGAATGGAGAAGATTTTTGTTTCAGCATTCCTCCTTCTTTCAACAACTTTTCCACATAAGTAATCTGCAGGTTACGGTCGTACATATTCAACCGGGCACCGGATATAGTTTTCTTCCACACAAAATCATAAATATCATCCATATATTCAGCAAAAGTATAAGCCTGTTTGGGATATAACTCCTCATACAAAACAAGACTGGATGTAATGTATGTGAAGAACAAACGATTCATAATGATTGACTGCAAAGTACTTGGCGAATAAGTCGGACCGGTATACTCAATCACCTTCTTGTCAAGTACCCATTCGGGTAGTTCCATCATAGTTTCCATAATAAACTTCAATGCCTCCTTCTGTTCAGCTTTCGGCACAAAACGGATAACAGGCTTTTCGCTGTCCCGTCTCGGCTCATCAAAATAAATTCCACCGATGGACACCATGGCATGCAGTAAGTAGCGTTGCATCTGCATAATCACTTCCTGATATGATTCCGTCAAGCGTTCATATTGATGATCATCTTCATAGGTCCATTCCGGCAGGTTTTTCATGATAAGTTTCAGATTCTTTAAGCCATATCTTCCTGCCTTCACGGCATTATCACCCAAATCCTCAGATTTACAAGAAGGATCGACCTCATTAATAAAAGGCTGCGGACCGTATTTGTACATCGGATCATTCTCTTTCTCTTTGATCCACTTGTTCAAAGTAGCTTTCTCATCTTCAGGAGATGCCGCATCAAATATAGGTTTATATCCCCATTTGATGGCAAACTTATCATATACACCCAAAAGCGGAGGGGTCAGAGCAACTCCTTTGTCTTCCGGCTGAGCTACATAATTATAGCGCGTATAGTCCATGATGGACGGAGTTGTACCATACTTCTGAGTGAAAGTGGCCGAACGGAGCGAGTCTACCGGATACGAATAAGATGCACCAAAGTTATGCATCAGTCCCAGGGTATGTCCGATCTCATGCGCTGCTACATAACGTAACGAGCTTCCCATCGTCTCGTCATCAAACACAGCCTTGCGCACTTTGGGGTCAACAGTAGCAGTCTGAACAAACCGCCAGTTATGCAACAACTTAATGATATTTGAATAAAACAAGACGTCACCCTGAATGATTTCACCCGAACGAGGATCGGCACAGGAAGGTCCCATTGAATTTTGTATCGGAGTGGTAATCATTCGGTAGCAGCTATAACGAATATCATCCGGATCAAAGTTCGGATCATCCTTCGGATAGTCTTTCGCTACAATCGCATTCTTAAATCCTATTTCCTCAAACGCAACCTGCCAGTCTTCTATTCCTTTCTTTATGTAATCTCTCCACTTGTCGGGGATAGCAGTATCAACGTAATATACAATCGGCTTCTGAGGTTCCACCAACTCACCTTGCTTATAACGTTCCAAGTCTTCTGGTTTTGGTTGCAAATCCCATCGGTTGATGTAAGTAAGTTCTTGCAAACCATCTTTCTTTTCAGTATAAAACCGCTTGCTTTCATCAAAATAACCGATACGCGAGTCTCCATAACGAGGACGCATAATTTCCTCCGGCAGCAAAATAATATTACGCGTCATGGTTACAGTGAACGGTCCTCCGTCAACAGTATAACTCATCAGCGTCTTGATGTTTATATTCAGCGGAAAACACTTCATTCCCAGAATAGTCGATTTGGAAGAAGCAAGACTTCCCTTCAGTGCTTTTCTCTTCATCAATACATCCATTATATTTTCCGAACGAAACGGGCTGAATTCGGGTACATCCGTTATGAAAAGCGAACTCATATCGATGACATATGCTGAAGAGTCCGGTGAAAGACTTTCTATCTTATATGCTTCCCAAATAGGGTCTGAGAAGTTGCGCTGAAAAGCAGCATACATATTGGAAGTGGTGTCACACAAATTGCGCACCATCTTTTTGTGCATGTAGATTTTCTTTTTATCTGCCGAGAAAGTTACCAGTACCGGATTGCGTGGCATTTGTCCGGCAGCTATATCTTTATTGTTACTGGTACTCGATACTCTGGACGCAATCATAAAATCGCGTCCCATCAAGTCTTTAGGTATTTCGAAATAATACTTATCCTTAACGATGTGTACCTTAAACATGCCATCAATCGTCTTGGCTCCTTTCAGTAGTTTTTTGTATTCGGTCATACTACTCTTTGTGGAATCTTTTGCCGCCGGCTGCTCTGTTTCCGCTTTTGCTTTCTTCTTTTTCTTTTTAAAAATCTGACTTTCGGCATTAGCAGTTACCGCTCCGGCAGTTAATGCTCCTACAAGTAATAAGGTGAAAATTTTGTTCATATCATGTTGTTTTTAAGTTCTATAGTTCCAGTTTGGACAGATCGAATCCGTTTTCAAGCATAGCTTCCCGAATCACATCATACTTCTTCTTCATTACCGGATATTTATCGCAGATTTCCTGAATCTCGGCAGGAGTTTTCTCAAAGACGAAATTCATCCATTGCGCAAGGTCTTCACTCTTTAAAGGAGCATAAATGGAATTAAAATCCGGCCAATCTTCATCAATATAGGAGTTCTCAGAATAAGTAATCACCCCATACTTATAAAAATCGATTTCATTAGGGTCCGTTCCTTTAAAACGATACCAGTTCGGGTCGTACAATTTCGGTTCAACTTCTTCACTAGCTTCATAAAAAGCATCTGAAATAGTAAACAATCCTCTGACTTCCGACATATACTTTGCCCAAAAGCTGGCATTCACATCTGCTCTGATTTTCACAAACTCCTCATCGGTCATTGTTTTCAGAGAAGATGATACATTACCTAAGGCTATAAAGCTGCTACTAGCATAGCAATTCATGATGGTTGTCTCACCATAAGAGGCCATCCGGACCTCTTCAGATAACAATATAGAAAAAGGTAAATTCTTCTTTAAAAAACTATCCGAGTACAAATTCAATAATACCTTTTGCAAAAACTCAATCCCTTCATCAATAATCTCCTGCTTTTGTTCGGGAGCAGTTATTTTAATTCCGTTATTCGCTGTAAAGTTGAATTTATAATCAGCCTCAGTCGGATTGGTTATAATCACAGTCTGATATTTCTGATAAAACTGGTATATAAAATGCTGTGTCGGATCTGACGGGTCATCTGTCAAAATGTTGTATTTATCCGGTTGCTCAGGAACGATTAACGCATCTTCATGATAACAAGAAGACATACCTGCCAACATACAAATTAATAATATAAGTTTCTTCATAATCGATCAATTATTAACAGGTTCACTATTCGGACGGTCGAATATTTCTATTTCCGTATTTCTCTCTCTTTCGCTCTTAGGAATCGGCAATACGTATGAGCCTTTCTCTTTCAGTTCGAAGACATCTCCTGCTCCCTCGTTCTCCTTTGAACTGTAAGTATGCGTAAGAGGAGGGCAGCCATATCTGCGCAAATCAAACCAGCGGAATCCTTCAAACGCCAGTTCTCTACGGCGTTCCTTACGTACGGTTGCTACAATTCCGTCTTCATCAACAGCTAACGGCGGAGTTCCCGGTTTCATACGATTTTCACGGAGCTCATTTAAGTCAGCAAGAGCCTTGTTCGTATTGCCAAGTTCAGCAAAAGCCTCAGCACGATTCAGATAAGCTTCCGAAATACGCAAGGCGTTGGCATAGACTGTAGCAGAATTTTTAGTCCACTTAATAGGTGTATAGACACTATACTGTTTGTTAGTAGGTCTGGTCTGGTTGCCGATTGTATTCTTGAAATAATTCGTAAGACGCAAATCATCTTCCGAATATAGCGCTAGTAAATCATCAGAAACCACCAAGTTCCCCGTATACCTGAAATCTTCTTTCATATGCGTCTCAAGTGATGTAAGTCCGTAGGATAACAAGATTTCTTTGTTAGCAAGAGAAAAGAAATAGTGGTCCTTTTTTTCCTGAAGTTTGTAAAGTGGCTGAGTCGCGACCTTAAAGACCGAGTCACAATAAAGAATGGTCTCATCATATTTCTCCTGAAAAAGAGCAATACGTGATGCCAATAGATAAGCACTCGGCAAGTTAGGACGGAAAATAGTTTTCTCACCTCCTATAGCCTTAAAACACTGGATAGCCTTATTAATGTCTTCTTCCATTTGGGCATAAACAGCTGCATTCGTGGCCCGCTTCATCATCTTATCTGATAAGCCGATTTCTTTATTGAGCGGTACACATAAGTCTTCATTTGCCGTTGCAGGATGATAAGGCTTTCCATACAAATTAGCAAGCATAAAATACGAGAAAGCCCGCATGAAATAAGCTTCACCTGCTAAATCCTGACGTTCCATATCCGTCCCGTTCATGGTATAAAGCTGGTCCAGTATGATATTAGTCATCAATATCTTATGATAATAGACTGTCCATGCAACATCCGGCGTAAGTTCATTTGAAATTCCCACTTCCGGGTTTCCCTGCCACGTATAATATGCCCAAACATATTCTCTGAAATCATTAGAAATGACTTGTGGTCTGGTTCCATAGTAACATTGGTCTTTCACATCGTCTGTCATATATTCCAGATAAGGATGAGGTATGTCTTTTTCATTCGTTTTCATTACCTCACCGAAGAACAGTTCCTTGTAATCCTTCACCGATCTGGGTATCATCAAATCTTGTGAACTTTCTTCCAAAAAGTCACTGCACGACGATAATGTGCAGATAAACAATATGATATATAAATTGTACTTTTTCATCATCATTCATTATTAAAGAGTAATATTAAAGCGAAGTGAGTAAGAACGCTGCGGTGGTATACTTCTTGAGCCAAATCCAATCTGTTCAGGATCTCTGCCCTTCAGCGCTTTATCTTTAATGACAAATACATTACCCATATCAAAGCTGACACTTGCTCCTTTCAGATAGACAGGTTTCAACCATTCACGTTTAAAATCATAGCGAATAGACATCGAACGGCATCTGAGGAAACTGCCTGAAACTACACGGATATCACTCTTATTATACATATCCCATCCATTATCCGCAATACGATAGGTCACATCCTTATCGTTGATCTGCAAACTCTTATCCGATAAAACCGGTATAATGGTTCTGTCTTCATCACCCGGCTCTCTCCAACGATTCACAAATTCACTGGACATATTCTGATCCGGATAAGGAAGCCGCTGTCCGGAGGACTCATACAAATCATTCAAGCGCATTTTATTGCCAAAGCTGAATGAGAACAACGCATTAAATGTAATATTCTTATATTTCAAATAAGTAGAGAATCCACCGGTCAGATCGGGTTCACGTTTTCCGGAAAGAACAAAAGCACGGTCATACATCTCCTGCAAAGAATGAACCACAGCATTTCCTTCTTCATCTTTCTCATTAATATCCTTAAATGTAGGAAAACCCTGATCATCCAGTTTATCAAATTTATAAGAATAGAAACTATTTATCGCATTGCCATTGCTCACTAATGTTCCTGCAATATAGTCTTGCCAAGTGATCGCTGAGTTCCCGGCATTCAACACTTTATTGTAGTTTTTACCTGTATTGAATGATAAACTCCACATCCAGTCCCGGGTCTGAATCGGAACAAAAGAAACAGCCAAATCCCAACCTTTATTCTCAACATCACCATCATTAATGGAGACACTTGACGCACCTGTAGAAGGAGCTACGTTTTTCGTAACCACCTGATCTACTCCCTTTTTGTAATATACATCAAGCGATCCATAGATTCTGTTATTCCAGAATGCCCAGTCGATTGCAATATTATACGAATTGGTTTTTTCCCACTTCAGTTTATTATTCGGCAGCTTATACAATGTTGAAATATACTCCTGTGGCATTGACTCCAATGTCCCCAAACTAGCAATCAAGTTAGGGGTCTGATCCGGATGCACGTTACCTTGTATACCGTATGAGGCACGAATTGCCAGATCATTCAGGAAATCGACGTTCTTCATAAACTTCTCATTGATAACATTCCATCGTGTAGACACTGACCATATTGGCAGAAAACGAACGCTCTTGCTCTGACCGAACTTATTAGAACCGTCAGTACGTATATTGAAGTTCAGAATATAGCGACTGTCATAAACATAAGCAGCCGTAGCATATAATGAAATCACATTATTCTTTGTATCGGTCACCACATCCGGATGACTCTTTACCAAAGCACCGTATCTTTTCCAGACTGTCGGGTCAATATCAACAAACTTTTTACCTCTTTCGGGCAAATAACCATATTGCGTAGAGCTTAATCCGTCATATTTTGAAGATCTGACTTCTTGTCCGATACTTCCGGAAACTTCATGTTTTCCGAAACTTTGCATCAAAGACAGGCTATTTCTCCATGTATAAGAAGTATTACGTGTATTGGTCGTCATCAACTCTCCTCCAAACGGAAGCAGACAATATCTTTCTGCAAATTCAGAATCTTCAATGGGATTCGGCAACATCTTCCCATAGGGACTTTGTCGCATAGAAGAAATATAATATGATTGTTCATCACCCCAGTTTTCTTGTGTCACGTTGCTTCTGGACAGTCCTAATATAGATGAAAATCTCATCCATGAAGCAACCTTCCAATCCAGATTGACAGCTACATCTATAGCGGAATTATCATTCTTGTTTCCTGTATGATTCAGTTCGTTCATGATATTGTAAGACAATACTCCGTTACGTCCAGCCTCATTCGCATAGAAATACAACTCATTAGAAGCTGTCCGAAGTGGAATAGCCCGTGAAGTATTATAAGCATACTCATACACATCAATGGAAGTATGAGGATGTTCGGCTTTGGAAAGCGAACCGCTAACCTTTAATCCCAAATGTATATTCCGGTTAATTCTGGTATTTATTTTAGCCAGTACGTTATAGCGCTCTAACCCTTCCCCTATCGTCACACTGTTATTATTCGCATATCCCATGGACATATAATAATTACTCCGGTCATTTCCACCTGTAATGGATACCGAATGCTGATGTGTAAATGCTGTACGGAACAGCAAGTCATACCAGTCGGTATTTAATCCTTTCAGGGTCTTCACCTGGTTTAAGAATTCCTGATAGGTAATATCCTTATTCCACAGATGTTGCAATGCCCCTTCATAGCCAATATCCGAAGGTTTGTAACTTCCGAAAGATAATCCCCTCTCCTGCATTTCGATAGACATATCAATTCTGTCGGCAGAATTCATCCGAAACATTTTATCGTAAGTAGGAGGAGCTGTTATCCCCAATGTAGCGGTATACGAGATACTCGGTTTCTGGCTTTTTCCTTGCTTGGTAGTGACCACAATAACTCCATTGGCCGCTTTGATACCATAGATAGCAGTAGCACTGGCATCTTTCAGAATATCCACACGTTCAATATCTTCCGGATTGACCGAACCGATGGCATTTCCGATCAGATTTATCTTATCCGGACTGTTCAGTTCCTCTGTAGAGATATTGACAGGTTCTTCCAGAATAATTCCATCGACTACCCATACCGGTTCTCTATTTCCTGTAATAGAGGAAGATCCCCTGATTCTAATCTTAGGAGCAGCTCCCGGAGTAGATGACATATTCATCACAGCAACACCCGGCAGGCGTCCCTGCAACATTTTGTCGATAGACAGATACTCCCCACCAATCAGATCAGCTCCCTTTATAGAGGATATGGAGCTTGCCAACTTGCGTCTGTCAATCTCCTGATAACCTGTTACTACAACTTCATCGATTGACTTTACATCCGATTTCATCACGATTGTCATAGGTTTAGTACCGGCAACTTTTACTTCCTGTACAATCATTCCCAAATACGAGACAATCAGGACAGGCTCTTTCTGATGGAATAAATTAATAGAAAACTTACCTTCATTATCAGTTATCGTCGAATGTTCCGTTTTAGAGAGTTTTATATAAGCTCCCGGCAAGGGCAACCCTCCCTCATCAACCACAACGCCCGTAGCCGTGCGGACATTCTCTTTAGGTTGCTGATATACAATGGTTACAATATTTCCTTCTATCTCATAACTGTATCCGGTATTTGCCAGCACTTTGTTCAACACCTCACTGATAGGCTGACTATTGCTCTGAATAGTGATACGAGGCATATTCTTCACTTGCTCCGTACTATAAATAAAGTTCAAGCCAGTCTGTACTTTTACAGCATCAAAAAATTCTTTAACTGTTGCAGATTTAAGATCTAAGGATACCCTCATTGCATTAGATTGCGATGCAGCCAACACCGGTGTAAACAACAAGGAAATAATACAGAGAAACATGATAATGCGTTCTCGAGCTCTCTTTTTTTGCATGTCGTCCTCCTTTTTTAATAGTAGTTAATATGTTTATTTCTTTATAATTATGGTCTTCCCCTGTATTTCCATTTCCAGATGAGTCACCCGCTGTATCGCTTTCAATATGGGCTCTATTGAGCCGTAGCGATCAATATCTCCTGTAAAACGTATCTTCTTGGTATCTTCCGATTCGAATACGACATCTTTGTTGTACCAACGTGATATTACATTCATCAGACTCTCCAAAGAACAATTATCAAAAACAAAACGTCCACTGTTCCATGCGATATACGGCTCGATATCCACTACGCTAATTTGTACATCTTGCGTATCAGCCTGAAGAACCGCCAATTCCCCCGGTTTTATTTTATATTCCCCTCCCTGATTAGGAAGCACACTTACAGAACCTTTCACCAGCACTACTTTCGTTATTCCGGGCACATGTGTATTTACATTGAAAGTTGTCCCGTACTGCTTGACCACTCCATTCGCCGTAATGACACGGAAAGGACGCTTGCTATCCTTGGCTACCTGAAAATAGGCCTCCCCATCCAAATAGACCGTGCGAGTGGTAGTACCAAAATGTGGTGGATATTTTAATGTCGTATTATAATTCAGATGCACTCTGGTCCCGTCTTCAAACGTCATCCAAAATTCACTGTCATCATAAGTACTCAACTTATTATTTTCTACAACAGAGACCTCTTCCGATTCGTTCACATCAGTCTTAGGGACAGACGGCTGAGCAACAGGCACTTGTTCCACCGAATCCTGTAAAGGCTTAGCAGGCACTGATTTTAAATCCATCTTCTGTCCATTTGCCAGAACCAGCGTTGCCTTTTGTTTACCCATCTTCTCCGACCGGATCATAGCAATACGAACTTCATCCGAAATCACCGGCTGAGAATCCATCAGCCTCAAAGTCCAAAACCATATTGCAAAACCGATTATCGGCAATAAGAAGATAGCCGCATACCGCCCTATTTTGATCCAACGAGCAGAGCGAATAGAGAAATGCTTTTTCTGAAATCTTTCCCAAGCACGTGCTTCATCTACCTGGGCAAACTGTTTATACCTGTCAATCAAACAAGCCTCACGCATCAGACGATCATAGTTCTCTCTATTTTCTTGAGAACTATCAAGCCATGACTGCAACTGTTTTTTATCTTCTTCCGAAGCGTATCCCAGCAACTGATCATGGATAATAGAATTTATACTTCTTTTACGCTTTATCATATTATTTCAGGTTATTTATAGTAAAGACGACTAAGAAGAAAAAATGAGGGACAGGATTCTGAAGTTTTTTTATTCAAAAGATACTTTATTTATTTAGAAGACCGTTCTTTTTGTACAATAATCAAGAAAAACAACGAACATTTTGTTCATTGCAAACAGGTGTTAACAAGTAAAGCGGATTGAGTGTTATGCTTCTTTTTAGGGAAGTAACATTTGTAATAATAGAAAATGATAGGAGCCTAATTTTTTTCTAAGGAAGGACATTGCTCTCTTCTTTTGAGTCTTCACAGTTTCAAGAGAAACATGGAGTGCAGTGGCAATCTCCTCGTTCTTCTTGCCTTCCATATACATCAAAAAAACTTCCCTGCATCGATCCGGCAGCGCATCAATTGTCTGAAGAAGCTGGCGATAGACTTCTTCACTAAAGAAGCCCTCTTCCTCCTCTTCCATCCTAAATGTAGTGGAATGACTATCAAGCATCTTCTGAAGATAGTTGCCTTCCACATCCTTATGTTTCAAATAATCCAAGGAAGCATTTCTGACAGAGTTATACAGATAAACCCTGAATGAAGCCAGAGACCGGAAAAACATCTTTTTCTCCCAAATAGTGGAGAATAACTCCTGGACAATATCTTCTGCAGATTCTGAATCTCCGACAATTGTTATTGCATAGCAAACCAATGCTTTATAATAATTCTTATAAAGCAGTCGGAAAGCAGCCGCATCCAACTTATTAATTTGTTCTATGGAAATCTCATTGTTAGTCATTTCGGGAGTTTTGCGCCAAAAATACAAATTAAATAATAATGTTCTATACAGAAAGACTGATATTTTTCTCTCAGGCAATCTAGTTGTATGGTACTTTCCAAAAGATATCCGCCTATAAAAGATTCACCCGGATTTACATTCGACAATGTAAACCCGGGTGAAAAATGCTCAATATTGCATAGAAGAAATCTTTAAAAATATCTCTTACAATATTGTTTTCATAGAGACAAATTAATTAAGAGAGAGTTTATGTAATAGAGATTTATTCAATTTCTGTAGCTTTATTAATGCGGTAGATCAACAGGTCATAATGAGAACGATCTGCCTCAGGCGCCGTCGAAATTGCTTTCTTGAGCATGTCTTTCGTACGCATCAACAAGTCAAAATAGTAAGCAGCTATTTTTGTCTGGTTGGTATAGATCGGCGGAATTGAAGAAAAGCCTGCTACTTCTTCTGCATTTTGCAATGAATACATCTTCATATCCACCTTTCCGCCATTTCTCAAAGCAGCCAGATTGATCTCCGGTTTGCCGGTAGCCGCAAATCCTGTTTTTGAGGCTTTGAAACTACCAATAGGCGCAGTTGCTGTCGATGTTGAAATAATACTTTCCAGAAACGCTGTCTGTAGTGCTCTCTCGAAATTCTCCAACGGACGATGCTTCAAGACACCTTCCCAAACAATTCCATAGATATCATCCAGATATTCCGAAGCAGTATATGCTGCACCCGGGAAGCGTTCTGTACAAACCTCGACATAAGGCAGACGTCCGAAAATACCATTAAAGATATCCAAACGTAAACGGTCAGCCTTCTTATCTGAAATTTCAAATTCATTCAAATGAGCGGTATCGTCCACCCAATCCAGATTCTTTGCCAGTTCCAATGCCTTGCTCAAAGCTGCTTTCTGTTTCTCACGATCTACCATTGAATAACTTGGTATCGCATCCTTCTCGCGAATATCATTCAAGTAAATACCGCCAATATAACTCAGTATTGCATAAATACGCCCGCTCAGTCTTTCACTAAGGGCAGAGTGTACACGTCTGCGCATTAAAAAATCGCGGTCTTCCTTGGCAAACCAACTATAATAGTTTTCAAATCCTTTGCGAACATTAGGAAGCATATAGTCGAATGATTTCAAATGGTCATCTCCCAGACTTCCGCGACTATTACGAGGATCAGAATCAAAACGTGACTGATTACGTATATAAGCATAATATGGGTCTCCCGTATGTTCACGAATCCAGCTATCCAACGTCTCTTTTTCTTCCTGTAATGAAGAAGCATAGATAGGCTGATATAAATATTTAATCACCAGTTCGTCATATGGACCAGGCTTTGTATTAACCAGACACACTCCATTACGAACATCCTCCTCCGTAGCTACGTCATTAATGATTACGCCTCCCATAACAGAAGAAGCGAGACCATACTTTTGAGTAAAACTTGCCGAACGCAACGAATCCACCGGATAAGCACAGGAAGCTCCCCAGTTCATTGTTAGTCCCAGTCCGGTTCCTACAGCCTGAGCAATAGCAGCCTGAATCAACTCACCCTGTATCTCCTGCGGGAAAACAGTAGTACGCACACGAGGATCAATAGCAACAGTGGCCCCTATACGGTCAGCATACTGAACACTGATCATATTTGCATTAATCAGAATAGACGCGTTCAATATTTCACCGGTACGTGTATCTGAGTGTATCGTTGTCTGTGCCGAATTCAGCCAAGAAGCCGAATAACGTATTGTCATACAGTCAAAGCTGTTTGCATTGAACAATGTGTCATTCTTCGGGAATTCTTTCACACAAATAACATCTTTAAAGCCGATCTTCTCAAATGCCTTATTCCATGATTCCGCACCAGCCTTGATATACGGATTCCATTTGACAGGCATCAGACTGTCGATATAGAACACCAGTTGTTTGACTGGCCGAACCAGCTCGCCACGGCGATAGGCAGCAGAGTCGGAAGGCTCGATACGCCAACGTTTTGCATAGCGTATACTCTTCACTTCCTGAGTTGCCCCTGAATAATCACTTTTCAATTGTGTAGTCAATCCCAAACGTGAGTCAGCCAGGCGAGGAGTCATCGGCTCCTCGGGCAGAATACAAAGCATTTTAGTGACGACCGCTGTCAACGGTACGTCTTTGTACATATTGTATGCTCCCATCAGCGTATGGTCGACAGTATATGACAACTCTTCACGTACACTTATATGATTTTCTGAAGCCGATACACCCAAAATAGCAGATTTATCCGATTGCAGAGAATGATCGCGCGACACGAATCCATAGTATCCGTTAGCCGATGTCGAAGGGAAAGGTTTGGTAAAAGCAGATCCCTCCAAAAATAATCCCTTCATATCTACCACAAGTGCAGAACTATCCGGAGTGCAAGCCAATACCTTAAAGCTTTTGAAAATACCCGGATTATGCGCATTGTCCAACGCACGTGCGATATAAGCATCACCACTGGTATTTACCGGCTTACTCAATAAAGGCATACGTGCCACAAGAGTTGAATCGATCATCTCAAAACGGAAACGTACATCGGTACCCCCTAACTGTCCGGGAGCTCCTTCACCACCGTCACTCGTATTTTCAATAGAAGAAGCAAACAGCATCTCACGTCCTAACATGGCAACCGGGAACTCCACATACACTTTCCCTTCCACCTTATGGATAGTCATCAGCCCGTGTGCTGTCTGAACTTTCTTATTCTTGAACAGCTTCTGATATGGTGTCAGATTTTCCTTCTTATCTTCTTTTTTCTTCTTTTTAAAAGGCCAGAAAGCATTTCCTTCCTGTGGCAGGCAACATGCAAAAAGAAGCAATAAACAAAGTATCTTACTATATCTGTTTCTCATACTTCCTATCATTTTAATGCCTGGTCAATTTTGTACAACAATAAGCGGTAGTGGCGTTGTGTATCAGCCGAACCGGTAGAAGCACTCGCTGCAACCAGACTACGAACCTTCTTCAACTCACCGTAGTATATATGTTCCATCGGTTCGATCGGTGCTTTCAGATCTACATCATCATCAAATCCACTGATTTCCTCCAAACGGGCAGCCTGCATCTCACGAGGCTTGTTATTAAAACATCCCATAAATTCCTCCGAGATGATTCCGAAACGTTCGCGCGAAGCAGTTTTCAGCCATTCGGGCACTTCAATGTGAGCATACATATCTGCGATACCTTTACGGGTAGCATTCTTTGCAACCCCTGCAACCGAACCTTCAATCAGCTTCGTCAGATAATTCATCTGCAAACGCATTTCTGTTTCTGTCAAAGTTCTTCCGGCACGGGTAGGAGCCCATACAAAACGTTCTATATCGGCAAGATATTCTTTCTGAGTATAAGGAGCTGATGTCGCCTTACCCGAACAGATAGCCACCGCACCACAACGAGACAAGATACCATCAATAATTGCATCTTCCATCTGCATGGCCACAGAAGTACGGATAGGGAATTCTTTCAGTGTTTCGCGTGCATCCAGCCACGAAAGGTCCTTCAGTTCATTCAATAAGAAATTCAGAGCCTTTTTTTGTTGTTGCTTCGATACAGTTTTAAAGCTTGGACGCTGATCACCGTCATAGCGTTCGTTCAGATAAATACCACCGATATCTCCCAAAACGAAAGTCAAATAACGTACGTAAGCATATACAATTTCGTCATAAACAGCCGTGCGGAACTCAAAATCCTTATCCTTATCCGCTACCCAATCATTGATATGCTTTAGCAGATATTGCAAGTTGCGACGTCCATATTCAGAAGCTTTCACCGGGTCATCTCCCAAGTCTTCCTCTACTGAACTTGGGTCAAAACGACGTCTGAATTGTTGTTTACCATAGCGATATTTAACATCTCCAGACTTCTCACTGATCCATTTATCCAAAATAGGAATTTCTTCCTCTGCCGTTTTAGCCTCAAAAATCGGGGTGTACAGCCAGGCAATAGCATAGTAATCATACGCTCCCAGTTCCGGAGGAGTCAAACGCACGCCTCTCTCTTTATCACCCGGTTGAGCAATATAATTGTTACGGGCATAGTCCATAATAGAGTAGGTCGTACCAAACTCCTGAGTAAACTTCGGATCGCGCAAAGATTCCACAGGGATAGAAGAAGAACCTGCCATATTGTGCATCAATGACAATGTGTGTCCTAC
Organism: uncultured Bacteroides sp.; assembly: GCA_948847595.1. Lineage (GTDB taxonomy): Bacteria > Bacteroidota > Bacteroidia > Bacteroidales > Bacteroidaceae > Bacteroides. The sequence continues at coordinate 285,045 of CAQOGY010000002.1, forward strand.
CTCATGCGAGAGCACATAAGCGATACAATCTCCCAGCAAGTCTTCACGCAAAACAACATCACGTACTTCCTCATCAGCAGGGGCAGTCTGCAAGAAGCGCCAGTACTGAACCAACTGCACAATATTGTGGAATACCGTAACAGATGCATTAATGATTTCTCCGGAACGCGGATCTATCCAAGAAGGTCCCATCGCATTGGCCACCGTAGACGGAGCATAACGTATACAGGAATATTTGATATTCTCCGGATCGAAGTTCGGATCATCTTTCGGGAAATCTTTTGCAATGATGGCATTCTTAAAACCGATCTTCTCAAATGCTTTCTGCCATACTTCAACTCCTTTATGGATATATTTATTCCAACTCAACGGAAAAGTATCATCAATGTAGAAAACAATAGGTTTCTTTGGTTCTACCAGTTCGCCACGGAGATAGGCTGCCGAATCCGATGGTTCCAGATTCCATCTGTGAGCAATGTGACGAGTACGCAACCCACGACCTTCGGAAGCAAATTCTACTACAGAGTGTTCAAAAATACCAATACGTGAATCAGCATAACGGGGACGCATCGGTTGCTCAGGCAACAGAATGAAGCTACGATTCATAACCGCAGTAAACGGCATTTTCTTCACTGCATAATTTCCCTTCATACCCACGCTGATTTTGTAGGTCAGTAAAGAACGTATACTCACATTATCCTCAAAGCCTTTGACTCCCTGAACAAATGAGCTTTCCTTCTCAAAATCCTTACTAATATCGGCTCCCATCATCTCCATCATTGAATATGGTGAGAACGGAGAAAGGTTCTTTTTATCGCTCAGCAGATAGTCTGTCATATCGAATACCACTGCCGTGCTATCGTTATTATATGCTTTGATCTCGAATGTTTCAGCGATTGCCGGCATGGTACTGCTTACCAAGCGCTTCTTGATTTCACGATCTTCAGAGAACTGCCCTGCCTGTACACGACGCAATGTAATAGTTGAGTCGCGTTGCACAAAACGAATCAGAAAAGGATCACCTGACTTCTCTCCTACACAGCCGAACTGGTTATCGGTCGTTTCCACGATGGTAGAACCAAGCAGAATATCCCGATTCATCACCTTAATCGGCAATTCAAAGTAGATTTTATTGTCCAACTTGTGAAGAGTAATGAAACCTTTAGCCGTGGTGACTTTCTTGTCTTTAAACAGTTTGTCGTACTTGGTTTCCTTCTTCTCTTTCTTTGTAGTTGCTTCAGTAGAAGCTTTCTTCTTGTTTTTCTTCTTAGCCACAGCGGGGCTGATCATCGCCCCACATAGTGCAACCAGAAGAAGTAAATACAGTTTTTTCAAGGTTTTATCATTTTTAAGTTTATAACCAATCGAAATCATCATCCCATCCATTGCCTGTATTAGGCTTATAACGTACCTGTACAATACGTCCTAAATCTTTTTCGTGATATAGAACAAATTTCCCATCAACTTCCGTTACTTGAATTGTTTGTCCCTTATTTATCACGTATTTATCAATAGTATATTCATCAGAAGTGTTGTAAGTATATCCTTTCATAATATAGGCATCTCCGCTCTCCAAACCAACAATGATATATTGATTATTGTAGAACTGTGTATCAACAGAAGTAATCGAAGAGTTAAATGTAGCACACTTAAATAACATATTTTCTTTCAGATAATACAGATATAGGGCATTCCCTTTACTAATAAAAAGGTATTGCCATGTATCTTGATAACGGAACAATGAGAAACTATTCTTTGAAGTACCATCAATTATCTGTCCCAACTCAGCAGGTGCTTCCACCTGCGACACATACGTTGTAGCCAAACTAGTTACTGTAGTACTACCGGAAAAGTCTCTTACCGCAAACTTCTGGATATAGAATTTATGAGACTGCTTATGCTCTATTACTGCAAAATACATCATCTTACCATAATCATAAGAGTCCGATTCACACGCTCCTACATAATGTACTGTATAATCTTTCATATTATCTAAACGAGCATATGTAGGATGATTTGTGTATGTCGTTTCATCTACATTCAATGTTAGTATTTTGCCCGAATTAAAAGTTCCATTAGAGCTAAGCTTATCTGTTACGTGTAAATATTGACTTGAATTTTTATCATACAATAGTAATCCTCCATGGCCTGAAAATGGAGCATAAGCAATCATACGACCATCAACTTTCACTTTACCTTCCGCATCCGATGTTAGTGGAGTATTAATAAAACGGCTCGTATTAAAAAGAAGATTACTCTCTTTTACACGTGTATAAATTGTACCATCCTCGCCGACGGCCATCGTCAGACACTGCAAATCAATCACTGCTTCCGGTACTAAATCTTGTGGATAACCCTCCAAGAACATTTGTGACAATGCTCCTTCACGCTGATAACTACTACCTGATACGTCTACAGCTCCTTGCCCACCTTTTTGCGCTATCCATAGCCAACTTATACCTGGATCCTCACCATCCCATTGCTCTACCCAATGAGGATATATCGAAACAGGCTGACTACCTAACGGTTCTTTATTTATCATTCGATAAATATCACGAGTAACTACAGGTTTAAGTACTCCCTCTTCTGTTTGGAATTTCATAAATGTCAACATACTATTACCATCCTTTTCAGAAAGAATAACCCAACCATCTTTCACATATGGAGAACTAATTGAGATTGTCGTTGAACCAAAATAAGATACTCCAGTGGACTTATCCAATACTGCCAATCGCAGATCTTTATTTTTGGCTACCGTATCCGCCACCCATTCCAAATCTTTAGAGTGAGCTATCACATGTCCATCATAGCTCCATTCATAAGCTAAGTTCTGACTTTCGCGTCCCAAAGCAAAAGTTAGTTCCGGTTTTGAGATAACCTTATCTCCCAAGGAATAATAAGAGGTTTCTGTTGAAACAGAGACTTCTATATCATTCATTTCTTTATAATCATAATTCCCCTTATCATCATAACAAGATGCCATACCTAAAAGGAACATAACGATAAATATTATTTTCATATTCATATTCAAGTAGTCTATTTATTAATTAATAGGCACAGTCATTGGAAATTCTTTACCATCAGCATCCACATCCATCACATTATTCTGTGCAATATAGCGTTTAAATGTCAATGAATAAGCTCTCTTCTCAGCCGTATTTAATGCCCCGAAATTAGTTACTCCTGTACACTTCACAAATTCTTCATATTTTTTTCTAGAGTACGTACCTAAATATACTCTTGTGACCTGAGTAGTCCACCACTCTGGTTTACTTACCACATTATTAAATACAATTTTTATTTTTTCATATTCCTGCATTGTTCCTTGGAAATATTCATTCGGAACCAGTTTCAGACACAATTTTACATTCTCCTTCAAATCATCCGTCTTCACCAAAGTAACTTCTAACGTATCATTAGACAATCCTGCTCCAAATTTTGGATTAATTGGTAAACGAAAATTCTTTGAAGCCGCATTTGGGGTAGGATCTTCTTTTTCATTCTCCTCTACCACTACTACACTATATGGAGTATCTTCGTTGAGAGGCTTACCAATCAAACTCATACCAATCTTTACCGTTATTTCTTCGCTCGTCGGATAATTATTGAATGACACCTCCATATATCCATTCTCTTTATCGTAATCATTTGTCGTATTTATCAATTGACTAAAATAAAGATACTGTTCTCCCTGATAGGGTTTTATTTCATCCTCTGAACACGCCCAAAGACAAAGAGAGATTAAAGCAAATAATATATTTTTTTTCATCGTTTCTTCTTTTGATTAGCAATATTAAATGTCTTCATTATTCGGTTTGTCAAATACAAAGACTACATTATCTTTCGGTTTCTGATCCAAACGTTTATACTGAAAGAACATCTGTCCTTCACCTACAAACTCACGACGCATTTCTTTTATCAAGTGTGTATGAAAGACTTCCAGAGAACCAATACTTGATGCTAGATTAGTAGTACTAATACCTCTCGCATAACGTACTTTATCTAACATCTCACCTGCTTTAGAGAACTCATCTTTATAAGCAAAATATTCACCCATAATATAATACATCTCGCTCAAGCGTATAGCCGGAATCATGTCTGTACCGGAAGTACCTTCTTTTATATCATATTTAAAGGAATACTTAATATCTCCTCCATCCCAGTCCCCAAACAAATCAAGATTACGATCGTCAGCACCAGCTTCATCACCAAAAAGATTTGTAGTATTTACAACTAATACCACATCATTCCCTTTAGTCATATACGGAAGATAATCTTCATAGCAAGTAGACTTAAAGAAAGTCATAATTATACTATTATAATCTTTCCGATTAGTGGTCAAGCTATTAGAGAAGTTAAAACAAGAAGCTGTAGACGTGCTTCCTGTTGAATAAGTGGCATCTACTACTTCTTTTGCTTCTTTGTAAGCATTACCATATTCGCCAGCCCAACAATAAACACGAGCTAACATCGCTGTTACCGCATAATAATTCATACGATATCCACGATACGCAAAAAATACATCCTTAGCCAGTTCTCCACTAGTACCACTATTAACAGCCAACATACGATTTTCGGTGGACATCCAATGTTTGTTTTCTTTAATAGTATCACACTTTGCCAACAAGTCCTTTGCCGCTTTTAAATCATTAACTATTTTTCTCAAAATCTCCTTATTGTTTTCATAAGAAGGAACAATAGTAGGATATACATCAACATAAGGTATATAGGCTTTGCCATCGTCTTTAAGCATAGAAGGAGCAAACATCCGAAGCATATCGAAATGGATTAACGCACGCAATCCCAATGCCTCTCCCCATATCATATTCTTCTCCAACTCGTCTTCTGCAAACACAGAAGGAGATGCTTCACTTACATTAGCAATCAAGTTATTACAGTTAGCTATATTATTATAACCAACAGACCAAATGCTGGAAATAATACTTTTTACATCTGAATCATCGAATTTATAATTAGCAGCTTTATAATAGGACGAGGTACTTTTCATATAGCTACTTCCCGACTGATAATATTGTGCTATTACATCCATAAACCCCCATGAAATACTCTTACCATACATTGAGGAGGTTCCCAAATTCAAATAAATACCATTCAAAGCGTTACGATAACCATCGCCAACTTCGAAAAGTTTATCGCCATTGACTTGATTACTTGGTGCTACATCCAACCAATCACTACAACTTGTTGTAAACAAGCTAGCTGTCAGTAATATCATTGCATATACTTTCTTCATATTATTCATCTACTCTAAGTATTGTTTATTAAAAACTCATCTTTACCGAAGCTGCAAAAGAACGAGAATACGGATAGTCCAAACCACGCTCGGCACGTACAGTAGAAACACGGAATAAATCATTACCCGACAATTCTACACGTAATAAGCCAATATGTGCTTTTTTCAACCATTCTGTATTAAAGTCATAACCTACCGTCAGAGAATTAAATGTTAAGACATTGTAATCCTGAATAAAACGGCTTGTAGGACGAGTTACTGCAACCACTCCATCTGTTTGCAAACGTCCGTAAGGAGTACAATCTCCAGGATTCTGCCAACGTCCTGTTAATACTCGACGATCCACATTGCTACTTTGTATATATGCATTCTCAACCTTACTTACCAATGTTGAATTGTACCGTTGTCCTCCAAGCTCATACATAAATGTTGAATATACGGAGAATTGCTTCCAACGCATATTAAAACCAAAGGTACCTTGAAGTTTCGGCTCTTCATTTCCAATTACAACTTGATCAGCTGCATTCCAATCGTAAGTAATCGTTCCATCAGGACGAACAAAGATTTCTCTACCGTCTGCCGGATTGATACCTAACGACTTTACACCAAAAATAGACGTTAAGGACCCACCCTCTACATACTGTAAATAAGTAGCACTATATTCGGCTTTACCTTTATTAATACCGGAATTATAATCAGCATATTTCTCTTGTACCCTCTTATTATACTCTTTCAGGCTATCAGAAATCTTGGTTATCTCATTCTTATTATGAGCCATATTGACAAAGGCTGCCACATACCAATCCTTTGAATTCAGGATAGTGCTTCGCAACTGAATTTCGACACCTTTATTCATTACTTCACCGATATTGTCTTTGTATGAGGTAAACCCTGTAGAACTAGGTAAAGTCACACTGTTCACCAGATCTACTGTTTTCTTACGATAATAAGAAAAGTTCATCTGAAGTAAACCTTTGAACATGTCAACATCCAACCCCAAATCCATATTATGCGTCTTCTCCCATCCCAATGAACTGTTCCCCAATGCCATCAGTGTTGCACCTAAACCTGTTTTAAACCAATTGTCTGTGATTACTTGATAAATTGTCTGTGCCTCGTAGGGAGAAAAATCCACCTTACCAGTGATACCATATGTTCCACGAATCTTAAAGCGCTCCATCCATTCAAATTGTTTCATAAACTTATAATTATGCAGATTCAATCCGAGACCACCCGAAAAGAATGGGGCAAATCTTTGATCGGAACCAAATTCCGAGTTTCCGTCAAAACGAAGAGAAACGTCAGCCAAATAAATATTATCGAACGAATAATTGAATGTTCCTAATGCACCGAACAAACGGCTTTTACTATCTGAGTTTACTGGTAATGTAGGTACTTTGTTCGCATACCCCGGAGAAGATAACTCCCCAGAAGGAAAGCCTTTATAAGCTATACCGAAACTATCGCCAGTACTTGAAGTAGCATTAATCCCAATCAAGAAGTTCAAATTGTTCTTCTTAATATTTCGGTTATATGATAAAGTAGCCGTAGCGTCCCAACTTAAGCTATTGGCAGTAGCAACATCCAACTGTCCAGAAATCACATTGTTAGCATTTAGCGGTTCAGAATTCTTTTTTGAACGAGGATCTAAAAATTGGCGTGAATCTGAATTTGACTTCGTAACACTAAATTGTCCTTTCAGTAACCAATAGTTATCTATATTCCACAATAATTCAGTATTATTAATCAGTTCCCATGATTTGCTACGATCATAACTTTTCAACGTAGCTTCATATAATGGATTCTCTTCTGTTCCTCCAGTCCATGAGGTAGTGGTTTCCAAATAATTCCCATTCTCATCTAAATACTCATCATATGGCAACTTTGAAGTATAATCAGAAAAGCTTCCATAAGGAGATTCTTCAGATTTAGTATAAGTATAAGAAAAATAGTTTTTTACCTGAAAAGCACCGAAACGGTAAGATAAAGATAACCCACCCGACATACGATCACGATAAGAACCTTTCATTACGCCATCTCCTGAATTGTAAGAAAAGTCAGCTCCCCAACGCAGGTCATCCGTTCCTCCATCTAGATACAAACTATGTTTATGATTGAATACAGTACGAAGCGGTTTCGATAACCAATAGGTATCTACTCCACGAACTACATTATTCAACTTTCTATTATAGATTTGATCCAATCGATTTTGCTCACTTGCACCGGCTTCCGGCTTAGCTTTAAACATACCTGCCGCAACCTCTGTTTCAAGCTTTTCCCGCGCATTCATCATATTATAATCGGTCAGATCAGGATATTCCAATGTTCCAGTAAAGTTATAATCGATATTGACTTTACCAGCTTTCGGAGTTACCGTTGTAATAATAACTACACCATTAGCTGCACGAGAACCATACATAGCCGTAGCAGCAGCATCTTTCAAGATAGTAATGCTCTCAATACGGCTAGGATCCATATCATATAACTTCTGCACACTAATCTCAAAACCATCCATGATAAAAGTCGGAAGATTAGGATTGTTCTTCAATGATGTTTTAGAAAGGCTTTGCGCATCCAACTGAGTAGTTCCAATACCGGAACGTCCACGGATATATAACTCCGGAACATTATTCGGATTCGAACCTACTAAATTATTTTCAGCAATACGAAAAGAAGGGTCGAACGTTTGCAAAGCTCCCAAAACATTTGTTTTGGAAACCGACATCAACTGGTCTGCCGAAACCGTCACAGAAGTACCCGTAAAGCTATTTTTGCTGATCTTTGCATAACCGGTTACCACCACCTCTTCCAATTGCTTTGAATCGGGTTTCAACTTAAAGGTATGCACTTTATCAAGATTGAGCTTGCCAGTATGTATTTCCAAAGTTTGCATGCCTACAAAGGAAAGACGAATTGTTACATCTCCTTCGGGAAGTCCTAAAGAAAAAGCACCGTCTGCATCAGTCATTGTTCCGATATTTCTTTCTTTCCCCAGTATCAGTACCGTCACACCCGGTAGTTCGCCACCCTGTTCATCCACCACTTTACCTTCCAACGTACGTGTCTTCTGATCTTTCTTCTTGATGACCACAATACCATCTTTGGTAGCATAAGTGAAACCTTTAGGTGAAAGAACGCGGTCCAGCAATTCCTTCCAAGGCTCGTTGGTAGCTTTTACAGTCACCGGTTCAACTCCTTTAAACATCTGAGAGTTATAAAGCATGTTGATTCCAGCTTTCTGTTTTACCGTGTTTAAAAATGTTTCCATCGGCACATCCTTCAAATCAAGTGTCACTTTCTTCTCATCAGGTGGAAGTGCCCATGCACTGAGAACCATACTCAATGCAAAAAGACATAGCATAAAGACTCTTCTTTTTTTCATAATTTTTAAATCAAAACTCAATATTACTCATTCTCATATATCAATATATTTCTTCCGTTTATTCTATAGTAGATATCGCCGGTTAGTTCTAATGCATTCAGGAAAGTATTGATCGTGCCATATCGCTGCAAGTCACCACTATAAGTCAAGTCGCGCAGAGACTCCTTCTCATAATAGACATGAACATCATACCAGCGCTCGAAGGTTTTCATGATATCGCCCAGCCGTTTGTTGTTGAAAACATATACACCTTGTGCCCAGCCGATATATTCATTGACATCCACCGCCCGCTTTTCAATGCCACGGGAAGAGGCGACTGCCTGTTCACCCGGCGCCAGCGTAATAGTATTCTGATCGGGTGTCGAGAAATTTACTTTCCCATATACAAGAGTGGTATAGCATGCATCCGCATCATTATAAGCATTGATATTAAATGCCGTACCAAGTACCGTTACTTCTCCGAAACGAGTTCGGACCACAAACGGATGTTCCTCATCCTTTCTCACATCAAAATAGGCTTCACCTTCCAGTGTCACAATTCGGCGCTTTCCGACAAAACGGACCGGATAAAGCAATTTAGAACCGGCATTCAAATGAACAGTGGTTCCATCAGCAAGAAGGACAGTATTCTCTCCTCCCCGTGGTATAACCAGTTCATTTGACTTCACCGGACTTTCATCGACGTTTTCTTCTTCGTGTTGTTGTGTTGTGACGGTCGGTCGATATGACAGCACCCCTTTATTGTATTTCACCTGGACGCCGTCTACTATTACATTTATATCTTTCTTTTGTACATCAATAGTGCTTCCATCGGGCAAAGTCAGCACTGCCTGTTTGCTACCCGGCTTGATTTGCGCGATACGTGCCTGGGACTCCTCCACTGCCTGATAATGATTCACTGCATAAAAAGAAATTCCTACTCCCAGTACTACCATCGCTGCGGCAGCATACCACCATGTCCGGATACGGTGGATCTTTCCACCGGACGAGTTCTCTTTTTGTTGAATTTGTTGAAGGAAATGCTCGTAAGCCTTTTCCGATGAATATTCTTTATACTTATTAAAAGCATCTTTTAATTCCTCACTATCCTGCAATTTCTCATACACGGCTTTCAGTTCCGGATGCATAGATAAACGTTGTTCCAACACCTGCTGCTCTTTGTCGCTTGCATCTCCCAAAAGAGCCTTTTTTATCAAAGAGGCATCTTGATATGTGTTTTCTAACTTTTTCATAATTTTATCTATTTCTAATGAGGATTTTATCTTTGCTTTACTATAATTATACATAACGTCCATAAATGGGTGACAAAAAGATGATTATTTTTTATGAGATACTCTCCGTACGAAAACAGAAAAGAACGAAAAACTATCATTATGACATTATTCAGCAACAAAAATGACGTATTTAACAAATCATTCCCTTTTCGGAATCAAAATTCAGCCATCAATAAATGACAATTAGGCATCTTAAAAAATATTTGTTTTTTTCCGTTACCGCTATTAAAATGATGTATTTTTTAGCTTTTATCAAGGAGTTTGAAACTCATATTTCATCATCATCCGTCACTTTCGGACTTAGCTCATTGATATACAATGCGATAAAAGTGACGAGAAGCAGTGACGACAGAGTGATAACAAAAATATTTCAAATTTTATCGTCACTTTCTACTAAAAGAATGACGCGCTGTACTTCATAAAAAGGTCCTTGATTTAACCATAAATGCCTGCTTTATTAATCTATTCCCAATGCCGGACCAATGTAATAAGACACCGACAAGACTTCATTTCACATACATGGTCCCATCGCTCTGCGGACATGATCCCATGGACTCACGTACGTAATCCGAATGGTTTACAGACATGGAACGAACACATATAGCTTACTAAAAATGCTAACCAAGCTTTGTTTACCTGTTAAACATACCGGCTCATCCACTTAAATAAGCCACATCACAGTCACTTCACCCCTACAAAAGCAAGGATGCACAGCCCGGTTTTTAATAAAAGATAAGAGTAAGAAGTACAGAATAACTGGAATTTGCCAGCTTCTCGCGTAAGAATTTATAGCTACGGCTTTTCTGAGTTTTAACCGTATTGATGCTAACTCCCAGCCGGGATGCGATTTCGTCCCACGAATGTCCTTCAATTCTCAGCAGGATGATACGGCGTTGTTCGGCAGGAAGCTCCTCGATATAGAAATAAAGTTGTCGGATAGCTTCTTCTTTCACAGTCAAAGCATACAGCATTTCCTCGTCTTCAAAATCTTCTTCCTGAGGTAAGCCATTCAATATAGAATCATGAATCTGATGGTTGCGGATATACAACAGTGCATTATTATAGCAGGCACGATAAAGATAATTAGTCAGCTCACGGGAGTCGGAAAAAGTACGCTTACCTTCCCACACGGATATAAACACCTCCTGAACCAGATCTTCTACGGCATCGGTGAGGAACAGGATTTTCTCGACATATGAGCACAAGGCCGCATAATAGCGATTATAAAAGTCCCTCCAGATTCCCTTATCTTTCTGGTTGACACCTGCTACTATCAAATCATCTTTATCGCTCATACGGCAACAAGATTAATCAAACAATAAAAGACTCTCTTCAAATTACTGCAAAAACTGGTTATAATAGATATGACTTACAAATATATCTGTTTTTTCAGTATGTAAGTTCACCCCTCATATAAAAAAATAGAATAAAGGGGCATAAAATAAAAAAAGAGCGAATAACTCCGCCCCACCTAAAGAATCCCCCATAAATGGGATTCTTTTTTCTGCATCTCAATTTACCTGTTACCTGAAAACTACTTTTTTCCTAATACCTAATCAAAACAATCTTTTTCCTAAAAACTAATCTTAAAATCTAATACCTTAATTTTATAAACTAATACTACTCTTTTGTTATTACCTTTTTCTAATACCTAAAAATCTCAGTAGTTTCACAACTACACTGCAAAGGTAGAGGTGTTTTGGAAAACAACAAGAATTCTTATGCTAAAAAACATGTTTTACCTTATTTTTTTGATTTATGTCAAGAGAAAGAGTGGAGGTTGGGTATAAAACATACATCCGAATGTTGATTTGATACAAATTCTGTCCAAACGCTCCGTTCGTCTTCTATTTCATCACATGGCCGCGCACTTTTTCAAGTGACAAAAAGTAAGCCTAGAATGTCAAAAAGAGCATTTACATCTCTTTTTGAAAGGAATCGAAGCCTTGACACAAAAGAAAAGAAGCCAGAAACGTTACATCTTGCATATTTCCAATCCAAAATTACGGCGTTTTTTTGCGCCCGCCCCGCCTCCTCCTCGAAATTTCGGAAGCAAAAACCGGCAGAAGATACAACTCTCGCAACTTTTCCGTAACTTTGCAGCGTTTGATAATAAATAAGGTAGAATGGATTTTAAGTACGATGTAATTGTAATTGGTGCCGGACATGCTGGTTGTGAAGCGGCAGCCGCCGCTGCGAATTTAGGTTCCAAAACTTGTCTGATCACAATGGACATGAACAAGATCGGACAGATGAGTTGCAATCCGGCAGTAGGAGGAATCGCCAAAGGACAAATAGTACGCGAAATAGACGCACTGGGCGGACAGATGGGATTGGTGACGGATGAAACTGCTATCCAGTTCCGAATCCTGAACCGCTCGAAAGGTCCCGCCATGTGGAGTCCCCGCGCTCAATGCGACCGTGCCAAGTTTATCTGGTCATGGCGTGAGAAACTGGAAAATACTCCCAACCTTCATATCTGGCAGGATACCGTCTGTGAATTGCTCGTTGAAAACGGTGAAGTAGTCGGACTCGTCACTCTTTGGGGTGTCACATTCAAAGCGAAATGTATCGTACTGACCGCAGGAACATTCTTGAACGGACTCATGCACGTAGGCCGCCACCAATTGCCCGGCGGAAGAATGGCAGAACCCGCATCTTACCAGCTGACAGAATCCATCGCCCGACATGGCATTGCCTACGGAAGGATGAAGACCGGCACACCGGTACGAATCGACGCACGCAGCATCCACTTCGATCTGATGGATACACAAGACGGAGAATGCGACTTCCACAAGTTCTCATTCATGAATACCAGTACGCGCCATTTGAAGCAACTGCAATGCTGGACCTGCTATACCAACGAAGAAGTGCACCGGATTCTGCGCGAAGGGCTGCCGGATTCTCCCCTGTTCAACGGACAGATTCAAAGTATCGGTCCGCGCTATTGCCCCAGCATCGAAACCAAGATTGTCACCTTCCCCGACAAAGAGCAGCACCAACTGTTCCTCGAACCCGAAGGTGAAACAACACAGGAATTATACCTGAACGGATTTTCTTCTTCTCTTCCGATGGATATTCAGATCGCCGCGCTGAAAAAAGTACCGGCATTCAAGGATATCGTCATCTATCGTCCCGGATATGCGATTGAGTACGATTACTTCGACCCCACCCAATTAAAACATTCGCTGGAATCTAAGATTATCAAAAACCTGTTCTTTGCCGGGCAAGTGAACGGAACAACCGGTTACGAAGAAGCGGGAGGACAAGGACTGATCGCCGGAATCAACGCACACATCAACTGTCACGGTGGTGAAGCCTTCACACTGGCTCGCGACGAAGCATATATCGGTGTATTGATAGACGACCTGGTGACCAAAGGAGTAGACGAACCATACCGTATGTTCACTTCACGTGCCGAATACCGTATTCTTCTCCGTATGGACGACGCCGACATGAGACTGACCGAAAGAGCATATCACCTCGGACTGGCAAGGGAGGATCGCTACCAATTAATGAAGACCAAGAAGGAGGCATTAGAGCAGATAGTAAATTTCGCAAAGAACTATTCGATGAAACCGGCATTAATTAATGATGCCCTCGAAAAGTTGGGAACAACTCCCCTTCGTCAAGGCTGTAAGCTGATCGAAATTCTCAATCGTCCGCAAATCACGATTGAGAATATCGCGGAACATGTCCCCGCCTTCCAAAGAGAATTAGAAAAAGCAACCGCTGCAGACTCCGACCGTAAAGAAGAGATTCTGGAAGCGGCAGAAATACTGATCAAGTATCAAGGCTATATTGACAGAGAGCGAATGATAGCAGAAAAGCTGGCACGCCTGGAAAGCATCAAGATCAAAGGCAAATTTGATTATGCTTCCATCCAGTCGCTATCTACGGAAGCTCGTCAGAAGCTAGTGAAGATTGATCCGGAAACGATTGCTCAAGCGAGCCGGATTCCGGGAGTATCACCAAGCGACATCAACGTATTGCTGGTACTTTCCGGCCGATAAGCGGCAACGTTTCACGTGAAACAAATCATTTAAAGAAACGAGATAAACCAATGATTATGAGCAAAGAAACGCTAATTAAAAGCATCCGGGAAATTCCTGACTTTCCGATCCCCGGAATCCTTTTCTACGATGTCACCACCCTGTTTAAAGACCCTTGGTGCTTGCAAGAATTATCGAACATCATGTTCGAAATGTACAAGGATAAAGGTATCACCAAAGTAGTAGGTATAGAATCCAGAGGATTCATCATGGGGCCTATCCTGGCTACCCGACTGAACGCAGGTTTTATTCCTATCCGCAAGCCGGGCAAACTTCCCGCAGAGGTGATCGAAGAAAGCTACAACAAAGAATATGGCACGGACACTGTGCAGATTCATAAGGACGCACTCGATGAAAACGACGTAGTTTTACTACACGACGACCTGCTGGCAACGGGAGGAACTATGAAAGCAGCCTGCGAACTGGTGAAGAAACTGAAGCCTAAAAAGGTATATGTAAACTTCATTATCGAATTGAAAGACCTGAATGGCAAATCCGTATTCGGAGATGACGTAGAAGTAGAATCCGTATTGACTTTATAAACAAATTGCTTATATTTGCAGGGCGTAGATTCTCTACGCCCTTTTTTATTTCCCGCTATTTCATCTATAACGATTATGAATACAGAACTGGAAGCCAAAACGAATGAATATCTGAGAGGTATTGTAGCTAACCTGCCCGAAAAGCCGGGAGTCTATCAGTATCTGAACACAGAAGGGACTATTATATACGTTGGAAAGGCTAAAAACCTAAAAAAAAGGGTATATTCTTACTTCAGCAAAGAGCATGAACCCGGCAAGACACGAGTATTGGTCAGCAAGATTGCCGATATCCGTTACATCGTTGTTAACACCGAAGAAGATGCATTATTGCTGGAAAACAATCTGATCAAGAAATATAAGCCCCGCTACAATGTATTGCTGAAGGACGACAAGACCTACCCTTCCATCTGCGTGCAGAATGAATACTTTCCACGCATTTTCAGGACTCGAAAGATTATCAAAAACGGTTCTTCTTATTATGGTCCCTACAGCCACCTTCCTTCGATGTATGCGGTGCTCGACCTGATCAAGCATCTATACCCGTTGCGTACCTGCAATCTGAACCTTTCTCCGGAGAACATACGGGCGGGAAAGTTCAAGGTTTGCCTGGAGTATCACATCAAGAAGTGCGCCGGACCATGCGTTGGACTGCAATCGCACGAGGATTATCTGAAGAACATCGATGAAATCAAAGAGATTTTGAAAGGAAATACGCAGGATATTAGCCGTATGCTGGTAGAAAAGATGCAGGAACTGGCCAATGAAATGAAGTTTGAAGAGGCTCAGAAGATTAAGGAGAAGTATCTGCTGATAGAGAATTACCGGTCTAAATCGGAGGTAGTAAGTTCTGTCCTGCACAATATCGACGTCTTTTCCATCGAAGAAGACGATTCAAATTCGGCTTTCGTCAACTATCTGCACATCACCAATGGCGCCATCAATCAGGCATTCACCTTTGAGTACAAGAAGAAGCTAAATGAATCGAAAGAAGAGTTACTGACGCTAGGCATTATTGAAATGCGGGAGCGCTACAAGAGCCATTCACGGGAGATTATTGTTCCTTTCGAACTTGATCTGGAGTTGAATAATGTCGTTTTCACCGTTCCTCAAAGGGGAGATAAGAAAAAACTGCTCGATCTTTCTATCCTAAATGTGAAGCAATATAAGGCCGACCGATTGAAACAAGCCGAGAAACTGAACCCGGAGCAGCGCAGTATGCGTCTGCTGAAAGAAATACAAAACGAACTGCATTTAGACAAGCCACCTTTGCAGATTGAATGTTTCGATAACTCGAATATACAAGGATCGGATGCCGTAGCTGCCTGCGTAGTATTCAAAAAGGCGAAACCATCGAAGAAAGATTACCGTAAATACAATATTAAGACGGTCGTGGGACCGGATGATTACGCTTCCATGAAAGAGGTGGTCAGACGACGTTATCAGCGCGCCATTGAAGAAAATTCTCCCCTTCCCGACCTGATTATTACCGATGGTGGTAAAGGACAAATGGAAGTCGTCAGAGAAGTAATCGAGGATGAACTGCATCTGAATATTCCGATTGCCGGTTTGGCTAAGGATAATAAGCATCGCACGTCAGAGCTACTTTTCGGGTTTCCCGCACAGACGATTGGGATCAAACAACAAAGTTCTTTATTCCGTCTGCTGACGCAGATTCAGGATGAAGTACACCGTTTTGCGATTACTTTCCACCGCGACAAGCGCAGCAAGCGACAGGTCGCATCGGCTCTGGATAGCATTAAAGGGATTGGAGAAAAGACAAAAACAGTCCTATTGAAGGAGTTTAAAAGCGTAAAACGAATCAAAGAGGCATCCCTTGAAGAAATCGCAAAGGTCATAGGAGAAGTGAAGGCTCAGACTGTAAAAAAAGGGTTAAGCAACGAATAGGCTCACTTCTATGTGACTATACGCTAAATTGTTAGTCCATATAAATCAAGTATCAGTATCATATGGGGCAAGCGTTAGTTTCCTCGGAGGAAACGCCAGTTCCCTTTAAAAGGAACGGTCGTTTCCATTAAAAGGAACGGCCGTTCCCTCGCCGGGAAACGACAGTTTCCATTAAAAGAAATCATAGGAAACTATATACCATTGATTTCTAACCACATAGAGTACTACCGGTAATGTTATAGAGTTTATGTTCATGTCTATACGGTTCTAAAGCAAACTCAATCAAGTTATGAGGCAAATACATCTGTCGTCCTAATAGATATGCTTCAGCACAACAGACAGACACGCTTCCGAATGACAGCTACGGTTAATACTTAATACCTAATACTTATCTCCTATAATATTTCCTTCCAATCCATCGTTTTTTCTTCTTAATTTCGTAAATTTGCCTTTCGTAACATTCAATAGAATAGAGAAAATATCAATGAGAATAGTTGTACAACGAGTAAGCCACGCATCAGTAACCATCGAAGGACAGTGCAAGTCTTCCATTGGAAAAGGGATGCTGATATTAGTCGGCATTGAAGAATCCGACGGACAGGAAGATATAGACTGGCTCTGCAAAAAGATAGTAAATCTGCGTATTTTTGACGATGAAAACGGAGTAATGAACAAGTCCATCCTGGAAGACGGAGGCGAAATTCTGGTTATCAGTCAGTTTACATTGCACGCTTCTACCAAGAAGGGCAACCGTCCGTCATACATCAAAGCCGCCAAGCCGGAGATATCTGTCCCACTCTACGAACGGTTCTGCAAAGACCTGAGCAGGGCGCTGGGAAAAGAAATCGGCACAGGAACTTTCGGAGCGGACATGAAAGTTGAACTTTTAAATGACGGTCCTGTTACTATATGTATGGACACCAAAAATAAAGAGTAAAACCTTGATGAAAAAGCCGGTAAAGCTCTTCGAAGAGTGATAAACAGGCTCCAAACATCAAACTAATCATCATAAACCAACAGCAATTATGACCCTGGAAGAAGCTCAAAAAGAAGTAGACCAATGGATAAAGACATACGGTGTCCGCTACTTCAGCGAATTGACAAATATGGCCATACTGACTGAAGAAGTCGGAGAATTGGCCCGTGTCATGGCCCGCAAATACGGCGACCAGTCTTTCAAAGAAGGCGAGAAAGACAACCTTGACGAAGAAATAGCAGACATCTTATGGGTGCTCCTGTGTATCGCCAACCAGACAGGCGTAGACATCACCAAAGCCTTCAGGGAAAGCCTGGAAAAGAAAACGAAACGAGATAATAAAAGACATATCAATAACCCAAAACTGAACGATCATGGAAGAGAATAGCTCACAATCCAACAAGTATGATGCCGCATTGGCAAAGTATAACACCAATCTGAGCGATGCAGACATACAGGCTCGGGTGGCTGACCTGATTGAAAAGAAAGTGCCGGAAAACAATACGGAAGAAGTCAAAAAACTCCTGTTCAACTGCATCGACCTGACCACGCTGAACAGCACGGACAGCGATGAAAGCGTGATGCATTTCACCGAAAAAGTGAATGAGTTCGACAATGAGTTCCCCGATATGAAGAACGTCGCTGCCATCTGCGTATACCCCAATTTCGCGGATATTGTAAAGAATACACTGCAAGTAGATGGCATCAATATCGCTTGTGTTTCGGGCGGATTCCCTTCTTCTCAGACTTTCATCGAAGTGAAAGTAGCGGAAACGGCACTGGCTATCGCTGACGGTGCGGACGAAATAGATATTGTTATCTCTATCGGTAAATTCCTGAGCGGTGACTACGAAACAATGTGCGAAGAAATTCAGGAATTAAAAGAAGCCTGCAAGGAACGCCACCTCAAGGTAATCCTCGAAACAGGTGCTTTGAAAACCGCCTCCAACATCAAGAAAGCCTCTATCCTATCCATGTATTCGGGTGCAGATTTCATCAAGACATCGACCGGAAAGCAACAGCCTGCCGCTACCCCGGAAGCCGCTTATGTGATGTGCGAAGCTATCAAGGAGTACTATCAAAAAACAAACAACAAGATCGGCTTCAAACCGGCAGGAGGCATCAACACCGTCCATGATGCAATCATTTATTACACTATTGTGAAGGAAATATTAGGCGAAGAATGGCTGAACAACCGGTTGTTCCGTCTGGGTACCAGTCGTTTGGCCAATTTGCTTCTCTCCGATATCAAGGGCGAAGAGATCAAATTCTTCTAAGGAATTACATTAGCAATCAAGTATGCCGTACCGCGCTTCACCTTCCGTTCCTATGGAAGGAAGCGCGGTATTTTTTATATAATAAAAACTAAAGATACTTATGGACAAAACCATTATTTTCATTATCTTTGTCATAGATGTAGCTATGCTAACATAGTTAATCATCTGTATTAGAGAACGTTTCTTTTATTACCTGATTCCTGGAATTCGGCAAAATTCAAAGTTATGAGTGGTAATAAGCAAACGGGTCTCACGCACCTTCATGTATATACTTTTGTTATATATCGAACGGAGCGTGAGACTGTTGCTTTTATGTCATCATAACGGCTTGCCGAAGCCCCAGGAAAAGACATATAGCAGCAGTTCTCACGCTTTTTTTAGTTAACCATAAGCGAAAAAGTATAAAATGAAGTCACACACAAAGAACTTACGTTTTAACCATAACCCCTTAAATCTGATACTCGGCACCAGAAAGAAACAAGGTCTGCGCATCGGTTATATGGAGGCTGCACTGGATGGCTTCTATCTTAACTGTATGGAAACCGGAGTACACCCAGAAAAACTAAGTAAACTATTATCAGATAAGTTCCATTGCACAGATGCAATTTCTTCCTGCCAGCTATTCCTATTCCTCATCAACGAAGGCGACAGAGCCTCCTATTCTATTATGGTCCCCTATTTACTCTCTACCGAAAACCTAAACCAGTTTGAAAACACCATCCGCGAACGCTTCTACGGAGTAGACCGATTCATTCAACAGGGCAGAAATCTATACAAATTCAAAGAGTATATAGAAGAAAGAGGAGAGCCGATTGTATGGATTAATGACTTAGAGAGAGGAGTGATCGGATGGGATATGGCACAAGTTGTCGGGCTGGCCCGGGCTGCCAAAGACTGCGGCTACATCACCAAAGAACAAGCATGGGAATACATCGAACAGGCGAGCACGTTATGCTCCGAAATCCTCCGCACACCGGAAGAAATAGACAAAAGTTTCCTCATCGGAGGAGCGATGAAATCGAATAAAATTGAAGATTGGGAGGAATTAATCCTGTGTTACTCTCTGCTCAGGAACAGTGGGGAGTAGTTATTTCTCACGGGCGACCACGTAATCCAGATAAGTCCGCAGGGCAAGGCAAATATTTGAATCCGGCAAGGCAGCCAGCAAATCAAAGGCCTTCTTTTTATATTGTTCTATTGTACGACAGGCATATTCAATACCTCCATTATCTTTGGTAAACTCAATCAGACGTACGATTTCATCAGGAGTTGCCGTACCTTCCTTCACCTTGAACGCTATCTGTTCCGCCCACGCATCTTTCGTTGTATTCAATGCATACAGGGCAGGCAGCGTCAGCTTACCTTCCAGCATATCATTACCAGTCGGTTTGCCGATCTTCTTGCTATCAAAGTAATCGAAAATATCATCCTTAATCTGAAAACAGATACCAATATATTCGCCCAACAGACGGGCAAAAGCGACTTCCTCCTCACCCACCTGCACTGACAAGGCAGCCGCCTCGGCACAAGCGGCAAAAAGAGCCGCTGTTTTCTTACGTATTACGTCAAAATAAACTTCCTCCGAAAAGCTATGATTACTTACATTCGAAAGTTGAAGCAACTCTCCTTCAGCTAGTTTCTGCCCCAGCGAAGATACCAGACGGATAATCTCATAATTATTAGTCTGCTCCGCGTGCACAAGGCTTGTAGCCAGCAGATAATCACCCGCCAGTACAGATACCTTATTATTAAATACAGCATTTACCGAAAGCTGACCGCGACGCTCGGTACTTTCATCGACTACATCGTCGTGCACCAAACTGGCTGTATGAAGCAATTCCAAAGAAACTGCCGCATGAAGGGTGGCAGGAGTCACAGCCCCATAAAGGCGTGCTACCAATAAGACAAGAATAGGACGCATCATCTTGCCATTCCTCTTGCGTATATGAGTTATTACGCTGTCGAGCAATGCATTCGAATCGGAAAGAGGGGTGTCAAAAAGAGCTTTAAAATCCTCCAGTTCCGCTTCTATCGGGGTTTTGATAAGAGAGATACTATCCATTCACAACACTATTTGAGCACAAAAGTAATAATAAAACGCTTAATACGGTATTTTTTTGTACTTTTACCATGAAAAATTAATTAAATCTATGGAGTCAGACAATAAATTATTTCTTTTAGACGCTTATGCACTGATATATCGGGCTTATTACGCCTTTATCAAGAATCCCAGAATCAACTCCAAAGGGTTCAATACTTCAGCTATCCTCGGATTTGTCAATACCCTCGAAGAGGTGCTGAAAAAGGAGAATCCGTCACATATAGGAGTAGCCTTCGACCCCTCCGGCCCTACCTTCCGCCACGAAGCTTTCGAGCAATACAAAGCCCAGCGTGAAGAAACTCCGGAAGCTATCCGCCTCTCCGTACCTATTATAAAGGATATCATCCACGCCTACCGCATCCCGATTCTGGAAGTGGCAGGATACGAAGCCGACGACGTGATCGGAACTCTCGCCACTGAAGCCGGACGTCAGGGCATCACCACCTATATGATGACTCCCGACAAAGACTACGGCCAGCTGGTGACGGACAACGTATTCATGTATCGCCCCAAACATACGGGAGGTTTTGAAGTGATGGGCATCGAAGAAGTGAAAGCGAAGTTCGATATCCAGTCGCCCGCACAAGTAATCGATATGCTCGGACTGATGGGCGATGCCTCCGACAATATCCCTGGTTGTCCCGGTGTCGGTGAAAAGACTGCCCAGAAACTAATCGCCGAATTCGGAAGTATCGAAAATCTGCTGGAACATACCGACCAACTGAAAGGAGCCTTGAAAACGAAAGTGGAAACCAATAAGGAATTGATTACTTTCTCCAAATTCCTTGCCACTATCAAAATCGATGTTCCTATCCAACTCGAAATGGACAAGCTCGTCCGCGAACAGGCAGACGAAGATTCACTCCGACAAATTTTTGAAGAACTGGAATTCCGGACACTGATCGACCGGGTACTGAAAAAAGAAAATTCTGCCGGCGGAGTAACAATGACAACCGGAAGCAAAACGGCAACGGCCAAAAGTGCTCCCTCTCCTCTTCCACTTTTTCCCGAAGAAGGAGGAGCCATACAAGGCGATTTATTTGCGAATTTTACGGGCAATGAGGCAGGCGAAGCCAAAAAATCGAATCTAGAGACGTTAGAAACGCTTAATTGCGACTACCAACTCATTGATACAGAGAAGAAAAGAGCTGAAATCATTCAAAAGTTACTTACATCAAAAATTCTCTCGTTAGACACGGAGACTACAGGAACGGAACCAATGGACGCCGAACTGGTCGGAATGAGTTTCTCTATCACCGAAAATCAGGCTTTTTATGTGCCGGTCCCCGACAATCGTGAGGAAGCATTAAAAATCGTCAACGAGTTCCGTCCGATCTTCGAAAATGAGAACTCATTGAAAGTCGGACAAAATATCAAGTACGACATGATCGTTCTTGAAAATTACGGAGTGCAAGTGAAAGGTGCGCTCTTTGATACGATGATCGCCCATTACGTTCTTCAACCGGAACTTCGTCATGGAATGGACTATCTGGCAGAAATCTATCTTCACTATCAGACCATCCACATCGACGAACTGATAGGTCCGAAAGGGAAGAACCAGAAAAACATGCGCGATCTCGACCCGAAGGATGTCTACCGCTATGCCTGCGAAGATGCAGACGTAACGTTGAAGCTCAAAAACGTCCTGGAGAAAGAACTGAAAGAAAACGATGCCGAACGTTTGTTTTATGATATCGAAATGCCGCTTGTACCCGTATTGGTCAATATAGAACGGAATGGGGTATTGCTGGATACGGAAGCGCTCAAACAATCGTCTGTTCATTTCACCGCTCAGATGCAACGCATCGAGCAGGAAATTTATGAACTGGCAGGCGAAACCTTCAATATCGCTTCGCCCAAACAAGTAGGCGAGGTACTGTTTGACAAACTAAGAATCATCGAAAAAGCGAAGAAGACCAAAACCGGTCAGTACGTCACTTCGGAAGAAGTGCTCGAAAGCCTCCGGCATAAACATCCCGTAGTAGAAAAGATTCTGGAACACCGCGGACTGAAGAAACTGCTGGGAACTTATATCGATGCACTTCCCCAACTAATCAACCCACGCACGGGACGGGTACACACGTCTTTCAACCAGACCGTCACCTCTACCGGACGCCTCAGCTCCAGTAACCCGAATCTGCAGAATATTCCTATCCGCGACGAGAACGGTAAGGAAATCCGCAAGGCATTTATCCCTGACGAAGGCTGCCTGTTCTTCTCTGCCGACTATTCGCAGATAGAACTTCGTATCATGGCACATCTCAGCGAAGACAAGAATATGATCGACGCCTTCCTCAGCAATCATGATATCCACGCAGCTACAGCTGCCAAAATATATAAGATCGACCTGAAAGACGTAGACTCCGATATGCGACGCAAAGCGAAAACCGCCAACTTCGGTATCATCTACGGCATCTCCGTATTTGGCCTTGCAGAGCGAATGAACGTAGACCGGAAGGAAGCCAAAGAACTGATCGACGGCTATTTCGAAACTTATCCAAGCGTGAAAGCCTATATGGAGAAGAGTATCCAGATAGCTCAGGAGAAAGGGTATGTAGAAACGATTTTCCACCGGAAACGCTTCTTGCCGGACATTAACTCACGAAACGCCGTTGTACGCGGCTATGCCGAGCGAAACGCCATCAACGCACCGATTCAGGGAAGCGCCGCAGATATCATAAAGGTAGCAATGGCACGCATTTATCAGCGATTCCAGACAGAAGGCATACAAGCTAAAATGATATTGCAAGTACACGATGAATTGAACTTCAGCGTGCCCGTCAACGAAAAAGAACGTGTAGAAGAGATCGTTATTGAGGAAATGGAACACGCTTACCGTATGCACGTTCCCTTGAAAGCAGATTGCGGCTGGGGCAAGAACTGGCTCGAAGCACACTAAAACAAGGTTTATCCTGCCATAACAAAACAGGATAAATCAGCTAAATAATGGAGAGGATGAGTTATAACATTATTTAACCCACTATCCAGAAAGCTAGGAAAAAGATCACTTCCCCAACGAAGTGTTTCATTCTATATCCGGCAGGTTGACTGCCGGATATTTTTTTGTCACCAATCTTGGCAAAAAGCAAGGTATCACCTTAGCCATCATCTGACATTTTGATATTATTTTAGCTTTATTTTTGCATAAATACCGAATAAATATATAACTTTGCAGCGTAATACAAGAGTATTACTAGACAAATGAAAGAATAATACTAAAATCAAATAGCCATGAAAACAAAAGTATCTTTAAAAATGTTTGTTCTATCCGTAGTTCTTCTCATGACCTCTTTTGTTGCTTCTGCACGCAGTTATGATGGTCAGTTGGTTTATAATCCAGTAGAAGAAAATGGAGTAATGGTAGGTCAGACCGTTTACAAAATGAACGGAAGTACACTTGCCAACTATATGAAGTACAACTATAAGTACGATGACAACAAGCGCATGATTGAAAGCGAGACCTTGAAATGGAACAGCACCAAAGAGGAATGGGAAAAAGATCTCCGCATCAATTATACATACGAAGGAAAAACTGTAACAACCAATTACTATAAATGGAACAATAAGAAACGCGCTTACGTGTTAGTTCCAGAAATGACAGTGACCATGGACAATACTAATTTGTAACAGCATTTTTTTAACAACATACTCTCTCATTCTAATATTCTAACAAATAGAAAACGCCGTTCCTGATGAAGAAACGGCGTTTTCGCATCTATCTTAAGGAGTAATTGTCACAACACAAAAAACCGGTCCTGCAACCCTTTCAGAAAACTTCGGGAAATCACCAAATCACTCTTATCATGAAAAGGCGGATAGAGCTGACAACACTTCCCATCAATCATCGCCAGATAATTAACATTGACAATAGCCGACTGACTGATCTGAATAAAAGCTTGTGAATAACCAATGATATCTTCGGCTTTTGTATTTCGCTTCAGATTCAATCGGGTCTGATTGAACAGGACTACCTGCCACTGCCGCTTGTCTTTCAAATATTCGAAATAACCGATCTCTTCCAGTCTCAAAAGCTTGAATCCTGTCACCGTACTGATCATAAACATTCCCTGTTGCGGCATCAAAGCGCTGACAGAAGAAGAAAAAGAGGAAGAAGGAGTTGCCGGTATCGAAGCTACAGCCTTCCGGTAGCGCTCTATAACAACTTTCAGATCTTCCGTCTCAAAAGGTTTCAGTAAGAAATCGAAGGCGGACTCACGCAGAGCCTGAAGCAAATATTTATCATACGAAGTATAAAAGACAACTTTCATATCCCACAGCACCTCATCGCGCATCTCACTCAACAAGTTAAGCCCCAGCACATCCGGAAGTTCCACATCCAGAAACAACAGATCCGGACGGAGTTCCATTATCATCTTCTTGCCTTTTGCGCCATTATTTGCAGTTCCTTTTATTTCAAGTTCCTGATAAGCGCCCAGTTCTCTGCGCAAAGCATCGATTGCCGTACGCTCATCATCTACAATAACGACTTTATATTTATCTTCTGCATTCATCATAAATCATAAGAAAAATGAAACGGTATAAACACCGACACTTGCGTACCGGTCTGCCCATCGTTTCGGTTATCTATATTGAAACGTATCTTCTCATTTTTATTCTTTGTATTGAGTAGCTGTATCGTTTGATAGAGCACTTTCAGCCCCGTTCCCGTTCCTCTGGTCGAAGAAGCCACTTGCGGAAGATACCCCCGCCCGTTATCACAAATCACGATACGGACTCCTTTTCCTTCACGGGAAATACGGATAGTCAATTCCTTCTCATCATCTTTTCCGGCCAGCCCGTGCTTAATCGCATTCTCTACCGGAATCTGTACAATCATGGAAGGAATCATTATACTTTTTGCATCCAACCCCTCCTCCACTACGACCGAAACTGTGAAGTCTTCGCTGACACGTCCACTTTCCAGGCGGATATATGACTGTACAAAATCCAGCTCGTCCTGCAAAGAAACACTTAGTTTTTCTGTCAGTTCAAGACTCCGGCGGAGATATTTGACCAGTTCCATCAGATTATTCTTCACCTCTTCCGATCCATTAAACTGATTAATTTCACGCCCCAGCACATTGAAAGTGAAATGGGGAGAAATCCGGCCCCGCAAATTCTCCATACGGACGCGATTTATCTGTTGGAAGAAACGTTCACGAAGAAACTCCCGCTTTTTCCGCATATACCAGATGATCACCACCGTTCCGGCTGCCAGCAACAGGCAGACAAGCACCCAGATATACATGCTCAGTTTCAATACACGCACTTCACCCGCTTGTCGTTGAATCTGCATTTCCTTGCGCAATACGATCGTGTCCTGACGGTAACGCATATCCAGTTCGGCTACACGGGTACGAATCCGTTCGCTACGGATGGAGTCATTCAGTTGATAATCACGTTTCAGATACTCATATGCATTACGGTAGTCACCTGCCTTTTCATAATAATGTTGCAGATACTGGTTGCGTATAGTAAGCATATTGGCATCCACATGTCCGGTAGAAGCAGTCCGTGCTATCATTTCCCTGGCACGAGCGATATTTCCTTTTTTCAGAGAAAGCTCAATCATCAGGGTTTCAATGTAGTGCATGGCGGAGTTGTTCTTTATCTCCGAAAAGTAACGGTAACCTTCATTCAGATTGTTTTCGGCAGAATCCAGCCGATTCGTCAGCAGATAAAGATCGCCCAGATTAACTTTCGAAAGATTGCTTTCGAATACCATTTGCGGGTAATCCGCTATCAGCTCCGCTGCTTGCCGCATATAGACCAGGGCTTCCTGATAATCTTTCTTATAATAGTAATGATTTCCCCGATTATTAAGATACACCCACTTTTCGCTGACTGTCATTTCATCAAAAAACTGTCCTGCCAGTTCGTAATAATGATTGGACAAATCAAAATCACGCAAGTCCATGTAAGTCTGTCCCAGTCCGCAATAGACCGGAAATTTGGAATGTTCCGACAGATGCAGGGAGTCGCAGATAAACAATGCTCTCCGGTAATAGGAAGCGGTATGTGCCAGTTCGCCACGATGCAGATGGGCATCCGCCAGATTCATACAGATATCCGACAGAAGATGCGCCTTATCTCCTTTCAGACGGTAAGCATAGGATTTCTCATAATAGGCAACCGCCGAATCGGGCTGATTGAGTTGCATCCAGACATTTCCCTCAATGTTATACACATCCGAAAGCACATCATTCCATCGCGGGCAGGCAGCTGCACGCTTATCATACTCTTTTACAGGGCGGTTATAATAGAGGATAGAGTCGAAATCGGACGAGATGAAGAAAGTCTTTCCATACAATCCCATCAAGCGGTAATAACTCATCGAGTCCTGTGCCTGACGCATTGCGTTACGCAATAAAGAACGTGAATAAGGTAAGTTGGAAAACAGGGAATCTTGTGCACGGACTTCTAAAGAATCGATAAGTGACTGTTCACACAAAGCGTGACTGCGGTGCCTATCCACGCAACTGCAGTTCCACAATATCAACAACCCTATCAACCCAAATAGCTTCATAGTAGATTTCGCTTTATTCATCCCCTTGTCCGTGTTGAATTTTGAATGCCACAAAAATACATTAATTATATTGAATCTCAACGAAATTTATTATTTTTTTAATACCTTTGTCCCCATATAAACATGAGTAACTGACCTAATGAGTCCATTGAACTTTACCCACATTCTGACACAGGCAGTCGATGAGCTATCGGAAAGCGAATCTTACAAAGGGCTGTTTCATCAACATAAAGATGGCGAACCATTGCCCTCTGCTAAAGTTTTGTATGAAATTATCGAGCTTTCACGTGCCATTCTCTTCCCCGGATACTACGGAAATTCCACCATCAACAGCCGGACAATCAATTATCACATCGGTGTAAATATCGAAAAGTTATTTGACTTGCTCACAGAGCAAATCCTGGCCGGACTATGTTTCAGTACGGCTGAAGGAGACTGCAATGTCTGCTCGGAGTCGAGAAGAGAAGAAGCCGCCCGACTGGCTGCGAACTTTATCAGTAAACTACCCGCCATGAGAAGAATACTGGCTACGGACGTAGAAGCTGCCTACAACGGTGACCCCGCCGCCAAGAGCTACGGTGAAGTTATTTTCTGCTATCCCGCCATTAAGGCAATCAGCAACTATCGTATTGCGCACGAACTGCTGGAACTGGGTGTTCCCCTGATTCCTCGCATGATCACGGAAATGGCTCATAGTGAGACGGGTATCGATATCCATCCGGGAGCGAAGATAGGCAGTCACTTTACCATAGACCACGGAACGGGTGTCGTGATCGGCGCTACAAGCATTATCGGGAACAATGTCAAATTATATCAGGGTGTCACCCTGGGAGCAAAAAGTTTCCCGCTGGATGCCGACGGAAAACCGATCAAGGGTATCCCCCGCCACCCGATACTGGAAGACAATGTCATAGTCTACTCAAACGCCACCATCCTTGGAAGAATTACTATCGGAAGCGACGCAACCGTAGGAGGAAATATCTGGGTAACGGAAAACATTCCCGCCGGAGCAAAGATTGTACAGACAAAAGCAAAGAAATAAAATCAATAAACTATATATGAGCGAACAATTCGAGATGATAGCCAAGACCTTCCAAGGACTGGAAGAGATACTTGCTGAAGAACTTACAACACTAGGAGCCAACGATATCCAGATAGGACGTCGCATGGTTTCATTTACAGGAGACAAGCGTATGATGTACAAGGCAAATTTCTGCCTCCGTACTGCTATCCGCATTCTGAAGCCGATCAAGAATTTTACGGCAAAGGATGCTGATGAAGTTTACAACCAGATACAGGCCATTCCATGGGAAGAGTATCTTGATGTGAACAAGACGTTTGCGATAGACGCGGTTGTTTTCAGCGAAGAATTTCGCCATTCAAAGTTCGTTTCGTACAAAGTGAAAGACGCCATCGTGGACTATTTCCGTGAAAAGACAGGCAAACGCCCGTCGGTACGCATCAATAATCCGGATGTACTACTCAATATCCATATTGCACATACCACTTGTACGTTGTCTCTGGACTCTTCCGGAGAGTCGCTTCATCGTCGCGGATACCGCCAGGAACAGGTAGATGCTCCGTTGAACGAAGTATTGACTGCCGGTATGCTTCTGATGACAGGATGGCGCGGTGAATGTGACCTGATTGACCCGATGTGCGGTTCGGGCACGATTCCTATAGAAGCTGCACTGATCGCAAGAAACATCGCTCCGGGAGTATTCCGCAAAGGATTCGCATTCGAGAAATGGGTGGATTTCGATTCGGAGATGTTCGATGAGATTTACAATGATGATAGTCAGGAGCGCGAATTCACCCATAAGATTTACGGATATGATAACAGTCCGAAAGCGAATGAAATAGCGACGCATAATATAAAAGCGGCGGGTGTATCCAAAGATGTGACGCTGAAACTGCAACCGTTCCAGCAATTCGAACAGCCGCAGGAGAAGTCCATCATCGTGATGAATCCTCCTTATGGCGAACGTATCTCTACCAATGACCTGCTCGGACTGTACCAGATGATTGGCGAACGTCTGAAGCATGCATTTGTAGGAAACGAGGCTTGGGTACTCTCTTATAGAGAAGAATGCTTCGATCAGATCGGGCTGAAACCAAGCAAGAAAGTGCCGTTGTTCAATGGCGCATTGGAATGCGAGTTCCGCAAATACGAGATTTTCGACGGGAAATATAAGGAGTTCAAGAGTCAGGAGGGAGAAGGGGAATTCAAGCCACGCAGAGAAGGAGAGTACAAGCCACGTCGGGAAAGTGACTTCAAGCCAAGACGGGAAGAAGGAAGCTTTACCCGGGATGACAGGGACAGAAAGCCTAGAGGCGAGTTTCGTGGGGAAAGAGATTCAAGAGCTCCGAGAGAATTCAGAGGAAATCGGGAGCCTAGGATACCGAAGAAGGAAGAAGAGTAATTTCATAGATAGTTAACGGCATCTCACTAAAAAAATGCCATTAACTTATTGATAGACAATATAAGGTCGCATCTTGCGATCTTATCATTTGATGAGTAAGAAAGCGAATTGAATATCTCGAAAAAGACGTATCATCCGACAGAGAAAGACAACTCTCCTGAACAGGGTAAAATAGAAGGATTTAAAACCAATAAAGATAAATAAAAGCAATGAGTAAAATTGGAAAAAGAGCCATTCTGATATTGCTGGCGCTACCAATCGGATTCAATGTTATGGCACAGGAAATCAAAAAGCTGACACTGGAAGACTTGATTCCGGGCGGCGAGACCTACCGTTATGCAGAAAACCTGTACGGCCTGCAATGGTGGGGAGACGTGTGTATCAAACCGAGTACCGACACCATCTACACAGTTCAACCCAAAACAGGGAAAGAGACAGTGCTGACTACCCTCGGACAAATCAACAAAGTACTGGCAGACAATAAAGCAGGGAAGCTGCCGACCCCGTACTCAATCCGCTACCCGTGGGCGGACAAACCGCAAATGTTACTGAAAATATCCGGTAAGTATATCGTATACGATTTCGAGAACAACCGGATTGTCAGCACACTGAAGCTGAAAGATAAAGCAGCCAACGAAGATTATTGCGTCGCCAACGGAAACGTAGCCTACACAGTCAACAACAACCTGTATGTGAACGAACAGGCAATCACCGACGAACCCGAAGGCATCGTCTGCGGGCAATCCGTCCACCGCAATGAATTCGGCATCAACAAAGGTACCTTCTGGAGCCCGAAAGGCAACCTGCTCGCTTTCTACCGCATGGACGAAAGCATGGTGACGCAATACCCGCTTGTAGACATCACCGCACGTGTAGGAGAAGTGAATAACGTCCGTTACCCGATGGCAGGAATGACCAGCCACCAAGTAAAAGTAGGCGTCTACAACCCCTCCACCGGCAAGACCATCTATCTGAATGCAGGTGATCCGACCGACCGTTACTTCACCAATATCAGCTGGTCACCGGACGAAAAGAGCATTTATCTGATCGAACTGAACCGCGACCAGAACCACGCCGTACTTTGCCAATACGATGCAACGACAGGCAAGTTACTGGGCAAACTGCTGGAAGAAACGCACCCCAAGTATGTAGAGCCTCAGCACCCCATCGTATTCTTACCGTGGGACAGCAATAAATTCATCTACCAAAGCCAGCGCGACGGATATAACCATCTATATTTATGCGACCTCACCTCCAGCCTCAAAGGCGAATGGAAAAGCGATGCCGCAGGCGGCAAGCATATCGAATACATCCCGACGAAGCAACTGACCGAAGGCAAATGGCTGGTAGGCGACATTCTGGGCTTCAACGCCAAGAGGAAAGAAGTCATCTTCCAAGGAGTGGATGGCACAGGCTCCAATAACTTTGCAGTAAATGTCAACACAGGAAAGCGCAGCCTCCCGTTCAGCTTCCGTTCTACCACAGAAGGAGAACATAACGGAATGCTCAGCGCATCGGGAAGTTACCTCATCGACCGTTATTCGACTCCTACCCTTCCGCGCCGCATTGACATCGTGGATACCAAAAGCCTGAAAACAGTCAACCTGCTGACAGCCAAGGACCCATACGAAGGCTACGAGATGCCGACCATCGAAACTGGTACTATTAAAGCCGACGATGGAACGACCGACTTATACTACCGCCTCACCAAACCCGCAGATTTCGACCCGAACAAAAAGTATCCGGTCATCGTCTACGTATACGGCGGCCCGCACGCACAACTCGTCACCGGCGGCTGGCTGAACGGCTCCCGCGGATGGGATATCTATATGGCTAACAAAGGCTATATCATGTTCACCCTCGACAACCGCGGCAGTGCCAACCGTGGACTGGAATTCGAAAACGCCACCTTCCGCCGCCTCGGCATCGAAGAAGGCAAAGACCAGGTGAAAGGCATTGAATTTCTGAAGTCCCTCCCCTACATAGACGGAAACCGCATCGGTGTACACGGATGGAGCTTCGGAGGCCACATGACCACTGCCTTGCTGCTCCGCTACCCCGAAATATTCAAGGTAGGCGTAGCCGGCGGACCTGTCATCGACTGGGGATATTACGAAGTGATGTACGGCGAACGTTATATGGACACTCCGGAAAGCAATCCGGAAGGCTACAAAGAGTGTAATCTGAAGAACCTTGCCGGACAACTGAAAGGTCATCTGCTCATTATCCATGACGACCACGATGACACTTGCGTACCACAGCACACACTGTCGTTCATGAAAGCCTGTGTAGATGCCCGCACCTATCCCGACCTGTTTATCTATCCGTGCCACAAGCACAACGTATCAGGCCGCGACCGTGTACATCTGCACGAGAAAATCACCCGATACTTTGAGCAGAACCTATAGCAACCTATAATTGACAGCTCACAGCATCACACCGAAAAACTCATAACTGAAAACTTATAACTTAATACTCATTATGAAGATATTATTACTAGGCTCGGGCGGCCGCGAACATGCACTGGCATGGAAAATTGCCCAAAGTCCGAAAGTTGAAAAGCTGTACATCGCTCCGGGAAACGCCGGAACAAACGCCGTAGGCGAGAATGTCAACATCAAAGCTACCGACTTTGAAGCGATCAGCGCTTTCGCCCTGAAAGAAAACATCGAAATGGTAGTAGTAGGTCCCGAAGACCCGTTGGTAAAAGGCATCTACGATTACTTCCAGAACCGTCCCGAACTGAAACATATCGCCGTTATCGGTCCGTCCGCCAACGGAGCACAGCTGGAGGGCAGCAAGGAGTTTGCCAAAGGCTTCATGATGCGTCATCAAATCCCGACGGCCCGATATAAAAGTATCACAGCCGAAAATCTCGAAGAAGGTCTGGCTTTCCTCGAAACGCTGGAAGCCCCATACGTGCTGAAAGCTGACGGGCTCTGTGCCGGAAAAGGCGTTCTGATCCTCCCCACACTGGACGAGGCAAAGAAAGAACTCAAGGAAATGCTTGCCGGTATGTTCGGCTCCGCATCGGCCACAGTCGTTATTGAAGAGTTCCTGAGTGGTATCGAATGTTCCGTATTCGTGCTTACCGACGGCGAACACTACAAAGTCCTCCCCGTAGCGAAAGACTACAAGCGTATCGGTGAAGGCGACAAAGGGCTCAACACTGGTGGTATGGGCAGCGTGACTCCGGTTCCGTTTGCCGACGAAGAATACATGGAAAAAGTACGTACCCGCATCATCGAACCTACCATCAACGGACTGAAAGAAGAAAATATCGTCTACAAAGGCTTCATCTTCCTTGGACTGATCCGGGTAAAAGGCGAACCGATGGTGATCGAATATAACGTCCGCATGGGCGACCCGGAGACGGAAAGCGTGATGCTCCGCATCCAGAGCGACCTCGTGGAGTTGCTGGAAGGTACAGCCGCAGGCAACCTTGACGAAAAGACGCTGGTCATGGACCCGCGCTCGGCAGGTTGTGTGATCCTTGTGAGCGGCGGTTATCCCGAAGCATACGAAAAAGGCTTCCCTATCAGCGGTCTGGAACAGGCTGCCGCTACCGAAAGCATCATTTTCCATGCCGGAACAGCCATGAAAGACGGACAAATCGTAACGAACGGAGGACGTGTGATCGCCGTCTGCTCTTATGGCGCAACGAAGGAAGAAGCGCTGGCACAGAGCTATAAAGTGGCAGATATGATCGACTTCGACAAGAAATATTTCCGTCGCGATATCGGATTCGACTTATAATGAAAAGCAAGAGACTACAAGGTTTGGTCACAGCAGGGCGGTGGACACTCCCTGCTGCGATTTTCATCTGCACCCTTTGTTGGGTGCTGACCTCTGTCCTATTGCCCGAACTCACCATGACAGCGGGCGAAGAAGGCGGTTCCGTGCTTTGGCAGTCTGCCCGCACGTTGCTGCTCCCCGCATGGGCGGAGCATCTTGTCAGTTTCTTGATTTACGCGGCTATCGGCTATTTCCTGATCGAGCTGAACAACCGGTTCAGTATCATCCGTATGCGGGCTTCCGTGCAGACAGCTATCTATTTTCTGCTGGTCACCGTCTGTCCGGAGATGCACCTGTTATATGCCGGAAACGTTGCCGCCATAACCTTTTTATTCTCCATCTATTTCCTGTTCAAGAGTTACCAGCAGGCACAGGCGTCAGGATATCTGTTCTACTCGTTCCTGTTTATCGGTGCAGGGAGCATTCTCTTTCCCCAGCTCACCTTCTTCTCGGTGCTCTGGTTGTTTGAGGCGCACCGTTTTCAGTCACTTACGTTCCGTAGTTTCTGTGGCGCGCTGGTAGGATGGACAATGCCCTACTGGATGCTGTTCGGACACGCTTTCTTCTACGATCAGATAGGGCTGTTCTATCATCCTTTCAAAGAACTGGCTACTTTTGGAGATATATTCAACCTACAGATACTCCAGCCGTGGGAGCTGGCGACTCTCGGCTATCTGTTTGTATTGTTCATCGTCAGCGCCGCCCATTGCGTCGTTGCCGGATTCGAAGATAAGATACGTACGCGCGCCTATTTACAGTTTCTCATAGACGTGACACTCTTTCTCTTCGTACTGATTGTGCTACAGCCGTCACAATGCAGCAATCTCTTGCCATTGCTCATGATAAGCAACAGCATACTGATCGGCCACCTTTTTGTGCTGACCAACAATAAAACATCGAATATATTCTTCATTGTTGCTACGGTCTGCCTCATCCTTTTATTTGTTTTTAACGTATGGACGCTTTTATAGACTCAACGATACAACTCCTCATCGAATGGGGACTTCCGGGATTGTTTATCTCGGCCTTACTCGCAGGGAGTATTGTACCATTCAGTTCTGAACTGGTGTTGGTAGCACTGGTAAAACTCGGACTGCCACCCACTGCCTGTATACTGGCTGCCACCCTCGGCAATACGGCAGGCGGAATGACCTGCTACTATATGGGGCGCCTGGGCAAAATAAGCTGGATTGAGAAATACTTCAAAGTAAAGAAGGAGAAAGTAGACAAGATGGTAAGATTCCTGCAAGGAAAAGGAGCATTGATGGCATTCTTCGCTTTCCTGCCGGCCATCGGAGAGGTGATCTCCATCGCACTGGGATTTATGCGAAGTAATATATGGCTTACCACCGCCTCCATGTTTGTCGGCAAACTGATACGTTACATTCTGCTTCTGTACGTACTGGAAAGCGCATGGAACGTCGTTGCGGGATGAAATAATAGGTAATAAGTAACAGGTAATAGGTAATAGGTTTTTTGAGATGAAAAGAGTGATTGAAAAGACTGATGACGGGAGCGCCACCCTATTTGTTCCGGAATTGAATGAACATTATCATTCGACCAAAGGAGCACGTACGGAGTCCCAGCATATTTTCATCAATATGGGACTGAAAGCCTCCGCTACCCCCTCTCCGCATATTCTGGAGATCGGTTTCGGAACGGGGCTGAATGCTTGGCTTACACTTGAAGAAGCAGAAAGAAGCGGACGTAACGTACATTATACAGGACTTGAACTCTACCCGTTGGAATGGCAGATGGTGGAGCAACTGGGATATATAGAACAACCAGCAGCTATCGGCCTGTTCAAAGCAATCCATACATCGCCGTGGGAAGAAGAAATATCCTTTACCCCACACTTCACTCTCTGCAAAGTACAAGCCGACGTTAATGAATGGACTACCCAGCGCAGCTATTCTCCATTATCCATTATCCATTCTCCATTATCATTTGACGTTATCTATTTCGACGCCTTCGCTCCGGAAAAGCAGCCGGAAATGTGGTCGCAGGAACTATTTAACCGTTTATATGTTTTATTAAATGAAGGAGGTATCCTCACCACTTATTGTGCCAAAGGAGTCATCCGACGTATGTTACAGGCCGCAGGCTTTACCGTAGAGCGCCTTCCCGGTCCTCCGGGAGGAAAGCGGGAAATACTACGTGCCCGAAAACTGGAACAGAATCAACCCCCGATATTAATACAATAGTCATGAAACAACAACTAAAAGATTTGAAAACACTCCTTCTTCTCGGCTCCTGCCTCCTGTTGGCAGCCTGCACGGGTCGCACGTCCAAAGCAAGCGGCAGCGAAGAAGCGAAACCAGTCATTACCGTCACTATCGAACCGCAGCGCTACTTCACGGAAGCGATTGCCGGTGATAAATTCACGGTAGTCAGCATGGTCCCGAAAGGTTCCAGTCCGGAGACATACGACCCTATTCCTCAGCAACTTGTCTCTTTGGGAGACAGCAAAGCCTATCTCCGTATCGGCTACATCGGCTTTGAGCAGACCTGGATGGACCGACTGATGAATAACACCCCTCATATCCAAGTATTCGACACCTCGAAAGGCATAGACCTGATTCTGAACAACGGTGAGCACAACCACGCAGCAGGACATCATGACCACGACGGGCACAACCACGCCGTAGAACCGCATATCTGGAACTCTACCGCCAACGCCCTCATCCTTGCCGGAAACACCTTCAAGGCACTTTGTATGCTCGACAAGCCCAACGAAGCATATTATCTGGCACGTTACGACTCCCTCTGCCAACGTATCCAGCACACCGACAGCCTCATCCGCCGGCAACTTTCCGCTCCGGAATCGGCCAAAGCCTTTATGATTTACCATCCGGCTCTCTCCTACTTTGCCCGTGACTACGGCCTGCATCAGATTTCAATCGAAGAAGGAGGCAAAGAACCTTCGCCCGCCCATCTGAAAGAACTGATAGACCTGTGCAAATCGGAGAAAGTAAGCGTCATCTTCGTCCAACCGGAGTTCGACAAGCGCAACGCGGAAACCATCGCACAGCAAACCGGCACAAAGGTAGTCCCCATCAACCCGTTAAGCTACGACTGGGAAACGGAAATGCTGAACGTAGCCAAAGCTCTCACACCTATGGACCCCGAATAACAACGGGCCTCCATAGCGTTAATGACCGAATGATACATAAACGAAGTAATTCTCCAAACATGAAACCGATTATCGAAATAAAGAACCTTGCTGCCGGATACGACGGCCGTACCGTACTCCACGACATCAACCTGAACATTTACGAACGGGACTTTCTGGGCATCATCGGTCCGAACGGAGGCGGTAAGACAACACTCATCAAGTGCATCCTCGGTCTGCTGAAACCGACAGCCGGAGAAATCATCTTCCATGCCCCTACAGAAGCATCCTCCCACTCTCAACTTTCCACTTCCAACTCTCCACTTTCCCTCGGCTATCTGCCGCAATATAACACCATCGACCGGAAATTCCCGATTTCGGTAGAGGAAGTGATACTTTCCGGACTAAGTATCCAGAAATCCCTCACCTCCCGTTTCACTCCCGAGCAAAGAGAAAAAGGCAAGCATATCATCACCCGCATGGGACTCGAAGGGCTCGAACACCGTTCCATCGGACAGCTTAGCGGCGGGCAACTGCAACGTGCACTGCTAGGACGCGCCATCATCTCCGACCCTTCGGTACTGATTCTTGACGAACCCAGCACGTATATCGACAAACGCTTCGAAGCCCGTCTCTACGAACTGCTGGCGGAGATTAACAAAGAATGCGCCATCATCCTTGTCAGTCACGACATCGGCACTGTACTGCAACAAGTGAAATCCATTGCCTGCGTCAACGAGACACTGGATTACCACCCTGACACGGGCGTCTCCACAGAATGGCTGGAAAGAAACTTCAACTGCCCCATCGAACTGCTGGGACACGGCACGTTGCCACACCGCGTTCTCGGTGAACATCATCATCATCACTAAACATTCATTTGCCGGTGCTACATCAAAGAACGGCTGCACCGCATATCAGTCATTTACAACGGTCACATCAAGCAGCAACAACTGACTTCTCAACTGTTAATGATTGAGATGTCAGATGTTAATAGTTGACATCTCAGGTATTAACAGTTGAGAAGTCAGCTATTAATGTCTGACAACGCAAGTATTATTAACCAATAAATGATTCAATGCTTAATATAAAAGATACAAAATTAGTATCTTTATACCTACTGTTGTTTATACTGTTTAGTGATTCCCCCGTTTCACTAAAAGGGCATAAGATAAAGTAAATCACCTTTCCGTTACTTAATATTTCTTACTTTCTGCCTCATTATCCTTACAAATCACTATCTTTGCGCCCACGTAATCTGTTTTTTAACGAAAAATCTAGATAGTGCTAATGAAACAGTACAGAACTATAAACAACCTCGTGGGTTGGATTACATTCATCATTGCGGCAACGGTCTACTGCCTGACAATAGAACCGACCGCAAGTTTTTGGGACTGTCCCGAGTTTATAACTACCGGTTATAAACTGGAAGTAGGACACCCGCCCGGCGCACCTTTCTTCATGCTGGTAGCGAACCTGTTCTCTCAATTCGCCTCCGATGTAACCACCGTAGCGAAGATGGTAAACTACATGAGCGCACTGATGAGCGGTGCCTGTATCCTGTTCCTTTTCTGGAGCATCACCCATCTGGTACGCAAACTGGTAATCACCGACGAGAACAACATCACGAAAGGACAACTTATCACTGTCATGGGTAGCGGACTGGTCGGCGCACTGGTCTACACCTTCAGCGACACCTTCTGGTTCTCTGCCGTAGAAGGCGAAGTATATGCTTTCTCCTCCCTCTTTACAGCCGTTGTATTCTGGCTGATTCTGAAATGGGAAGATGTGGCCAACCAGCCTCACAGCGACCGCTGGCTGATTCTGATCGCTTATCTGACCGGACTGAGTATCGGTGTTCACTTGCTGAACCTCCTCTGTCTGCCGGCAATCGTATTGGTGTACTACTACAAGAAAACTCCGAACGCCACTGCCAAAGGCTCATTGCTCGCCCTGCTCGGATCGGGCGTACTCGTAGCAGCCGTGCTTTATGGCATCGTGCCCGGTATCGTTAAAGTCGGCGGCTGGTTCGAACTGCTGTTTGTCAACGGACTCGGCATGTCGTTCAACTCCGGCGTCGTTGTCTATATCATTCTGCTCGCCGCCGCCCTTATCTGGGGTGTGTACGAAAGCTACACCGAAAAGAGCAGACTCCGCATGGCCATCTCATTCATTCTGACCATCGCCCTGCTGGGTATTCCATTCTACGGACACGGCGTAAGCAGCATCCTTATCGGTGTCGTAGTGATCGCAATTCTTGGCATCTACCTTGCTCCGCAAGTACAGGAAAAGATCAAAGAGAAATGGCGCATCTCCGCCCGTACCATGAATACGGCATTGCTGTGCACCATGATGATCGTGATCGGTTATTCCTCTTATGCACTGATCGTGATCCGTTCTACCGCCAACACACCGATGGACCAGAACTCTCCGGAAGATATCTTCACGCTGGGCGAATACCTCGGCCGTGAACAATACGGAACCCGTCCTCTCTTCTACGGTCCTGCTTTCTCCTCGAAAGTGGCACTCGACGTGAAAGACGGATACTGCGTCCCCCGCCAGTCACAGACGGGAAGCAAATACGTCCGCAAAGAAAAGACTTCACCGGACGAAAAAGACTCATACATCGAACTGCCGGGACGTATCGAATACGAATACGCGCAAAATATGCTTTTCCCCCGTATGTACAGCTCCGCGCACTCCTCACTCTACAAGCAGTGGGTAGACATCAAGGGGCATGACGTCCCATACGACCAATGCGGCGAAATGGTGATGGTGAACGTACCGAACCAATGGGAAAACATCAAGTTCTTCTTCTCCTACCAGCTCAACTTCATGTACTGGCGCTACTTTATGTGGAACTTTGCCGGACGGCAGAACGACATTCAGAGCAGCGGAGAAATAGAACACGGTAACTGGATCACCGGAATCCCATTTATCGACAATCTGCTGGTGGGCAACCAGGAATTGCTTCCGCAGGACCTCAAAAACAACAAAGGACACAACGTATTCTACTGCCTGCCGCTGCTGCTCGGCCTGATCGGACTCTTCTGGCAAGCATACCACAGCCAGCGGGGTATCCAGCAATTCTGGGTGGTGTTCTTCCTGTTCTTTATGACAGGTATCGCCATCGTGCTCTACCTTAACCAGACACCTGCGCAGCCGCGTGAACGTGACTATGCGTATGCCGGTTCGTTCTACGCCTTCGCCATCTGGGTAGGTATGGGAGTCGCAGGTATCATCCGTATGTTACGCGATTACTGCAAGATGAAAGAAGTTCCGGCTGCCGCTCTCGCATCAGTACTCTGTCTGCTTGTCCCCATCCAAATGGCCGGACAGACATGGGACGACCACGACCGTAGCGGACGCTTTGTTGCCCGTGACTTCGGTCAGAACTATCTGATGACCTTGCAGGAAGAAGGAAATCCGATCATCTTCACCAATGGTGACAACGATACTTTCCCGTTGTGGTACAATCAGGAGACAGAAGGTTTCCGTACCGATGCACGTACCTGTAACCTCAGCTACCTGCAAACCGACTGGTACATCGACCAGATGAAACGTCCCGCTTACGACTCTCCGTCACTCCCGATCACTTGGGATCGTGTGGAATACGTCGAAGGCCAGAACGAATACATCCCCATCCGTCCGGAAGTAAAGAAGAATATCGACCAGATGTATGCACAGGCAGACAGCGCGCTCGAAAACGGAAATCCGGAAGCGATGAACGAACTGAAAGAACAGTTCGGAGAAAACCCGTATGAACTGAAGAATATCCTCAAATACTGGGTTCGTTCGGATAAGGAAGGGCTGCGCGTCATCCCTACCGACAGCATCGTAATGAAGATCGACAAGGAAGCTGTCCGCCGTTCCGGCATGAAAATACCGGAAGCGCTGGGCGACTCCATCCCCGAATACATGACCATCTTGCTGAGAGACGCCAACGGCAACCCGAAACGCGCCCTCTACAAGAGCGAACTGATGATGCTCGAAATGCTTGCCAACGCCAACTGGGAACGTCCCATCTACATGGCTATCACCGTAGGCAGTGAAAACCACCTCGGCATGGACAACCACTTCACGCAGGAAGGTCTGGCATACCGCTTCACTCCGTTCGATACGGACAAGCTGAACAGCAAGATCGACAGCGAAAAGATGTACGACAACCTGATGAACAAGTTCAAGTTCGGCGGCATCGAGAAACCGGGCATCTACATCGACGAAAACGTAATGCGTATGTGCTACACACACCGGCGCATCTTCACACAGCTCGTAGGACAGCTCATCAAAGAAGGCAAAAAAGACAAGGCACTCGCCGCACTCGACTACGCCGAGAAGATGATCCCGTCATACAACGTACCGTATGACTGGGCAAACGGCGCCTTCCAAATGGCGGAAGCCTACTACCAGCTGGGACAAAACGAAAAAGCGAACAAGATCATCGACGAACTTGCCAACAAGTCTCTCGAATACATGATCTGGTATCTCAGCCTGACTGATTACCAACTTTCCATCGCCAGCGAAAACTTCATGTACAACGCAGGACTGCTTGACGCAGAAGTACGCCTAATGGAGAAATACAAATCAGAAGAATTGGCTAAACATTACTCGGAACAACTCGACCAGCTATACAATGAGTACGTTGCGAGAATGAAAGGGAAATAAAAACTAAGTAATAAGTATTAAGTAATAAGTAATAAGCTGCGCCATAAGCCGCACGGTTATTACTTATTACCTATTACCTGTTACTTATTAATAAAGACTCTTATGTTTATAGAACAACCACCTTGGTTCTTCCGAGCGCTGTATCCACAAGCCATCTTCCGGATGGACCCAAACGAACGGGCTGTCTACCTGACTTTTGACGACGGCCCTATCCCGGAAGTAACCCCTTGGGTACTGGAGCTACTGAAGAAACACGATATTAAAGCTACCTTCTTCATGGTAGGCGACAATATCCGCAAACACCCGGACGAATACCGGATGGTGGTAGAACACGGACACCGCATCGGCAACCATACTTTCAACCACATCCGCGGCTTTGAATACTCCAATCCGGATTATCTGGCCAACACCAGACGGGTAGACGAAATTATCCACTCAGACCTATTCCGCCCTCCACATGGCCACATGGGGTTCCGGCAATATTACACCCTTCGCCACCATTACCGTATCATCATGTGGGATCTCGTAACCCGTGACTACAGTAAGCGAATGCGCCCGGAACAGGTACTGAATAACGTAAAACGCTACGTACGCAACGGTTCCATCATCACCTTCCACGACTCTCTGAAATCGTGGAACAACGGGAATCTGCAATATGCCCTCCCCCGTGCCATCGAATTTCTGAAAGCGGAGGGCTATGAATTCAAGGTATTCTAGCTGCCGGCGAAGAAACATTTTACCTGCCGACAGCCAGTTTTCTAATTACCGATAAGGTTTTCATACATATCCATTATGAAAAAGCTCCTCTCCTCAGACCGAATCAAAGCCGAAGCACTACGCCTCGGCTTTTCCGCCTGTGGACTGGCGCCTGCCGAAGCTGTGGATGAAACTGTGGCTACCGCCTTCCGTCAATGGCTTGCGGACGGTTGCCAGGCAGAGATGGCGTATATGCAGAATTATGAGGATAAACGGCTCGATCCACGCTTGTTGGTGGAAGGGGCACGTACGGTGATCAGCGTTGCGCTAAACTATTATCCGGCAAAAAAACTTCCCGAAGGCGAGTATCAGATTGCATGGTATGCCTACGGGAAAGATTATCACGATGTGATGAAGGGGAAATTGAAGGAACTTTTTGAGTTTATAGAGAAAGAAGTTTCATTCTCCAAAGAAACAGACAGTACTATCGCCTCAACAAACCATATCGGCACATATACTGAAAACTACGCCTCAGCACCCCAAGCCCCAGTATCCCAAACCTCCGCTTCTCCACTTCAAGGCCGCATATTCTGTGATACCGCTCCCATACTCGAACGTTATTGGGCATGGCGTACCGGCCTGGGATGGATAGGAAAGAATACACAACTCATCATTCCTCACGCCGGCTCCTGCTTCTTCTTAGGAGAAATCATACTTGATAGGGAAGCTGACAATTATGACTCTCCACAACGAAATCAATGCGGTTCGTGTACACGTTGCCTGGATACCTGCCCGACAAAAGCGCTGGAAGCTCCTTTCAGGCTCAATTCCGAGAGATGTCTTTCTTATCTTACCATTGAGTATCGTGGCGAACTTTCGCTCAATGTAGGCAAAAAAATGGGCAACAAGATATATGGCTGTGACGAATGTCTGAAAGCTTGCCCTTGGAATCGCTTTGCCACTCCTTGCCGGACAGCCGAATTTCAACCGTCTCCTTCTTTGCTAAGTATGAAGAAGGATGATTGGCATTCGCTGAGTGAAGAGCAATATAAAACCATTTTCAAAGGTAGCGCAGTGAAAAGGGCTAAGTATAGTGGATTAATGCGTAATATTCAAGCCATCCATTTATGCAAAAACTCATGAATAGAATTCACTATCATTAAAATGAGTACAATTGAATCTGAAAATAAAAAACTAATGAGACGATCTAAACTTAATAACTCAGATCGTCTCACCAAAAATTAGAGAGTTTTATTACAATTAACACATGTATTTCTTTCTAGTTCTTGAAATAAAAAGAAATACATCTATTGTTTATCGAAATAGCTGCATAATAGGAAATTCAATAGAGTTTCCTGTAAACGAATTATTAGATGGAGTCGCTGTTGTATATAATCCAAACATAAGATAGACATCTGTTACACAAGTTAATACAACACTTCCATCTTTTAACAGAACTGGCGCAATAGCCAAAGTCCTTCCTGAGTAATAATACGAGTTTTCA
The DNA here is from genome assembly GCA_948847595.1 of uncultured Bacteroides sp. Lineage (GTDB taxonomy): Bacteria > Bacteroidota > Bacteroidia > Bacteroidales > Bacteroidaceae > Bacteroides. The sequence continues at coordinate 328,529 of CAQOGY010000002.1, forward strand.
TCAGCTCCCACCATTATTGCAAATAAACCTGACATTTTAAAGTTTTGAAGCTGCGGAATACGAATTAAAAACATCCCTTGACTATAAGTCATATTCAATACAATAGACGTACCTATAAAATTGACCATAGGCAAAGTTAATGTATACCCATCTTCATCACTACCAGTAATTGTAGGATTCGGGCTAAACCCATATACATTGTTCAAGCCCATTCCATACATATATGCAGCTCCGCCCCATTCACCAAGTAAATCAGATGCATTATATTGCATAATCGTATATTTCGTTTCTCGCTCTCCGGTCTTGACTACTACAGAAGTAGCACGAATTAGTCCAGTCTCATTCTTTTTCACTATAAAATTAAAACCTTCATCTGTTAATTCGTAAGAAAGCCATTCGTTAACTGCTTCAGGAATGTGAATCTCAATTGGCAAACTACTCGACATTACAACCGAAAGCTCCCCCGCTTCATTGTCAATACGAAATTCCGTATCATCTTTATTATATTTCCAAATAGCTCCTTCCTGCAATATGGTTGCTTGCTGCGTGCTCACACCGTCAGTTAAAACGATTTGTGTACTACGTCCCGGGTAACCCGTATTAACATCTACAGAAATGGTAACTTTACTATCTGTAACTTCCGTCACTTGACACCAATCGACATTCACTTTAGCTGTGACAGGTCCAGTTGCCGCAAATTCAACAGTTCCGGTACCACCACTAGCTTTCATATCCAAATCTGATTTTAGAATTGTCAGTTTTACAGGAGTAGCATCATCGTCAGAAGAACATCCTGCAACAAAAAATAAGCAGAATATTATTAAGTATAAATTCAGTATATTTTTCATAATCTAGTTTTTTATTTATTCCTCAACTTTCATAAAGCTCATATATTCATAAATACAAGCTACACCTTGAACAAAGGCAGCTTCACCATAGTCAGGTGAGGAATATCGATCAAATATCAAATTATCTGCTTTTCCTTTTCCTGACATTTGCTGGAATATTCCATCATCCTCAAACGTAAATCCGAAAGGTGCTTGCTGCACAACTGCTACTAAACCAAACATAACACCTAATTGATAACTTACATATGTAGGATAGAAAGATCCCCAGGCCGAGTTAGAAGTAGTACACCCTAAATAATATCCTGACAGAAGACCTACCTGTTGAGTCTTAAAGGCCATAGTTCCCTCAGCCTTATCATATGTTAGTAATAAATCTCCAATCAATCCTTTAAGCTTATAACTCTTATCTGCGATATCTTCCACAATAGATATAGGTAATTCAACACTTTCGGATTTTCCATTCTGGTATCTTTCACACGTTAAGAGATAATTACCAAGATAATCATCATACTTAATATACCCTTCAGGATAAACACCTTTCACCACGACATTTTTCACTCCTTCATCTACACAGGTAAAAGACTCTATAGTAGAATCCCATTTAAAATTTTGTACAGTTACACCTGCCAATAATACGGGCTCTCGAAAACGAATACCATCAGTAGTAAACAAAAAAGGCTCCTGTTTCTGAGCAATATTGCCATTCTCATCGTTATAAGCTATGACAAAAGTATAATAACTTTGCTGCATTACCCCAGCCAGATGTCCGTCAACCAACAATTGATATTTATTAAAAAAAGCGTCCTCCTCGACCTTATTCACAGAGTTTATATATGCCTCCCAGTTCAAATCATCCGGAAGCGCATACATTACTATCGTATTTCCATACTTTTTGCCCTGCATTACAATTTTCTCGGCTGAAGCTTCTTTTATAATAAACTCATAATCTCCTTGCAGGTTGGCATTCGGGTTGGAACCTCCGCCTTGTGGCTTGGCATATGCATGAATAAAAGCATTATAAGTGTCGAATGTAAGCATAGTAGCTTCCTCCGATACAACCTTATAAAGAGAGGAAATAGTCTCATCGCCTTCATATCCTTGAGATGCCATTGTAACTCGCTGACCATCAAACTTGCACAGAAGAGTTATGCCTCCCAAAGCATAGTCCTGACCTATGTAATATTCCATTCTCCAACCATTAGACGCCGATTCTAATAGCTCACTATATTGCTTCACTTCCTCTGTTGCACGATTCGCTGAAGAATCATCAAAATAATCCTCTTCCTGGAAAAGACAGGATTGCAAACCAAAGCATACAAGAGCCATCAACAAATAAATCATTATATTCTTTTTCATAATCTTCCTGTTTTATTCAATAGTACTTAAATCCAGCTCCGGAATTTCTTGCTGACGCCTTAGCACGATCTCACGCAAATCATCTAAATTAATGCCCCAAGTTTCAAGCATATAATTGTATACAATAGTAAACTTCTGATTAATAATAGCCGCTCCGGCAGTTCCAGCAACCTTCAGCATATTATCCCAGTAAGCCTGATCGTGAGTAACATACATGGCGATATTCTCTACAAAATCTTCTCTTGCCTCACTCATCGCATATGCCGTCACAAATCCTTCCGGCCACGCATCCGCATCCTCTCGCAAATATGAATTTCCATTTTCAGCAACATAAAAATACCAGTCGGAACCAACATATTTTCCTTCGGTAATGCGATCAAACGATGGGTCATAATTACGCTTCTGATGCAGGATATGTGCAAATTCATGGTGCATCGTCTTAAAGTAATACTCATTCAAAACTTCGATATCGACATTCTCAAAGTCCAGACTGTTCACTTCGTACAATGTTATCTTCTTTCCTCCCTCGGCAGTACCCAACACCTTCGTACCACTGCTATCATAAGCCGGAGAACCTATCAAGTGAAAAGTTTTTGGCACATAAGACCGAAGAAAAGCCGGTCCGGCAAGTTCAGTATATGCCTCCATCCATACATGCTTGATAATCTTGGCCAAAGCAACCGATTTATCGTAATCCGCCGGTACCAGATTATATTTGTGATCACTTTCAATATCCTGCATACGATACTTAAAATCAACGTTATACGGATATGTATAATTAGCAAGCAACCATTCATCAAAACCATTATGTTCCACTGGTTCTGTTGAAAAAATACTATGCTTGGTGTCAATATCATCGCCATTATTACAGGCTCCCCAAAGAATGGGCAAAACAGCCGTTAGTATATAAATATAATATTTCTTCATATTATTTCCTCCTTTTAATTTTCAGTACGTGGATTGGGTTGCATTCCTGCCAGAACTACACTCTTAGGAATTTGCATAGCACGTCTTGCGTCATTTACCGGCATTTCATCTGTTACGACTATATTGTTATTAGCAATAGAACGGCGATAGATAACAATTCCATAACGTTTAATATCCGGCCAGCGCAGACCTTCATGCAAAGTAGCAATACGTCTCATATGCAGAATGCAGTGAATAAAGTTCTCCTGTATACCTGATTCAATAGTAAAATCAGGCTGAAGCTTTTTCTTGGGAGTCGGATTTTGTGTCGGATTGTAATAATCCATCTTATCATAATACTCATTTATCATCTCCGGAGTTAAAGTTTGCTTATTAGAAGTATATGCTTTCTCCCATGTAGTAAGATCTGCAGCAGCCATTGGATAGTTCTTTTTCAGCGTATAAGCCTCAGCCCTGCAAAGCAAAGTCTCGTCTGTAGAGAAAATCACAGGCATATAATACAGGTAGTCACCAGCATAATAACCGCCCTTTCTCAACATACTGCATTCATAGCCCGATGTTGTAAAAGGCTGCATATACATGCGGTCAGGGATACCCCATAATCCGGAAGAACGTGATGTTTCGTAAGAAGCAATTAACTTATTATGTAGATAACGTTTTCCTGTCATGTAATTACTCAGAATAATACCCCAGTTAGATACGGTACTACCTATCAACAAGTTAGCCTTACTTGTAGAAGCAATATATGCGTCGGGCTGTACATTATCATTAGCAGAGAGTTTTCCCAACGCTTCCCAATCCCGTAATTCGGCAGCAGGATCACTTCCCAACACACGATCTGCATATTTTATCACCTCATCACAATTAGAAAAGTCAGGCTTCATATAATAAAGATAGAAACGTGCAGCAAAAGCATATGCAGCTTTCCTTGTGAAATGATATTTCGGCACAGAATAACTATCATCGGAAATAAGAGCCATACCATCTAATAAGTCCTTCTCAATCTTCTCATAAGTCTCCTGCAAAGTACCCCGCCCGTATTGTGGTTGCACAGTTGTTTCAACTTTAGTCATATAAGGAATACCTAATTCCTGTGATGCATGAGTATTATAAGCATTACAAAAAATATTTGCTAATACAAAATGATTGTACGCCCGACAAACAAGAGCCTCTCCTCGCTGCGGCATCAACGATTCCGGATTTCCCCGTTTCTCAATCTCTTCCAAAGCCATGTTAGCAGAAGCAATAGCTATATAATGGGTTTCCCAAAGATTTGTAGGTGTATCCTGATATTCTTCCTGGGTATCTTTCCAGTTATAGCACTCTTCCTCAGATAACTTATAATAAGAATATCTGGCACTGTTATCGTCGGTATTATCACTATAAAGTTCAAACAGTTCATTCGCAGATCCTTCCGGATAAGCAGAAACAAGCATTTTAGCTATTTTTTGCTCAGAATTCAGCTCCGTCCGGTTATCTGGTAATTCGTCGAGAAAATCATTACAAGAGCTACCGACAATAGCAAGCGTTGCGATGAACAATGGAATATATAATTGATTTCGTCTCATCTTTAATCTTTTTTTTATTATTAAAATCATTCTCTTACAATCCTAAACGCAGAGTTAATGTAAACTGACGTGGCACCGGTGAAGCTACACCACCAGTATTAAAGAATTCAGGATCTTGACCATTCAATTTCTTATCTGCATAAATAAGGAATAAATTAGTTGCCTGTAACTTCAAAGAAAGATTGGAAATCTTCGCAGCAGAAATCCAGCTCTTAGGAAACTCATAAGAAAGTGAGATTTCTTTCATACGGATAAAATCACCTTTTGCAATTCGCTCTGTAGAATAATTGTAAGCATTGTAAGCTTTATACAATGTTCGGTTTGCTTCATATTGCGGATTACTCAAGATTGCAGGAATATTAGTCTTTGCCTCATCCCCAGAAAGCGTCCAACGATTCTTGAATTCACGAGGCATAGCACTCAAATCGGAATATTTATAATTAAAATATGGATTCAAACGAACAACATTACCAAATGAATAAGTCATGAATACATTGAGTTTAAACCCTTTATATGCAAAAACGTTACCGAAACTACCAGTTATTGTAGGATCTGTCGGACCTTCATATTTCAAATAATCTAACTTCTCACGTTCCTGGAAATTAATATCAGTCGATGTTATATTTCCATTGATATCGAACATAGGAATACCTTTTTCATCCAAACCTGCAAAAGGAATGGAGAAAAGCCCGCGCACAGGATATCCTTCACGTGCAAATCCATTTCCCGAAACAAGTTCCATCATACGAGTACGTCCTCGCAAATCAGTAACTTCATTCTTAGCATGAGAAAAAATAAAATCAGAATTCCATGAGAAGTCTTTTGTTTTAATATTGCTGGTTGAAAGGGTAAATTCAATACCATGTGACTTCATTGTAGCTACATTGGCATATTTATAAATAGTACCTCCCACTCCTTGTGTTGGAATCAACCCAATCAGGTCATAGTTATTGCGCGTGTACCAGTCAGCTGAAAGATTAATGCGATTATTAATAAAACCTACATCCACTCCTATATTCAATTCATGCTTCTTTTCATACGTTAATTCACTATTTTCCAAATCCACTATATGAAGACCCGTTTCTTGAATATCAGTGAAAGGACGATAAGGTGAATAACTCTTAATAATAGCTTGTGAATTTGTTACATCAGCCGGACCACGATCAGCTGTCAATGAGTAAGATGCCTTAAATGTCAAATTTGAAAGCGTTGGTTGAAGTGATTGGAAGAATTTCTCTTCATGAACATTCCACGCTGCAGAAAGATTCCACGTTGGCAGCCAACGAGCAGAACGGCTACGTCCCATTCTATTAGTTCCTTCATAGCGGAAAGTACCATTCAACGTATAACGCCCGTCATACGAATAAGTAACATTTGCAAATGTAGCTACACTACGATATCTAGTATGCCCCATAGAATAATACTTTTCTCCAGTCTCAATACCTTTCTTAAAGTACTGATAAACATATGATGGAATCTCACCCATAGAATATTGCATACCCCATCCTTGGAATGAAGAGTTAGAGCGTTGAAGATCATTTACTTCCATTCCTGCAAAAAGATTAGTTATATGCTTTTCTGCAAATAGATGATTCCATGATACAGTACCACGGAAATCCAGTCCCAACATCTTACGATCTTGACGCTGATAAATACCTCCTTCAGGAAGAATCGAAATAGGTAATGCATATGGGTTATCTGGATTCTTATACAACCAGTCGTTTTCATCACGAATAGTAGCATCGTCCAACCCCGTACGATAAGCAATTGCTTGATTAGAATCATCCATTATATTATGTTCTTGTGATGATGATTGATAACGCACAGCACCCAGCGCACTGACTTCTAGGCCCTGCAACACCTTCCATTTCAACTCCCCCTGGAACTTTACATCAACAACATTCAACTCAATAAAATTATTGTCCAATTCACGGAGAATATTAAATGGAGCATAATTAGCCACATAATCTGTATTAGGATCTAATGTACGTGAAGTATTCAGTGCGTATGAATAGGGGTTGATATCAAAATCACGTGTAACCTGACCTGCCGCAACGTCCAATGATGAGTTCATGGTACCTGGTGCATTCTGTTTACGGTAAGAAGCACTTGATATCAAGTTTATGCTTAGGTTCTTTAAGATATTATAAGTCGTATTCAAATTGGCTGTATAACGTTTCACTTCACTCTGCTTATACCATCCCGGATCAAGCATGGCACTCAATGACGCATAAAAAGATGATTTATCAGAACCTGAAGTAATACTTACAGAGTGATTCTGTGAAATATTATTTGAGAATAATACATCAAACCAGTCGGTATTACGCATTTCGGCTTCGGTCAAATAAGCATTACGTGCTTCTAAAGTATTCATCAGCCCAAATTGACCATTCGTTTCATTAAACTGGTCGATCAGTTTATACATACGTCCGTACACACCTGAATTCTTTGCACGAAATAAATCAGCACTATTCAACCAACCTTTTTGCTCCAATTCTTTATATATTCCCATTTGCTCCTGAGAATTCATAATATTAAACTCTTTGTATGAGGGCACCATACGCGTAGTAAACTCACCCGTATAATTAATTTTGCTGACTCCAGCTTTACCTTTCTTTGTAGTAACAACGATTACACCTGCCATTGCACGTGCACCATAGATTGAGGTTGCTGAACCGTCTTTCAAAATCTGAAAGCTCTCAATATCATCGGAATTTAAACCAGCAATAGCCGAACTAATCAGAGTTTCAGCATCACCAGAAGATAAATCATCAGGTCCCACATCAATAGCATCTTCCATAATAACTCCATCCACCACCCATAATGGTTTGGAGCTACCATAAATGGAGGTAGCACCACGTACACGAATTTTAGGAGCAGTACCAAACGTACCGGATACGTTCTGGACTGACACACCCGCAGCACGGCCTTCAAGTCCACGGCTAATATCAGGGAGACCATCCAATTTTACATTATCAGCTGTTAATTGTTGAGTTGCACCAGTAAAAAGGCGTTTGTCCATTTTTTGCATGCCGGTTACCACTACTTCCTCCAGAACTTCTGCATCTGGTTTCATCAGAATTCTTATCGTTCCTGCTTTTATGGGGACCTCCTGAGTTTTCAATCCAATATAGCTAATCTTCAAAGTTCTAGCAGAACTTATTTTATTTTCTCTTTTTTACGTAACACATAATTGTATCATATTCTCCTATAACCTATTTTCATACTAATTATTTATATCTAATATAATTTTTATATTATTCAAGGCTTAATTAAAGATAAAAAGGAACTATTTAGATGACATAATGATTATTTAAACAAGGCTAAATTTACACATGCTGACAGAAATATGACATTATGATAGTTTGATGATATATATTTATCATCATAACTATCATAATGTATTTACAATAGTTTTCAAATTTATTTTGAATAATTGTTTTGTATTTATAAATATGTGCTTATATTTGCAAAATAGCACTAAGCGAAAATAAGCGACTTACTAATTCTTATAATAATAAAGAGTGTTTATGAAAAGAAAATTAATGCTGTTATTGGCCTGCTTGCTGGCAAGCATAGGTCTAGTGATTGCCCAAACACCTAAAAAGGTGACAGGTGTCGTCATTTCTGAGGAAGATGATCAGCCTGTTGTGGGAGCATCCGTATTAGTGAAAGGTACAACGATGGGAACAGTCACCGATATCGATGGTAAGTTTACCATAAACGATGTACCAAGTTCTGCTAGAACTTTGAAAATTAGCTACATTGGAATGAAGACTCAGGAGATTCCTATCAAAACAGGAACAATAAGAATTCTGATGAAACCAGATGCAGAAGTTCTGGAGGAAGTAGTGGTAACCGGTATGCAAAAAATGGACAAGCGCCTTTTCACGGGAGCTGCAACAAAACTTGATGCAGAAGGCGTAAAACTTAATGGCATGGCAGATATCAGCCGTGGTCTTGAAGGGCGTGCTGCGGGTGTGTCAGTCCAGAATGTATCCGGTACATTTGGTACAGCTCCCAAAATCCGCGTTCGCGGTGCTACCTCCATTTACGGTAGCTCCAAACCATTATGGGTAGTGGATGGAGTTATAATGGAAGACGCTGTAGAAGTCAGCGCTGATCAACTATCTTCTGGTGATGCTGAAACCCTGATTAGTTCGGCTATTGCCGGTCTGAACGCAGATGATATTGAAAGCTTTCAGATTTTGAAAGACGGCTCAGCAACCTCAATCTATGGTGCACGTGCAATGGCAGGTGTAATCGTTGTTACTACAAAGAAAGGTAAAGCCGGAGTCAGTAGAATAAGCTATACCGGTGAATTTACTACCCGTTTAGTACCAAGCTACAATGACTTTAACATCATGAACTCGCAAGATCAGATGGGAGTATACAAAGAAATGCAACAGAAAGGCTGGTTAAATTTCGCTGAAACCTCCCGAACTGCAGAAAGTGGTGTATACGGAAAGATGTATCAGTTAATTAACACATACGATCCTACTACCGGACAATATGCGTTATTAAATACTGACGAAGCTAAAAATGCCTATCTACGTGAAGCTGAAATGAGAAATACCGATTGGTTTGACACACTTTTCTCTCCCAGTCTAAGTCAGAATCATTCTGTAAGTCTTAGCTCTGGTACAGAAAAGTCATCGTTCTATGCTTCTTTAAGTGCTATGCACGATCCGGGATGGTACAAGCAAAGTGGAGTTGATCGCTATACAGCCAACTTAAATATGAATCATAATATCTTAAAGAACCTAAGCATAAACTTGATATCAAGTGCTTCTTATCGTAAGCAAAAAGCACCGGGAACTTTAGGACAAGACATTGACCTAGTAAACGGTCAGGTAAAACGTGAATTTGACATCAACCCCTATTCATATGCATTGAATACTTCACGTACATTAGACCCAAACACTTATTACACCAGCAACTATGCTGATTTCAACATTCTGAACGAATTGGACAACAATTACATGGAACTGAACATTGCAGATTTAAAGTTCCAAGGCGAGTTGAAATGGAAACCAATTACCGGATTAGAGCTAAGCGCTTTGGGAGCCGTGAAGTATCAATCAACTTCACAGGAGCACAACATTAAAGACCAGTCAAACCAGGCATCGGCTTATCGTGCAGGTCTAGATGACAAGACAATTATGGACCGCAATCCATTTCTTTATAAGAACCCAGATAATCCATATGCACTACCGATCTCTATCTTACCGGAAGGTGGTATTTATCAACGTAGAGACTATAAGATGCTAGGTTATGACTTCCGAGCTACAGCTAGTTGGAACCACGTATTTAATGATATACATATCACTAACTTCTTTGCAGGAACAGAAATCAACTCTACAGACCGATCAAAGAATTACTATCAAGGGTGGGGTATGCAATACTCAATGGGCGAAATACCCTACTATGTATATGAATTCTTCAAAAAAGGTATCGAAGACGGCAATAATTACTACTCATTGAGTCAGACCCGTAGCCGTAGTGCCGCCTTCTTCGCCAATGCTACCTACTCTTATAAAGGTCGTTATACTGTGAATGGAACAGCCCGCTACGAAGGTACCAACCGTATGGGTAAGAGCCGCTCGGCACGTTGGTTACCTACATGGAACGTATCAGGAGCATGGAATGCCCACGAAGAAAAATTCTTCAGCAATTTAACTTCTGTTCTTTCACACTTTACACTGAAAGCATCTTATTCGTTAACAGCCGACCGCGGTCCGGCAGACGTAACGAACTCACAGGCTATTATAACCAGCTATAGTCCTTATCGACCATTTACTTCTATCCAGGAGTCCGGATTGTATATTAAGGAACTAGAAAATAGCGAATTAACTTATGAAAAGAAGCACGAGTTGAATATTGGTGCCGACATGGGCTTCTTGAATAACCGCATTAATTTAGCTGTAGACTGGTACAAACGTAACAACTACGACTTGATTGGTATCGTTAATACACAAGGCGCAGGTGGACAGATCCTGAAGTATGCAAATATCGCTTCAATGAAATCACATGGTATTGAATTCACTTTATCAACCAAGAATATTAAAACAAAAGATTTCAACTGGAACACCGACTTTATATTCTCTAATGCAAAAAATGAAGTCACTGATTTGAAACAAAATGCGAATGTGATGGAGCTTATTTCCGGTAATGGATTCGCTAAACAAGGCTATCCGGTTCGTGGGCTATTCTCTATCCCATTTGTAGGTCTCGACAAAGATGGTATTCCAGTCATTATAAATGAAAAGGGCGAAGCGACTAGTACCGATATAAATTTCCAGGAACGCCAAAATACTGGTTTCCTGAAGTATGAAGGTCCGACTGATCCTACCATTACAGGTAGTTTGGGTAATATGTTCTCATACAAAGGTTTCCGTTTGAATTTATTTATCACTTATTCATTTGGAAATGTTATCCGTTTAAATCCCGTATTCAAAGCATATTATTCGGATCTAACGGCAATGACTCGTGAATTTAAAAATCGATGGACACTCCCCGGAGACGAAGCAAAGACTAATGTTCCTGCTATTTTGAGCAAACGTATGTACGACAGCAATGAAGACTTGAAGTATGCCTACAACGCTTACAATTATTCAACAGAACGCATTGCAAAGGGGGATTTTATCCGTCTGAAAGAAATCTCACTGGCTTATGACTTCCCCAAAGCATGGATCAACCCATTGAAGTTAACAGACCTCTCGCTGAAAGTCCAAGCCACCAACCTTTTCTTAATCTATGCGGATGATAAGCTAAATGGTCAGGACCCGGAATTCTTTAATGCAGGTGGTGTTGCCTCACCGGTTCCCCGCCAATTTACTATTACTTTAAGACTGGGGTTATAATTTAAAATAAGAACGAATATGAAGAAATACATAATAATGGCCAGTGTGGCCGCGCTCGCAATAGGGCTCTCATCGTGTTCTAATTTCTTAGATGAGCTTCCCGACAATCGTACCGAGCTGAATGAAAACAATGTTGGCAAAATATTACTTTCCGCCTATCCTACTACAGCAATCTGTGAGATGGGGGAAATGTCATCAGACAATACTGATGCTTATCCGAATCGCTTTTCTTCTTTCAACCGTTTGCAAGAAGATCTCTATAAGTGGGCAGACTCTGCAGAACAAGATCAGGACTCTCCCCATGCACTTTGGGAATCTTGCTATATGGCAATCTCTGCCTGCAACGAGGTTTTGAAAGTGATTGAAGACGCAGGAAATCCAGCTTCTCTTAGCGCTGAAAAGGGAGAAGCCCTAGTATGTCGCGCCTATGCTCATTTTTTACTTGCCAATATATTTTGTAACGCTTATAGCAGCCAAGCAAGTTCAGACTTGGGTATCCCCTACATGAAAACGATAGAGACAACCGTAAGCCCTGATTATCAACGCGGAACTCTAGAGGAGGTATACCAAAATATTGAGAAAGATCTATTGGAAGGTCTAGATCTGGTTACTGATATTTATGCAGTCCCCAAATATCACTTTACAAAGAAAGCAGCTCAAGCTTTTGCTGCACGCTTTTACTTGTACTATGTAAAATCGGATAAATCCAATTATACTAAGGTGATCGATTACGCAACAAAAGTATTAGGAAGCAATCCAGCCACCTCTGTACGCGACTGGAAATCTTTGGGTGCACTAGACATAAATGGCAGTGTTCAGCCAAATGCTTATGTAGATGCAACGAATGGCGCTAACTTATTATTGGTCAGTGCAGGTTCTTATTGGGGATATGTTCATGCACCTTATGGACTAGGCGAAAGATACGCCCATGGACCGAAAGTAGGCAATGAGACATGCAATTCTGTTGGTCCTTGGGGAAGTGACTATTACATGGGTGTTTGGAGCAACTCAAGTGCACTGCCGACCAAAATCGTTGTTATGAAAATAACTCAATATAAAGAAGTGGTTGACGCAGTAGCCGGAACAATCAACGGACACATGATCAATGCAGCATTTACTACAGATGAAACATTACTCTGTCGTGCAGAAGCTTATGCGATGAAAGAAATGTATCCACAGGCAATTGCTGATTTAAATATATGGCGAGAAGCATACACACGTTCTACTACCCCGCTTACCACAGAATCTATAAACGATTTCTACGGAAGCATGGAATATTACACTCCTACTGAATCTACAGTTAAGAAAAAATTGAATCCCGACTTTACTATAACAAATGAAACACAGGAAAATGTAATCCACTGCATACTTCATGCACGACGTTTAACAACTTTACATGAAGGGTTACGCTGGCAGGATATTAAACGCTACGGTATTACTATCTATCGTCGTTTAATGAATGATAATGGTACTATTACCGTCACAGATAAGCTGGAACCCAATGATCCTCGTCGAGCAATACAGATACCGAGCGATGTTATTTCAGCCGGATTAAAACCAAACCCTAGAACTAAATAAAAATCGATAAGTTATGAAAAAATATATAATATATACATTGATCGTTACTATAGCCGTTTTTTTAGGCTCATGTAATAAAGATGATATTGATACCAAACGCAGTATATTTGATCCTACTGAAGTTTATGAGCCCAACGAGTTTGACAAATGGCTACTTGACAACTATGTTTACACTTATAATATCCAGGTGAAATATCGTCTGGATGACAATGAAACGGATGTAGAATATCATCTGGTTCCAGCCAAGTATGACAACGCAATTACATTGGCTAAGATTGTAAAATTTGTATGGATGGAAGCTTATGACGAAATATGGGGAATTGACATGACCCGTACGTATGTCCCTAAACTACTCCAATTCATTGGAAATGTTGCTTATACCGAGTCAGGTATGATCCTCGGACAAGCCGAAGGAGGAATGAAAGTAACCCTGTTTCGTGTAAATGAAATAGATAAAAACAATCTCAGTGTAGCTCAATTAAATGAGTACTATTTCAAGACAATGCATCATGAATTTACACATATTCTTAATCAGAAAAAAGCCTATGATACATCATACGATCGTATATCGGAATCCGACTACGTAGGTTCAAGCTGGTATAGGGTATCTGAGTCGGTTGCTCTGCAAAAAGGATTTATCTCTCCTTATGCAATGGACCGTGCTACGGAAGATTTTGCGGAGATGGTTGCTATTTATGTCACCAATGACGCTAGTACTTGGGAAGATATGCTAGCAAGTGCCGGCACAACAGGAAGACCGATCATAGAAAAGAAATTTGAGATTGTATTTGATTACATGCTCAATTCCTGGGGACTTGATTTAGACAAATTGCGCGAAATTGTTTTGCGCCGGCAAAGTGAAATTACCGAATTAGATTTAAGTACGCTTTAATAATTGTAGGATATGAGAAAGATTAAAATATATGGCTTACTGACTTGCGTTTGCCTGATGATGCAATCGTGTCTGTTTAATGAAGATGATATCTTTGATGAATCTTCTGCACAACGGGCTATAGCCTCCGTCAACGAATGTCAGGAGATTTTAAAGGGCGCAGCCAATGGGTGGTTACTCGAGTATTATACAGGAGAAGACGGAGAATATGGTGGCTTCAATGTTTTGGCACGATTTGATGGCAATAATGTAATTATGGCTGCAGATTTCGCTACAGATAATTACGAAATTGGAGAAGAATCTACTTCCTTGTATAAAGTTGAATCATACCAGGGAACAGAATTAAGTTTTGATTCATACAATGAATTAATTCACGAATTCTGTGAACCGAGTGGTTATAATTCACCAGGATATGCCGGAGATTATGAGTTCGTCTTCAGAAGCGTTTCAAAAGAAAAGATCGTACTGACTGGGAAAAAACATGGAGTAACGTTGATCATGACACCTCTGCCTGCTGAAACAAATTGGCAAGAGAAACTGACCAATATTGCCAATGTCGTTTCACAGGCTTCATATGTAACCTATAAGTTAATTGTGAATGGTCAGGAAATAACTAAAATGGGACAGGAAGAGCATGCCTTCTCAGTTACCAAAGTAGACGAAACCGGTGAAACAACCGTAAGTCTATATCCGTTCATATATACAGAGGAAGGCATTAAAATGTATGAACCATTAGTAGTTAATGGAGTAGAAATAAACAACTTCAAATGGGATAATGAAAACCTTACATATATTTGTACAGATACAGGTGTAGATGCAAAAATAGAATTCTATTGTCCGGAAGGATATCTCAACTATTTAGGCAACTATATACTACAATTAGCAAATGGGCAACGTATACAACTTGAGCTCAAACAAAAAATGATAGGAAAATCATTTGCAATGAATTTTGCTTTGAGTGGTACTCCTATTGAATTTGTCTATAACTATAATATGACAACAGACTGTATTGATGTACCTTCTCAGACAGTTGGCGTATATCAAGGTTACAACGTATTATTATATCCAGGAATTCCCGGAGGCAATTTCTATGCAGATGACTCAGCTGTATTCCAAGGACGTATTGCAAATACAGATCCGCTTACAATTAAGTTCACTTATGTAAACAATCCTATTTGCACCCTTATGTTGCTGGTATATCAAAAAACAGACGGTTGGTATGGATTCTCTACAATGTTCCAAGATGTAACATTGATAAAAGTTGATTAATTAACAAACAGCATATTATGAAGAAAATAACAAGCATATTTGCATTATTATTATGCGTATTCGTCTTCTCATGTAGTAACGACGACGATAAAGAAACATCTTCTTTGCAGATTGTTAGCTCAAATGTCACATTTGAATCTGCTGGAGGAACCGGTACAATAAAAGTTAACGCAATAAGTGAAATTACTGCTACCTCCAATAAAGATTGGTGTACCGTAAGCGTGAATGGAGATATTATAAATGTTTCTGTCATTGAAAATAATGATATGTCCGGACGTACGGCAGCAGTAACCATAACAGATGGTGAAGCATCCACTTTGGTTCCTGTTTCACAGGGTGGCTGTGTTATTCTGTATAATAAATCAGAATTGGGGCATGCTTTTACTTATGCCGGTGGTTCTGCTACAGTATCTTTCTCAACCACAGCATCTTATTCAATAGAAGTACCCGCCGAAGCCCAAAGTTGGTTATCATACACACTTGACGAAGAAAACAGAACTATAACATTTAATGTTGCTGCGAGTGCTGATAAAACCCCACGAGGAGCGGCAGTTAAAGTTACCGCAGGTAAAAAAACGATTTACTATCATCTTGGAGAGTATGAATTGAAAGACATCGCAGGCAAATGGAGAGTATCCTTTGTTGATGGAGATGATAGTACTCTAGCTGGAGAAATAGAAGTAGTTCAGGATGAAGAGGAACCTACCATCTTCTACTTGTCAGGTATTTCCAATTTCTTTGACCTACCGTTAATCTATAATGGAGAGGCCTTACTCACAATGGGAGGTCTTAATTTAGGAACATACGCTGGGAGATATAACATCTATACAGTAACATTGTCTGAAGGTGGATATGTCAGTTGGGATATGTCAACGCAATATGTTGCTTATCCGTCATCCATCAATGGCAAATTTGCATTGGTATTTGGTGATAATGGTTCCTGGGATGGAGACGTAGTCAATGGCATTGCCTACTGGGCATTCTCCGGTGCTGCGGGAACAGGAAGTGCAGGATGGTTGGAGAAATTCAACGCTCTTACACTAAGCAAATAAGACGGCAAGCGTGCTTAGCTAAGTCTGTCTCTCTAACATGTATAAGATTTAGCTTTACATTAATTATTCATATAAAGGGTGTTCAACATTGGACACCCTTTACATTATCCTTTTCCATATAAAAAGCAATACAAAAGATGATGTTATTATTAAATTAATTCGTATCTTTCGGACACACAAAAAAGTTAAACCAACAATCACACATATGAAAATGATTCTTTTCCGACTAATATGTTTAAAGACATGCCTACTATTAATCCCTGTACTTTACGCACAAAACAACTATCGTCCGGGATTTATCATCACTGTTCAGAAAGACACAATATATGGAGAAATCGACTACCGTACAGATAAGATGAATGCTAAACGCTGCGTCTTTCAATCACAAGGTAATGATACCGAACCAGTAACCTATCATCCTTTCGAAATCTTGGGATACCGTTTTACAGACGACGGTAAATACTATGTCTCCAAGAACATAGAATTGAAATACGGTGTCTCTACCCCCGTCTTTCTCGAATATTTGCTACAAGGAATGAAAAGCTTGTACTACTATGAGACAGAAGATAACATACCAATCTATTTTGTTGAAGATAATAATACCCTTGTAAAAATAGATGCGCCCAAACTGTCCAAGCAGTCTACCAATATACAGTTTAAAGGCCAGACTGACCGATATATTCCCCTTCTTCATTACGCATTCAAAGACTGCCCAAGCCTGGCTCCCCAAATAGACCGGGCCCGTTTCAGCCGAAAGGAGATAATAAAAATCACAAAAGAATATCATTATGCAATGTGTACCAGCAATGAAGATTGCATTGAATTTGAAGCAAAAGAAGATAAACGTTCAATACAGTTAGATATAACTCCTTATGTAGGAGTTATTCAATATAATGTACCATCGGGTAGTCCGATCGGGCTCTATAGCTCACCCGAACTATCTTACCTGGCAGGAGTCACTTTAGCTATCAGCAATAGACGGTGGATGAGTTCGCTCAGTGGTTGTTTTGATGTGTCTTTTTCCCGCATAACATCCTCTGCAAGATCATTGAATAATGAAAATTCATCCACTATATTTAAACATAGCGGAACAATGTTTTCGGGTAAGTTAGGAATACGCTATACCTATCCGAAAGGAATGGCGCGACCATTTGTTGAGCTTGGAGCAGACTTCAGTGGAATGATCAATGCCAAGATAAAGATAAATGATAAGAGCGAGAGATGGCTGGATGGTGTCTACCCTGGCTATTACGCCAATGCGGGAGTAAACTTCAAACTTTCGCGGAAAAACAAACAAATGATATGCATACGCGCTCAATTCAAAGGCTTAAGAGACATGATGGAAAAATCAGCCCTCGTTAATGGATGGTCAGGAGTGATAGGATATACATTTTAAGTACTGCATTATTCGTTTATATAGTACTCACACTAGGAAATCTCTTATAAAACCGTTTTTCTTGTTATACCCATATTCTACCCGACAATAAAACTCCCCTTATTTCAGCCTTTCGAATGAAATAAGGAGAGCCTTATATAACTGGGTTATCAGCTATTAATACTTGACTTCTCAGGTATTAATAACTGACGCGACAAGTATTAATACCTGAGAAGTCAGATATTAAGACCTGTCGTGACATATTAGAATGCTTGTACCAGAGTTTATTAACTACCGTCTTAGTAAGTCACCGTCAACGGTGTACGCACCTTCTGCGCATACTCAGCCATATACGCATTCCACGCATCAACCGTCTTGATAGCAGCCTTATCCCAGGCAGAACCCCAGTAATAAGTATATTCCGAGCCCGGTTCATACTCGCTGATTGCCAATACATGACCGTCAGCTCCACCGCGCAGCTCCTTCTTCTCCTTTTCCGGGAAAAGAACCGTCTTTGCCTCTTTTACCAGTGAAGGAAATGCAGCGCCGATAAATATCTTACCGTTACCCCCGCTTCTGTCGGTTGTAGGGTCTACATAGGTGATATAGCCATTTGCAGCGTCTGCTGTAACCACACCGTCCGGTTCACGAAGAACGATTCCGGTAGTCACAGCCATCGCTTCTTTCAGATTAGTATACGAAACAACGGTTTTATTCAGGTAAGAACCAGCATCCAATGTGATGACACGCGTTTCCACCACGTTAGAATCGCCACGAACAGTCAACGGATTAAATTCCAGCTTCACTGTGAAACGCAGCGGGCCATTATCAAGGATTTCCTGTGTCCGATAGCAATAAGGATAGATAATCGTATCACCCGCCATCAGAGCGGCTGTACCGCAGCCCAGCGTAGGACCTACGGCATAACAATCCATCCCGTAGCCGTGGTCAATGTGAT
The DNA here is from genome assembly GCA_948847595.1 of uncultured Bacteroides sp. GTDB lineage: Bacteria > Bacteroidota > Bacteroidia > Bacteroidales > Bacteroidaceae > Bacteroides. The sequence goes on from CAQOGY010000002.1 coordinate 347,215, forward strand.
AAGAGATGGCATTTTGCAGTTCGGCAGCCGCTTTAGGGTCTGTCTTTTTCAGTTCGGCAATTCTGGCACGCTTTTCCTTATCCAGTTCTTCAGCGTAAAGGCTTTCAAGAATCGGTTCCGTAGTGTTATACTTCGTAAAGAGGTCGTAGCCGAAACCACGTTCACCACGCTTCTGCAAGGCAGGGCCATAGGCACGGTATCCGCCCAGGTCATTCTCCCATGCCACGTCGTCCAGACGTTCGGGATAATAGCGGCCGCAGGCAATTACATTATACGGGTCGGGAGTACCGGATTGGATAGTATAAGTGGCTGTGCCATTTGCTTTCACCGTAGCCGGGAAAACCACTTTCTCGTCATACGTCACTTGATAAGGTACTTGCTGACCATCTTCACCAAGCACTACGATCTGGGCCGTATCAGCCAGCTGTAGCTTGGCTGTAACGTCACTCATCGGAACCTCAACCATTTCACCTGTGCGCTCCAGCGCCAGAGGATTGGTTACTGTAACCGTCATTGACTGCTTGCTGTCAGCACAAGAGGCAAAACCCATCAGGGCAATAGCAGCCAGAATAAATATCTTCTTCATATTATACACAACAAATAAGGGGATAGAATCAGGTAAAAAACGAAAGGGGGATCAATGTAAACCGTAAACTATTCAACAGAAAAACGATAAGGTGACAGGCGGTAAAGAATCTCCTTACCACCCTATCACCTTATTATAATCTCTTGTTATCGTTATTTCGGCTGTTTTCCAATATAAGCCAGGATACCACCGTCTACGTAAAGAACATGGCCGTTAACAGCGTTAGAAGCCTCAGAAGCCAGGAATACGGCAGGACCAGTCAGTTCTTCCGGATCCAACCAACGACCGGCAGGAGTCTTGGCGCAGATGAATGAATCGAACGGGTGACGGCTTCCGTCTGCTTGTTTCTCACGAAGAGGAGCAGTTTGCGGAGTAGCGATATAACCCGGGCCGATGCCGTTACACTGAATGTTGTATTCACCATATTCAGAGCAGATATTGCGGGTCAGCATCTTCAGACCACCTTTGGCAGCAGCGTAAGCCGATACAGTTTCACGACCCAACTCAGACATCATAGAGCAGATGTTTATGATTTTACCGGCACGCTTCTTCATCATGGCAGGCAACACAGCCTTAGAAACGATGAACGGAGCGTTCAAGTCGATATCAATCACACGACGGAAGTCAGCAGCTTCCATTTCGTGCATAGGAACACGGCGGATAATACCGGCGTTATTAACAAGGATATCAATCGTACCTACTTCTTTCTCGATAGTAGCAACCATTGCCTGAACAGCCGGTTCGTCTGTTACGTCGCATACATAACCGTGAGCTTTAATTCCCTTTTCAGCATAGGCAGCCATGCCTTTGTCTACCAACTCCTGGTTGATGTCGTTAAAACATACAGTAGCGCCTTGTTCTGCGTAAGCAGAAGCAATTGCAAAACCGATACCGTAAGAAGCACCTGTAACGAGAGCTACTTTACCTTTCAAAGAAAAATTCAAATACTGATTCATAATTTTTTGTTATTAAATGATGAAAACTATTGTAGTTGTTTATTTTAAATCTGTAATTAATGAGAAGTCCTGATCGCCATAATCGAGGTTTTCGCCGCCCATACCCCAAATAAAGGTATAGTTGTGGGTAGCCGCAGCCGAGTGAATCGACCATTCGGGAGACAGAACCGCCTGATCGCCCTTCATCCATACGTGACGAGTTTCGTCCACCTCACCCATAAAGTGACAGATAGCGTGCTCTTCGGGGATTTCGAAGTAGAAGTAAGCCTCCATACGACGGCTGTGCACGTGAGCAGGCATCGTGTTCCATACGCTTCCCGGAGCAAGTTCCGTCATACCCATCTGAAGCTGACAGGTAGGCAATACCTGATTGACCAGCATCTTATTGATGTTACGGTGGTTGGAACCTTCCAACGAGCCCATTTCAGCCACTACGGCATCCGCTTTCGTCACTTTACGGTCGGGATAGTTGCGGTGTGCGGTCAGTGAGTTGAAATAGAATTTGGCAGGATTGGAAGCGTCTTTGCTTTCGAACGTCACCACACGGTCGCCCGAACCAAGGTAGAGGGCTTCTTTATAGTCAAGTTCGAAAACCGCATCTCCGGCCTTCACTACGCCCGGTCCGCCTACATTGTAAATACCCATTTCACGACGGGTCAGGAAGAACGGAGCCTTCAGCGGGTCGATCGCTTCGAGTGTCAGCACCTCTCCTACCGGAAGCGCGCCGCCTACAACCATACGGTCGTACATGGAGTACACCATATTCACTTCGTTGGGAACAAATATCTTTTCGATTAAGAAATCGCGACGGATTCTTGCAGTATCATAACTTTTTGCATCCTCGGGATGCGCAGCATAGCGAATTTCATAGTTCGTTTTCATACCTTATTTATTTATAGTTATTGAATAAGCTCTCTTTCTCAAATGCACATCGTTTACGTACACGATGCAAAAATAGTAAAAGAAAACGGGTTAACCTTGCAATTTTGTTCCAATTATCCACCAAAAATGTCCAGAATTGATGCAATGTATATCTTTTTAACGAACTATAATACGTTTTGAAGGAGTTTGACGACTATTTTCAATGATACAAAACGATATAAAAAAAGGAAGCTCCAATAATCAATGATTATCAGAGCTTCCTTTTGGTTGTCCTACCAAGATTCGAACTTAGACAAACAGAACCAAAAACTGTTGTGCTACCATTACACCATAGGACAAACATATGCGCTTTCTGTTAAAAAGCGGTGCAAAGATAGAGGTTTGCAAGCAAACCTCCAAATATTTCGATTACTTTTTTACTTTGCCACCTTGCAAATCGCTGAATTTTACTTCGCGATCAGCAGAAAATAGTTCTTTTTACCACGCTGAACAAGCAGATATTTCCCGTCAAGCAGATCGGCAGTCGTAATAACCTGGTCAAAAGCTTCCAGTTTTTCTTTATTCAATGATACGCCACCGCCTTGAACCAACTTACGCATTTCGCCTTTCGAAGCAAATACAGCCGCATTATCGACAAACAGATCAACAGCCTTCACTCCTTCCGCCAAGGCGTCACGAGAGATTTCAAACTGGGGAACGCCTTCGAATACAGCCAGCAACGTATCTTCGTCCAACTTACGCAATGACTCGGAAGTAGCGTTACCGAACAGGATATTAGACGCATCTACCGCTGCATTGTAATCTTCTTCGGAGTGAACCATGATAGTCACTTCCTTGGCCAGACGTTTCTGCAAAGCACGCAAGTGCGGAGCCTGCTGGTGCTCGGCCACTAATGCTTCGATTTCTTCCTTCTCGATCGAAGTGAAAATCTTGATATAGCGTTCTGCATCAGAGTCGCTTACGTTCAGCCAGAACTGGTAGAACTTATAGGGAGAAGTATAACGAGGGTCCAACCAGATATTTCCAGATTCAGTTTTACCAAACTTACCACCGTCAGCTTTTGTGATCAGCGGGCAAGTCAGCGCGAACACCTCTCCCCCATTGGTACGGCGGATCAGTTCTGCTCCGGTAGTGATATTGCCCCACTGGTCGGAACCGCCCATCTGAAGTTTACATCCTTTAGTTTCATACAGATGAAGGAAATCGTAGCCTTGAAGCAGCTGATAAGTAAATTCGGTGAATGACAGCCCGTCACGTGCTTCTCCGTTGAGGCGACGCTTTACAGAATCCTTTGCCATCATATAGTTTACAGTGATATGCTTACCTACTTCGCGAACAAAGTCAAGGAAAGAAAACTCTTTCATCCAGTCATAATTGTTCACTAATTCAGCACGGTTAGGCACATCCGACTCGAAGTCGAGGAACTTGGCAAGCTGTTTTTTGATACACGCCTGATTGTGACGCAATGTTTCCTCGTTCAGCAGGTTACGTTCTGCCGATTTTCCGGAAGGGTCTCCAATCATACCTGTAGCGCCACCGATGAGTGCCAGCGGCTTATGGCCGCAGCGTTGTAAATGACGAAGGATCATCACTCCACAAAGGTGACCAATGTGTAGCGAATCGGCAGTCGGGTCGATACCCAAATAGGCAGTCACCTGCTCTTTGTTTAACAACTCTTCCGTTCCCGGCATGATGTCCTGCAGCATGCCACGCCATCTCAATTCTTCTACAAAATTCATCGTATTACTCTTTTTATTAGGTTTTTATTGTCTTTCAATTCCATGTGCGACAAAAGTACGACTCTTTCTCGGAAGATACAACTCTTAACGCCTAAAAAAGACTTTTTGAATATTTTCCCGAATCGCCTGCCGCAGCTCTTCCACATCCGTGCTTCGTGCTTTCGCCACCTGCTTCAGCACTTCTTCAATGTCGACCGGACTGTCATCCGTCTCCAGAAACAGGCGACCGACAGGCACTCCCTTCACCGTTTCCTCCGGATAGTGCACACCGAAAGAAAGATAAATGCCGTTCTTTATCAGTTGCCCTGCCTGCTGCGGTTTCCCGCGAAAGCCGTGCCAAATCCAGGACTGAGCCGGATTCAGTTTCTTCCTCACCGCCAGCAACTCATCCATCGCCTTCACACAATGAATAATCAGTGGCAACCGATATTTCTCCGACAATTCCACCTGCTTCTCAAACATCCTTACCTGAAGCTCCATCGGAGCAGCTGTCAGTTTATCGAGACCCGCCTCTCCTACCGCCACAAACTGCTCTTTCACAAGCAACTGCTGCAGAAGTTCAAATTGCTCTTCCGCATTGCGTTCCGTCAGTTTCCAGGGATGAATGCCGGCCGAATAGAAATATCCCTCTTTACCTGCCGTCCTGACATCCGAAGCCGACAGGCACAGCGAATCATCCACCGGTAATGGATAATTGATAATCGCTTTACCGTGGGAAACATCCTCCGACTTGTGAGTATGAATATCCAGAATATGACTCGCATTATTCTCCATATCTCTCGTTCTTTAGGGTAAATCGCTTCTAAGGCACAGGATCATAACCGGAACCACCCCACGGATGACACCTGAGAATGCGCCGGACAGCCAGATAGAGTCCTTTGACGGGACCGTGTTTCTTGATTGCTTCGACCGCATAGGCCGAACAGGTGGGCGTAAACCGACAAGACGGAGGGGTAAGGGGCGAAATACACACCCGATAAAAATAGATAGGAATCAGCAGTAAGAATGAAAACACCTTCCTCACAAGACTTTTCAGGGACATCCAGCAGACGGACACCCGGTGAGCACGGGGTTTCATAAGGATAACTTTTCAGAAATGCGCGAAAGCGCTGTCTTCATTTTCTCTTCCAGTTCGGCAGTGGCTACAAGTTCGTCCGACAGATAGATAAAAGCGATTGCCAGACGCTGCCCTTTGTTTTGCAGACCGTCCAGCAGTGGCTGTTTGTTCTTCCGGTAGACTTCGCGTATCTGCCGCTTCACCCGATTGCGCTTTACAGCACGTTTGAAACGCCGCTTCGATACGCTGATAAGTATCGTTGCCGGCACTTCACCTTGTTCTATGGGCATATATACAACGCGTATCGGAAAGATGGAAAACGACTTGGAATGGCCGCCTTCGAACATCTTTCCGATCAATATTTTACTATTCAGCCTTTCGGCTTTACGCAAAGTATATACGCTCACGCTGTTTATTTATTGTTTTCCTTGATGAACATATCAAGCGCAGCCGTCATTGACGGAGCCTGCACAGTCGGTGCTTCAAGGTCCAGACGGAGTCCGGCGTCGCGTACAGCTTGCGCGGTAGTCGACCCGAAGGTACCGATTCTGATCTCTTTCTGGTCAAAGTCCGGGAAGTTCTTCTTCAAAGAAGTCACTCCGGCAGGGCTGAAGAACACGAGCATGTCATAATCAAATTCCTCATCCGATGTAAAGTCATTGCTCACAGTGCGATACATTACAGCTTCTGTATGCTGTATGTTATTCTTGTCGAGCAGGTTTTTCACATCATCATTGTGCACGTCCGACATAGGGACGAGATATTTCTCCGTTTTATGCTTTACGATAGATGGCACCAAATCTTCAATCTTTCCGGTAGCACCGAAGAAGATTTTACGTTTGCGATATTGCACATACTTCTGAATGTACAATGCAACCGCTTCTGTGACACAGAAATACTTCATTGTTTCCGGAATAGTCACACGCAGCTCCGTACACAGATTAAAGAAGTGATCGATTGCGTGGCGTGAAGTGAATATAACGGCAGTGTGATCAAGAATTGAAACCTTCTGTTGCCGGAATTCTTTCGCCGAAAGACTCTCGACCTTTATAAACGGCCGGAAATCTATTTTTACGCCATATTTCTCTGCTATGTCGTAATAGGGAGATTTCTCTGACGCAGGCTTAGGCTGCGAAACTAGTACTTTTTTAATTTTCAACGTCCTAAATTTTTATTAGCAATACATTGTTTACCTGGATCATTCCCTGATAGAGTAGCAGACAGGGTATGATTTCAAGAGCGCAAAAGTACAAAATTAATAGGAAAGCCGCACTTAATTGATGAAAAAAAAGCTTTACCCACTTATAAAACATCAATATTTTAGTAAAAATTAGAATAATTAGTCCGATTATCACTAAATTGGTCAGATTCAGATCGAAATAAACAAGGAATAGAACAAAAGGAAAAAGGGCGAAGCCGACGTAATATATGAGCGTAGAATAAGATTCCAACCATATATTTGTCTTGTTTTTGTCAAAAAACACCCACCCGAGGAACATATAAAGTAACCATTTCAGTAAAAAATAGGCAAGGCAGAAGCCGACATAAATCCCCAATAGCAGGAGAGGGGAGACCTTGGTCATCAGCATCGGACATGTATCATGAAAATAATTGAAGAACACGATACCTGTCAATACACAGGTCTGCACTACCAGTACGAGGAGATAGCGCACATCGGCTGCCGTAGAACTATCAAAAATGCTTGTCCGCTCGCGATGCAGTACAAAGTCTTTCACCTGTTGGGTGAGAAACTTCTTTCCACGAGCCAGAGCGATGGAGGAAAGAAAGAAGCAGGCAAGCAATGTCAAGGCAATCACATCATCCGTACGGGGAGAGTAGGAGATAGGGATTCCCTCGAATCCGGAGTTCAGTATATCGGCTATCATATGGCTGCAAATTTACGGATAGAAGCGTCCCATACGGGAGTTGTCTGAAGTAACTCCACCGCTTCTTCCGGTGTTTGTGCCACTTTCCATATATCACCGTGTTGCTGGCGCATGAAGTTTTCCTCTATGGCCCGTTCGAGCATTTGGAACAGCGGATCAAAAAAGCCGTTTATATTCAGAATGATAATCGGATTCAGATACAGTCCGAGCTGTTTCCATGTGATGATTTCAAGCAATTCTTCCAAAGTGCCGCATCCGCCCGGCAAGGCAATGATGCCGTCGCTCAGATTCGCCATCTTCTGCTTGCGTTCGTGCATGGAAGTGACTTCGATCAATTCCGTCAACCCAGTGTGATGCCAGTTCTGTTCGACCATGAAGTGGGGGATAACACCTGTCACTTCACCGCCATTCTTCAGAACTGCGTCGGCTACGGAGCGCATCAGTCCGATGCTTCCGGCACCGTTTATCAGACGGATATGTTGTTTGGCAAGCAGGCTGCCGAGTTTTTCGGCTGCTTCAAAATATACGGGGGCTATCTTAGTGCTGGATGCGCTGTATACGCATACGGAATGTATCTGATTCATTGTCTTTTGCAAGTTTACTGGATGAATGGGTACAAAAGTACAAAGAAATCATATACATATCAAAATGAATGTGCAATTTATGTTTCGGTTTGTTTTTTTAGAATTCAAAGCTATAGGTTATAGACGGAACTATGCCATAAAGGTAGATTTTATATGTCTTCGCAGCATCCATAGAATAATGCACATCTCCACGCCCCGCATAAATAGAAAATACATTCTTCCTGTTATAAAGATTAATAATCGAACAAGTAAGAGTTCCTTTTTTCATACGATAGGCTGCCGATAAGTCCAATTGGTGGTAAGCAGGTGCACGATAGCCGTTTCTCGAACTATAGATATATAAAAGAGCTCCTTGAAATTCATACTTACCAACCGGAAGAGTCAGATTCATCCCCGAACAATAAGAGAAAGTAGAAGATAACGACCATCGTTTATTGATATTATAGTTCAGAAACAGTTTCAGATTATGGGGACGGTCGTATACTGGACGATATTCCGTATCCTTTATATTAGCCAGTCGGTTGCGGACATGAGAAAGTGTATAGCTCGCCCAGCCCGTTAAATCTCCTTTGTTCTTGGATAGATAAAATTCCACCCCATAACTTTCGGCTTCTCCTTGTTCCACCTCCTTCTCAATCAAATTATTCATGAAGATATTCACATCATCTTTAAAATCAATAATATGATCCGACTTTCGATAAAAAGCTTCCATGGAGAATGTATATTGGCGATCTAACTTATTCCACTCATATCCGACAGCTAACTGCCTCATAACTTCAGGCTCCAAATTTTTATTAGCTGGAATCCACATATCCGATGGAATACCGACAGAAGAGTTTGAAAGCATGTGCAAATTCTGCGAAGCTTGATTAAAAGATATATTCAAACGGTTATTATAATTCAGATCATAAGAAAGTTCCGCTCTCGGTTCGGGAACGATGAAAGTCTTTCCTTCGTAACCGGGTCCCGAAGGGGTATAAAGTGCAGCCAAACGAATCCCTCCATTCAATTGGAAACGGGAAGCGAACCGGTATTCGATCTCTCCATAAAGTCCAACATCCAGCATTTTTCTCCGATCCATCTGAAAAGGGACCACATGAGTGAAGCCTCCATAGTTATCAAGGCTGCCCGGTCTTGTAGTAAAAAAATGCAGCGCTCCTCCAGCTTTTATTTTCAGATTGCGGGAAGCAGTATGCTCCAAATCGTACTTCAGTTGATAAGATTGCATATTTGACTTCCACAAATAGTGCAACCCATCCGAATAATTTTTATAGCGATAGTAGTAATTACTAAAAATAGCACTCAGATTGGTATAAGTCTTATGGTTCAGCACATGATTCCAACGGAAAGTAGATGTAGCATTTCCCCAATCCATTCCATATCCCCGCACAAATCGGTCAAAAACAGTATGGTCGCCACCTGTATACACTGAGAAATAAATTCGGTTACGGTCGTCAATAATCGTATTAATCTTTGCGTTTACATCGTAGAAGTACATCTGTGGATCTGGTGCAAACTTATTTCCCAATAAACTGCAAGTCAGTCCGGGATAAGCAAATCTGCCAGCAACCAAATAAGAACTTTTATCCTTTTTCAGTGGTCCCTCAAACATGACCTTCGAAGCAACCAACCCGACTGTAGCCATTCTCTTATGTTTCTTATTATTTCCCTCTTTCATACGTATGTCAATAACGGAAGAAGCTCTTCCACCATAGTTCAACGGAAAATATGATTTATACAAATTCACGCTTTGCACCGCATCGTTGTTGAACGCAGAAAAGAATGAAAGAGCATGATTGGGATTAAAGACGACAGCCTCATCAAGCAGAACTAAATTCCCCCATTGATTACTACCACGCACAGAAATATTATTTGCCCCTTCATTCCCACTAGCAACTCCAGGGAGGAACTGCAGGGACTTCAGCAAATCGGGTTCACCACCTACTGTCGGCAATGCCTGTATATCTTTCTGCCCTAACCGAAACTGACCGGTATGTCTGCGGTCTGCCACTACTTCCACATCTTTTAGTTGATAATCGCCCGGCTGAAGTGCAAAGTTTAACACCTTATCCGAGATTATATTCAAAGTATCCGTCTGCGTAACATAGCCCAAAACAGAACACCGAATAATTCGTTTCCCTTTTTCAAGACTTATCGAATACATTCCATACGAATTTGTTGAAACTCCAACACCCGAAGTATAGTCGAAAACATTGGCATCAGACAATACTTCTCCTGTCTGCCCGTCAACGACACGACCTCTCACAACCAACGTCTGTGCAGATAGTTCCGATAAAGAACTACAACCCAAAAGCACAAACAATGATATGCAAACAACCGATTTCTTCATTGCAATATTATATTAATGCCTTCTATCTACAAACATTCCCTTCTCAGAATAAGCACTTACCCGGAAGAGCCCCCATACGTTACCACTAATATTACTTTTCACATTTGTGGGAGTAGGGGTATATGCACCTCCATCTGTCCGAAGTTGCTCAATAGCCTTATCATAAATATCGTAGCATGCTTTGGATATTGTTTCCATTGTGATAAATACAGAATCACCAATGACTGGATAATGTGACCCAGGTGCAATATTTCTCACCCCCTCTCCATCACTCACAAGAAGATCCACTACTGTATCAGCCAAATGTTCATCGCTCAGAATGGAATATCTCCAATTTTCATCAGCCCGAAACAACCAATGAATAGATGAAACGGGGAATGTCAAAGAAGAATATTCTTTTACATGAAACAGATAATAATTTTCGATCTCCGGTTGATTGACAAAACTGATAATAGGAGCCCAAGATGCCGTTTTTCCTTCTCCTAAATCAAAATTCTGTACTTTCAAATCGGTTATTTCAGTCTTAGGGATCATTGTTTCTGTGGCTGTATGATGTTCTCCCTTATAATAGATATCCAATGTATAGGTATGACCTTCTATACCATAAATTTTTGTAGTTATATATACCCCACGTCCCCTATACCGCCCATTACCTAATGGCTCATATTCCATTTTCTGAGTTCGGTAATTGTAATAATGCAATTCCACATAAGAAGAGCCTTCTTCTTCTTGAGGAATTAGTAACTGGAGAGTATCTTTAATTCCTGCTGTAACATCTTCTATCACAATCTCGGCATCCTCAATCCCTTCATAGTAATACTTCTCCGCCGACATAGTAGCTGGCTTAGTCAGTTGAAAAAAGTAAGGAGGAGGACCACTTGAGATAAGTCCTCGAAAGACAATTCCATTGGCTATATTATCAGGCATATCGACTTTAAATTCTTCTTCACAGGACAGGAAGAAAAAACAAAAGGAACAAATTCCTATTTTTATAAGAAAAAGAAAACATATAGATTTCTTCATAGTCAGTTATAGGTTCTTCAGTTTTTACTGCAATTCATATTCTAAAAGTCTAGATAGTTCTTCATACGAATTAGTCATGTATACAAGACGGTCATTAATGATGATAGTAGGAGTTGCAAAAATTCCTCGATTCACCAAATCATTTATAGTTTTATCTAGCATCTCGTAGTTCTCAGACGAAAGTAGATCTCGCTTAAACCGCATCATATCTAAGTTCTTGCTCCTTGCCAAATTAAATATATAAGTGGAATCAGCAACTCCTTCATATGCAAAAATAGTATCATGAAAGTCCCAAAATTTATTTTGCCGACCGGCTGCCTCACAAGCTAATGCAGAAAGGGTAGGGGAATCGCCAAAACTGACAAAACCGAACTTTACTCTATCTTTATATTTATCATAAATGCGTTGTAATGTACGCTCAAATGCCACACAGCGTTCACAAGTAAAATCAGAAGCTACAATAAAGCTAACAGAAGCATCCATGTTTCCTCTATAATAAACACATAAGTCGGTTATTACGCATTTAGGCTGTTTGGGAGGAAAGATATACTTCTTAATGCTTGCTTTGCTATACAATGAATCAACTAACTGCTGGATAAATATTGAACGGAGCTTATTTTTCAGAGTAAGTTCCCCTTCCATCGTTTTTGGGGAGGAACCATACAATTGACTTCTTACTATATTCACCTGATTATCAGCTAATTTATAAAATGCCTTGATGCTATCTAAATTAGTACCTGTTCTCATATCTACATATAGTTCCAAATATTGCTCAGCAGTCATGTTTTGTTTTTTAGCTTCTTTATCCAATAGTTTCTTCTTTATCAGATCATCCAATACTTTTGATTTTATTTCATAAGCCATATTCAATAAATCAAAAAGTTCCTGTTTACTAGCTTCCGACAGATCTGATAAAAGAATAGTTTCGTCATTCACTTCCGCCACTATTTCCTTATTCGCATGAGAACAAGAAAATAGCAACAGAAGCAAAGATATGCATAATAATTGTTTCATCAATATAAACGAGATGGGTAAAATCTATTATTTTTACTAAATTTAGCATCTGTACTTAAAGATACTGAATAGGTCGTATTTCCATTTTCAGTAATCCCAAAATCATTTAATGCTACAGACTCGTTAAAACTATTATCTAAAGTATATCCAAGATTGTATCTTTGTATCCAGTTTTTATTATTGCTATCTTCATCATCACAATGAATCGTTCCAGTTGCAGCATTGGTAGTCGACAATAAACCATATTGTATACCAGCAGGACCAAAATAATTGGCTATACTGAAAGATGATCCATTAGATGGAAATCCCCAAGCTAATGTTACATCGTCATCTATTTTCGTATAACCGCCAAGACTGGCTTTACTATTATAAAGATTGTCATTACCTTCTACATAGTTAGACGGATTATTATCTTCCGCATCATGGTGGCAAACAATTACATCCATTTGACGGTTTTCCCTACGATACTCTTGAGTTAATGTCAGATTATAATTAATATGGTCAACAAGTAATACGCCTCCGGGATAATAACGACTTGCATTTGTTAAGCAGAAAACAAAATTGACATTACCATTTTCAATATATGTAGCACCTACATTTCCCGTAGTATACGAATTGTCTCTCTTGTCCTCACAATCCATAGATATTCTAAGTTCTTTGTATGTACCGCAGCTACTGATTTTGAACACACCAACAACACCCCCTTTTGCTGCATACACACCTCTCATCACCCTCTCTTTAGCCACAGATTCACGATTCATCAATTCTGCCTTATACTCATCCATAGATGCTTGAATCTCAGCTTCACTAGCCAAAGTCTCGATCTTTTCTCCCTCGTCATCAGCTTCCTTAGCCTTAACGTCATCATACTCGCTATTCAATTGAGCCAAATCCTGCTCAGTCTCCGGCAAATAATAACTGTCGCTACAAGAACTGCATATTACGAATGCAGCTAATGCGATAAAAATATTCCTTTTCATCGTGTTCTACGGTTAACCACCACCATAAGTTTTTCATTAATATTCAAGAATAAAATCACCTGATAAAATCGAATTTACGATACTAATTTCTAAAGAATACTCGCCAGCAGCCTCTCCTGTAAGGTCAATTTGGAGTGTAGTTACATTCAAATCGGTGGATGAATAAACAATCTCACCTGTTTCAGAATTTTTCACTGTAATCGTTGCTGAACTAGCAACAACAGGGAAATCAACCGACAACAATGAACCATCAATATAAGCAGTCGGAAGAAGAGGTATTGAACGATGAGAATCCTGCATTCCTTTACTTTTCAGTTTAATGCTCTGCCTAGTTGCCAACCCCATAGCAAAAGTGTCAACACTTACCTGAAGTAACATTGTCAATAAAAAAAAGAATAGAAGTTTTGTTTTCATAATAATTGTGTTTTTAAAATTCTGTTTCAAAGATACACAAGTATGATGAATAAAGCTGTTCTTATGAGGTAACAACGGTAACAGCCCTTCCAACAAAAGGTAACAGTCAGTAACAAAACATCAGTAACAAACTAATTATCAACAGAATATATATTCAAATATATCCTCTCTCAATTTACCTTTAATGCGACTCTTCCGCATCTTAAGAGCTTCCGAAGATACATTCATTAATTCTAAAATGACTATATTTGAACAATGCATCAATGAGAGTACACAATAAAATAAATCATCGTTAGTCAAAGCCGGACAACACTTTTCCAAATTCGCCATTACGTCAATAAACGCCTTGCGAATCGCCACATTTATCTCAAATCTAGAAGCACTCATCGACAGCAACTGTTTAGGAGTTGCTGTCTCCATCGCCTGCAGTTTCTTATAACATTCAGTTACCTCAAACATAGACATACATAGTTTGAACTGCCGTTCTCCAAGTTCTACCAATTTATTTATATGCTCCTCTTCAGATTCCATAGCTTTTTCTTCCCTTAGCTCCATAGTGTCCACACGCTTCTGCATAAGCTCTTTTTGCAGAGCAATATAACGTTTCTTTCTTCTTCTATCATTCCACATGAAAAAGAAAACACCTGCTAGCACAAGAATAAAAACAGTACCTACCAAATAGCCAATCACGGCTTGTTCTTGCCGGGACACCATTCTTTTATGCTCCTCCAATTGATGATTGTCCATTAATTCATCAAGTTTTTGTCTATCAGATAATTCTTGAATAGAATCATAAAGAACCATATAAGCATCAGCGTTCTGCACCGCAGCTTCCCAATTACCAAGTCTCTTTTCCAACTCATATAGCCCGTCATAACGTGCAGCCCTCCCATAGACATCTTGTACATCTTTATTCAGAGCAAAGTAATACCGAGCAGAATCAAGTTGGTCCAATTCGAGCATAATTTCTCCTTTATGACGATAAACCTTGTCCAACTCATCCGATTTTAGCATTGATATTACTTTTGAAATATATTCATTAGCTCGAACATATTCTTTCTTCTGCTCATATACTGTCGCAAAGTCATTATAGAGTATTGGTAACCGACTCGAATCGTGAGTAACTAATACACAATCATAGGCTTTCCGGAAATAACACAATGCGCTATCCAATTGATTCCGCATCAAAAAAACATGCGCCATTCCCCTTAGCGAATAATAGGCATATTTCTCATTTTTATAAAGAATTTGATAGGCTTTTTTATAAGCTTCCATAGCCACATCATATAAATCTTCCTCCAAATAACATTCCGCCAGATTATCATATATCATTGCCAAGAATGCATTCTCATCAGGCATTAACTGAATAGCATCTAAATACTTATCCACAGCAAAAGGAATACGCCCCATATCCCGATACGTAGCTCCCCAATAATAGTGAGCCTGCGCAGCCCGCAGACTTTTCTTCTTACCATAATAATTCACCGCTACTTTTATCAATGAATCATCACTCAAAGTTACATAATTCTTATGCCGTGCCTGAGTCAGCAACAAAGCATACAACGCCCTATCGCCACGTGATAACTTTTGTGGAAATGGAATACTTTCAAGGAAAATCAAAGCACTATCAGGAAACTCAGTCATTAAAGAATCAGCATGCAACAATAGTTGATTTTCCTTTCGAGAAGTACAAGAAGAAAGGAATAAAAGAAAAAGACCGATAAAAACAGAGAATCGGAGCCCCATACGCTTGAATAAATAATATGTTCGTGTACCTGTCATTATCGTTTTGTATTATGATAATACAAAGAAAAACCTTTTTTACGACACCAACAACCTTTATGTGTAAAAATAAAGATAAGCTGGACACATTATAGACAAAAACAAATTAAATCTCCATATTCCATACAATGAAAAAATATCCGCATTCAGTATTTTCAGTTTCGCCCGCAAACGCCTTGTCGGAAGGGGATAGCGGCTGAAGGCACAGTTTTACAACCCCGTTCTTGAAGCTTTATGAAGGGAGTAAGGTGCTTCAGTCCTTTCAGTCCCCAAAAACAATTTCGAACTTGATACCGTTCAAGATATCAGATGGTACCTCTCAGTGTGTCAGAAAGTACCATTCCGCAGGTCAGCCAGCACCATTCAAGGAGTTGGAAATCTCCCCATATTTTATTCATTCCTACACAGGCTTTCCGCTAATTACTATCCGACTCACTGTGTATAATGAATAAACTCTGCCAACAGTTGAAATAGAACCTGCATTTACCTCAAACAGAGCCTGTATTCAAGATAAACAGAGCCTGTATCCAAGGCAAACGAACCCTCTGTTTGATCAGAACACACTCTTCGCTTGATTGATCTGAAATAAGCCGGCAGCTCGCCAACTTTCACCTCGGAGGCGAACAGACTTTAGCTCGGCGATGAATGAAGTTCAGCTCGGGGCTTACAAAATTTAGCCCGTATGTCAGGGCTGAAAGAACTGAAACCACCTGCCCCCTTTCAAAGTATGTCAGAGACGGGGTTGTAAAGCTGTGCTTTCAGCCGCTATCCCCTTCTGACAGGGAGCTTGCGGACGAAACTGAAAAAGCTGAATGCAGATTACAGGATAATAATAGCATAGAGTAAAAGTCATACATCTTTCATTCAATTGTTGTACATCTCCGCCCCAAACGTTATACATCATCAACCTAACTGTAGTACTGAAACCCAGTAACTGAAGTACTTCTCACAACCAAGTCATGTACTATATACCACAACCCATACTTTGTGTCAGAAATCAAATATAGTCATCTGCTGTTTACAAGTTTGTCAACCGCAACAAATATAACGATTTTATTAATCATAACTTATAAACAGTTCAAATTCAACCTATTTATAAGTCGTAACTTATAGCATCACCCCGAATAACAAAAGCCGCAACTCATCTCTCCCGTATAAGAAGAGATGAGATTGCGGCTCACTATGGACTAAATAGCCGTAAAGCTATAAGCTGATTTCAAATAAAATTACAGACCAAAAGCTGCCTTGATCTTATCCACGTAGTCCAGTTTCTCCCATGTAAAGAGTTCTACTTCTACGGTCTTATTGCCCTCATAGCGGGAGAAGAACGTTTTCGATACCACTTGCGGCTCACGTCCCATGTGGCCATAAGCGGCAGTTTCCTGATAGATCGGGTTACGAAGTTTCAGACGCTCTTCGATAGCTTTCGGACGAAGGTCGAACAACTGGTCGATCACACGGGCAATCTCGCCGTCGGTCATATTCACGTGGCTACGTCCGTAAGTGTCCACGAAGATGTTGATCGGGCGTGCTACACCGATAGCATAGCTCACCTGTACAAGCATTTCGTCGGCAACACCTGCCGCAACCATATTCTTGGCAATGTGACGGGCAGCATAAGCAGCGCTACGGTCTACCTTGCTGGGGTCTTTTCCGGAGAAAGCACCACCACCGTGGGCGCCTTTACCACCGTAAGTATCCACAATAATCTTGCGACCTGTCAAACCGGTATCTCCGTGAGGGCCACCGATCACGAACTTTCCGGTCGGATTGACGTGATAGACGATCTGATCATTGAACAATGCCAGTACTTTATCATGATGGATAGAAGCAATGACACGGGGCATCAGGATTTCGATAACGTCACGACGGATGATAGACAGCATTTCTTCGTCAGCTTTGAGCTGTGCTTCGGCAGAGTCATCAGCCGGCTGAATAAAGTCATCGTGTTGCGTAGAAACAACAATAGTATCAATACGGACAGGAGTTCCGTTGTCGTCATATTCAATCGTCACCTGGCTCTTGGCGTCCGGACGGAGGTAGGTCATCACCTTTTCTTCGCGGCGGATATCAGCCAGCACCTGCAGAATGCGGTGTGCCAGATCAAGCGAAAGCGGCATATAGTTTTCTGTCTCGTTCGTTGCATAGCCGAACATCATGCCCTGATCGCCCGCACCCTGTTCCATCGGGTCCTGACGCTCTACGCCACGGTTGATGTCGGGACTTTGCTCATGAATGGCAGAAAGCACACCGCAAGAGTTACTTTCGAACATGTACTCTCCTTTAGTGTAACCGATTTTCTTAATCACTTCACGTGCGATGAGCTGGAGGTCAACGTACGCTTTAGTTTTCACTTCACCCGCTAATACTACCTGTCCGGTAGTTACTAGTGTTTCGCAAGCTACTTTAGAACTGGGGTCGTAAGCCAACAGTTTGTCAAGCACGGCGTCCGATATTTGATCGGCTACCTTGTCGGGGTGTCCTTCCGACACCGATTCGGATGTAAATAAGTATCCCATCTTTTTAAATTAAAGATTATAAATTGAAAATTAAAATTGGGAAAATAAAGAGGGGAGGAAGAGAGCTGCGGAAGCATTGCCGAAAAGGCGTCAACAAGACGTGTTTTAGCATTTTTTTCCGTGGTTGCAAGCTGCTCAAATCTGTCCACACTTTCATTTCGGGGACAAAGATAGGTATTATTCGGAGATTATATTTATCTTTGGGCAATGTTTAACACATATATACAGGAAATTGGTATGAGAACAATTACATTAATGCAATATGTATTTTCCATTATCCTTCTGGTCATCATCTTCCTCGTCATGGATTATTTCTGGAAAGGAGACGAATTTTCATGGACGTATGAGTTTGCAAAAGGAGGAATCGGCGGAACTATCATCTGCCTTCTGAACCGTCATTTATTCCTCCGCCATCCTAATCCTAAACAGAAAAAAATATGATTATCAACAATAAATTAAGAACTCTTTTTGTACTGGCGCTTTATATAGGATTCACCATTGCCATTTACGCCATTGTATGCCACTTCCTGAAGATTGAGTTTCAGGATATTCACTTGTTATATGCAGTATTGGTGGGCTGTGTGGCTTATCTGCCGAGGTTTATCGCCGAAAAGAAAAGTAAAAAGTAAAAGGATAAGCAAGGGGAAGAGAATGCTGTATTATTTTTCTATCTGCGCCAGCAGCACCTTCATTGCCTTTCCCAATACCGGATGCACCAGTTCGGGGGCAATCTCCGTTAAGGGGCGCATCACGAAGTCACGTTCCGCCATCAAAGGGTGGGGGAGGTTGAGTGCTGCTCCGGAAGGAGAAGTAACCGAAAGTATCAGATCATCATAAAGCAGCAGGTCTATATCAATCAGCCGGTCGCTATATACGCCACCGACAGACTTATGCGTACGTCCCAGTTCCCGTTCGATCTCCTGCGTCTTCTGCAGTACTTCCAGAGGCGACAGTTCCGTTTCTACACACGCCGCCGCATTCAAGAAACTATGCTCCGAATCGAATCCCCAAGGGGCAGTGATGTAAAAAGCAGACAGGGAAATGACTTTCCCTACCTGCTCCTCTATCTTTTGCACGGCAGTCCGGAGATTCTGTTCTTTATCTCCCAGATTAGTGCCGAGACTTATATACACTTTCGCCATTACCGGTCTATTCTACCTTAAACTCCCGCTCCCTGTCCAAAGGAACAAAGAACTCTACTTTGCCACATTTCGGGCAGACGTATAAGTCGAATGCTTCGCGATTCTGGAATAACTCAAACAAGTTTCCAAAAATGCCCGTGTTCATTCCTTCATGAAACTCATATTTTCCGGAATAAACCATCCTGACCTGACAACGCAGACAGTCGATAGACCGCCCGCTGTCATCACTCTCTTCCGCCGGAGTCATATCCAATATCTTATCGTCCGGAAAGCTGTAATTACAGTTCCAGCAGATTTCAAAGCTATCTTCTACTTCTTCGTGGCATTTGGGACAGATTTTCATAGCGGTATCTTTTCGTTTATTTATCCAGAATCAGCATCGCATCACCGTATGTACCGAAGCGATAACCTTCCTTCAACGCTACATGATAAGCATCCATCACCTGTTCGTAACCACCGAAAGCGGCCACAATCATCAGCAGTGTAGACAACGGCATATGGAAGTTGGAAATCATCGAATTGGCCACAGTAAACTCATACGGAGGGAAGATAAACTTGTTGGTCCAGCCTTCAAATTCTTTCAAATGTCCGTCGGTGCTCACCGCACTTTCGATAGCACGCATCACAGTTGTACCTACCGCACACACGTTTTTACCCTTATCCTTGGCACGGTTGACCGTATTGACAGCTTCCGCGTTTACAATCATCTGCTCGGAGTCCATCTTATGCTTCGTCAAGTCTTCTACGTCGATATCACGGAAGTTGCCCAGACCGGCATGCAAGGTGATATAAGCGAAATCAATACCTTTGATTTCCAGACGCTTCATCAGCTCACGGCTAAAGTGCAGGCTGGCTGTCGGAGCAGTTACCGCACCTTCGTTCTTGGCGAAGATGGACTGGAAACGTTCCGAATCTTCCGGCTCTACAGGACGGTTGATGATGGAATGGGGCAGGGGAGTCTCACCCAGAGCATAGAGGGCTTTCTTGAACTCATCGTGCGGTCCGTCATAAAGGAAACGGAGCGTACGGCCGCGGGAAGTGGTGTTGTCTATTACTTCCGCTACCATCGAGTCGTCGGCACCGAAATACAACTTGTTGCCGATACGGATTTTACGGGCAGGATCTACCAGCACATCCCACAGACGGAGTTCTTCGTTCAGCTCACGCAACAGGAATACTTCGATACGAGCTCCCGTCTTCTCCTTATTACCATACAGACGTGCCGGGAATACCTTCGTATCGTTGAATATAAATACGTCTTTATCATCAAAGTAGTTCAAAACATCCTTGAACATCTTGTGTTCAATCTCTCCAGTACGACGGTGCAACACCATCAAGCGCGACTCATCTCTATACTTCGTAGGATGCAAAGCGATTTTATCCTCGGGTAACTTAAATTTGAATTGTGATAGCTTCATATCTATTCCTTATTACGTTAATTATTATCTTCGTCGTTTTCTATTTCCTGCCGGTCGATCCACTCTTTAAAGTGTTCGGGGTCCAGGCAATCTTCCAGACGGACATCCCCCACACGTGTGCGGATCAGTTCCGTCAGATGGGCTCCGCTCTGAAGCGCTTCGCCGATGTCACGGGCCAGGGCACGGATATACGTCCCTTTGCTGCACACCACGCGGATTCGGATCGTCGGTTCCGGATCGTCCAGACGGCATTCAAGCAACTCTATCTCATCAATAACAAGTTGCTTCGCCTTTAGTTCCACCTCTTCGCCTTTACGTGCCAGCTCATAAGCGCGCTTGCCGTCCACCATGCAGGCGGAAAAGGCAGGGGGCACCTGCTCGATGGCACCAAGGAAGTGCGTCAGTGTTTCTTCCACCAGCTCCCGGGTGATATGTCCGGTAGGGTAGGTGGCATCTATTTCATGTTCCAGGTCGTACGAGGGAGTGGTAGCGCCCAGCCGGAGCGTGGCTACATATTCCTTGGTATGATACTGAAATTCTTCTATTCGTTTCGTAGCCTTGCCGGTGCAGAGGATCATCACTCCCGTGGCGAGAGGATCGAGCGTTCCGGCATGACCTACTTTCAGTTTTTTCACTCCTATCCGGCGGCAGATATGATAGCGGACGTGTCCTACTACCTTAAATGATGTCCAGCCGAGAGGTTTATTGAAAAACAGTACTTCTCCTTTTTTAAAATTCACGTTATAGAGTTATAAATAACGAGTTGTGAGTGGGAGTAAAATGACTCACGACTTACAACTGCGTAATAATTACTGCCAATCCCGCTATTGCACAATAGATGGCAAAGTAGATCAGCTTTCCTTTCTTCACAATATTAATCATCCACTTGCAGGCAAGGCAACCGGCTACAAAAGCCGCCAGAAAGCCAACAACCAATGATAACGCAGGGATATCCCCCACTACATCTTCACCTTTCATCATCTTTACACTATCAAGCAACGCTTCCCCGAGAATGGGAGGGATCACCATCAGAAAAGAGAACTGCGCCAGTTTTGCCTTGTTATCTCCCAACAGAAGTCCCGTAGCAATAGTAGATCCCGAACGGGACAGCCCCGGCAACACCGCACAAGCCTGTGCCAGACCAATGATAAAGGCATCTTTCATCGAAATCTTATCCTTTTGACGTGGCTTATAATAGTACGAGAATGACAGCAGGGCAGCAGTCAGCAACAGCATGCAGCCTACAATCATCAGTCCCGAACCGAAAATAGCTTCTACATAATCTTTAAAGAATACGCCTACAATACCAATCGGTATCATCGAAATCACGATATTGATCACATAACGAGTCTCATCGTTCATCTGAAACTTGAATAATCCTTTGAAAATCCAGTCAATCTCTTTCCACAGAATCACCAGCGTACTACATACGGTAGCTACATGCACGACAATCGTAAATGCCAGATTCTCTTCCCCTTGTATCCCAAACAATGCCGATCCGATGGCCAGATGGCCACTGCTGCTTACAGGCAAATACTCTGTCAATCCCTGAATCAATCCGAGGATCATTGCTTCCAACCAACTCATAATTTCTTTTTATTATTCTTTTGTTTTAGGTTTACGCAACACTGCGTATATCATCGATATAAAGCCAAACAGGCAAACAACAGGTGCTACCTTGATTCTGCGTACACTGAAAATATCCGGTTCGAAAACCGTTTCGGACGACGTAGGTCCCGTCATCAATAGAAATCCGATAATGACAATCGCCATCCCTATCGCGAGCAAGATAAAGTTCACTTTATCGAAGGCAAATTTCTGTTTGTCAGACATAAGCTTATTTTGTTACAAGTTACTAAATTTCCAACTATATGTTATTCTCCTAAATATAATATAAGGTATTGGCTTTCATCCTCAGATATTTATTCATCGAGATGTAAGCACACAACCACGTTATCACTATTCCGAATACCAGCACGCTGCCGCAGACAATGAGCATCACTTCGGGTGTGATGACCTGAATCAGCTCCTGCTCGTACGTCACCGCCCAGTAGGCAGTTCCCATCAGAATGGCATCGGCAAGCATACCTGCCAATACGCCGCTCCACACGTTTTTCCGCAGGAAAGGTCCACGGATAAAACTCCAGCTGGCACCCACCAGCTTCATGGTATGAATGAGGAAGCGCTTGGAGTAGATGGCAAGCCGTATCGTATTGTTAATCAGTGCAAAGGATATAAAGGTGAGCACCACCGCCAGCGCCAGCAGCACAAGGCTGATGTTCCGTATATTCTCATTGACGGCATCGATCAGCTCTTTCCGGTAGAGCACATCCTGTATGTTAGAGTTCTTCTTGATCATTTTCTCTATCTTCGCGATACTGTCGGAATTGGCATAATCGGAGTGAAGCTTGATTTCAAGGGAGGCCGTGAAAGGGTTATAGCCAAGAAACTCTTCGGGATCGGTGCCCATCGCCTCCGTCTGCTCTTTCAGAGCCTGTTTTTTGGAGATGTACTCGGACTGCTTCACAAAAGGTTCCTGATTCAGTTTCTTCTGGAGTTTCAGAATATCCGCCTCCTTCATGTCATCACTGATAAGAACGGAGAAACTGATATTTTCGCGGACGTATACAGACATATTGTGCGCCGTGAGCACAAAGAACACAACCAGCCCCAACAGCAGCAACACCAATGTCGTACTGATACTGGACGTTATGAATTGCATATCGAACAGTGACTTCGACTTATATCTGTTTTTATTTCCCATGCGCTATCTTTTTTTCCGGAATACGTAAATCATCGAACTGCTCCGTTCTTTCCGCCCCAACGTGCTGAACCACGCAAGCGTCCCCACATACATCCCTTTGAGGAAACTGCACGAACTGCCGCGATGTTTCTCACTCAACATCGATACATAGAACGCATCAAACGGCATCGGATGACGAGCCGCCATAATGAATCCATGACGGGAAGCCAGCTGCTGAATAGTGACGGGAGTGAAATGCCAGAGATGGCGGGGGACATCGTATGCCGCCCAATATTCACCGTAACGTCCTGCATCATAGGAAGAGCAGTTGGGCACTGCCACAATGAGCATCCCTTTCTCTGTCAGCAGTTCACGAAGCATTTCCCATGTTTCATTGAGGTGTTCCAGATGCTCCATCACGTGCCAGAGGGTGATCACATCAAAGCTACCGGGAGCAAACTCCTGCAAAGCGGATTCGGGTTTTACGTCCAAATCGAAATGCTCCTTTGCAAAAGCACGTGCCTGCGGACTTTTCTCCACTGCTTCCACCTTCCATCCACGGCGTGCCATGGTGTCGGCAAAGTATCCGGTTCCCGTCCCGATATCGAGCAAACGCCCTCTTTTACGGTGTGCTTCCCTTGCTACCAGACGCGCTTTGCGACCCAGCATATAGGAACGTACATAATGGTAGATGGTATTCATCGCGCCCTTGCGCGTATCAGTGTGGGAAATGTAATCGGGAGTCTCATAATACTTGCCTATCTCTGCTTCTACCGGCACACCTTGCGTGAACGTAAATCCGCAGTCTTCACACGAACACAGTTCAAACTGTTCGCCCGAAGCATAAAAATCCGTACAAGTCATGACGCGTTTCAAGTGCGTACTGCCACACACCGGACAAGCATTTATAATGAGTTTCTCCATTAATTTCTAAGCAAAATTAAGTGCTGCCTCGATTCACAAGACAACACTATTCCCGAATTTGGTGCAAAGAAACAAATAAAAAGTGATGGATTGGGCTTTCGTTAAGTACTTTTAATAATATAACGTTACTCTGACACTTATTTCAAAGTGTATCTCAAAACAGAGAATGAAATTAAATGTGAATCAACTTCCCTCAATCAGAACAGCCATTTCTCAGTACATGAAGAATGGATAGGAATCATCTCGTAGAATCAGAAATATACAACACAAGTACGGACTGAACAGGAAAAACGGAAGGATTCGCAATTGGCATATTTCCGAATCACACAGATTTTACTTTATAACAATCAATAAAACATATATTAGATCAAAAACATGAAATCCGAACACATATTTCATAATTTAAGTTTCAATCTAATATTTTTGAATCCTTCTGTAACTGACGACATCCGGAGCAAAACAAACACTCAAAGTACCTTTTTACCCATTCCTTTAAATGAAACGAAGTGCTTCTCACCGACCAACGAGTCGTTCCTTTAAAACCAACGAAGCTTTTCTTTAAATGAAACGCCTCCTAACATTGGTAGTTATCATGCATATTCCACCTATCTATATCCAAAAGCAAGATCATTCCTGCATATTCTTGCATCTTTTTATGCAATATTTCTTCTATCAGGATAAGTCTGAACATCCCCTTTTTAAAAGTAATCTTCAAAATAGAACATATAATTTGTGAGGGTATTCATGCGGGAACGTATCTTCTAATTTAATAGGCTGCCACAAGCTATGATATCAATTACAGCGGATTTTTTCTCCACCATTAAAATATCTCAAATGAAAATTCTAGTTAATTTCAGTGTCATAACCTATTTGTGTAAAAGCTGATTTACCTAATTACTTATCTTTGATGTATACCCATATTCGTGGATCTTGTCCATGATAGCCATCAGGCATATCATCTGGAGATGAAATACCTAATATTCTACTAACTCTCTTTTCACTCAGCGCTTTTTTCCCTTCCAAATAAAAAAGAATATATTTATCTTTGTAATTCATAGCATTGGTAGGTAAAATTTTACCCCCTGACAGGTAATTGCCAGGGGAATAGTCAATACTATTGATACGTATATCAAAGAAATAATCACTTTTCTCATAATCACCAAAATGAAAAATTTACTTTATTTCAACCCATCCTCTACTTCAATGAATAAATTAAGTGATTCATCTATTTCAAGATCCACAACCTTTTGACTCTCGAAAAGTCAAATTGTTCGTGCCATCAAACCATGACAGCTGTAATATCATCTTCTGATGTAGCAATTCATTTTCCATCTTTCTGAACTTCCCAATAGCAATATGTCATTATACGATTCCCACTATCAAATTCCATAAGAATAATTGAGTAATTACCTCCATCAGAACTACTATATACGATGTTACAACCTATATTCTTTTTTAATTCAGTATTAAAATTCATATTATCTAAATAAATCAATTTTCACATAGCTCCTCGAATAAAAGGTACCCCAACATGAGTATATATATCGTTTCATGTCAGGGTAACACTTATTAATGTAAGAGGCCAATCTATATCAAAATATCTATAATTATTTCATATTTATAATCTTCCTTATTTGGAATACTACAAACCAGATAATAATAATAATCGTAAATAAATGAGGTATAAGTTCTGTACCATAATACCAATAATCATCTTGCATATCTGAGACATTTTTAACCATAGTCCCAAAAACAAAATTAATTAATTGAAAAAATAATGCACCTAAACTTAGTAGCACTGCAACTACTCTGAAAATAATTTTCAATATGTTATTGTCCATAATTTATTTGTATATTTGGATTTTGTATTAACCATGAATCTAAGATTGGCATAAGTTGATTCCAAGTTATACCATTGTTAGCATTCCAAAAACTTCCACTATCAATCCAATCTCTATGCCTATATTGATACCCTTCATTGCTTTTCTTTCTTATTTTATAATTCGCATTAGGAATATCTCTGCTACCATCTATTGGAAGACTTAATCCTTGTACCCAATCATTAGTAATCGTAGCATCAATCAAAAATGTTCCAACCGAGCCCATCAATTCAGAAGGCAACCATGTATTTAGATGAATTGAGAAATCAACATTCCAACCTTGCTCTTTTAAATATCGAATAATACCTTCTGAAAAAGCACCTCCCATACTATGAGAAATAATTCGGAATACATCCTCTTGTGGATTCATACCCATTATCAATTGTTTGTAATTTTCTTTAGCATATGCATATCCATCTAAATTTCTTAAAAAGGTAGAACTACGCAAATAGTTAAAATCAAAGTCGGTGAAATAGGCACTTTGATCATTAAAAAAGTTTTTTGCACCTTTAACAAAAGAACTATTTACTCCTCCCCAATAAGTGCCACCTCCTCTAGGAGATCCAAACCCTAAATACCCATTAACAAAAATAATCTTCTGCCCATCGGGGTCAATACAATTATGTGGTGTATTTAATCCATATACATACGAACTAATTGAATAATACTTCTCACTCATTGGGTCCACTACATGCCATCTTCCCAACGAAGCATCATACATTCTCGCCCCATAATCATACCAATCCAAACCATTATCTCTGTTCAGTTCCTTGCCGTTATACTTATAAGGCTGAACATTATTAGACAATGATGAAGAAAGCAACCCTCCGAATGGATAATAGTCATTCACTTCCTCCACCGTACCATTTTGAGCGACAACCACACGATTATTACCTTGATGATCCTGAATAAAGTAATGAAATTGATTATTCAAAACGGTAATGTAACCATCTTCTGTCAACACCTTTATCAACACACCATTTTCATAGATCGCATTGCCACAATAGTCTGTTATGATAGTGGCATTTCCTGTCTTATACGTAGTACGGAGTTTTGTTCCATCAGCCGCGTAGAGGTAAGAAATACTGTTACCACCTTCAAACTGCACCTTCTCCGGCAAATTTAAACAATTGTATTGAATGTCAGCTATCTTTTTATTCAAATCTTTCGTCAAATTACCATTTGCATCGTATTCATACTCTATCTCTTTACTTGCGCCATCCTTGAATTCCATACCGTTACCGAATACATGGCCCGTAGCATTGTCGTTGACAGACTCCAATTGGTTACCGTTGTAAACCAAGTTTAAGTTATCAATCAAGCCATAGCTCATTGTATTGGTTTGCCCGTAGCGGAGTAAACCGAGGATGTTTCCGTTCTTGTCATAACCCGTTACCTGTTCATTGAAACGATTCAAATTATTGCTTAATTGCTCTCCTTCACCGTAAATGGCATCTTTCAAGCGAGAAAAGCCGTCATATGTAAACTTATAGCCACGTAATCCGGCCTCACTTCCCGAATGCCAGATCATACTACTGATATTGCCATTATAACAGGGAACACCTACTCCATCAACATAGTGTAACGTTTGAGAAAAGTGCTGACTTTCGACTCCAGTCAGCCAGCCACGGATATTATAGGATAAACTCTCAGACACCTTATCACCATAATTCCTGCCAGTCAGACGCCCCAATGCATCGTATACATAAGTGATTTTATCGGTAAAACGCCCGTTCCAAGTATTGGCTTTCGTTAGTAACCTTGCACGATCATCGTACGTATAAACGGTTTCAAGGATATCCGTACCAATGTTATCCTGCTTTCTCAAGACATTACCTGTGAAATCATAAGCTGTATGACGATATCGCAAACCCTTTTCAGGATAATGACAGAGCGTTTGAATGACACGGCTACGATCATCGTAGTAGATTGTCTCTGTCAGCCAGTCATCTGTGCCAAGCAAACGTGTTTTCGTACTTGTGGTCAACCCCGAAGGATACAGAGTATACGGCGTATCATAGCCAACGGCTGCTACAAACGGATGAGCAGTCACATTCTCCGTTGGTTTGTAATTGTCATATACCGTATATTGCAATGGAGTGCGAGTTCCCGAAGGAAGATAATGCTCGCTTTCCCAAGCGGCCAATTGCAGTTCGCCACACGTTTGCTCTGCCGATAAAAGTATTTCACCACTTTCTATTACACGATCATGAGAATCATAGAGAAAATAACTCCATTTTTTTGTATCGGCAGTCCGGCGTGTTCCGTCCTGGCTCAAAACCA
The DNA here is from genome assembly GCA_948847595.1 of uncultured Bacteroides sp. Classification (GTDB taxonomy): domain Bacteria; phylum Bacteroidota; class Bacteroidia; order Bacteroidales; family Bacteroidaceae; genus Bacteroides. The sequence goes on from CAQOGY010000002.1 coordinate 375,377, forward strand.
GACGGTCACCACGGTCATAAACCATATAAATGGGAGCGCAACCCGGGAGACGTTTGGAAATCATCCGGTTCAGTTTATCATATTCATAGCTGTATGCTAAGCTATGCAGCACGGAGATATCCGTCGTACCGGCCTCCGCCAGCCGATGGCTGGCTTCTGGAGGCAGTACATAACGGAGACAATTGCGGTCATCGTACACATAGTAGGTTGCCAAGCTATCTTCACCGTTGACAGATACAGCCAGAAGAGTTCGTTCATTGGAGTCGGTATAGGTTTTACTCCGATGCCCATCTTCGTCTGTTTCAACAATGACTTCCAGTTTCCCCGCTCCATAGAATCCTGAAGCGATCAATGAGCCGCTGGAAGAAACCTTATAGCACCTTACCTCATTTGTACTGTTCATCCCGTAAGTCACACGGACACTCTTATCACTGGTATGCCACGCCTTGCCTGGTCCCATCTTCCGGGAAACACGCATCAGTGGACTATCCTCATATTGAGTCAGATTATAAGCATATGCCTGTTCTCCCGTACCGTAGACACTCCAACGCTCCGGGGAAAACTTATCAAAGGCACCGTTGTTACCGGTCTTTGCATACGGAAGGTATTCCTTCTCTACTTGACCCATCATATTGTAGGTATAAGAAAGTACCAGATCCGCATTACCCCCAGGACTGCCGCCTACCTGTATCTCCTGTTCTTTACGGCCAAAACAGTCGGTATAGACAATATCACTGACAATTCGTGCCCCACCGCTACCCGTTTGGCTACTCGCATCCATATAAATTCGCTCTGCCGTATAATTACGTGTTTTCGTATAACCTGTCGCTTGCTGCCCGTTCATGAAAAGGGAAAACGACAGCAGACAGAGTATTGACAAAGTTCGTTTCATCTCTATTGTTTTCATATTCTGCATCTTGTTTTATTAGTTATTAAGCTTGTTGTACTCATACGTTTTTAAAATATTACCATATTGGTCTTCCACTCTGACTACTCGCCCGGCAGCATCGTAAGTGTAATACTCCACATTTCCGCTCTGGTCAAATCGGGCATACACCGTACCGTCAGGATTATAAGAAGTGGCCTTAAAATTTGCTCCTTCAGGAACCAATGCCATATAAGAACCTTGATTATTAACAGTTACAGAGATTATGTCTGTATATTTACTTAGGTCAATATCATATATTTTCAATTTAGAAGAAGAAACGCTTTCAACAATATACGAAGTATCACTGCCTGCATGGGTAATGATTCCCGAAGCTGTTGCACTTCCGTCCAAAATATACAATCGTAGGTTCTGGGTATCTGAATCCGGAATTAATGTCAAAGAATAGTCAAGAGTGTGCATCGGTCTTTCTATTTCATAATCTAAAAAGTATAAATCAAAAAGTTCTTGCTCATTGTAATGGACTAACGTTTCTAATGGATATATAAATCGTCTCAAATCCTTATATTTAGGATAGAGTTCTATGATCCGTTCATATTCTCGCTTGAATACATTAAATATCTCATAATCATTGCGCACAACTTCTTTATAGTAGATCCTCGCCCAAATCAAATCTGGTTCACTCTTCAATATTTTTTCCGCAAATGTAACAACTACGTAATTGTCATGCGATCTTTGAAAGTTACTAAACTGATCATCATATACCTCATCTGCAATCATTTGCATTATTGAAGAGAATTCTCGGTGAGGTTTTTCCAACTGTTTTAATGTACTATAAATAGCCCTCAAATCTGTTTCTGGATTCAACACAAGTTTACATTCATCGCTTGCCATAACCCCTGTTGCATTACACTCCAACAATAATTTCCCATAATTGTCATAAGCACGACTATTCCGTTCTGTTCTTCCATCGATTTCTACCCACATCCTTGAGACCTTTTGACTAGCATACTGATAAGAGGCATCTATTGTATAATTATTTTCCCCATAATTAAACAACTGCGTATCAATGGAACTCGGGACATAAATTTCCGGTTTAATAGGAACATAAGTTAATTTCTCAACTGGAGCTATCGAACCGACCTTTGCCTCTTTGTCAGCTTGAAAACGAAACACAGACTCACTTATCAATTTACCATCAATAAGAGTAATTGATTTCACAATAGGCAAAAGTAAATTAGCCTTTTTCATATCAATGAAAACAGGATCTGCACGATCTGCCATATCCATTACTCTTTTCAAAACTTCAGCATGCTCAATACCATCCGAACCTATACGAATAATACGGGTAGGATATATAGACAACGAATTGTCATAACAATATCTCGTCTGACAATACGGAATATCCTCATCACTCCTGTACTCCACTTCCTCTTTTAAAACGATTTTCCAGCCATATTGCAAATTGTAAAATCTATCTACATTCGCAGGAGACAATCGTGGCTCAATATTCAACCTATACATCTCTTCCCCTGTTAAATACGGAGTTCCCTGCTTCTTAAAAAAAGGCTCTAAAGATTCTTCATCTAAATAGAAATTAGACGGCTGCATTTGTGGAAGTTTGTCTCCACTATTGTTATCTATCTCATAATTATATTGAATCTTCTTTAATAATTTTCCATTAAGGTCATACACTGATTTTTCTGTCAATAAACCATTTAACCAATATGGATAAGGAGAAATAGATGTGGGTGAAGAAGAAGCTACTTCATAACTGTAAGTGGTAGTCCCTTTGCCAGAAACGGTCTCTGTCACACATGGATAGTAAAAACCATTATTACCCAGATTAACTACTGGATGACCTTCTGGTTGCACCCTATCATAATCAATCCTGTCATCAAAATTAGGATAAGAGACTATAACAAAATTAGAATAGGATTTGTACACACTCATAGCCATTTCGGGATAGCCATAATAAATAGTATCATTTCGTTCAACTGATCTATCATCAAATACCAACGACTTCAGACGAATACCTCCGACTGTAGTACCACTCGCCTTGTTTCTCTCATAGCGAATTTCTATTTTTCCACCATCAGATAAAATAATGTTTTTCAGTGAGTAGAGAGTAGCATACATCTCGCATTCTTCATCTTCATTTCTCCCCACAGGATAGCCCCATAAATCTTTCCCTTCTTCTTTACAAGTCAAAAAATCCGTCTTCTCATAATAATCAAACTTCATATCATATATCTTTTTGCTATCCTTATCTAAAAAAGAGACTTCATGCACTCCCCCTATAATCGAAACAGACGAGACCTGTTCCATATTCCGATTATGTAAAGTCACAGCAGACAAATAGGAACGAAGCGGAGAAGAAGAGTAGACAAATTTCACTATATATTCAGGACAAACAATCATATTTAGTAAAGGAGACACAATAGTGCAACTATTTCCACCACACATTTCCTTTTCTCTAACATATCTAGTCTCAGATAAACAGGCATGTATATAATCTGCAGCTTCCTGTAAATACATACCAGCCAAATTTGCATAAAAATTATCCATATTGTTACAAACTCTAGACATATCTCTCAAACTTTGTTCCAGCCCTATTGATACACCAGCCATTTGTGATATATTCGATAATATACCAACAATTCGATTATTTGTTTTTATATATTCACTATGAAGAGGTTGGATATTTATATAACCGTATTTTTCAAAATCTCTTATTTTAATATCTGTACTTTCAAAACTTATTCCCAAAGAAGACATCTCCAAGTAATGCTGAGCTGCCGCAACCGCATTATCAAACTTTGACCGATACTGTTCAAAATCAAATGGCTGTTCTTTAACAGACTCACCATAATGATAAGTCATTTTATACGAATCACCTATTTTCATTGTATTCATACACCCTGCCGGAAGGTTATCCCAGAGTTGAGATGTCGCATCGCCATTATAATGAAAATCAATCGGTGCTCCATTATATGGAAGAATACGGGTAAGATGCCATGCCGAGGTATAACCAGAGTCTGAAATAGCATTGGAAGTAGACACATCCACATACTCGACATCCATACATCTTTCCCTCTGTCGATAGATATAACGGTCACCATTATTATCCGTAATAGCCCAGCCTGTGATCTCTGTGGAAGTCCCTTCGCACTCAATACGAATATCTGTCTGTCCCAATGGTAAAGCATATATCTGTTTATTTTCATTCATACGGATGATGAAATCCACCTTCTTCCCATTAAACACGACAGTAAAAATATCGCTTTCCCCATCCCGTTTACGAAGCCCCACAGTCCTTGCATCCTGTTCCAATGGAGTAACAGCATTTTCTGTCCACAGGTAGCCGTAACCTGATTTCTCATCGGCAAATCCACCACGCATTGTTCGGGTAACTATACCACCAACGTTAAGTGTCCAATTTTTACCTATTAAACCTTCAGGATCACTCACCTTCACTCCCTTTGCAATATAATCCAATGAAATAGGTAATTCATAATCACCTGACTTTAATTGATACAGAGGTACGGTGTAGTGGAACAATCCTGTTGCATAATCCACCGTTACGTTCTTTCTTTCGGTCAGGTTCTGGGCTTCCGGACCAGGATTGAAATCCTGTGCCTTTCCGGATATAGTCACCAATAAAAATAATAATAATGTATATAGTTTTTCTTTCATAATCATTTGTGTTTAATATAAATATGCATAGTTTAGTTTTTCCGTTTGCCGAATCGCTAATCGATACCGGCAAACGGATAGTAGCTGCCTTACAAACTCATCGCATTAGCTCCCAATACGCCTGCCACAGCCGACGCTACCGCGATAACCACCTTCAGGATCATATCCCATACAGATCTCTTCATTGCCATCATTTACCTCCTTTCTCGTTCTTTAAATAGTTTAGTTTACTCTGTGTTTCTTCCATACCTTCTGCCACTAATTCTTTAAATTCTTGCTCGGCATCAAAGCACGGACACGCCTTCATCCACTCTTCCGGTTCTATCTCTCCATTACCGTTCCTGTCCGGCGAGAGATCCCGATGCCCGCACACCCGGCAGCCAGAGAATACCTCCAGCAGCTGATGAATCAGCAGCCGAAGCGCAGCACGCTGTTCCGGCGTCCGGGTGTCTGCCGGGCGTCCCCGGCAGTCCAGACCGCCTTCATAACAGATTCCGATACTGTTGGCATTAAAACCTTTTACATGTGCACCGATGCGTTCGACAGGGCGGGTAAGATGCACCGTTCCGTCTTTGCGGATGTAGTAGTGATAGCCTGTTCCGTTGAAACCACGGTGGCGGTGCATCAGGTCCAAAGCCTCCGGAGAAAGCGTACGATTCCCCTGCGTGGCGGTACAATGCACCACGATCAAATTGATAATTCTCATGTGAATAAGTGATTACTAGTTAGTTAAGTTTCCGATTTAGTTTAGTCGTTCGTTCTTACATTTTGTGTTGTGACGAAAGGTTATACTGTCGGGTCCGGTGCTTCCTCACCATCTCCTTCGCCACCATCGCCGCCACCCGGCTTATTTGTATTTCCACTGCCGGAAGCCGGAGTGTCTGTACGGTCGAAGCGCACACACTTCGCACCGGTCACCAAAGAGCGGGTAGCGGTAGTCCGATCGGGGTTCTTGGTGAAGTTGGGAAGGAAACGGACCGTAAGAGAAGCTTGCGCAGCCGACACTTCTTCCGAAGTCTCCACCCCTTTACCGTTGGATTTCATCACCATGCGGAAAGTCCCGAAACCGTCAAGCGACACGCTTTCCGATGCTTGTAGATGCTGCCCCATCACAGTCACCAGGTTATCAAGCGTATTCTTCACATCACCCGAGGAGAGAGACGAGTAAGCGGCAATCTCTTTAGCGATCTGCGAAGTGCTGATATTAGCCGTGTATATCACACGGGGATGAAACATTTTTTTGTGATTTTTGTCTTCCAGAACAGACTGGAATGACTTGTACAATACTGCCATAATCGTAATAGTTTTTTTTGTGTTAATAATTTCGTTTAGTTTTGTCCTCAAGCTTAATGACATTGCAAAGATAGAAGCATTATTCAGACTGACCTAATCATTTTTTCAAAGTGCGTTCATAAATTAATTAATTATACTCAGCAGGTAGCGCCCGGGCAATCTGATCTTTCCATTGCTCCCCCGGATGGTGTTAAATCCCTTCCAAACAGGGTTTCCAATAGCTCCGAAGTTACTTTTAAGAATAATGGCATATTGCTCGGAAGGCGGAACTTTGTAAAGCCGCAGGTTATCTGTCAGTCCCCGGAAGTTACGTTGCACACCATCGCATGGCGGTTGCAGACAGTCAATATCTTCCTGTGTCACAGCCGTTCTACTTTTCAAATATTTTCCTCCTTCATCTCCTCCTTGAGGAGGGTTAGGGAGGTGGTTTACTTTGTTTTGATTTATTTTTGTTTGTTTTCTTTTGTTTTGTGTACCCGATGTTGCAATTTCATCCTCCATTGTTACAGAATCGGAGCTTGATGTTACCGTACAGGCGGTCTTGTGATCAGCATCACCGTTTACCGCTTCCGCACATTCGCTATCCACAGAATCGTCCGTACTACTTTTACCACTCTGAGACGAACGGTATGAGGTGATTTCTTCCGATTCCAGCAGGCAGTAGTCCGGTTCTATCAGCGCACTGCTACGCCGCTTGGTGATGAAAAGATACTGCCGCTGGATGTCGGCGGAAGTCAGGATGTTGTATTGCCGGAAAAGTCCGGCATCAAACAAGCCATATTCCACGGACAGACTGATGATACGCTTCACATCATCCAGTTCCGTACTGTAAAGGCTGTCCACAAGCTCCTCGTAAAATTCGTCACCGACAGAGATATAATACCCTTTCCCGGCATAGATGTACGACAGCGTTTCCACCAGTGTGGCAAAGGCAGAATCACCTTCACGTCTCATAATTCGGCGCACCATCCGATCGTGCATAAAGCTGGTGCTCATGGGGAAATAATCCAGTCCCCGTTTTATTCTTCCCATAGCGTATTCAGTTTTTCTTTTTCTTGTTTCCGTGAGATACTTTCTGCCACAACCTGACGGGCATGAAGAATAAGAAGCATCCGCAAAGCGGGGTCTTTCACCTCGGTTATCACCGGATAAGAAACAGGTTTGTTTTCAAATGATGTACATCGTCTCAAATCACGACGCTTGCGGGTGTTTGCCTTGCGACACTCCTTGCAATAATTGTCAAGGGTCCCGGTGCGTTTGTTTGTATAAAAGGCCTCATGCGGTAGCTCCCGTTTGCAGCACCCGCAAATGTGCAGAGATTGATTCATTAAAGGTTCCATATTGATTTTGCGTTTTAAAGTTTTCATGCTTAAATATTTGTTTATGTGATTATCGGACATATAGTTCCTGCATATTGGGGATATATGGCCAGCGTATTGGATCTATAGCTCCTGTATGCAGGATATATAGATGCTGTAAACCGACTCAATATCACTAGTGTTCATCCGATACAGAATCTTCCGGAAGGGGGTGGATGAGGCATTTTACAACCTTTCATAAACTTTTTGCCGTTTTTCATGGTTATTCTATTTTTAATTTATATTTTTGAAACATATTTCTAAGTTTGCTGCTACAAAGATAAAGCAGTTTTCTTACATAAAACAAACGGTTTTAGAAATTAACGCTAAAAAATTATATAACTGACTATCAATGAACGAATAAGAAGTTCCAATATCTTTACACTAATTTAAAACAAGAATAAAATGGATACATTTCTAGATGTTTCGGGAATAGTAAAGCGCGCCAAGCAGGCGCTCAACTTTAAAAAGGACAGTGAACTGGCCAGCTACTTAGGTGTTTCACGTGCAACATTATCCAACTGGTGCGCCAGAAACCGGATTGACTTTCATCTGCTGCTCAACAAAATGAGAGATGTAGACCTCAATTGGCTGCTGGTTGGGAAGGGTACCCCCAGACATCAAACCAAGTTATGCAAAAGCGATTTAGCAAGCGGTGAGGTCCAGATGATTCACAACCCTAAAACAGTAGAGGCGTTGGACGACCGCAGCGTTGCCCTATATGATATTACAGCTGCCGCCAACCTGAAAACGCTGCTCACCAACAAACGGCAGTATATGGTAGGAAAGATTCAGATTCCAAGCATTCCCTTATGTGACGGAGCCGTCTACATCAGTGGCGACAGCATGTATCCGATACTGAAATCGGGAGACATCGTAGGCTTTAAAGAGATTAACAGTTTCAGCAACCTCATCTACGGTGAGATGTATCTGGTTTCGTTTACTATCGAAGGAGACGAGTACCTGGCGGTGAAGTATGTGAACCGCTCGGAAAAGGAAGGATGCCTCAAGCTGGTAAGCTACAACGCTCATCACGACCCAATGGATATCCCTTTCAGCACCATCAATGCAATGGCAATCGTGAAATTCTCCATCCGCAGACACATGATGATGTAATTTGAATGACGCTTCTTTTGCTCCGGAAAGAGGAAAAGGGCAAAGTCTAAACGAAGTGAACCCCGAAAGTTTATTGTCTGACTTTCGGGGTTCATTTCATTTTGAAATACCTTCTTTAATATATTGCATGGGCTGACTAAAAAGTCGGCAGTATCTCAAATCTCCTCCTTCGGGAAGGAGGGGAATTTATGATACTATCGATTTTTTAATCAGTCCCGACATAGAGAATAATATACTAGACTTCTTCGCCTTTCAGCGTAGCCGAACTGGCTTCCGTCACCCGCACATTGACAAAATCGCCGATACGGTGCGTGCCTCTGTCGAACACCACCACCCGATTCTGCTCCGTGCGGCCGAACAACTGATCGCGCGAACGTTTGGAAACGCCTTCTACAAGCACTTCATACGTCTTGCCGATGCAACGTTGATTGGACTCCGCAGACAGACGGTTCTGCAAAGCGATAATCTCATTCAGACGGCGAACTTTCACGTCTTCGGGCACATTATCTTCAAGATGCTTCGACGCATACGTCCCCGGACGTTCGGAATATTTGAACATAAAAGCGGCATCATAGCCACATTCCTCCATCAGAGAAAGCGAGAGCTGATGGTCCTCTTCCGTTTCGGAATGGAAACCGGAGAAGATATCGGTAGTCAGTCCGCAATCGGGAATGATACGCTTGATAGCGGCTACCCGGTCCAGATACCACTCACGGGTATATTTGCGGTTCATCAGTTTCAAGATGCGGGAGCTGCCGCTCTGCACAGGGAGGTGGATATGCTTGCACACATTCGGCACTTGGGCGATCACTTCCAGCGTTTCATCGCTCATATCTTTCGGATGGGAAGTCGTGAAACGGATGCGCACGCCCGGAGCAGCTTCGGCCACCGTACGGAGCAGCATCGGGAAGGTAACCACTTCGCCCGTCGGCTTCTCAAACCGGTAAGAGTTGACATTCTGACCCAGCAGGGTGACTTCCTTATAACCTTTGGCAACAAGGTCGGCCACTTCATTCAGAATACTTTCCACATCACGGCTGCGTTCGCGTCCGCGTGTATAAGGCACGATACAGTAGGTGCAGAAGTTATTGCATCCGCGCATGATGGATACAAATCCGGAAATGTGGTTTCCGCAGATACGCGACGGAATCACGTCACGGTAAGTCTCGGTCGTCGAAAGGTCTACGTTGATCGCTTTCTCGCCTGCCTCTACCGCGGCAATCAGTTCGGGCAACGTCAGGTAAGCATCCGGACCGACCACCAGATCGACATGATGGTTCGTAATCAGATCATCCTTCACCCGCTCCGCCATACAGCCCAGTACGCCTACAATCAGGGCCTTCTTCTTTTTCTTCAGCGAATGGAAAAACTCCAGACGGTTCAGAATCTTCTGCTCCGCATTGTCGCGGATAGAGCAGGTATTCATAAACACTGCGTCGGCCTCTTCCAGCGTTTCGGCTACCGAATAGCCCGCCATCTGCATCACCGAAGCGATCACCTCACTGTCTGCCACGTTCATCTGGCAGCCATAAGTCTCGATAAACAACTTCTTGTTGTCATCAGCAGTTGCGGATTTAAAGTCCGCTCCCGTTAATTCGTTCATATTCAAATCTTGTTTTAAATTTATCCGCAAAGATACGGCTTCGAATTCAATAAGCGGTAAAATGGTACGAAAATAACGCAAAAACTTGTAGTTCAGGCATTATTCTGATAATTAATGTTAATGAAATAAACATTTACGGGGCATATCCTTGCTAAATTTAATTTTATTTTTCACATTTGTGCAATGAAAGAAACATTAGATTTTTTCATAGTTAAGGTTTAGGTTAAAAAAATTAAGGGGAGCTGTGAAGCTGCCCTTTTTTCATAACAAAATGTTAGCTCAAACCAGATATAATGTGTAACTTTGGCAGATTAACTATTTAGAAGTGAAACAGAATGGAAGATTTTTTGAAATTTCTCCTGATAGCAGGTGTCATTCTTGTGGGAATATTCAAAGAGGTGAGCAAGAACAACAAGTCGAAAAAGGCTCAGAATAAACGCCCCGTCCCGCCTGCACCGTCTCCGGTCGAAGTAGATCCTGATGCTATTCCCATACCCGAATTCTGGGGGAGAGGCAGCAGGACTATGGACGAACTGCTCCAGCCCATACCCATAGAACAACCGGCTCCCAAGCCGACGCCGACATCAAAGAAGATGCCGACACCGGTGCCAAAGAAAAAGCAAAAAGAAGAAGTATCTGTAGCTGCCTCCATAGCAAACAGTTCCGCACAAGATAAACGAAACGCGAAGCAAGGTTCCCACTATGACCATCCGGAACCTGACAGCGACCAAGACTTCTCCATCCATTCCGTAGAAGAAGCCCGCCGCGCTATTATCTGGGGAGAAATCCTGCAACGAAAGTATTAAGTGATAAGTATTAACCAACAAATATCAACCGCATTTAACGCGAAATTATACTATTTATGTCATTCAATCGTATTTCGGCAGCAGAAGCTGCAAGCCTGATCAAACATGGCTACAACATCGGTCTGAGCGGATTTACTCCCGCCGGAACTGCAAAGGCTGTTACAGCTGAACTTGCAAAAATTGCAGAAGCGGAACATGCCAAAGGCAACCCATTTCAAGTAGGAATTTTTACAGGTGCTTCTACCGGAGAATCTTGCGACGGCGTCATGTCTCGTGCAAAGGCCATCCGCTACCGCGCCCCTTATACCACCAACTCCGACTTCCGCAAAGCCGTGAATAACGGTGAAATTGCCTACAACGACATCCATCTGTCGCAAATGGCACAGGAAGTGCGCTATGGCTTCATGGGCAAAGTGAACGTAGCCATCATCGAAGCCTGCGAAGTGACTCCGGACGGAAAGATTTATCTGACCGCTGCCGGTGGTATTTCTCCGACTATCTGCCGCCTGGCGGACCAGATCATCGTTGAGTTGAACGCCGCACACAGCAAATCCTGCATGGGTCTGCACGACGTGTACGAACCGCTCGACCCGCCTTACCGCCGCGAAATCCCCATCTACAAGCCAAGTGACCGCATCGGATTGCCTTATATTCAGGTAGACCCGAAAAAGATCGTAGGCGTAGTGGAAACCAACTGGCCGGACGAAGCACGCTCTTTTGCCGCTGCTGATCCGTTGACTGACAAAATCGGTCAGAACGTTGCCGACTTCCTCGCTGCCGACATGAAGCGTGGCATCATTCCGTCTACTTTCCTTCCGTTACAGTCGGGCGTAGGAAATATCGCTAACGCCGTACTCGGTGCACTGGGACGTGACAAGACGATTCCCGCATTCGAAATGTACACCGAAGTTATCCAGAACTCCGTCATCGGTCTGATCCGTGAAGGACGCATCAAATTCGGTAGTGCCTGCTCACTGACTGTTACCAACGACTGCCTGGAAGGTATTTACAACGATATGGATTTCTTCCGCGACAAGCTGGTTCTCCGCCCGTCGGAAATCTCAAATAATCCGGAAGTGGTTCGCCGACTGGGCATTATCTCTATCAATACAGCTATCGAAGTGGACTTGTACGGTAACGTAAACTCTACTCATATCGGTGGAACGAAGATGATGAACGGTATCGGTGGTTCGGGAGACTTCACCCGCAATGCTTATATCTCTATCTTCACTTGTCCGTCTGTTGCCAAAGAAGGTAAGATCAGTGCTATCGTCCCGATGGTTTCTCACCTCGACCACAGCGAACACTCCGTGAATATCATTATCACCGAGCAAGGTGTAGCCGACCTGCGTGGCAAGAGCCCGAAGGAACGTGCAGAAGCCATCATCGAAAACTGTGCACATCCCGACTATAAACAGCTTCTCTGGGATTATCTCAAACTGGCCGGTGGCAAAGCACAGACTCCACACGCTATCCAGGCCGCACTCGGTATGCACGCCGAACTGGCCAAGAGCGGGGATATGAAGAATACGAATTGGGCGGAGTATGCCAGATAAGGCATGAAACGTCTGTCGTTCATACTATCATTCATCGTTTGTATTTGCGTTGCAAATACAAACGATGTTTTTTCGCAAAAAAGGGAACTGCAACAGTTCAAGGGCAAGGTGACCAACCAAGAAGGAGAACCGGTACCCTATGTCAGCATCTATGTTCCGGGAACTGGCAGAGAAACCTCTTCGGATATGTCTGGAAACTTTTCTATAAAAGCCAAACATAAAGAAACTGTTTACTTCAGATATATAGGAATGAAAGATGTGCAGATACAACTGGATAAAGATAATCCGTCGGAAATTCTTGTGCAGATAAAGCCGGATACTTTTCGCCTTGATAACGTTATCATTAGGAAAAAGCAAATTATCGAAGTTAAACCCGAAGATATACCTAATGATATTATGATCACTATTATAGAACATAGTCCCGACTTTCCGGGCGGATTAAGCGGACTAAGGGAGTATCTGAAGAAAAGCATACAGTATCCGAAAAAAGCTTTCCGGGCAGGGGAAGAAGGTCAAGTCACAATAGAATTCACCATCGACCCAAAAGGGAATGTAATCAATGCACAAGTTGTAAAGAGCGTATCTGCCAACTTAGACAAAGAAGCCTTACGCATCATAGAGTCCATGCCGCAATGGAAACCGGGTATGCAGCGAGGCCGTCCTGTAGCAGTGCGCATGTCTGTCCCAATAGACTTCGTGATCGATCAAGTCTACAAAGCCATTGATTGAGGGGAAATAAACCGAAAGCCTCTCGTCAGAGGTTCAGCACTCATTTACATGGAATAGTCGCCAACATATGGAACGGATAGTTACTCTCCGCAACAGTCATTCCGTTTGCCGCATAGCACTCGCTATCCGGGTCTGGTAAAGTCATTGCCTGCTGTAAAAGAGCAGAAGATATAAAGTCAGACTCCGATCGTTCTGATATCGCTTCGCTCTGTCTCGCATGCTTTTTCGGAGAAGCAGACTTCGACTTTGCTGCATTTGAAGTAGCTACCAAAGACTTCAGATGAACTTCCCGATAAACAGTATCTACCCGTTCATGGATAACAACTACCGTATCAATGACTGTAGTGACAACGGCAATCTGATCAGATTGCGTATTACTTCCACCCGGGAAGCCATATCCGATGGTCCATCCCAGCAGACAGGCAGCTGTCAGCCACCAGGGAGAAACCTTCAGTCTCATCCTCTTCTTTTGATTCTTCCGAACAGCTTGCATTAAAGAAGAAAAATCAGCCGGAGTATGCTCCGATTTTTCCTGTTCGTATTGTTCTTTAGCAAAGTGAATCAACTGCTGCACATCCTGTGACTTTTCCAGTCTCTCTAAATCATCATTTTTCATTTTCAGTTGTTTTTGGGGTTATAGTTAGACAAAGAACGCTGTAATATTTTAAGTGTATAGTATAAACGAGACTTCACTGTACCTTCCGGACAATGAAGAATCTGCGCAATTTCCCGTACCGAAAGCTCTTCCTCATATCGAAGTGTATATGCAGCCCTTTGTTCGCTCGTCAGGCTGGCAAGTACTTTCTTCAACTGCTCATTAAAGATTCTACGGTCATGCATGCTCTCAAACTCCGGCGAAACACAGTAATCCTTTTCTAACGGATGAGACTGTTGTGAAAAATATTCCTCCTCTATTTCACGGTGCCGGTATTCATTCTTACAAAAATTATATGCAATGGCAAAAGCCCATGTGGAGAATTGCTTTCCAGTCTGATAACTACTCCGTGCTTCATAAATGCGGAGAAATAACTCTTGTAAAAAGTCATCTGCCAACGCAACGTCTCCGGACATCATACGGATGAAAAAACCTTTAAGCCGGGGAGCGTAGCGACGATAAAGTTCCTCAAATGCCTTCTCGCTCTTCTTGGAAACAAAGCGTTCCATGAGCTGCTCGTCCGTCTCAGTGTATGTCAAAGAACTGAATAGCATCATAGTCCACTCCATCTATTAGTTTCTGATATTCTTTTCTCATATCCTTCCCCTGCTTAAAAGGTCCACCCTTCTTGCGCATCTCATCGATATAGGCAAAAATCGCATCCATCAGCTTTACATATTTATTCATCTCCACATTTGCGATCCTTCTGGGGGTAGTCGAATAATCCAGAATACTTTGTAATAAGCTCTTTAATCTTATGTATTGGTTTTTATCTCCACTCATTTGATAAAATCGTAATAAAGGAGAGAAAGCGATGATATAATTACCTAGAATATGAATACCACTTGAAAAATGAGACTGATCCTCTATCAACGGGTGGCGCAAATAGTCCAGCAGATAATTCTGCTCAAAATTCTTTCTCGTAGCCGCCAGATTATTGTATGGTTTAGACGAATACCGAAATACCAGCCCCTCCGAATAGAGGCTGTCTTTCATCTCTTCCAATAAATCTCTGCGGTAGAAAAAATGCGTATAATACACAGGACGTTTCTCTTTTTCGGCAAAATACCACAATCCAGGACATCTCACCGTCTTTGCATCCGGAAGCGTTTGCACATCTATTCCCACTTCCTGCCATAACTGACTCTCCTGAGTAGGATTCCTCAAGTCGGCAACATCGACCACCTTCACATCCGTAAAGAGTCCGATGCCGTATTGCAACAGATAGCGGTAATAGGTACCAAGATTCAAGTCAGAGACAAGTATGGCGTCTTTCTTTAAACCGGAACACTCATTATAAAAATAGAATAGAAAGGCATGGGAAAACAATCCGCTGTCATACCATTCACGGGCAAGCTCCTTTATCTTGTCCATATATTTTTTATGGTGATAATAGGTCAGATCAGAGATATAGTCGCGTTCACTGGTACGCTTGATAGAGAGTATCTTTTGTTGAATTACTTCCCGTTTTCCCTCATCGGTTTCCAAATCCAGCAAATGCCGATAGTAAGTCCGTGTATCAGGAATCCACTTCTTCATTTTCTTCACGATGCCATGTTGTTCCCTTCGCAATCTTTGCACCTGCAGAGAATCCTTCCACCACACTAACTTTGCCTCTTGATATTCAGCATTACAAGCAACCCAATAATTCTCCCATGCCTTTTCATTCCGCTTATCTTTCTTTAACTCAACCTGCCAGGCATCCTTCTGCGCCCGATACCAATCTGCCCCCAAAGGAAAGAAACCATCCAACAACCGGACTTCCAAAGGTTCTGCTTTCTGTTCCTGGGCAAATACGGTATGTCCAAGCACTACGAAAAGGAGTAACATATAAATAAGTCGTTTCATGCTTTTCTGAGTTTATTGAAGATTGATGCTTTTCTGATATTGCTCCCGCACCTCCTTACTAAAAGATTTTGCATTGTCAATGACAGATTTCAGTAACAAGTATAGTTTGTCATAATGATTCAAGTCTCCTGATTCTTTGTAAAACTGTAACAGAGCTTTCAAAGCAGGTACATAATAAAGACTCAATGCTTCCGTCAATTGGGGATTAAAAGCTACAGTCGCCACTGTCTCCGGATAAAAAGTCTCACGCAGGTAATCCATCAAATATACATTCTCAAAATTCCGCCGCACGATCGCTAGATTATCATAAGATTTAGGAGAATATTTCATCAATAATCCCTCGGAGTGCAGGCAATCCTTAAACGCACTTCTGGAAAGTTCATCCATCGTAATAGAAAAATATACGGGACGGTTTGTATGCCGGATAATGTAATCTACCTGTCTCTTGATTTTCTTAGAATACGTTTTCATAAAATCTGTAGGGGAGATAAATCCAGTCGTATCATTATTTTCTTCTTTATATTTAGGGATTCCCAGTTCTTCGGTCAGTTTATCCATATACGTAAAGCTAGACAAGAAAGGATACACAATAATCTTCTTATCATTAAACATATCTTTCGCATTCTGAAGCATTCTGGCACCGTATAAGTCAAGGCTTCCACCCATAAAGATGATAGCATCCTTATCTGCCGAAGCCAGCTCGTTATAGGCAAAATTGAGTATCTGCGCAGGAAATTCACCGGATTGATACCAACGTACACATATATCTTTGAGCCGCTTCTCATCTCTTAATGACATAGACATGTAAGTAGGATAATGCAAAATAGCATCAGGCCATTTGTCTATAATTTCTTCGATTGGCATTCTCTTTTCACCCGGCTTAATGTTCATATTCCGCATAACTTCATACGTAGCGGTATTAGGGATGCTTTGCTTCATTTCTGCCATCATTTCATCAAACTCTTTCTGTATATCTGCCCCAACAGCAAGTGTAGCAGATGGTTTCATCGAAAGCAATAAGGATATTCCTTTTAGTGACTGGAGTTTCCCTGCATACTGCATCCATGCTTTTTCGTCTTTAGGGTTTTCCTTTACTTTCTGTTTCCATTGGTCTATCTGCTCACGCAAGGAATTTGCAACCATTTCAATAGAGTCGGAAGACAACTCAGCATCATAATAAGTAGATTCAACTTGCGAATACAACAGTGTAGCACAAGAACAAAACAGGATAATCAACAGATATTTGATAGTTTTCATTATTCACTCTTTTATTAAATTCAACATTGCTTAATTAGAACCGTTCTGACAAAGCATACACGCAAGCAAAGCAAACGTTCAAATAAAAGAGTACTTTTTTTTGCAGGTGTTTACTATTTGCATCCACAACGGGTTCAACGTCCCGTCCAATAATCTATTCATCACTCCATTCAAGGTCCGATAATCACCTCACAAACCTTATCCTGAAACGCCCTCGCCCTGGCTGCCGAAAGCACATTCTGATTCATAATGGCAAAAGCCACTTCATGTCCATTCTTCATCTTCAGATAACCGGCAAGGGCATTGATAGCTGTAAACGAACCGGTCTTTGCATGGACATTTCTGAATGCGGAAGTATTCTTCATTCTGTTTTTCAGCGTTCCGTCTATTCCGGCAACAGGAAGCGACTTATACAATTTCTGAAAAACATCGGATTGTGAATAGGCATATTTCAGAAAATCGACCAACAGGGCAGGAGACAAGTAATTATAATTAGACAATCCGCAACCATCCGCGATCTTATAGTCTTTCGGATCGTGCCCGAGGTTACGAACCAGTTTCATAATCTCAACAATGCCATCTTCTGCCGTCACACGCTTCTTCCCTGTAGCTTGTGACGCAATCCGGCAAAGCATTGCTTCCGCATTCAAGTTATCACTTTCCTTCATCAACTGATTCAAGACCTTCTGCACCGGAGTCTCCCAGCGAGCCATCTGCTCTGCTCCATCGGACGGTAATTCAGTAAAACCGTACGATTCGGGAACCACGATTCCTTTCGCACGGAGGCGTTCCCAAAAAGTATGCATAAAGAAACTCCCTGAATCATAGATGTTTATCAAATCCTTTCTAAACGTAGGAACATTGCCTGTCACGATCAGATTATTCCCATTGGTCAACCAATCTCTTGATAACAAATACTTTCCGGCAGAAGGAGTACGTGTCTTTGTCCGGTTCGTCAAGGTATAATAAGAAGACACAGGCTTACAGGAAACGCTTGCCGTATCTCCTTGCAGAGAGCCGGGAACCACCGTCACCTCCACAGCACCCTTACAAAACATCAACGGAGACATATAAGGCTGATAAGCCTCCGGAGTATCATCCCATGCCCATCCGTGCCCCCAATAAAGGGAATCTTTCATCGAAACATCGCCATACACCTGTCCGTTGATCACCGAAAAAGGGAAGGTGATTACTTCTTCGATCAATGAATCCATCATCAAACTGTCAAATTCCGGATCGAATCCACCGACAACATACAAGTTGCCTTGCAGCGTATCATGCTCTATCACCCCGTCGTGCCATACTTCCGTACGGAAAGGATTGTCCGCATCGGGACGGGAGAGGGCTGTAATAGCCGTGAGCAGCTTCATGGTAGAAGCCGGGCGGGAGAGTTTCGTATCACGATAAGTATATAATGACTTCTTCGCTGTCAGGTCATACACGGATATGCCGACTTCGGATGCTTCGGGAAGCATTCTTTTGATTAGTGAATCAATCTGAGAAAGATTTGCCTGCCCCCATACGGATGTGGGCAACAGGGCAACTGATAAAACCAAAAACAACAAATACTTCTTCATCAACCTTCTACATTAACCTACATTAACTTTCATGCTACTTCAGCTTCTTCCGTATCTCGAATATCACGGCTATCCGCTTATGCTCAATCTTATAATGCTTCCCGGAAAATCTCTCCTACCGTAGGATGAGGGAAAACAATCTTCTTCCATGCGGCGGCAGTCAATCCAAGCTCAATGGCAGTACCGGCAAGAGTGATGATTTCCGAAGCAGGATTGCCCAGCACGTGTGCCCCGATTATCCGTTCCTGTTCATCCAGCAGTACTTTGCAGACTCCGTTCACGCCTTCATTCTCCGCCACAAAACGACCGGAATAAGCCATCGGAAGTTTCACTACCTTATAAGTAATTCCTTTTGCTGAGGCCGATTCTTCCGTTTCTCCGACTCCTGCAATCTCCGGATTCGTATAAACAACGCCGGGGATAGCCCGGTAACTCATTGCATCTTCCTTACCCAAAATAGAATGTACGGCAACCTCGGCCTCACGGACAGCCGTATGAGCCAGCAAAGAAAAGCCTGTCAGATCACCGCAGACATAAACGCCGAACAGCGAAGTCTGCATCTTCTCATTGACCTTGATAGCGCCACGCCCGGTTTTATCCAGATTCAGATTTTCGAGTCCGAAACCTTTCGTCACAGGTCGGCGTCCAACGCTCATCAATAGTTTTTCTGCTGTAACACTGCCCTTTCCTTCTGCATTCTCGTATGAAACAACCGCACCCTCTTCCGTCTGTGATAAGGCGACAACTTTAGTGCTGAGCAGGAATTTAATGCCCCGCTTCGCATATTCGGCACGAAGCAATGCAGACAGTTCCTTATCCATTCCTCCCAAAATCTCATCCATCATCTCAATCACCGTTACCTGCACACCGAGACTATTAAAGAATGATGCAAACTCCATACCGATCACGCCACCGCCTACAATGGCAAGGGAGGCAGGCAGTTCCTTACTGTCCAGCGCATCCCGATGCGTCCAGTAATTCACCGTTTCCACGCCGGTAATAGGAGGGATGAAGGTTTCGGAACCTGTACAAAGGATCAGATTTTCCGCATTGTATGTCTCTTCGCCACAGCGAACCGTATTTTTATCTATGATCTGCGCCTCTCCCGTCACCATCGCGACATTATTGGAGGTCAACTTTGCCTTTACACCCAATACCAGTTTGCGCACCACTTTACTTTTACGGGCAATGATCTTCGGCAAGTCAAAAGAGACTTCGGAAACATTCACCGCATATTTCGAGGCATGACGTGCACTGTCGTAAGTCTTTGCCGAATACAACAGCGTTTTCGTCGGGATGCATCCTTCATTCAGGCAGACACCTCCCAGATTATTCTTCTCGATAAGGAGTACACTCAAACCGGCTTTGCCGGCAGCTTCGGCGGCTGTATATCCTGCGGGACCGCCACCGATGATAATGACTTGGTATTTCATAGGTATAAAATTTATTGTTCCATTCTCTTTTTAATCAACTCCACAAATTCACGTTCCTTGACAGGCATCACCGAAGCAAACTTTCCGTTTCCATACTCTATCAAGACATAATTCGTCACCGAAAACTTTCCGAATTTCATGGAATGATACTTCCGGATAGCTGTGATTTCGGCAATAGGAATTACTTTTTTACGCATAAAACGTCCGGTGGATATCTCCAGAACTCCATCGGTAGACACAGTATAAACCGTATGAATAATCTGTTCGATGACTACAATAAGCAGGAGCATTAGTAGCACTGCCGGCAAGATATATTTACACCACAAAGCGCCCACGGCATTTACAGTAAGCACCACCAGCAGAAAATACTGGTACCAGGCGATGCGGGCATGAAAAATTCGATTCATTTTGTCAGATTTTTGCGTGCAAGGTAGCAAATTTATGAATTAGTGACAACGAAAAGAACAACGAAGTGACTTATTTTGTAGCTTTGCGGTGAGAAATAAACAAAATTATGGTAAGAAAATTCGATTTCCTCGTTATCGGCTCCGGAATTGCCGGTATGAGTTTTGCGCTGAAAGTGGCGCACAAAGGTAAAGTTGCTCTTATCTGTAAAAGCGGGCTGGAAGAAGCCAATACGTACTTCGCACAAGGAGGAGTGGCGTCCGTCACCAACCTGCTGGTGGATAATTTCGACAAACACATTGAAGACACGATGATTGCCGGCGACTGGATCAGTGACCGTGGCGCAGTAGAAAAAGTAGTGCGCGAAGCGCCTGCGCAAATTGAAGAACTGATCAAATGGGGCGTGGACTTCGACAAAAACGAGAAAGGCGAATTTGACTTGCACCGCGAGGGAGGACACTCCGAGTTCCGCATTCTTCACCATAAAGATAATACGGGAGCAGAGATTCAGGACAGCCTGATCAAAGCCGTGCAAAGGCATCCGAACATCGAGGTGATCGAAAACCAGTTTGCCGTTGAAATACTGACCCAACATCATCTGGGGGTAACCGTTACCCGCCAGACACCGGACATCAAATGCTACGGTGCCTACATCCTCGACCCGAAAACCGGAAAAGTAGATACCTACCTCGCCAAAGTGACTCTCATGGCCACTGGTGGAGTAGGAGCTGTTTATAAAACGACCACCAATCCGCTAGTCGCTACCGGAGACGGTATCGCCATGGTCTATCGTGCCAAAGGTACAGTGAAGGATATGGAGTTTGTGCAATTCCACCCTACCGCCCTGTACCATCCGGGCGACCGCCCTTCGTTCCTGATTACGGAAGCGATGCGTGGCTACGGTGGCGTACTCCGCACAATGGACGGCAAGGAATTCATGCAGAAATACGATCCTCGTCTTTCACTCGCTCCGCGCGATATCGTAGCCCGTGCCATTGACAACGAAATGAAAAATCGGGGTGATGACCATGTTTATCTTGACGTCACCCACAAAGACCCGGAAGAGACAAAGAAGCACTTTCCCAATATTTACGAGAAATGCCTCAGCTTGGGCATCGACATCACCAAAGATTACATTCCGGTAGCTCCGGCAGCCCACTATCTTTGCGGCGGTATCCTTGTAGACCTGAACGGACAGTCTTCTATCGAACGCCTCTACGCAGTGGGAGAGTGCTCCTGCACCGGTCTTCACGGCGGTAACCGCCTGGCTTCCAACTCACTGATCGAAGCTGTCGTATATGCCGACGCTGCCGCCAAGCATAGCCTGAGAGTTGTAGACCAGTATGCCTACAACGAAGCTATCCCCGAATGGAACGACGAGGGAACCCGCTCACCGGAAGAGATGGTACTGATCACGCAAAGCATGAAGGAAGTCAACCAAATTATGAGTACTTATGTAGGTATTGTCCGCAGTGACCTTCGCCTGAAACGTGCCTGGGACCGACTGGATATCATTTACGAAGAAACTGAAAGCCTGTTCAAACGCAGCGTAGCCTCCAGAGAGATTTGCGAATTGCGTAATATGGTCAACGTAGGATATCTGATTATGCGTCAGGCGATGGAACGCAAAGAAAGCCGCGGATTGCATTATACGATTGATTATCCACATGCTAAAAAATAATCATGAAAACATTAACTAGACTATTTATTCTTTTATTCGTTATGGCAGGTGTAAGTTCCTGCTATACAGGGATCCCATTGAAGCAAGGCAAATCGGAAAACAACCGAACTTACGAAGTCAGCTATTTGTTCGAGCATGACGGAGTCAAAGTCTATCGTTTTATGGATATGGGAAACTATGTGTACTTTACAACAAAAGGAGATGTGACCAGTATCAAAAATGACTCTACGAAAGAAAGGACTGTAACGATCTACAGAGAGGATTATATGAAATAATCCACAACTAATAAAAAGAAAGCTGTTTCAAAGCAATTTTAGAACAGCTTTCTTTTCTTACTAACTATCTGACCATACACTATTGAAATACATCAGAACTGTAACTTTTTAACCACTTTTCTATTTTTTGTACCATCGGAATCTCATACAAATACATCCAGTCACTACTGTTAGTTAACGACGAGAGGTGATGGTGATGATTCTGATCTGCAACATATCCATCAGGATTCTGCATGAAACGTGTTTGCGAATAGATTTCCTCTAAATGAAACCGCATCTTTTTGAAATAGCTGCACAGCATTTCTATCTGTGTCAGAGCCTCACGATATTCTTCTTTATCTTTTGCCTTGTCAAAAGCTTCTAAAGCAAGCAATAATCGTACAGGATAATTAAACAATTGATTCGTTTGTTCATAAATCTCCAATGTATAGCGATTCCTCAGAGCTTCACATTGAGCTACTTTCAATCCTCTGCAAATTTTCTCATACCGCACAGATTCAATATGTGCCGCATCCAGTTTCTTCTGATACTTTTCGCTCCACTTCCCGGGAGTTTTGATATTTGGAAGTTCTATCAACCGGAAAGAGTTAGTCACTCCCCATGCCGGATTTCGGGAACCGGAAATAACGAGTGCCCCGTCGAAAAAGAATGCAGATTCTTCCAGTTCCTCCAAAAAATCCATTTGAGAAAGAGACAAACCAAACTCACGTCGAGCGTGTGCTTCAATGTATTCACTGACGGTTCGTCCAGCAGGATGCCAGCCAAATTCACCTTGTGCAATAAATCCGCGCATCACTGTTTCTAAATGGGGAGAGCCATCATCCCAAGCAGTAGCGAAAATACCACTAAGCTGATTCTCAGCGACTAACTTACTGAAATCCTGAATATATTGCACTCTTGAGTTATTTCTCGGCATAAAAGGCGTTGCCCCTGTCGACGCAGCAGTAGCTCCCATTACTTTCAGATCATGCTGCCGATACCATTGTAACAATAAACGGTGAGGCAAAATTGTAGGATCTTCATAATGCCAACGCATATAAATACAATCTTTAGGAAACATCTGAATAGCTTTATCCAAACGTTCTGTGTTCCATCTTTTATCAACCTCTTCGTCGGACATCCGTTGGTGTAGCAATGGCCACACTCCGGCATATTTTAGTGGCATATCGTCCCAAAAAACAGGTGTCTTACCATGTGCAACAGCAAAGTCACAAACTTTTCTTAACCACTCCATTTGTAACTCAAAAGCCGTCTTCCCTGTAGCCTTGCAACGCTCGTCAATACCGATTGCCGTAATTTCATCTCCACCGATATGAAGATATTTACTATCCGGCATAGCTTCCATCGCATCCCGATACAAGTCGAACTGAAGGTCATATGTCCGAGGATCGGACGGACAAAACTCCCAGTCACTATGTTGATTCTCGCGAAGTTCCCAATGATGTTTCAGGATAAAGCCTGCATGCCCCAAGCCTTGTATCAGAGGACTGATTTCTATATACCTTTCTTTGGCATACCGGCAAATCGCCTGCATTTCCTGTTTGCTTATAGCGTTTGGTGCCCCGACTTCGGGGCGCCTGGTATAGCGCAACTTATCTTCCAGTTCCCAGATAATTGCATTTATCTTGTATCGGGCCATTTTATCAATTATCCGATAATAATATTCTGTACGGTCGAGATGATGTTTCGTGTCAAGATGTATAGCCCGGTATGCTATTTCCGGATAATCAATGATTCTCAGTTGGGGGATGGGGGTATGAGAATCCCGGCTATCTTCCATCAGTTGCTCTAAAGTCTGGCAACCATAGAATAATCCTGCCTGCGCACGGGCTGTGATTTCAATGGTCTCCGTTGTCACTTTCAATACATATCCTTCAGGAGATTCCGGTGTATTCTGCCCGGACAAAGAAAGAATGACTCCTTTTCCTGCCTTTTTAACGCGGGGCAATGCATCCGACAGTTTTCCCAAAATCGGTATTGTTGCTGTGTCTTCAGCTACAACAAAAGAGAGTTCATGTACATTTATTCCTTTCCCTTTCAGTATTTCTACTTTCTGAGGCAAAGGCAGTAGCTGGAACTGCTTCGGCAAGTTTCCGGCCCAAACATTTGCTCCTCCCCAACAAGAAACGAGCAACAGTACTGTCAAGGTCTTTATTATTTTTATAAACATATCTTATTCTGTCTTTTATAATTTCGGCATATTAAATCTTTTTATCTCTGCGTCTGTATGCTCCCTATTCATTATTTCTCTTATTTTTTCCACTATATCAGGATGATATCTGGCTATATTCGTTTGCTCGCGTGGATCCAAACTTAAGTCATAAAGTTCGATTGCTTTATTACCTTTAAACAGGTTTGGAATAAACGCCTTCCATTTACCCATACGAACTGCTTTCTGCCCATCTAAATCAGGATATTCCCAATATAGAAACTCATGCTTTTGTTGTTCTCGTGATTTTCCCAGCATTTCCGGCAAAATGCTGACACCATCCGTTGGAGGAGATGGAAGACCAGCTATTTCACAGAAAGTAGGCATCATATCCCAAAAAGCAGAGATTAGCTCACTATGACTATTGGCCTTTACCTTTTTCGGCCAGGAAACAATCAATGGAGCCCGGACCCCACCTTCCCGCAAAGAACATTTCACCCAACCCATATCATTTCTGAAAGGCTTGGCACTATCAAACCATGGAGAATCGGAACCACCGTTAAATGTCGGTCCGTTATCGCTCGTGAACATGATAATCGTGTTTTCATAAATACCCTGCTTCTTCAGTTCTGCAATTAAGCCACCTATCTGTTCATCCCAATGGCTGACCATCGCTGCATAGGTAGCACGGGGATACCGGCAGGGAAAATAACCTTTACTACCCACGTAGGGTGTTTCATCACCAAACTTATTGACGTAGTATTTCACCCAGCGTTCCGGAGCCTGGAGGGGAACGTGCGGAACCGGGGTAGTCCAAAACAAGACAAAAGGCTCGTCCTTTGAACGGTCTATGAATTGAATAATTTCCTCATACATCAGATCAGGAGAATAAGCCTTCTGAGTATATTTAGCATAGCTTTTTTCATTCTTCGGATCTGCTCCCTTATCCAGGGGAGTGTTAGGCACGGGATGAACATCATTAGGAAGATATTCGCGGTGTTCATTTCTGTAGAGAAACGGAGGATAATAAGTATGTGCCTGACGCTGGCAATTATACCCATAAAAAAAATCAAACCCCATTTTATTCGGGGTGCTTACAGAACCGGGATAACCTAATCCCCACTTTCCAATACAGGCGGTAGTATATCCCGCCTTTTTCATCATGGCAGGAATCATCACCGTAGTAGCAGGAACGGGCGCCTGCCCTTCGAGGGTAGAGTCGGCAAGCATTGCCTCATGGCTCCAGACATTACCACGAGATGCCAGTTCCTCATTTCCACGGATATAGGCATGTCCGGTATGCAGTCCGGTAAACAGTACGCAACGGGATGGAGCGGATACGGCAGTGCCCGAATAATGATTGACAAACGTCATTCCACTCTTTGCCAAAGCGTCAAGATTAGGAGTTTCGATAAGCTGCTGACCATAGCAGCCCAATTCGGCACGCCCCAGGTCATCTGCAAGAATATAGATGATATTAGGTTTGTGTGGTGTTTTGGCTTTCGCCTGTGCACTCCCTAAAACGGGGAATGCACACGCAAAAGTGCTTATTTTTAATATTAAGTTAGTAGAATTCATTGTTATAAGATTAGTTGATTACAAGTCCTCGGGAGACATGATAGTATACTTATATATCTCAAGCTCTGCCAAAGCGAAATAAGGAATTCCATCTGTTGTTTCCGTCACCTCAAACCATACCCAACGCACAGGAGCCTTTGCCTGAACGATTTCGGAAGTATATATAGTGCTCACTGTTCCCGGCAAATCGGTATAAGAGGCCAGCAGGGTAGCTCCTCCTTTACTGATATCGACTGAATTGCCATCTACGAATTTTACTCCGTCGAAGAATGCTTCCGGGTCATAGCCAGTGCTGCCATATACATTCAGTGTTTTCCATGAGCGGTCGTTGGCACGATTGCTATTGGTCGACTTGAATGAGAACGCACTGAACTCTTTCCCCAAATCAATAACGATATAATGAGGTAATGCAACAGGTGTCTGCCATTGTGAATGGAAAAAAGTAGCCACGTCACCGTCTATCAAGGCAGAAAGCGGACGCGTTGTAAAAGGTGCATTGGTATACATAGCCGATACATTCAAAGGAATCACCTCTGGATTGGAGTACGTAGGCAGCGCGCTTTCCGCCTGAGCGGAAATGGTAAAGACGTTTCCTCCCGTATTTCCCTCGTTGTAGGTCTGTATTTTAAAGTCAATCTCACCATACCTATGCAGCAAATTATCCACCAGAAGAGAACTTGCAAAGGTGCTGATTTGCTTCCGGTATACTTTCCCCGTCTCAGGAATGGTATAATTTACTTCCACATATTTCAGGTTCTCGTCTTCAGGAAGAGTCCAGCTAAGTGTGATACTTCCGGGGCCAGGGGTAGCTTTTATATCTGTGATATCTGAAGGGAACGGATAATTATTCCCGTCCTCCGAGCATGACATAAGCCCGCAAACACCACTGAGTATGCATATTACAACAAATAGTATTCTTTTCATATTCTATAAACTTTTAATATTTAGGATTCTGTACCATATTCGGATTCTTATTTATTTCTGCACTCGGTATGGGCAACAGGTATTGCCGGGGAGCGTCAAATCTGCGTTGGTCCGGCAGTTCTATGATTTTTGCAAAATCCTGAAGGGTGGTGGCATTAATATCAAGCCCTCTCACCGGGACGTTGAAATAGATATCTCCGAGTTTCCAACGGCGGATATCCCAAAAGTTATGGTTTTCCTGATAAAGCTCAATCATACGTTCCTGACGAACAATATTGGTAAGCTGACCGTTTGGTCCTCCTTTCCCATCCGAATAATCCGAGAATGGATGTTTGGCATTCGCCCAGCTATCCTTGACAGCCGGAAGCCCTGCACGTTTCCTTACCAAATCCAGATAGGGCATTCCTTTTGCCGGATAACCTTCTTTATCATACCCCACACATGCTTCTGCATAATTGAGATAAAGTTCCGCCAGACGAATCACAGGCCAAGGAAATTCGTAATTATTTTCCTTACCACTTTCGGCTGCTGCCTGTCCGGGATGTACCGCTTTTTTATTCAGATACCCGGTCTTCGAATAGTTATTCGTACGGTCATCATAGAGTCCGCAGTTTTCATTCTTCAGGAATCCGGTAAGCCACTTCTTCCCTCCTGCACGTTTGGCATTAAAACTGGCTGCATATGCATCTTTTTCCTTCTCAGTCAGACATTCAAAATATCCATTCTGAAAAGCTACCCATGCATAAAAACGAGGTTCGCGGTCGAGGTGCATACGCAAAGTCTGTTTACCAGCTTCTGCAAATTCCATCCCTTCCGGTATGGTTACAATGTCGAGCCGGTTGGGGTAATCAAATTCGGGATCTTCATCAACAGGCAAACCGTTCTTGGTGTAGAAACGGTCAATCATGGTCATCGTAGGTGCTATTCCGTTCCATCCGCCTCCTTTCAGCCAGGGAATAGATTTACGCTGGATACTTAGCGGACCGGCTTTTCTGGTTTCTGCAAAAATCACTTCCCTACAGTTGTCTTTATCCATAAAAGAAAAACGCAGGGTACGGATGAGCTGATCCTTGGGTTCCGGCAAACTGGAGAAAGTGCCTGGCTGCATTTCATATAGTGAATAATTCTTTTCAGCAAGCTGGATAGCTTCCCAGGCCGCATCCGCTGCTATTTTCCATTTATTAGGATCATAAGTCAGGTTCATCAGCAATGTACCGTCATGGTTCTTGAAATCACTGTAATCACTATTTCCATTGAAAAGAGGCGAAGCCGCATAAAGTAACAAACGTGCTTTGAATGCTTTGGCTGCCGTAGAAGTGGCAAGTCCATATTCGTTTCCTTCCCGTGTTTCTGGGAGCCGTGCCGCCGCATCGTCAAACAGGCCGGCAACCCACGCCACACATTCATCATAAGGCATCCGCGAAAGATAATTCTCTCGTGGCGTATCGAACTTGGGAGTTTCTTTCACCAGAACAGTCGGGCCGTAGCATTTCATCAAAAGCAGATGAAAATAAGCAATCAGGAAATCTGCCTGTGCCGTGTAATCTTCAATCACAGCCGGGTCCATACCAGGAACTGTATTGATGTTCTCTTTCAATAAATAACATTGGCGAATGCCCTGAAACAAAGTGTTCCAATAGCTTAAAATTGTATTGTTGGAATCGTAGTTACCTTCTGCAAATTTCACGTATGCACACTGATTAAAAGGACTGATCGTTTCGTCACCGGTAAAATCCAGACAGTCATCCACATAATTGGACTGAGGAAGATATCCGTAACATGAGTACAAGTATTTCTCCGCTGCTTTAGGATTGGTAAACACATCCTTTTCCGTAGGTACCTCATTGGGGACAATGTCCAGGTAGTCGCAGGAGTTCAGAGATACTGCCACAAATAAGATACTGAGAATATATTTAAATGTCTTTTTCATAATACATCACTTTTATTTGTTGTTAAATGTCATCTGAAAACCGATATTGAATACACGTTGTGTCGGATATTTTAGTCCGCTTCCTCCTCCTTGTTCAGGGTCCCATAGGTCGAACTTGGAGAATGTCAGCAAGTTGTTTCCACTGACATATAGACGCATATTCTTAAAAGTATATCCTATTTCCGCATTTTTCAGCTTCAGGAAAGCGCCATCCCTCATCCAGTAATCGGACGTTTTAGTATTGTTCTCATTTGTATTTCTTGATAAGCGCGGATAACCGGCACCACTATTCTGATTATCCGGTGACCAATGGGCATCTGCTACCCATTGAAGTACATTACGTAATGAACTGTTCCCGAAAGGATGGAAATCACTGATAAACAGAGATGTCTTAGCTACTCCCTGAAAGAAGAATGAGAAATCCAGATTTCTCCACTTGAATGAAGGACCGAAACCATACACAATCTCCGGAACGGTCGGATTGCCCAGCCACACCCAGTCATCAGTATTGATGATTTCGTCATCATAACCACGTATCTTCGATATATTTTTATATTTGATATCTCCGGCTTTAACTAATTGTCCCAATTGCTGATTATAATTATCAGCTTCGGCCTGATCTATAAACAGTCCGTCCGAAAGATATCCCTTTACGACATTCATACTTACACCTACTCTCGACTGAAAAGGAAACGCAGGGGGTTCATCGCAGGCAACAATTTCATTATGGGCATACGTGAATGTTCCTTTGAAATTGACGAAAAAGTCCTTGCCCAGCTTCTTATCATACCCCAGAGATAAATCAATTCCCTGATTTTTCATTTTCGCCAGATTACCGTATACGGCAGTGGTAGCGGTTCCCAAATAGTTGGGAATAGTGGCTTGTTGCTGGAAAATGTTCTTTCTGTTTTCCCGGAAATATTCTACTGTGAAATTCAGCGAACGAAACAGTTGTACATCCATCCCGACATTGAACTTTGCTCCTACTTCCCATGTGATACCTTCATTGGCATAGCGATTATAGGTAGGTCCATTCTGAGTATAATTCTGTCCGAGGCCGGTAGTGTACCCCTTACCGCCGAGATTGATTTGTGACATATAAATAAAACGCGCCCCGCCAATCTGGTCGTTACCTACCAAACCATACGAAGAACGTAACTTAAGTCTGGATACAGTGTTTCTCAGAGGTTCAAAAAAGCGTTCTTCACTGATATTATAACCCACTGCGATAGAAGGGAAAAGTCCGAAACGATGTCCCTTGGCGAAATTCTCAGAACCGTTGTAGCCGACATTCGCCTCAAGCATATACTTCTGGTCATAAACATAAGAAGCACGTGCCGCAATTCCTTGTTTACGCTGGGGAAGTGAGTTTATCACATTATTTCCCGGTGTGTTATTCACCAGTTCGTCCTGATTGTACAGCAACATAGCGCTGACGTCATGTTTTCCAAAAATACGGCTATAATCTATCATTGCTTCCAGATACACCCGGCGATTTCCTGAATTAGAGCTGGTAATACCCAGTGTGGTAGCCACTTCTTCTCCGATGCGACTGGTGTTATAGTCGTAGCTTCCATCTTCATTCTGGGTATAATCGGTAATCATGAACTTGTTCCAGTTTGAGGTACGCGCATTGTTTGTCTTAGCCCAGTTCTTAAAAGAAGCCAGTGCCTTAAAGCGTAATCCCTTGGTGATGAAATTCAATTTCTGCTCGTACTCAAGCGAAGCGATAACCGTACTTTCAAAATAATCATTATAGTTTGTTGTCGCCTGTGCCACAGGATTGAGGTAGTTACCAACCAAACGTTGCGTGCTGCCCCATTTCACATAGTTAGTTACCCCGTCGGGTTCAAAAAAAACCGGAAATTCTACGGGAGAAGTATCCATGGTGTTTGCAAAGATGCTATTCATACCCATATTAGGCTGTATACCATCCCGCAACTGCACATTGAGCCGAAGCGATAACCTGGCACTCTTACTCAAACTGGCATTGATATTGTTCTGAAAGTTATAGCGCATAATGTTGATATTGTTATTATAAGAGAAGAAGTCCTTAGAACGGTTCTTAAGCATACCATCTTCGTGCACTACTGTTATACTGGAGAAATAGTTCACCCGTTTCCCACCTCCCCGGATATTGAAATGGACTCTTTCTGTAAAAGAGGTATTTTTGAACAGCTCATTATACCAATTGACATCCGGGAAAACATAAGGATTCAGTCTGGCTCTTGTCCCGGCAATCTTGTCGGCAGTATAAGGCACATCTCCGCTTCCGTCATTGGCGACAGCTTCGTTGAATAATTCCATATAAGTGGCCCCGTCTACAAACTTCGGAACGCTGGTAGGTTGTTTCAATTGTCCTTCGATACGAAAATTGATGATAGGCCGGTCGATGTTGTACCCGGATTTGGTAGTGACAATCATCACACCGTTTGCACCACGACTACCATACATGGCAGTAGCTGTAGCATCCTTTAAGATTGAAAAACTTTCAATAATTTCAGGATCAAGGTTATTCAGGTCACTTGCCGATATCTGTACACCATCTAAAACAATCAAGGGATCGGTCACCTCACTCATAGTAGCAATTCCCCTGATCCAAAAGTTTGATCCGTCTACTCCGGGCTGTCCAGTCCGCTGAACAGCAACAACACCTGCCAACCGACCGGCAAAAGCATTTGAAAGACTTGTCACAGGGACTTTCAAGTCAGCCGGACGAACCGACTCAACCGAACCCACCATACTTGCTTTCTTCTGCCCTGTACCGTAGGCAGTAACCACCACTTCTTCTATCTCCTTCACGGACTCCTTCAATGTGATGGTAATATTAGAGCGGTTCCCAACCTCTACTTCCTGAGTGATGTATCCGATAAATGACACTTTGAGGGTAGCCTTGCCTGAAGGAACCGTAATAGAATACAAGCCGTCGACGTCGGTAATCGTGCCTGCATCTGTCCCCGCTACTTGTACCGATGCACCGATAATGGCTTCTCCATGCTCATCTTTCACCAGACCTACCACCGTTCTTTTTCCCTGTTGCTGGGCTTTGGGTGTAGATTCTTTTACGTTTTTCAGAATAATTTGCCGGTCATTGATTTCATAGTTGACAGATAATCCCTTCAATAATAAATCCAAAACCTGGTCAACTCGTTTATCCTTAACTTTGATATCTACTTTCTTGCTATTATCAAGCACTCCGCCATAATAAAGAAAGACAAATTCGCTTTCCTTTTCAATATGCTGTAAGATACTTTTTATGGGAGTATTATAAAACTCAAATGTGAATTTTTTATCTTGCACATATTTTGATTGTGCATAAGCTGATATTGATATTGGTATACATAAAAAGACTGTAAAGAGTATGATTTTTGATAAATTAGTAATCATACCCACATTAATCTGATTGTTTTTCATAACTTTGTGGAGTTTAAGATTAACCATTATAAATGGTTTAATTATTTTGCAATTATAAGCCGGATAGTACTGCAATATTATCCGGTTTTTTTGTGTTTTTCTTATGTCATAGGCTTTATCATTTTAGTGGATTAAATCTAAGTTATCATTCTCGCTTTTCTATATAGAATCCGGTTTCTATTTCTTTGTAACGAATGGGGGCTGTCACCGATATTCGCCGCAATATTTCGGTAAGCGGATAGTTCAGATCCAAGTTACCATACATTGGCAATTCTTTAACAACAGGATCAACAGAGATATGAATATCGAAATAGCGTTCCAGCTTCTGCAACACATTTCCCAGCGGTTCCGCGTTCAACACCAGCAATCCTCGTGTCCATGCAATATAATCAGAAGCTACGACGCTGTGTTTACCTTTGATGTTTCCTTCACATATAGTCCCCAATTCATTAGGCGCAAGTAGTATTGTCTTTTTAGAAGAATCTTTAAGCTTTACAGAACCACGAAGCAAAACTACTTCTGAAACCGAATCCTCACTATAAGCATTAACATTGAATGCCGTACCCAAAACTTCTACTTCAAAACGCGTTGTTTTCACAATGAAAGGAGCCGACTCATCACGTCGTACATCTATATATATTTCTCCATCAGCAAATATTTCTCTCCGTTTTCCAGAAAAAGAACGTGGATATACTACCCGACTACCAGAGTTGATATGCAAAACAGAACCGTCTGCCAACTGTAACTGAGTATGCTTACCTCTAGGTACTATGAGCTGATTGTATTGACTGGCCTGGTCCGACTCCCCGTCACATTTCTCTGATACTTTTTCCTTATCTACTAAAATCGATCCATCAGCCGAATAAGTTACATTAGTAGCTTTTTTCAGTGAGAGAACTTTCTGAGATGACATAATCAGTTGAATTTCATCTACCGAACTCTCCACTTTTGCCAATCTGGATGCTACATCCGAAATATCGTTTTCTCCTTTAAAATTATTAACGATTGCAAGTCCGAATACTAACAGCAGAACAGCAGCAACCGAAACGGAGATTGCTATCCTGAAAGAGTGCCGGCGCCGGTCAGCTCTGGCAGTCACAGCAATCTTTCTGCTAACAGAGTCCCACATCCTATTTATCTCATCGGCAGATGGTTCAACTTCCTGAGCTTTGAAATAGAAAATAAGTCCTCTGATAATACGATATGTTTTATGTTTATTATCCATTTTGTACCCATTTTATAATTAATACGGTATTATTGAAAAATACTACTCACTTTTTCTGAATAAAATTTCAGAAAATCTGTTTTTTAATAATAAGTCCGGATATAAGAAAGCACCCGGGAAGGATTCAGAAGTACTTGTAACAGTCTTGTTGTTAGATAATTCCAGCTTTTAAGAGGAATACTATCATCAAACTGTCATTTTTCATCAGACTGCGTAGTTTTATCAATGCCCGGCTCACTAAATTCATTGACGACTGCACATTGATATTCATTATCTCTGCTATTTCTTTGTGAGACAGCTCTTTGACGAAACGAAGGTACAGAATTGTTTTTTGATTGGAAGGCAGGGAAGAGAGAGCTTTTAAAAGTTGTTTGCTTAACTGCATATCCTCATCATTCTTTAAGAATAGCTGCTCAAACAAGTCATGTGATTCTGAAATATGGAAAGCAAATTCATCCAAACTTGTTGTTTCTTTCGATAAGAGCAGATTATCGTACAAGGTATTACGTAACGCCCTCAACAGGTAGGCACGGGGACTAACTGCCTGGGAAAGCTCTTTACTCTTATGTAATTTTACAAACACATCTTGGATACAATCTTTGGTCAGTTCTATGTCCTGACAGAATTTCAAACCATAATTAAGTAACAGCGCATAATGTCTTTTGTATAATATTTCTAATGCACGTAAGTTACCTTCAATTAATGAAGACCATAATGTCATATCATCCATTTCATTGAAGTTCATTTTAATTTTATGTCTTTTTTGGGTTTGTATTAGAATTAAAGGTAAATTATTACGAAACGAAATATATAATTAAAAAAGGAAGTATAAATAAATACCAATTCACCCCACTCCACAATATTTGCAGAGGGGGTAAAATTGGCTTCTCAGTTTATCTTATTAATAGTTTTCTTTCTTAACCTCGAAATAAGCCTGCGGATGCAAACATGCCGGGCAAACTTCGGGAGCTTCCTTACCGATTTCGATATAACCGCAGTTACGGCATTGCCATACCACTTCGCCTTCTTTAGCGAATACGGTCATATTTTCGATGTTGTTCATGAAAGCCAAGTATCTTTCTTCGTGGCCTTTCTCGGCGATTGAGATATTGCGGTACATAGCGGCAATCATCGGGAAACCTTCCTGTTCTGCCACATCAGCGAAATGAGGATAATCCAGTGACCATTCTTCATGTTCGCCGGCAGCGGCAGCGCGAAGATTTTCGAGTGTATTACCGATCACACCGGCCGGATAGCTGGCAGTAATTTCTACCATACCACCTTCCAGGAACTTGAACATACGTTTAGCGTGTTCCTTTTCCTGATCAGCTGTTTCTGTGAAGATTGCTGAAATTTGTTCGTAACCTTCTTTCTTTGCAACACTTGCAAAATAAGTGTAACGCATTCTTGCCTGTGATTCTCCTGCAAATGAAGTCAGCAGATTCTTCTCTGTCTGGGTTCCTTTAATGCTTTTAGTCATAATTCTAATCTATTTTAAAATTGGTTATTACCAAACGTAACTTGTCGTACTATTTATAACGCAAATATAAGCGATTTGTTCGTAATAAGCTCCCTTTTCTTAATGAATAAAAACTATCGATTCATAGATAAAACCTATCAACAATCAAATAGCATGTTGCTAAACATACTTATCTCGATTATTTTGCGTAATTTTGCAACCTCTACTTTGCAAAAGAGCAAATTATATATAATAATTCACAGAAATGAAGTTATTTGAATTTAAACCCAAATTGGTTTCTTGTTTAAAGAATTATTCGAAAGAAACGTTTATGGCGGACCTGATGGCAGGCGTCATTGTCGGTATCGTAGCACTTCCACTGGCCATCGCCTTCGGTATTGCTTCGGGAGTATCGCCCGAGAAAGGTATTATCACCGCTATTATTGCCGGATTCATCATCTCTCTGCTGGGAGGAAGCAAAGTCCAGATCGGCGGACCGACAGGAGCTTTCATTGTGATCATCTACGGCATCATCCAGCAATATGGCGAAGCCGGACTGATTGTGGCGACGCTTATGGCAGGTGTTCTCCTTATATTATTAGGAGTGTTCAAGCTCGGAGCCGTTATCAAGTTTATTCCGTATCCCATTATCGTCGGTTTCACCAGCGGTATTGCCGTTACCATTTTTACTACGCAGATTGCCGATATCTTCGGACTGTCCTTCGGAGGTGAAAAGGTACCGGGGGACTTTGTCGGGAAATGGATGATTTATTTCCGTCATTTCGATACCGTGAATTGGTGGAATACCATCGTAAGTATTATCAGCA
This sequence comes from uncultured Bacteroides sp., assembly GCA_948847595.1. GTDB lineage: Bacteria > Bacteroidota > Bacteroidia > Bacteroidales > Bacteroidaceae > Bacteroides. Next base: position 411,057 of record CAQOGY010000002.1, read on the forward strand.
TCATTATCATTGCAATCACTCCCCGGTTTTCTAAAAAAATTCCCGGATCGCTGATTGCTATTATTGTAGTGACAGTGGCCGTCTATCTGATGAAAAACTATGGCGGAATAGATTGCATTCCGACCATCGGTGACCGTTTCACCATTAAGTCAGAATTGCCGGATGCCGTTGTACCGGCTTTGGATTGGGAAGCTATCAAAAATCTGTTTCCGGTAGCTATCACTATTGCAGTGCTGGGAGCTATCGAATCACTCTTGTCTGCCACCGTAGCCGATGGTGTGATAGGAGACCGTCATGATTCCAACACGGAACTAATCGCACAGGGTGCGGCAAATATCGTAGCGCCATTGTTCGGAGGTATCCCCGCTACCGGAGCTATTGCCCGTACGATGACGAATATCAACAATGGAGGTAAGACACCGATTGCAGGTGTTATCCATGCGATTATCCTTCTTCTGATTCTTCTTTTCCTGATGCCCCTTGCACAGTATATTCCGATGGCTTGCCTTGCCGGAGTACTGGTCATCGTATCTTATAATATGAGCGGCTGGCGCGTCTTCAAGGCTTTACTGAAGAATCCGAAGTCCGATGTCACCGTACTGCTGATCACTTTCTTCCTGACTGTTATCTTCGACTTGACAGTTGCCATCGAAGTAGGACTGATCATCGCCTGCGTACTCTTCATGAAACGTGTCATGGAAACTACTGAAATCTCCGTCATTACGGATGAGATCGACCCGAATAAAGAATCGGATATCGCCGTCAATGAAGAAAACATCATGATCCCTAAAGGAGTGGAAGTATATGAGATCAACGGCCCTTACTTCTTCGGTATCGCTACAAAGTTCGAAGAAACGATGGCGCAACTGGGAGACCGTCCGAATGTGCGCATCATCCGTATGCGTAAAGTTCCGTTCATCGACTCCACAGGTATTCATAATCTGACTACACTTTGCGAAATGTCGCAGAAAGAAAAGATTACCGTCATTCTTTCCGGAGTCAATGAGAAAGTATATAAGGTGTTGGAGAAATCCGGATTCTATGAATTGCTGGGAAAAGAAAATATCTGCCCGAACTTCAAGGTAGCGCTGGACAGAGCGGAAGAAGTCATGAAATAAAGAGATTCCAACATAAAGAAAGAGCCATTTTAATCCCGAAAAGCAGGAGATAAAATGGCTCTTTTTTATTTTAAGAGAGGGATTACCACTCCACTAAACTTTTAAAAACAAGCCACGTTTATACATCATTCTCAACAGGAAGAAAAGAATAAGATAGTTAGCAAAAGTAAGCCATACGGGATAATAATCTCCCATGTATTGTTTCAGTCCGTAACTGACTGAATCAGCAATGCAACGGAAGTTCACCACTTCGCCCAACAGATAAGCCGTGATGGAATTCATACCATACACTTTCAGCCAGTTCAACCCGCGGCTGTGTCCTTTATAGTCAATCCAATAATAAAATAATGCCATCAACAGAAAGCAATAACCACCGGATAGTAATGTCATACTACCTGTCCACAAACGCTTAATGATGGGCATCTGCAAACTCCAAAGCATCGCCAGCCCTACTAAAAGCACACCAATGACCGACAGAGTCTGTACCACCTTTTTACGATTCGCTTTCCCTTCTTTCATAATCTTTCCGGCAAAAGCTCCGAGCATGACAGTCACTCCGAATGTCAGACTGCTCCATATCCATGTGTAATTATAATAAGGTGAAAAGCTCCACGTTCCGTCCTCATTCCAAAAAACACCATCTCTGAAACGACCTAAGACCCATCTGTCCACCTGTTCGGCAAAATTTCCAGCCGGTGTGAAGTCACCCAAAAATGTCATGGGAATCCAGTATATGAAAAGCAACAATAAAGTAATTCCTATCTGCCACCTGAATGAAAAATGTAACTGAATGACTGCCGCAATAAAATAGCCGACAGCAATAGACTGCAAAGTATTTGAATAGAGATAAATATGTCTGCTGTCCAGTCCAAGCAGATTTCCCTGAACAATCATTCCGAAAATAAACAGCAGAAACACCCGCCTCAGAATCCTCCGATAGACGGGCCAGTAACTGCCGGACATACCGACGTACTTTGACAGTGAAAACGGCATCGAAGCACCTGTCATAAAGAGGAACAACGGCATCACAAGATCCCAGAAACGGAATCCCTCCCACACTTCATGATCAAACTGATAAAGGATATCATTGAGAAACGGCAAGTTCAACTGTCGTGCCAATGCCGCAAACACCGGCTGAAAGAAGACTAGAAGAAATAGATCAAAACCCCGAAGAATATCCAAAGAAGCAAGTCTGGATGTGTTATTCTCTGATAATTTACTCATAGTATTAACAAATTCATATTATTATTCAGTTATTGTCTCATCAAAAACATATGCTGTAAAGCGTCTTAATACAAATATATTCAAAACTTCTTTCCCCTGCAAGTACCTCGGAAAGGAAATGAATCATTGGAATAGAAGCTAAGTTAGAGTAAATCGACCAAAATCTGTCAGAGAATGACTAAATAGTATTATTCCATATTCAAATTAGGTTGTAATTTTGCCCTAGACCTAAGTGAAGTATTTGTCAAATCCTAATTAATAAAACAATAGTATGAAAAAACATTTTCTGATTTTTACAATCTCTCTTCTATTTTTCTCGCTTGCACAAGGCAAAGTGAAGCTCCCTGCCATGATGGGAGATCATATGGTACTCCAACAAAACAGTTCCGTTAAGCTATGGGGATGGGCAGACGGCAAAAAGGTGACTGTCACCACCTCTTGGAATAACCGTACTTATAAGGTATCGACAGACGATGAGGGAGCATGGCTGGTCAAAGTGGATACTCCTGCCGGAAGTTTTACTCCTTATTCTATTACCATCAGTGACGGAACCCGGGTCACGCTATCGGATATATTAATAGGGGAAGTATGGATATGCTCCGGTCAGTCTAACATGGAAATGACCATGAAAGGAAACATGGGACAACCCATCGACCATTCGCTGGAAACTCTTCTGAACGCAGGCAACTACCGCGACCGTATCCGTTTTATCACTGTCCCCCGAACCAAAGGAGTGAAAGAACGGACAGACTTTGAAGGAGCGAAATGGGAAGTTTCTTCGCCCGAAACCACTATGGATTGCAGTGCCGCAGGTTACTTCTTTGCCCGACAACTGACGGAAACGCTTCATCTCCCCGTAGGACTGGTCATCAACAGTTGGGGAGGGTCACGAATCGAGGCATGGATGACAGAAGAAACGCTCGCCTCCGTGGAAGGCGCAAATATAGAGGCCGCCAAAAATCCAAAGTTAGATACGAATAGCCGACTGCAATGTCTGTATAATATCATGTTACTGCCTGTGAAAAACTTTACGGCACGCGGATTTCTATGGTATCAGGGAGAGTCGAATCTATTCAACTATCAGATCTATGCTCCGATGATGACCGCAATGGTCCAGCTTTGGAGAAATGTATGGGAAGCACCGGATATGCCTTTTTATTATGTCCAGATTGCTCCGCACAAATATGGAAACAGCCGGAATATAAATTCCGCCTTATTGCAGGAAGCACAAATGAAAGCATTACAGACAATCCCCAACTCCGGAATGATTCCTACGATAGATGTCGGCGACGAGTTCTGCATTCATCCTCCTCAGAAAAATGTAGTAGGACTCCGGCTGGCCAATCTCGCACTGACTAAAACATACGGTCTCCATAAATTTCCATCTACCGGACCAATGATGACAAAGGTGGAATATTCCAAGAACAAAGCGATCGTCACGCTCGACAATGCTCCTTCCGGACTGGCACCGGGCAACTGTGAATTGGAAGGTTTCGAGATTGCAGGAGCCGACAAGAAATTCTATCCGGCAAAAGCACGGATTGCAGGTCGCACAAGAAATGTGGAAGTATGGAGCGATCAGGTCGCCCAACCGGTAGCCGTACGGTATGCTTTCCGTAATTATGTAGGAAACATCACTTTACGCAATACATTAGGGATTGCTGCTTTCCCGTTCCGGACAGATACATGGGATGATGTAAAGTAAGAGCTGATTAGCCTCTGTGCAGGGTATATATGCCCTGTGTACAGGAGCTATATATCCAACGCGCAGGAGCTATATATCCAATATGTTGGGCATATAGCTCCTGTATATTGAATAATAGTCCTTTTTCAATACACTATATTTTATTCATTCCTGCACAGTTTTGAACTAATAGAATAAAGATTACTATCTAATAGAATGATTCTCACTTCATAAAAAGAGTATTCAAATGAAGAAATCCCTAACCAGATTAAATATGGAGGTAGCAGACTGAAGGACTGCTTGTGAAAGTAATCCTTCCCGTCTGTCTCCCAAAAAGGATGCCAATAGTTCCCCACAGGCATCCTCTTTTATTATATATCAATGATTTACACGAAACACATTCTAGAATGAATGCATTCTCAGTTGCTTATCAACCAACATTCCGTCTTTCAGATTCAGATCAAACTTCACTTTACGTTTCGCTTTCAATTTCAGAATAAAGAGTTCTTCCGAACCTTCCAAAGCCTCCTGTTTTCCCATATTGACGAAAGTAGGATAGAGAGATTTCACACCATTCGTATGCAGGCGGTCATAAGTCAGATTTTCCATTGCTTTCATATTCAGCGGTTCCACGCCTACAAATTCATAGTCGCTCTGATCATAAGGCAAAGCAAAGCTAAGTGCATTAACCGAACGCAGATCATTACCTTTCACACGGATTTCAACGATTTCATCCTTCTGGTACTGCTTCTTCGGAGTGCTGATAGACAGAGAGCCGGATACTTTCTCCGTAGCTTTCCTGTCGACACCGCCGTTGAGCTGAGTGGCTACGACAGAAATATCATAAGCATCTATCAAGTCATTCATGTTGATATCGCCTTTGCTGATATAACCTTCAAAGTCTGAGTCGCCACGACGCAATCCGGTATAGTTCATATAAGAAGTCAGGTCATTGCGGTCGATCTTGCCATCATTGTTGATGTCGCCTTGCAGGTAGCTTGCCGTTCCCGGTACTTTGAATACGTAGATCTCACGACCTGAACCGTAGTTTCCTACACCTGCCGTAACGTTCAGTTTGATGTAACGTGCACTTGGACGCTCTGTGAAAGTAAATACTTTTACATCACCATTCCGCTGCCATTCGAATGCTCCGGCTTCCGTCCAGTTTTCTTTGTCCATACTGTAAGATACCGTTCCTTTCAGCAGTGTACCGTTGCCGGCATCCGCACGGGGCAGATAATGGAACTTATCCAGTTGGTTAACTGTTTTGAGGTCGATAACCAAATCCAATGGTATGGAGTTAACATTATACTTCGTATGCCAGGTATCTCCCGATTCGGAGAAGTTGAACAATCGGTCTACACCGAATCCTCCCTGCGATGCGGCAGTCGATTCGCCTCCAATGCCACGAATAGCAAATTCCAGCGGATTAGTCTTCGTTTTCACCTGAATCTCTGCCCATTCGGACACACCGTCTTTGTTGACAGCACGCACTCTGAATGCGTAAGGAGTATCCGCTTTCAGATCTTCAAACAGTAAGTGAGTATCCCGGATAGTCGTATAAAGCATTCCGTTAAATTCAATCTCATAGTAATCGGCATTGGGTACTTTGTCCCAAGTCGGTTGCAGGGTATATGCTTCTCTGTTCTGCTCGCTTACCTGAGCGTTTTGCGGTGCAGACAGAGTTCCGGTGCTTACCAAGTTCCGGTCGGCCGGTTCAAAGCGGAAACCTTCCACGTCCAGTTCGATACGATTGGCGGTAACGTCGGTGCTTCCCAGTTTGATGTGCAACAGCGGATTCTTTGTGATAACCACTTTCTCAAATTCACTTCCTTTGGTTGCAAACTTATTCAGATTGGGGGTTTCTTCGTACCAGAATACGTTTTCTCCATTCAGAAGTTCCGCTGCCGTGCTTACTTCCGTCAGTTTTACTTTCTTGTTGTTGATTCTTGCAGTCAGTTTCTTTGGTTTCTCCGTGACGTTGATGCGCAGTTCCGTCTTTTTATCTTTTACAAAACCATCGAAACTTCCGGCTGTGGGATGAATGGTGATAGTCACACGGTTCTTTGCGTCTACGTTCGATTCGATCAGAGTAGATACCGATTTCTCCTGACGGTAGGCTTCCGTCACACCGTCGTCGTCATATTCTACGGTTGCAGTATGGCGGTTCGGATAAAATTCATAAATGCGAAGTGAGGGGTCTATTTCGCTGACATTATTGTTAGGTTGTGTCATCGGAATAATAGCGCCGTTTTTTACAAATACGGGTAACTTCCAGACCGGAGTATCGAAGTTGCTGAGAATACGGTTGCCTTCGTATTTCTCTCCGCTGAAATAGTCTATCCAAGTGCCTTCGGGCAGATAAATTCCATTGCGGATATCATTGCCCTCTTTATCAGCTTTCGTATTCTGATAGACAGGGGCTACGAGAAAGTCAGTACCATACATATATTGGTAGCGGGTAGCCGTTCCGTATGTATATTCATTCGGATAGTCGAGGAACATGGCACGGATGAGAGGCATACCATCGACCGCTTCACGGGCAAAGCTATACGTGTAAGGCATCAGTTCCGATTTCAGTTTGAGATACATGCGGTTTATGGATGTAGCTGGTTCGCCTAAAGCATGGGGGTACTTTTCGTTGGCGCCCCAGCCATCCATATTCAACTGCATGGGGGTAAATGTTTTCCATTGGAAATCACGTATATTGACTGCCGCATTCCTTCCACCAAAGATACCGTCCATATCCGAGCAGATATTCGGTTGACCGGACAGACCGGAACCTATATAAGTAGGGATGTGAAAACGGATATATTCCCATTCGCCTCCGGTCTGGTCGCCCGACCAGATGCCGGCATAGCGTTGTGTGCCTGCCCAGCCGTCCAGTGAAATGATAAAGGGACGGGCATCATTGCCATAATAAGGCATAATATGTCCTACGTCCGCCACTCCGTTCAATCCGAAGGAATAGCCGGCTCCTACCCATGCCACGTCGGTTTTGAGTACACGCACACCGGCATCACGGACTTCTTTCACGATGTCACGTTGCAACAAGGCGCTTACACCTTCCTTCGGGTGCAGGTCCGACTGTGTCCAGAGTCCTATTTCCACTCCGTTCTTGCGGGCGTAGTCTCCCAGGCTTTTCAGATTGGCGATGTTGCCGTCCAACGTTTCCGTCTGTCCGTATCCGGCTCCGTAACCGTCGTTCGGCAGTAACCATCCGAGAGGCATATCATAATTCTTGTAACGGTCGATAACGGCACGTGCCGAGAACTGATAATTGTTCTTTTCACCATTCAGAGACTCTTTGATGCCGCCATTGTCTTTCTGGCTTTCTTTATAACGCTTTCCGTCTTCAAAGAGGATTCCTTTCTCGTCTTCCTTCCAGTAGTCACGGTTGTAGGCATTGAGATGTCCTTCGTAAAAACCGAATTTGGGCAACAAAACGGGGTTTCCCGTCAACTGATAAAAATCATTCAACAGGGAAACGACTCCGTCGTTGACCATATAGAAAATATCAAGGTAAGAAGAATTGTGAGACAGTTTCACTATGTTTTTCTCTGTTGCTCCAAAGTCGTATTCACCTTTCCGGAATGTGTACCACATCATTCCGTAACCATTGGTAGACCAGTAGAAAGGGGCAGGGGAGGCCACTCCGCCATCCGTCCAGCTATTCTGATTTTCGATAGCAATGACTTTGCCTTTATGAGAGAAACGTCCGTTTTGCACACCGCCTCCGTAGAAGTATTCTTCGGGATTCTCCTTTAAGGTTACAGTTACTTCTTTAGGACCGAATACCACCGGAGCGATTTCTTCGATCACACATTTGCCGGTTAACGGATTAAAGACTTTCATCAGTCCGGTCTGCTTATTCAGTTCAATCCGTACTTGGGCGGTGGTGAGGGTGATATATCCATCTTTCTCGTCCACCGAAAGTCCGGAAACTTTGCGTCGGGGCTGGTCTACAAGTATCTGTGCTTCAGGTTTCGCTTTGGGGTCACGGATGATGCCTCCGGAATTGTCCTGAAAGACACGGAAAATATTCTCTCCGTAAAAGTCGATAGTCATCCGTTGCTGGTTCGCGAACAGTACATCAACCGTCGTCGGGTTTATTTTCTCTGCACGAAGGATTCCCGAAGTCTGTTCCTGGCGGACGGATGCCGAAGAAACATCACTCTGATCCGATGCTGCGGATGCCTGTATGGAAGAAAGGGAAATCGGACATAAGAATAAAATGGCGGTAATACGCCTGAGATGTCGTAAAGAGATGGGGGTTTCTTTTTTCATGTTTTTATTTATTTAGTATTAGACATTAAGTGCCTTTGTATATTCTTTTAAAAATGGTATTAACTAATTCAGATGACATACTATAAGATTATTAGTGTCAGATTGTAAAATTACTCGTTTGGTAATAAATACACTTCATCTTTGGGTTACCCTAAATCAGAAGCTGCTTTATTATTATTTATTCACAAATCCCATGAGGATAAGCGGAGGTCAATAGCGTGTCACCTTATTCGTAGTCGATTTCAGATATTCAAAGCGGTTGATCAATTCGCCCAACTTCTTCGGGTATTTGGTTGCTACATTTTCCTGCTGCCCGATATCTTTTTTCAGATTATAGAGCTTATATCCATATCCCAGACCGATAAAGTCTCCGTCTTCCTTGCTATACGGATTATAATAAGGAGGAATCAGCGCCCAGTCACCCTGACGATAGGCGTAATTGAACATTCCTTCAATGACAAGTTCTTCACGTCCTTTCTTGCTCTTGCCCAAAAAGGTGTCCAAGGTATTTTCACTGTCCAGCTTGTCCGGATAAGACTGCCCTAACAAGGCGGCAAAGGATGCCAGCAAATCCATTTGGCAAACGAATGCATCGGAAACCTGTGGTTTAACTGCTGCCGGCCAGCGAAGCATAAAAGGTATACGTGTACCACCATCGAACATACTTGTCTTTCCTCCGCGAAGCGGACCGGCTATCTTATGGTCTCCTACCAGCTCCACCGCATCGTCTTTGTATCCGTCATCCAGTACCGGACCATTATCACTGGTCAGCACGACGATTGTATTTTCAGCCAATCCCAGTTTATCCAGTTCTTTCAGAAATTCGGATACACACCAGTCGGCTTCCAAGATAACATCCCCACGGGGTCCCATCCCCGACTGACCTACAAAACGTTCGTTGGGAACACGGGGTACGTGTGGTTGATGTAATCCGTAATAAAGAAAGAAAGGAGCATCTTTATGGTCATTGACAAATTGCTTCGCCTTGTCCAAAAACAATTCCGCCATTTCCTCATCTTTCCATTGTGCCGCCTTACCACCTTTCTGAAATCCGATACGGGGTACCCCATTGACTATCGAACCGGCATGTCCCACACTCGGGTGCATCCGGAGCAGTTCGGGATTATTCTTTCCGGTAGGTTCTCCCGGAAAATTCTGCCGGTAATCCACATACAACGGATCATTGGGGTCTAGCCCCACTACACGTCCGTTTTCGAGAAATACACATGGGACACGGTCGTTCGTTGCTGCCTGAATAAAGGAATAATCGTATCCTATTTCGGCAGCTCCCGGATGTACCTCTTTATTCCAGTCTACTTTACCGTCTCCCAATCCGATATGCCATTTACCTACAGAACCGGTAGCATATCCGGCTTGTTTCATCAACTTGGGTAAAGTAATCTTCTGGGTGTCGATAATTAATGCCGCATTGCCGGGCAGAATTTTTGCATCGGTATTTGTCCAGGGATAAAGACCCGTCATTACGGAATAGCGGCTTGGAGTAGAGGTTGCCGCTGTACAGAAACCTTGTGTGAAACGGATTCCTTCATTCGCCACACGGTCCATGCCCGGTGTGGAAATACGATGGGCACCATAACAACTCAAGTCACCGTATCCCAAATCATCGGCGACGATCAGGATTACATTTGGTTGCTGCTTGTCAGCCGGTCGTTCCTCCGGATGAGCTTGTCCGGCTGTCAGCGTAGCAGGCATTGAAGAAATGCCTGCCAAAGCATAAAAGGCTAAATTCGTGTTTTTCATGTTTTTAGTTATTAAAAATTAGGTATGTTATTAATCTAAGGATTTACTTTAAATCTAATCCGATATTCTTGTATCGCCAATGTATCCCTGACTCCTAACGAACTAACGACTTCAGGATTGAATTCGTTAAAGGTCTTACCTCCCATTTTTGAATAAGAATAATCTGTATATTCAGATATCTTGTACAATAAATAACATAATTCAATATCCTGATAAGAACCGTATGCTACCCTTACTTCTTTAGTTCTATATCCTCCATTCGGAATAGGAAACTCCGGATCATATCTCATAGGATATTTCAGCATTTTAGAATATATCGAATTAATATCACCTTCAAATAGAAAACCTAAACGAGAAGAAAATAAAAACTGACTGCCATTCTTTTCTACATCATAAACAAATGGGTCATCTTTAAATCTCACACTATCTTCCGAACAAAAACAAATAGGTATCAACGAATTCTTTATATCCATATTATCCGGAATACCCGGTAGAACAACATTAGAACTATATGCAAATTGCATTATTTTATCCGTATCATAAATTTCCTCTTTGTTCGTAAACATTCTGATATTGGAAACTTTCACTACTTCACTTCCATAAAGGGTTACAGGGAAATCTACTTCATCCTCTTTTTCACATGAAACACATATTATGGACAAAATCCCTATACTTAATATAGCTAAAATATTCCAATTCTTCATTTGAGTATATTTTGAAAGTGTTTTTCGGTATTTTATTTACTAATCAATATCTTATCCATCAATAGGATGCTGTTGCCGGAATTCCCGTTCGCTTTATCAATTCTACAATCCGGTCCAGTTCTTCATGAGTGGCTTTCTGCAGATCATGGTCGGGAGTCTCCCTGTCAATCGTATAGATCATTACCTGACTAGGAGCTATCTCCTTGACTGCTTCCAGCCAGGGGAGCACAAACTCATCGGATGTATTATTCATATCTTTCCCAAGGTAACTACCTTTCAGAAACATAGTCTGAATAATACAATTTCCTTTGAATTCTTTCATCTTTTCGATGATCTTCCTTACGGAATATTTCCCGTTGGGACGATCTAGGAGATGAATGTATTCTTCGTTCACCGTATCCAGCTTCAGGATATTATTATCTATCTTGTTCAATGCATCGAATACTGCAGGACGGTCAATGAAGGTAGAATTGCTCAATACACTTACTTTTGCATTCGGGAAATAGTGGTCACGAAGTGCCAGTGTATCTTCTATGATTTCCGGAAAATGAGGGTGGGCAGTCGGTTCACCGTTTCCGGCAAATGTGAGTACATCAGGGGCGGGACCGTTCTTCTGCATATCTTTCAGCTTTTCTTCCAGGGCGATGCGCACTTCTTCACGAGTGGGCAGATGCTTCTTCGGACGATGGTCGGCATTGAAGCCGCATTCACAATAAATGCAGTCGAACGAGCAGACTTTGCCGTCTTCCGGCAATAAGTTGATTCCCAAAGATACACCCAAGCGGCGGGAATGAACAGGGCCGAAGATGGGTGAAGGAAAAATAATAGTCATCTTTTTATTAATTGTTTTAATATGAGTTCAATATCAATACGAACGTTTATCACATCAAACTCACATTATTTTATCATTTACTATTTCATAATATCCAGAGGCAAAGATACTTTAAAACTTAATACGGAGTTGCATTTGTACGTCAGCTTTTTTATTTCCAAGGATTAAATCATTGCCGGAACCTATTTCATTCCGGTCGAGATAAACGGTTTCTCCGAATTTAGTTATAAACATCCAATGTTCATTCGGTTCATATCTCAGACGAACGGCACAGCGAAATCCACGGCCTTGAAAGGAGGGAGTGTAAAATGTATAAAGCAATCCCTTCTCTGATACATATACCCGCGAATCATAGTCGTCTGTAGAAAAATAACTGCCTTGAACGTCAGCAAACAGCCTGGTCCAAGGCAGTTGGGAGGACATCATTTGTGTAACTTGATATCCTTTACTAGCAGCCCTGTCTTGAGAATGAAAATGGTTGTAATCTAAAGTTGTACGACAGCTAAACACATCTCCATAAAAATAGTTCAAACGATATCGAAGTTGGTGATGAAAAATAGGAAGCGTTAGGTTTTCTTTGCTACCTGTCAAGTCACGCTCTTTCTGTTTATAACGATATTTCAAGTACATTGTCAGATTACTGTGCGGAGTAAACGTAGCCTGAAGCAATCCGTCCATACCTCGGGAAGGTTTACTGATCCGGTATTTCTTCCACGGGAAAGAAAACAGATCGAAGGAAGCAAGGACGTGCCAATGGCGGAAAGGGGAAGTTTCCAACCCCAGATAATATCCCTGTTCGTTTTGAACCGCACTTCCTTCTCCAAAAGAATGGGCGAACATAGCCCAATAATTATATGAGTAGTATCGTTGTACGATCATCAACTGAGTTCCTTCCACCGGTGAATACTGAAGACGGTTCAAAGTAGCACTGCCTTGTTTTCCCATAGCCGTCTCTCCTTGGAAAGAAAAGCGATGCCAGCGGTAAGCATAGTCTATTCCTAAATTGTAGAACTGATTTCCATGAATGTTGTATTGGGAATAACCTGTTAATTGCGGTTCATAAGGTCGGTTGAAAACATAGTAAATACCGGTGATACCCAGCCGGATACGGTTCTGTTGATAACTCATGTTTCCACCAGTCAGCTGCATGGTGAATACGTTCTTCTTATCGACTTCTTTCTGACTGCGGTGTAGTCCGGTTTTGTAGATAGAAGTTATTTCGCCATCGGTCAGCACACCGTCCAGCGAACGGTGTGAGTAAAAGCCGGATATACTCCATTGCTTTGTAATGCTTAAGGTTGCCGCCGCTCCCCGAAAATAATTAGTTTCGTCAGTAGAAGAATGTTTCCTGATTCCTCCGCTGCGGGTGTTGAAAGAAGAAGCATATACGGTCTTTCCCAGTAAGTAATCCGTGCTGATCACCAATCCCTGTCCGAAACTTAACCGATAGTTACCAACAGCCAATGTTTTTAACCGCCCACAATCTTTGAGTAAGAGATAAAAAGAATAATAATCATACCCTTGACGATTGTGCAGAGCAAAGAAAGGTTCTCCGGCATCCTTCTCCGCAACGAAACCTGCATAGAGCTGGTCGCGATAACGGAAAGCATACTTAACAGAGTTATAAACAGAAGGTCCCAAATAGGTATGTTCATAACCTTTTCGCTTGTAAAACGGTATATCTATGCGAGTTATCACTTCATTCTTTCCATACTTCATTGCGCTTTTCAACATAGTTTTCCACCGAAAAGACGACTCATTGTTAATAGCTTTGATACATACGAAAGGCAATAGATACTGAATAGTCTGCCTGTCCATATCCTCTATCAACTGAAGTTCATAAAGAGTTTTCATCTGCCCATGCACGTATATATAGGCTAGCAGATGTTCAATCTGAATATCACTGAGAAAAGGAAATTGTTCCAGTTGTTGACGGGTAGCCCGGTTTAAATCTACAGGTTCGTGAAGGCGGACGGACAGTTCTTCCAGTTCATTCTCCCAATTGGGTTCATTAACAGCATTATCAACACTATTATTAACAGATAAATCTTCAAAAATATCTTCTATAAGACTTTGAGAAGGGTTTTGAGCACTACAAGCAGGAATAATGAACAGGCTGTTTATAATACTTATCAACCGAAATAGTTGAGTAGTTTTCATCAATAAATTATTTGTTTACACCTTGCGTTTTTACAGACAAGGGCGCAAAGATACTTTAAATAGGTTAACGTCTAAAAGAAATGTCTGAATAATAAAATTTTAATTCTATTTTTGTAACGTGAAAAGGAGACTTAACATAGTAATAATGATGGCGTTTGCTATAGTCTGTTCATCGAAGATGCAGGCACAAGACAAGCAAAGCATCAACGGATACTTGGTTCCAATGTGTATCTACAACGGAGATACCATTCCATGTGTCCAGTTAAGGACTGTTTATATCTTCCGCCCGCTAAAATTCAAAAACGAAAAAGAACGGCTAGAATACTACCGCCTAGTACGTAACGTAAAGAAGGTATATCCTATCTCCAAAGAAATTAACCAGGCTATTATTGAAACTTACGAGTATCTTCAGACATTACCCAACGAGAAGGCTCGCCAAAAACATCTCAAACGGGTGGAAAAAGGACTGAAGGAACAATATACCGCACGGATGAAGAAACTCTCTTTTACACAAGGCAAACTCTTGATTAAATTGATAGACCGCCAAAGTAATTCCACCAGTTATGAACTGGTGAAAGCTTTTATGGGACCTTTCAAAGCAGGATTCTATCAGACGTTTGCCGCACTGTTCGGTGCCAGTCTGAAAAAGGAATATGATCCGTTGGGAGAAGATAAACTGACGGAAAGAGTTGTGCTGCTGGTAGAGAACGGACAAATCTGATTCACCTTGTCATAAGGTTATCAACGTTGTTATTAACCATCATATTTCTATTAAATCCAATTCCACTATCACCATAGGAAAATTACCCCGCTTTATCTGACTTCTAAGGTATTAACAGTTGACCTGTCAGGTGTTAATAGTCTGCATGACAAGTATTAACAGTTGAGAAGTCAGCTATTAATAGCTGTGATGCCATCTGATAACAGCTTGAAACAGGATGGTTAATAAACACTGAATCAATCAGACTCAACCAAGAGTAAGTTGCTACAATATTCTTATCATCACACATAATTATGAACAGAAAAAAATAGTTGGTTAATAGCAAGTTAACTATGATATCAACCACTTATTAACTAATTATTAACCGACTGATTTTACACCGTCAACGCAGCTTTTTGAACAAATCCCAGATGACAATGCCCGTTGTTACAGACACGTTCAGAGAATGCTTGGTACCATATTGGGGAATCTCGATACAACCATCCGAATGATCAATCACTTCCTGTTGCACCCCTTTCACTTCATTTCCCATTACGATAGCGTACTTCTTCGTCTTGTCCAGTTCGAGTCGATCCAGCATAATGCTGCCTTCCGCCTGTTCTATCGAATAAACAATATATCCTTCTTTACGGAGGTTATCAACAGCATCAACAGCGTTATTAACATACTTCCAGTCAACAGTGAACTCTGCGCCCAAAGCCGTCTTATGCATTTCGGGGTGGGGAGGGGTGGCCGTTATTCCACACAGATAAATACACTCGATACGGAAAGCATCCGACGTGCGGAATACCGAACCTATATTATGCAGGCTACGAATATCATCCAGCACTACCACCAAAGGCAGTTTTTCTGCCTGTTTAAACTCTTCGGCACTGATACGGTTCAGCTCTGTTATTTTCAGTTTTCGCATACGTTGTCCATTTATTACGTTTCGGTTGCAAAGGTAGTTCTTTTCTGTTAACAGAGGTGTTGATAACGGTTTAAAACCTGTCAAAACAATCGGGAAAGAATTTGAAAAATAATTCTTGCATTATTCAAAAGAAGGTATAAGGGGCCTTCATTATGAACATTCCAAAAAACAAAGACGAAACTTTCTATGCAGACATCAACATATTTTTCAGCACTTATCTGCCTGTTTATATCCATAAAGTTTTTAACTTTGCACTTTATCAACAGGGAGTTAATAGCATTCTCCCATTTGATAAGGCTTGCATTGATAATGAAGATAATAAATAGTCAATCTTCCACCTTTCTTTCCGTTCATAACGGACTAATAAAGCAGAAGTATGGACTAATAACTTATCCGGCAAGAAAAATCGTATTTATTTGCTAACACTATTAACAGGCTATCATCACTAACAAAGGATTTTTTTTAAAAGGAAGAAATAAAAGAATATTATTATGAATAATCTCATAAAGGCTATTAATGAGCTGAAGAAAGAAAAGAATGCAATCATTCTGGGGCACTACTACCAGAAGGGTGAAATACAAGATATCGCCGATTACGTTGGCGACAGTCTGGCGTTGGCTCAACTGGCTGCCAAAACAGAGGCGGACATCATTGTGATGTGCGGCGTTCACTTTATGGGTGAGACAGCGAAGGTGCTTTGTCCGGATAAGAAAGTGCTGGTGCCCGACATGGAAGCGGGTTGTTCGCTGGCGGACAGTTGTCCGGCGGATCAGTTTGCGCAGTTTGTCAAAGAGCATCCGGGGCACACCGTTATTTCGTACGTGAACACGACAGCTGCCGTGAAGGCGGTAACGGATGTGGTGGTGACTTCCACTAATGCCCGGCAGATCGTGGAAAGTTTTCCCAAAGATGAGAAAATAATCTTTGGTCCGGACCGGAATCTGGGAAATTATATCAACTCAGTTACGAACAGGAATATGCTGCTTTGGGACGGAGCCTGTCATGTGCACGAACAGTTCTCAGTGGAAAAGATCGTGGAATTGAAAACGCAGCATCCGGAAGCATTGGTGCTGGCACATCCCGAATGCAAAAGTACGGTGCTGAAACTGGCAGATGTGGTAGGGTCTACAGCTGCACTGCTGAAGTATGCGGTGAACCACCCGGAGAATACGTATATCGTGGCTACCGAATCGGGTATCTTGCATGAGATGCAGAAGAAGTGTCCGCAGACAACGTTTATCCCCGCTCCTCCGAACGATAGCACCTGTGGATGTAACGAGTGTAGCTTTATGCGGTTGAATACGTTAGAGAAGCTCTATGAGTGTCTGAAGAATGAGTCACCGGAGATTACCGTAGATCCCGAAATAGCGGAGAAGGCAGTGAGGCCTATTCAGCGGATGCTGGAGATTTCGGCGAAGCTGGGATTATGATAGGATATACAAACGGTACCTTCCAATATACTGGATGGTACCGTTTGATGTATTGGAGTGTACCATTCCGTGTATCAGATGGTACCGTTCTTTGAGATGTAATTATCTCATTTAAATTTTATTCATAGCGATATTAGTTTTCTGCTTCCAAACGAATAACGAATCCACCGCCTTTTGCCATATTTATATTCAATATAGTTTTACTATCCACTGTTCTTTTCTCTACCATGTATTCTTTAGGTTGCTTGTAGGAGTTCGGAGCGTCTTTAAAGATAGTTGCCTGATAGGAGACATTGTCTTTCAGGAAGCTGAGGTTCACTTCTGTAGAACGGGCATCCCAGTTGGTCATTCCGCCCACATACCAGTCATTGCCTTTTTGTTTGGCTGTCACGATGTATTCGCTTAATTTTGCTTGCAATGGCAAGGTCTTATCCCAAACTGCGGGAACTTTGGAAAGGAAGTCGAGTACATCCGGATATTTATTGTATTCAGTGGGTGAGTCACATAAATAAGCCATCCATTGGTCGTAAATGACAAACATGGACAATTCATGCGAACGTGTTCCCATGCTCATGGGCGGAGTATTATCTATATCCATCGGTCTGAATTCATCCTGAGTGACACTTCTCATGGATCCCGGAGTATAATCTGCCGGTCCTGCCAACAGGCGGATGAAAGGAAAACGAGTGTGATATTCGGGAGTCAACGTCTTTTCCCAAAAGTTACATTCCGCTCCTCTTACTGCTTCATAGTTCAGTATATTGGGATACGTGCGATGCAATCCGGTAGGGACTGGGCAACCGTGGAAAATAGCTACCATTTGCTTTTCGGCCAGACGTTCTGCAAATTCTTTTCCCCATCGCATGGCTATCTGGTCATTCCGTTCGAAAAAGTCGATCTTTGCTCCGGATACACCGTAGCTGTGCATTTTAGCGATCCAGTCGCTCGGATTCTCTCTGGCGCAACTAGCCCATGTCCAGACGATAATCTTCACATTCCTTTCTTTGGCGTATGAGCATAGTTCTTTGATGTAATCTTCGGACCATCCGGCATCCAAGGTCATATATTCGATATGATTCTTTGAAGCCCAGTCTACGTAGTATTTATATAACTGGAGAGAAAGCTGCTTGTTTCCACTGGGGAAGTCAACACCTTCCAAAACGGCTTTGTGCCACCATTCCCATGCACTCTTTCCCGGTTGGATCCAGGAAGTATCGGTCAGACGGCAAGGATCGGCCAGTTTGTATACCAGTTCGTTGTTCAATAATGATTTGTCATCTTCCGAAACGATGATGACACGCCACGGAAAACTACGGTTTCCATCAGTCTTTGCGATGTAATTCTCTCTGGTAACAACCAAATGATTGGAATACCAGTAGTAAGGATTGGAAGGATCGGAGTCTATTGTTTCTTTTGGGTAATTAGCCCATTTTCCGCGCATGGAGTTGTAGCCGTTGGATTCCATATACAAAGCCGGATAATCATAGGTATTTGATTCTGTTACGACCACTTTATAAGGAGAATCGGGATATTCGTATAATACCGGAGAAACAGCAAAACGTTCGTAAGGAATTTCCAACGGACCTTTGTAGACTTTATAGAGTCTTTCAAAGTTTCTATATCCTTGATGCACCTGATGGGTACGTCCGGATTGATCCGTTTCGCCGGAATAATTAGCATCGCATTCCGGATAATAGATGGTTGGGGTGGAAGCAAAGTTGAAAATGGCATCTTCACTGATGATTGTAATTTCTCCGTTGAGACGGGTGACGAAATGATAGGCCACTCCTTCATCATAAGCACGTACTACAAGGTCGCAACTGTCGTTGAAAGAAACGGTAAGTTCATTATATGTATCCTGTAATTCTTTGTTTTTACCAACAAGGACGTCTATAGTCTGGTTCACCTTTCTTTTCTTTACCGACTTTACACTTCCGTTGCCGATTACTCTTCCGTCCGCCAGATGTAATCCGATGGGAGAAGGAAGTATAAGTTGTGTATTATCGTACCATACTTCGTATTGGGTACCTTTGTCTATTTTCAGTTTAATCTTCAGTTTTCCGTTAGGAGAAACCGTTTCATATTTCTCTGCCTGTAACGTGCAGCTTAAAGAGAATAAACAAAGGAGTATTAAATAACTGATTTTTTTCTTATCCATATAATTGTGGTTTAATCTTTGACAGATATTTCTATTTATGAGTTTGTTATAACTTGTCTTTCAGAACAGAGACTACCTGCTTTGCTAAAGCTGAATATCCTGCATCAACCGGATGTGTTCCGTCTCCGCCTGCATAATATTCGGGATGGTCGATTACTACTTTCCATAAGTCGTTTACTTCTATGCCGGCACGATTGATATGTTTCAGTGCAATCTGATTACGTACTTTCAATCGTTCGGTGACAGGAGCAAACTCTTTCATTCCTTCTCCGGTACGGACAGGAGTGGTGGTTGCCCAGATCAACTTGGCTTTAGGAGCGTATTTGCGAATGACTTTGATTAATTGAGGGAAACTTTTATCATATTCTTCTTCTGTATAATCAAACCCGTGCAAACCATTATTGAAATGGATAACGTCGAACTTTGTATTTTTGAGTACTACGGCCAGTTCTTCGATTAAAGCCGGATCACCTATACTTTTCGAATTGGAGAGCCGCCCTACATATGCTTTTTCTTTCAGAGCTGCTTCTACTTTTCCGTAATATCCGCGTGTGATGGAATTTCCGATAAGCAATACGTGTGGAAGATCTGTTTTGTTAGCTCCGGGAATCCAGATGTCAGACCATTCGATATATTCGCGTGCAATCTTTTGTTGGGCAAATACGGGAATACACAAGAACAATAAGATAAATGTAATTACGTGTTTCATGATAATTGGAATAAATGAATAAATTTGATGTGCCAAAAGTAGTCAAGAATAAACTATTGAGTATATATAAACAGAGCAAAAAATGAAAGATTTGCAGCAAACGGTTTATTTAAGTGCTTTATGGTATATGTTTTTTAATGTACATATAATAAAAAAGAAATGCGGAGAATACTAATCTTTATTTAGAATCAGTATTTCCGCATTTACAGTATTGAGGTGACTAATTAATAATATCAGCCTGTCCTATAGAAAAGATTATAATTCTACTGTTTTTTGTAAACAGATATTGTCGGAAGATTTTCCTACCATGAAATTATAGGTTCCCGAAGGTGTATAGAACTGTTTTTTCTGATCATCCCAAAGACGTAATTCTTCTTTTGGAATTTCGATAGATATTTGTTCTGTTGCCCCTTTCTTGATATGAATGCGTTTGAATCCTTTTAGTTGTTTCAATGGAGTCTTGATTCCCAGATCGGGGAATTGTATATATACCTGAGCTACTTCATCGCCATTATATTTGCCACTGTTCTTTACAGAGAAATTTAAAGTAATGTTTTGACTATCTTGTTTGATGTTCAAATTGCGATAATCGAATTTGGTGTAGCTTAATCCGTATCCGAATGCATACAACGGTTTACCTTCGAAGTACATATAAGTACGGTTATTCTTTACATTGTAATCATTGAAAGCCGGAAGATCTTCAATGCTGTTGTAGAAAGTCAACGGTAAACGGCCGGCCGGGTTATAATCTCCGAACAGTACTTCTGCTATCGCTGTTCCGCCTTGTTCGCCCGGATACCATGCATCAATGATAGCCGGTATATTCTGATCCATCCATCCTATTGCCATGGAGCTACCTGCAACTAGTACAACGATTGTATTCGGATTGGCTTTATATGCTTCGCGAATAAAGATCTGCTGATCTTTTGGTAATTCAATAGAACTTCTGTCCTGTCCTTCACGTTCGATAGATTGATTGATACCCATTACTGCGATCACAACATCCGATTCACGAATCACTTTTGAAGCATCACCATACATGTTCAGCATATCATATTCTTCCATGCTAGGTACACGCCAATGAAGTCTGGCAATCGCATCCCCTCCATTATCGAAATATTCCGCTTTCAACTGATATTTTTTTCCTTTTTCCAATTTCATAGAAGCTTTTTCTGTACGTGCGCTATGTACATTCCAGTCGTCTATGATTAGCTGGTCGTCAATATATAATTTGCAGCCGTCGTCACTGGTGAAACTGAACACATATTCGCCGGATACACTCGGAACTAGTTCGCCTGTCCAACGGATAGAAAGCGGAGATTTAGGCAGGAACGGGTCCGGAGCCTGATTCTTTGGTTCGAAGTTAATTCCTTTATCTATGCGGGTTTTAGGAGTGCCTTGAAATGTAGGATTGTCATAGTATTCAGCTTTTAATCCGTTAGGTAAATTAATCGGAGAGATAAGCTGATAACCTTCTTCCGAAGATACCCATGGTGCATGTACCACTTTTATTTCATTACCTACCCGATTGCGGATACCATCCAGTACGGATACCGGAGCATTGACCGGGGTTCCGCTGTAATCACCAAATTCGCAGTTAGCAGCATTGATACCGACAACAGCTATTGACTTGATTTTTTTCGCATTCAGCGGAAGAGTATTCTTTTGATTCTTAAGTAATACAATACTTTGGCGGGCAGCTTCGAGAGCTAACTCTTTATGTTTTTCGCAACCTACGATTTCAGGAGACAGATGATTGTACGGATTCTTTTCCGGATCATCAAACATACCTAAACGCATCCGTGCACGTAGCACATGGTAGGCGGCACTGTCTATTTCGGCAGTGCTGACCATATATTGTTTGTATGCATTTAATAGTGGAGCTCCAAAAACATAGTCTCCACATTCTAAGTTCAGGCCGGCTTTGATAGCTATCATGGCAGCCGCTTCCGGAGTTTTCACATAACGATGGTCAGTCATTAATAATCCGGGAGCACCACAATCGGATACGATATACCCGTTAAAACCCCAGTCTTGTTTTAATACTTTATTCAGCAACCAGTTATTGGCAGTACATGGCACACCGTTGATGGCATTATAAGCCGTCATGATGGATTCTGCTTTTCCTTCGCGAATACATTTCTCAAATGCAGGGAGATAGTATTCTCTCATGTCTGTTTCAGTGATGGCAGCATCACAATAAAAACGATTATGTTCTTCGTTGTTGGCAGCAAAATGTTTGGGAGTAGATACGGACTTCAGATAACGGGGATGATCTCCCTGCAATCCTTTGACAAATGCTGTACCCAATACTCCTGACAGGTAAGGGTCTTCTCCATATGTTTCCGGAGTGCGTCCCCAACGAGGATCACGGGCCATATTGACAGTAGGTGACCAGAATGTTAATAAGTCACTGAACTGGTCTTTTTGTTTCTTTCCCCGTTCCAGTTCATTCCAGCGGGCACGGGCTTCATCTGAAATAACACTGGCAATAATATGATGTAACTCAGGATTCCACATACTGGCAAGTCCGATCGCCTGCGGGAAAACAGTAAATTTTCCCGGGCGGATGATTCCATGTAATGCTTCATTTCCCATATAATATTTATCAATCCCCATGCGCTCGATTCCAGGAGAAGTGGCACGCAGCAGAGAGATCTTTTCTTCTATGGTCAATTTGGACAAAAGATCCTGTATTCTTTCATGTATGGGAGCATTCATATTTTTGTATAAATCCTGTGCCATTGACACAACCCCCAACTGCATGAAGATTAAAAGTAAAATTAGTTTTTTCATTCTATGTTATTTTAGTGTTAGTTATTCATTAATCTGATCGAGTGTGACACTACGTAAAGAGCGCATATCGACGATTTCCCATTTCGATTCGCCTTTGAAGCGGTATTTGTATTTGAAGTTAAAACGCTGGCGTTTCTTTCCGCCATAAACGTCTGCCAATTCATAATTTCCATAATAATCGGGTTGTTCTTCGTTGATGGAAGCAACTTCGATAAAGTCTGCATTGTATGGCTTCATCGTCAGGCTATTATCTTCGTTCACTGTAACTATGATACCGTTCTTTTTGATTACTTCTTCATTTTTTTCGTATCCCTTGATACCGGCGAAAATGCGGAATGAGTTTTTCGTAAGCGGGTGGAATGTTTGTGAAGCGGCTGCATCACGTTCGGATTCCCCTTCTTTCTGTAGTTTTCCGGCAGCATTGTAGATAGTCGCTTCGTCTGTTCGGGCATAGAGATTTTTCATTTGTACCTGATAAAGTACTTGCGACTTGTCCGGATTGACAGAATAGGCTGATACACTTTTGATACGCAATGGGATCAGGTAAATCGAATCCGGTGATAGTCCTTCCGGCTTTACCTGAATCGGCATTACATTGTAGGTATCAGGGCTTCCGGCTTTCAAAGTTACTCCCATCTGAGCGATGGAGTAATACTTTGAAGGAAGCTCTTTAGCGTATTTTGACTGGTCAATATCGTATTTGATTTTATTATAACTCTGCAATACTTCCGGAGCATATTCCAGTGTAACGTCCACATCCCGGTCGATTTGGAGCGAGCCGCCACAGTTGATAGAAATATATCCGGTGCTTTCGGATTGGTTGAGGTCGTGCATACCAGTATATACCAAGTCATTGTCGCTGATGATACAAATCACCTTTTGTCCCATTTCCTGTTCGAAGTCAAAAGGTTCGCAGGCTGCCAGAGCAAACATTGCCAGAAAATAACCGGCTTTTTTTATCATTGTTTTCATTTGATTATCTGTTTTACTGATGATTCAAAGTTAGTTGTTATATCCCGGATTCTGATCTAGTAATTTTACTTTTCTCAATTCGGATTTGCTGAGAGGTAAGAACAACAGTTTTCTGTGTACTACACGGTCACGGTAATTCTTTTCGTCTACTACGGTACGTTGGTAGAAGCCACCGAATTCATTGGCTGCAATGTTGAGGCCCATGATAGGCTCTGAATCCACGTCTTCGTAAATACCCCAGCGGCGTACATCGTAGAAGCGTCGTCCTTCACCTAAGAATTCTACCATACGTTCGCGTTTGATTTGCTCGAACATTTCTGTAGGGCTTTCCAGTTGGGCCTGAGTGAGCCCCGGTAGTCCGGCACGATAACGAACTTGGTTGAATGCTTTGGCGATTTCGTTCATGTCACGTGACAAGCTGTATGATTCGCCTGTAGGCAAAGTAATGGCATGAGTTGTGGTCAATTGATTCAATGCTTCGGCGTACGACAGTAATATTTCGGCGTAACGGATAATAGGGAATCCTTTCTCATAACGTTCGCTGCTGTTGCCACGCCATGCATCATAAGAAGAAATGTATTTTTTAATCACATAACCTGTAGGAGTGTAGTTGTCGCTACCCACTGTTCCTGCATATTTGCCGGCGTTGCCGTCCATACAGTATTTCACGGTTTGCAGACGGTAAGAGCCGTCGGTAGTCGATGAAGCAGGCCAGTAACATCCGTTGAAACCGACACAGGCGTAGAAGCGCATTTCACGATTGGCATACATTTGCCATACTCCGCTGTTGAGGTGATAGTCTGAAAAATCACGCGGTCCGGAAGTAAAGTCGTTAGGACCTTCTTTATATTCTCCGACTGCCATAGCTTCTTCGATTGTCTTTCCATCTTCCATACGATAGGCATCAATCATTTTCTGCGTTAAGCCCATACCGTTATATCCGCCCATATATTGAGGGAATGACTGTTGGGTGTATCCTTTTACTTCTTCCGAGATACGTCCCCAAATGATTTCGTTGTTATTTTTAAACGGTTCATCTCCTGTAAACATGTAAGAATAAGATTTGAACGGGTCGATTCCACCGGCTCCATCAGGGAAGTTTTCTGTAGGAACACCTGCAGGTAGTTGCGGAGTATTCTGGTCTTTACTCACTGTAAATAGTTCGTAGACATTCATATCAATGACACGTTTGCAGGCAGCGGCGGCTAATGCCCATTTCTCTTCACTATAATTTGGGTTAACGTAATATTCTTTATCGTAAGTACGTTTCCAGTTGCCGAAGTAAAGGCGGGCAGTGGATGTTCCGTTGAAAAGCGGTGAAGCGGCATGTAAGCGTAGGCGTGCTATCAATGCGTAGGCAGCTCCTTTCGTAGGACGTTCAAATTGTGCGATAGAAGCTTTCAGAGGTAGGTAAGCCGCTGCTGTTTCCAGTTCGGAGCAGATGTATTCCACTGTTTCGTCATAAGTAGCACGATAAGTATTGTAAGCTGGACCTTCCAGATTACTTTCAAATATTTCGTCGCCTACAAGAATAGCAGGACCGCAAGTCATCAGAATATGATAATAGGCGTAACCGCGCAGGAAGTGAATATAACCGGTATAGTTACGGCGGTCGAGTGCTGTCATGTCCTGACATTCGTCCATACGTGCCAGCATCAGATTGGCCTTACGGATTACTTTGTACATATCACTCCAGATATTCATACCTCTCAAATTATCAGGATTCACATATCCTAATGCAAAGGCTGATCCACGGAAGATGTCGCTGCTCATTACAGTGAAAATATCGTCACCGGCAGTAATTCCCGGTGCATATTCATGACCGAAGATTCTACTCTCGTCGGGCAATTGTCCGGCTGCACCCCACAGATACGCTTCAAAATAGCGTTTCTGTGTGAATACGGAGTCAAACTTCAGTGTATCGTCGAAATATTGATCTACGTCCAGGTAGTTGCAAGAGCCTAGCAGGACGATGAATGCAAAGAGAAGACTCTTTGATATAATCTGGCTTATTTTGGTTTTCATACGATTCATTTTTTAGAAGTTAATATACATCTGGAAAGCATAGCGTGCTGGTATAGGATAGGCGCCTCCGTTATAATATGCTTGCTCCGGATCGAAATGTTTGAATGGGCTCCATACGCAGATGTTGGAAGCTACAAACTGTAGGTCGAGTGACGAAACACCCAGTTGTTTCAATATCTTGCCGGCACTCAGATTGTAGTTCAGATTGATTTCCTGCAAACGCAAGTAGCGGGCATTGGTTTTCCAGAATGTTGAGGGCTGTGTACTGTTGTGGTCATTTCCATAAGAAAGACGTGGGAACATAGCGTTCGGGTTTTCGGTAGACGCATCACCAGAGATTTCGCGCGGTGTCCAACGATTCGCCTGATTGGCTGTGATAGCCAGTGTGTTTCCTGTTTCTCCGGAAGAGAATGGAAGGAATCCGAAGGCTTTGTAACCATCCACACAGAAGTTATCCACATTACCTGTTCCTTTGAACAAGAATCCCAGTGTCAGTTTCTTCCAGCGTACTTCTCCGCCAAAACCATACATTAGGCGTGGATAGTTGGCTTTATAAGAAAGAGGTACTTGGTCGTCGGAGTTGATAACACCATCACCGTTCACATCTTTGTATTTAATATCACCCGGCAGTACCTTGCGACCTGCAATTCCACTTTGGTCGGGACTGAATTTTACATCGTTTTCGTCGCGGAACAAGCCTAATGCAATATAACCGGAATAAAATTCATAAGGTTTGTCGGCTCTTTCCTGATAAGAATATTTTTGGAAAGCTTCTTCCCAGTTTTTAACCATATTGGCTGTGTACGTAAAGTTACCACGGAGGGTAAACGAGAAGTCTTTGCCGATATCCTGTCTGAATGAGATGTTACCGTCGGCTCCATAGCTGACCATGCTTCCTACGTTTCCAAAAGGTTGTTCTGCCAGTCCGATATAGTCAGGTACCATTGTACGTTGTTGGAAGATGTCATTACGGGTGTCGCGGAAAAAGTCTACTGTGAAGTCAACCTGTTCGTTGAATAACTTTCCTTCAATACCCAAATCCAGTTTGATAGCTTTTTCCCATTGGAGGTTGTCGGCGCCGACTGATTGTTCCGTTACGCCGTTGCTGCCATTCCATCCTTTATTGGCATTTTCGTTCATGATAGTCAGATAAGGAAAACGTTTGTTAGTAATGCGGTCGTTACCTACCGAACCCCATGATCCTCTGATTTTCAAAAAGCTCAACCAAGGTAATGTTTCACGTACAAAGTCGTAGTTGGTCGGTACCCAACCAAGAGCAACGGAGGGGAAGAAACCGAAACGGCGTCCTTTCTGGAAGTTCTCCGAACCGGTGTAACCGAAGTTCAAATCGATCATATATGTATCACGGAATCCGTATGTTAAACGACCGGATAAACCTTGATAACGTTTAGGTACATTATCTACATTAACATTACAGTTGTAACCGTGTATATCACACCATGTACTTTGGTAGCTGCTCATATAGTAGTAAACCAAACCACCAACACGATGATCTCCGAATGCACGGTCATAGTTTAGAGTAGATTCAAAATGCAATTTATTCCATTGTGATTCTTCATCTTTATTATAAGTGGCAGTTTGGGCATCTACTACTTTACGCATAATCAATGTACCATCTACCGTACGTCCGCTGGCATAGTACATTTCCGGCAGAACTTTACGTATTTCTTTCAGATAACTTTCGGAGTCATAAGCGATTTGTGCTCTTAACTTCAGTCCTTTGGTAATGAAAGGTAAATCCTGAGTGACAGCCAACGTTACTTTGTTTGTAAATCTGCGCCATTTCGCTTTTCCGGTATGGTTCAGCATGACGTAGGGAGAATATTCGTTGTTTGCTCCCCATGCCGGTAGTTCTCCAGTAGAGTATTGCAGTGGAATAGTCAGCGGAGTCAGTCTTTGCTGGGCACTCCAGAGTGCGTCAGTCGAAACGTTTCCCGGTTCAGTCTTTTCAGACAGATAACCTTCCGTGCCTAAATAAGCAGTAGTTGTCTTTGTCAGATTAACGTCGATATTACTACGATAGTTATAAGTGCGATAAGCTACGTCAGTACTGTATTTAGAGCTTTTTTCCTGTTTGTAAGCAGCATCTTCATTGGACATACCCAAGCTGAAAAAGTAACGAGCCACACTACCACCACCACGGGCACTCATGTAATAAGTCTGTTGCAGAGAATTCTTGTTCAGAATCTGATCACGCCAGTTTACGTTCGGGTAAAGATCAGGGTCCAGCTGATACTTGATCAGGTCTAGAGCCATCGGTGAGTAAAGTTCTTCTTCGCCGCGAGCCAGTTTTGCTTCGTTAGCCAGTTTTGCGTAGTCATAAGCGCCGAGGTATTCGGGCATATTCTGTAAGTGGGATACGGTCAGGTTGACACGTCCTGTAATTTTCAGTTTATCCACTTCACCGCGTTTGGTAGTAACCAGTACGACACCGTTAGCACCACGTGTGCCGTAAACGGCTGTAGCGGAGGCATCTTTTAATACGGAGAAACTTTCAATGTCTGCAGGATCAATCTGGCTCAAACTACCTTCAAGTCCGTCGATCAGTACCAGTGCACCTTGGTTAGCACCGAAAGTTCCGATACCACGTACCCAAAATTCAGAAATGTTTTTTCCCGGTTCACCACTGTTTTGCAGAGAGATAATACCCGGTACACGTCCGCCTAACATGTTAGGAATAGAAGTAGCCGGTGTCTGCAGGTCTTTTACATCTACATTCGTGATGGCACCTACTACGCTGACTTTTCGCTGTGAACCGAGTCCGACAACCACCGTTTCTTCCAGTGTATTCGTCGAAGGTTTCAGTTTGAATTGTGCGTTTTTCCGGTCCAGTCTGGAGTCAATTCTTACTTCTTGTTTTTCATAACCAAGGAATGACAAAGTGATAACATCACCCATTTGCGCTCCTTTGATTGTAAATTTACCGTCCATATTGGTAACAGTACCTACACCGGGACGGTCTTTCAAAAAGACGTTGGCACCCGGAATCGGGGCATTGAATTCATCGAGTACTGTACCTGAAATGGTAATTGTACTTTCTTTTTTGGTTTGCTCTTGTGCTATGATGCTGAGGCAACAGAACAGAAAAGCAGTTATAATATATAAATGTTTCATAGCGTTATTATTTATAATGACCTACTGCGTTATTCAATAGAGAGTTTGCGGACACAACGGTTGTCTTTGTCACCGATGTAGATAGTGCCTTCACTGTCGATGGCAAGTCCCCATGGTTCGGTGAAGAGTGCGATTTCCGGTGTTCCGTCTTTATATCCCGAAGTATTGGGGTTACCGATCACCGTACTAACTACACCTTCGGGAGTCACTTTACGAATACAATGATTACCGGAGTCAGCAATGTAGAGGTTTTCTTCTTCATCCAATACCAATTGGCGGGGACTGCTGAACTGTGCTTCAGTTTCTTGTCCGTCAGCATGTCCTGCACGTCCTTTGTCTCCTGCATATATTCTGAAGTTTCCTTCGCGGGTCGGGTCGGTAATGTCTTCAAATACACCGATACAATGCTGGTTGGTGAATGCCATGTAGAGTTTCTTCGGGTCTGTCCGGCTGAAGGTCATATAACAGTCAGAGGTAGCTAACAAATCATTATTGCCTACTTCTATTACCCAGGCATATCCTGTTTTTCCGTCAATCTTCAGGAAGAAGTTGGCATCTTTGGTGCGGCAGTAGAAGTGATTGTCCAGTTCACAATAAGCAAAGGAGTGTTTATAAGTAGTATTCACTTTACTTGCATCTACACCGTCGGCTGCCATATAGTCTCTTCTTCGGGGTGTCCAGAAGTCTACCGAATTGACAGACCAGAATGTGTTACCGCCATCGGTAGGAATCACTAATCCTAATCCGTTATCTATGATACATGGTTGGTTCAACGGATATTGGCCTGCATTATCGATAATAATAGAAGACTGGTTTTCTTTTTCATTGATCAATATCAGTTTGTTGGCTCCCCACAGTTCGCGTGGACATACAAAGAGATTATCTTCGGCATCGACAGCCAGGAAACCGACTTCAGGAAATTCTGTCTCGCCCAGTGTACCTACTTTGACGCCACTTGTTCCGGGACGTCCGCACAGGGTAGTAACTACTGTCTGAATGTGATAGTCGAATTTCTTATCATATACGGCAGACTGTTCACCTACTTTTACAGTGATTTCTACCTGATCATGATCCGGGTCACCATCATCCGGCATGCCATCTCCCGGACGACGCGGAGTAATCACATAAAGTTTGTTTCCCAAAGAGCCGATTAATGCTGCTTTCTTATTATTAAAATAAACCTCGATGTTACTTAAGTCAGTTCCGAAATTTTCTCCGTTCAGAATCACTTGTGTAGCGATACCTCCTGAGTCAGGATAAAAGTTCGTAACTTTAATAGGTGCGTTAGGATCATATACCTGAGCTGATGTTTTATCTTCACAGGAAGATGCGATGATGATGGTTAAAGCACATCCCCCTATGCAAAATAAAAAAAGAATTTGATGTATTAAATTTTTCTTCATAATATTGATGTTACATAATGTTGTTGATAGTATAAGACATTATTTCCTGAATGAAATAATGTTGATATTGACTCAACGATTGACTTTACTGGTTACTGCATAATAGAAGGTTTTACTGTTTTTCATATTGTTTTTTGATTTAATATTTGATTATAAGATAAATGATATACAATTTTATTGTTGGTAAGCAAAACGTATGAATTTATAGTTAAAGTTTCCTCCCTCGCCAATGATAAACTTCACGGTATGTTTACCTTTAGTTAGATAAAGTTTGGGTTGATTTTCAGGATAAACATCATGTTGCCATTTGAAGGCATTCCAATCATTGTCATTTATCATGTGAACAGAGTTTGTTGCAACACCATCCACTTCCAACGAATAATATCCACCATTACCGTTGTTGACAGAACGGAAGAGGTCGAAAGCGTATGTGCCTTCATCTTGTACGTCAAGGGTAAACATTTGCCATTCGTCGGCTCCGGTATATCCGATGTTCATGCCGAATTCCGTATCCACACCGGGACTGTTGTCGTCACCTTTTTCCGAACGGTAGTTGTAACCTGCTTCATTGTGAGCGCTGTTATCATGATAACCAACGCCTTCACCTCCCAAGTCGAAATTGAAAACGGAAATCTCGCGGGTCTCAGAAGCGGAAAGTATGGAACGCAAGTCTTCATAATTGTCTAGAACGACAGGGGCTACATAGAATGTATCTGCGGCGTTGTTTTCGGGAACTGCATATGTTGCATAAGACAGGTCGGAGCCAAAGTCTAATAAATAGGAGTTCGTTTCACTGCCAAGAATATATTTGGTGACATCTTCTCCTGCTTCATTTTTGTAGTTCAGTACGCAACTTCTCGGTTTATCTTTCCATTTTACTACCAGTCCGTTACCAAAACGGGTAGCTACTTCTACGGTACGATTGCTCAGTGTAGATTGGAATGACTCACCATATACATTGGCAGAAACATTGATCGGATTTGCCTGATTTCCATACCGGTCTACACAAGTCACTGTGAAATCATACTTCTTATTTTCTTCCAGATTGTCATAATAGAATTTGAAAACGCCGCTTTTATAGTTCACTTCTTCTTCGATGGAACTATTGTTGTTATTACATATGACGTTCATCTTCTGGACTTTTTCGTTGTCGATATTCACTTCTATTAAAACACGTTTATTTCCTGCGCGTGCCAGTACTTCTTTAGAGGTGGGCAGGCTTACTGTTACATCTATTGTTTTGGTCCATTCTCCCTGCGCAATAGTGATTTGAGTGTTGCCTACTCCTGTAGCGGTTACCAGCCCCTCATTGGTTACTGTGGCGATGGACGGGTCTTCACTAGTCCATTCAAATGTACTTTCGGTGGGGCTTGCGGTCAGTTGTTCCGTATCTCCGAAGAACAGGTCCAGTGAAGTCTGATTGACGTAAACCATGTTCTCATAATTGTGATTGATTTCTCCGGTGTGACATGCTATCATGCAAAAGATTGCCAATAGCGATATTCCCAATTTCGATAATTTACTTACATATTTACTCATAGTAAATTCCTCCTAAATTTTTAAGGTTAATCTATTTTTTTTTTGTTATCTGGTGTTGCAAACGTACGATAAAGCTGGCTTAAATCTAAGTACGAATGCTGCAAACTTTAGTCTGAATGCGCCAAAATAGGCTATAATATCCGTTATTTCATGGGTTCTTCGAGTTTTAACCAATACTAATTTCTATTTTGCGCTGTTGTCTGCTGAAATAGCTCTTTTGATAGAGTTGTAAGTAGACTCTTGAATTTAATTTATAGTATGATCTTGCTTGTGCCACCTTATTGGCACAACTGTGCCAAGTGCTTGGCATCACCGTGCCAATAGGGTGGCACTACTGTGCCAAAGGCTTGGCACAAGCAAGACACAGTTTTACCTATTTACTCTGATATAATGAACAGATGATTTTGATACTATAAACTAATCAGTCAGGTATACTTTTTACAGCGAAACAGTGAGTTTATCTCCCGCATTCATACTGATCTGTACCGAACCGTCTGCATTTATTTCAGGTGTAAATGCTTTCTTGTTCATTTTCCAGTTGTATGCACTTGCATTTGTGATGCGGAAAGAGAACTCAGCCGGGACGGATGCTCTTAATTCGGTATTTTCTATCCGGGCATTTTTCCAGTTCGCATCCAGTTCAATTCCGCCGCGGGCACAAAGTCCTTTGAAACTTCCGTCTTTCCATTCTTCCGGTAGGCAGGGGAGCAGTTCAATCCGGTTGTCGTAGCTTTGCAGCAACATTTCTGCGATACCTGCGGCTCCGGCCGTGTTTCCGTCGAAAGCGAAGATATCATCGTTGGCTCCGGTAATTCCGGCAGGAGAAACAGTGAACATATTTTCGCGGGACAGAGGGCCTAAAAGTTGCTTTACACTATCGTATGCTTTCTTTGGCTCTTTCAGGCGGGCATAGAAACAAATCATATTGGCGCGGCTCCACTCCGTATCTTCCCAGTCCTTGGCAGCCAGACGTCTTTCGATGGTGGTATAGGCAGCTTTTGCCAGTTCGGGTGTTTTATTTAACGTAATCTGCGAATAAGGATAGAGAGATAACAAGTGTGTGGTGTGACGGTGATTGGGGTGTGCTTCTTCGTAATCTTCAAACCATTCCTGTACGCCTCTGTTTGCGCTGATACGGAAAGGAGGAAGTTTACTGATAGCGGTACGGAGGCTGTCGGCAAATGAGGCATCGACATTTAATATTTCCGTCGATTGCAGGCATGCCGAGAATATCTCATAAGCCAGTACACGGTCGCAAGTTGGCATCATAGATGCGCAAAACTCTTGTCCCTGATAGCGGAAACTGTTCTCCGGTGAGATGCTGGGACCTGTCACAAGATAATTGTTTCGTGGATCAATGACCATATAATCCAGCAGGAATTCGGCATTGCTCTTTAATAAAGGATAAGCGGTTTCTTTCAGGAACTTTTTATCCTGGGTGTATTCATATTGAGTCCATACATGAGAAGTGAGCCATGAGGAGGCAGTCGGGAACAATCCCCAGAGGATGCTGCCCGATACGGCTGCGTATCCCCACGGATTCGATGTGGTGTGGGCAGTCCATCCTTTGCAGCCGTATAAGTCCTGAGCTATTTTTGAACCATGCACAGACAAGTCTTTGATATAGTCGAAAAGCGGGAGATGACACTCGGGCAGGTTACCCACATTGGCGATCCAGTAGTTTTGTTCCGTATTGATATCCAGGTGATAATCATTAGTCCAACCCATGTGGCAAGCCAGGTTGTCATTGAAGAATCCTTGCAGGGCTACAGGCAGCGGAGAGTTGGGACGCGAAGAAGCAATCAGCAGATAACGGGCGTACTGGAAGAATAAGGCATCCAGTCCCGGATCAGATTCTCCCGCTTTCACTCGTGCCCAGCGCTGGTCATTCGGCAGATGGTTCAATTTGCCATTGTCTCCAAATGAGAGGGCTACCCGGGAGAAAAGCGGAGCATAGTCTTCTACATGTGTATTTCTCAGCGTTTTGAAGCTTTTCTTAGCGGCTGCTTCGATTGTTTCCTTGCATTTCTGCTTGTAGTCGTATCCTGCGAATGTTGTATTCTTATAATTGGTACGTACGTCAGACAGTAAGGTTACTTCCGTTGCCTTGTCGATGAGGAGTTTCTTTCCGTCGGCTTTGATAGTTCCTCCTTTTATTTCTACAGCGATGCGTCCTTCAAATAATACTCCTCCTCTGCCATGTTTTTCAAACTCGGCGTTACCGGTATAGATCAGTTGGTTCCCGGAGGCTATGACTTCGGCATTTCTGAGCAAATTCAGTTCTAGTTCTATCGTGATGGCTTCCGGACGGCTGGCTGTGATATACATGGCAATTACGTCATCCGGATTGGAAGCGATAGACTGACGGGTATATTCTGTGTCACCTATTTTATAAGTGACGGTATTGACAGCAGTAGATAAATCCAGTTCGTGGTGATAGTCGGACAATTCTCCTTCGGGATAAGTGAAATTCAGTTTCAGGTCACCGATAGGAAGATGTGTTCCGGCGGAATGCGGACTTCCGGCCATCGTGTTTCCGGCGATGTGGTTGCCTTCGGCAAGATTGCCCTCAAAGAACAGTTTCCGTATCTCGTCGAGTTTTTCTCTTCCCAGCGGACGCTGTTGATGTTCATCATACTCCCCCGACCACATGGTCGATTCGTTCAGGCCGATGGTTTCCGTTTCCACGCCACCATATACCATTGCTCCGAGACGACCATTCCCCAAAGGCAGAGATTTCATCCATTCGTCAGCAGGTTTGTCATACCATAATTTCATATTATCTGTGGTTGCTTCTGACGGCAAGCAACTACTGAACAGAAGTGTGGCCCCGATAATCAGGCCAAGTGATCTCGTTATGTTTCTCATGTTACAAATTAATTATTCAATGATGCTGCAAAGGTATCCGGGAAGGTCAATTTAAAAATGAACAAATGCGCCTATTACTGAAACAAATGCGTCAACTGCTTTCTGCGTACCATTTTTTGGTGTATATTTGCCCGCATAGCAAATTATAATAGTTCTATGTATATGAAGAAACACCTGATGCGATTGTTCCTCCTGAATTGTCTGCTGTTACTCTCCATCTGTGTCGTTCGTGCACAGGATCGTTCCGATTTCTATTTCACTCATGTCAATGGAGAAAATGGATTGTCGGCCAGTAATGTGAAAGCAATCTTGCAGGATAGTTATGGATTTATGTGGTTCGGAACTAAAAACGGACTCAACCGCTATGACGGAACTTCCATCCTTCAGTTCAACTGTGATGATCTGGTAGCGGGAGTGGGTAATCATAATATTGCCGCCCTTTTTGAAGATAACAAACGAAACCTATGGGTAGGAACGGACAGAGGCGTTTATATCTATGATCCAAGGATTGATGTTTTTACTCATTTCAGTTTGTCTACACGGGAAGGAATAACCGTTGATAACTGGGTGGCGGAGATACTGTCCGACTCATTGGATAATATATGGATACTGATTCCCGATCAGGGAATCTTCCGTTATAAGGACGAAAAGTTAAGTTTTTACTCTCTCACGAATAAGGATAATCTCAAAAATAATAATCCCGAATGTATCTGTGTGAATGAAAAAGGTGAGGTATGGATAGGTACTTCGGGTGTCGGGCTATTCAAGTATAATCCCAAGGAAGATAAGTTTGAGCAATATCTGACCGACCGGACCGGACGTTCGCTGGCAGATAAGACAATTATAAGTATTTGCTTTCAGGGTGAAAATGCTATCCTTGCCATACACGAAGGAGATCTGATAAAATACAATACCGTCACCAACGAATTAAGTGACATTCCTTTCCTTGGTGAGAAGAAGACATTCCTGCGGGATGTGATGTGTTTTGAAGATGAAATCTGGGTAGGTTCGCTTCATGGTGTTTTTATCATTAACGAGAAGAAGAATAAGGTGACTCATCTCAAGGAGGACTTGATGCGTTCGTTCAGCCTCTCCGATAACAGTATTTATTCTATCTACAGAGATCATGAAGGAGGAATCTGGATCGGTACGATGTTCGGCGGTGCCAATTACCTGCCCAAGCGTGAGCTGACCTTTGATAAATATGTACCGGGAAGTGACTCACATTCGTTGAATACCAAACGAATCAGAGGATTGGCGGAAGATAACTACGGATGTATTTGGATAGGGACGGAAGATAACGGTGTCAATGTACTGGACCCTAAAACGGGTGAAGTGCATCAGATACACGATCATGTTCCCGGCCGTCTGATTACATTATGCGTCAGACATTACAATGATCATGTCTATGTGGGACTGCTCAAACAGGGGATGAACGATATCAGCCTGCCCGGCGAACATCTGCGGTATGTCAGTGATGCGGAGTTGGGCATTGAGGAAGGTAGTGTATATAGTTTCCTGATAGATAGCAAAGGGCGCAGATGGATAGGTCCGGGATGGGGGCTGTATATGTCGCAACCCAACGAAAAGAAATATCATAAGATAGATGAAGTAGGGTATTGCTGGATTTACGATATCATGGAAGACAAGGATGGTCTGATCTGGATTGCCACAATGGGAAACGGTATCTGGAAATGCAATCCCGAAACCGGTACGTATCATAACTATTACTTTAATGAAGGGAAAAGCTCTAACTCCGTCAGTTCCATCATGCAGGACAGTAAAGGGAATATATGGTTCTCTACCGACCGTGGCGGTATATGCAGATATAATGAAGCACAGGACGACTTTACCACTTTCAGTATCGAAGACGGGCTGCCGGACGATGTAGCTTACAATATATTGGAAGATGATGCCGGAAATCTGTGGTTTGGCACCAATAAAGGATTGGTCAAGTTCAATCCCGAGAATGGAGATGTACGTGTCTTTACCAATAAGGACGGACTATTGGGTAATCAGTTCAATTATCAATCGGCATTGAAAGCTCAGGATGGAAGGTTCTATTTCGGCGGGGTGGACGGGTTGATCGCGTTCGATCCTACTGTTCAGGAGGAGGAAAGGCCACTTCCGCCTGTCTACATTTCCAAGTTTAGTATATATAATAAGGAGGTGACAGTGCATACTCCTGACTCACCCCTAAAACAATGTATCGTACATACGGATGAAATCGTCCTGCCTTATGATCAGGCCAATATCAGTTTTGACGTGGCCTTGCTCAGTTACTCTACTGCCGAGTCCAACCAATACTATTATCGTATGGAACCGCTTGACAGGGATTGGGTACGGGCAGCCAGCAACCAGAACATCTCGTATGCCAAACTTCCGCCGGGAAAATACACCTTCCGTGTGCAGGCTACTCACGGCAGCAAGTCCGAGTCGTCCACACGTTCTCTGTCTATTATCATTCTTCCTCCGTGGTGGCAGTCTATCATCGCTTACATTGTATATACCGTGTGTATTATCCTGATCGTGGTTGGCACCATCTTATGGTACAAACGCCGCAAGGAGAAGCAACTGGAAGAACGGCAAAAACTGTTCGAGATCGAAAAGGAGAAGGAACTGTACGAATCCAAAGTAGACTTCTTCACAGAGATAGCGCACGAAGTGCGTACCCCTTTGACACTGATCAACGGTCCTCTCGAAGCCATTGAGGAAATGGAGATACAGGAGCCCAAGATGAAGAAGTATATCAGTGTGATGGTCCAGAACACCAAACGCCTGCTGGAACTTACCGGACAACTGCTGGACTTCCAGAAGATCGGTGCCAACAAGCTGACCATGAAATTTGAGAGCGTGGACATTACCGAACTTCTTGCCGGAATCGTGGCACGCTTTGAAGTGACGTTCAGCCTGAACCGAAAAGAATTGCAGTTAAAATCGACAGATGAGCAGGTGTGGGCAGCTGTAGATAAAGAAGCAATCACCAAGATACTGAGCAACCTGCTCAATAATGCGCTGAAGTACGCCAGCCAGAATGTACTGGTAGAACTGGAAAAGGGAGAAGACAGCTTTACGATTCGCGTCACCAGTGACGGAAACAAGATTCCGGCGGAAGTCAGCCAATATATATTCGAACCGTTCTATCAGGTGGACAGAAAAGAGAAGCCCCGTAATGGAGTAGGCATCGGTTTGTCTCTGGCACGTTCGCTGGCATCCCTGCATAAAGGCACGATCTATCTGGACACCAATCAGGAGAGCAATGTTTTTGTACTGACCATTCCTTTGAATATGGAGGGCATTAAACAGGAGAACAACAAAGCCATACAGAAAGACATTGTCGAGCTGGACGAACATACGCCCGTCACGGCCGATATGTATGGATATACCCTCCTGCTGGTAGAAGACAATGAAAGTATGCTGACCTTTATTCTCGAACGCTTGCAGGAAAACTTCACCGTAGAGACAGCGATGAACGGGGTAGAAGCACTGGAAATATTGAGAAGCAGCCATATCGACTTGATCATCAGTGATATCATGATGCCTGTAATGGACGGATACCAACTCTGCAAGGAAGTAAAATCGGATATGGAGCTTTCTCATATTCCTATTATCTTCCTTACAGCCAAGAATGACATCGACAGCAAAATCAACGGTCTGAAATATGGTGCGGAAGCATACGTTGAGAAACCTTTCTCTTTCAATTATCTGAAAGAACAAGTCCTGTCCTTGCTTGACAACAGGCGCAGGGAAAGAGAAGCCTTTGCAAAACGTCCCTTCTTCTCTGTCAACAATATGCAGATGAACAAGGCGGACGAGGAATTTATGAATAAGGTGATCAAGGTCATTGAAGATAACATAACCGATGATAATTTCGGTGTAGAACGAATGGCAGATATACTCTGCATGAGCCGTTCCAGTTTGTTAAGGAAAATCAAGACACTGTTCAACTTGTCTCCGCTCGATTTTATCCGGTTGATCAAGCTGAAGAAGGCAGCCGAGTTTATTCAGGAAGGTAAATACCGGATCGGAGATATCTGCTATATGGTCGGCATCAATTCGCCGTCTTATTTCAGCAAGTTATTCCTGAAACAATTCGGCATGACACCTAAAGATTTTGAGAAACAATATCAATCCGGCAAGCAGATCATTATCACGCAGGAGATAAAGAATGTCGAGGCAGGAGAGGGCACAAAATAGATAAAATACCTCTCTTAGCCCGCATTGGAGCTTATTTGCCGTATTTTTATCATTTTTTGAATCGTTTGTATATAGTAAAGGAGATGCCAATCCTTACCTTTGTGGCATACCTCAATAAGAGAAAAAGGTTTCTTATTCGGGTATGCTTTATTTTTTTTACATAAGAACATTGTACCATATGAAAAACCAAAAGCTACTACTAAAAAAAATGTCGGGAGTATCCTTGATGCTTCTTCTGTTTCTTTTCTTTTCCAACTGTGCCAGTGGAGACAAGATTTTCTCTACCGATGTATGGAATATAACTTACGATGATCAGCAAGGAGGGATAACACTCACCTATAAGTCAAAAAATATTTGTAACGGAATGTATGCTTCTTATCAATGGGAAGGGAAGGAGATCAAGACGAGTGACTATGCCCGCCATAAAATCAGTACGGGCAAAGTTTCCGATTCTTTCGGGAAAGGGCATATATATAAGGTAGAGTATACGGATAAGGAACTTCCGAAGCTGACTCAGTATTTCTATCTTTATCCGGGTAAGGAATATATACTGACCGATTTTACGGTCGAAGCGAAAGAGGAAATCAGTTCCGGCAGAATGGCTCCTGTCAATGTCGATTCTATATCCGGATTCTTGCAGGCAGGTGATAACCGTGCCCTTTTTGTTCCGTTCGACAATGACAAATGGATCAGATATCAGTCTCATCCGCTTGGTTTCGATACATTGGTGAGTTATGAAGTGACAGCCATATTCAATAATGAAAGCCGGAACGGTCTGGTGGTCGGCTCCGTAGAACATGATAACTGGAAAACAGGTATTTCAATAGGTAAGGGGGATCGTGATAACATTGGTTCGCTGGTATGTTATGGGGGCATAGCAGATGAGCAGACTCGTGACGTAAAGGCTCACGGTGCATTAGCAGGTAAAAAGATAAAATCCCCTAAAGTCTTTTTGGGTTTCTTTGAAGATTGGTGCGATGGACTTGAAGCGTATGCAAAAGCCAACGCTGTAATTGCCCCTCCCAAAGCATGGGAGAAAGCTGTTCCATTTGGTTGGAACAGCTGGGGGGCATTACAATTCAATCTGACTTATGAGAAAGCGATGGAAGTCTCCGATTATTTCAAGGAGAATCTGCAGAATAATCATTTTGTAAACCCTGATCAGACTGTCTATATCGGTCTGGACTCCGGTTGGGACTGTATGAATGAGGAACAACTGAAATCATTTATAGAAAAGTGTAAGTCGAACGGACAGATTGGTGGTATCTACTGGACTCCGTTCACCGACTGGGCACGCGATCCGGAACGGACGGTAGATGCCGCACCGGAATATAAATACAAAGATATCTATCTCTATGCCAACGGAAAGCCGCAGGAACTGGACGGCGCTTATGCAGTCGATCCAACGCATCCGGCAGTGGAAGCTATGATGAAGAAGATTTCCGGTTTGTTCCACCGTGCAGGATTCGAGTATGTGAAGATGGACTTCATGACACACGGTGCGATGGAAGCGGACAAATGGTATAATCCTGAGATTACCACAGGTATACAGGGATATAATTATGGCATGAAGCTGCTCAATCAATATTTTGGAGATATGTATATCAATCTCTCCATTTCTCCTGTCTTCCCTGCCCAGTATGCGCAGTCACGCAGAATAGCCTGTGATGCGTGGAACCAGATCAAGGATACCGAATATACATTGAACGCTCTTTCATACGGCTGGTGGCAGAAGTATATCTATCAATATAATGATGCCGATCATATTGTACTGAGAGATGCTACCGACGGAGAAAACCGTGCCCGTATTACTTCGGGTGTCATTACGGGTATTTACATTACAGGAGACGATTTCAGTGCGGGAGGAGGAAAAGACGGCAAAGAGAAGTCACAGAAATATCTGACCAATGCGGCAGTGAATGCGGTGGCGACAGGAGAAGTGTTCCGTCCTGTGGAAGGAAACGGAGAGAAGTCGGAACATATCTTTGTAAGAAAGACACCCGATGGTCGTTTCCATTGTGCGGTATTCAACTACTCGGACCAGGAACAGACAACTGTACTTTCGTTGGAAAGAATAGGACTGGACAAGGCACGCGGCTATCAGGTGAAGGAATTATGGAGCGGCAACGAGACTTCTGCCACAGGACAGCTTGAAGTGACCATACCCTCCAAAGACGTGCAATTACTAGAATTTAAATAACCGGAGAAATGAAAAAATACCAATTAACTCTTTTATCGTTATGTGTGGCAGCCTTTACGCAAGCGAAGGTCACATTGCCGTCATTCTTTACCGATAATATGGTTATTCAGCAAAACAGTCAGCTGACGTTACCGGGAAAAGCGAAAGCCGGTAAACAAGTGACTGTGAAGGTGAGCTGGAATCATGAGAAATATACGACTAAAGTATCAGCCGACGGTCGTTTTAGCATAGAAGTCCCGACTCCGCCTGCCGGAGGACCTTATCAGATCACTGTTTCGGATGGTGAGAAACTAGTGTTGAATAACGTCCTGTCAGGCGAAGTCTGGATATGTTCTGGTCAGTCGAATATGGAAATGCCCGTTGCCGGATGGGGAAAAGTGATGAATTACGAACAGGAGGTTGCCGATGCCGATTATCCTTCCATCCGTCTGTTGCAGGTAAAGAAGACCGTTGCTTTCTCTCCGCAGGATAACGTAGAAATGAATATGAACGGCTGGCAGGAATGTAGTTCCGCTACTGTACCGGAGTTTTCTTCCGTTGCTTATTTCTATGCCCGTAAGTTGTGGAAAGAACTGAATGTGCCCGTTGGGGTGATTGACTGCACTTGGGGCGGTACACCTGCCGAATCATGGACAAGCCATCAGACATTGAAGCAAGTCATGGGATTCCAGAAAAAGATGGCCGAAATGGAAAGCGCAGGCTTCCAAAGAGAGAAACTTGTCGAACTTTACCATCAGGAAATGGACGAGTGGCTTCAGCAGTTTGATGCCAGGGATGCCGGATTCAAAGACGGAGTTCCCCAATGGATATCAGCTCTTCAGACAGGGAATGGATGGAAACCGATGGAACTGCCCGCCTACTGGGAAACCCGCGGACTGAATTTTGACGGTACTGTTTGGTTCCAGAAAGAAGTGGAAATACCTGCTGACTGGAGCGGTAAGGAAATCTCTTTCCATCTGGCTATGATCGACGACGACGATATCACTTACTTTAACGGAAAAGAGATAGGAAGAACTTCGGGATGTAATACGATGCGTACTTATAAGATTCCCGCAGCCTTGGCAAAGGCAGGTAAAGGGGTTATCACCATCCGTGCCATAGATTATGGAGGTGAAGGTGGTATCCACGGAGAACCTCAGCAGATGTATATGGAAGCGAACGGCAAGAAGATTTCCTTGGCGGGCAACTGGAACTATCACACCGGAGTATCGATGACCGGCGCACCTTCCAGACCATTGTCTCCCGAAGGAACCGGCTGGCCGACATCCTGTTACCCGACCGTACTTTACAATGCAATGATACATCCTTTTACTGTCTTTCCTATCAAGGGTGCTATCTGGTATCAGGGAGAAAATAATGTAGGATTCGACGAGCAGTACAGGGTACTTTTCCAGTCAATGATTACAGATTGGAGAAGGGCATGGAAACAGGATTTTCCTTTCTACTTTGTGCAGTTGGCCAATTATCTGAAACCGGAAGAAGTGCAGCCGGATTCCAAATGGGCGGCTCTCCGTGATGCACAGGCACATGC
The DNA here is from genome assembly GCA_948847595.1 of uncultured Bacteroides sp. GTDB lineage: Bacteria > Bacteroidota > Bacteroidia > Bacteroidales > Bacteroidaceae > Bacteroides. The sequence goes on from CAQOGY010000002.1 coordinate 453,421, forward strand.
GCTGCACCTGCCTAATACAGGTATGGCATGTGCCATCGACCTCGGCGAAGCTTATGATATCCACCCGAAAAACAAACAGGAAGTAGGAAAGCGGCTGGCGCAAGCGGCATTGGCGAAGACCTATAACAAAGGTACATACGAAGTGCCCGCATTCCTTGGATACCGCATTTCGGGACGTACGCTGATTCTTAGTTTCGATCAGGAAGTAGTAGCCAAAGAAGGTGCTCCGAAAGGCTTTATACTGGCGGGACCGGACGGGAAATACGTTCCGGCACAGGCTACCATCCGGGGAAAAGAAGTCATTCTACAATCCGACCAGATAGAAATACCGACGGCGGCTTGCTATGCGTGGGCAGACAATCCTGTTTGTAATCTATATGGCAAGAGCGGGCTTCCCGTACCCCCGTTCCGCACCAGAGAATAAATATCAACCATAACAATGTAAACCATGAAATTAAAAGCATTCTTACTTTTTTTTCTATTGAGTTCTTTTTCTCTTTTGCAGGCTGCCGACAAGCCTCTGATCAAAATAGAAACCGAACGGACCAGCCTTATCTATCAAGTAGCTGACAACGGACGTCTGTATCAGAAATACTTGGGCAAAAAGCTTAACCATGATTCCGATATCCAGTATCTGCCACAAGGGACTGAAGCTTATCTGACTCATGGTATGGAGGACTACTTTGAACCGGCTATTCACATACGTCATAATGACAATAACTCTTCATTGCTGCTGAAATATGTAGATCATTCGAGCAATGCCATCGGTAACGGGGTCAACGAAACCGTAATTACCCTTAAGGATGATAAATACCCTGTGACTGTGAAGTTGCATTATGTAGCATACGGCAAAGAGAACATTATCCGTGCGTTTAGTGAAATCAGCCATGAAGAGAAGAAGCCTGTGATACTTTGCAAGTATGCTTCATCAATGCTTCACTTGAACAGCAGCAAGTATTTCCTGACTGAATTTTCCGGTGACTGGGCACACGAAGCCAACGTGACTGAAAGAGAACTGGCTTTCGGCAAAAAGGTGATCGATACGAAGTTGGGTGCACGTGCCAATATGTTTGTATCTCCTTTCTTCCAACTGGCTCTTGACAATCCTTCGCAGGAGAATGCAGGCGAAGTGCTGGTAGGAACCATCGGATGGACGGGTAACTTTCGCTTTACTTTCGAAGTGGACAACAAAAACGAACTGCGTATTATCAGCGGTATCAACCCGTACGACTCCGAATACAGCCTGCCCGCCAAAGAAGTGTTCCGTACTCCGGACTTCTATTTCACTTACAGCACGCAGGGGAAAGGTGAGGCCAGCCGTAACTTCCATGACTGGGCGCGCAATCATCAGGTGAAAAACGGTAATGATACCCGCATGACTTTGCTTAACAACTGGGAATCTACCTATTTTGACTTTGATGAAAATAAACTGATCGGCTTGATGGATGAGGCTACCAAGCTGGGCGTAGATATGTTCCTGCTGGATGATGGTTGGTTTGCCAACAAATATCCTCGTAGCAGTGACCATCAGGGGTTGGGCGACTGGGAAGAGACTGCCGACAAACTTCCGAACGGAGTAGGGCGTCTTGTTGAAGAAGCACAAAAGAAAGGTATCAAGTTCGGTATATGGATAGAGCCGGAAATGGTGAATCCCAAAAGCGAGCTTTACGAAAAGCATAAGGACTGGGTGATTCATCTGCCTAACCGTGATGAATACTACTTCCGCAACCAGATGGTGCTCGACCTTAGCAATCCGAAAGTACAGGATCATGTATTCGGCGTGGTGGACAACCTGATGACCAAATATCCCGGCATCGCTTTCTTCAAATGGGACTGCAACAGCCCGATTACGAATATCTATTCGGTGTATCTGAAAGATAAACAGTCTCATCTGTACGTTGATTATGTGCGCGGACTTTACAAGGTGCTGGACAGAATCAAGGCTAAATATCCTAATCTTCCGATGATGCTGTGTGCCGGTGGCGGCGGACGCTCCGACTATGAAGCATTGAAGTACTTCACAGAGTTCTGGCCAAGCGACAATACCGATCCTATCGAACGTCTGTTTATCCAATGGGGCTATTCGCAGATCTTCCCAAGTAAGACACTGTGTGCCCACGTCACTACTTGGAATCGTGGAACCAGTATCAAGTTCCGTACCGATGTAGCCATGATGTGCAAATTAGGATTCGACATCAAACTGGAAGACATGAATCAGAATGAGCACCTTTACTGTGATCAGGCAGTCAAGAACTACAACCGTCTGAAACCTGTCATCCTTGAAGGTGATTTGTATCGCCTCGTTTCTCCTTACGGAAGCAACCATACTTCTTCCATGTTTGTAGGCAAGGACAAGAAAACGGCTGCGGTATTTGCCTTCGATATCCATCCGCGCTATGCGGAAAAGACATTGCCTGTCCGCCTGCAAGGGTTGGATGCCGACAAGAAGTACCGTGTGAAGGAAATCAATATGATGCCCGGTAGCGGTTCCTCATTGAAGGGTAACAACCAGGTTTTCTCCGGAGAATATCTAATGAACGTCGGACTGGATCTTTTCACAACGCAGCAGCTCAACAGCCGTCTCATTGAAATAACAGAAGAATAAAAAGCCATAGACATAAGAAACATATCTTATAAAAACACCACGAACCATGAAGAAATTACTTTTAAGTGTATGTGCATTTTCATTGACTCTCGCTACGTTGCAGGCAGGGGAAATCACTAAATATGTAAATCCGTTTATTGGAACGGGGGCCATCGATGGGGGACTTTCGGGTAATAATTACCCGGGGGCGACCTCGCCGTTCGGTATGATACAGCTTTCTCCGGACACCAGTGAAGCTCCCAATTGGGGGGACGCTTCCGGCTACGACTATAACCGGAATACGATCTTCGGTTTCAGCCATACCCGCCTGAGTGGGACAGGAGCCTCGGACCTGATCGACATTACATTGATGCCGACCAGTAGCGGACGCACTTCTTCCGCATTCACGCATGACGAAGAGAAGGCCCGTCCCGGCTATTATCAGGTAATGCTGAAAGATGAGAATATTAATGCAGAGCTTACCACTACTCAGAGAAACGGTATCCACCGCTATCAATATCCCGCCGGCAAAGATGCGGAGATTATATTGGATATGGACCACTCGGCAGATAAGGGCAGTTGGGGACGCCGGATCATTAACTCTCAGATCCGCATTCTGAATGATCATGCAGTGGAAGGTTACCGTATCATCACCGGATGGGCGAAACTGCGCAAGATTTATTTCTACATGGAGTTTTCCAGTCCTATCCTTACTTCTACGCTGAGAGACGGCGGGCGTGTTCATGAAAACACAGCCGTGATCAACGGTACGAATCTTCATGGCTATTTCCGTTTCGGCCAACTGAATGGCAAACCATTGACGTGCAAAGTAGCCCTTTCGTCCGTCTCTATGGAGAATGCCCGTCAGAACATGGAACAGGAAGCACCGCACTGGGATTTCGACCGCTATGTGGCTGCTGCGGATGCTGATTGGGAAAAACAACTAGGAAAGATCGAAGTGAAAGGTACGGAAGTGCAGAAAGAGATATTCTATACGGCTCTTTACCACACCATGATACAGCCTAACACCATGTCCGACGTGAACGGCGAATACATGGCTGCCGACTATACGACCCGCAAGGTGGCGAACAATGAAACTCATTACACCACATTCTCCCTGTGGGATACTTTCCGCGCTTCTCATCCTCTCTACACATTGCTGGAACCCGAACGGGTGACTGACTTCGTGAAGAGCATGATACGCCAGTATGAATATTACGGCTACCTGCCTATCTGGCAATTATGGGGACAGGACAATTACTGTATGATCGGTAACCACTCCATCCCTGTGATCACTGATGCCATCCTGAAAGGTATTCCTGGAATTGATATGGAGAAGGCCTATGAAGCAGTCTATAACAGTTCGGTAACCTCACACCCCAACTCTCCTTTTGAGGTATGGGAGAAATACGGCTTTATGCCCGAAAACATTCAGACTCAATCTGTCTCCATCACTCTGGAGCAGGCTTTTGATGATTGGTGTGTTGCCCAACTGGCTGCAAAATTGAACAAGGATGCCGATTATCAGCGATTCCACAAACGCTCCGAATATTACCGGAACCTTTTCCATCCGAAAACGAAGTTCTTCCAGTCCAAGAATGACAAGGGAGAATGGATCGAACCTTTCGACCCGTATCAATACGGTGGAAACGGTGGGCATCCGTTTACCGAAGGAAATGCATGGCAATACTTTTGGTATGTTCCGCATAACATCCAGGCCTTGATGGAACTGACAGGAGGAACGAAAGCCTTTGAACAAAAGCTGGATACCTTCTTTACCTCTACCTATAAGAGTGAGCAGATGAATCATAACGCTTCGGGATTTGTGGGACAGTATGCACATGGCAATGAGCCCAGCCATCACGTAGCTTATCTCTATAATTTTGCAGGTCAGCCGTGGAAGACGCAAAAGTATGTCAGCCATATTCTGAACACGCTGTATAACAACACTTCTTCGGGATATGCCGGAAATGATGACTGCGGTCAGATGTCTGCCTGGTATGTATTCAGTGCGATGGGATTCTATCCGGTCAATCCTGCCGACGGCCGGTATATCATCGGTTCCCCGCTTTTGGATGAGTGTACTTTGAAACTAGCAGGTAATAAGGAATTCCGTATCCGGACCATCCGTAAGTCTCCCGAAGATATCTACATTCAGTCGGTGACTTTGAACGGGAAGAAACACAAAGATTTCTTCATCACTCATCAGGACATCATGAACGGTGGTACGATGGTGTTCAAGATGGGTAAGAAACCATCCGGATGGGGAAAGTAAACAGTATGAATTCAGATATTGTATCTAATAGAAACATGGATGAGTTATATCATATAGGGCAATAAATATTATAGCCTTGTTTCTATATAATAAGAGACTGTCTACCTTCTGACAGTCTCTTATTATTATTTTCTTATTTAACCTCTTCGGAAGTCTGTAACATCTGGAATAGCTTGTCCAGCTTTGGAGCCATGATAATCTCCGTACGGCGGTTCTTGCTTCTGCCTTCCGCAGTTTCATTGTCGTCAACAGGCATATATTCGCCGCGACCGCTGGGCTGTATCTGCAAAGGATTTACACCGTAGTTCTTGATCAGGATACGTACGACGGAGGTAGCACGAATCACGCTCAAATCCCAGTTGTCTTTGAACTGTACGGTGTTGATCGGTTTATTGTCGGTGTGACCTTCGATAAATACGTCGATGTCGGTCTGCTTGTTCAGGACTTCCGCCAATTTGCCGAGAGCTTCCTCTCCGCGTTTATCCAGACGGGCGCTTCCTGACTGAAACAGCAATTTGTCCGACATTGCCACATACACCTTTCCATCCTTTTCACGAACCGTCAGTTCGTCTGTGCTAAAGCCCAGTAACGCGTCTTTCACACTGTTCAGCAGTTGTTTCACTTTCTCGTTCTGAGCGTTGATCATGTCCTGCAACTCGTTGATGGTGCGTTCTCTTTCGCTAAGTTCGTTTTTCTTCTGACTCAACAAGGCATTCAGTTTTTCCTGTTCCGTCATGTTAGTACTAAGCATGCTCTGATACTGACGGATACTGTTTCCCATCTGGGTGGTATCACGCAGGAGCTTCTTGATTTGTGCTGACAGCTGGTCGCCCGTGTTGCGGCAATCAGTCAATAAACTTTGCAAGCTGTCGATACTTGCAATACGTGCGGTTTCTGTCATCATGAACTTCTTTTTCGTTACACATGAAGTACATAATAACAATGTAAGGAAAATAAATAATGCAATTTTCTTCATTACGCTTTATTTTTTTTGCAAAGAAATAATTTTCTTCTGAAGATTACAAAAATTCTTTTATTAAACTCTGTGTCATATAGTTAAGAAATGACCTGAGAGAATTTTACTGCTGGCACTTCGTTGATGTCAAGACAGGCTGTTGTGCGGAATATGCTAAAGAATCAGCGTTGCAGAAACTCGCAAAGTTTCTGTACAGCCAGTGCACGGTGACTGATCTTGTTCTTTATTTCGTTTCCCAGTTCGGCAAAAGTCTGTTCGTACCCTTCGGGCTTGAATATCGGGTCATAACCGAAGCCGGAATCTCCGCGCTTCTCTTTGATGATTTCCCCTTTGATCACACCTTCAAAGAGATATTCCTTTCCGTCGAGAATCAGCGAAATGGCAGTGCGGAATTGCGCTTTCCGATTCTCTTTTCCTTCCAGTTCGTGGAGCAGCTTGCGCATATTCGCCTGAGCATCGTGTCCTTCGCCTTCGGCATAGCGGGCGGAGTACACTCCGGGCGCTCCATTCAGAGCTTCCACTTCCAGTCCGGTGTCATCGGCAAAGCAGTCCAGCTGATAGTTCCGGTAGATAAAAGAAGATTTCAGCAAGGCATTTCCTTCCAGCGTTTCGGCTGTTTCGGGAATGTCCGTGTGGCAGTCAATGTCATTCAGACTGAGCAGTTCTACCTTATCTCCGAGAATAGCGGCTACTTCTTCGAGCTTATGAGCATTGTTAGTGGCAAATACAAGTTTGCGTTTCATTGTCTTATTCTTGTTTTTTAGCGGAATTATCCGGATTCATTCACCTGTTTATTTCACTTTCAACTGATCGAATCCTTCGCCATACACCCCGATGACGGAACTTTGCGAGATGAAAGCGTTCGGGTCGATACGTTTTACCAGTCGGAAGATATCCAGCGACTGACGCCTTTTGGCCAGTACGACCAATACTTTTACATCGTTTTTGCTGTACCATCCGGTGCCGTTGAGCACGGTCACCCCACGGTCAGTATCTTTGATGATGCGGTCGGCTATCTCATCATACTTCTTGGAGAAGATGAAGAACTGTACGGACTGACGGGCGCTGTTGATAATCCAGTCGAGCACGACACCGATAATGAACAGAGTGACGAAACCGAAGATTACCCGACGCCAGTCGTGAAACACAAAGTAACAGGAACCGATGATGAACACATCACAAATCATGATCATCCTTCCAAGTGATACGTCTTTGTATTTGTTGACAATAGCAGCGATGATGTCCGTTCCTCCGGTACTGCCGTTATAATTGAAAGTAATGCCCAGACCTACACCGCACATAGCCGCACCGATGATACAAGCCATAAAGTCCTGTCCGCTGCCGAGCAGCAGAGGCTTTCCGTCGGCCGACATATCGGGCGTTTGTATGTAGTTGTTTACCAACACTTGGAATATCCATAGCAGGAAAGTCAGCATGAAAATTGCATAAGTAGTCTTTATGCTGAATCGCGGACCTAATATCTTGATGGCAAATGTCATCAGAACCGCATTGATGATGAAGTACGACCACTGGATAGGAAATCCCGTTGCGTAATAAATGATAGCCCCGATACCGGTAGTACCCCCTGTCGTTATCTGGTAAGGCAGCAGAAATGCCGCCCATCCTAAAGCATAACTGATCAATCCGAGAGTGATGTAGATATAATCCTTCACTTCTCTCATTATTTCCGCTTTTGCTGGTTTGCGCATTTAATTAATAGGTAATAAGTATTAATTAATAGGTAATAAGTCGTAGTCGATAGGTACAGGTAATAAGTATTAAGTATTAGGTATTAACCTTGCGGATATGCTCGGAAAGCAGCTACGGTTATTACCTATTACTTATTACCTGTTACTTATTTTAAACTACCACATTTACAATCTTCTTCGGCACCACGATGATCTTCTTCGGTGTTTTGCCTTCGATCCACTTCTGCGAACGTTCGTCGGCTAATACGGCAGCCTGGATGGTATCCGAAGCGGCATCAGCGTCAAACTCCATGTTGAAGCGTGCTTTTCCGTTGAAGGAGATGGTATAGTTGATCGTATCTTCTTTCAGATATTCTTCGTTGTATGCGGGCCATGCGGCGTCACATACGGAAGTTTCGTGTCCCAGTGTATCCCACAGTTCTTCGCAAACGTGCGGAGCGAAAGGAGCGAGGGTGATAACGAGCTGTTCCAGTATCTCTTTCTTGTTGCATTTCAAGTTGGAGAGTTCGTTGACACAGATCATGAATGCGCTGACAGACGTATTGTAAGAGAACTGTTCGATATCTCCCGTTACTTTCTTGATCAGTTTGTGCAGGCTCTTCAACTCTTCCTTCGTTGCAGGCTCGTCTTTCACCAGATATTCGTCGGTACGGCTGTAGAACAATGACCAGAACTTACGGATAAAGCGGTGTACACCGTCGATACCGTTCGTATCCCAAGGCTTGGACTGCTCAACCGGACCGAGGAACATTTCGTACATACGAAGGGTGTCTGCACCGTATTTGTCCACAATCATATCCGGATTGACTACGTTGAACATTGATTTACTCATCTTCTCAACCGCCCATCCGCAGATGTATTTTCCGTCTTCGAGGATAAACTCTGCTTCCGCATATTCGGGACGCCATGTCTTGAATGCTTCCAGGTCGAGGATATCATTGGATACGATGTTTACATCCACATGAAGTGGAGTCACTTCGTATTGGTCTTTCAGGTTCAGTGAAACGAAGGTGTGAGTATCTTTGATGCGATATACAAAGTTGCTGCGGCCTTGAATCATGCCTTGGTTTACTAACTTCTGGAACGGTTCTTCTACTACCGATGCACCTACATCGTGCAGGAACTTATTCCAGAAACGGGAGTAGATCAAGTGTCCGGTAGCGTGTTCCGTTCCTCCTACATAAAGGTCTACGTTTTTCCAGTATTCGTCCACTTTCGGGTCCACCAATGCTTTGTTGTTGTGCGGGTCCATGTAGCGCAGATAGTATGCGGAAGAACCGGCGAATCCCGGCATGGTGTTCAGTTCCAGCGGGAATATGGTAACGTTGTCGATCTTTTCGTTTTCTACTGTGCACTTGTTTACCGTGTCCCACGCCCATTCCTTGGCGTGTCCCAATGGAGGTTCGCCTGTTTCGGTGGGGAGGAACTTGTCTACTTCCGGAAGTTCCAGCGGCAGACAGTCTTCGTCAATCATGTACGGCATTCCGTCTTTGTAGTATACAGGGAACGGTTCCCCCCAGTAGCGCTGGCGTGAGAAAATGGCGTCGCGAAGACGGTAGTTCACTTTCACACGTCCCAGATTATGTTCTTTCACATATTGCTTGGTCTTTTCGATGGCTTCTTTGATGGTCAGTCCGTTCAGAGACAGGTCACAGTACGGAGTTACATCCGGACGCGGAGAGTTGCAAACAATGCCTTCTTTGGCATCGAAGCTTTCTTCGCTTACGTCACAACCTTCTACCAACGGGCGGATTTCGAGTCCGAAATGCTTGGCGAAAGCATAGTCGCGGCTATCGTGGGCGGGTACGGCCATGATGGCTCCTGTTCCGTATCCTGCCAATACGTAATCGCTGATCCAGATGGGCACTGCTTCACCTGTAAACGGATTGATAGCATACGAACCGCTGAATACACCGGTAACGCTGCGGTCGGCGATACGTTCGCGTTCGGTACGTTTCTTGGTGCGGTCAAGGTAGGCGTCTACTTCTGCTTTCTGGGCGGGAGTGGTCAGCTGGGCTACCAGATCACTTTCCGGAGCCAGAACCATGAAGGTCACACCGAACATGGTATCTGCACGGGTAGTAAAGATGGTAAATTCGAGATCGCTGTCTTTTACCTTGAACTGTACTTCGGCACCTTCGGAGCGTCCGATCCAGTTCTTTTGAGTTTCTTTCAGTGATTCGGTCCAGTCGATGGTATCCAGTCCGTCGAGCAGACGCTGAGCGTAAGCGGATACACGGAGACACCACTGGCGCATCTTCTTCTGGACTACGGGGAAGCCGCCGCGTTCGCTGACGCCGTCTATGACTTCGTCATTTGCCAATACGGTTCCCAGTGCCTGGCACCAGTTTACCATCGTTTCGCCGAGGTAGGCGATGCGGTAGTTCATCAGGATTTCCTGCTGTTCCTTTTCGCTTTTGGCTTTCCATTCTTCGGCGGTAAAGCTGAGTTCTTCGCTGCAGGCAGCGTTGAGTCCTTCGTTTCCGTAGATTGCGAATGCGTCGATCAGTTCCTGAATAGGGCGTGCCTGCTGTTCGTCGTTGCAGTAGTAGCTGTTGAACATCTTTTGGAAAGCCCATTGGGTCCAGTGATAATATTCGGGTTCGCACGTGCGGATTTCACGGCTCCAGTCGAAAGAGAAGCCTATTTTGTCGAGTTGCTCGCGATAGCGGTCGATATTAGCTTTAGTAGTGATTGCGGGATGCTGTCCGGTCTGAATAGCGTATTGTTCCGCCGGCAAACCGTATGCGTCATATCCCATCGGATTGAGTACATTGAAGCCACGCAGTCGTTTGTAACGGGCGTAAATGTCCGAAGCGATGTATCCCAGCGGATGCCCTACGTGCAGTCCGGCCCCTGACGGGTAAGGGAACATATTCAATACATAGAATTTCTGCTTCGATTCGTCTTCCGTAACCTGGTAGGTTTTCTCTTCCACCCACCTTTGCTGCCACTTCTTTTCAATCTCCCTGAAATTGTACTCCATAGTGATAAAGTTTTTATTTATAGTGATTTATACTGTTATTTCAATTTGAGCCAGCAAATTTACGTGTTTATTTTCAGATAACCACGTAGTGAGTGAAAAAAAACTTTCTTTTATAATAAGGTATTGTCCGAATAACAAGGTAATGTCCGATAAATGAAGAAATATCACGGCAAATACCGTCCGGCTATTGACTTTCTTGTTTTTATTTCGTATATTTGGAGGAATATAAAACGGAAAAGTAATGATAGGATATATAAAAATTATAACATAAGTTCAATAGGTGGATGTGCAGAATTGCATAGCCAGGATAACGAATGGGCAAGAAACTGCGAAGGTTCTTGCCCATTTTTGTTATAATAATTCTATTGAGGCCGCTGGAAACGCCTAAAAATAGTTTATAATAAACTTGGGGACCGTTTATAATAAACTCTCTCGTTATTTATTAAAAACGATGAAGGAGTTTATTCGATTCCGGGGGTGTAGTGTAAGAAAGGGAGAAAACTTTTTTTGAGTAAAGTTCTCTTCCTTTCTTTATGTGGTAAAAATATGATATATTAATAGGACTGTTTTGATAGTGGTGATTTGTTTACAAACGAGCGCTTCTATCTGTAAGAATCTCTTTTTCGTTAGACTTTTGGATAATATGTTTCTTTCATTTGGTATTATTATATACGTATTAATGTGAGTATATTTTGGGAGGATTGTTTGATCGTTTTATAATACAAAGAATATGGATAAAATGTGAGTGTATACTGGTTATAGTTGAAGTCCTGTCGGGATAATCTTTTTAGAGTGTTAGCTGAAAAAGCCTTTAAATAAACGTTAAACTAGCCTGGATACCGACTAAAAAGTATTTTTTCCAACCTATATCCTTTATTTTCTCCTCGAATTAATTGCAAATTAATTACTAAATTAACTAGCGGGACTTACATTTGTGCCAGTTATCATAAAATTCTAATAAATGAAAAAGTTGCTGGTACTATTAACAATGCTTCTTACATCCTTCTTTGCTGAAGCGCAAAAAAGCAGAGACTATTGGAATAACAAGCTAAAGTTTATCTCATTCCGACTACCTCCTCCGGTAGGATATATTCCGAAGATTGGTCAATCCTGTTGTAACTAACCGAATAAATAAATTAAATATATATGAAATATCTTATCAGCTTTTTATTCTTAGCTCTTGCATTTTCAATGAAAAGTGAGGCTAAAGTGACATTACCTTCCATACTTGGAGATAATATGGTATTACAGCAGCAAGCAGAAGTCAAACTATGGGGAAAAGCCCGTCCCAATGCTACTGTAACGGTGAAGACTTCGTGGAACGGGCAGACATATAAATCCTCATCGGATGGCAAGGGAGGCTGGTCGTTAACAGTATCTACCCCTGTTGCGGGAGGCCCTTACAAGATCATCTTCAATGACGGCGAATTACTGACGTTGCAGAATGTACTGATCGGTGAAGTCTGGTTCTGTTCGGGACAATCGAATATGGAGATGCCGATGGGCGGTTTCGACCGGCAACCGGTCAGAGGGACGAACGACATTATTGCCAAAGCCAAACCATCCACGCCTATCCGAATGTATACTACAGATTCAAAGGATGGGAGATGGGTACGCCAGTTTAGTAAAACGCCTGTGGAGGACTGCCAGGGCGAATGGCTGGAAAATACGCCGGTAAACGTTTCCCATATCAGCGCCGTGTCTTATTATTTTGCGCGTTATATACAGGAAGTGCTGGAAGTTCCGGTCGGCATCGTCGTTTCTACGTGGGGAGGATCAAGAATAGAGGCATGGATGAGCAGAGAATCCATAAAGCCTTTTAGTAGCATTGATCTTTCCATCCTCGATAACGATGCTGAAGTGAAGAATCCTACCGCCACTCCGTGTGTACTCTACAATGGCAAGATAGCTCCTTTGACTAATTTTGCAGTGAGAGGCTTCTTGTGGTATCAGGGCGAAAGCAACCGTGACAATGCCGATCTTTACCAGAGCCTTATGCCTGCCTTTGTGGCTGACTTGCGTGCGAAATGGGGCAGGGGCGAACTTCCTTTCTACTTTGTGCAGATAGCGCCTTTCAATTACGAAGGAGCCGACGGTACATCGGCTGCCCGCCTGCGCGAGGTCCAGTTGCAGAATATGAAGGATATACCGAATAGCGGCATGGTTACGACGATGGATGTCGGCCACCCTGTTTTCATCCATCCCGTAGACAAGGAGACGGTAGGGAACCGACTGGCGTATTGGGCATTGGCGCAGACCTACGGCATGAAAGGATTCGGATACGCTCCTCCTGTTTATAAATCGATGGAGATACAGGAGAATAAAATCTATATAAACTTCTACAATGCCCAACGCGGCCTAAGTCCGATGTGGACATCTCTTAAAGGATTTGAGATTGCGGGCGAGGATAAAGTATTCTATCCGGCTTTTGCCGAAATAGAAACCACGACTGCCCGACTGGCGGTTTCGAGTGACAAAGTCCCTCATCCCGTTGCCGTGCGGTATGCGTATAAGAATTATGTGGAAGCAAGTATTTTCAGTATTCATGGCATCCCTGCGGCGCCTTTCCGGACGGATAACTGGTAAAAGCAGATGATTACCTGAATAGATACGGCTATTTTATCAGACATCCGGATATTCGCTTTCTTGTTATATCCGGATGTATAACCGGTTCTCTTTCGGCGAAATTTTGTTGAAAATATATCTATCAAAGTCAGTGGGTATATCCATGAATCCCTGTATCTTTGCATTCTCATTAAAACCATAATTATGGAACTAAAGCATGGGTACTATCATCTGATTGCCATACTAACAGTAGCTATCTGGGGACTGACATTCATTTCGACTAAAGTATTGATAAACCACGGGCTGACACCTCAGGAAATCTTCTTTTACCGTTTTCTGATTGCATACCTTGGCATCTGGGTAATTTCTCCCAAACGTCTGTTCACCAATAACTGGCAAGATGAACTGTGGCTGGTAGCAGGCGGTATATTCGGTGGCTCCCTTTATTTCTTTACAGAGAATACCGCTTTAGGCATCACCCAGGCGTCGAATGTATCGTTTATCATCTGCACGGCTCCCTTGCTGACTACTATCCTTTCCCTGCTTTTCTATAAAAGTGAAAAGGCATCGAAAGGACTGATATACGGTTCCCTGCTGGCATTGATGGGGGTAGGGCTGATTGTCTTTAACGGCAGTTTTGTGCTCAAAATATCTCCGATAGGCGATCTGCTGACTTTGCTTGCCGCATTATCATGGGCATTCTATAGTCTGATTATTAAAAAGATGGCCGGGCGTTATCCTACCATATTTATCACCCGCAAGATTTTCTTTTACGGAGTACTGACAATTCTGCCTGCCTTCCTCCTGCATCCCCTGCATCCCGATACCGTTGTACTTCTTCAACCTGCCGTTCTGTTCAACCTTCTGTTTCTGGCCGTATTGGCTTCGCTGATCTGCTATGTACTCTGGAATGTGGTGTTAAAACAGTTGGGAACGGTACGGGCATCCAATTATATTTATCTCAATCCTCTGGTCACGATGATTGCATCGTTCCTTATTCTGGATGAGAAGATTACGTTAGTCGCTTTAGGCGGCGCAGCTTGTATTGTCTGCGGGGTATATTGGGCTGAAAAGAAATAGAGTAGATAAGAAATAGAGTAGATTATGAGAAAAATGATGAATGAGCAGCTTCCTATATCGAAGTCATCTCCTCTGAAAGCTCGTTTTTATGATTATCCTTATTTTACTTACCCGTGGCATTTTCATACGGAGTATGAGATTATCTATGTCAAGGAGGGCACGGGAATGCGGTTTGTAGGAAATAACGCGGAGAAATATGCTGATGGTGATATTCTTCTGCTAGGCTCCGATTTGCCTCATTATATGAAGAGCGATGAGGTGTATCGGCAAGAAGGCAGTACGCTTCGGACAACAGGGACCATCATTCAGTTTGAAAAGGACTTCATGCACCACGCTTTCAATTATTATCCCCATTTTATGAAGATAAAGAACCTGCTTGAAGAGGCGCAACGGGGGATTTACTTTCCCGCAGGATGTTCCCTGCGGCTGGTTGATTTGCTTGAATCGATTCCGGTGGAGACAGGAGTCGATCAGATTACTTCTTTCCTGCAACTTCTGAAAGAAATGGCAAACGTCGCTTCACGGTCTGTGCTATCGACTTCCGATTTTGAAAATGATATTATCTACGACGGATCGAGAATAGACAAAATCATAGTTTACCTGAATAAGAACTATACACGGCAGATTTACCTGAATGAAATATCTTCTCTGGCAGCTATGAATCCTGCTGCATTCTGCCGCTTCTTCAAGAGCAAAACGGGGAAATCATTCAAGAATTACATATTGGAGATGCGGATAGGATATGCGTGTAAACTCTTGCTCATGGGCGATATGAATATTTCGCAGATCAGTGTGGAGTGCGGATTTGATACGATTTCTCATTTTAATAAGTCGTTCAAGAAGCATACCGGATTCACTCCGTCTTACTATAAAAGGATGATGCTGGCTGAATAGAAATGAATGAAAGAAAGAGGCAAACGGGACGTATGGACATAAAAAAAGGGTCAACGCCTTGACCCAACCTTTGTTAACCTTAAATCTAATACTATGAAAAACACATTGCAAAGATACGGACTCTTGGGAAATTAGCAAATTATCCAAGTAAAATAGTATGTTTTATAACACGTTTTAATAGTTCTCCTTTACTTGTTAAGAAATATACCCTTCTTTTTTAAAAGGATGCAACACTAATTGTGAAAATTGAAACGGGAAATTCCGTTGATTCTCTGCCGGAAAACTGTTATCTTTGCAAGGTTAATCTCATTATTCACTCAACAAAAAAGAAAAGGAGCGAACCGTGAACGAGGAAGAAATCGTGCTTACCCCCATGATGAAACAGTTTCTGGATTTGAAAGCCAAACATCCGGATGCAGTGATGCTGTTTCGTTGCGGTGACTTTTATGAAACATATTCTACCGATGCCATTGTTGCATCCGAAATCTTAGGAATCACACTGACAAAACGCGCCAATGGAAAAGGAAAGACTATCGAGATGGCAGGATTTCCCCATCATGCGCTTGATACATATCTTCCGAAACTGATTCGTGCCGGAAAGCGTGTAGCTATCTGTGACCAGCTGGAAGACCCGAAACTGACGAAGAAACTGGTGAAAAGAGGTATTACCGAGTTGGTTACCCCCGGTGTATCTATCAATGATAACGTTCTGAATTATAAGGAGAATAACTTCCTGGCTGCCGTCCATTTCGGAAAGGCTTCCTGTGGAGTTGCCTTTCTTGATATATCTACCGGTGAGTTCCTCACCGCCGAAGGTCCCTTTGACTATGTAGACAAATTGCTGAATAACTTCGGACCGAAAGAGATTCTTTTCGAACGGGGCAAACGCCTGATGTTTGAAGGTAACTTCGGCAGCAAGTTCTTCACATTCGAACTGGACGACTGGGTATTTACCGAATCCACTGCCCGTGAGAAACTACTGAAACACTTTGAGACAAAGAATCTGAAAGGATTCGGGGTAGAGCACCTGAAGAATGGTATCATTGCTTCCGGTGCTATCCTGCAATACCTGACGATGACACAGCATACGCAGATCGGTCACATTACTTCCCTTGCCCGTATCGAGGAGGATAAGTATGTGCGTCTGGATAAGTTTACAGTTCGCAGCCTGGAGCTGATCGGCAGCATGAATGACGGCGGCAGCAGTTTGCTGAACGTGATCGACCGTACCATCAGTCCGATGGGAGCCCGCCTGCTGAAACGCTGGATGGTTTTCCCGTTGAAAGATGAGAAGCCGATCAACGACCGACTGAATGTGGTGGAATACTTCTTCCGCCAGCCGGATTTTAAAGAGCTGATCGAGGAGCAGTTGCATCTGATAGGAGACTTGGAACGTATCATTTCCAAAGTAGCCGTAGGACGTGTGTCGCCACGTGAGGTGGTACAGTTGAAGGTTGCCTTGCAGGCCATTGAACCGATCAAGCAGGCTTGTCTTGAAGCGGATAACGCAAGTTTGAACCGGATAGGTGAACAGCTGAATCTTTGTATTTCTATTCGCGACCGGATTGCCAAAGAAATCAATAATGACCCTCCTTTATTGATCAACAAAGGGGGCGTGATTAAAGATGGTGTGAATGAGGAACTGGACGAATTACGCCGTATTTCATACTCCGGCAAAGACTATCTGTTGCAGATACAGCAGCGTGAAAGTGAGCAGACAGGCATTCCGAGTCTGAAGGTAGCTTACAATAATGTATTCGGTTATTATATTGAAGTCCGCAATATACATAAGGATAAAGTTCCGCAGGAATGGATTCGCAAGCAGACACTGGTCAATGCGGAACGTTATATTACGCAGGAACTGAAGGTTTACGAAGAAAAGATTCTGGGAGCCGAAGATAAGATTCTCGTGTTGGAGACTCAGTTATATACCGATTTGGTGCAGGCATTGACGGAGTTTATTCCGCAGATACAGATTAATGCGAATCAGATTGCCCGTCTGGACTGTCTATTGTCTTTCGCTAATGTGGCGCGTGAGAATAATTATATCCGTCCGGTTATTGAGGACAATGATGTACTGGATATCCGTCAGGGACGTCACCCTGTGATTGAAAAGCAGCTTCCGATTGGTGAGAAGTATATTGCCAATGACGTGATGCTGGACAGCGCGTCACAGCAGATTATCATCATCACCGGTCCCAACATGGCCGGTAAGTCCGCGCTCTTGCGTCAGACGGCACTGATTACGCTGTTGGCGCAAATCGGTTCGTTTGTTCCTGCGGAGAGTGCCCATATCGGTCTGGTGGATAAGATTTTCACCCGTGTAGGTGCCAGCGATAATATCTCGGTGGGCGAATCTACTTTTATGGTGGAAATGAATGAGGCTGCGGATATTCTGAATAATGTCTCTTCCAGAAGTCTGGTGTTATTTGATGAGTTGGGACGTGGTACGTCTACCTATGACGGTATTTCCATTGCCTGGGCAATCGTCGAGTATATCCACGAACATCCGAAAGCGAAAGCCCGTACACTGTTTGCTACGCATTACCATGAGCTGAACGAGATGGAGAAATCCTTCAAACGTATCAAGAACTATAACGTGTCTGTGAAGGAAGTGGACAATAAAGTGATTTTCCTCCGTAAGCTGGAGCGTGGGGGAAGCGAACACTCCTTCGGTATTCATGTAGCAAAGATGGCAGGTATGCCGAAGAGTATTGTGAAGCGTGCAAATACTATATTGAAGCAACTGGAATCGGACAACCGCCAGCAAGGTATTTCCGGCAAACCATTGACGGAAGTCAGTGAAAACAGAAGCGGTATGCAGCTCAGCTTCTTCCAGTTGGACGACCCGATCCTTTGCCAGATTCGGGATGAGATACTGAATCTGGATGTGAATAACCTTACTCCGATTGAGGCGTTGAATAAGCTGAACGATATAAAGAAGATAGTCAGAGGCAAATAAAAACTGATATAACTTATGTGGGGCTGACTAAAAAGTCTATAGTATCTCCAACGAAGATACTATAGACTTCTTATGTTGTAAGTTATAGGGTTACTTGCCGTGCCAATGGTATGGCCTTATGCTTATACCTTCTTTGTATAGAAAGAGAGGCCGGTTGGCTTCCATGTGCCTTTGTTTCCGTAGGTATCCTTTTCTTCCGTGGTATAGGCAAAGTTTTTTCCGTCTGATATTTCGTAGATACAGTTTAAGTCATCGCTCTTCTTTTCATAGACATACCCTATGATTGTTCCGTCTCCGTTCGGTGCCGGTTCTAATGTCAAACGGTGATTCTTTCCGTCGGAAGACAGGTAAAGCGGTACTGTACCCGGTTCGTGTCTGACAAATACGCTTCCTATCACACCTTGACAGATATCGGCCTTTGCGGTTAACTCCTTATAAGAGGTATAGTAGCGGTGATAGTGCCCGTCACTTGCCTGAAAGATGGGAGCCGTTTGTTGTAAGGACAGTTGGTGCCTTTTGATATGGGCTATTACCGCTTCTTTTATTTGCTGTTTCTTTATGGGGTCGGCTATTACCTCATAGATGGGGATAAGGTCTTCACCGGTCAGAGTAGTTAAGGCGCGATTCTTTTCATTGGCAGATTGTATCCAGGGGCTGATATCCATCGGATCGCCTGTCAGCTGATCAAAGACTTTGTAATCAGCTCCTTGCAATGACACTACAATTGTTCCCCCATAGTTCTTTTTTACTGTTTCTTCGGGATAAGTGATGGAAACATTGGGATGCTTAATAATGCTGCTCTGATGTGCGCCCATCCCTGTATTTGCAGTTCTCAATAAGTTCTCTTCATCATCCGCTACGATGCTGCGATAGAGGGTTTTGCTTATATAACCTAAATGAGTGTTCACCAATATATGAGTACCAAATAGCTCTATGATTGTTTCAGGTGACGCATTTTCCAGCTCTTGCCGGAAATCATCGGTCAGCCAATTGGACCAATCCGCATTCAGGGTGAGTAATCTTTGAATCACTCCGTTAGCTCCTGAACTACCAAATGCAAATGTGTATTGGGATGAATAATCATAAGGTTTCTGAAAATATTTATGACCGGTAATGGTAGCGGTGAACAGCAAATCATCTTTGTTTTCTGCCGGCACCACAAATTTCTTATATTCTGTGATTGACCGAAGAAACTCTTTCATATCACGACCAATGAAGCTGTCTCCTACCCCGCTCGAACCTACCAGATTGCTAATCTTTTCATTATCTATCTTACTCAGATCGAGCACTGGTTCTTTTACCGAATTATTGTCTATGTAGCTGCCCATAATATCATATCCGGCACCCAGAAAAGGCTGTGTAAGTGACATGGAGGCTTCAGGCCAGCTATTACCTTGTGGTACGGCAGGGCTTATGTAACTGTCATTCGTTTCCTCCGGAGGAGTGTAAGGTAATTCTTCTTTGTCACTGCAACTTGCGAATACGGATGTGACGAAAGGTACCCATAGTAGTTTGAATAGTGTTTTTGTGCTCATATTTTTATCATTTAGTCGCGCTAAAGGTAGATAAAAGGAATGAGAAAATACGATTTGAACAGCACTATTATTTCAGAAACTCTTCTACCTTCTTATAAAACAAGGAAAGATGATGCCCGTCAATAAATCCGTGATGAATCGTCATCGCGATAGGCATCACCAGTTTGCCTTCCCTTATGATGGCTTTTCCGGCATTCAGCAACGGGTAGTTATTGCCGCTTCTCTTCTCCTGTGTACCGGTGATGGAAGTAAAATACAGGTCGGGAGTCGCACTTAACAGAATCAGTCCGTAATCTCCGTCGGCTACTTCTCCGTTTTCTGCTGCATACGGATCACCGTCTTCGGGGATGGCGTCGATAATTAGCCTTGCTTCCTGATAGAAAGTGTCGAAATCGTTGTGGTAAGGGAAACGGGTGGTGAAGAACTTGCCGTTCTCTTTTATCTTGATGGGAGACAGCATATCTATGGTGTCATAGAGCACTACACGTCCGTCCGGATCGATGCGGTAACGAAACTCCGGTATTTCGTTGGCTGCACGCAGCACAGCATAAAGATAATGGAGAAAGAAAGACTGTCCGGCCGCTTTGGCACGTTGCCTGGCTCCTCCGCACTCTACTTCGGAGGTAATGGATAATTGGGGATTCTGGAAGTGGCGGAAGAAGTTGAAATTCTCCTTCCGCTCCCAGTTTTCTATATCTATGATTTGTTTCATTTCTTTGCTACCTTCTTCCGGTCATAGAAGAACATGAAGTAGAAACCGATGATGATGAAAGGAACGCTCAGCCATTGTCCCATGTTGAACATCATGTTGTCTTCGAATGCTTCCTGGTTCTGCTTCACAAATTCGATAAAGAAACGGAAGGTAAAGATATAAGCCAGACAGAGTCCGAAGAAGAATCCGCGATGCAGTTTCTTGCTGTAATTCTTATAAAGATAGATCATGATGAAGAACAGGATCAGATAAGCTATCGCTTCATAGAGCTGTCCCGGATGACGGGGAAGCATATCTACCCGTTCGAATACGAATGCCCAGGGTACATCGGTCGGGTTACCGATAATTTCGGAGTTCATCAGATTCGCCAGACGGATGAAGCAGGCGGTGATCGGAGTAGCGACGGCAATCATGTCCACCACATCCATATAATGAAGTTTCGTCTTGCGGCAATACAGCCAAAGGGCGATCATCAATCCGAGCGTACCTCCGTGACTGGCAAGTCCTTCATAACCGGTGAATTTCCATCCGCCGCCTGCCAGGAACTTGATCGGCAGAAGCATTTCCACAAATCCCTTTCCGCTGGTCAGGTACTGTCCCGGATCGTAGAACAGGCAGTGCCCCAGACGTGCTCCAATCAGAATACCGAAGAAACAATAAAAGAAGAGGGGGTCGAATTTCTTCTCGTCTATTTTTTTGTCGCGAAACTGGTAATGGACAATGATGTAAGCAAAGAAGATTCCTACTGCCCATAATAATCCGTAGTAACGGATAGAAATGCCGAACAGGTTGAATAGTTCGGGATTCGGATTCCAGTTGATTGATAATAAAAGGGTATTCATGTTGGATAACGGTTTACGGTTTGTAATTAGTGTTTTGTGAATTTTTCGGCAACCATCCGGTAAGTTGGTATGTCGATACCTTGCTCCTCGGCTGCTGCAATCATGTCAAACAGCAAACCTTGTATTTCCGATTCATGTCCCCGTGCCAAGTCCTTTTGCATGGATGCGGTACTGTCGGGATCGAGTTTATCAATGACTTTCAAATTGTAGCTGACGGGGTCTTCGGGAAATTCCACTCCCAACTTACGTCCCAGTGCGGCACTCTCAGTAGAAAGGCCGATGAACGTATCACGTACTTTCCCCGGCTTCTGAACTTCACCCATCGGTACATCATAGTAAGCACCAGTGACCGCCATTGCCGAGATGAACGACCATTTGACGAATGTATCCCGATTGATGTCCAGAGAAATCTCAGCTTTGATTCCACTTTCCTGAAGGTCTTTCTGAATAGCTTCCAAGATGGCGGGAGTCACCTGTGTCCCTTTGTGGGCACCATACACCAGACGGAAGATTTTCCCCATCTGGGTGATCTCTCCCGTGCCGGAAACAAAGCCTACGATGTAGATGCAACCATCGAGCACCGTTACACCCGGAACGAGACGCTGAATGCGTGGTCCTGTCCCGTAAACATTCAGGATAGGGATGACAACTGTCTTCTCATGCGATGCCCTTTTGATGAGTTCGGTAATCGAATCGACGGAATATCCTTTCACGCAGACGAAGATCACATCCGCTTTTCCTTTGAACTCTTCGGCCGTCGTAGCCTTAATCTGAAGCGTATGTTCACCCTTCAGATCCGATTTCAATTTCAGACCATTGGTTTGTATTGACTGCAAATGAGCTCCACGGGCAATACAAGTTACATCTTTTCCTGCAAGCGAGAGAAAGCCTGCTATACTGCCGCCTACTCCACCGGTTCCTGCTATGAGATATTTCATGTCATTGATGCTTATGTGATAATTAATAAGTCGTTAGTGATTACCGATAATCACACATTGAAGCGGAAGTGCATGATGTCGCCGTCCTGCACCACATATTCTTTTCCTTCCACACCGAGTTTTCCGGCTTCCTTGACAGCCGCTTCGGAGCCGTACTGGATATAATCATCGTATTTGATTACTTCCGCACGGATAAATCCTTTCTCAAAATCGGTATGGATGACGCCTGCGCATTGCGGAGCTTTCCATCCTTTCTCGTAAGTCCATGCACGTACTTCTTGTACGCCGGCTGTGAAGTAGGTTTCGAGGTTCAGTAGTTTGTAAGCTGACTTGATAAGACGTGCGACGCCCGATTCTTCCAGCCCTACTTCGGCAAGGAACATCTGACGGTCTTCGTATGTTTCCAGTTCGGCGATGTCTGCTTCGGTCTTTGCAGCGACAATGAGTATTTGTGCATTTTCATCTTTCACGGCGTCGCGCACCATGTCTACGTATTTGTTGCCGTTTACCGCACTTGCTTCGTCTACGTTGCAGACGTACATCACGGGTTTGCTGGTCAACAGGAAGAGTTCGTGAGCAATCTTTTGTTCGTCTTTCGTTTCGAAAGTGACGGTGCGGGCGGATTTGCCTTGTTCCAGTGCATCCTTGTATTGAACGAGTACGTCATAAGCCTGTTTTGCAGCCTTGTCACCACCGGTCTGAGCCTGTTTTTGTACTTTCTGGATGCGGCTTTCGATGGTTTCCAGGTCTTTCAGCTGAAGTTCGTAGTCGATGATCTCTTTGTCTCGGACGGGGTTTACGCTTCCGTCTACATGAGTCACGTTGTCATCGTCGAAGCAGCGGAGTACATGGATGATTGCGTCTGTTTCGCGGATATTGGCGAGGAATTTGTTTCCCAGCCCTTCGCCTTTGCTTGCACCTTTCACCAGTCCGGCGATGTCTACGATTTCTACAGTCGTGGGGACAATCCGTTGGGGATGTACCAGTTCTGCCAGTGCGTTCAGACGTTCGTCGGGAACGGTGATTACGCCTACATTCGGTTCGATTGTACAGAAGGGGAAGTTTGCCGCTTGCGCTTTTGCGTTTGACAAACAGTTGAAAAGTGTCGATTTACCTACGTTCGGAAGTCCGACAATACCACATTGCAATGCCATATTAATCTATTATTTCTTTTATTATCAATGAATCATATCATGTGAGCAGCGATTTGGCGCTAATCTCCCGATAAAAACAGTTTTGATTGCCAGCCTGCTCATTTTAGTTTGCAAAGATAATCATTTTTTGAGCTAATGAGGGAAACTTGGTGCACTTTCTGTCTTTTTCTGATAATTGTGCTGGCTGGAAAAAGGTTTTGAGCAAATTGACAAAATGAATTTTTAGTCTCCTTAGAATTCGTTTTTCCTGCCCGACGGCGGGAGTGGGGGAAAATATGCGAATGAAAATCTGTATTTTGTTCATAAATAGGGTGGTATCTGAATCTTTACAATGCTAATAATTAGAAAGTAATGTCCATCTTGTCAAATATGAAGGCTTGATGCGTTGGATAAGGCTGACTGATACGTTGGATATATATGACCAACACGTTGGATAAGGTTAGCTGACATGTCAGACATTAATGTTCTGCAGGTTGGGTATTAATGTTCTGCATGTTAAGTAGCGACCCTTTTGCATAATCTTCCAATATAATCGAAAGGATATGCAGATAGTCTGCATATTGATACATTGTTTTATTGCTTTGAGAGCTGGCTGGCATTCTTCTGAAAATGTATCTGTCAGCAGAAACGTCAATATGCTTTCATACTGAAAGGCAGTTCCCTGTTTGCTTTGTTTATTGCGTTATTCGTTCTTATAGGAGTTACTTTAGTATTTGGCTTGATACTTCTTATAAAAGATCAGGAATAGGATGAAGCCGATCAGTGCGAACGGAACACCCGTCAGGGCGGGATAACGGTAGCCGCTGCTGACTGCCAGTCCTCCTGCATAAGCTCCGATGGCATTTCCCAGATTGAACGCTACCTGTACACAGGCAGCTCCGAGCATTTCGCCTCCTTTGGCTACACGGATTATCAATATCTGTTCCGGACTGGATACGGCAAACAGTCCTGCGGTGCAGAGGCACATCAATAGCGCAGCCGCCCATTTGTAGGGAGAGAGGAAGAAGATAAGCAATAGCATCAGGCAGATCAGTGCTTGTGCGGCAGTTCCTACCTTTCCGGGAGTGTAACGGTCGGAGAGCCGCCCGCTGATCAGATTTCCCATGACCATACCGAATCCGGCAAGAATCATCAGCGGGGTGATACTTTCGGCAGAGAAACCGGAGACATGAGTGAGCATTGGATTGATATAGCTATACCAGCAGAATACACCGCCATTACCTAATGCCGTAGCACCCAGAATGAGCCAGGGAGCCGGAGTTTTGAGAAAGCGGAACTGTCCTTTGAAACCGGTATCTTTCAGCCCTTCTACCTGAGGAACCCAACGCCAGATGTAATACAGAATGACGATTCCCCAAAGTCCTACCAGCAGGAAGGTAGCCCGCCACGAAAGCATGGTGCTTAAAGAAGTTCCCAGCGGTACGCCGAACAGGTTGGCGATGGTCATTCCGGCTATCATGATGGAGACAGCCTCTGAACTTTTGCCTTTATCGGCAAGCCTTTCCGCAACGATAGAACCGACCCCGAAATAGGCTCCGTGAGGGAGTCCGGAGATGAAGCGGGAGATAAGCAGCATCCAGTAGTTAGGTGATAATGCCGCACAGATATTGCCTACCATAATCAGCGTGACTAATACCAGCAATATATGTTTTAATGGATATTTACGTGCTAATGTCAATACAGGGGCGCCGACACAAACGCCTAGTGCGTAGGCGGAAATGAAATGTCCGGCAGCAGGGATGCTAATCTTTAAATCTCTGGCTACATCGGGCAGTATACCCATCATCACGAACTCGGCGATACCCAATCCGAGGGTACCGAATGCCAATGCAATAAGACTTTTCTTCATACGAAACCTAACCTGATACCTGTTACTTTTTACCTTCTTTATTTAGCGTATTTTTTACGGGGTGCAAAGGTAAAACAAAATCTCTCAGAATGAGTTCGTCAGGAACGATTTTGATTTAAGTCAATTTATTGCTTCTTTATCCACTCAGTCATGTCTTTCAGGACTTCCGGATTTATTGTCTCTTCCAATTGTCCGTATTCGGCTAAAGTTCCTTTCTCACAAGTTTGAAACAGGTGGTTCAGTTTTGGATAGACTTTGATTGTCACATTCTTGTTTCCGTTCTCGCTGATGTGTTGCCTGATAGCAGTCAGATTCATATCGGCATCTACCTGAATGTCTTTTTCTCCGTTTAATGCTAAAACCGGGCACTTTATTTTTTTCAGACTTGCAGTCGGATCGTATCTCATAAAGTGGAGATACCACGGTGAAGTCATGGAGTTTATTTGGGCAGATAGTTGTTGTACGGTATTCAGGTCTTTCAACTGTCCGGCAGACATGGTTCTGGTAACATCAGCGTAAACTTCTTTTCTGATTTCATCCGCCGACTTGTCCGTTTGCTGTAATAAAGAGTATCTGTGGCGAACGGACGGTTTCATTGTCTGCCACAC
The DNA here is from genome assembly GCA_948847595.1 of uncultured Bacteroides sp. Taxonomy (GTDB): domain Bacteria; phylum Bacteroidota; class Bacteroidia; order Bacteroidales; family Bacteroidaceae; genus Bacteroides. The sequence continues at coordinate 479,090 of CAQOGY010000002.1, forward strand.
CGGATCGGGCATCCCTTGGGACTTGGAAATCAATTCAACTTGTTTAAGCATCAAGCTGTCACCTCGCACGGCAGCTCCTGCCAATGATATGATAAATGAAATGTTGGAGTCTTTGGCGGCAATATCAAATGCGATTGTTCCACCGCAGCTATGTCCGATAATGCCGATTTTCCGGGTATTAATTTCTTTTCTGCTGCGTAGATAGTTCAGCGCTGCTTCCGTATCTTTTGCGAAATCTTCGTTGGTAGCACTTGCATAATCTCCTTGCGAAGCGGCTGTGCCACGATCATCGCATCTTAGTACGGCAATTCCGTTACGTGTCAGATAATCGGCGATAACAAGAAATGGTTTATGACCCATGATTTCTTCATTTCTGTTTTGAGCACCACTTCCCGTAACCAATACTACAGCCGGAAATTTATTCCCTTTCTCCGGAAGGGTTAATGTGCCTGCCAGAGTGATTCCGTCCTGCGTATTCTTTACGCTGACTTCTTCGACCTTATAAGGAAAAGGTGGCTGAGGCTCCTGCGGGCGTTTAGGCCCACTAAACTCTCCTTTCGTCAGATTCAATGGGAGGGGCATTCCTTGTGTGAATGTGCCGGTAATGGTTTGGTCGGCATTCAGCTTTCCTTTATAAGAGGCATGGATAATCGGTATCTGAACAGTCAGTGTAGAGTCTTGAAAAGAAGTTGTTTCCGTTTTTATATCTTTGGTTCCCTGATCGGGGCTGTCAAGAGTTGTCACATAAGTCCCCTGTTCCGTATGTTTGATATGGAATACAATGGTTAACGAACCGGCAGGAAGGGAGAGTTTGCCATGCCATGTACCTGAAATGTCTTGTGCAAGCAAGGAAGAAGATAATGTCAGTCCTGTCAGTAACATAGCGACAGCTGCAATCTTAGTTTTAAATGTTGTTGTTCTCATATTATAAATGATGGTTGGGAAAATTAGCATTCATTCTTTACGTAATAATCAAAAATATTTGCATTCGTGCACAGCTTGCTTGAAGAACTTGTTTGAGAGGTTTCATGTATAGGTTGTATATTCGGATGGCTTCGTTGTTCTTATTGCGCATATAGTGCGCCAAGCGTACGAGCAGGTAGCCGTATCTTAATTTTAGTTCATTATATGGGCATTTTTGGTAGGGGCCCCTTTGCATATTGTAGGTAGGTGAGGGGCTGCTTCCTGCGCCTATCTTGTTCAAGGCGATGACGTATGGAGAAGAAGGTGAATAGTCTGCCGTAGGGAATGTCCCATTTCCTTTATTGTCTACATCAAATATACGGGCATATATCTTTGGGACTCCGAGAGTATTCAGATAAGCAGTATCCGCATCTTCTGCATTCAATTTGTTTTTCCAGACATAAAATGCGGGAGTATTCGTATGTCTATCGATGCATCCGGACAGGCAAATGAATAAAACTGCTAGTTGTAGTAGTCGAATCTGCATACGTTATGAAGTATCCCGGATAAGTAAGTTATATTCCGACAGAAAAAGACAATAAGGATACAGAGGACAAAGTTATGAAAAAAAATGCTTTTACAATTGAAACGCAAAAGTAAAAGTGAATAAAATTACTAACTTAGAACAATAACCAGCAAGGGATGGTGTTTGTAAAACAGTCACTCTCCAATTTTTTAATTTGGTCTTTGATATATGGAGTACTTCAAATAGCGTAAGGGAGTTAAATTGGGGTGATGTGAAGTTAGGTTTGTATATTAAGATAGTGCATTTATAGATATGGATGGACATTACTCCCTATTATTAAACATATGTTCTATTTAAATAAATAAGCACTGACTAAATTTGCATCATTATAAACTATATAATATTATGAAAAAAATAATCTATCTTGTTCCTGCGTTATCTTTAGCAGGTTGCACTTCACAGCAGGTAGAAGAAAAGCCGAATGTGATTGTCATTCTTGCTGATGATCTGGGGTTCGGTGATGTCAGTGCTTATGGTTCAACTACTATTCATACACCGAATATTGACAGTCTTGCCCGTGGGGGAGTTTGTTTCACAAACGGATATGCTACCTCGGCTACCTCTACACCCAGTCGTTATGCCCTAATGACCGGAATGTATCCATGGAAGAATAAAGATGCAAAAATCCTTCCAGGTGATGCTCCTCTTATTATCAACGAGAGCCAATACACTTTACCAAAGATGATGCGAGAGTGTGGTTATGTGACCGGAGCTATCGGAAAATGGCATTTAGGCATGGGAAATGGAAATGTCAATTGGAATGAGACAGTCAAGCCGGGAGCAAAAGAGATTGGCTTTGATTACTCTTGTCTGATTGCGGCAACAAATGACCGCGTTCCGACTGTTTATGTAGAAAATGGAGATGTGGTAGGTCGTGATCCGTCAGATCCTATTGAGGTGAGTTATGAACAGAACTTTGAGGGGGAGCCGACTGCTATATCCAATCCCGAAATGCTGAAAATGCAATGGGCGCACGGACATAATAATTCGATTGTAAATGGAATACCCCGTATCGGTTATATGAAAGGTGGGAAGAAAGCCCGTTGGAAAGACGAAGATATGGCTGATTATTTTGTAGGCAAGGTAAAGAACTTTATTACTGAACACAGAGACTCTTTATTCTTTCTTTATTATGGTTTGCATGAACCTCATGTGCCACGCGCGCCTCATCAACGTTTTGTTGGGAAAACGACTATGGGACCTCGTGGAGATGCAATTGTGGAAGCAGACTGGTGTGTGGGTGAATTACTAGCTCATTTGAAGAAAGAAGGACTTCTGGAAAAGACTCTGATTATTTTTTCAAGTGACAATGGTCCGGTTTTGAATGATGGATATAAAGATGGTGCTCCCGAACTGGCTGGCAAGCACGCTCCTGCCGGAGGATTACGTGGTGGTAAATATAGTTTGTTCGATGGAGGTACACATATTCCTTTATTCGTTTATTGGAAAGGAAAGATTCAGCCTGTAAAATCGGATGCACTAGTCTGCCAGATGGACTTGTTGGCGTCTTTAGGAAGCATGGTGGGAGTCACTCTGCCGGATGGACTGGATAGTCGCAACTATTTAAATGCATTCATGGGAACAGAACTGAAAGCTCGTGAAAATTTGGTTATCGAAGCTCAAGGCAGACTGGGTTACCGCAGTGGTGACTGGATTATGATGCCACCTTATAAAGGTTCGCAAAGAAACCTGACCGGAAATGAATTGGGGAACTTGGATGAATTCAGTCTGTTTGATGTAAAATCAGACAAGGGACAGAAATCTAATGTAGCTGGCAGACATCCGGAACTGCTTGAGCGGTTAAAGCAGGAATTTTTTGTGCAAACAGATGGATTTTATCGTAGTGAGGTGGAAGAAGAACCATTAAAATAAGCCCGATAAACCTTTCTGGAAAGCATTTTATTGATTAGGTATTAGATTGTTTTGCAGGAATTGGTGTAGAAGGATAGTTTCTGAACATGTGTGCTCATAATAAAACATATTTTCTATCGTCTACACCTTTTTTCTTTTACTTTTGCTGCATCACAATCATACATAAATAACGTTTAACTTTTTAGAATCATATGAAAACACTCATCCAATTTTTATTGGCGACATTCGTCATTTTAGCTTGTGTATGTTGCAAGACTGCAAAAGAAGAAAAAACAGACGATAAATTGAATGAAATTACCTTTGCAGATCCGACTATATTTGTAGAAAATGGCAAGTATTATCTGACAGGTACGCGCAATAGAGAACCTAATGGATTTGCTATATTCGAATCTACAGATTTGAAGGAATGGAAGACTGCTAATGGAGATACTCTTCAGTTGATACTACGCAAGGGAGATTCCGCTTATGGTGAAAGAGGATTCTGGGCTCCGCAATTATTTAAGGAAGGAAATAGGTATTATCTGACATATACGGCTAATGAACATACTGCACTGGCATCCTCCAACTCTGTATATGGTCCATTTAGACAAGACTCCATACGTCCTATTGACGAGACGGCCAAAAATATCGATTCATTTTTATTCAAAGATTCAGATGGAAAGTACTACTTGTATCATGTACGTTTCAATAAAGGTAATTATCTGTGGGTAGCTGAATTTGACTTGCAGAAAGGCTGTATTAAGCCCGAAACTCTGAAAAAGTGTTTCGATAATACGGAGGCATGGGAAAGAACGCCTAATTATAAATCGGCACCAGTAATGGAAGGTCCTACTGTTGTCAAACTCGATGATTTATATTATTTGTTCTATTCTGCCAATCATTTCAAGAATATAGATTATGCTGTGGGATATGCTACGTCTACCTCTCCTTACGGTCCGTGGAAGAAGCATGCAAACAATCCTATTATTCACCGAAGCATCGTCCACGAAAACGGCTCCGGACATGGGGATTTGTTTAAAGGTTTGGACGGAAGATATTACTATGTATATCATGTTCATCATTCAGATTCAATTGTGCAGCCGCGTAAGACACGCATTGTTCCGTTAATCTTAAAAAAGGAAAATGACGTATATAGTATAACGATTGATAAAGAAAATGTTATCAAGCCAATGTGGAAATAATAGAAGTATATAAAACAATATGTATTATGATGGATGGTAATTTTATATCTCGAAAAAGAATAGGAGGCATAGTTGCTTTATCCTTTTTACAGTTTGGAAATCTCTCGGGACAAGAGCGTCCGAACATAGTTATGATATTGGCAGATGATATGGGTTATTCCGATATCGGATGTTATGGTAGCGAGATAGAAACCCCGCATATTGATAGTTTGGCGTTACAGGGAATCCGGCTGACTCAATTTTATAATACTTCTCGTTCCTGCCCAACCCGGGCAAGTCTTATGACTGGTTTGTATCAACATCAAGCTGGGATAGGATGGATGTCAGAAGATCCTTTTAAAAATGTCGATAAAGATCCGAAAGACTGGGGTGTTGCTGAATATAGGGGGGCTTTGAACCGTAATTGTGTGACTATTGCCGAAGTTCTTAAAAGTTCAGGTTACCATACCTATATGACGGGCAAATGGCATTTAGGGATGCATGGCATGGAAAAATGGCCTTTGCAGCGTGGTTTTGAACGTTTTTATGGTATATTGGCAGGGGCTTGCAGTTATCTGAGGCCAGAAGGTGAAAGAGGATTGGTCCTAGACAACGAAAAGTTACCTGCACCCGAGGCACCTTATTATACTACCGATGCGTTTACAGACTATGCCGTTAATTTTATAAATGAACAAAAAGATAATACTCCCTTTTTCTTATATTTAGCATATAATGCTCCGCATTGGCCTTTACAAGCTAAAGAAGCAGATATAGAGAAATATTATGAACTGTATCGTACGAAAGGCTGGGACCAGATTCGTAAAGAACGCCATAAACGTATGGCCGATTTAGGAATAATCGACTCAGAGATCGGTTTTGCTGAATGGGAGAATCGTCAGTGGGAAGAGCTCTCTGAAGCAGAAAAAGATCATACAGCTTATAGAATGGCTGTTTATGCTGCACAAGTGCATTGTATGGATTATAACATAGGAAAACTGATTGAGAGCCTGAAAAAGAGTGGAAAGTTGGATAATACTTTGATCTTTTTCATGTCTGATAACGGGGCATGTGCCGAACCGCATAATGAACTTGGTGGTGGCAAGCAAAAAGATATCAATAATCCGGCGGTAAGCGGTCATCCTTCGTATGGCAAAGCTTGGGCTCAGACCTCAAATACTCCATTCAGAAAGTACAAACAACGTGCATACGAAGGGGGAATATCTACTCCGTTGATAATTACATGGAAAAATCGTTTGAAAGGTTTTGAAAATACATGGTGTCACGTTCCCGGATATCTTCCGGATATCATGCCGACCATACTGAATGTAACTGGTGCCACATATCCTTCTACCTTTCACAATGGTAATAAGATACATCCTTTAGTGGGCACTGATCTTATGCCGGCTATAAAAGGAAAAGTTTCTTCCATTCATGAATATATGTATTGGGAACATCAGGGTAATAGAGCTGTCCGTTGGAAAAACTGGAAAGCGGTATGGGATCAGGAAGGAAAAGTTTGGGAATTATATGATATCGGGAAAGACCGCGTGGAGGCTTGTGATTTGTCAGCCGTTCATCCGGATATCCTTAAACAGTTATCGGACAAATGGGCCGTATGGGCAGCTGAGACAAAAGTTTTAATACCTTTTCCAAATAATAAAAAATAATAGATAGCTATGAAAAGAATAGATCATACTTTTATGTTAACACTTGGTGCGTCAATAGGTGCTTGTCCTGTATTGGCCCAGCAGAATGTATCAAAACCCAATATTGTTCTTATATTATTAGATGATGTTGGATACTCTGATTTCGGATGTTATGGTTCGGAAATAAATACTCCTAATATAGATCGGCTTGCTGAAAATGGTATTAGACTACGTCATTTTTATAACCAGGCTCGAAGTGCGCCAACCAGGGCTTCGTTGATTACTGGTTTATATCCTCATCAAGTTGGGAATGGTGCCTTAGGGAAAGTTCCGGGTTATCCGGCATATCAGGGATATCCAAATGAGAATAATGTTTTCTTGCCTGAAGCATTGAAAACAGCTGGATATTTTAATGTCATGACAGGTAAATGGCATTTAGGATATTTTCAAGGTGTTACTCCAATAAGCAGAGGATTTGACCGTTCACTGAACGCTCCGTTTGGCGGCTATTATTTTTCTTCTGACAAATCATTGAAGAAGAATAAAAAAGAAAGAACCAACCAACGAAATCTTTATTTGAATGATGAAGAAATTGGATTCGATGATGATCGTTTACCTGAAAATTGGTATTCTACTCATTTGTGGACAGATTTTGGATTAAAGTTTATTGATGAAGCCATTGAAGAAAAACAGCCCTTCTTTTGGTATCTGGCACATAATGCTGCACATTTTCCCTTGCAGGCTCCTGTAGAAACCATCAATAAATATAAGGGAAAATATATGAAGGGATGGGAAGATGTGCGTAATGCACGATTCAAAAAGCAATTAGAATTAGGGTTATTCGAGCGTCCTGACCAGTTAACACCTCGTAATCCCAAGGTTCCGGAATGGGATTCACTGACTCAGGAAGAAAAGGAGCGCTATGACATGCAGATGGCTATTTATGCAGCTGTTATTGAGGAAGTAGATCGGAGTATCGGGCGTGTGGTAGAACATTTAAAAGAAAAAGGTGTGCTGGATAATACCCTGATTATCCTCCTTTCGGACAATGGTGGAAATGGAGAACCGGGCATAGAAGGACGCTTTGCTGGAAAGAATCCCGGTTCAGCGGGGAGTACAGTTTTTCTGGGTGCTGCCTGGGCAGACGTTGCTAATACACCATTTTTCTTGTACAAACATCACGGTCATGAAGGAGGTTGCAACACACCGTTTATTGTTTCCTATCCGAATGGAATTGATAAAAGTCTGAACGGCACTATTCAAAAAGACAATTACGGACATATAGTAGATATCATGCCTACTTTGGTGAAACTTACAGGTGCTACTTATCCCTCTTCGCGTGGCGGCCATAAAGTACCTCCAATGGAAGGTATATCCTTACTGCCTTTATTAAAGGGAGAACCGGTAAAGCAAACCAAACCGACCATTGTGGAACACGAAGGCAACAAAATGCTGCGTGACGGAGAATGGAAAATAGTGCAGGAATATAAAGAGCCGAAATGGAGGCTATACAACTTGAAGAATGATCCTACTGAAATGCGGAATCTCGCAGATAAGGAGCCTGAAATACTGAACCGAATGATTCATGATTACCAAAAAATGGCAGATCATATCGGAGTAGAAAGTGAGATCGAATTCAAGGTTGGCAAATGGTATACTCCTGTAGAAGAATATCTCAAATAAGAAGTATCGGAATTATAATCTTTAATTTATAACATATGAAAAATAAGTATCGTAAACTAGCCGTCATCATGCTGACTGCTGTATGTTTCGCGGGGTGTCAACAAGAAGATATTGTATATCCCGAACCGGATGCAAAGGTCGCTGAAACTTATTTGACCTTAAACGAGCTCACTCAGTCCCCTCTACAAGTACCGGGACCAGAGGGAACCTATATATTGAAAGTGATATCTGATGATAAATGGACGTTAAGTAGTTCACAAGCATGGTGCAGCGTATCAGAAACAGAAGGGTTCAAATATTCCCAAGTGCCTGTTTCGTATTCTGAGAATCCATGGAATGAACCTCGTACGGCAGAACTGACTTTTCTTATCAATGAATCGCAGGAGATAAAGATAGTAACTGTGGAGCAAGAAGCCAGCGAAACTTCTTTGGCTGCGGACTCTAAAGAACTGCAATATAACATTGGAGGAGGTGAAAAGGATATTACTCTACAAACCAATGCGGTAGAATGGAATGTCGAAGTAGTGGATGAAACGACCCATACTCCGGTTACATGGTGTACAGTAACTCCTGTTACAGGAAAAGGAACAGCCACTTTGAAAGTCACTACCGAGAGTAATACGACAGAAGTGGTACGTAAAGCCAGTTTGGTTTTTACAGCTGCCGACAAGAGTCTGAGTATTCCTGTCATTCAGGCTGACAAACTGGAAGCTCCTGTCATTACTTTGGATGATCACAACGATTTCCTGCTTTCATGGAATGAAATTACCGGTGTGGACGGCTATAAGCTGAAAGTCATTGCAGACCAGAACGAAAACACAATCGATATTCCTTCGGGAACGGCATCTTACAATCTGGATGTTATTGACTGGAAAGGATATGTAGGAATGGTTTCTATTCAGTTATTCTCTTACGCAAACATTGGCGGAGGAACTGTAGCTCAGATGGGAAGTGAAATTATAGAGGCACACAATCTGTTTGACGAGACCAGCGGAGACGGAGAAAAAGGATCTGAATATATTATCACGAAGCCCCGTCATTTGAGGAACGTCAGCAAGTATCTTGATAAGAACTACAAACAGACTGTAGATATTGACCTTACAGGCATAGATATGGCACCTATCAGTACAGAACTGGTCAATAACACTTATAACGGTAATTTCACCGGAGTATACGAAGCAACTAAGGGAGATATTATCGATACCAGTACAGGACGTTCTTCCGAACAATATAAGATAAAGAACTGGACGCTGAATAAAAGTTCCAATACTAATTGCGGTTTGTTCGCTTCTATCGGTGCAGAAGGTATCGTACGTAATGTATGTATCGAGAATGTTGTTATCAAGGCCAAAGCCAAAGTTGGTGCGATTGCCGGTAACTGTTCTGGTAAAATTATCTCTTGCCACACAACAGGTAATGAAGGAAGCATCAGTACGGCTGCAACTACGGATGCTGAAATCTATCTCGGAGGAATTGTTGGTTATCTCACCGAGAAAGGCGAAGTTTCCTATTGCTCTAATACAGCGGCAATTGAAGGGACAGCCGGTTGTGTCGGTGGGGTTGTAGGAATCATAATGCGTGATGCTAACAATGCTCCTGCCGTTGCATATTGTACCAATAAAGCGAATGTAGTTTGCAGCAGCAAATCACCGGTTGGAGGTGTGATCGGTTCAATAGCGGGAGCAGCAGGAAATGACCTGATCAAAGTGACTGGTTGTGCAAATTCAGGAGAAATTTCTGGAACTCAGGCTAACAATCAAGTAGGAGGAATTGTCGGTCGTGCAACTATTGATACTGAAATATCCCAGTCTTACAATACTGGTTCTATCACTGCGATGGGCTCGGCAAGTGGTATCATCGCACGTATGGGTGGAACCAATGCTATAGTCAGAGATTGCTACAATACAGGTGCGATAAAGAGCACAGGTACAGCTACCAATGGCAACAGCAATGCCGCAGGAATTGTAGCGACATGTACTATAGCAGCAGGAGGTGGCATGACAATCGAAAACTGTCATAACGTAGGAGACATGACAACTGCGAACGGGGCTTCTTTCGGAAACGGACTGTTCCATCGTACTGATGGCAAGATTTCTCAAATAACAATGAAAAGCTGTTTCTCTTTGAACGAAGACGGAAAGTCACAGAGTAGCGGAAGTGACTCATACATATCAGGTGGTTCTTCCAGTTATAAGAACCTGTCTGCAAGTGAAATGAAGAACACATCTTCATTCACAAACTGGAATTTCAGTACGGTTTGGGAAATGGGAAGTGAATACCCGACATTACAGGGCTTATTAAAATAAGGTTTAACAATCAATGAATAACGAATATAATATTATGAAACAGAAGATTCGATTTAAGTTGACGGATAGATACTTAGTCCTACTAATATGCTTTTTAGGATATATATCAACCGTATCAGCACAGTCTCATAAAATTTCCGGTGTGGTAGTTGATGAAGGAAAGTCTCCTATCATTGGAGCTACAATCCAAGTGAAGGGTGCTAACAACGGAACCATTACAGACATTGACGGTAACTTCTCGCTGGAAGTAAAAAATCTCAAGGCCCAGTTACAGATATCGTATATCGGATTTACTACTATAACTGTTCCGGTACAGTTAAAAGGGAAGATGACGATTACAATGCAGGAAGCATCACGCAATTTGGACGAGGTAGTGGTCATCGGCTATGGAAGCGTTCGCAAATCAGACCTTTCCGGTTCGGTAAGTGCTGTCAGTATGAAGAATGAAGCTGAGATTATGCCTATCACAAGTGCCGATCAATTCTTGCAGGGACGTATAGCGGGCGTCAGTATCGCAGCTAACAGTGGTGCACCCGGAGCGGGCATGAATATTCAAATACGTGGTGTCTCTACACTGTCAGGCAATACAGACCCGCTTTATGTAGTTGACGGTTTTCCGATAGAGGCTGCAACAGCAAGTGTAAATGGTGGCACCAGTGAGTTGAGCCAACAGCCGGCGATGAACCCGCTAGCTTCCATCAATCCCAATGATATTGAATCTATCCAGGTTCTGAAAGATGCTTCCGCAACGGCTATTTATGGTTCACGTGCTACGAACGGAGTTATTCTGATCACAACCAAACAGGGAAAAGAAGGAAAAGTCAATGTGAACTACAATGCTCGTGTAGATATTTCCAACATTGCCAAACGCTATAATTTACTGAATGCTCATGACTATGCGCTTTTTGAGAATGAATTGGATCGAACCTCTAACGGCTACGATATGCAAGGAAACGTCATTCCAAGTACAAAAGTCCCCAGACATACAGATGATGCCTTGGAAAGATATAAAATCTATTCAACTGACTGGCAGGACTTAATGTACCAGACGGCAGTATCTCAGGACCACCAGTTGGCTGTCAATGGTGGTAACAAGATGACTCAATATAATATTACTGCCGGCTACACCGATCAAGAAGGTATTATTATGAATACTGGACTCGAACGTTATTCTTTCCGTCTGAATCTTAAATCTGAGCTTGCCAAGCGTTTAGTTTTGCAACTGAACACAAGTTATTCACAGACCGAGCAAAAGCAAACGTCGCATTCTCAATCTTCAAGTATGAACCAAATGGTACGGCGTATTTTGACTACCAAACCGACATTAATGCCTGGAGATCAAATTTATGAAGATGAAAATGTGGAATATGTTCCGGCAGACAATCCTTATATTATGGCGACCGAACTAAAAGACATTCTTCAACAACGGTTCTTCATACTGAATGCATCTTTGACATATAACTTTGGTAAAGGGCTTTCCTGGAAAGGTGCCGGTAGCTTCAACCGCACAGACGGTTCGCGTTCTACTTATTATCCAATAGGTACCAATGCTGGAAACAGTGCCCATGGTATGGCATTTCGTGGAGAAGACAATCGCCAGAATATTGTATTGGAAACGACGGTTAATTATGATCGTAAATTTAAGAAGCATCATCACATCAATGCTGTCTTGGGATATACGCATGAAGACCGTCAGAGAAAGACACTGGCAATTCAGGTAGGTGATTTTGCAGGCAATGACTTGTTGTACTACGCTATCGGAGAAGGAACGAATACGATGGACAAATCCAGTTCAGTCATTCAAACCAAACTGTCCTCTTTCTTAGGGCGTATGAACTACACCCTGTATGACCGTTATATTTTCACGGCAACCGGACGCTACGACGGTTCTTCTTTGTTGGCAAGTGGAAACAGGTGGAGTTTCTTTCCATCATTTGCAGTAGCCTGGCGCATTAATCAAGAGAAGTTCATGAAAGACATACCTGCTATCTCTAATATTAAGCTACGTTTGAGCTATGGTGTTACAGGTAACCAAAGCATTGCTTATGCTGCTCCGCTCGCCATTATGAACCATGTCCGCTCTTATTCCGGAGGTGCAGTGACTCACGGTATGGTCAACGGGAAGCTGGCTAATCCTAATTTAGGTTGGGAAAGTACTGCTACCTACAATGCCGGACTGGATTTAGGTTTTATAGACAACCGTTTTAGAGTAACCATGAATGTATATCAACGTACTACCAAAGATATGCTGATGAATTTTGGACTGCCTTTATCATCCGGATACGGTTCTATACCTTACAATATGGGAAAAATGACCAATAAAGGATTTGAGCTGGAAGCCAGTGCGGATATTCTGACAGGTCGCGTAAAATGGACTCTTGGAGGAAACATATACCTGAACCGTAATAAAGTAGACGATATCAGCGGCAATGAGTTACTGGGAACCTCCTATCTGGCAGGTGGCGGTGTATTCAGCCAAAGCATACATATCACTAAAGCCGGTTATCCGGTAGGCAGCTTCTATGGCTACGTAGTGGATGGTGTTTATCAGAATGAAGCAGAAGCAAAACTGGCTCCATTTGATACTCCACAAGCTACTCCGGGTTCTTTGAGATTCAAAGATATTAGTGGACCCGACGGGTTGCCGGATGGAAAAATAACTTCTGACGATATGACTATCATCGGTACGGCAGAACCGAAATTCAATTATGGTATTAATTCTGAGCTATCTTGGAAGGGGCTGACATTATCCATGATTTTCACGGGCCGTGTAGGAGGTGATATCGCCAATTTGAACCGTTATTTCTTGGATTCTTTTACAGATACCAACGACAATATTCGTGCTGAGGCTTGGGAAGGAAGATGGCAGGGCGAAGGAACTAGTAACTTTTATCCGGCAGTAAACGGTTCGCAAGGCAGTTCTTACTTTAACAAGCGTTTCTCTACCTTCTTGCTTGAAGATGGTTCATTTTTCCGTCTGAAGAATCTGACACTCGCCTACCAGTTTAGCTTGAAAAAACTACGATGGTTACGTAGTATACGTGTATTCGGTACCGTTACCAATGTCTTTACAATCACTAATTATAGCGGTTATGATCCGGAAGTCAGCATTACTTCGGGCGCTATGTCACCTAATGTTGACTATGCTGCTTATCCTTCTAGCCGTACGTATTCTATGGGTATAAATCTAGCTTTTTAACATCAAAATACTGAAAATATGAAGAAATATATATTATCCTTACTGATAGGAACAGCGCTGCTTTCAAGCTGTTTGGATGTAGATATTGTAGACCGTGTAGAAAAAGAGGACGGATTCTTCAAAACGGAAGATCATGCCTTGGCGGCTATTAACGGGGTATACTCCACTCTTTACGCTTTCGCTTATCATAAAACAAACTGGGCTATCATACTTCCGACCTATGAAGACGCTATGTTCTCTACCGGAAACGCTGTACCTGCCACTGTTTCCAACAATACACACAGTGCTGGTTCCGCTCCAGTTGTTAATTTTTGGGGAGAGCTATATAATGGCATTAAAAACGCTAATGAAGTAATAGCACGTGTTCCTTCTATTTCCTTCAAAAGTGAAAATGATAAGAATCGAATCATTGCAGAAGCCTACTTTCTGAGAGCACTTTATCATTATGACTTAATGCGCTTGTATGGTGGTGTTAATGGTATTCCTATTGTTATTGAGCCTGTGACCGGAATTGAAAACGCATATGTACCACAATCTCCCGCATCTAAAGTTTACGAACAGATAATAAGTGATTTTGAATATGCAGCTGGACTGAACGATGATGATACTCCCCGTTTGCCGAAACGTTTAGATCCGGCGTACACAAGCGGACGTGTAACTAACGGAGCTGCTCATGCATTTTTGGCGGAAGTCTACTTGACTCTCGGAAGATGGGAGGATGCAGCCAGAGAAGCCCAAGAGGTGATTTCTTCCGAACAATATACGTTTGTCAATGATTATCAGAATTTATGGGACATTGAGCAAGAGTCATTAGCTCAAACCGAACATATCTTCTCAGTACCTTTCTTTCGTGACAAAGATGCTTTAGCAGATCAGTCATTGGGTTCTAATATTGCTCATTTATTTAATCCGGCAGGTGTGCAGGTTGGTGGTAAATTGGTTTCTGGAAATCCCTATGGAAAAGGAGCAGGAGCTCATAGGGTACAAAAATGGTTTATCAGATATTTTCAGGACGATCAGGGTAATCTAGGATACAGTGATCCCTCTGTTGATGCATCCATTGATGAATCCAAACTCATTTCTAAAGATTACCGGATTGAGATTACATTCTGGAGACGTTTTCAACAAAAGAACAATAATACAGGAGTATTGGGCAATATTGTAACCGTATATCCTGCTGCCGGAGGCAACTCACAGGAGAACTGGGGATATATCCGCAAATTTATTGATCCGCAAGGTATCAATAACCGTACCAATGAAAACGATATGCCACGTCTGCGTCTGTCCGATATGTATCTTATAAGAGCAGAAGCATTGAACGAACTTGGAAAGTACACAGAAGCCTGCCAGGCTATCGATATGGTGCGTGAACGTGCGCGCAAAGCGAACGGAACCGAACGTGCTTATCCGAAGTATATAGGTTCGGACAGACCCGATAATATCGGACGTACCTTGACCAAACAAGAATTCCGCTGGCTGGTATTCATGGAACGGGGATTGGAATTTGCCGGTGAACAGAAACGCTGGTTCGACCTTATTCGTATGAAGTATGATGAAAACACGCAGATGTATGACTACATAAAGGATACATTCATCCCATCACGACCGGCTGCGGATGTACAAAAGCAAGGAGTTATGGCTGCAAGAAAGAAATATTTTCCGATACCATTTGCAGAGGTTTCTCGCAATGATGGAGTACAACAAAATCCCGGATACTAAAGATATATGTTTAAATTAAGCACTCCCATGAAAGGAGAAATAAATTATGAATAGACTATTTTTGAGTGTTTCTGTTGCATTAAGTGCGACAACTTGCTCTTTTGCACAGCAAATCACGCAGCCTAATTTGGTGTTGTTCATAGCCGATGATTGTTCATATTACGATTTAGGTTGCTATGGAAGTGTGGATTCGAAAACACCCAATATAGATAATTTTGCCACACAGGGAGTGCGTTTCACCCAAGCCTATCAAGCTGCTCCTATGTCATCGCCTACCCGCCATAATCTGTATACAGGTTTATGGCCTGTGGGTAGCGGAGCTTATCCAAACCATACTTGTGCTGATCAGGGTACTTTAAGCGTTGTGCATCATTTGCATCCATTGGGGTATAAAGTAGCTTTGATTGGAAAGAAGCATGTTGCTCCAAAGTCAGTATTTCCCTTTGACCTCTACGTGCCTAGTGAAAAGGGGGAATTACATTTTGAAGCTATTCAGGAATTTATCGCTGATTGCAAAAGGAAAGGCCAGCCGTTTTGCCTGTTTGTTGCTTCCAATCAGCCACATACCCCTTGGAATAAAGGTGATGTCTCACAGTTCGATCCGGATAAATTAACTTTGGCACCTATGTATGTAGATGTTCCACAAACACGTCAGGAGTTTACTAAGTATCTTGCAGAAGTCAACTTTATGGATCAGGAGTTTGGTAACGTACTCTCTATTTTGGAACAGGAAAAGGTCGCTGATCAATCTGTTGTAGTATATTTGAGTGAACAAGGAAACAGTCTGCCTTTTGCCAAATGGACTTGTTATGATGCAGGCGTACATTCGGCATGCATTGTCCGCTGGCCGGGAGTAGTCAAACCGGGGAGTGTCAGTGATGCATTAGTAGAATATGTGGATATAGTTCCTACTTTTGTCGATATAGCAGGAGGAAAACCGCAGACGAGAGTAGATGGTGAAAGCTTTAAATCTGTTTTGACAGGGAAGAAGAAGGAGCATAAGAAATATTCTTTCTCTCTTCAGACTAGCAGGGGAATAAATAAAGGTCCGGAGTACTACGGGATACGCTCAGCCTATGATGGAAGATATCGATATATTGTTAACCTTACTCCGGAGGCAACCTTTCAGAATGCGATGACTGCTACGCCTTTATTTAAAGAATGGGAACAGCTTGCAGAGACAGATGCCCATGCAAAGGCGATGACATTCAAGTATCAGCATCGTCCTGCCATTGAATTGTACGATGTACGGAATGATCCATTTTGCATGAACAATTTGGCAGGAAATACGAAATACTCCAATATTATTATTCGGCTGGATGCAGAACTAAAGAAATGGATGAAAGCGTGTGGAGACGAAGGGCAAGCTACCGAAATGCGGGCGTTTGATCATATGCCTTCCAAACAAAAGTGATCACCCCATGGGACAATGGATTCAGGAAGATAAATGTTTTATCTTTGATATTGATGAGGTAAGTTATCTCGCTATCCAGTAACAGATATAAATAAACCTATTAATTTGAATGAAATGATAAAAAGTATAACAATGCGAACTAAACTAATACAGTGTATAGAATTAAAGGCTATTTGTATATTAAAAAGCATTTAGAATTTGGAGATTCCCTCTCTATTATGGTTCATTTCTGATTCGCTTCTGAATCTGCTTCCCAACTACTGCAATCATTGCTGTCGAATACAATAAACATTTTCTTTATAAAAAATAATGTCCGCAGGTGCATAAATTAATTCGTCCGCCTATAGACAACGTTTCGTCCGGCTATAGGCAAACGCAACGTCGGCTATAGGCAAACTTGCGTCCGGCTATAGGCGGACGAATTAATTTATGCACTGAAAGGGATTATTTATTGCACAAGCCGGAGCTAAATTTAGCATAGGAATTCTTTATCCAATAAATTTTCTACTTTCTACTTTTAAGTTTGTTTTTTAATTTACAGATTCAGTTGTTTGATAAATTCAGTAGGAGTGATATTAAACTCTTTCTTAAAACATTTTGTAAAATAGTTAGGGTCGGACATTCCTACGGCATACGAAGCTTCTGATACGTTCATGCCATTCTGCAAATGAATCTTTGCTTCTTTCATCTTTATAGTCCGCATGAACTGGGTGATAGAACATCCGGTCAATGATTTAAGCTTGGTATGCAACAGGCTTCGGCTCACTTTCATATGAGTAATAATTTCAGTAACTCCGAACTCTTCGTCTTTGATATTAGCCATAATCAGGTCAACCAACTCTTTCATAAATACTTCATCACGTGGGTTGTTCGTTATTTGTGTAATGTTCAGCTTCTCGATCCGCTTGAAATACTCAATGTTCTGCTTTCTGTTAGTACGCATATTCTGAACCAATAGTTCCAGATTCTGTGCATTAAAAGGCTTGGTTATATACGCATCCGCCCCTTTCAAGTACCCTTGAGTATGATCCAATTCATCGGTTTTAGCAGTTAGCAGAATTACCGGGATATGACTGCTATTCAAATCCTGTTTGACGTATGCCGTTAATTCCAGACCATCCATCACGGGCATCATTACATCACTGACTATCAGATCGGGCAGTTGCTTCTTCAGTAACTTACAAGCCTCAGCACCATTGTAAGCACGAAATACCTGATAATCTTTGCTAAATATCTCTGCCAGATAATCATTCATCTCTTTATTATCTTCTACAATAAGGATACTTTCTTTGACGTCGGTGTTATCTTGCTCGGTAGAAATCAACTGGTCGGGAATCAGTTCAATCGTTTCTTTCATCCGCAGATTATATTTCTGTATTTCTTCGGACGTGATACTTTCCAAAGATTTCTCCGAAGAGCTATAGGCAGATTCTGAAACATTCAGGCTGACGATAAATTCCGATCCCTTTCCGACTTCGCTTTCAACCTTAATCTCCCCCTTATGCATATGAATCAGTGACTTCGTGAGAGATAACCCCAATCCGAAGCCTTCTCTATGATCCTTTTTTTCTACTTGGAAGTAGCTGTCAAAGATTTTATCTTTCATCTCTTTAGGAATCCCTCTGCCGCTGTCTTTTACTGATATTTCGATGAAATTTTCCGAATCTTTTTTGAGAAGCTTGGCACTGAGTTTCACATAATCTCCCGGCTGGGTGTATTTGAAAGCATTCGACAGCAGATTATACATGATACGTTCCAGCTTGGATGGAGAGAACCAGACTTCTTCATCCGTTTCTTCCAGACTGACAATGAAATCAATCTCCTTTTCCTTAGATACAATATCGAAGATATGAGAAATCTCTTCCAGGAAATGCATGATGTTTCCTTTTCTGACGTTAATCTCCATTTGCTGCATTTCGATTTTACTGAAAGTGAGCAGTTCATCAATAAGATAATGCATTCTGTTGGCATTGCGGTAGATGACTTCCAGTTTCTCGCGATCATTATTATCGATTTGTTTCTGTTTGATGAGCCGCTGAAGTGGTGACAGGATCAAAGTCAACGGTGTTTTCAGATCATGAGATACGTACGTAAAGAAGTTTATTTTCGATTGATTCATCTTCTCCATATTAACCCGTTGCTCATGTTCCGTTTTCAGTCTCATAAGAAGAATCAACCTGGCTTTGGTATATTTATATGCCAAATAGATGATGCAGAGAACCATACATACGTAGGTCAGATAGGCCCATATAGAAAGCCACCACGGAGGTAGTACATGGATAGTCAACTCTTTCTGTCCTTTTTCATCCCAGTTTACTCCGTCATTGCTTGCTTTAATCTTCAATGTATAATCTCCGGTCGGGAGATTAGAGAAACGTACCTGATGCTGATTGCCTACAAACTGCCATTCTTTATCGATGCCTTCCAGCTTCATGGCATATTGCGTTTTATCTTTGTATTGATAATTAAGCCCTGAGTATTCGATACGTATGGATTGTGCCTGTTCGTGGGTAAGCGTCATCACATCACTTTCAGAGATAGAGGCGGGCAGTAGCGCATCCGGATTGCTGGAAGATACGACATCGTTATTGCTCCATACTCCTGTCAAAGCGATATTAAAATGAGGTTCTACAGGGCGCACCTGTTCAGGATAGAAAGAAATCATTCCATTAATTGTTCCGAAGAACAGTTCGCCGTCGGGTTTCTTGCAGACAGAGGAATAATTGAACTGATTGGTCGGCAGTCCGTCGGCTATGGTATACCGGCTGATTAATCCGGATTTCGGCTGAATATTACATAATCCGTTGTCTGTTCCTATCCATATAGTGTTCTGATCATCTTCTATTATACCTTTTATAGCGTTCGATCCCAATTCTTTCTTCGAATAACTTTTCAATTTTTCGCCTTTTTTATTCAGAACAAAAAGCCCGTCATTGTTCGTTCCTGCCCAAATATTCCCCTGCGAGTCCATATATAAATAAGTCATATACAACTTACTGGATGAGAATTGTGGAAGAGGTGTCTGTTCTTCTGTTCGTTTGTTTATCTGGTATATTCCATTTTGACGGTTTCCAGTCCAGATAATGCTGTCATTGAGGTTAAGCATGCAAAAGACAGGAAGTGCAGAAACTTTTTTTAACTGGAAACTGCCGTTCTGTTTCTTCAAGGTAAATAGTCCCGACGGCCCTCCATACCAGATTTTGCCGGTTTCGTCTTCTATGATGCAGAACCCGGATGAGTTTTTCCCCATTCCGTCATTAAAAGAAAGCGTTTTGTTCTCTTTGGGCATATAATAGTTCATTCCCCGAAGAAACAGACCGATCCATAGGTTCTGTTTACTGTCAATCAGCAAGGAATGTATATTCCGGGCTTTTATATTCATCCGTTCATGGAGTCGTCCGGAACGCGTTATTTCCCGATTGCTGTTCAGGTAGTTAAGCCCTCCGTCTTCGGTAGCAATATAGAGACCGTTGTCCGGGGTATTGATGATCTGGCGTACAGCTTTACCACTCAGATGATTGGGAGAGTTTCCATAAGGATAAATCCGGAACTGATCCGAAGCATATATAAAATAATTCACACCACCGAAATAGGTTCCAACCCACATGTTATGATTGTAATCTTCAAAAAGGCTATAAATAGGAGAATCGTTCAGATTGCTCAAGTCACTTTCCGACTGCTGATAGTGAGTCACTAACCGAAAGGTCTGGTCATAAATGAAAATTCCATTTTCGGTTCCCAGCCAGATGTTGTTCATAGTATCAGTTGTTGCACATCTGAATTGTCTGATATCCTTGATCGCGGCCAGAGGATACAGCGAATCATTATTGATATTATACACAAATACCTCTTGAGGTGTATTGAATAACAACTGATTGCCAGGCAACATAACTAATTGAATGCACGTTTCCAAAAATGGACGGATGTTCAGAGGCAGCGGTTCAAATTGTTCCTTCTTTAGATTATAGCGTTTCACCCCTTTGTTACTGTTTATCCATAGAACATTGTTTGAGTCTTCTACCAGTCCACGAATATTTTCTCCTTTTCCTTCATTTAATATAAAAGGAGTGAAGCTGTTTTTGTCATTATCGTATTGATAGATGCCGTTACTGCATCCGGTCAGTAATCTGCTGTCAGACGTGTTCAGAAATAAGACACTGTTCTTATTGTTTCCCTCTATGTGATAGCGTGTGAATTGTTCATTCTGAGGATTGTATTTGCAGATTCCTTGCTCCGTAGAAATCCAGAGGACATTCCGGCAGGGGTCATTATATAGTTTGGTGATAAAATCATGGCTGATCGTAGTGGAATCCCCTTCTTCGTGAAAGTACCGGGTAATATTATACCCATCATATCTGCATAATCCATTCCTGGTGCCAAACCACATAAATCCCTTACTGTCCTGAGATATGGCATTGACAGTATTATGAGAAAGCCCTTCTGTAATGCTTAGCTGTTTGAAGCGGACATTATTATATTGGATTTTTCCTTCCGCAAATGTCGGATGAAGCAGGAATAATAAACAAACTGCTACCGATATAAGATTTTTGAGTGTACTCCTTTTCATATCTGATTCTACTCCTTGTTTAACGCTCAAAGATAGTCTTTTTTCTATCGGTTTTTCTAGTACAAATGTATATTCCATTAGAAATTATGTGCACAATCGAAGCTTTATGGGCTCAAACAATACATGCTTCCTTATATTGAACATGATGTTACGAATGTTTATTCTTTGAATTCTCTACATTTGTATCGTAAACCAAATGAAAAGACCATGAAAACAAAATTTTGCAGAACGGCAGTGTATTGCCTGTGCTGTTTTATGTTTATCCAGCCGATAACAGGAAGCCAGGTAAATGATACTCATGAGGGTGTTTTGCATATCGACAAACAGAAAACACGCAAAGTAAGCCGTGTCCAATATGGGTTCCATTATGAAGAGATTGGTATGATAGGAGAAGGTGCCTTGCATGCCGAACTGGTGCGCAACCGTTCATTCGAAGAAGCAACTCCACCCGCAGATCTGGCGGTCAAAAATGGGCTTTATCAGAATGTACCGAATCCGCGTGGAAAAAACAAAGATGTATTTCATGTAGACCCTCTGATCGGATGGAACACTTATCCTCTGTCTTATACTCCCATTTTCATTAGCCGTACAGAAGAAAATCCTCTGAATAAGGAGAATAAGTATTCAATGCTGGTCAACGTGACTGAAGATATTGCAAACAATCCGGAGGCAATGATTCTGAATCGGGGATATTACGGTATGAATCTACGAAAGGAGGTATCTTATCATCTTTCCATGTATATAAAAAGCAAAAATTATACAGCTCCTCTTCAAGTTATGCTGGTAGACGAACAAGGTAAACCGGTCAGTACTCAGCTTGTTTTGGATGTAAAGGGTAAAGAGTGGACGAAACTTACCGGAACATTAAAACCTGATAAAGATGTCAAACGGGGGATGCTTGCCATTCAGCCGTTAGGTAAAGGGCAATTCCAACTGGATGTTGTCTCTTTATTCCCTTCTGATACATGGGACAATGGAAAATCAGTTTTTCGGGCGGATATTATGCAGAACTTGAAAGAATATGCACCGGATTTCATTCGTTTTCCCGGCGGATGTATTGTGCATGGGGTGAATGAAGCTACCATGTACCACTGGAAAAAGACAATAGGTCCCATTGAAAATCGACCGGGACAATGGAGTAAATGGGCGCCTTACTACCGTACAGATGGAATTGGTTATCATGAGTTTTACGAATTGTGCGAATATTTGGGAGCAGATGCTATGTACGTAATCCCTACAGGGATGATCTGTACAGGTTGGGTAAAGCAAAGTTCTCCCTGGAATTTCATTCAACCGGACGTTGATCTGGATGCTTATATTCAGGATGTACTGGATGCCATAGAATACGCAATCGGTCCGGAAACCAGCAAATGGGGGGCTTTACGTGTAAAGAACGGACATCCGAAGCCTTTCCCTCTAAAGTACATTGAAATTGGAAACGAAGACTTCGGACTTGTTTATTGGGAACGTTACGAGAAGATTTATCAAGCGTTACACAAACAGTATCCCGACTTGATATACATAGCCAACAGTATCATAGGCAAAGAAAATGACGACAAACGGATTGATATTGCGAAGTTTGTGAACCCGAAGAATGTGAAGGTATTCGATGAACACCATTATCAACCTGTCGAATGGGCTTGCAAGCAGCATTACCGTTTTGACAACTATGAACGGGGAATAGCGGATTTGTTTGTTGGAGAATTGGGCATTGACGGGAAGTATCCCTATAATCTGTTAGCCAGCGGAGCGGTACGAATGTCTCTTGAACGTAATGGAGACTTGAATCCATTATTGGCAGAACGTCCGGTGATGCGCCATTGGGATTTTTCAGAGCATCGTCAGTTGCACTCAATGCTAATCAATGGGGTAGATTGCAGCATCAGGACATCTTTCTATTATTTATCAAAAATGTTCAGAGATCACACTTTCGATGTATGCCTGGATGCTGGGATTCAGGGGATGAAGGGGTTGCAGAATGTATTCGTTACGATGGGGTATGATAGTGAAAGTAAAGAATATATCCTGAAACTGATCAATTTGAGAAAACAGGAGGTGGTACTTCAAACAGCAGTGAAAGGATTTGGGAAAAAGATACAGGCACAAAAAATAACATTGAGTCTGGAACCCGGAAAGAATAACACTCCGGAAATGCCGGATGCAGTAAAGCCAGTTCAGTCGACCGTAACACTGGACTTAAACAAAGATTTGCAGCTTGAGGCTTCTTCAATGATTGTATACCGTTTTAAATAAGATAAATATGAGAAATGCAGCGTTTTGTATTACTGGATTAGCATTACAGGGTTTGTCTATGTCATTGCTGGCACAAACCGACAAGCCGAATATTGTAATCATTATGACCGATCAGCAGCGTGCTGACCTATGTGGCAGAGAAGGTTTTCCTCTGGCAGTTACTCCTTATGTAGATCAATTAGCTCAGGAAAATGTATGGTTTAACAAAGCATATACTGTAGCACCGGCCAGTTCTCCTGCCCGCTGCTCCATGTTCACCGGACGTTTTCCTTCGGCAACCCATGTACGTACCAACCACAACATTCCGGACATATTTTTTGAACAGGATTTGGTGGGCGTATTAAAAGAAAACGGATATAAAACAGCACTTGTAGGTAAAAACCATGCTTATCTGAAACCTGCTGACTTGGACTTTTGGTCAGAATACGGGCATTGGGGTAAAAATAAGAAAACGACTCCCGAAGAAAAAGAAACAGCCCGTTTCTTAAACCAGAAAGCCAGGGGACAATGGCTGGAACCTTCGCCAATTCCTGTAGAGGAGCAACACCCTGCTAAAATCGTGAATGAGACATTGTCATGGATAGAGAGTCAAAAAGAGAATCCTTTCTTTGTGTGGGTATCTTTCCCGGAACCTCATAATCCTTATCAGGTTTGCGAACCTTATTATTCTATGTTTTCGCCGGATAAGCTTCCCGTATTGAAGACGTCACGTAAAGACTTGGAAAAGAAAGGAGAGAAATATCGCATTTTAGCAGAACTGGAAGATGCGTCTTGTCCTAATCTGGAACAGGACCTACCCAGAATCCGTGCTAATTATATCGGCATGATCCGTTTAATAGATGACCAGATAAAGAGACTGGTCGAATCGCTAAAAGCCAGCGGGCAGTTTGAAAATACAATCTTTGTTGTTCTTTCAGATCATGGCGATTATTGGGGAGAATACGGGTTGATCCGCAAAGGAGCCGGACTTTCTGAAAGTCTCGCACGTATCCCGATGGTATGGGCAGGATATCATGTCAAGAATCAATCAGCCCCTATGGATAGCCATGTGTCAATTGCTGATATTTTTCCTACTCTTTGTTCTGCAATCGGTGCCAAGATTCCGACTGGTGTTCAAGGTCGTAGCTTATGGCCGATGTTGACCGGAAAAGAATACCCCAAAGAAGAGTTTTCCAGCATTGTCGTACAACAAGGTTTTGGAGGAGCACATGTCGGACTGGATTCTTCTCTTACTTTCGAACAGGAAGGGGCATTGACGCCGGGTAAGATTGCATACTTTGATGAACTCAATACCTGGACTCAAAGCGGTACCTCTCGTATGGTCAGAAAAGACGACTGGAAACTGGTGATGGATAACTATGGAAACGGAGAACTATATAATCTTAAGAAAGATCCTTCGGAAGTAGATAACCTGTTTGGTAAAAAGAAATACAGTGCTGTTCAGACAGAGCTTCTGACGAAGTTAGTCGCATGGGAATTACGTCTGCAGGATCCACTCCCTCTTCCCCGGAAACGTTATCATTTTAAACAGGATCCTTATAATTATCTCCAACCTGAACAATAATAAATCAAAAGAATGTACATATTGACGGATATTAAAGACATTGTTCCATGAGCTCAATCCTGTAACAGCCTACTTTTGTATCCGTAAATAATAAAACTGTAATCTATGAAATTTATATTGCGATTAGGACTTGCTTTACTGACAGGATTTGTCTCAGTCAGCACAGCATCGGCACAAGCATATGGAACTGCTGATACAAACGCTCCGGAGCTGCGTGTCCCAAAATCTGTTCAACCGGCATTTGACTACTGGATGCGTGACACATGGGCAACACTAGGCCCCGACGGTTACTACTATATCACTGGAACCACTTCTACCCCCGACCGTCACTTTCCGGGACAGAGACATTGCTGGGATTGGAATGACGGTTTGTATCTTTGGCGCTCCAAAGACCTGAAGATATGGGAAGCTATGGGACGAATCTGGTCAATGGAAAAAGACGGTACCTGGCAGAAAGATCCCAAAGTATATAAAGAGGGAGAGAAATATGCGAAGAAGTCTATCAATAATGATCCGATGGATAACCGTTTCCACGCTGTATGGGCACCGGAAATGCACTATAT
Organism: uncultured Bacteroides sp.; assembly: GCA_948847595.1. GTDB lineage: Bacteria > Bacteroidota > Bacteroidia > Bacteroidales > Bacteroidaceae > Bacteroides. The sequence goes on from CAQOGY010000002.1 coordinate 504,525, forward strand.
AAAGAGTGCGAAAAATTGGTTTATTGTAGCCTGCATGAATCAATCGGCAGGCGGAAGAGGCTCTTTTATTCTGCGGAGTACTACCGGGAAGCCGGAGGGACCTTATGAAAATATCGAAGGTAACGAGGATAAAGCCATTTTTCCAAACATTGACGGAAGCCTGTTTGAAGATACGGATGGTACCGTATATTTTGTCGGTCACAACCACTATATAGCACGCATGAAGCCAGATATGAGTGGTCTGGCAGAAGAGATAAAGACATTAAAAGAAAGTAAATACTCTCCGGAGCCATATGTTGAAGGAGCATTCATCTTTAAATATGATGGAAAATATCATTTGGTACAAGCTATCTGGGCACACCGCACGGCGAAGGGGGACACTTATGTTGAGAAGGAAGGGGTAACTAATAAGAAAACTCGTTATAGCTATGATTGTATCATTGCCACTGCCGACAATGTATATGGTCCTTATGGTAAACGGTATAACGCAATTACCGGCGGCGGACACAACAATCTGTTTCAGGATAAGGATGGCAACTGGTGGGCAACCATGTTTTTTAACCCTCGTGGCGCACAGGCGGCCGAATATAAAGTGACATGCCGGCCGGGATTGATTCCGATGCTTTATGAAAACGGAAAATTTAAACCTAATCACAATTATCAGGCAAAATGAAAACATCACTATTGATAACCGGGGGATTGGCTTTCGGAGCAATGACTTTTGCACAAGAAAAGCCTAATATCATTGTTATATTGGCGGACGATCTGGGTTTCTCCGATTTAGGTTGCTACGGAGGAGAAGTACAGACACCGGTATTGGATAAGATGGCCAAACAGGGTGTCCGTATGACACAAATGTATAACAGTGCGCGGAGTTGTCCGTCACGTGCCAATTTATTAACCGGACTTTATCCGCATCAGACAGGGTTAGGACACATGGATGCAACCCGTCCGGCATGGCCGAAAGGATATGCCGGCTTTCGTTCCAATTCTGACAACGTTACCATTGCTGAAGTATTAAAAGATGCCGGATATTTCACAGCCATGTCCGGTAAATGGCATCTGGGCAAAACCGCCAATCCGATAAACCGCGGTTTCCAGGAATATTATGGTTTGTTAGGTGGATTCAACTCTTTTTGGAATCCGGACGTATATACCCGATTGCCTAAGGATCGTAACCCACGTCAATATAAAGAGGGAGAATTTTATGCTACTAACGTAATAACCGATTATGCCATAGACTTTATTAATCAGGCACATCAGGAAGAAAAACCTTTGTTTCTGTATTTGGCATACAATGCTGCTCATTTTCCGTTGCACGCTCCAAAAGAAGTAACGGATAAATATATGAAGATTTACCTGCAGGGTTGGGATAAGATTCGAGATCAACGTTGGAAACGAATAGTAAAGATGGGGCTTTTGCAAGGAAAACCAGCATTAAGCCCGCGTGGTGTTGTTCCCGAAAGTTTGTTTGAGGATGAGACACATCCGCTGCCTGCCTGGGATTCTTTAACAAAGGAACAGCAGACTGATCTGGCTCGCCGTATGGCTATTTATGCTGCCATGATAGATATTATGGATACCAATATTGGTCGGGTATTGGATACTTTACAGAAGAACGGCGAACTGGATAATACATTTATCATGTTCATGTCGGACAACGGAGCTTGTGCCGAATGGCATGAATTTGGTTTCGACAAGCAAACTGGAACAGAATATCATACTCATGTTGGTGCTGAATTAGACCAGATGGGACTACCGGGAACTTATCATCATTACGGAACCGGCTGGGCAAACGTTTGTTGTACCCCATTTACACTTTATAAACATTATGCGCATGAAGGTGGAATATCCACTCCTTGCATTATCCAGTGGGGTAAACAGATCAAACACAAAGGTAGTATTGACCATCAACCGGCACAATTCTCGGATATCATGGCAACTTGCATCGAACTGGCAGGGACTAAATATCCCGAAGAATACGAAGGAAGAAAGATTGTACCTACACCGGGCAAGTCAATCCTTCCTATTGTACGCGGTGAAGAAATGCCGGACCGTTATATCTATGCGGAACATGAAGGTAATCGTATGGTACGCAAAGGTGACTGGAAACTGGTCTCTGCGAATTTTAGAGGTGATGAATGGGAACTCTATAATATCAAAGAAGACCGCACAGAACAACATAATCTGATAAAGGAATACCCTGAAATGGCAAAGGAACTGGAAGACGCTTATTTTGAGTGGGCAGACCATAGTGATGTGCTTTATTTCCCGAAGGTTTGGAATACTTATAATAAAGGACGCCGGAAGGACTTTAAAGAATATAGAGATAAGTAGGAAAACACAGTAGGAAAGAAAAGATAGGAACTTATGAACAAGAAACTACTAATTGCAGTATTTGTAAGTGCTATGGCACATACGTTCGCTTGCGCAGCAAGCCCGAAAGAAAATAGAATGAAAACAGTTTGGGCTGATAAAGTTACGTTGGAAAATGTATGGCAGAGTTATCCGCGTCCTCAGTTACAACGTTCGCAATGGATGAATCTGAACGGGTTATGGCAGTATGCGGTTACTACTCAGGATACACCTAAAAAAGAAGTGAAGTTTGAGGGACAGATTCTCGTTCCGTTTGCTATCGAATCTTCCCTTTCGGGGGTGCAGCGTTCTTTTCTGCCTACCGAGAAATTGTGGTATCAGCGTAACTTTACCCTTGATGACGCATGGAAAGGAAAAACAGTGATTTTGCATTTCGGAGCTGTAGATTATGAATGTCAGGTATGGGTAAACAACAAATTGGCGGGCATTCATAAAGGGGGGAATAATCCTTTCTCTTTCGATGTAACCAAATTGCTGAGAAAAGGTGGTTCGCAACTTGTTGAGGTTGCTGTTATCGACCCTACGGATACGGAGTCAATTTCCCGTGGCAAGCAACAGTTGGAGCCGAAAGGTATCTGGTATTCTCCGGTATCCGGTATTTGGCAGACTGTGTGGTTGGAGGCTGTAAATTCAACCCATATTCTTCAGGTTCTTCCTACAGCTGATATTCATAAAAAGACGGTTAGTCTGGACATCAGTGTAGCTAAAGCCAAAGGAGGAGAAAAAGTAAAAGTGGAATTACTGGACGAAGGTAAGGTAGTGGGTACGACAGAGCAAAAATTAGCCTCAAAGATAGAAATGGAAGTTCCGGAGGCTGTTCTTTGGAGTCCGTCTTCTCCGAAACTTTACCATCTGAATATTGAGTTGTTAAGTCAAGGACAAGTAATAGATAAGGTAAAAAGCTACTTTGCGATGCGTGAGGTCAGTATCCGCAAAGATGAATGTGGTTACCAGCGTATTTGTCTGAATGGTGATCCAATATTCCAGTATGGAACACTGGATCAAGGCTGGTGGCCGGATGGTTTGCTGACGCCTCCTTCCGAAGAAGCAATGCTTTGGGATATGGTTCAGCTCAAAAATATGGGATTTAATACCATACGCAAACACATTAAAGTAGAACCGGAGCAATATTATTATTATGCCGATTCGTTGGGTTTGATGATGTGGCAGGATATGGTATCCGGCTTCTCTACGGAAAGAAAAGACGAAGAACATATTAAGCCCAATGCGCAAACGGACTGGAATGCACCCGCATCACATACTAACCAATGGCAACAGGAGATGTTCGAGATGATTGACCGTCTGCGTTTTTATTCCTGTATCACAACGTGGGTAGTCTTCAATGAAGGATGGGGACAGCATAATACGGTAGAGATAGTGGAAAAGGTAATGGAATACGATAAAAGCCGTATCATTGACGGAGTAACCGGCTGGACAGACAGAGGAGTAGGCCATATGTATGATGTGCACAATTATCCGTCTGCTTCCATGATTTTGCCCGCTTGTAATGGCAATCGGATTTCTGTCTTAGGAGAATTCGGAGGGTATGGATGGGCCATCAAAGAACATCTGTGGAATCCTGATATGAGGAATTGGGGATATAAAAATATTGACGGGGCAATGGCGTTGATGGATAACTATGGTCGTCTGGTCTATGATTTGGAGACATTGATAGCACAGGGGCTGAGTGCGGCGATTTATACACAAACCACTGATGTCGAAGGTGAAGTAAATGGTCTGATTACTTATGACCGGAAAGTTATTAAAATTCCGGAAGGCTTGTTGCATCTCATGCACGATCGTTTATATCATGTCAATCCGGCGAAAGTCATTACTTTGGTGCCCGACACTCAGAATGGGAGTGCGGTCAGCCGTGCAGTCAGCCTTAACGGGCAGGAGTCGAAAATGACCTCTTTGCCTTTCGATTGTCCTCCCCGTTCGGAAATTGTGTCGGAAACTTCATTTGATGTCAATGAGGAATTCAGCCATTTGTCTTTGTGGGTGCGTGCTACCGGAGATGTGAAGGTATGGTTGAATGGGGTGGAGGTCTTTTCGCAGGAGGTGAAACAAACCAGGCAATATAATCAGTACAATATCAGTAATTATTGCCAATATTTGCGAAAAGGAAAGAATGAGTTGAAAATCGAAGTACGGGAAACTAAAAAGATGAGCTTTGATTTCGGTTTGAGGGCTTACTGATCGGACACGTTTTTATTCCCAATACTTGCAATAATTTCTCAAAGAAGGCCGTCGGTTTCTGAAAGACTTTTATCTTTGCAGATATAATACATATGGCGCTATGAGAAAGATTATTTTGATTTTCGTGACAATTGTCCTTCCCTGTTTGCTTTGCGCAAGAAATGATGATAAGAGTACAGATATGCTGCTTCGTGAGATTGACGGAATTATCAAGAACCGTCAGGCTTACGGAGCAGAAAAGGAGGTACGCATCTCCGATTTGAAGAAGTTGCTGTCCGAGGCTACCTCCGATGAGCAGCGTTATGGATTTTGCGGCAGGCTTTTTGATGAATATCGGGCTTATAATCTGGACTCTTCGTATGTATATGCACAGCGGAAGCAGGAACTGGCTTCTCATTTGAACAAACAGGATTATCTGGATGATGCCGCCATGAATATGGCAGAGGTGATGGGAACCACCGGAATGTACAAGGAAGCTTTGGAGCAGTTGGGACAGATAGACAAGAAAACCCTGTCTGATTATCTCTATCCCTATTATTACCACTTGTATCGTACTATTTACGGGTTGATGGGAGATTATGCCGTCACCGAGAAGGAGAAAAAAGAGTATTACCGGATGACGGACCTGTATCGGGATTCCCTTTTACAGACTAATGCCTCCGACTCATTGGGCCATGTGCTGGTGATGGCCGACAAATGCACCGTACACGCCCAATATGACCAGGCAATAACCATGCTGACCGACTTCTACCGGAAACCCTCTCTGGACGATCATTCCAAGGCGATGATTACTTATACCTTGTCAGAAGCCTATCGCCTCAAAGGAGACAAGAAAGGGCAGAAACACTTTCTGGCTCTCTCGGCCATCGCCGATTTAAAATCGGCAGTCAAAGAATATGTTTCCTTACGGAAACTCGCCTCTCTTGTATATGAAGACGGAGACATTGATCGTGCATACAACTATCTGAAATGCTCGCTCGAAGATGCTACGCTCTGCAATGCCCGCCTTCGTACCCTGGAAATCTCACAAGTCTTCCCCATCATCGATCAGGCTTACCAACTGAAAACCAAGCGGCAGCAACAGGAAATGAAGATATCTTTGATTTGTATCAGTCTGCTTTCCGTCTTTCTGCTGGTGGCTATATTCTTCGTTTACAAGCAGATGAAGAAAGTGGCTGCCGCCCGTCGGGAAGTGATTGACACGAATACGCTTCTGCAAGAGCTGAACGGTGAGCTTCATGACTCCAATTCGCAACTGAAAGAGATGAACCATACCCTTTCGGAAGCTAACTATATTAAAGAGGAATACATCGGTCGCTATATGGACCAGTGTTCCACCTATCTGGATAAGATGGACTTATACCGTCGTTCCCTGAATAAGATTGCGGCTACCGGCAGGGTAGAGGAGTTGTATAAAGCTATTAAATCTTCCCAATTCCTCGAAGAAGAGCTGAAAGAGTTCTACGCAAACTTCGATATGACCTTCCTGCAACTCTTCCCCAACTTTGTGGAAGAATTTAATGCGTTGCTTGTCGAGCCGATGCAGCCCAAGCAGGGTGAACTGCTGAATACCGAACTTCGTATCTTTGCCCTGATCCGTCTGGGGATTACGGATAGTACCAAGATCGCCCAGTTCCTCCGCTACTCTGTGACCACTATTTATAATTACCGGACACGTGTCCGCAACAAAGCACTCGGCGAACGGGATGAGTTTGAGGCTAAAGTAATGAAAATAGGGAAGGTGGAAGAGTAAGAAATCCACTACTTTTTTAGCACGGTTACTATTCTGTAATATTCTTATTATTAGTGTTTTATACTGTGTTGTGTTGTATAAACCACTATATTTTTGCTATCTGGCAAAAGAAGCGCATTTAATTGTGGATACTTTTGTTTCAGTGAAAACAAAAAGTAATCCTAATATTAACTTTAAATTGATGTACATGGAACAGAGTATAAAGTCGAAAGGCTTTGAACATCGCCTCCTATTAATAATGTGGGGCTTGTTACTATCTCTTAGTGCATTCGCACAGCAGATTACAGTAAAAGGACATGTAGTGGACGCCACGGGCGAACCGGTGATCGGTGCCAGTGTGATAGAAGGCAAGTCCACGAACGGCACGATTACCGATATCGACGGTAACTTCTCATTAAATGTTTCTGCTAACAGCACATTGACCATTTCTTTTGTCGGCTATAAGACGCAGACTGTTTCGGTGAACGGAAAAACCGCACTGAAAGTAACCTTGCAGGAAGATACCGAAGTATTGGACGAAGTTGTTGTAGTAGGTTACGGAACGATGAAAAAGAGTGACCTGACCGGCGCCGTATCTTCTGTAGGAGTCAAAGATATCAAAGACTCTCCGGTAGCCAATATCGGTCAGGCAATGCAGGGAAAAGTATCCGGCGTGCAAATTATCGATGCCGGCAAACCGGGGGACAATGTAACCATTAAAATCCGTGGTCTGGGCACGATCAACAACAGCAACCCGCTGATTGTCATCGACGGGATTCCCACCGATTTAGGCTTATCTTCCTTGAATATGGCTGATGTGGAACGGGTAGACGTACTGAAAGATGCTTCGGCAACTGCCATCTACGGTTCGCGCGGTGCCAACGGTGTAGTGATGATTACCAGTAAACGCGGTGCCGAAGGCGCCGGAAAGGTAACGGTCAATGCGAACTGGGCGATACAGAATGCAACTAAAGTGCCTGATATGCTGAATGCCGCCCAATATGCAGCATTGAGCAATGACATGCTCTCAAACAATGACGATAACACCAACCCTTACTGGGCAGACCCTTCTTCATTGGGAAAAGGAACCAACTGGCTCGACGAGATGCTGCGCACGGGAGTGAAGCAGAGTTATTCGGTCAGCTATTCCGGCGGCACGGAAAAGGCGCATTATTACGTGTCCGGCGGTTTTCTCGATCAGTCCGGCATTGTGAAGAGTGTCAATTATCGCCGTTTCAATTTTCAGGCGAACAGTGACGCCCAAGTTAACAAATGGCTGAAATTCACCACCAACCTCACATTTAGCACAGATGTCAAAGAAGGAGGAACATACAGTATCGGTGATGCGATGAAAGCCCTTCCCACCCAACCGGTGAAGAATGACGACGGCAGTTGGAGCGGTCCCGGACAGGAGGCGCAATGGTACGGAAGTATCCGCAATCCGATCGGTACGCTTCACATGATGACTAACGAGACGAAAGGATATAACTTCCTCGCAAACATCACCGGAGAGATCACCTTCACTAAATGGCTGAAATTGAAAAGTACCTTCGGCTATGACGCCAAGTTTTGGTTTGCCGACAACTTCACGCCGGCATACGACTGGAAACCGAATCCGGTAGAAGAATCTTCCCGCTACAAAAGCGACAACAAATCATTCACCTACCTGTGGGACAACTACTTCGTATTCGATCATACTTTTGCAAAGAAACACCGTGTAGGTGTGATGGCAGGTTCTTCCGCACAGTGGAATAACTACGATTATCTGAACGCACAGAAAAACATTTTCATGTTCGACAATATCCATGAGATGGACAACGGAGAAAAGATGTACAGCCTTGGCGGCAGTCAAAGCGACTGGGCACTGCTTTCACTGATGGCACGTCTCAACTACTCATACGAAGACAAATACCTGCTGACGGCTACCGTACGTCGTGACGGCTCTTCCCGCTTTGGTAAGAACAACCGATGGGGAACATTCCCTTCCGTATCTTTGGCTTGGCGTGTCTCTCAGGAAGACTGGTTCCCGAAAGATAACTTCCTGATGAACGATCTCAAACTGCGTGTCGGATACGGTGTGACCGGTAATCAGGAAATCGGTAACTATGGATTTGTCGCATCCTACAACACGGGTGTCTATCCTTTCGGAAACAATAACTCCACTGCTTTGGTATCTACCACTCTCTCCAATCCGAACATCCATTGGGAAGAAGTGCGCCAGGCCAACTTCGGAGTGGACATGAGCCTGTTCGATTCGCGTGTCAGCCTTTCACTGGATGCTTATATCAAGAATACGAACGATATGCTGGTGAAGGCTTCCATCCCCATCACTTCGGGCTTTGAAGATACTACCGAGACTTTCACCAATGCCGGCAAGATGCGCAACAAAGGAGTGGAAATGACATTGCGTACCATCAACCTGAAAGGCATCTTCTCCTGGGAATCCGCTTTAACGGCTACCTACAATAAAAATGAGATTCTGGACCTGAACAGCGAAACTCCGATGTTTATCAACCAGATAGGCAATTCATACGTGACCATGCTGAAAGCCGGTTACCCGATCAACGTTTTCTATGGATACGTTACCGACGGGCTTTTCCAGAACTGGGGAGAAGTCAACCGCCACGCCACCCAGCCGGGCGCAGCTCCGGGGGACATCCGCTTCAGAGACTTGAACAACGACGGAGTGATTAACGACGAAGACCGTACGATTCTTGGCAATCCGAATCCGAACTGGTTCTTCTCACTCTCCAACAACCTATCTTACAAAGGATGGGAACTCTCCGTTTTCCTGCAAGGAGTGGCAGGCAACAAGATTTATAATGCCAACAATGTGGACAACGAAGGAATGGCTGCCGCCTATAACCAGACCACAGCCGTACTGAACCGCTGGACAGGAGAAGGCACAAGCTACTCCATGCCGCGTGCCATCTGGGGCGACCCGAACCAGAACTGCCGCGTATCCGACCGATTTGTGGAAAACGGTTCGTATCTCCGTCTGAAAAATATCACCCTTTCGTATACACTGCCTAAAAAGTGGTTGCAAAAGATTCAACTGGAAAACGCCCGTATCTCCTTCTCTTGCGAGAATGTGGCGACTATCACCGGATATTCGGGCTTCGACCCCGAGGTGGATGTCAACGGTATAGACAGCAGCCGTTACCCTATCTCGCGTACATTCAGTATGGGCTTGAACTTTAACTTTTAAATCAGGAGGAAGAAAATGAAAAAGAAACTGACTTTTATAATGATACTTGCCGTACTTGCCTTGACATCGTGCAGTGATTTTCTGGATAAGTACCCCAAATACGGTGTGGACCCCGAATCGGAAGTGACCAATGAGATTGCCGTAGCACTGACTACTGCCTGCTATAAGACGTTGCAGTCGTCCAATATGTATAATCAGCGCCTGTGGAGCCTCGACATCCTTGCCGGCAACAGCGAGGTAGGCGCCGGAGGAGGAACCGACGGACTGGAAACTGTTCAGGCGGCTAACTTTATAGCGCAGAGCGACAACGGTTTTGCCCTGTACGTATGGCGTTCTCCGTGGGTAGGCATCGGACGTTGTAATATCGTGCTTTCCAATCTGCCTTCGGCTGCCATCTCCGATGAGATAAAAGACCGTTGCATGGGTGAGGCATATTTCCTGCGTGCTCATTACTACTATATCCTCGTCCGCCTTTATGGTGGCGTACCTTTGCGGTTACAGCCCTTTGAGCCGGGACAGTCGACGGATATTGCCCGCAATACGGTAGATGAAGTATATGCGCAGATTCTATCGGACTGTAAGAATGCGGTGGATATGCTTCCCCCAAAGAGCAGTTACGGAGAAAATGACAAGGGACGTGCCTGCAAAGAGGCGGCGATGGCTATGCTGGCAGATATTTACCTGACGCTGGCGCCCAATCATCGGGATTATTACAGTGAAGTTGTTACGTTGTGCGACCAGATTACTGCGATGGGATATGATTTGTCTCAGTGCAAGTATGCCGATAATTTCGATGCTACGATCAATAACGGTGCGGAATCCCTTTTTGAAGTACAATACTCCGGCAGTACGGAATACGATTTCTGGGGAGGGGACAACCAGTCTTCCTGGCTGTCGACCTTCATGGGACCCCGCAACTCCGGTATGGTGGCAGGCGCTTACGGATGGAATCTGCCTACGGAAGAATTTATCAAAGAGTACGAAGCGGGCGATTTGCGCAAAGATGTGACCGTGTTATATCAAGGCTGTCCTGCTTTCGACGGCATGGAATACAGACGTTCATGGTCGGGTACAGGTTACAACGTCCGGAAGTTCCTTGTGTCGAAGACCGTTTCGCCGGAATATAATACCAACCCGAATAACTTCGTGGTATACCGTTATGCGGATGTCCTGTTGAAGAAGGCGGAAGCCCTGAACGAACTGGGACATCCCGACCAGGCTGCCGCACCTCTGAATATCGTCCGTCATCGTGCCGGACTGGCGGATGTACCGACTACCTTGAATCAGGAAACAATGCGGGAAAAGATTATTCACGAACGCCGGATGGAACTTGCTTTTGAGGGACATCGCTGGTTTGACATGATTCGCATCAATAATGGTAACTATGCGATTGAGTTCCTGAAATCCATCGGCAAGAATCAGGTGACGAAGGAACGTCTGCTGCTGCCCATCCCGCAGACAGAGATGGACTCTAACAATCTGATGACTCAGAATCCCGGTTATTAATCGCTTTTACAATCATTCATTTAGACAGATCATATGATGAAGAAATATATATATCAGATGTTGTGCTCTCTTTTCATCGGCGGAGCGATGGTTTCCTGCGCCGAGGATTATATGGAGACGGACAAGGGACATGATACGCTGACTCTTACGGTGAATCAGCAGGAGATCGTATTGAACGAAAAGAATCACAGTCAGGAGGCGTTAACGCTTTCATGGACTACGGGAACGAACTACGGAAGCGGAAACCGTATTTCTTATACACTGGAAATAGCCAAGGCGGGAACCGACTTCACCCGTGCCTATTCCGTAGATTTAGGAACGGGAACTTATCAGTGGACGAAGAAAACGGAAGAACTCAATCAGTTTCTGAACACGCAGCTAGGCGTCGGCTATGCCGAAAAAGTATCGCTGGAAGCACGCATTACCGCTACTGTTGCCGGAATGGAAGAAAAGGAGCAGCGTGCCACAGTTGCGCTGGATGTGACTACTTATCAACCGGTTACTCCGACGCTTTACCTCATCGGAGAAGCTGCCCCTAACGGATGGAGCGCTGATCAAGCGACGCCTATGGAGCGCACGGACAACGGACAGTTTACGTGGACAGGAAAGCTGAATACTGGTGTATTCAAGTTTATAACGACATTGGGAGAATTTCTTCCATCCTACAACCGGGATGCCGCTGCCGGAGAAGAACTACGGCTTATCTACCGCACATCGGGCGACGAACCGGACGAACCGTTTACAGTCAGCAAGGGAGCGACCTATATAGTCAAGGTAGACCTGCTCGACCTGACAATGACCATGACCGAAACGGAAAACATCGGATGGCGCTTTGAAGAATTCTATATTGTCGGCTCCTTTACCGGCGACAATGGCTGGGGATTCGAGGCACTGTCTAAAGATGCCGTTCAGATGAATCTGTTCCATTATGGTGCCGTGATTCCGTGGAAGGCGGACGGTGATTTTAAGTTTACTTCCGTGACGGACTTCGGTCAGTCGGATGCTTTCTTCCATCCCACCGAAGGGAACGCTCCGTATACTTCCACTTCAGTTGTACTGGGAGGTGAAGACAATAAATGGCAAATGAAGGAAAGCGAATGCGGCAAGGCCTATAAAGTGCTGTTCCTCACAGCCAAGGGAAAGGAAAAGATGCTGATGCGTCCGTTTACCCCCTACGAAGGACTGTATCTGGTAGGCGATGCCACTCCGAACGGATGGAGCATCGACAACGCCACCCCGATGGCTAAAAGTGCCGACAGCCCTTACATCTTTACCTGGAGCGGTACACTGAATACAGGGGAGATGAAGATCTCCTGCGACAAGCAGTCCGACTGGAACGGAGACTGGCTGATGGCGGACAAGAGCGGAAAGGCACCGACCGGTGAAGTGGAGACAGCCTTATTTACCAGTAAAACGGATGCGGAACTGAAGAATATGTATCCGGATACAGACCTCGGCAGTCTGGACAATAAATGGAATATTCAGGAAGCTGGCTCGTATCGGATTACGATTGACCAGTTGAAAGAAACGATTTCAATTGTAAAACAATAAACAAGTATTCAAGATGAAGAAGATAATATATTTGGTGGCTGCCTTCCTGTGTCTGTCTTGCAGCGACGATCATGAATCGAACCCACAGAACGGAGGAGCGTCGGGCAGTGTGACCGAAGTAACTCCGGTGACATCGGACTTATGCGTGGAACTGACAACCGACAAGGCTTTTTATAAACCGAACGAGACAGTGACTTTCACTGCCGCCGATGCCTTGCCTGCCGGAACAAAGGTCCGCTATCGCCTTTCGGGAGAAATAGTCGGAGAAGAACCGGTCAGCGGTACGAACTGGACATGGAAGGCTCCTTCCACCGATTTCAAAGGATACATGGCAGAACTTTACCGGCAGGAAAACGGTACGGACGTCATCGTCGGTACGATTGCGGTAGATGTATCCAGCCATCCGGCACGGTTCCCCCGATATGGCTTCGTGGCAGATTTCGACGGAGACAAGACAGAAGAGAAAACGCTGGAAGAGATGGCCTATCTGAACCGCCATCACATCAACTGGGTACAGTTTCAGGACTGGCACAATAAACATCATTGGCCGCTGGGCGGCACACGCACGCAGTTGGACGAGGAATATCTCGACATTGCGAACCGCCCTGTCCATACAAGCTCTGTGAAGAATTATATCAAGGCACAACAACATTTTGGAATGAAGTCCATGTTCTATAATCTTTGTTTCGGGGCATTGAAGGATGCGGCTTCCGACGGGGTGAAAGAAGAATGGTATCTGTTTAAGGACGCTTCGCATACCACGAAAGACAGTCACGACCTGCCAAGCGGATGGAAGAGCAATATCTATCTGGTAGATCCTTCCGACAAGGAATGGCAGCAATATATGGCGGAACGGAATGACGACGTGTATGCGAACTTCGCCTTCGACGGCTATCAGATCGACCAGTTGGGCAAGCGGGGAACGCTTTACAACTACGACGGTACGCCGGTCAACCTCCGCGAAGGATATGCTTCTTTTATCGAAGCCATGAAGCAGGCGCATCCCGACAAGAGTCTGGTGATGAATGCCGTAAGCCGCTACGGTGCCCGTCAGATCGGAGAAACCGGCAAAGTAGATTTCTTCTATAATGAGATGTGGGCGGATGAGGCGGACTTTACCCATCTGAAAGCCGTCCTGTATGAAAACGGAGTGTATGGCAATAATCAGCTGAATACGGTTTTCGCTGCCTATATGAACTATAATAAGGCGGATCATCGGGGAGAGTTCAATACAGCGGGCATCCTGCTGACGGATGCGGTGATGTTCGCTTTGGGTGGCTCGCATCTCGAACTGGGTGGTGACCATATGCTGTGCAAAGAATATTTTCCGAACGACAACCTGACGATGAGCGAGGAACTGAAAACGGCAATGGTTCACTACTACGACTTCCTCACGTCTTATCAGAACCTGCTCCGCGATGGCGGAACGGAGAACAGCATCGCTATGAACTGTACCAACGGAGAAATGAAACTCAACGTATGGCCTCCAAAGTTGGGGTCGGTCACTACCTACGCCAAGCAGGTAGACGGCAAGCAAGTAGTGCATCTGCTTAACTTCTCGCAGGCGAACAGCCTTAGCTGGCGGGACGTGGACGGCACCATGCCCGAACCTGCCCTGATCACGAAAGCGGCCTTGCAGATGAACCTGCCCGCCAAAGTGAATAAATTGTGGGTGGCATCGCCGGACGTACACGGAGGAGCCTTGCAGGAACTGGCATTTACGCAGGAGAACGGGGTAGTCTCCTTCACACTGCCTGCCTTGAAATACTGGACAATGATTGTAGCTGAATAAGGCAGTTGCAACGGAATAACTAAAAACGATAGGTATGAAGATTAGATATAAGTTTGGGGTGTGGATGTTGTGTCTGATGTTTCCGGCGTTGGTCTGGGCAGAAAACGCAAAAAGTATATGTACCTCTTTTACGCAGCAGGGACGTCAGGTGACTTTTCACCTGGCGGACAGTGCCGCGCTGCAACTGCAACTTTGCAGTCCTTCCGTGGTAAGAATCTGGTTCTCGCCGGACGGGAAGCTGCAACGGAGAAACGCTTCCTTTGCCGTGATCAATGAAGAACTGGAAGATGTGGGAACGGTTCATGTGGACGAACAGGCCGCCTGCTATGAGATATTTACCTCGAAGCTGCGCATACGGGTGAACAAGTCGCCGATGAGCATCCAGATATTCGACAAATATCAGAAACTCCTCTTCAGTGACTATGCCGATAAAGGACACGTCAGCGAAGGCACGAAGAAGGTGGAATATAAAACGCTTCGCCGTGACGAGCATTTCTTCGGGCTTGGGGAAAAGACCGGCAAGATGGACCGCAGAGGAGAATCTTACAAGATGTGGAACAGCGATAAACCTTGTTACAGTGTGGTGGAAGACCCTCTTTACAAGAGCATCCCTTTCTTTATGAGCAGTTACCGGTATGGTATTTTCCTTGATAATACGTATAAGACAGAATTTAAGTTCGGAACGGAAAGCCGTGATTATTACAGCTTCGAGGCGCCGGACGGGGAGATGATTTACTACTTCATCTTCGGCAAGGACTATAAGGAAATCCTGAGTCAGTATGTAGGACTGACGGGCAAACCTATCATGCCTCCGAAATGGGCATTGGGCTTTGCGCAATGTCGTGGCCTGCTGACAAGCGAGAAACTGAGCCGCGAAATAGCCGAAGGCTACCGGACACGCGGCATCCCCTGTGATATTATCTATCAGGACATCGGCTGGACGGAACATCTACAGGACTTCGAATGGCGGAAGGGTAACTACGGGCATCCGAAAAAGATGCTTGCCGACCTGAAAGAAATGGGATTCAAGGTAGTCGTATCGCAAGACCCGGTCATCTCGCAAGCCAACAAAAAGCAATGGGAGGAAGCGGACCGTCTGGGATATTTTGTCAAGGACAGCACGAACGGGAAGAGTTATGACATGCCGTGGCCTTGGGGCGGAAATTGTGGGGTAGTGGATTTTACCTTACCTGCCGTAGCCGACTGGTGGGGAACCTATCAGCAGAAACCCATTGACGATGGCATCTCCGGCTTCTGGACGGATATGGGAGAACCCGCATGGAGCAACGAAGAGCAGACCGAACGCCTTGTGATGAAACATCACCTGGGTATGCACGACGAAATCCATAATGTCTACGGACTGACTTGGGATAAAGTGGTCAAAGAGCAGTTCGAGAAACGGAATCCGAACCGTCGCGTCTTCCAGATGACCCGTGCCGCTTATGCGGGATTGCAGCGTTATACGTTCGGTTGGACGGGAGATTGCGGAAATGGAGACGATGTATTGCAGGGCTGGGGGCAACTGGCTAATCAGATTCCGGTGATTCTTTCCGCAGGGCTGGGAGTAATTCCGTTTACTACCTGTGACATTACGGGGTATTGCGGAGACATCGAAGACTATCCATCTATGGCGGAACTTTATACCCGATGGATACAGTTCGGTGCATTCAATCCTTTGAGCCGTATTCATCATGAGGGGGATAATCCGGTAGAACCGTGGCTCTTCGGTCCGGAAGCGGAAAAGAACGCGAAGGAGGCCATCGAACTGAAATATCGTTTATTGCCTTATATCTATACGTATGCCCGCGAAGCTCATGATACGGGATTGCCCATCATGCGTCCTCTCTTTTTGGAATATCCGATGGATATGGAAACGTTCTCTACCGATGGCCAGTTCTTGTTCGGACAAGAGCTGCTGGTAGCTCCGGTGGTGAAGAAGGGGGCACGTACGAAGAATGTCTATCTGCCCGAAGGCACTTGGATTGACTACAACAATAAACAAACAGTCTATACCGGAGAACAGTGGACTACCGTGGAAGCTCCCTTGTCGTGCATCCCGATGTTTGTAAAGCAGGGTTCCATCATCCCCACCATGCCGGTGATGAACTACACGCATGAGAAACCGGTCTATCCGCTGATCTTTGAAGTATTTCCGGCACCAAAAGGAGAGGAGGCCTCGTTCACTTTGTACGAAGATGAGGGAGAAGACCTCGGCTATCAACGGGATGAGTTTGCCAAAACTCCCGTTCGCTTCCGGACGGAGGAGGGTGGTTATCTTCTTTCGGTTGGTGCCCGTGAAGGAAAAGGGTATGCAGTGCCCGCTCCCCGAAACTTTATTTTCCGTATGTATCTGAAGACGGCTCCCAAAGGAATTACCGTGCAAGGCAAGAAAGTAAAGAAGGTGAAGCCGGAACGTCTGGAAGAGAATCCGGACGATGACACTGAAAGTATGGTGTGGAGTTGGGATAAGGCGACCGGTATTTGCAGCCTTCGTATGCCGGACCGAGGGGAAGAAAGTCGGATTTCCCTGCGTTTATGACTTGAACTCAACGCCTACATAAAGATATAAATTTGAAGAATTGCTGTCATCTGTCACTAAACCTGTGACAATAGTCTGATAATTAAATCATAAGACCGTGACAGCAACCTGTGACAGCAGCGTGACGGAAAGATTTGCCGTCACGCTGTCATTCATTTCAGCTATTAATAAGCCGAGTTTGTTTTAAGGTATGAAACTACAGTTCCCATTGCTTGAAACTTTGGTTCCCATTACTTGAAACTATAGTTTCATACGCTTGGAACTTTTGGTTTCAAGCCTTTGGAACTACAGTTTCTCACTGATGAAACTCTAGTTTCAAGCAGTGAAACTAATTAAGAAATCAATTGATGAACTCGTAATCTGTCAGTTGATATCTTTTCTGCTTGTATTCTTTTGTTCTTTTAAGTTTTACCTTTCCTTTTGCGGCTTCCAGCGTTACTTCGTTGAATTGTCCTTTTTGGAAATCGTAACTTATACCGTCATCTTCGAGAAGGAGGAACGTTGCCGAAGGAGCGCCGTATACTTTGCAATGCAGATCGAATACGGTTTGAGCATCCACATAGGGGACAGGTGCGGCCAATGGCAATAACGTTCCCTGGCGGACGTAGAGTGGCAACTGATCTAATTCCGTCGTAATCTCATATTCACGGTTGCCTTCATATTTCTCATTGGTATTGAAGTTGTACCATGTTCCTTCGGGGAAGTAGACCGTTCTCGTTTTCTTGTTCTGGTATAAAGGGGCAGCCATCAATCCGTCTCCCATCATATACTGGTCACTGATAGTGCGCAAACGTTCATCTTTGGGATAATCCATCAATAACGGACGGAAAGGAGGTACACCTTCTTTATAATATGTATAAAAAGCACTGTACAGATAAGGAATCAGCTGCATACGCAGATTAATCAGTGTGCGGGCATATTCTTCATACCTCTTTGCTTCCGGCAGGAACTCGCCACGTTCGTTCTTTCCACGGTCGAATTGCAGCCACGGAGCGTATTGCAGATACCATGCATTGACCATAGCCTGCGGAGAAAGAATCACCGTTTGCAGACGATGGAAGAAATCTTCGGCAGAATGTGCCTCACGCACTTCGGGACACCACAACAGTCCTCCGAATGCCGAGTTGCAAAGTGCCTGAATGTACTCTTTGGGATCGTATGTATCACTATAAAGTACGGCGTTGCGTGAAGACATGAACATACCGGACGACCGGTAATCCTGATAGGTGCGGGTATTTTTTTCACGATAGATACTGTCCATCGCATTCACATAGAGGGAACCGAATACCTGGTGCATCTTTTCTCCGTCGATGCCCGAAGGGAACTGTGCCATATCCGGGAAGCACCATGTGGCGGAAGCAAAAGATATGTTCGAGTTGTCACATTCGTCCAGTTTGAAGCCGGAGATGCCTTCTTCTATCAGTGTGCGGTGGTAATCGGTAAATATTTTGTGTGCTTCCGGCTGGATGAAGTCCGGTACCAGTCCGTTCCATACAAGGAAATCGCCTGAGTAGGGCTCCAGCGCCTTCCGGATGGGGGAAGAAGGATGAACATACGCGTGTTCCCACAGGTTTACTTTGTATCCTTTCTGCTGCAACTGGTCCAGCATTTCTTTGTGCCTTGGAAAACGGTCGTCGCTCCAGCGATAAGAACAGGAGTAAGTGGCCGTCTGCCATCCCGGTTCGAGTCCCAGTACGTCGCACGGAATCTGTTTCTCGCGGAAATAGTTGGCAAAACGCATGACGGAGTCTTGCGTCGCATCTCCTTTGACACGGTATTTGAATCCGAGTCCCCACATCGGAGGAAGACATCCGCCGCCGGAGAGGAGGTTGTATCTCTTGACTACATCCAGCACTTCCGGTCCGGTGATGATAAATACCTCAATGCCTTTGGCGCCGGGTACGTCGATATGGACTTTATTTCCGTTGCTTCTGTTCTTATACAAGTCTTCTGTGGTGGTAGCAATGTGTTTTCTTTCTTCCGCTTGCAGTTGACGACTATGCTCGGTTTTCTGATTGGAGCCGCATAGGAAAGTGGTATACCGTGCCGTGTTGACCAGAATACCGTACCCTTTGGTAGAGACGTAGAATGTCTGCGGAGCATGTGTATATCCGAGTCCGTTCAGCGGATTGTCGTTTACTATCGGGCGCTTGCGCAGGCCACGCTGACCGAAAGTTTCGAATTGAAGTCCGAAACCGTATATTTGTTCGTTGTCCTCCAGAGGGACTTCGATCAGACAGCCACGGTCGGTTATCTTTATTTGTACTTCGTCGGGGCTGAAGGGCGGCTTTGCAGCCGGAAGTTGTTTCATTGCTTCTACGGCAGGTTTCCCGCCGAATAAGGAATAAGGGGTAAAAGTGTCAATTTCTCCCGCTTGCAGCTTGATGATTCCCGGAGCAATTTCTTCTTGAGCGGATGCTTGCCCGGCAAACAGGAGACCTACTGTGGATAGAAAAAGGTTGAGTAATAGTTTTCTCATTATAGTTTATTTTATCATGGTTATATTAAAATAGACTTTTGAAATGCGATTTTCCACTAAAATGCAATAAAAGAATATTGCAAATATAGGAATAAAACAGATGCGGTATCAAGTATTAATACCTGAGAAGTCAGATAAAGTGACCTGTCACGACATATATTAATGTTTGTGACGGGAGATATTAATATCTTCTTTTTTTGACCGTGATTCTAAAAATAAGGTTTTATATTTGTCCTTGTTTAAGAATGAAAAAGAATAAAACCATGAAAAAGAATTGTTTTCTCCTTCTCTTTTTGCTTTGTGCCTGCCTCGTTCAGGCACAGGATACGTATCGTACCGACAAGGATGTACCTTACATTTCCGGCTCCGAAACAGATGCTTATCGTCTGGAACGTTGTAAACTGGATGTTTATTATCCCGAGAATAAAAAAGATTTTTCCACCATTGTATGGTTTCATGGCGGTGGTATGGAAGGAGGAAGTAAATTTGTTCCCAAGGAACTGACGGATCAAGGCTTTGCAGTAGTGGCGGTTAATTATCGTTTGAGTCCGAAAGCAAAGAATCCGGCTTATATAGAAGATGCCGCCGAAGCTGTGGCATGGACATTCCGGAATATCGAAAAGTATGGCGGTCGCAAGGATCGTATCTTTGTTTCCGGTCATTCGGCAGGAGGTTACCTTACGTTGATTCTGGCAATGGATAAGAAATACATGGCTGCATACGGAGCCGATGCGGATAGTGTAGCTGCCTATCTTCCGGTCAGTGGGCAGACAGTCACTCATTTTACCATCCGCAAAGAACGTGGCCTGCCCAACGGAATCCCCATCATTGACGAATTTGCTCCGGTAAACAAGGCCCGCAAGGATACCGCTCCTGTTGTGCTGATTACGGGGGATAAGAATCTGGAAATGGCTGACCGGTACGAAGAGAATGCACTGCTGGCATCGGTATTGAAGAATATCGGCAATCGGAAAGTCTCTTTATATGAACTGCAAGGATTTGACCACGGACAGGTACTCGGTCCTGCCTGCTATCTGATCGTTAATTATGTGAAGAGGTTCAAGTAATAGACCTGTGATATCCTTTCATTTGATATGGATAATGTGTATATTTGCACGAAACTCATATCAAAAATGTGTAAGTTCTCACATTTCAGATATCAAAAATGTGACTCGGTATGTTTGAAAGAGGAATTATTCAGCTGTTAGCGGCTTGGAAAACGGATGTAAACAGGAAGCCTTTGGTTATTCATGGGGCGAGACAAGTGGGTAAGACGTGGGCTTTGAAGTATTTCGGTCAGAAATACTTTGAAGATGTTGCCTATTTTAGTCTGGATAAAGATGAAAGCGGACTTTGTGATATCTTTAAAACGACTAAAGACCCCGAGCGCATTATACAGCAATTGTCCTTTTTGCATGGACGAAAAATTAATCCTCAGACTACTTTGCTGATATTGGATGAGATTCAGGAGTGCAATGAAGCGCTGAACTCTTTGAAATATTTCTGCGAAGAAGCACCCGAATATGCAGTGGCTTGCGCTGGTTCTTTACTTGGAATTTACCTGAATCACATAGGCAATTCCTTTCCGGTTGGAAAAGTAAATCATCTGTCTATGTATCCGCTGACTTTTACGGAGTTTCTGAATACGAAAGATCCGGCGATGTATCAATATATGTGCTCTGTCAAAGAAATAGCGCCTCTTCCCCAAATCTTCTTCGACAAACTGCGGGAAGCCTTCATTGCCTATTCTATTTGTGGCGGTATGCCCGAACCTGCTTCTTTGATGGTTGACTTTAATGATATGCAAAAAGTGGATTCATCGCTTCGGGATATATTGAATGACTATGCTCTGGATTTTGTGAAACATACTACACCTACGTTGGCGCCCCGTATCAATTATGTATGGAACTCTCTGCCCTCTCAATTGGCGAAAGAAAATCGTAAGTTTGTTTATCAACTGGTTCGTCCCGGAGCACGTGCGCGTGAATACGAAGATGCTATTTTATGGTTGGAACAAGCTGGTCTTGTCAACAAAGTAGTTCTGAGCAAGTCGCCCAGGCTGCCACTGAAAGCCTACGATGATTTGAGCACTTTTAAGCTCTATGCATTAGACATAGGGTTGTTGAGGCAATTGTCCGAACTGGATGCAAGTGTTTTGTTATTGTCCACTCCCGGATATACGGAATATAAAGGGGCATTGGCAGAGAATTATGTATTGCAAAGTCTTACAGCACAATTTCAGGCTTCGTTCCGTTACTGGACTTCCGGTAATAAAGCAGAAGTGGATTTTTTACTTCAGCATGGTAATCATATTTATCCGGTAGAAGTGAAAGCAGACCAGAATATAACAGGTAAAAGTCTGATTCAGTACGAGAAACTTTATCAACCTGCTTGCCGGATTCGATATTCGATGCTGAATTTGAAACAAGACGGCAATCTGATTAATATTCCTTTATTTCTTGCGGATAAGACGAAAGAGCTGCTGAATAATAACGTGGGATAAAGAATAGAGAGAAACGGCCAAGTGATGAAAAATACAGGTCATTTAAGGAAAATATCTGTGAAATGTAACGTTTCTCATAGTCTGTGAATCATTTATTATATCAGAAATCGGTCGTATTGGCTACATTTACTCCGATTTTACAAACTAATAAATAAAATAGCTATGAAGACATTAAGCAGAACTGTACTTACTCTTTTTGTTTTGTCCTTCTCCTGTTTGGCAGCGATAGCCGGAGAAGTATCTTTTAAAATAACCACGCAATATCTGAACTTCCCCATCTCCCATAAAGAGAACAGAGGAAGGATGACTTTTGAAGTAAACGGCAAGCCGGATTTATCCGTCGTTATCCGTCTGGCGCCGGATGAAGCGGAATACTGGGTGTTTAAAGATGTGTCGGCTTTCAAAGGAAAGACGATCAAGATAACCTACGACGGCAATGAGAAGGGATTGAGTAAAATATACCAGTCCGACGAAATCGAAGGACAAGCTGAACTGTATAAGGAAAAGAACCGTCCGCAATTCCACTTCACTACCCGGAGAGGCTGGATCAATGACCCTAACGGATTAATCTATTATGAGGGCGAATACCACCTGTTCTACCAGCACAATCCTTTTGAAAGAGACTGGGAGAATATGCACTGGGGCCATGCGGTCAGCAAGGACCTGATACACTGGACAGAATTACCGGACGCTCTGTATCCCGACCATTTAGGAACGATGTTCTCCGGTTCGGCAGTCATCGACTATGATAATACCGCCGGATTCAATAAAGGCAAGACTCCAGCCATGGTTGCCGCCTTCACTGCCGCCAGCAGTGACAGACAAGTGCAGGGGATAGCCTACAGCCTTGACAAAGGACGTACCTTCACGAAGTACGACAAGAATCCGGTGATTAACTCCAAGGAGAAATGGAACTCTCAGGACACACGCGACCCGAAAGTGTTCTGGTATGCGCCCTCCAAACATTGGGTACTGGTACTGAACGAGCGCGACGGACACTCCATCTATACCTCTTCCAATCTCAAAGACTGGAAATACGAGAGCCATGTTACAGGCTTCTGGGAATGTCCCGAATTGTTCGAACTGCCGGTTGACGGTGACAAGAACCACACGAAGTGGGTGATGTACGGTGCCACCGGTACGTATATGCTAGGCTCTTTCGATGGCAAGGTATTTACTCCCGAAGCCGGAAAATACTGCTATACCACCGGAAGTATCTATGCAGCCCAGACCTTTACCAATATTCCGGCAAGTGACGGCAGACGTATCCAGATAGGCTGGGGAAGAATCTCCCACCCCGGTATGCCTTTCAACGGAATGATGATGCTCCCCACCGAACTGACTTTGCGTACCACCAAAGACGGCATCCGCCTTGTTAACGTTCCCGTAAAGGAGGTCGAATCCTTGTGTAAGCCTCTTCGTTCCTGGAAATCTCTTTCTTCGGATGAGGCCAACCGCCACCTGAAAGAGTTTTATGATGCCGACTGTCTCCGCATTAAGACAACGATCAAACTCTCTCATGCCACGGATGCCGGATTCAACCTTTTCGGCCAGCGCATGATCGGCTACGACATGAACTCCAATACCCTGAACGGCCGTTTCTACTCTCCCCAAGACCCGACCAGCATGGAATTGAGTGCCGATATTTACATTGACCGCACCTCTATTGAAGTCTTTATCGACGGCGGACTGTATTCTTATTCCATGGAACGCCGCCCTGATACCAACAACAAAGAGGGACTCCACTTCTGGGGAAACCGTATCGAAGTGAAAGACCTGCAAGTCTTTTCCGTAGAATCCATTTGGTAGACGGAAATCAAAAGCTATCTTTGTTTTCAGTTATTTAAATAGGAAAGAGAATATGAAAACGCGTAGTGAAGTTTTTCAGTTTGAGAAAGAGTTGAAATGGGAGCACCCCGCTCCGGGAATCCGTCGTCAGATAATGGGATACGACGGACAGTTGATGATGGTCAAGGTAGAATTTGAGAAAGGAGCGGTCGGTACGTTGCATGAACATTACCACAGTCAGGCTACCTACGTGGCAAGTGGAAAGTTTGAACTGACCATCGGTGACCGGAAAGAGATACTGTCGACCGGCGATGGCTACTATGTAGCACCCGACGAACCGCATGGATGCGTCTGTCTGGAAGCGGGAGTATTGATAGACACATTCAGTCCCATGCGGACTGATTTTCTGGAATAGTTCCTGATGAATGGTAGGTTACCGGATAATGATGGTATAAATTTACCACATATATGGTATTTCCTGTCAACAAAAACTGCACTATCTTTGTAATATCTTAAAACAAAGGAAATTAAAAACAGATATATATGGAAAAGATTGCAAGGAAATTGACGGATTTGATAGGTAACACTCCGTTGTTGGAACTAAGTAATTATAATAAGAGTAACGGCTTGAAGGCTCGTCTGATCGTGAAAATCGAATCATTCAATCCCGCGGGCAGTGTAAAAGACCGCGTGGCATTGGCAATGATTGAAGATGCCGAAGTGAAAGGAGTCTTGACTCCCGGCGCAACGATCATCGAGCCTACCAGTGGAAATACGGGAGTAGGATTGGCATTCGTTGCTGCCGCCAAGGGGTACAAACTGATTTTGACGATGCCCGATACGATGAGCGTCGAACGTCGTAACCTCTTGAAAGCTCTGGGAGCGGAACTTGTGCTCACTCCCGGTGCCGACGGAATGAAAGGGGCGATTGCCAAAGCGGAAGAGTTGAAAGCTGCCACTCCGGGCAGCGTTATCTTACAGCAATTTGAAAATCCTGCTAATCCCGCTATGCATCTACGCACTACCGGACTGGAAATATGGAGAGATACCGAGGGGAAAGTCGATATCTTCGTTGCCGGTGTAGGTACTGGCGGGACAATTAGCGGAGTAGGAGAAGCATTGAAGATGCGCGATCCCAGTGTGAAGGCGGTGGCGGTAGAACCTGCCGACTCTCCGGTACTGTCCGGCGGAAAGCCCGGACCTCACAAGATTCAGGGAATCGGCGCCGGTTTCGTACCGAAGACTTATAATGCTTCTGTCGTAGATGAAATTATTCAGGTGCAGAATGACGATGCTATCCGTACCAGTCGTGCGCTGGCGGAGAAAGAAGGGCTGTTGGTCGGCATATCTTCGGGAGCAGCCGTCTATGCGGCTACCGAACTGGCGAAACGTCCCGAAAACGAAGGGAAGATGATCGTAGCCTTATTGCCTGATACAGGAGAGCGTTATTTATCCACTATCCTGTACGCGTTTGAAGAGTATCCTTTGTAAAGGAAGGACATTGATTTGAAAAAAGGAAATAAGAAACAGAGAAAGGAAGGTATGTCAAAAGCCTATTGTAATTAAACTGAGGGTGTACTTCATTCACAAATTGAAGTGCACCCTCTTTCTTTAATTAGAATTGATAATGATATCTTTAGCTGATAAATCTTATGCCAAACCCTGGTGTTATATTAGGTGTTAGTCGTCCACGTTCCAATTTGTAACTAGAGGTATCAACATCTGTAGAGAAACATGTTACTCCTTCAATAGTAGGGACATTGCCATAAGCGGCTGCTAAATGTGAACTATAGCATGTCTTTATTGCATCACCCCAGGAATGTGGAGATGCCATCATGCCGATATTTTTTAATTGGGGCATTAATTTACGCCAACGAGTGAATCCGTAACCTAATACGTCTTCCAGATATACGTCCAGTAGCTGTTTCTCACCAAGTTTGAAGTTGAGTTCTCTGTCGGGATTTGCTTCTCCGTCTCCTAATAGAGTATTACGTCGTCCATTCTTTAAACACCACTCTTTTAGTTTGGTATAATCTTCGTATGTCTCCCGGAACGGTTCTTCAATCCAGAACAGAGGAATATTTTCTATACCCTTTAGATATTCGATGAAATAATCAAATGTGAAGGCATCATTACCATCTACAAGAATATCACAATCAGGAAAATTGTCATAAATAAGTTTTGTTACAGCAATATCTGTTTTTAGTCCTTCGTCTTTGGCCATCCATTTGCCCCCTCGTCCTATTTTTACTTTAAACTGACGGTAACCATAATTATAGTCATAAAGGCAGTTCTCTAATATTTTATTCAGTCCGGCAGGGTTTTCAATAGGATCCATTTCATCAAAATAGATCATACCAGAATAGCAGGATGTTAATATCGGGCGATCATTTCCACTAATGAGCGCATACACAGGTTTATTAAGAATTACCCCTGCCAAATCATGCAGGCAGATATCAAATATATAATTTTCTTTATTTAATGTACCAATAGTTGGTGCGAACAAATCAGCAACACTTTTTCCTTTAATAGTTGGAAAAAGGCTTTCCGCAGTTTTGCGGTTACCATTCATAAGCCCGATTCCTTCTGCGCCTTTATCGGTTGTTAGTATGCAGAATGTTAGGTTTGGACCTGTTCCATGGTGACCTAGACGTGAATTTTTGCCTACAAGGCGTGGGTATTTTAATTGGGCCACTTTAAATTTGATATCTTTAATTTTGTGGTATGCTAACTCGTTTTTTGTTTTCTGATCTCCATAGATATTATTGGCAAAAGCCATGGAAGGTATGACACTGGCAATAGATGCAGTAGCTGCTAATTTTAAAAAATTTCTTCTTTCCATCTTATTCTATATTAAATGTTTTATTATCGAATCTTTTCTATTCGGGAAAATAGGTAATCACTCAATCCTGTTATCTGTATTCCGATGCGAGCATACAGAACAGGATCTGATATGTTACTGATGTCCATTTCAATCTGCATGTCTTTTAAGTTAGAAATATTCTGTATGTTTACTCTATTAATAGAACTTACATCATCAACAAATTGAGTCTTGTTTACTAAAAGAAAAGCGGTGCTGATCTTGGCTCCATCTGTTATTTTCTCGATATCGAAGTTTGCCTTCAGTGTATTACCATTGATGGAAAACTTTTCATTCTTTATCAGGTAGTAAGGTTCTACAGGGTATTCACAGGTTGTATTTCCTTTTACAGTTAGATAAACAGTGTCCCGGTGGTTTACCCATGGTCCGTTTTTATCACGTGTTATTAGTTTATAATCACCATCGAACAGTAATGCCTGGAATGATCCATCTTGAGTAACATATACTGGAATGGGGTCTTTTTTTCCAAACCCTTCTTGATATAGTTGCATCTGGATTTTTTTTCCACTGCCTCTTACTCCTATATATTCATTATTGTAGGTAACTTTACCACTTAACATAGATGCCGGTTCATCGAAATTGTCAAAGCGATTACAGCTATGCAGAGATAGAAGACAGATTATTGACAATATGTAAATAAAATGATGTTTCATATTTATATAAATAAGAGGATTATTGATATGGATTCTTTGTCAAATTCGGATTATTATTAATCCAACCTTGATCTATAAAATTATAGTAGTTTCGTAACTGGAAGTTACGGGGATAAGGAGCCATATAAGCTTTCTTTTTTTCGAAAACCCATTTTCCATCTCTTGGGTCACCCGGTTGGTGAATGACGTATGGAAATAATACATACTGTACAGCATCGGAATTATTTTCATCTCCGTCCCATAGCTTGTGTGCTATTCTCCAACGCTTTAAGTCCCAGTAACGCTGGTTTTCAAATGCAAATTCTACTCTGCGTTCACGGATGATATCATTAAGGGTTACTGACTCTAGGGGCTGTATACCTGCCCTTGATCTTACTTGATTAATATATCCTAGTGCAGAAGGATCATTTAGTTCCATTGCCGCTTCAGCAGCAGTCAATAAAATTTCAGCATATCTGAATTGTACGTACCATACTTCGCTGCCTCGCGAGATAGTACCAGCTGAGGCTGTTTCATCTAAGAACTTACGAATATTGAAACCGCTTTTATTGATGTTGTTGTCACTATTTTCTACAGGACCATTTAATGCGGTGATAGTGTTACCTGCCTCGTCTGTAGTGCCACAAGTGCTTGTTTCTGTTTTCCATGCTCCATTTTCCAGATATTTTCGTCCAGCCTGGAAGATAACTTCTTTGCCTTTGAATTTTGCTCCAGGATAGATGACTGTTCCATAAAGACGGGCGTCTTTTTGTGCAAAAGCGTCTTCAGCCTTATCATAATAGATATAATCACCATCATTAGCATGGGTTTTGATACTTCCATCACGATCGTTAACATATTCAAAGGCTTCCACTAAATTCAAAATAGGTGTCATAACACTTCCACCTTGGTCTTCTTTAGCTGAAATCATGATATTGGAAGTAGTAAACTGATGAGTCAGTCCCGGATATTTATAGTCTACAGCCCAAATAACTTCTACATTATTTTCTTTAATAGTGACAGCATTATAGAAATTAACGCCTTTGTCCGCCTCTGTTTCTTGTAATTGATATTTCCCACCTTTTATAACTTCCCGACAGGCTTTTAGGGCAGTTTCATAGTAGCCTTTAGCTTTATTTGCATCAATGCCAATTTCATTCTTGTCTGTTCGGATGGGAGCCTCCATAAGATTGTTATATTTGGCTATAGATGCAGCATATATGGCCGCTCTTGCTTTAAGTGCTAATGCTGCCCACTTTGTAGCTCTTGCTGCATTAATTGAGGGAGCCTCCGGGAGCATATTGTTGTCAACTATCGCTGTACATTCATTGATGACGTAATTGTAAGATTCTTCTTCGGTGGATCTGGGTAAACGTAATGTTTCTATGTCCATTCCGGGAGTATATTCCATAATTTGGTCACCGACTAAAGGAATTCCTCCTAAGCCACGTATCATATTAAAATAAGTCCATGCCCGTAAAAAACGTACTTCTCCTTCCAATTGTACCTTTTCCGAGGTTTCCAGGTCTGAGTTTCGTATACTGCGTAATAACTGATTGATGTTGCGTATTAAAGTGTAAGGATAGATACGCCATAAATCATTTGCAAATTCATTGGTTTGGTCAGGTCCACCATTGGAAAGACAAGCTTCATCTAAGTAGATGAAGGACTTGCTGTCTTCCAGCTTTTGTCCCCATCGGGCTCGTCCATAGATATTTGCCAATGCGGATTTTATCATTTTAGGATCATTAAAAACAGCTTCGTCCGATAATAGCTGGTCAGGTTCTCTGTCTAGAAAATCGGAACAAGAAGTAATAGGTAGCAAAATTGCCAGTAAAAGGAATAATTTGTATCTTTTCATATCATTAGAATTTTATGTTAAAACCTAAACTAATGAGTCGTGTTGTGGGATATTGTATACCAGAATTGGAGGTTACTTCAGGGTCAATGCCATCTATATTCGCTAAATAGAACAGATTTTGTCCTGATAGATATACACGAATGTTTTGTGATTTGAGAAGTTTGTTAACAGTCTTTGGTAGAGTATATCCCAGTTCAAAATTCTTTAATTTGATGTAAATCACATTATGTGTCCAAAATGAACTCTTCCAATAATTGCTATGGCTACTTTTACCTGCGAGCATCGTAGGGTATTTGCCTGGTATAAGTGTACTTTGAGGATCAGAAGGGTCACTCAAATGCCATTGGTCTTCAAGCATAAATTTTGCGGAGTTTCCGCCATTAGTGAATGGGACGCGTAATTCTCTGTCTTGTGTCCATGTGGTACAACTTGCTCCGGTGAAATCCATAGCCAGATCAAATCCCTTCCATTGGAAAGCAAAATTAAGTCCGAAGTTGAAGGCCGGTAGGCGGCCTTCAGTATATCCGATAGGACGTTGGTCCATTTCATTAATTACCTTATCACCATTTACGTCTTTGTATTTAATGTCACCCGGACGAAGGGTTTTATTTCCTTGTTGGTCGTTATCAATTGGGTATGAAGCAATTTCTTCCCATGATTGAAACTGACCGATAACTTCATATCCCCAGCTAATGGAATTCATCCGATGATATTTGGAGTTACGGTATTGATCCCATGAATTACCGAAAATAGGTTTGTATTGTTCCCAATCAAGATGCCTTGAGTAACTGAAGTTACCACCAATGGAATAGGATAAATCGCCTATGTGATGATTCCATGTAAGGGCTCCATCGATACCTCTATGTATGTCCGAGTTTAAATTTTCTTTCGGAAGATCGAAGCCGGCTTCGTCTGGAATAAGTACATCATATCTTGGAGCAGGTAATCCGGTACGTTTTCTGTTAAAGAAATCGAAGGAACCGGTCAATCGGTTGTTGAGCAACCCAAAATCAATACCGATATCGAATAATTTGGCTTTAATCCAAGACATGTTGGTCACAGGTAATCCGCGTGGTTCAGCACCTATATAATATTCTCCGTCAATGACAGCACCTGTTTTATTATAGTTATATCCATCCAGATAATCAAAAGCTGCATAACCGCTTACATTATCATCTCCCAGTAAACCATAAGAGGCTCTTATTTTCAGGTCATTGAGAATTGGTGACAATAAACTACGTTTCCAGAACCCTTCTTCCGATATTCTCCATCCGGCAGAGATAGAAGGGAACAGGCCCCATCGATTGTTAGGTGGAAATTTCCAGGACCCATCGTAACGGGCAGATACTTCCAACAGATATTTTTGTGCATAATTGTAGTGTATGCGTCCAATATATCCTAAACGTGCTTCTGTCATATTCCCGTGATCATTGAATGTATCCATTGTTTGGAAGTCAAACAAATGTAATGAATTAGAGGCTGGAACAGCATGAATATCAAAATATGGATTATCTTTTTTAAAGGATTCCACACTTGCGACGGCATCAATTCCATGTAACCCGAAGGTTTTGTTATAAGTCAGCTGCAATTGTCCTTTTAACTCTTCTTTGCGGTACACGTTTCTTTTCAATACCGGATTATTCATACTGAATACTACCGGATATGTATCTGTCTTTTCGTCATATCCGTATAGCTTATAAGTATTTTCTTGTGTATCAGCATATTTTTGTGAATAAAAATAAGAGAATAATCCTTTTAGCTTCAATCCGTTTAAGATTTCATATTCAGCAGTGAAATTAAGTTGGGCGACCCGGAAGGTTTCTTCGGATTTTCCTGAAATATCATAATTTAGAATTGCAAAGTTACTATCTCCGTAAGTAGATGTTCGGGCCGGATATTTGGGATTATCATTTGCATAAGGACGTATGGTAGGCAGGTTGCGGTACAATCCGAGAAAAGGAGCTTTAATATCATCTCCTGGTACACCTGGATTCTTTTTCCGTTCGATTCGTCCACTCATAGTAGCCCCTATTTTGAATCGATCGGATACATCCGCTTCAATGTTCATTTGTACGTTTGTGCGGTTGAAGTTTCCATAATTAACTACGATAGATTCTTGCAAAGTATTGCTTACTCCTAAATAATAGCGTATTTTGTCCGATCCTCCCGAAATATTAGCGCCGACATATGATTGTGCACTTGTCCGGAAAATATAATCGTACCAGTCGAAAGGACGATATCCTTTTTCTGTACCTTGTTCCCATTTGTGCAGGTCATCCATTGTATAGAGTGGATTCTTATTTCCGGTGATAGCATCAGACTGTATGTAGCTTCTGACATATGTGGCTGCGTCGGCCGGTTGGGGATATTGCAGCATGGACTGCCATCCGTATCGCGCATTAATAGTTACTGTATTACGGCTTTTTAGCTTACCTTTCTTAGTGGTAACTACTATAACTCCATTTGCAGCTTGTAAACCATAGATAGCAGCCGACGCATCTTTCAATACAGCTATAGATTCAATATCATTGTAATCTATCTGGTTGAATTGTCCTTCATTTTGCTGGACACCATCTATTACGAAAAGAGGAGTACCCATGTTGCGTATATTGATTTTGGTTACGGCACCAGGACCCGGAGCGCCGTCGTCATGCCTGAAGTTTAATCCGGCAATTTTACCAGCAAGTGCACCTGACGTGACAGGAGAAGATGAGCGGACTATTGCTTTACTTTGTACAGTACTGATAGCTCCAGTTAATGTAGGCTTTTTCATGCCCGAACCATATCCGGTTACTACAATTTCATCTATTACATTGTTATCGGAAATTAGACGGACATCTATATTGGAGGCGTCTTTGATTACTATGTCCTTAGGCAAAAAACCGATATAAGAGACTATTAATATATCGCCTTTACCAGCTTCTACATTGAAACTGCCGTTTATGTCTGAAACGGTACCGCTATTTGTGTCTTTAAGTTTAATACTTGCTCCTACCAAAGGTTCTCCATTTTCATCTGTAATAGTTCCTGTTATTATTTTCCTGGCATTGTGATAATTGCTAGGTCCGGATTGTCGCTGAGAAATAACAGTTTCTTTGATAAGAGTTACCTGGTTGGCAACAATTTTATATGTCAATCCCGTATGTTTCAAGGTCTGATTTAAGATAATGGGCAACTTTTGTTGTTTGAGTTGTATATTAACCTTTTTTTCTAACAGATACTTGATACTGTCTGAATAGAGAAAAACATAGTCACTGTGTTTCTCTATTTGATTTAATACAGCTTTGATCGGTCCATTCTTTACATTGACAGATAGTAATATTGTCTCATTTTCCTGTGCATTTATGCTCGGGATAGTCAGTATTAGAAAAAGTAATATGCTTATATATTGCAAAGCATAACAATTATTAAATCGTAATTTTTTATAGAACTTATTATTATTCATATCTTTGCGTAGATTTTAATTTCTCGTAATGTGAAATTTAATTTTCTCTTGATTGCCGGATGATATTGCAGTATTATCCGGCATTTTTAATTTTTTACAGGTCATGTTTCATAGGCAGATAGTTTTAGTTAATATTAATTTTCTTTGAAATGAGGATTTCGTTTCCTTTATGGGTGTATGTAATGGGAATTACATTGGAAATATTTTTTAATGTGATGTCCAGATCTTCGAATAGTACTATTTTTCCACTGCATTTTAGACTGTATATATCTTTTTCCATCTTAATATTTACTGCATAATGCCGTGATAATTTGTTGATGATCGTTGAAAGTGGTTGGCTCTCCAAATATAGTAATCCGTTTTTCCAACAGATATAGTTGTAGGCATTAACTTGGGTTTTATAGCAACTATCTTTACTTGTAGCAAACATTTCATTTGGTTTTAGGCAAGTTGACATATGTAATTTATCCGAGTATACCTTAACTTTACCTTGAGCCAATACTACAGAATGTGCGGCTTCTTCTTTGTAAGAAGATACATTAAATTTAGTTCCTAAAACATGGACGTCAAAGCGAGAAGTATGTACAATAAACGGTTTGTGTTTATTTTTTGCTACTTCCACATATGCCTCACCTTCTATGGATATTTTGCGTATTGCAGAATCAAGTCGGGCTGAATAGTTGAGGACCGTTTCTGAATTTACCCATATTTTTGTTCCGTCAGCTAAAGATAGAAAAGATGTTTTTCCTCTGGGGACTATTAATGTATGTGCACCTGCTGTTTGAGTAGATTTTCTTTCTTGTTTTCTTTCATTTTCGATGATAAAGGTGCCATTTTCTTTATATTGTAAATAAGAATATGAATCTAATGGCAATATTTCTCCATCAGACAGAATAAGCATGATATTGTTTCCTTGTAAAATGCTGTCGATGTTTACGGATGCTTTTATAGAATGGGGAGTCGTAGGATTAAATTTCCATAAGCTTCCTAGAAGGATAATCATGAAACATGCTGCAATAGAAGCTGCATAACTCCAGCGTTTAATGGTGGAACGTTTTGTGATTTTGTTGTTAATGTTCCTCCATATTTCTTCTTTTTCTGTGTTTGAATAAGAATAAGCATTCAGCTTCGTTCCTTTCATAAGAGAGATCGCTTCATTTATTACTTCATTTTGTTCCGGATATTTTTTGATAAAAGAATTCCAGTATAAATGATCTTCTTCATCAGGAAAAAGCTGCCATTTAATGAATCGTTCGTCTTTTAAGAAATCGACAGGTTTGTAATTTTGATATGGTTTTTGCATACTTTATCATTAAGGTATATATGATAAAGACTGCATATATTTTTTTTTATAATCATTTTTGAGAAGAAAAATCTCTCTTTTTTATTTTATTTTTTGTATGAACTTGATTTTAGGTCGTGTCAGTTTAGTAAATAATCACTATATAATAATAGTACAATAAATAGATCTTCCTTTTGCCGGATTCTTTCTATAGCTCTGAAAACTAGATTACGTGTAGCTTGAGGAGTCATATCTAATAAAGAAGCTATCTCATCATAACTCATCTCCTGAATGAAACGAAGGTATATGGCTTCTCTTTGCCTTCCGGTCAACATATCAAGCAACTTTTCTACTTTATTGTGAATTTCTATTTGGTCTTCTTTCACAATCATTTGATCAAGAGTAGTAACTTTGATAGTAAAGAGATTTTTGTAGGTGTCTATTTCATCAGTAATAATCGTATTTTTACTTAAGTCAAAAAGTCTATTCTTTAACATCTGAAATAGATAGTATTTTGTGTTATTTACCCCTTTCAATTCATTTCGCTTAAAATAAAGCTTATAAAAGATGTCTTGAATGGCATCTTTTATAAGTTCACGATGAAATCCTAATCCAATACCATATGATAAAAGGTCATCAATGTATTGATTATAAATCTTTTCTATTTTAAAATCACCGGGCATTTAAGAGAAAAATAAGAATTTGTATTAATCTTTATTTTGCTTTTTGTTTTTATGAATTCTCATTAGCCCGCAGACCGAAAACTTTTCCTGTCATCTGATCTACAGGTACTTTCCATACTTTGACATTCCGTACGGCAGGATCGGAATAGCTGAACTGATCTTTCGTGTAATGGCGCATGATAATGTCCAGTGCACGGCGCTTTTCCTCCATATCTTCTATGAATTCTACTTTTCCACGGCACATTGCGCTCTCCGAGCGCATACTGTAGCTGCAAGCTACCTGCTTATGCTGATAGACAAGTTTGTGTCCGAGGCTGAACGTGATACACACGTTGTTATTATGTTGCAGCATTTCTATTTTTCCCCCTTCGGGACCGGAATGGAGGTAAAGAGTATCGTTTTCATAACCGAAGTTCATAGGAACTACATATGGATTGCCTTCCAGGTCCGTTATGCCTACAAAGCAGGCATCGGCTTGAAGAATAATGGATTCGATTCGTTGCTTGTCTTCGATAACGATTGTTTTCATTCTAATGTCAGTTTTTACAGGTTTGTGCCAAACCTCTGGCACAGTTGTGCCATCGCATTGGCACTACTATGCCCCGCCTTTGGCACAAGCGTGCCAATAGGGTGGCACAGAAGAGTATACTATTAATTCGTTTTTACAGTACTTGTTTCTATTTCTCAATCAGCGCAAAGTCTAATTGCTTCTTCTCCAGATTGGCGCGTGCCACGCGAATGGTGATGGCATCTCCCAAACTGTATATCTTGTTCTTACGGCGTCCCCGGAGGCAATAATTCTTTTCGTCGAATTCATAATAGTCATCATCCAGGTCACGGATCGGAACCATACCTTCGCATTTGTTCTCGTTGAGTTCAACGTAAAGCCCCCATTCCGTTACACCGGAGATCACACCGTCATAAATCTGTCCGAGACGTTCGCTCATGAATTCTACCTGTTTGTATTTGATAGAAGCACGTTCGGCATTGGCTGCAATCTGTTCCATGTTCGAACTATGGTCGCAGAGGTCCTCGTACTTGCTTTCGGATACGCTACGACCGCCATCCATATACTTCGTAACCAAGCGGTGCACCATCATATCCGGGAATCGGCGGATGGGTGAAGTGAAGTGGGTGTAATAGTCGAATGCCAGTCCGTAATGGCCGATATTGTGCGTAGAATAACGCGCTTTCTGCATGGCACGGATGGATACGGTTTCAATCAGGTTTTCCTCCTTCTTGCCATGAATATCATCCAGCAAATGGTTGATAGACTTTGATATATCTGTTTTCGTTCCGCTTGTACGTACTTTATAGCCGAAGCGGGCGATGAACTGTGACAGGTTTTCCAGTTTTTCCGGATCGGGCAGATCGTGGATACGATAAGGAAGTACTTTGGCTTTTTTGTTCTTGGGTACACGTCCCACTTTCTCTGCTACTGTCCTGTTGGCAAGCAGCATGAATTCTTCTACCAGCTTGTTGGCATCTTTGGATTCTTTGAAGTATACGCTGATAGGTTTTCCCTTTTCGTCGATTTCGAACTTCACCTCATAGCGGTCGAAGTTGATAGCTCCTGCTGCGAAACGTTTCTCGCGAAGTGCTTTGGCGATGGTATCCAGCATGAGAACTTCTTCTTTAAAATCGCCCGTTTTCGTTTCGATGATCTGTTGCGCCTCTTCGTAAGTGAAGCGATGGTCGGAGTTGATGACGGTATGTACGATGCGGGAGTCTCTTACTTCTCCTTTCTCGGTGATGTCGAAGATGACGGAGAATGCGAGTTTCTCTTCATTCGGACGCAAGGAACAGATGAAGTTACACAAGCGTTCGGGAAGCATCGGGATGGTACGGTCTACCAGATAAACGGAAGTCGCCCGCTTCTCTGCTTCTTTGTCGATGATGCCGCCTTCTTTTACATAGTGAGTCACATCGGCGATATGTACGCCTACTTCCCACAATCCGTCTTTGATGGGGCGGATCGAAAGTGCGTCGTCGAAGTCCTTGGCGTCTTTCGGGTCGATGGTGAAAGTCGTTACCTTACGGAAGTCTTCGCGTCTGGCTATCTCTTCCGGAGTAATTTCTGCGGGAATCTTATCGGCTGCTGTTTCTACCGCTTTCGGATATACGTAGGGCAGGCCGAACTCAGCGAGGATGGCGTGCATTTCTGTTGTATTGTCTCCTGCTACACCGAGGATGTCGATCACTTGTCCGATAGGATTCTTTGCCTTGTCGGGCCATTCGGTTACTTTCACGATTGCCTTGTCGCCGGTTTTTCCTCCTTTCAGCTTCTCTTTCGGGATGAAGATGTCGTTGGCAAGCGTACGGTTTTCCGTAACTAAGAATGCATACGACTTGGCTACTTCCAGTGTACCTACAAAGGTGTCATTGGCACGTTCCAGAATCTCGATGACTTCTCCTTCCGCGTCTTTATTCTTCCGCTTGGCGTAGAAAGTGATCTTTACTTTGTCATTGTTCATGGCATGTGCCGAATTGCGTTCGGCAACAAAGATCGGATCGCCTCCACCTTCGGGGATAAATGAGTTCTTTCCGTTGCTCTTGCGTTGGAAGGTACCGATCATCTCCGTTCCGTGATTGTTGAGGCGGAACTTTCCTTTTTCAATTTCGGAAATATAATCGTCATCTGAAAGGTCGTGTAACAGGTCAGCGCATAGCATTTTCTGCGGATGGGTAGTGAGATGCAACTCCGAGAAAATATATTTCATACTAAGCGTTTCGCTGGGTTTGGCATGGAAAAAGTCTATCAATAACGCTGCCAGCTCTTTCTTACTCATTCTTTTGCCGGCCTTTTTCTCTTTCTTTTCTTTCTTTTTCGCCATAATGTATAGAATTGATTTATTTGAAAATTCTTTGATGGGAGTACAAAGTAAACAAATATTTGAATTTGATAGTTATGAATTGGATAAAACTTTCGCTGACTTCGATAATTTCGTCCTTATTAAAATAAAAAGCATCCCTCCTGAATCACTTCGGTAGGAATGCTTATAAGAGAGAATATTACAAATGTAATGGACTGGTTAGAACACTTTATTTATAGTAAGGATTACGTATGCCAGCTTTTCTATTTCCTCGACATAAGAGCTTTCGCTTGGAGTGGAACTGGTGAATGTACTGATGCTGATTCGATTTACGAAGTATCTGCCCCAATGTTTTCCATCCATAAACTCGAAGAGATATTTACCCTGCTTATTTTGTTCCATCGGTGCTACATAGTCTACCACGTAATCCCAAGCCGGAGTTAGTTTGCCATATCCTAAAGTCATGAACAAATGATATTCCTTTCCGTCTATCGTTTCTGTTCCCAGATATTGTCCGGCATGGAAAGCCAGTTTATTGTTTTCATACTTTAGCTTTAATTCTCGTCCGAAAGGTAGATCACCTTTCAGTATATACGTATTTTCTTCTGTCGGATCTTTGGTTAAAGTTGTCTTTAGATCGATATCATCCCAATTGGTGTCTGTGTATGTAAAGGTATATTCTCCTTCTATGCACGTTTGTTTGCAATCTAATGTTACGGTTTTCGTCCCGGATGATATTTTCACCTGAGTGGAACGTAAAGGAACATCACTTTTGGTACAATGGAAACTGATCGTATTTTCTTTCTGTTCATATTGAATCCAGTCATCATCTACGCTGACCTTGACTTCCAGACTGGATTGTACCTGCAATTCGATGGTTTCGCCATTGCCGAAGAATGAAAGCGGATCGGTCGATGAAACGATGAATATGGGGGCCAATTGTGTAACCGGAAGCATCAATTCATAGCCGTCGGCAAGGATGGTAATAAGTGCTGTACGTCCTCCTATATCAATATTTTGTGGGACAGTGATATGGATGATATTCCCTTCTGCCTCTACTTTGCACCAATCTTTGTCTGAACTGACAGACAGATTGCCGGTAGATACTTCAATCGTACCATTCCCGCCTTTAGCTTCGAAAGTGGTATCAGACTTGATAATGTATGCTTTCGCCAGGTTATTGTCGTCGTTATCGCATGCAGCCGACAAGAGACAAAGCAATAAAATGAAGTAGTGATATATTTGTTTCATAATCTTTATTTTAGATATTATTTTAGTTCAAACCAAACAGTTGGATTGGTAGTGCTGACGCATCTGATGCTATTGGGGGAATCTATCGCTGTATCTTCCAGGCGATAAGGTGAATTGGCTTCGATATAATCGGCAATAGGTGTGCACCATGAATACCAGCTTATCATATAAGACTTGTCCTTGTTTACTTTGATATCCAGCAGGTCCTTGTTTTCGCCGGTTGCTGTAAACTCACATCCGTAGCTGGGATAGTAGAACATAGTACCGCCATTGGAACCGAATGCGATGACAGTAGAACCGGAAGCATTGTCAAGATGATTTTTGCCTATATACATAATGAGGAACAATTCACCGGTATTTGCTTTATATCCGGCTTTTAATAGCTCGAACAGTTCATCATTCATGGCAGCTTGATTCTTATCTACGTTAAAATCAAAGATATACTGTGTTGTGGGATTCGTCAGAATCTTTATCCATGGAGCACGAAGAATGCTGGCTTTGGCATCGACTGCATTGATGGTTTTATCTTCTTTGTCCAATTTAAATTCATAAAGTGTCTCGCCATTGATGACTATGGGCTTATAAAACTTTATTCCACTTTTAGTGAAAAGAAAAGGAGCTTGCTGCTTTTCCGTATCACTAATTTCTGCGATGAACTGACGATTATCGTAATCTAAATCTAACGGATATTCTTTTCCGGCAATTTCAACTCTGTCATAAGGGGTACCGGCCATTAGTTGCTGGGTTTCCAGTATTCTCTCAAGCTCTTCTTTGGGAGATGATTCCATACGTGTCAGTATCATTGTGTTGCCATACTTCTTCCCTTTCATGATGAGCTTATCACCTTCTTGTCTCATAAAAACGAATTCGTAATCACCGGCATAGCCATCTGTGTCGATCATGCTCTTAGGCTCTGAGAAATAATGAAATATGGGGTTATAAGAGTCAAAACTCAATACGGGCCCCTGATCGGATATTAGTTTGTATGCCGAGGTTATTTCTGTACCGGCCGGATACAAGTCGACTCCGGCTAAGGTGAGTGACAAGTCCCCCATCATGACAGTTTCTCCATTCTGAAAAGTGCAAAAATAAGTGTATCCTCCCATAGATTGTTTTATTTCCGGAAAGTACTCCATTTTCCAGCCATTCGGTGCATCTTGCAGTATCTTACTGTATTCCTGTAACTTTGCGTTGATTCTTTCAGCTGCCGGCAGGTCAAACAGATCTTTCTCGTCTTTTACGCACGATTGTAGGCAAAAGAGGAGGACGGCAAGTAATAAGTATATTATTCTTTTCATGTCTGTTGGTTTTAGAAGTTATCAAAATCGAGTGAATCAAGCTCTTTAGAACGACGCTGAATGATTTCACGTAACTTATCTACATCAATTCCCCATGTGTCAGCCATATAAATTCTGATATATTCCATTTTCTCCTGGATGATGGGACCACCCTTTTCTCCGGCTTTATCCAACTGACTTTGCCAGAACTCTGCAGTATTGGTAATATATACGGCCAGTGTCTCTGCGAAATCTTCACGTGGCTCCGAACTTGCATAACCGTCTACAAATCCTTCTCTTAAAGCTGTTGTATTAGCCACGTTATACCAGTCTCCACCTGTATAGCTTCCTTCAGAAATACGGTCGAATTCCGGGTCATAATTTTTAGTCTGATGCAGAATATGGGCAAACTCATGATGCATTGTCAGGAAGTAGTATTTATTCAGAAAAGCGGTGTTGATCTGAAGTTGGTTAACATAATAAAGTGTAACTTTGGTTCCTCCTTCTGCTGTTCCCACTATCATACCATTATCTTCGTAGGCAGCTGAGCCTATCAGGTGGATTACTTTAGGAATATAGGCGCGTGTGAAATTAACTCCTGCTATCTCGTCATACGTTTCAATCCAGAGATGCTTGATGATTTTAGCGAGTTTTTTGGCTTTGTCTATTTCAGCAGGTGCCAGTGTATAATCCATGGATGATTCGATATCTTCCATACGATATTTGAAGGCGATATTATAGGGATATGTGTAATTGTGCAGAAGCCATTGATCAAACTCTGTTTCAGCTACTTCCTCTTCTTCATCGAAAATACTGGTAGTGGTGGGTTCGTCTCCCTGGCAGGACCATAAGCTGCCTATTACGAACAAATTGATTATATAAAAAGCTATTTTTCTCATATTCATACTTGTTAATGGATTATGTTATCTGGGATTAGCTTCCATTCCGGCATTGATTACATCTTGCGGTATCTGAATGGCACGACGTTTGTCATTTGCCGGCATTTTATCATTCACTGTGATTTCACCGTTGTAGACGGTACGGCGGTAAATCTCAATGCCATATCGTTTCACGTCAAACCAGCGTAGCCCTTCATGCATCGTCAGGATACGGCGCATATGCAGAATTGCCTGAATAAAGTTTTCCTGTTCTCCGGATTCTATCGTGAAATCGGGGTGTAACTCCTTTTTGGGAGTAGGATCTTCCGGAGTATAGTATTTCATATCTCCATAGAATTTGCTGATACTTGCACGGTCTATTGTCTTTTCACTCTTTGTAAAAGCATGTAGCCAGATGGACAGGTCTTCTGTTGCTTTGTCGAAGTCTTTTTTCATGGCATATGCTTCCGCCCGGCATAGTAGAATCTCATCTGTGGTGAATGCCGGATACATGATGTGGTTGTAACCGATACCATTTACAGGATCGGACATTTCAAAGTAGCTGTACATTTTATTCATGATCACTTTCGTCGTTCCCTGAAACTCCGGTATGTCATAATAGTAGGTATCTTTATCTCCCCAAGGACCATTTGCCTGACAGCTTTCTGTTGTAGAGATTTTATTGTTGTGTGTGTATTTCTCCCCTACGTGATATGGACCATGTATGTAGGCCCAGGAGGAACGGCAGGCAATGACCAGCAGAGTTGCTTTGTTTCTTTCGCTGACAAATTCATTGCTGCGGATAGCGCCGTTGCCGCTTAGTTTTCCTGCCTTCTGCCAGTCTCTCAACATAGCGGATGGGTTGGAGGTGAGTACTTTTTCGGCATATTCAATGACTTTGTCATA
The DNA here is from genome assembly GCA_948847595.1 of uncultured Bacteroides sp. GTDB lineage: Bacteria > Bacteroidota > Bacteroidia > Bacteroidales > Bacteroidaceae > Bacteroides. The sequence goes on from CAQOGY010000002.1 coordinate 546,107, forward strand.
GTTCCGGTAATAGAGATTGAAACGGCAGGCAAATGCATAAGCAGCTTTTTTATTGAAGTGATATTTGGGTACTTCATAAGCGGCATCATCGATTAAGGGCAGTCCTTCTTCTATATCCTTGTTGATCCTTTTATAGGTTTCTGCCACACTCAAACGTTCATAACTGGGTAAAACAGTCGTTTCCGGTTCGGTAGCATAAAAGACTCCAAGATCCTTAGTACCGTTTGTTTCGCTATAGTGCTGGCAGAATACATTGACCAATATAAAATGTGCGTATGCCCGGCATAATAGCGCTTCTCCTTTTTGTGGATTGAGACTAGCTGGATTTCCCATCTTTTCAATGGCTTTCAGTGCCTGGTTGCAGGTAGCAACAGCTAAATAACAGTCTTCCCACAAAGCTTCGGGGCTGTCATTTTCAATTTCGGTTGCATTCTTCCAGGTAGCGAGTTGCTCTTGGAGCAGATTGTAGGAAGTCCAGGTACCTCCATTGTTATCTGTGTTGTCCGAAGTCATTTCTCCTATCATGGCAAAGGAAGTGATAGGATAGGCAGAAACCAGCAATTTGGCAATAGCCTGTTCTGTATTCAAGTCAGTCCGGTTGTCTGGCAGTTCGTCAAGATAGTTGCTGCAAGAGCTTGCAAGCAGTATGATAGCTGGTAGTACTGCTGAAAGTAATATATGTTTCTTTTTCATCATTTCATTCCATTTAGTTATAAACCTAATCTAAGCGTTAATGTAAACTGTTTGGGGACCGGAGTGGCCACACCTCCCGAACGGAAGAATTCAGGATCCTGACCATTCAGTTTCGAGTCGGCATATAACAGGCATAGGTTGGTAGCCTGTAATTTCAGTGACAAGCTGTTCAAGTGAAGCGAGGTTAACCATGTTTGTGGGAAATCATATGAAAGTGATACTTCTTTCATTCGGATAAAACCACCGTCGGCTACACGTGCATCCGAATAGTTGTACGAGTTGTAAGCTGTTTTCAGATAGCGGTCTTTTTCGCTTTGGCGTCTGTTGGCAATAACCGGTATGTTAGTTGTAGCTTCGTCTCCAGGGATAACCCAACGGTTCTTATATTCTTTCGGCATGGCGGTCAGATCCGTATATTTATTGCTGAATACAGGGTCCAGTCTGATTTTATTTCCAAATGAATAGGTCAGGAATATATTCAGACGGAAGTTTTTATAACGGAATATATTGCCGAAGCTACCTGTGATTGTTGGATCGGTTGGTCCTTCATATATCAGGAAATCTACGTTCTCACGTTCCTGGAAGTTGATATCGGTTACAGTAACGCTTCCATCCGAATTACGGAACATGGGGAAGCCGTCTTCATTCAATCCGAGGAAGGGAATGGAGAATAGTCCACGTACCGGATAACCCTCACGGGCAAATCCTGAACCTGTAACAAGGTCAATGATGGATGCGTTCGATTTCAGATCTGTCACTTCATTTTTGGAGTTGGAGAAAATGAAGTCAGAGTTCCAGTCAAAGTCCTTTGTTACAATGTTTTTAGTCGATAAGGTAAATTCAATACCATGTGATTTCATGGAGGCTATATTAGCCATCTTTGCTATTTTTCCGCCTACTCCCTGTGAATTGACAATTCCGATCAAGTCGAAATTATTACGTGAGTACCAGTCTGCACTCAAATTAATCCGATTGTCCAGAAATCCCATATCCACACCGATGTTCAGTTCATGCTTTTTCTCATAGGTCAGTTCGCTGTTCTCCAAGTCTACCAGATACATTCCGCTTTCTTGCACATTTGTGAAAGGACGGTAGGGTTTGAAACTTTTCAGTATCATCATCGAATTACTGACATCAGCAGGTCCACGGTCTGCTGTCAGGGAGTAAGACGTTTTTAGTGTAAAGTGTGAGAGTATCGGTTCCACAGCCTTGAAGAACGATTCTTCATGAATGTTCCACGCTGCGGCAATATTCCATGTTGGCAGCCATCTTGATTTACGTGCTTTACCCAGTTTGTTGGTTCCTTCATAACGGATGGTTCCGTTGAGGGTGTATTTGCCTTGAAAGGAATAAGTACCATTGGCAAAGAAAGCTACATTGCGTGCGCGGGTATCATTGACCGAATAATAGTCGGTGCCTTCCTCAATGCTCTTTTTGAAAAACTGGTAAGTATAAAATGGAATGGCTCCCATCGTATATTGCATTCCCCATCCATTGAAGAAAGTTTTATTACGGTCAATTGAGTTTGTTTCAGTACCTAGAAACAAGTTTGTGATATGGCTTTCTCCGAAAGAGTGGTTATAATTGGCTGTAGCACGGAAATCATATCCTACCATTTTATAATCAGTCTTCTGATAAATACCACCTTGCGGGAGAATGGATATCGGCAGGGCATACGGATCGTCCGGATTGGTGTAGAGGAATGGATTTTTATCACGAATGGTAGCATCGCCCATAGCGCGGTAAGCTTGTGCCTGGTTCGAGTTGTCTGTGATGAAGTGTTCTTGAGAGGTTGTCTGATACTTGACGGCTCCCAATGCGCTTAACTCCAGTCCTTGTATTGGTTTCCATTTTAATTCACTTTGGAATTTCATGTCTACTACATGAAGGTTCATATAATTGTTATCCAATTCGTACATGATATTGAACGGAGAATAATTCCGGGTATAAAATTCGTCCGGAGACAGTGTTCTGGAAGTGTTCAGTGCATAACTGTAAGGGTTAATATCAAAATCACGTCTTACTTCACCATAGACAGGGTCAATACTCTGACTAAGTGTTCCGGGAGCTCTTTGTTTACGGTAAGAAGCTGATGATATAAGATTGATCGAAAGAGTTTTACTGATATTGAACGTAGCGTTCAGATTGGCTGTGTAGCGGTTTACAGAACTTTGCTGTGTCCATCCCGGATCTACTAATGCACTTAGAGAAGCGTAGAAAGAGGCTTTTTCGGTGCCACTACTCAGACTGACGGAATGATTATGCATAATATTGGTACGGAATAGTTCGTCAAACCAGTCTGTATTTCTCATTTCCGCTGATTTCAGATACTCTCTTTGAGTTTTAGCGATATTCATTAAAGCAAACTGTCCGGTTACCGGATCGTATGTATTCATTAGCTGGTACATTTTGCCATACACACCGCTGTCTGCGGCACGATATGTCTCGGCAAAGTTGAGCCATCCTTTCTTTTGCATTTCTTTATATACCCCCATTTGTTCCTGTGAATTCATAATATTGAATTCCGAATAGCTGGGTTTCAAGCGGATACTATACTCACCCGTATAATTGATCCGGCTGATTCCTGCCTTTCCTTTTTTAGTGGTGACCACAATCACACCTGCCATAGCCCGTGCACCATATATGGAAGTTGCTGAACCGTCTTTCAGTATTTGAAAGCTTTCTATATCGTCTGCATTTAGTCCTGCAATAGCCGAACTGATCAGTGTTACGGCATCACCAGATGAAAGCTGGTCGGCACTTACCTCTGTGACATCTTCCATCACTACTCCGTCTACTACCCATAAAGGTTTTGAACTGCCATAAATAGAAGTAGCTCCACGAACGCGGATTTTAGGGGCTGTACCGAACGAGCCTGATACATTCTGTACAGAGACACCTGCTGCACGTCCTTCTAAAGCACGGCTGATTTCCGGCATACCGTCAATTTTTACATTATCGGCAGATAACTGTGCGGTAGCACCGGTAAACATTCGTTTATCCATCCGCTGCATACCGGTCACTACAACTTCAGAAAGCGACTGTACATCAGATTCCAAAGTCACTTTCATATCTGGAGTGGGGGAAAGATCCTGAGGAGTCATTCCAATGTATGAAAACTGGAGCGTGGCGTTGCTGGGAACTTTCTCCATTAGGAATTTACCGTCTATATCCGTCAGTACACCGGTTTTAGTTCCTTTGATAAGGACAGTAGCGCCAATCAAAGGCTGTCCGTCATCACCGGAAATGACGACACCTTTCACATTGAATATTTTGGCTTGTTTGGAAGGACCTTTAGGAGTGATAGTGATAAATTGATTCTCAATATGATACTCCAATGGTTTGTCAGTGAGAATAATGTCAAGAGCCTGTTCGATGGCTTTGTCTTTAATGACACCCGAAACAGTGTATTTCTTGACGTCGTCATACGTGAAAAGGATTTTATACCCTGAAATCTTTTCCAGACGTTTTAGCACGGACGGTAGCCGTTCGTTACTAATTTCAATCGTGATTTTCTTTTGTGGTTGTGTCTGGGCATTTACCTGGTCGGGCAAAGAGCATAATGCGCATAGAAAACACACGATGAGTAGCTTCCAAATTTTTCTCATACCTTTGATTTTAATAACACAATTTGAATATGTTTATATACCTAATGCGTATGAGCGGATTTTTTGGATACCCCTTTTGCGAATTATTTTTTGATAAAAGTGATAATTTGTTTCTTATTGCATGAATTTGTTATACTTATGCATTGTAATGTCAGTCTATGGTAATCGTGTTGCCTTGCAAAGTGACTGTGACCTTTTTCATTCTATTAAGTAACGAGATCGTATGTTCCAGGTCTTTGGTACGATCAGATGAAAAGTGCATTTTATAGTTCATCGCTTCTTTGTTTCTGAACTCTATATTTACATTGTACCAACGTCCCAAATTCTGCATAATATCTTTAAGGGTGGTGTCATCAAAGTAGAAATAGCCATCTTTCCAGTAGACATAAGAATCCAGGTCAACTTCGGTAAGAATGAAATTTCCGTCTGGTTGTAAGTGTGCGTCTTCTCCCGGATAAAGTCTGGTGAAGGCACCGCCTTGGGTATTACTGACTTCTACTTTACCGTTGATAAGTACGACATGAGTATCTTCCGGAGTATAACTGCGTATGTTGAATTCCGTACCTAAAACTCGTGTTTGAACAGTTCTGGTTTTCACAATGAAAGGACGTTTGGCATCTTTGGCTACTTTAAAATATGCCTCACCTTCTAATGATACTATACGTTCATTGCCGATAAACGCTGTTGGGTACACAAAATTAGTATTGGCGTTCAGCCAGACTTCGGTTCCGTCACATAGTACAACTTTAAAGTTCTCCCCCCGTGGGATGGTTAGTACATGTGTCTGTGTAATGGTTGAGACAACTTGTCTATAGTCTAATTCTTTCTTTTCGGATTGGGCGGCAATAGCTTTAGGCAGAATCTGACTATTTGACTGTTTTTGATCTAATACAACCTTTTCTCCGTTATTTTCTTGCAAGGTAATATGCTGAGGTGTTGTATCGGCAGTGAATACAGTAATAGGAGCAGCAGGAGGATTCGTTACACTATTGATGAAATAATAAGCTCCGAATATAATGGCAATCATGGCAGCAATCCCAATCCCTGTTTTCCATCGGATAGACCGCATCTTTACTGTGTGATGTTTCTGCTTGAACCGTCCCAGTTCAATTTCCACATCAGGCAACTCAATTCCTCTTTTATGTTGCAAAAAAAGGCTGCTATCCATAATATCGCGACAGGCTTGCAAGCCTTCTTCATCTTCGAGTATTTCTTGAAGCTGTCGATCGCTTATTTCTGTAGAGCACTCCATTATATCGAGTGCTTTCTTTACAGATTCTTCCGTGCTATTTATATTGTCAATATTCTTATTCATTGTTGTTGAGACTATATCAATCTTGTTTATACTACGTTTGATCAATTATATATAGACACCCTATTTATGATTTTTTTGCACATTCCTCACGAATTACCTGTAATGCTTTTACAATATGTTTCCTTACTGCGCTGACACTGATATTCAGATCTTCAGCCACTTCCTGATACTTTTTACGCTGGATATAACATTCTTCCAGAATATGTCTTGTATGTGGAGTCAGCTTTTCCATCGCCCGGCTGATAGATAACATCCTTTCATCTTGCTCCTGATATTCTGTTTCGACATAAGTTTTTGTCAGTTCGGAATATAGCTGTATGTATTGCTCATGTATATTTTGATGGCGTAAGAAATCAATGCTTTTGTTGCGGACATACACGTATAAATAAGATTTTGCTGTAGCTTTATCTATTTTCGCATAGTTATTCCATATGAATTCGAAGGCATCACTGACGATATCTTTACTAGCCTCCATATTATTTATTAAATGAAATGCATAATAATAAAGTTGAGGATAATACTCTTTAAAAAGATAATCGAAATCTGCTTTGTCTTCCACTTGATTTGAATGTGTTGAATAGTAAATAAATTGCGTTGCAAATAAACAAATAATAATTGAGAAATGCAAAATGGCTTTTATTTTATATTTATTGTATCTTTGTAGCATCATTCTTTTCTTATACATTGAGGTTATAATTAATGGAGAGCATCTTAATAACAGGAGCAAGCGGATTTATAGGAAGTTTTATTGTCGAAGAGGCATTAAAACGAAAGTTTGGTGTGTGGGCGGGGATTCGTCCCACCAGCAGCAAAAAGTACTTGAAGAACCGGAAGATCCACTTTCTGGAACTGGACTTTGCCCATCCCAATGAATTGCGTGCCCAACTCTCCGGACATAAAGGAACCTATAATAAGTTTGATTATATCATCCATTGTGCGGGAGTCACGAAATGTCCGGATAAGAATACTTTTGATTATGTGAATTATCTCCAGACCAAATACTTTATTGATACCCTGAAAGCGTTGAATATGGTTCCGAAGCAATTCATCTATATCAGTACGCTGAGTGTATTCGGACCTGTACGCGAAAAAGATTATTCGCCGATAGAAGCCGGTGATGTCCCGATGCCAAATACTGCTTATGGTCTTAGCAAGCTTAAGGCTGAACTTTATATTCAGAGTATTCCTGGTTTCCCTTATGTTATTTATCGCCCTACAGGAGTTTACGGTCCTCGTGAACTGGATTATTTCCTGATGGCGAAGTCCATCCGGCAGCATGTTGACTTCTCTGTCGGCTTCCGGCGGCAGGACCTGACTTTTGTTTATGTAAAAGACATTGTGCAGGCCATCTTTTTAGGAATAGAAAAAAAAGTGACTAGAAGAGCCTATTTTCTGACTGACGGGAAGGTGTATAATAGTCGTGTATTTTCGGACTTAATACAAAAAGAACTGGGTAATCCGTTTGTTATTCATGTGAAATGTCCATTAATTGTGCTAAAAGTTATATCTTTGCTCGCTGAATTCATTGCAACACGTTCCGGCAAGAGCAGTACGCTGAATTCTGATAAATATAAAATAATGAAACAACGTAACTGGCAATGTGATATAACCCCTGCCATTAATGAGTTAGGGTATGCTCCCGAATATGACTTGGAGAAGGGAGTCCGTGAAACCATTGACTGGTATAAAAACGAAGGATGGCTTTAGACTTATTTAAGCGAGTGGAAACCCGGAAGGGGTTGTTTGCTGTGGAGAAGATAACATTGATTTATAATCTGTTGACCTCCATTTTGATTCTGTTCCTGTTTCAGCGAATGGATCATCCATGGCACATGTTGCTGGATAGGGCGATGATCGCTGCAATGACTTTTCTGCTGATGTATCTTTATCGGCTGGCTCCTTGCAAGTTTTCGGCGTTTGTACGTGTTGCTATTCAGATGAGCCTGCTTTCCTACTGGTATCCGGATACGTTTGAGTTTAACCGGTTCTTTCCGAATCTCGACCATGTGTTTGCCATAACCGAGCAGTTTATCTTCAATGGGCAACCTGCTATCTGGTTCTGTCATACATTCCCGCATCTTTTGGTCAGTGAAGCATTCAATATGGGATATTTCTTTTATTATCCGATGATGCTCATTGTGACGGTGTTTTATTTTATCTATAAGTTTGAATGGTTTGAGAAGATGTCGTTTGTACTGGTAACTTCTTTCTTTATCTATTATCTGATTTATATCTTTGTTCCGGTAGCAGGGCCGCAGTTCTACTTCCCGGCTATAGGTTTTGATAATGTATCTAAAGGAATTTTCCCGGCTATCGGCGATTATTTCAATAACAATCAGGAGTTACTTCCCGGTCCGGGCTATCAACATGGCTTCTTTTACAGTTTGGTAGAAGGTTCGCAGCAAGTGGGAGAGCGTCCTACGGCAGCTTTCCCCAGTTCGCATGTCGGTATTTCTACCATTCTTATGATTATGGCATGGCGTGGAAGTAAGAAGTTGTTTGCCTGTCTGATCCCTTTCTATATGCTGCTTTGCGGGGCTACAGTATATATTCAGGCACACTACGTTATCGATGCGATCGTAGGTTTCTTCTCTGCATTCTTGTTGTATGTTGTGGCGACGTGGATGTTCAAGAAGTGGTTTGCGCAGCCGATGTTTAAGTAAAACTAATCTAAAAGAGAATTTACTTTTTCAGGAATTGTTTCGAATATCCGGAACAATTCTTCTTTCGTTTCTGCCCGCAACATGGCAATACGAGTCTCTTTAAAATTAGGAATCCCTTTGAATAACGGACTGGCAGCCAAGTGGCGGCGCACGTGCAAGATGCCCCTGCGTTCATCAAGCAGATTCACACTGTCAATCACTTCTTGGCGAAGTACCTCCATACACCATTCAAAGCTGAGTGGCGGCAATTCCTCCCCCGTTTCCAGATAATGCTTTACTTCCTTGAATATCCAGGGACGTCCGAAGCTGGCACGACCGATCATGACGGCATCTACTCCGTAGCGGTCAAAACACTCCTTGCAGCGTTGGGGCGTTGTCACATCTCCGTTGCCAATGATAGGAATGTGCATCCTTTGATTGTTCTTTACTTCTCCGATCAGTGTCCAGTCTGCTTCTCCGGTGTACATCTGCGCACGGGTTCTACCGTGAATGGTCAGTGCGGCAATGCCGCAATCCTGTAGTTGTTCTGCCAGATCTACAATGATTTTATTGTTGGCGTCCCATCCCAAACGGGTTTTTACTGTGACAGGTATTTTGACTGCGTCCACTACGGCACGGGTAATTTCCAGCATCTTCGGAATATTTTGCAGCATTCCTGCTCCTGCTCCTTTTCCTGCTACTCTCTTCACGGGGCAGCCGAAGTTTATGTCGAGAATATCGGGCTGTGCCTGCTCTACGATCTTCGCAGCTTCGACCATCGTTTCCGTATCTTTACCATAAATCTGAATAGCTACAGGGCGTTCTTCATCGCTGATACTCAGCTTCTGTGCAGTCTTGCTGACAGCGCGTATCAGTGCATCGCTCGATACAAATTCAGTATATACCATGTCAGCTCCGAACTTTTTGCACATCAGGCGGAAAGCAGGATCTGTTACGTCTTCCATTGGGGCGAGAAGGATGGGATGTTCTCCCAGGTCTATATGGTCTATTTTCATGTATATGATGAACTAAATGATTATTTCGCTGCAAAAATACGGAAAAAAGCCTACTTTTGCCTTTAATCACATACTTAACAATAATAGAATTATGAAAAAAGCTGTATTGGCAGTGTACTCGTATTGCTTATTTATGGTTCTTATTAGTTGCCTTATATTTTTGTTTAGGATGGCTGGGCACTCCGGGGTAAAGCCTTTCAATCGTTCCAGCTTGTAGCATTCTCGGAATAATTTTATTAACAAGATATTGCAATTTCTTTTGAGTATTTATAGCAATTTCTTCCATTGTTACGTAATCTTGCGCTATAGTAATTATCTGTGCTTGCAAATCTTCAAAACTTAATCTCTTTTTTGTTTGTCCTGAGCTCTCAACCTTTCCTTCTGAGCTCTCAACCTTTCCTTCTGAGCTCTCAACCTTTCCTTCTGAGCTCTCAACCTTTCTCTCTGAGCAGCTTTCTGAGATTCTAACTTTTCCTTCTGGCTCATTAACATGATATTTTGTTCCTCTTCCATTTCCTTTTGAAACTAAGAACCCCTCATTACAAAGCTTCTTCAGCATCTTTGTAATGTCCGAACGATGTTGGGGGACAATATATTGCAGTTGGCTGTTACTAATTTCGTTTTCGCTATAACAAGTCACTAAAGCTGTTAGCTCATCTTGTGACAAGCTCTCAACCTTTCCATCAAATAGTTCCTTTAGTTTAATTACCGCATCATCCGGTAATAAGCTGATCATAGGTAGGGTTAATTCTACTTTGTCAGGTCGATTGAATTCTTCAACATATGGTTTCTGCCAGTTAGCTTCTCTCCAGCCTTTTATTATCTTATTTACTCCACTTCCCGCTTTCTCTGAAAAGCCGATCAGCATAAACATTTTCTGTAGCGCCTTATTGCGACATACACTATCTCCTCCTTGATAATATTGTGCTTTGCTGACAAGCATTGTTCCGGGGTTTTTGAAACGATATTTATCGACCCATTGTTCAACGACAATATTTCCTTCTTCTGAGAAGTCGCAGTGAATAAGAGCATTGATAAATGCCTCACGTACTGCGATATGGGTAGGCGTTTCGTCAATGCGTATTCCATTTTTTATTTGAAAAGGTTTTGGCAATATGGCTGTCAGTTTGGGATATACTTTACGGTAGAACTGAAAAAGGTTGGCTTCCCAAGTGCCGTCCGGACAGATACGGTCTGACCATCTGAGAGAAATATCCGTTTCCAGATGCTCTCTATAATCCGGGAAATAGTTTGGCGCACATTCCGGATCTGTGATGCTTTCTGTTTTCCCGAACATGAGAATTCCAGCCAATGTGAATCCTTCTTCTTTGGTATGTCGGTCTCTGCGGTATGCTTCCAGTTTGGTTAAGAAGTCCAGATCATCTAAGCTAAGCCATGGGTGGGATGGCTTAAGGTTAGCAAAAAGTCGCCTGTATTGAATCAGTGTCTCTTTGTCAATATCGTCCATAGAATAATTGGACAGAATTCTTGAATCGCGTGGATGGCTTTCGTCTGAATCTGCAATCATGCGTCTGACTTCTGCATCCGTACATTTATAGTCACCTTCGTGATTACGCTTAAATGTATGTCCGCCAAAAGGATTTTTGGTTCTGTAGATAGGACGTTGTGTGCGACTTGCCCGGGGGACGTAAATCAGAAGAAGCCTTTTACCTTTATAAGATCCTTCATACAAATCTTTGTCCACAAGAAGGTTTTCATTTATACAATCCGGGTTGTTTGCTTGGTTCCAAAAGTCTTTTTTGTATTGGCCGATTTGCTCTTTGGTCAGTCCTTCAATGATAAACTGTTGCTTGTGTTCTTTGACACCTAGTACGATAATTCCCCCATCTGTATTGGCGAAAGAAGAATAAGTATCCCATAAACTATTAGGAAGACCATCTTTGGCTATCTTAAACTCTAAGTCTACAGTCTCCTCCTTCTGTATCAATGAGTCTATATAGTCAATAAAATCCCATTCTTCCAGGTCGTTTAGTATGATAGGTTTCTTATGATCCATTTTTCTTTCTACTTGATTTTCTGCAAAAATACGTATTAATTCGTACCTTTGTACCCTCCTATCACATTTTAATGATTATCAGATAGTAAAATGAATATAAAAGATTTTGAAATAATGGCGCCTGTCGGTTCGCGTGAATCCCTTGCGGCAGCCATTCAGGCTGGAGCCGATTCTATCTATTTTGGTATAGAAAACCTTAACATGCGTGCCCGTTCTGCCAATACGTTTACCGTTGATGACTTGCGTGAGATAGCTCAGACGTGTGATGAACATGGAATGAAAAGCTATCTGACCGTTAATACCATTATCTATGATAAGGATATTCCTTTGATGCGTACCATTGTGGACGCGGCTAAAGCGGCAGGAATATCAGCGGTGATCGCTGCCGATGTAGCGGTAATGAACTATGCCCGTCAGATCGGTCAGGAAGTACACTTGTCTACTCAATTGAATATATCGAATGCGGAAGCCTTGAAGTTCTACGCCCAGTTTGCCGATGTCGTAGTGCTGGCCCGTGAGTTGAATCTGGAACAGGTGGCCGAGATTTATCGTCAGATTCGGGAAGAGAATATCTGCGGTCCGAGCGGAGAGCAGATTCGTATTGAAATGTTCTGTCACGGTGCCTTGTGCATGGCAGTCTCCGGTAAGTGCTATTTGTCTCTGCACGAAATGAATCACTCGGCCAATCGGGGTGCCTGTATGCAGGTATGCCGCCGTTCTTATACGGTTCGCGATAAGGAGACGGATGTGGAGCTGGATATCGACAATGAATATATCATGTCACCGAAAGACTTGAAGACCATTCATTTTATGAATAAGATGATGGATGCGGGTGTGCGTGTATTCAAGATTGAGGGACGTGCCCGTGGTCCTGAGTATGTGCGTACGGTGGTGGAATGTTATAAAGAAGCGATAAAGGCCTATCTGGATGATACGTTTACAGACGAAAAGATTGCCGCTTGGGATGAACGTCTGAAGGCAGTCTTTAACCGTGGCTTTTGGGATGGCTACTATCTGGGACAACGCTTGGGCGAATGGACACGGAATTATGGTTCGGCCGCTACGGAACGTAAAATCTATGTGGGCAAAGGTATCAAATACTTCTCCAATATCGGTGTCTCTGAGTTCTTGGTAGAAGCTGCCGAAGTCAGTGTAGGTGACAAGCTGCTGATAACGGGACCTACCACCGGCGCAGTCTTTATGACACTGGACGAAGCGCGTGTCGATCTGAAGCCGGTAGAGACGGTAAAGAAAGGTCAGCGTTTCTCAATGAAATCAGAGAAGATACGTCCCAGCGACAAATTATATAAATTGGTATCTACCGAAGAATTGAAGAAATTCAAGGGACTTGATGTAGAACAGAAAAGAGGATAAACGATGAGCCAGTATATCTACGAATTGGAGATGAAGGTGCGTGATTACGAATGTGACCTTCAGGGGATTGTCAACAATGCTAATTATCAGCATTATCTGGAGCATACCCGCCACGAGTTTCTGACCTCGGTAGGTGTTAGCTTTGCGGCGTTGCATGAACAGGGAGTCGATCCGGTAGTGGCACGTATCAATATGGCTTTCAAGACTCCGTTGAAGAGTGGGGACGAGTTTGTCTCCAAACTATATATGAAGAAAGAAGGCATCAAATACGTATTCTATCAGGATATCTTCCGCAAAAGCGATCAGAAAGTAGTAGTGAAATCCACTGTTGAGACGGTATGTGTGGTAAACGGACGTTTAAGTAACAGCGAATTGTTCGACAATGTCTTTGCCCCATACCTGAAATGACCGATAACGAACAAGAACAAATATATAGCATCGCTCTGACAATGGTGCCCGGTATCGGGCACATTGGAGCGAAACGTCTGGTAGAGGGCATGAAGAGTGCCACCGATGTGTTCCGCTTCCGGAAAGAACTGGCGCAGCGATTATCCGGAGTACATGAACGGGTGTCGGGTGCACTGGACTGTCCGTCAATTATTGCCCGTGCCGAACAGGAACTTGTATTCCTGCAAAAGAATCATATCCAGTGCCTGACTTTTCATGATGAGGCGTATCCTTCCCGCTTGCGGGAGTGTGAAGACGCTCCTGTTGTACTGTTCTATAAGGGAAATGCCGATTTGAACGCTCTCCATATCATTAATATGGTGGGTACCCGCCACGCTACTGATTACGGTACACAACTCTGTACTACTTTCCTCCGTGACTTAAAAGCTTTGTGTCCTGACGTATTAGTTGTCAGCGGCCTTGCTTACGGCATTGATATCAATGCCCACCGGAGTGCATTGGACAATGACTTGCCTACAGTCGGCGTGTTAGCTCACGGACTGGACCGTATTTACCCTTCTCTTCATCGTAAGACAGCCGTTGAAATGCTTGATAAAGGCGGATTGCTGACAGAGTTTCCTGTCGGTACAACACCGGATAAACACAATTTTATCAGTCGCAACCGTATTGTGGCCGGTATGTGTGATGCTACGATTGTGGTAGAATCGGCTGCCAAAGGCGGCTCTCTGATCACAGCCGAGCTTGCGGAAAGCTATCACCGCGACTGTTTCGCCTTCCCCGGTCGTGTGACCGACGAATATTCAAAAGGATGTAACCAACTGATCCGTGACAGTAAAGCATCCCTTCTGTTGTCTGCCGAAGACTTGGTGGAGGCGATGGGATGGACGTTGGATTCACATCCGGTAAAGGTAGAGAATGTACAGCGCAGCCTGTTTCTGGAACTGACAGAAGAGGAGCAAAAGGTAGTCCATACGTTGGAAAAACAAGGAAACTTACAGATTAATACCTTAGTGGTAGAGACAGATATTCCCGTACATAAAATGAGTGCAATTCTCTTTGAACTGGAAATGAAGGGAGCCGTACGGGTATTGGCAGGAGGAGTTTATCAATTATTATAAATCTAATGACCAACCTAAAACAATTTGAAATGAAACGACATTTTTGGGCATTCATGGCAATAGTATGCCTGTTAACCGTCCAGAACACACAAGGACAACAAATGGTTCTTGCACAGAAAAAATGCAGTTTTAGAGTGTGAAAAGTATGTTTATTGTTACTTCATTCTGTTTTTTCTCCTATCTTAGTGGCATAATAAAAAACAAACAACTATGAATCAAACACGTTGTATCGTAATTTTGTCTATTCTTGCTCTTTTTGTAGCAAGCGTATCTGTTGCCGGAAATATCTCTTTGCCGGATGCTTCTCAAAAGGTTTTTGAAGGAAAACCATGTATTAACTCTCCCCGGGCGATTGGCAATTATCCTGCCAGTCCTTTCCTCTTTTATATTCCTACTACCGGTCAGCGGCCGATGGAATGGAGTGCGGAGAAACTTCCGAAAGGATTGAAACTGGATTCGAAAACAGGGATTATCACAGGATCAGTAGCTTCTAAAGGTGAATATACTGTCACTCTTAAAGCTAAGAACGCATTGGGGACCAGCACGGAAAAGCTCGTGATCCGCATTGGTGATGACCTGTTGCTGACTCCTCCCATGGGTTGGAACAGTTGGAATACTTTCGGGCGACATCTCACCGAAGAGTTGGTTTTGCAAACTGCGGATGCGCTGGTAGCCAACGGAATGCGGGATTTAGGCTATTCCTATATTAACATCGACGACTTCTGGCAGTTGCCCGAACGGGGAGCTGACGGACATTTGCAGATTAATAAAGATAAGTTCCCGCGTGGAATAAAGTATGTGGCAGATTATCTGCACGAGCGCGGTTTCAAACTCGGAATTTATTCGGATGCAGCCGATAAGACTTGTGGTGGTGTATGCGGCAGTTACGGCTACGAAGAAGTGGATGCGAAAGATTTCGCTTCGTGGGGTGTCGATTTGTTGAAGTATGATTATTGCAATGCTCCTGTCGACCGGGTGGAGGCTATGGAGCGCTATGCAAAGATGGGAAAGGCGTTGCGTGCTACGGGACGTTCCATCGTGTTCTCCATTTGTGAGTGGGGACAGCGCGAACCTTGGAAATGGGCAAAACAGGTAGGCGGACATTTGTGGCGCGTTTCGGGAGATATAGGCGATGTCTGGAACCGGGAAGCCAACAAGTTGGGCGGGCTTCGTGGTATCCTGAATATTCTTGAAATCAATGCTCCTTTGAGTGAATATGGCGGTCCTTCCGGTTGGAATGATCCGGATATGCTGGTAGTTGGTATCGGTGGTAAGAGTATGAGTATCGGATATGAATCGGAAGGTTGCACCCACGAACAGTATAAGTCTCATTTTGCATTATGGTGTATGATGGCTTCTCCATTACTTTGCGGAAATGACGTGCGAAGTATGAATGACAGTACATTGCAGGTTCTGTTGGATAGGGACCTGATTGCTATCAACCAGGATGTGTTGGGCAAGCAGGCGGAGCGCAGCATCCGTGCAGATCATTATGATATTTGGGTAAAGCCGTTGGCTGACGGTCGCAAAGCGGTAGCTTGTTTTAACCGGGCGGATACTCCACGTACTATAGAATTAAATTCAAAAACGGTGGAAGACCTGTCTTTGGAGCAGGTGTATAGTCTTGACAGCCGTTCTATGGAAAATGCTGCGAATAACATAATGGTGGACTTGGCGCCTTACCAATGCAAGGTTTATATCTGTGGAAAGCCGAAAAAATAGTCAATGACAGTACTGGAATGACAGTAATAAATCTCTGAGGTAAAATAAAGAAAGGTTGGGGCATAAAAAAAGGAGCAACGCCTTGCTCCAACCTTTGTTAACCTTAAATCTAAT
>CAQOGY010000003.1 GCA_948847595.1 uncultured Bacteroides sp.
TATAGCAGAACTGTAAAATATAAAAGAGGTTGCGCCAACGTTTTGACACAACCTCGTTTTCTTTTTTTGATTCGAAAGATGTTCAAAGATGTCTGTTATCTTTGTATTAGCCGATGAAATGGACGATTTTAGACAAATTTGGATATAAATTAGCGATTTTGGAACATTCTATTTTTGTACCATTCCTATTTTTGTAGCCGAAAGAGTTATTCAGCGGGGAAGCCTGATATACTTTTTCAGACTTAGAATGTTTTGAGATTTATTTTTGTTAGCTAATAAATAAAATCTTTATTATTAAATGTAATATTATGAAAGAAAAGAAGCTTATGAAAAAACAGAGCTGCTTTGTTGTTCTTCTTCTGCTCCTCTTATTATTTCCTTCAGGAGCATTTGCACAGCAACAGATGATTAAAGGACAAGTGGTGGATGATAAGGGGGAAACCGTTATCGGTGCTACTGTTATGGTAAAGGGAGGACAAGAAGGTGCAATAACCGACATTGACGGAAATTTTTCTGTAAAAGGTAAAGTCGGCAGTACATTGACCATTTCTTATGTGGGTTTTACTCCTCTTGAAGTGAAAATTACAAAACTGGAAGGTAATCGTTTTGTTCTGAAAGAAGATTCAAAAGTACTTGATGAAGTTGTCGTAGTAGGTATGGGTAAACAGAAGCGTAACACAATTACGGCTGCTGTGGCGACGGTGAAATCTGATGCAATTGTTAATCGTCCGGTAACTGACGTGACCAGTGCGTTGCAAGGTAATGTGGCTGGTTTGAACTTTGCGTCAGATGCGGCAGCAGATGGTGTCGGTGGTGAAACAGGTGCTGAAATCAAGTTCAATATTCGCGGTGTCGGTTCTATCAATGGTGGTGAACCTTATGTATTGGTAGACGGTGTGGAACAGAGTATGCAAAATGTGAATCCAGCCGATATTGAAACAATCAGTGTTTTGAAAGATGCCTCCGCATCGGCAGTTTATGGTGCCCGTGCTGCTTATGGTGTGGTGTTAGTTACTACCAAAAGCGGACGAAAAGAAAAGACGCGCGTCACTTATCGTGGAACAGTTGGTTTCAGTTCTCCTATCAATATGCCACAAATGATGAATTCATTGGAATATGCGAACTACTGCAATCAACGAGATGTGAATATGGGACGTACTGCTCAGATTTCCAATGCTACTATTGAAAAGATTAAAGGATTTATGGCTAACCCGTATTCCGCAGAGTTTCCCGGTATCGGACCGAATCAGGCGGGTGATGGTTGGGCGGCATCCGATAATGTCCAGTATGGTAATACGGATTGGTTTGATTATTATTTCAAAGATCGTGCTATCCGTCATTCGCATAACTTGAGTGTACAGGGTGGTGGAGAAAAGGCCACTTACTATGTAGGCTTGGGATATACTTATCAGGAAGGTTTGATGGATCAGGTGCAGGATGATCTGAAAAAGTATAATATCAATACGAAGTTTTCGATAACAGCGACTGACTGGTTAAAATTCCATTTCAACAATAACGCAACAGTGAATATCATCAATCGTCCAATGGCCAATCAAACAATTTTTTATGGTACGATTGCGAATACGGCTCCGACCCGTGTCACTCACTTACCTGTGGAACAGGCTGAATTTTCGACACCAACTTGGAATGAACAGCTTTATCTGAATAAGTCGAACTACAATCAGAATCGTGTTTCGGATGCATTGTCTTTCTCCGCTATTATCACTCCGCTGAAGGGATGGGATATTATGGGGGAGATGAAAGCTCGTCTCGATGTCGAAAATAATAGTTTTAAACTAAAAAAGAGTCATCATGCATTGCCTAACGGACAGATAATAGAAACTTCAGGAAACCGTCAGGGATATCAGTATCCGGGTATGAGATGGCAGAACACACGTTTCGGATCATTGACACGAGGAAGTGCATTTAATTATTACCTGTCTCCAAGTGTCTCTAGTACCTACATGAATCAATGGGGTGAGCATGACTTCAAAGTGATGGCAGGTTATCAGATGGAACTTCAGGAAAACTCCAGTGAATATATGTATAAGGATGGAATGTTGAGTGAAGATACATACTCATTCGACAATGCTGACGGAACCATTTATGCAGGAGAAGCGCGTACCCACTGGGCTACCATGGGGTTCTATACTCGTATGAACTGGAATTATCAGAATACGTATTTTCTGGAACTTAGTGGACGTTATGACGGTTCATCACGTTTCGCACCGGGACATCGTTGGGGATTCTTCCCCTCTTTCTCTGCAGGTTATGATATTGCCCGCACTAACTATTTTATGAACTTGAATATGCCTGTATCACAGTTGAAAGTACGTGTTTCTTACGGACGTTTGGGAAATCAGAATGGTGCCGGATTATATGATTACTTGGGAATGATGACTCTTGATCCGAATAATGTGAATGCGTGGTTGCTGCCGGGTGGTGATGGGATTTCTAAAGGTACTATCTCGCTGACTCCGAAAATGATTAGCCCATATATAACATGGGAAAAAGTAGACACTGCTAACTTTGGTTTGGATTTAATGTTATTGAAAGACCGTTTGTCTGTAACGTTTGATGTTTACCAACGTACGACTAAGGATATGATCGGTCCGGCAGAAGCTATTCCGGCTGTCAGTGGTATTATTCCGGATGACCGTGCAAAAATTAATAATGCGACTTTGCGTAATCGTGGTTGGGAACTTTCAGTTAACTGGCAGGACAAACTAAAATGTGGTTTCAGTTATGGAATAGGATTTAATTTATTCAATTACAAGGCTGTTATTACAAAGTACAACAACCCCGAAGGTATTATTTACAATAACCACACAGGTTTGGATCGCAACAAAGGTTATTACGAAGGAATGGACATCGGTGAAATTTGGGGATTTGTGGCGGATGACCTGTTTATGACAAATCAGGAGATTGATTCATATCTGAATAGTAAAGATCTGTCTTTCTTCAAGAATGATAATTTATGGCAGGTAGGTGATTTGAAATATTTGGATACGAATCGTGACGGTAAGGTGGATCCCGGAAAAGGAACCTTGGAGGATCATGGTGATTTGAAGGTAATCGGTAATGCCACTCCGAAATATTCGTTTGGTATTAATCTGAATTTGGGATATAAAGGGTTCTCGGTTTCTACTTTGTTCCAGGGAGTAGCTAAACGTGATTTTGCTTTGGCCGGAAGTACTTATCTTTTTGGTGGAAAGAACTTCTTCAAAGAACATCTTGATTATTTCAGCCCGTCAAATCCGGATGGATATCTTCCTCGTTTGACAGATCCGAAGACAGTAGATTATAATACAAATATCGGTTATAATACAACCCGTTATTTAGTTAATGCTGCTTATATGCGTATGAAAAACCTGACAGTGTCTTATACATTCGACAAGAAACTTCTGAAAGCCATGCGACTGGAAAATTTGAGAGTATATTTCACGTGCGACAATCTGTTTACTATTACTAAGTTGCCTAAAGCTTTTGATCCCGAAACGCTGAATCAGGTGAATACTTGGGCTGGTGGTAGTAATGCAACTGCACCGGGGCTAACTTCCGCCGCTAACGAAAACGGTAACGGTAAAGTATATCCGATGAACAGAAATTTTGTATTTGGTCTTGATTTCACCTTTTAATAAATAACAAAGAAGTATGAAACGATTTTATTTATATATAATATTGATGGCAGGTTTTGGAACATTCGTTTCTTCTTGTTCCGATTTCTTGGACCGTGAGCCGTTGACTGCTCCGAACAACGAATCGTTCTTGTCGGGTGAAGCGCAGGTAAGGGGATACATCAATGGTCTTTATACAGCTCTTCCGTCGTTGGCAAAGTTCGGCATGGGAGTGCGTGGAGAAGAAAAGAACAGCGACAATATCCTTTCCGAGATTTACAACAAGCGGCTGAATGGCGAGGAAACTTTGTTTTCCAGTAGTGAAAGTTGGGAACTTGGCTATAAGAACTTGCGTAATGTAAACTATTTCTTTCACTATTATTTGGTACCCGAAAACATGGAAACTGAAGAAGTGAAGTCATTGAAAGGTGAAGCTTATTTTTTGAGGGCTTATTGGCATTTCGTTCAGTTGAAAAAGTTCGGTAATATACCTGTAATGGATGGCTTTTGGGATGAGCATGCTACAATAGCCGGTTTGCAGATACCACAAAAAGATCGTGGAGAAGTAGCCAGGTTTATTTTGGAAGACTTGGATAGGGCAGAGAAGCTATTATTCGATAGAAGTAAGTACAGTGGGTTGCGTATTTGCAAAGAGGCAGCTATGTTACTTGCTATGCAAGTTGCGCTATACGAAGGTTCATGGGAGAAATATCACAAGAATGATGAATTCGCGGCTGCCACCGATCAATCGGCCTATTTCTTTGGAGAAGTAATGAGATGGGGAGATATGCTTTTTGAGCAGGGGATAAAATTAAATTCTAAAGAAACGAGTAGTAGCATAATTAGTCCGGGAGATGCCTATGGACGCCTGTTTAATCAGAAAGATTATTCAGATGTTCCTGAAGTATTGTTTTGGAGAAAATACTCGATAGCTGACGGGGTCTTTCATGCATTACCCGGATTATTAGGTGGGGGAGTTGTCGATCAGGATGGGCCTGCCGGTATAGCAGGAGAATTGGTGAATACCTATTTGTATGCAGATGGAACGCCCGTTGATCCGAATGATAGTAAGTTTAAAGATTTTAATGAGACTTTCAAGAATAGAGATTTGCGTCTTACTGAAACCATAATGAGTAGTGGATACAAATTCAAGTCTACCGCTAAAGGTTCTCGCCCGATGGAAGTAGGAGATGCGTCTAGTGACGATAAGGCGATTAATCCTCCTTTCCTTGTTGGTGATGGCAATGCTAAAAATGTGACAGGATACCATATCCGTTTAGGGGTGGATACTACTTATGTTTCGGGCGATTGTGAGACGGGACTTGTGATTATGCGTTATGCCGATGCATTGTTGAGCTATGCAGAAGCAGCCGAAGAATTGGGCAAGTGTGATGATAAAGTATTGAGCAAGACATTGAAGCCTTTACGTGAACGTGCCGGAGTGACTTTTGTAACGCCTGTTAAAGATCCTAATTTTACAGACTATGGTTATACGCTGACTCCCGTAATGCAGGAAATCCGTCGTGAGCGTCGTGTTGAATTGGCTTTGCAGGGCTATCGCTTGGACGACCTGATGCGTTGGGCAGCCGATAAAGTCATTGTCGGCAAACGTGGCAGAGGAGCATATTTGGGACATGATGGCATCCTGTACAAGTCATTTGCTGAAGATAAAAAAGAAGCATTGGCAAAAGTACTGGTAGATGGTAATGGATGGATGGATCCTCTGCAAGAATTGATACCTGGTGGTTACCAGTTCAATCCTAAGAGAGATTATCTGCTACCTATTCCACCGAGTGAACTGGAATTGAACAAGCAGATGAAGCAGAATCCGGGTTGGAAATAATAAGATGTAACAGACTCTATAAAAGACATAGTATATGAAAAAGATTTTGGAATGGACATATTTGTGGATGCTGCCCTTGCTGGTAGTAGTGAGTATGTCGGGATGTTCTGACGATGATAATGTAAGCCCGTTGGCAGAACCTGTACCTTTGAAAATGACACTGAACAGTACAGATTTGGTAATGGGAGAAGTGTTGGAAATTACTTTTGACGTGACAGGTACGGAAGAAGGGAGAAAAGCAATGAACGAGGATCTGAATATCAGACTGAGCGCTACTACGGACAAAGGGGCGGTGGATCAGTTAGTATTTGATGATTTTCCTTCAGTAGTAACTTTAAATAAAGGTGAATCAACTAAAAAGGTTCAGATACCTGTAAAGAAAGAAGGACTCAACAAGGAACGTTCCGTTGAAATTTCAGCTTTTGCACGTGGATATAGAATGGCAGGTGCTTTGCAGATTGTAACAGTAAGTGATTATCATTACTCTAAAGTATCCTTGAAAAACAATGCTGATAACACGGTAAAGGAAGGGCAGACTTTTGTATTGGTAGCTTCTGTCAATACAACATTGAAGGATGACCTGACTATTACTATTATACCTAAAGCCGGAGAAGAAGAACGTTACGAGAACCTGCCTTCAGAACTGGTTATTCCTGCCGGGGCGAATTCGATTGAAAGTGAACCGGTTACCATGAAGAAGGATGTGAATACCACTGAAGATGAAGAACTCACATTAGATCTTGCCACTGTCCCTGTCATGAGCCGTTATCCTTTGCAGGCAACGAAGTTGACTATAATGAAGATTGATATTCATAAGAATATGGGTAGTGAAGTAAGGGATGAACGCTGGCTATATGAGGATGCCGACCAATTATTTGTTTCTCCGAAAAATGAATCTGCTATTAAGACTTGGGGACAGACTAACTATATAGTAATGAAAGAAGGTGACCCTCATCCGAATAGTGGTAAGGTACTTCCAGAAGGTAAGTGGAAATTCTTCCGTGCATACGAGTTCCATAAGATTTCCGGTTGTGTAATGTCAAAGGTAAGTAATGATGGAGAATATACTAGTGATGTACATCCGGTTGGACTTGCTGATCAGAATACAGGTGCGGTAGAAACTCAAGGTGCTGTGGATAATGTAAAATTCTCTTGGGTAACAGATGAAGGGTATTTGCGGATGATCTCATTAAAAGATAAAGCAAAATCTTCAAATACAGGTAATACTTTTGAATTTGGAACCTCTGCCTTTTATTCTTGTAAATTTCAAAGAGGTAATCCTAATAGTCCTACTTGGCCTGCGGCTAATGTCCGTATTTATCCGGGAATGCGTATTGAAACCCGCGCCCGTATTCGTGGTGCTGATTATAGTGGTATGTTACCGGGAATTTGGTTGCAAGGCAACGAACAAGTTGGTGGTAATGGTCAGTGGAATGGATGGCCGGATTTTGGAGAAATAGATGTAATGGAGAATAATACCAAGCATCCTACTCCATCTTATCGAACAGGTGTGGAACAAACCTTTCATTTAGGAGACGTTACACCTAATACCGGAACAAGTAAAATATCTCCTACTGTTGCTGTAACCGATATTGCTGGAACAATTGGCGATTTCCATATTTATTGGGTAGAATGGGTGGATAATCAGACAGTTCGTATGGGAGTAAATGGAAAACAAACTATCGAACTTACGCAAGCGGATGCAGAACGTCAAGGTGCACGTTGGCCGTTTACTGATCAAGTGAATAGCGAAGGGTTGTATTACATTTTAACTATGATGTTCTTACATAAAGCTAAACCCGATTATCCATCTATGGAAATGAGTTATTTGACAGCTAGAAATATGTTAAAAAACAATCCAAATGCATTAATTCCCCGTATGGAGATAGACTGGGTACGTTTCTATATTGATGACACATACTCAGATCATGGAATGCCTTGGAGAAGTGATGTAATCCTTTATTGATAAATAGAATAATAAACCTTTTTAATTAGATAATAATATGAAACTAAGAACGATTTTATGTGCAGTATTTACGGCCACTTTATTAGGTAGTTGCAGTTATGATGATGGCGAATTATGGGATGCGGTAAACGGCCAGGAGGAAAGAATTTCTGCTTTGGAGAAATGGCAGAAAACAGTTGTTGAACAATTAAACTCTTTACAAGGGATACTTACTGCTACTGATTATATAACAGATGTAGAGAAGGTGACAAAAGATGGAAAAGAAGGATATAAAATCTCTTTCCTTCATGCAGCCCCTATTACATTGTATTATAATGTCGATAATGAGGTTAGCGGTACTGGTGAAAATGTTATTGGTGTGGCACAGGAAGAAGGTACTGGCAAATGGCATTGGACTTTAGACGGTGAAGCTTTGACTGTGGATGGTAAGACTGTGTATGTTAATGGTGGAGATGATATCAAGGTGGAAGTAAATGCAGATGGTTCTACAAAACTGACTATTGGCGATAATGAGGTGACAGTACCCGGACCTATAACTCATCCTGTAACGGGAGTAAGTGACAAAGATAATGTAGTAACTATTGCATTGAATGGCGGTACAACAGTAGATTTACCAAAATATCTGAATCTGAGTAAGCTTTTGTTGGATGAATATAAGAAGGAGACTGCTGGAGAACAAACGTATGAACTGAATCTTCCGGAAGGTTATATTATAAAATTGTTAGATGTAGTTCCTGCTGATTGGATCATAGAAGTTAATAATTCTGCGCTAAGGGTTGTATATCCAAATTCTGGAGATGCAGTTGTAACTTTTTTAATTTCTGATGGAAAAACTCAGACCGTGATGAAAACGGTTACATTCAAGGCGGCAGCAGATCCGGGAAGTACGTGGATTACTATTGAATATAGTGGTGCGCTCATTGAAATACCTAGTGGAGCTGTGAGTGTAAAAGTGACGACAGCTTCAACTATTACTACACCGGCACTCAGAGATAATATTTGTAAGCCTCTGAAAGAAACAAAGAGTGTAGTGAATATTGATTTATCGGGCGTGTCCCTTGCTACGGCTTTTCCTGCTAATGCATTTTATATGAGTACTCCTAGTGTTCCGGAAACAGATTATAATACTTCGATAGAAAATATTATTCTTCCCGAAGGTAACTATCCAAATATATTTGGTGCTGCATTTAAGAATTGTAGTGTTTTGAAAAGTGTGACTATTAATACAACATCTACTATACCGGGACAATATTCTTCCGAATGGTTTGTTGGTTGTGGTGCCTTGGAATCGATCTTTGTACCGGCAGATAAAGTCGAAACTTATAAATCGACTTGGGATCCTAGTTTGACGAACTTTGTCAAAGCGATTGAATGAGTATCTTTATTTGATTTATGGATTTGAAATGATTGAATGTCGGGAGTTATGTCTTTAATATATACATTATACTTCCGGCATTCTTTTAAATCTTTGTGGCGGAATACAGCTTATTTTTTAATGAGTTATGCAGAAATGGAGATTTTTGGAAATTAATTGGTAATTTGTGGAAGCCGATTTTGCCTTCCGTTCCTTATCTTTGCTGCTACTATCTAATATAAAATTGTTTTATGGAAAAACTGCAATCAAACTTATTCTTTCCTTTGGCAGGAGTAGCTGCCGTAGCTTCCCTTGCTTCCTGTTCAAACAAGCAAAAGCCTGCGGAGCAGAAACCTTTGAATATCGTCTACATTATGACAGACGATCACACGGCTCAAATGATGAGCTGTTACGACACACGCTACATGGAAACACCGAACCTCGACCGCATTGCTGCCGACGGTGTACGTTTTACTCAGAGTTTTGTAGCGAATTCTTTAAGCGGTCCCAGCCGCGCCTGCATGATAACAGGAAAACATAGCTGTGCCAATAAATTCTATGATAATACCACCTGCGTATTCGACAGTTCGCAACAAACTTTCCCGAAGCTGTTGCAGAAAATTGGTTATCAGACAGCGCTGGTGGGCAAATGGCATCTCGAGAGCTTGCCGTCCGGTTTTGATTACTGGCAGATTGTCCCTGGACAAGGCGACTACTATAATCCGGATTTCATCACACAGAACAATGACACTATCCAAAAACATGGATACATCACGAACCTTATCACCGATGATGCTATCGACTGGATAGAAAATAAACGCAATCCGGAGAAACCGTTCTGTCTCCTGATTCATCACAAGGCGATTCACCGTAACTGGCTGGCGGATACTTGCAATCTGGCTTTGTACGAAGATAAAACCTTCCCGCTTCCGGATAATTTCTTTGACGATTACGAAGGACGTCCTGCCGCTGCCGCACAAGAGATGAGTATCGTAAAGGACATGGACATGATTTATGACCTCAAAATGCTTCGTCCCGATAAAAAGTCCCGTCTGAAATCCTTATATGAGAAATATATCGGTCGCATGGACGAAGCGCAACGTGCCGCATGGGACAAATTCTACACCCCGATAATAGACGATTTCTATAAACAGAACCTGCAAGGCAAGGAACTGGCCAACTGGAAATTCCAGCGTTACATGCGCGACTATATGAAGACCGTGAAATCACTGGACGACAATGTAGGCCGTGTACTTGACTACCTGAAAGAGAAGGGATTACTTGATAACACGCTCGTTGTCTACACTTCCGACCAAGGATTCTACATGGGCGAACACGGTTGGTTCGACAAACGCTTCATGTACGAAGAATCCATGCGCACTCCGCTTATCATGCGTCTACCGAAAGGATTCGACCGCAGGGGAGACATCACCGAAATGGTACAGAACATCGACTATGCGCCTACTTTCCTCGAACTGGCGGGAGCAGAAATACCTTCCGATATTCAAGGTGTATCCCTTGTCCCTTTGTTGAAAGGCGAACAGCCGGAAGACTGGCGGAAAGCCCTCTACTATCATTTCTACGAATATCCCGCGGAACACATGGTAAAACGCCATTACGGTGTACGTACAGACCGCTATAAACTGATTCATTTCTATAATGACATCAACTGGTGGGAACTCTACGACCTGCAGGCAGACCCGTTGGAAATGCACAACCTCTACGGGCAGCCTGAATACGAACCGGTAGTGAAAGAACTGAAAGAAGAAATGCTGAAACTTCAGGAGCAATACAATGACCCAGTCCGCTTCTCACCGGAGAGAGACAAGGAATAATACCAATGTACATACACCATGAAAAGATACATCTTAATCATTCTCATACTGCTTTCGCCACTGACAGCGTTACTACAGGCAGATAACTTAACATCCCCTTTGATTTCGATAGTTCCACGCCCGACACAGATTGTGCCGGGTAGTGGCAACTTTACCTTTTCTGCCCGAACGGTGTTTGCGGTGGAAAATCAGGAACAAGCCGTGATTGTCCGCAATTTTATCGACCTGTTTACCCGTGCCGCCGGAATAACCCCCGCACTGAATGTCGGTAGCAAAGAAGGGCAAGTCCGTTTCGTGACCGATTCTTCTTTAAAAACCGAAGCGTATCTGTTGGAGATTGTACCGGAACAGATACTCATTAAGGCTTCGGATACAAAGGGATTTTTCTATGCCCTGCAATCTATCCGCCAACTTCTTCCTGCCGCCATAGAATCGGAACAACCGATGCGGAATGTCGCTTGGAACGTTCCTGCAATGACCATTCAGGATGAACCCCGTTTCGGTTTCCGCGGATTACTGTTGGATCCTGTACGTTGTTTTATCCCCAAAGAGAACGTACTGCGAATCATCGACTGCATGGCGATGCTGAAGATAAACAAACTTCATTTTCATCTGACGGACGATAACGGCTGGCGGATTGAAATAAAGAAATATCCCCGTTTGACGGAAGTAGGGGCGTGGAGAGTGGATCATACCGATGTACCTTTCCACTCACGTCGCAATCCGGAACGGGGAGAACCCACTCCGATAGGCGGTTTCTACACACAGGAAGAGATCCGGGAAATTGTGGCCTATGCCGCCGACAGACAGATTGAAGTAATTCCGGAAATAGATGTACCGGCACACAGCAACTCTGCTTTGGCCGCCTATCCCCAATTTGCCTGTCCGGTTGTGAAAGACTTTATCGGTGTACTTCCCGGACTGGGAGGACGTAATGCCGAGATAATCTATTGTGCGGGAAACGATAGCGTATTTACCTTCCTGCAAGATGTTTTTGACGAAATTCTGACGCTTTTCCCTTCCCGCTATATTCACGTAGGTGGAGATGAAGCCCGGAAGACGAACTGGGAGAAGTGCCCGCTTTGCCAGAAACGGATGAAAAAGCAGCGTTTGGCCGATGAAGAGGATTTGCAGGGTTACTTTATGAAACGCATCAGTGATTATCTGCGTAAGAAAGGTCGTGAAGTGATTGGCTGGGATGAGTTGACAAACAGTTCTTTTCTTCCCGAAGAGTCCATTATCCTCGGTTGGCAGGGAATGGGAACGGCTGCTCTGAAAGCTGCCGAAAAAGGACATCGTTTTATCATGACTCCTGCACGTATCATGTACCTGATCCGTTATCAGGGACCGCAATGGTTTGAACCAGTCACTTATTTCGGCAACAATACCCTGAAAGATGTCTTTGATTACGAACCTGTACAGAAGGACTGGAAACCGGAATATGAATCGTTGCTGATGGGTATACAGGCTTGTATGTGGACAGAGTTCTGCAATAAGTCGGAAGACGTGGATTATCTCTTGTTCCCCCGTTTGGCAGCTTTGGCGGAAGTGGCATGGACACCCGCAGGTACGAAAGACTGGTCCGGATTCTTGAAACGGATGGACGCATACAACGCGCATATTGCGGAAAAAGGAATTGTCTATGCCCGTTCAATGTATAATATACAGCAGACAGTGACACCGGTGGACGGACATTTGGAAGTGAATCTGGAATGTCTCCGTCCGGACGTGGAAATTCACTATACACTGAACGGCAGTGATCCGGCTATGTCTTCTCATCGTTACGACGGCCCTATCCGTGTGACGAAGACGCAAATGGTGAAAGCCGCTACCTTTATGAACGGCAAGCAAATGGGAGAAACCTTGGAATTGCAACTTACATGGAACAAATCTACGGCAAAACCCTTGCTTGGCAATAGGAAGAACGAAATGTTATTAGTCAATGGATTGAGGGGGAGCCTGAAATATACTGATTTTGAATGGTGTAACTGGAACCGGAATGATTCCATATCTTTCACGATAGATTTGCTGGGTAAGGAGAAATTGAATAAATTTGCCATTGGCTGCATTACGAATTATGGAATGGGAGCGCACAAACCGAAAATGATTCGTGTGGAAGTTTCAGATGACAACAAGACATACCGTGCCGTAGGGGAACTGAATTTCTCTTTGGAAGAAATATATAAGGAAGGAACTTTCAGGAATGACTACTCGATGGATATGGGCGGAGTATCTGCCCGTTATGTCCGGGTGACGGCGAAAGGAGCGGGGATATGCCCCGACAGTCACGTCCGCCCCGGTCAGGAAGCGAGGGTTTATTTTGATGAGGTGATTATAGAATAGTAATCAAGTTGTTAAGAACGACAATTAAGTGCTTTTGCAAAACAATCTTATATATACTAATTATGATGACATGCTTATGAATATTAGCTTTAAGAAACAAACTTTTTTACTTCTATTGGCAGGACTGACTGCTACTCTGGCCTCTGCGCAGAAGCAACCGTTGCCCGAATGGCAAAGCCAGTATGCGGTAGGGCTGAACAAACTTGCCCCTCATACCTACGTATGGCCTTACGCCGATGCTTCCGATATTGAAAAGACGGGCGGATACGAGCAGTCTCCATTTTATATGAGCCTGAACGGAAAGTGGAAATTCCATTGGGTGAAGAATCCCGATAACCGTCCGAAAAACTTCTATCAGCCTTCCTATTATACCGGTGGTTGGGCGGACATCAACGTTCCCGGCAACTGGGAACGTCAGGGTTATGGCACAGCTATCTATGTCAACGAGACATATGAATTTGATGACAAAATGTTCAACTTCAAAAAGAATCCGCCACTGGTTCCTCATGCGGAGAATGAAGTCGGTTCTTATCGTCGCACGTTCAAAGTGCCTGCCGACTGGAAAGGCCGTAGGGTGGTACTGTGCTGCGAAGGTGTAATCTCTTTCTATTATGTATGGGTGAACGGGAAACTGCTCGGATACAACCAAGGCTCGAAAACAAATGCCGAATGGGATATCACGGATGTCCTGAATGACGGAGAAAATGTAGTGGCCTTGGAAGTGTACCGTTGGAGTTCGGGCGCATATCTGGAATGTCAGGATATGTGGCGCTTGAGCGGTATCGAACGGGATGTTTACTTATATAGTACTCCCAAACAGTACATTGCCGACTATAAACTGAACGCTTCTTTAGATAAGGAAAAATACAAGGATGGTATCTTCGGATTGGAAGTAACTGTGGAAGGCCCTTCCGCTACCGCCAGTTCCATTGCATACACATTGAAAGACGATTCGGGTAAAGCTGTCTTGCAGGATGCTGTTCAGATTAAATCCCGTGGATTGAGCAACTTCATCGCATTTGATGAAAAGAAGATTCCGAACGTGAAAGCTTGGAACGCAGAACATCCTAATCTTTATACATTGGTACTCGAACTGAAAGACGCCCAAGGTAACGTCACCGAACTGACCGGATGCGAAGTCGGTTTCCGCACTTCGGAGATCAAGGACGGACGTTTCTGCATCAACGGCGTTCCGGTACTGGTAAAGGGAACCAACCGCCACGAACACTCACAACTCGGACGTACGGTAAGCAAGGAACTTATGGAACTGGACATCAAACTGATGAAACAGCATAACATCAACCTTGTCCGAAACTCGCATTATCCCACCCATCCTTACTGGTATCAGCTTTGCGACCGCTATGGGCTGTACATGATTGACGAAGCAAACATCGAATCTCACGGCATGGGTTACGGCCCCGCTTCCCTTGCCAAAGACAGCACTTGGCTGACAGCCCACATGGATCGTACGCACCGTATGTACGAACGTTCCAAGAATCATCCGGCGATTGTTATCTGGTCGCTTGGAAACGAAGCCGGAAACGGTATCAACTTCGAACGTACCTACGACTGGTTGAAATCAATAGAAAAGACCCGCCCCGTACAGTACGAACGTGCCGAACTGAATTACAATACAGATATTTACTGCCGTATGTACCGCAGTGTGGATGAAATAAAGGCGTATGTAGCGAAGAAAGACATTTACCGTCCTTTCATCCTTTGTGAATACCTGCATGCAATGGGCAACAGTTGCGGCGGACTGAAAGAATACTGGGACGTCTTCGAAAACGAACCGATGGCGCAAGGTGGTAGCGTGTGGGACTGGGTAGACCAGTCATTCCGCGAAATAGACGAGAACGGAAAATGGTACTGGACTTATGGCGGTGACTACGGGCCGGAAGGGATACCGAGTTTCGGTAACTTCTGCTGTAACGGCTTGGTTGGTGCCGACCGTGAGCCGCATCCGCATCTGCTTGAAGTGAAGAAAGTTTATCAGAACATCAAGACTACGTTGCTTGACCGGCAGAACATGAAACTTCGTATCAAGAACTGGTACGATTTCTCCAACCTGAATGAATATATATTCCATTGGAATGTAACGACAGATAGTGGAGAAAGACTGGCGGAAGGTACAAATGTATTGGATTGTGAGCCACACGGCACAATAGACATACAGTTGGGCAATGTGCTTCTTTCGAAGAAGGATCGGGAAGCTTATCTGAATGTGAGTTGGACGCGTAAGGAAGATTCTCCGATGATAGCCAAAGACTGGAAAGTGGCTTATGACCAGTTTATACTTCCCGGATATAAGAACTCCACGGCTCATCGTCCTCAAAAAGCAGGTGAGACTACCTTTACCGTTGATAAACAAACGGGAACCTTGGCTTCTTTAAGTCTGGATGGCAGAGAGCTGCTTTCTACCCCAGTGACATTGAGCCTTTTCCGTCCGGCTACAGATAATGATAACCGTGACAAGAACGGCGCGCGTCTGTGGCGCAAAGCGGGGCTGGATAATATAACCCAAAAAGTCGTTTCACTGAAAGAAGGCAAGAACTCGACAACTGCCCGTGTAGAAGTTCTCAATGCGAAAGGACAGAAAGTTGGTACGGCTGACTTTATCTACGCACTGGACAAGAACGGTGCATTGAAAGTGAACACTACTTTTGAACCGGATACTGCAATCGTGAAATCAATGGCTCGCTTGGGATTAACCTTCCGCGTAGCTGACACTTACGACCAAGTTTCCTATTTGGGACGTGGCGACAATGAAACATATGCCGACCGTGACCAATCCGGCAGAATCGGACTGTACCGGACAACTCCCGAACGTATGTTCCACTATTATGTCGTTCCCCAGTCTACGGGCAACCGTACTGATGTACGTTGGGCGAAGTTCACGAATCACTCCGGTGAAGGTATCTTTGTTGAATCAAACCGTACTTTCCAGTTTAGTATGATTCCTTTCTCGGATGTATTATTGGAAAAAGCACGGCATATCAATGACCTGGAGCGTGATGGAATGTACACAGTACATCTCGACGCAGAGCAGGCAGGTGTGGGAACTGCTACCTGCGGTCCCGGTGTGTTGCCGCAATATTTGGTTCCAGTGAAGAAACAGGGCTTTGAATTTACCCTTTATCCGATAAAATGAGTTTAGAAACGATAGGTTATTAGATTATATAATTGGGGTGTGAGTTTCACGGTTTCTTTGAATATTGTCAGAAATATTCTGTTGGAGTAGTGAAATTCATACCTTTATGTTATCTTTGTGCTATCAGCATTAATTAAATATTATATCATGAACAAACTACTGACCGCCTTCTTATTATCCTCTGCCATAACATTAAGTGTACAGGCTCAAAAGAAAGAAAACTATTATGTGAAGCATCTTGAATTTCCTCAAAATGCCACTCTCGAACAGAAAGTAGATATGGCTGCGCGCCTTGTACCCACTCCTCAACAATATGCCTGGCAGCAAATGGAACTGACGGCTTTTCTCCATTTCGGTATCAATACCTTTACCGGACGCGAATGGGGGGATGGAAAAGAAGACCCCGCACTTTTCAACCCTTCGGAACTGGATGCCGGACAATGGGTACGCAGCCTTAAAGAAGCCGGTTTTAAAATGGTACTTCTGACAGCGAAACACCACGACGGTTTTTGTCTTTGGCCGACAGCTACTACAAAGCATTCTGTCGCTTCCTCTCCTTGGAAAAATGGAAAAGGAGATGTTGTGAAAGAACTTCGGGAAGCTTGTGATAAATATGGGATGAAGTTTGGTGTTTATCTCTCACCGTGGGACAGGAATGCGGAATGTTATGGAGACTCTCCCCGTTACAATGAGTTTTTTATCCGCCAGTTGACGGAGCTGCTTACCAATTATGGTGAAGTGCACGAAGTATGGTTTGACGGTGCGAATGGAGAAGGACCGAATGGAAAGAAACAAGTATATGACTGGGACGCTTTCTATAAAACCATCCAACGTTTGCAACCGAAAGCGGTAATGGCGATTATGGGTGACGATGTCCGTTGGGTAGGAAACGAAAAAGGACTGGGGCGCGAAACGGAATGGAATGCAACGGTGCTGACTCCGGGAATTTATGCCCGCTCGACAGAAAACAACAAACGTCTGGGTGTATTCAGCAAAGCGGAAGATTTAGGAAGCCGCAAGATGTTGGAGAAAGCTACGGAACTGTTTTGGTATCCTTCGGAAGTGGATGTGTCTATCCGTCCGGGATGGTTCTACCATGCGGAAGAAGACGCGAAAGTGAAGTCCCTGAAACATTTATCGGATATTTATTTCCAGTCGGTAGGATATAACTCCGTGCTTTTATTGAATATACCGCCCGACCGCAAAGGCTTGATTCATGAAGCGGACGTGAACCGTCTGAAAGAATTTGCAGCTTACCGTCAACAGATATTTGCCGACAATCGGGTGAAGAAAGGAAGAAACTACTGGAATGCCACTTCGGGTAGTGAAGCCGTTTATTCTTTGAAACCGGGCTCGGAAATTAACTTAGTGATGCTTCAGGAAGATATCACAAAAGGACAGAGAGTGGAGTCTTTCGTTGTAGAAGCTTTGACTGATAATGGCTGGAAAGAAGTAGGCAAGGGTACGACAATCGGATATAAACGTATGCTACGTTTCCCGACAGTGAAAGCCAGTCAGCTACGGGTAAAGATTGACGAATGTCGTCTGACTGCTCATATCAACCAAGTGGCTGCTTATTATGCAGCTCCTTTGCAGGAAGTGGTTCAGGGTGAAGATTGGAATAATCTGCCTCGTGCAGGCTGGAAAAAAGTCGCTGATTCTCCATTGACGATTGACTTGGGTAAATCAGTGACATTAGCCAGCTTTACCTATGCTCCTCTGAAAGCGGAAGCGAAACCGTCAATGGCTTTCCGTTATAAATTCTTTGTGAGCATGGACGGAAAGGACTGGAAGGAAGTTTCTGCCAATGGCGAGTTCAGCAATATCATGCACAACCCGTTGCCGCAGACCGTCGCTTTCGGCCAGAAAGTACAGGCGCGTTATATTAAGTTGGAAGCTACTACACCTACGGCAACAACCGCAAAAGTGGAAATGAATGAAATAGGAGTGACGGTTGCTCCTTAATAGAGTTGCCATCGTTGAAAGATATGCTTAGAGAGTAGCAGTGAAGACTGGCGGTCTTGATTTCTTGTGAATCAGCCGCCGGTCTTTTTTTCTAAACCAAATGAATCTTTTGCTGTTATTAATAAAAAAACAGAAGTTATGCTCGTAGTAGATTTAGGAAAATGGATGAACAAAATCCTGATAGATTGGGGGATAGACCCGACAGTTGCCGACCGTTTTGATGAGACTATTATTGCTATTCTGATGATAGCAATTGCCATCGGTCTAAATTATCTCTGCCAGGCGATTCTCATAGGCGGGATGAGGCAGTACACCCGTCGGAAACCACATCAGTGGAATACGTTGCTGATGAAACGTAAAGTGTTTCATAACCTGATTCATACGATTCCGGCTTTCCTTGTCTATTATTTGTTGCCGATAGCTTTTGTTCGTGGTAAAGATTTGTTGCTTATTTCCCAGAAGGCTTGTGCCATTTATATCATTTTTTCTCTGTTGTTGGCTGTTAATGGAATTCTATTGATGATAATGGATATCTACGATGGGAAGGAGTCGATGAAGAACCGCCCGATGAAAGGGTTCATTCAAGTGTTGCAGGTTCTTCTGTTTTTTATCGGCGGAATCATTATCATTGCCATTATCGTGAATAAATCCCCAGCCAGTTTGTTTGCGGGATTAGGTGCTTCGGCTGCCATCCTGATGCTGGTATTCAAGGATTCCATACTAGGATTTGTGGCGGGTATCCAGCTTTCCGCCAATGATATGGTTCGTCCGGGCGACTGGATTACGCTTCCTTCCGGTGCTGCCAATGGCACAGTGCAGGAGATTACTCTGAATACAGTCAAGATTCAGAATTTCGATAATACGATTTCTACTGTTCCCCCTTATACCTTGGTCAGCAGTCCTTTTCAGAACTGGCGGGGAATGGTGCAATCAGGAGGACGAAGGGTAATGAAGAATATAACCCTGGACTTGACTACACTCCAATTCTGTACGCCGGAAATGCTTGACCGCTACCGGAAGGAAATTCCTTTAATGGCAGATTACCAACCCGAAGAAGGCGTAGTGCCTACTAATTCCCAAGTTTACCGTGTGTATATTGAACGCTATTTATGCAGCCTGCCTGTGGTGAACCAGGACTTGGACTTGATTATCAGCCAAAAAGAAGCCACGATGTATGGAGTCCCTATTCAAGTTTACTTCTTCTCCCGAAACAAAGTGTGGAAAGAATACGAACGCATCCAGTCGGACATCTTCGACCATTTGCTGGCAATGGTTCCTAAGTTTGATTTGAAGGTTTATCAGTATTCGGACTAAATGTTGAGTAGTAGTTCGAAATTCGTTTGATAATATCCGAATTTGTTTGCATTTATGTCCGCTTTCGCGTATCTTCGTCTATTGATTTATAAAAAGCCGATAAAAAGATGAAATACCCTATTGGAATACAGAGCTTTGACCGCATTCGTAAAGACGGTTTCGTGTACATAGACAAGACTGCCTTGGTTTACAATCTTGTACAAATGGGTTCAATTTATTTCTTGAGTCGTCCCCGTCGTTTTGGGAAGAGCCTGTTGGTGAGTACACTTGCTTGTTATTTTCAAGGACAGAAAGAGCTTTTTGACGGATTGGCAATCGCCGACCTTGAAAAAGACTGGTTACAATATCCTATTTTCCGCATAGACTTTAACGGTGGGCCATATACCCAGCCGGGAGTGCTCGAAGCAACCATCGAAGGGTATTTGGGCAATTGGGAAGATATCTATGGTAAGAATCTGAACTATACTACCACAAGTGACCGATTCAAGGAATTACTGCGTCGTGCCTATGAACAGACAGGACAGCGTGCTGTTGTATTGATTGATGAATATGATAAACCTATTCTCGATGTGTTGGATACCGGAACTTACACCTGCAATCATGTAGGAGAGAAACTACTGCTCGAAGACCATCACAGGGAAATTCTGAAATCTTTTTATTCCACTTTTAAGGGAGCTGACGAATATCTGAAATTCGTACTATTGACGGGAGTTACGAAATTCTCGCAAGTAAGTGTGTTCAGCGGTTTCAACCAACCAAAAGACATTAGCATGGATGAACGCTATGAATCACTATGCGGAATTACTCAGGAAGAATTGGAGAAATATTTCGAAGAACCTATATCGCGGTTGGCAACTAAATATGAATGTACGGTGGAAGAAATGAGGGATTGGTTGAAACGACAGTATGATGGCTATCATTTCAGTACGAATATGGCAGACATTTATAACCCGTTCAGCTTACTCAATACTTTTGATATGAATGAAATCCGCGACTACTGGTTTGCTACCGGTACTCCGACCTATCTGGTGCGTTTGCTACAACACAGCCGTGAACAGATGAATGAATTAACAGGAAAATTTTACGATCCGACCATGTTTGTGGATTATAAGGCAGATGTAGAACAACCCCTACCTATGATTTTTCAAAGTGGATACCTTACTATCAAGGAATATAATAAAAGAATGGGAACTTATCTGCTCGACTTCCCGAATAATGAGGTACGAAAAGGATTCTTGTCTGTATTAGCAGCCAACTATATGAAACCGAAGAGTAAGGAAGTGACGAGTTGGATAACAGATGCCGTAATGGATCTTGAACAGGGGGATACAAATGCGTTCCGCCGTTCGCTCACCTCTTTTTTGGCAAGTATTCCCTATGACTCACACGGTTCGTTGAAAGATATAGATATTACAGAAAAGCATTTTCAATACACTTTTTATCTATTGCTTCGACTGATAGGTGTATATTGCACTGCTATCCATTGTGAAGACCGCCAAAGTTACGGACGGGTGGACTGTACGCTGGAAATGGAAGATTACGTCTATATCTTTGAATTCAAAATGGACGGAACGGCACAGGAAGCTTTGGAACAAATAGAGAAGACCGGCTACGCCAAGCCTTATCTGGCAGACAAGCGAAAGGTGGTTTGTATCGGAGTGAACTTCTCATCCGTCACACGGACAGTAGAAGACTGGGAGGAAATTTCCATCGCATGACAAAAGTTGAATTATGAACTTCATAGAAAAATACAAAATGATAAAATATGATATTAAATGACTCTATGCTTTCAGTAGCTTTTCGCTACAGAGAAACGAATTTGTGGAAGGAACTCACAGATTCTGATGTTTTTGCGGTTCGTCTTTCTACAGGTGAGATAGGTTACTGTTGTGTTATGGGTAATGCGGGCGAGCATAATGCTCTCGCCCTATATATCGGGGATTCCGGCTTTTCTACTTATCTGAAAACAATTGAGATGGGAGATTTGGATGTTATGGCTGCCCATGAAGTAATAGTGACTTTTAATTGCATCAATTGTGACTTTGCGAATGCCAGCGGTATCATGTCTCATAGTAAAGAAATCATCAAGGCTTATGCTGAATCACATGGGTTGAAGATTCGTCGTTCCAATGGATGGCCTGATTTTGTTCGCTATAGCCCTTACAAAATGCCGTGGGGTATCACAAGCGAACAGGATGCGCAAGCGATAACCGAGGCTTTATCAGCTTCGCTTGATGTGTCGAAGATGATGAAGACCCATAGTTTTGGAGAGTTGGGTTTTGATGTGTCAGGTAAATATCCAACTCTGGAGGGAGGAAAGACAGTGCCGTATCTTGTTCCACAGTCTGATGGGACTTACGAATGGAGTTTAACGAAGTTGCCGGCTTTCTGCCAAGACGTTTATCCTATGCCGATTTTTGACAATGACGTTCTGGTGCGTAAAGTAAAAGGCTTAAGAAAATTGGATATACTTCAATGTCGTCTCGTCCATCTTCCCGTTTCCGTTCAATCGGAAACAAATGAAGTTCCTTATTTTCCTACTATTCTGTTGTGTGTTGATGAAAATAGTGAAATGCTACTTCCTGTAACTGGAACGGAGGAATTTGGACAGAAACCGGAAAATATGTTGACTGAATTTGCTAATATCCTGTGTTCTGCCAATGTATATCCCGCTAAAATTGTCGTCACCGATGAGCAGACAAAAAGATTACTTGATGATTTTTGTAAGAAATGTGCTATTGCTATAGAACAGAAGTCTCATTTGCAAGAGTTGGATGACGCTTGCTCTTTTCTTTTGTCTTATATGTTGGAGTGATTTATGTATATGGGATATCAGAAAATGTCCTAATTTAAATTATTTTTAGTTCCAGTTAATATAAAATCAGTTCGAAATCAGTGTAAATAGGCAAATGATCGCTGATGCCGCCTTGATACTTCATCCCCTTGTAAGTGCGGAAAGGCTCTCTACCACCGTATTTCTGATCCTCAATTAGTAAAAAGGGGAGCAGGCAGACATTTGCTTTTTCCTCACTGGTGAAGAACTTACCGGATTGATTCAACAAAGCACCGGATACAATCAAGTGGTCGAGCAATCCCCATTCGCCTCGATATTTATAAGAACCGAAATCTTTGGATTTGGCTTTTCGAGCGAGTAGATGATAGAGTTTCAATGGAGATAAGGTAGGGGATGGTGCTTCCGCTTCCAGTACTTCCTGAATAGATTTATTAGTCGGATAGTCATTAAAATCTCCCATGATGATAACTTGTGGATGAAGCCGTTTGTACAGAATACTATCCGCTTCCGTTCGTAGAATTTGAGCAGCATGAAGCCGGTAAGGTTCGGATTCCTTAGCTCCGCCGGAACGGCTTGGGAGATGGCAGACAAATACATCCAGCGTATCTCCTGTCAGTAATAAACCGCTGACGTGCAATAAATCTCTTGTCGGACGATGTTGGTTGAAAGGAGGAATGGAGATAGAACGGGAAGATAATAATTTGAATAAATCCCGTTGATAAAGCAGAGCTACGTCAATACCTCTTAAATCGGGAGAGCTCGTCATGACGTAACGGTAACCAAGTTCTTTTAAAGGAGAGCGGCGGGTGAGGTCACGCAGTACCGTATCATTTTCTACTTCACAAAGACCTACGAGGGCGGGTGGATTCCATTCACCGACTGCCGTGATGACACGTGCAATATCAGCCAGCTTCTTTTTGTATCTACTGTAATTCCAGTGTCGCATTGCGTCAGGAAGAAATTCGCGGTCATTCTTCAGGCTGTCGTGATGAGTGTCGAACAGGTTTTCTATATTCCAGCTTACGATGCGAAAAGGGACTTTTTCTTGGGAGAGAGAATCTTGCTTGTAATGAGAATCTTGTGCTATAATATAAGAAGGAGTAAGAAAGCTGATGCCAAATAAGCCCATAACAAAAAAGAGTATGGTAATAGCTACTCTTTTTTCGCTATTACCATAACTCTTGATTCGTTGACTTGTCTGTCTGTTATTTCTTGGCAGGAACATGTACCAGAATATCCAGTAAGTGCTTCCAGAACTTATCTACAGTAGGAATAAGCATCCGTTCATCGGGAGAGTGTACACCAGTCAGGGTCGGGCCGAAAGAAATCATATCCAATGCCGGATATTTATCAAGGAACAAGCCGCATTCCAGTCCTGCATGGATAGCTTTCACTTTGGCATCTACGCCAAATAAACGCTTATAAGATTCGGTAGCCACTTCAAGGATAGCCGAATGCGGGTTCGGTTTCCATCCCGGATAACCTTCACCGAAGGTTACATCCGCCCCTGCCAACCGGAATACGGCACGTACAGTATTCGCCATATCATTGCGTGCAGACAAAATGGAACTGCGTTGGCTGGTTTCGATGCGGATAACATTCTCCGGTTTCATTTTCACGGATGCAAGGTTTGTAGACGTTTCCACCAGTCCCGGAATATCCTGACTCATAGCATATACACCATGAGGAGCGGCATACAGAGCCTTCAGCAGACGGTCGGTTGTATTCTGGTCGACAGCAGTCTTGCGGGGAGTTTCCGATTCAAGAACCAGTTTCAAGTCCGGTTCTACGACGGACAATTCATCTTCCATTTCACTGGCAAAGATATTCAGCTCGGTACGAATATCGTGTTTCGCGTCTTCGGGCACTGCGCAGACAGCATACGCTTCACGAGGGATGGCGTTACGTAGATTACCGCCGTTGATTTCACAAAGATACAAGTCATGATTATCAGCTATACGGGTGAGGAAACGATTCAGAATCTTGTTCGCGTTCCCCCGTCCCAAGTGAATATCACCACCGGAGTGACCGCCTTTCAATCCTTTCACTTCCACCTTGAAGAAGAAATATCCGGCAGGAACCTCTATCTCCTTATAGGTAAACTGTGCCACGGAATCAATGCCACCGGCACATCCGATAAAGATTTCCCCTTCGTCCTCAGAATCGAGGTTCAGGAGAATATCACCGCTCATGAAACCCTCTTTCAAGGCAAAAGCACCCGTCAGTCCCGTTTCCTCATCCACGGTAAACAGACATTCCAACGGGCCGTGCTCGATGCTGTCATCAGCAAGAATCGCCAGTTCGGTAGCCACGCCGATACCGTTGTCCGCTCCGAGAGTCGTTCCTTTGGCTTTCAGCCATTCTCCGTCTATTTCAGTTTCGATGGGGTCGGTGAGGAAGTCGTGTTGGACATCGTTGTTCTTTTCGCATACCATGTCGATATGCGATTGCAGTACGACGGTTTGCAGATTCTCTTTACCCGGAGTAGCAGGCTTTTTAATCAGTACGTTGCCGGCTTCGTCCACCTTGGTTTCAAGATTATGTTTAGCTCCGAATGCCTTCAGATAGGCAATCATTTTTTCTTCCTTCTTTGAAGGGCGCGGCACTTGGCAGATTTCTTCGAAATACTTGAATACGCCAGCCGGCTTTAAGTCTTTTTTTTCCATGCTGTTTTCTTTTTATAATAAGGAATAGAAGGGTGGTTTTGTCCGCTTCTATTGCTAAATATGGTTAATTTGATTGACTTATCTGAACTCATATCTCATTAAAGCCTATCTTTGCACTCACAAAATTAATAGAAATGGTTGAGACTATACTGATAACTTTGTTAATAGTTGCTATTTCCCTGGCATTATTAGGGGTGAAAGTATTCTTTACGAAGGGTGGGAAGTTCCCTAATGGTCACGTGAGCGGAAACAAAACGTTGCGTAAGAAAGGTATCGGATGTGTGCAGTCCCAGGATAGGGAAGCACAAAAGAAACCACGTTTTTCTATTGATGAGTTGGAAAAAGCCTTGAACGATAGTATGAATTAAATTATTTAAAAACAATACTTATAGATTATGAATAGAATGAACTACCTCATGAATGGTTTGGCTGCTCTTGCGTTTATCGTTTTATTTTCACAATGTGCCGGCAAAGCTGATAATCAAACTACTACTGCTCCGTCTCAGTCTAACGCCGAATTGTCAGGAATGAAAATCGCCTATGTTGAAATTGATTCGCTGCTTGCTAAATACAACTTCTGTATTGACTTGAATGAGGCAATGGTAAAGAAGAGCGAAAACGTACGCATGACGTTGAACCAAAAGGCTAACGCTCTGAATAAGGAAAAACAAGACTTCCAGAAGAAAGTTGAGAATAACGCGTTCTTGTCACAAGACAGAGCTCAGCAGGAATACAACCGTCTGGTGAAGTTGGAACAAGACCTGCAGGAATTGAGCAACAAACTTCAGAATGGTCTGATGGAAGAAAATAACAAGAATAGCTTGCAGTTCCGCGATTCTATCAATGCTTTCCTGAAGGAGTATAACAAGACTCACGGATATAGCTTAATCTTCAGCAACACAGGTTTCGATAATCTGCTTTATGCTGACAGCACATTCAACATTACAAAAGAAATTGTAGACGGGTTGAATGCAAGATATTCTCCGGTAAAGAAATAAAATTTGTAAATAATAATAATTGATATGTTCCGTGCTTTGTGAGAAAGGACGGAACATGAATTTTAAAATTTTGTTTGTGTTGGTGCCTGTTCAAGACTGTGAAGCTATGAGCGGGCTTTTTTTATGCCCTTTCCTTTTCTTCTTCCTGCGGGATACGGAAGGCGGTATAAAGTTCGAGTATGGCGGCAATGGTAAGACAGGCAATCCACTCATTGCCACGTGTAGTGAACATGAAAGCCCCGGTCAGTATGAGGGCTAATGCTCCGAATATCTGCTGGACGCGCAGGCGTTTCAGTGTTTTGCTTTTCCCTTTGACGGGTGTGTTCACCTGTGCCAATGCGATGAATCCGGCTCCGATAGTGTAGATATAGGGAGCATATATCCATCCGGTGATAAATACAGCAGCTCCGGCAAGAGCCATGGCAGCTCCGACGACGAAAAGGGCGGGTACTAATTGTTTCATTCTTTATTCTTCAAAAACGTAAATATCTTCGTTGGGTTTCTTCATCAGATACTTCTCACGGGCAATCTGCTCGATGGCATCCGGATTGGTGCTTATTTCATTGAGACGTTTCGTGTTCTCTTCATAATCCGCCCGGTACTTTTCTATTTCTTCTTTCAATTGACTGATTTCACGCTCATATCCGAAACGGCGAACCAAACTGTTCTCGTCCAGAAAACCTATGATGACAGCAAATGCAACGACCGTAATAAGATACTTGCGTCTGCATATGAAATTCCAAATACTGATTAGTTTACCCATAACTTCTCCTTATTAATATTCGCATTAATATCCGCAAAGATAAAACTAATAACTTAAAAACTTATCGCTTCGGCTTCAAAACTTCTCTCTCTATCCCTTATTACTTATCACTTTTTTGTGTACATTTGCAGCAAAAGCAAAAAACAGAGAGAATCCCGGATATGGAAAACTATATT
The DNA here is from genome assembly GCA_948847595.1 of uncultured Bacteroides sp. Taxonomy (GTDB): domain Bacteria; phylum Bacteroidota; class Bacteroidia; order Bacteroidales; family Bacteroidaceae; genus Bacteroides. Next base: position 26,786 of record CAQOGY010000003.1, read on the forward strand.
GTATCAGCCCGTAAGTACCGACCATCCACGTTCGAGTCAGTGGTAGGTCAGCGGGCACTGACCACTACGCTGAAAAATGCGATTGCCACTCAAAAACTCGCTCATGCTTATTTGTTCTGCGGGCCGCGTGGGGTAGGAAAGACTACTTGCGCGCGTATCTTTGCCAAAACGATTAACTGTATGACGCCCACCGCCGATGGCGAGGCTTGCAATCAATGCGAATCTTGCGTGGCGTTCAACGAACAGCGTTCGTACAATATCCACGAACTTGATGCCGCATCCAATAACTCGGTAGACGACATCCGCCAGTTGGTGGAACAGGTACGCATTCCGCCCCAGATCGGCAAGTATAAAGTATATATCATCGACGAGGTGCATATGCTTTCCGCATCTGCTTTCAACGCATTCTTGAAAACGTTGGAAGAACCGCCCCGTCATGCTATCTTTATTTTGGCTACAACAGAGAAGCATAAGATTCTTCCCACCATCCTTTCCCGTTGCCAGATTTACGACTTCAACCGGATTAGTGTGGAAGATACGGTGAATCATTTGTCATATGTCGCTTCGAAAGAAGCCATCACCGCAGAGCCGGAAGCATTGAATGTGATAGCGCTGAAAGCGGACGGTGGTATGCGTGATGCCCTGTCTATCTTCGACCAGGTAGTGAGTTTTACGGGTGGAAACATCACGTATAAGAGCGTGATTGATAATCTGAATGTACTTGATTACGAATATTATTTCCGTCTGACGGATTGCTTCCTCGAAAATAAGGTAAGCGACACGTTGCTGCTTTTCAATGATGTATTGAACAAAGGCTTTGACGGAAGCCACTTTATAACCGGCTTGTCCTCTCATTTCCGTGACTTACTGGTGGCCAAAGATGCGGTGACCTTGCCTTTGCTGGAAGTAGGGGCGAGCATACGCCAACGTTATCAGGAGCAGGCGCAGAAATGTCCGTTGCCTTTCCTGTATCGGGCGATGAAGCTCTGTAATGAATGTGATTTGAATTACCGCATCAGTAAGAACAAGCGTTTGCTGGTAGAACTGACCTTGATACAGGTTGCACAGCTTACCACCGAGGGGGATGACGGTAGTGGTGGGCGTAGCCCTAAGAAGACTATAAAACCCGTGTTCACTCAGCCTGCCGCAGCTCAGCAGCCGCAGGTCGCTTCTGCAACCTCAGCTCAGCAGAATCCTGTTCATTCGTCTCCGTCGTCAACTACTTCAACGCAAGTTGCCGGTAATGTTACTGCTGCCCGTCAACAACAGGCAACGCCTGCGGTGTCACAGCCTGCATCGTCTTATCCGAATGTGACTTCTTCTGCTCCTTCACAGGGGGCGGGAGCTCCTCAGGTAGTGAGGGAAGAGCAACGGAAAGTTCCGGTGATGAAGATGTCCAGTCTGGGCGTGTCCATCAAGAATCCGCAGCGTGGGCAGGAGACTCAGAATACGGCTACGGCCACTGCTCCCAAAGTGCAGATGCAGCCGGAAGAGGATTTGATATTCAATGACCGTGACTTGAACTATTACTGGCAGGAATATGCGGCGCAATTGCCTAAAGAGCAGGATGCGCTGATGAAGCGTATGCAGATGCTTCGTCCGACACTGTTCAAGAACTCGACGACTTTTGAAGTTGTAGTGGATAATGAGATGGCGGCGAAAGACTTTACCGCTTTGATTCCCGAATTGCAGGAGTATCTTCGCGGCCGGTTAAGGAATAGTCAGGTGGCGATGAAAGTGCGGGTTAGTGAAGCGGCGGAAAATATACGTCCGGTAGGACGTGTAGAGAAGTTCCAGATGATGGCACAGAAGAACCAGGCATTGATGCAACTGAAAGAGGAATTCGGACTTGAATTGTATTAGTCTTTTAAAGAATCCATATAGAATAGAGCCCCATTCGAGTTTATGCCAAACAATAACTAATCGAATGGGGCTCTTGTTTTAATGTAATCTGTTATTCATACGTTCTTCATATCCGTCTGACGGCATTTTGGACGGCATGATAATCCATAGAATGATATAGATGATTACTCCAGCGAAAGCCGTAAAGAATGTAGCTAATATATATACTATTCTCAATAAAGTCGGATCCCAGCCGAAATACTCTGCAATTCCGGCGCATACTCCTGCAATCATCCGGTTAGCAGAACGGGTTAGTTTCTTGTTGTTTCCCATATTATAGTATAATTTTGAGTACGAATGTTGCACAAATATAAAGAATATATTTGTTCTTGTGTTCTTTTGTCCGAAAGATTTAGTTTATGGTTCGTATATCTTTGATTTTATAATGCTTCTCCCTTCTGATAGGAAGCATACAGGTAACTCGGATTTTCGTAATACATGCTACTATTATAATTGTCTATTTTATCAGCTATCCATGAATTATATACTTCTATTAATGCATGAATAGGAGTTTTATTCTCATGTTGGCAAACATCAATAATGAGTCGTTGATATACTTTTCCAATATCCCAGTGAGTAGGAATAGCGTATTGTGCCTGAGCTATATTATCAAAATACCCAGCTGAAATATGATATTTCTCGATAAGCTCATCCGATACTTTATCTATATTGTCACTGTGATAAATGTCAGCCAAATTATATAAGTGCTGTAATCCGTCTTGTCCGATTGCATTAACTATCACACGACGGTAATTTTTTGTTTTTCGTGCTATGTATTCTATCAGGCTACATACAAAAAATAAATTGTTATATTCAGTCTTTTCTCTTCCGTTTATCATTTGGTCACCTCCTCACTTTTTATAAAGGTTAGACATTCAACAGCTTTGTCGGTGCAAAAGTTTATTTGGTGGGTAGGATGTTTAAATTCGGCTAATGCCCAAAATTGTTTTCGGGTAATAACCCCATTGATAAAATCAGCGATGTAGTTATATATTTGATCGTCTGCCATAGCGCCTATGACAATATCATAATTATGCTTTTCTCCTTTACGGCAAGATACGATAAAATCCAGCCATTCTTCTGTCATTTCTTTAAATTCGAGGATTCGGAGAGATAAATCCGGCTTGTATTGATAGGTACACACAATAGGAGTATCGTAGCGTTTCGCCCATCTTTCCGCTTGTGCTTTTAAGACAGTACAATAGAATCCTGTACCAAAATCTTTGGTATATTTCCCTTCAATTATTTTCGGGAAAATGATTTCGCAATATGTACCGTGGTATATCGTCATGATATTCGAAGCTTTTTATAAGAAAAAAGCCTCGAATATTACTACTCGAAGCTTGCATAATTTTTCTTTTTTTGTTGGGTGGAAGACCGGACTCGAACCGGCGACATTCAGAACCACAATCTGACGCTCTAACCAACTGAACTACATCCACCATGTCTGCGTTTCTCTAACGCGGTGCAAAGATAGATATTATCTTTTAATCTCCAAAAGATTCTACTACTTTTTTTGATAAAAAGTATATTCTTTTATTCCCCGATTGTGCTTGCTGAAAAGGGTTCGCGCGTCATTCGTGAAGATTTTCAACGAGTTACGTGCTTGTAAAGGAATTGAGTCAGCCGGTAGGTTGACGGGGAGTAATTGATGATTTTTTTTCCCGGATTGCATCGGGCGGGCTGTCCATACCAGACTGTACTCACAATTATTGAGACGTGTGGTACTATCTTTTACTAATTCCATCCTTACCATAAGTCCGCCATCCGTGCGGCGGGCAGACATATTGGAGATATAATTTCCCAGTGAATAGACGACGAGATGCTTGTCGTTTGTCAGACTGTCCGTGCGTACTTCGATAGGTTGTACCACGTGCGGATGCGAGCCGATTATGTGGCTGACACCTTTTTGGAGTAACCAGTCGGTCAGGAACTTCTGTTCTTTGTTTGGCAAGGATTGATATTCTATCCCCCAATGCATACAGGCGATGATTGCGTCCGGTTGCAAGGCTTTGCTCGCTTCGATGTCTTTGGCGATAATCATTGTGTCGATATAATTCACAATGTTGGGAGGGGTGACGGGTATGCCGTTTGTGCCATACGTGTAATTGAGCAGGGCGATGCGGAATCCGTTCTTCTCCAATAGGAGAGGATATTGTTTCTCACGTGCTTCGGCGTTGACATATGTTCCGGCATGAGGAATCTTCAGTGTGTCGATTAACTGGATGGTACGTTCCAATCCGGCTCTGCCACGGTCGAGACTGTGATTATTGGCAGTTACGAGGACATTGAAACCGGCATCATGAATGGCGGTCAGATATTCATCCGGCGCACTGAAGGCAGGATACCCTTTATAGGGCTTTCCGCCTAGTGTAACTTCCAGATTGGCGATAGCGAAGTCCGCTCTGCCTATTTCTTCTTTGACATATTCGAAACAGGTGGAATAGTCATAGCCTTTTGCGGTACGGGCGGCATTGATTTGACCTTGATGCTGCATCAAATCTCCTACGAAAAGGAGTCGCAATGTGTCGGCAGGCATAATACTGTCAACTGCGGAGAGAGTATCAGATGAGGTATTATTAATAGAATCTCTCCTTGCCTGCGACCGTGAGGAGCAGGACAGGGAGAGAAATATGAGTATCAGAAACAATGAATGTTTCATTGATAAATGGCTTTCTTGCCGGCCAGCAGCGTATTTTTCATCAACGATACAATCGTCATCGGCCCGACGCCACCCGGCACGGGAGTGATGAATGAACACTTCGGAGCCACTTCATCAAACTTCACGTCACCGGTCAGTTTGAATCCGGATTTCTTCGTTGCGTCCGGCACGCGGGTAGTACCTACGTCGATAACTACTGCGCCTTCTTTCACCATTTCGGCTTTCACGAAGTTGGGCTGTCCCAAAGCGGCGATAATAATGTCGGCTTCCTGACATTCTTTCACCAGATCTTTGCTTCGGCTGTGGCATACAGTCACGGTGGCATCGCCCGGATAAGCCTTCTGCATCATCAGTGCAGCCATCGGTTTGCCGACGATATTACTGCGTCCGAGTACGACACATTTCTTGCCCGAAGTTTCTATTTCGTAGCGTTTCAGCAATTCGAGGATACCGTTGGGAGTGGCAGATACATAGCAGGGGAGTCCGATGGACATGCGGCCTACGTTAATCGGGTGGAAACCGTCTACATCTTTACGGTAATCAATGGTTTCGATTACTTTCTGTTCGGAGATATGTTTCGGTAACGGGAGTTGCACGATGAAGCCGTCCACATCGCTGTCTTCGTTAAGTTCGCGTACTTTCGCAAGCAGTTCTTCCTCGGTCACGTCACTTTCGTAACGGATAAGTGAAGATTTGAATCCGCAAACTTCGCAGGCTTTTACTTTGGCAGCTACATACGTTTCGCTGCCACCATCGTGTCCTACAAGGATAGCTGCCAGGTGCGGACGTTTCCCGCCACGAGCCACAATTTCGGCTACTTCGGCTGCAATCTCTTGTTTCACTTGTTCGGAAATGGCTTTTCCGTCTATCAGAGTCATATTTTCAGAGTATTTATTGGTGATGGGCAAAAGTAAAATAAATAACTGAACTGTCCAAAAAGATTGGAGTATAAAAAAGAAGATGCTGTTGCCGGCATCTTCTTTCTTAGTAGATAATTCGCTCTCTTATTGTTTAAATCATGTTCTTATTGGTCAGTAGTTTGCCTTTGTATTCGCCTGTCAGCGTACGGAGGAAACCGACGATTTTGTCTACTTCCTGTTGTGGCAGGTCGATGCCCAACTGATACTTGGCCATGGCACGGACAGCATCGTCCATTGTTGCCATACTGCCGTCGTGGAAGTAAGGAGCGGTAAGTTCGATGTTTCTCAAACCGGGAACTTTGAAGCGGTGACGGTCGCGTTCTGTCTGCGTTTGTTTGAACCGTCCGTTGTCTTCTTCAGTCATTTCTGCCTGTCGTTCGGCAAAATAATCATGCTTTACGCCAATCAGTTCGTAGGACTGTCCGCCCAGGATTTCTCCTACGTGGCAGGTGGCGCAATCGTATTTCTTGAAAAGCTCGTATCCGGCGATTTCATCTGCGGTGATAGCGTCTTTCTGACCTTTCAGGTAACGGTCGAAACGTGAGTTGGGAGTTAATAATGTCTTTTCAAATTCCTGGATGGCGTTTGTGATATTCTTTTCACTAAGTCCGTCGGGATATACTTCATTGAACGCTAAAACAAAGTTCTTGTCTTCCGCCAGTTTGCCGATAATCTGGTCGAAAGATTCGCAAGCCATTTCCACCGGATTCAACGGAGGGCCGGCAGCTTGTTCGGCAAGAGTTCCGGCACGTCCGTCCCAGAATTGAACGAAGTTATAGGCTGCGTTGTAGACTGTCGGAGCGTTCACGCCACCAAACTGGCCGCCTACACCTTCGGAATATTGTTTGTTGTCTACACCACCGGTATCCAATCCGTGACAACTGGCACATGATACGGTGTTGTCGGCTGACAGACGGGTGTCATGGTACAATAAATCTCCGAGAACGACCTTGCGTACATCTACCGCAATAGAGTCAGCGATGGGGCGGACGGGTTCGTTGGTAAAGTCAGGAGCGACTGCTACGTCCGTGTATAGCCCCATGCGGTGGTTCTTTACCCAACTGAGTGCCACTTCTTTTTTTGCATCATTGAAAGAAGCCCCCCAGTGTACGAGATAATACTTTGCCTGCGGCATTTTTCCGTCGAGGATTACTTTCTCTACTTTTGCCAGGTCTACCGGATTAAGGGGACGACCTTCTTTCAAGTCCTTTTCCATTTGGGTCATGTCGAAAGCACGGTAAGCTTCACTCACATCTTCCATCACGATTTTTCCGGCAACGGGCATACTTGCGTAAAACGGTAAGTCAGGCGTCGATGTGTGGCATCGCAGACATCCTGCGTCCGTAATGATTTGCTGCATTTGGGCGTTTGCTTCCAGATCACTGGAAGGAACCCGGTGCATGAGCCGGTAGGTGACTGCCAGTGCTGTCACTACCACCAACAGTGCAACGATTAGTTTTGTACTTTTTTTCATTTCACATTTGAATTAAATTAGTTGTTATTACGATTATATAAGTGCACGCTTTGTTGGGCGGCCGGCAAGTAGTTCACTCCATACCAGCACATTTGCAGGGCGAGGAAGGAGACGATGAGCAGTGCGTACAGGCTTTTCCGTCCGGCTTTTTTGAAAAGGCGGAGATGTATATAGAGCAGGTATCCCATCCAGGTGATAACCGCCCAGGTTTCTTTCGGATCCCAGCTCCAGTAGTTTCCCCAGGCTTCCTTTGCCCAAAGGGAGCCGAGTAGCATGCCGATAGAAAGAAAGGCTACTCCGGCATAGACGAGGTTGTCCGCCGTGTGCAGATATTCTTCCTTGTGGTGGAATAATCCGGTCACTGCAATGATGAACGCGCATCCCAGAACGGAATAGGAAAACATATATACCGTGACGTGCGGGATGAACCATATGCTTTGCAGCGCCGGCATCAGTGACTGGTCATGTATCTCGGGTTTCATCAGGTTGATGATGATAAAGACGGTGGAGAGCAGTGTCGAGAAAGACAGAATCCAACGGTATTTCCATCTTATATAGGTAAGCAGTCCTGCCACTCCCATGAAGAAAGAGTACCATAGCCGGGTTTCTCCCATGGAGCGCAAAGGCGGGCGTTGAAGGAAGACCCACAATCCGGCAATGAAGATGCCCAAAATGATAATGCCGGCTGACGTAAAGGCTGTTGCCGCCTTGCTCTTCGTTGACGAACGAAGGGAGAATACGGCTCCTGCCAGCCATAAGCAGACGGATATGGCTGCAAATACATAGAAATTATCCCAGTTTATCATACTTTTTCGCTCCGTTAATGAATAATAGAATCGCTCCGGCCAGCATCATCAGGATGCCTGCCACTATCGCATATTTCCAGGGTTGTTTTACTACTTGCAAGATGCAATATTCACTGTCGTTGCCTTTTGTTACGTCATAGCCGGTGAGATATACGTCTTCTCCCAATCGGTAGGCGTACGGGTGATTCACTTCGAGTAGTGCTTTTTCATTTCCTAAACGTACATTTGCCGCAAAGCGGGAAGGACGTCCGTTCGGGTAATATTCTACGGCAAAAGAGTCGAGCGCTATTTCATAGTCCAAATAATGCGGCGCGCCGTTCATGTCGAATGCTTCACGTGCCGGTTCACCTTTATATATAGGTATGCGTAGTGTCTGGGTATCACTGCTGCCGAAGAATCCCGCGAATAAGGCGAGCCATAAACCTGTATGGTTTAAGATGAAGCGCCACCGTGCTTGTTTGCGGTGTTGAAAAGCGTGAATGGTAATCATTCCCAGATTACTTAGTAATAAAAGAAGTATGGCTATAAATATCCAGCTAGTCATAAAGTTATAGCATCCTAGCAGGGCAAGAATACCTTCACGCGCCTCTGCCGCTGTATCTGATAGTTGTGGGAGAAGTCCTATCACTAAGCAGCCGCCGATAAATAATCCGATGGATAGCGCGCTGGTCTGAGGGGAGCAAAGAAAGCGGGTAAAACCTGAATTTTTGTATTCCTTATATAATATGTATAGTATGAAAAGCCATATTGCCGCAAAGATGATGTTGAGCGGAAAGGCAAGGAAGGAAACCGGGAAGTTTCCTGTGAATAGTTGCATGGCAACTGCCGATAATATATATCCTGTCGTATAGATATAACGCATACTCGTGTTTCTGTTTGTAATCTTTTGCAAAGTAATAAAATAAAAACGAATAAACATCTAAAATCTTTATAAAATTGTAATCGTTACAATTAAATGGCAGCATTATTATGGATTTGATAGAATATATGCGGTCTTTTTAGCCTGGTTCTTTCTATCGGATTTGCGTAATGCGTGAACTATTCATCGTAATGATTAAAATATTCATTGCAGTGATTAAAGATTTTCACTGTAGTGAATAAGGATTTTGAGTGCAGCGGATTATAACTTTTTATGCAGTCGGGTAGTGGTCATGTTGCAAGGTGACAATAGTCACTTTGTAAGGTGATAAATGTCATGATACATGGTGATAATTGTCACTATACAATGGGACAACTACTAAGGAATGGTTTGGAAATCCATAAAGATACAAAAATAATAAGAGAAAAGCAATACCCTCTTACAAAAAAAGAGGAAGCCGTGGCTCCCTCTTTCTATTCGGAATTTAGAAATAATTCTTTCTTTTATCTCTTCATTTTCGGCATCATCTTGCCCATTTTGCTGCTGGTTACCATCTTCATCATTTTGCGGGTCTGGTCGAATTGTTTCAGCAAGCGGTTTACTTCTTGAATCGTTGTTCCGCTACCTTTGGCGATACGTGTGCGGCGTGAGCCGTTCAGAATTTCCGGGTTAGAACGTTCTGCCGGGGTCATGGAGTAGATGATGGCTTCGATGCTCTTGAACGCATTGTCGTCAATATCAATGTCCTTGATAGCCTTGCCTACTCCCGGAATCATGGAAGCGAGGTCTTTCAGGTTACCCATCTTCTTGATTTGGGCGATCTGGCTGAGGAAGTCGTTGAAGTCGAACTGGTTCTTGGCAATCTTCTTCTGCAGGCGTTTGGCTTCTTCTTCATCATATTGTTCCTGAGCACGTTCTACCAGTGAGACAATGTCACCCATACCGAGGATACGGTCGGCCATACGGGCAGGGTGGAACTGGTCGATTGCTTCCAGTTTTTCTCCCGTACCTACGAACTTGATAGGCTTGTTGACTACCGAACGGATGGAAAGGGCCGCACCACCACGGGTGTCACCGTCGAGCTTGGTCAGTACTACACCATTGAAGTCCAGGCGTTCGTTAAATTCTTTGGCTGTGTTTACGGCATCCTGACCGGTCATGGAGTCTACCACGAACAGGATTTCGTTCGGATTAATGGCTTCCTTGATGGCGGCGATTTCGTTCATCATCTGTTCGTCTACTGCCAGACGTCCGGCGGTATCGACGATGACGAGGTCATATCCTTTGGCTTTGGCTTCTTGAATAGCGTGTTGTGCGATTTCCACCGGATTCTTGCTATCCAGTTCGCAGTACATCGGAACTTCAATCTGTTCTGCCAGTACACGCAACTGTTCGATAGCAGCCGGACGGTAAACGTCACAAGCTACGAGTAACGGCTTGCGATTCTTCTTGGTTTTCAGCATGCGTGCCAGCTTACCGGAGAAGGTAGTCTTACCCGAACCCTGCAAACCTGACATCAGGATTACTGCCGGACGGGAGTCGATATTGATTTCGGCTGTCTCTCCACCCATCAACTGGGTCAGTTCGTCGTGCACAATCTTCACCATCAACTGGCTCGGCTTCACAGCCGTAAGTACGTTCTGTCCAAGTGCCTTCTCTTTCACCGTATCCGTGAAATTCTTGGCAACCTTGTAGTTTACGTCGGCATCGAGAAGTGCCTTGCGTACGTCTTTCAGCGTCTCCGCCACGTTGATTTCGGTGATTTTGCCTTCACCTTTCAGAATCTTGAATGACCGTTCCAGTCTTTCACTTAAATTATCGAACATAGTTGTTTAATTACTAATTAATATTTGAGCCTGCAAATGTACAAAAATCTCTCGTATTTATATCTTTTTATTCTGCCATTTTGCTTTTTTGAGATAAATATAACTTGTTATCAGCAGCAAGGTATAGTACACTATCTCAATCGTAAAGCAGATTTCAATTGGTGCTTTGAGCCACATTCCGATGAATATGATGTATGAACCGTAGATGATGATTGTAATTGTTTCGAGCAATAAGGCGGCTTGCGTATTTCCCGTGCCGGAGATTCCGTTGAAGACGACATTGGCTACCGACGCGATGAGCATGGCGATGCAAATAACATATACTGAGGGCACGGACTCTGTGATAAGTGCGGCTTCACTGGTATAAATGGATAACAGGAACTGTGGAAACAGTGCCGACAGCGCTACCAGTCCCAGCATGATGAAGAATGAGAACCGGGCGATTTTATTGATAAGCGGCATCACGAACTTGATTCCACCTGCTCCGATGGCGTTGCTTACAAGGCTGTTGGTGGTGGTTGCCAGTGCATTGACCGGAATCAGCAGTACGACGTAGATGCTTCGGACGATATTGGCGATTGCCAGTTCCCGTTGCCCCAGTCGTTCTACGGCTACAAAGAAAACGAACCAGGTGGCCATCGACAGGAAATATTGCAGCATCGTGAAACAGGAGATGCTGAGAATACGCATCAGCAATGCGGGGTCGAACGACCGCAGCCGGTTTAGCCCATATTTCTTCAAGTCGACTGTGATATATGTATAGACCAGGAAGAAAAGTATTGAAGAGGCTTCTGCCAGTACGGATGCGATGGCGGCTCCCTTGATACCCATTTCGGGCATACCGAACTTACCGAAGATTAATACATAGTCCAGCACTACGTTTGTCAAAGCCATGACAACTGCGTTGATTGTGAGTACTTTGGTTCGTGTGATACCAATGTATAATGCTCGGAACATGACGTTGATAAAGGAGAAGAAGAATCCGTAAATACGCCAGTCCAGGAATTCCATGGTTCCTTCGTAGATGGATTCTGAAGAGACGAGCAGCCGCATGATGTTGCCGCCGAATGCTTTGGTGAATCCGAACAGTATCAGTGCCATGGCAAAGAGAAACATGACACCCTGAATCATGACCGGGCCTACATCCGTATAGCGTCCTTCGCCATTGCGTCTTGCAATGACAATCTGCGAACCGGTGCTGAATCCGAATGCAATGGTGAATATGCATATATAGAATAACCCGCCCATGGCCGAAGCTCCAAGGGCTACTTCACTCACGTGTCCGAGGAATGCCGTATCGGTGACGTTGATGACATTTTGCGCCAGCAAGCTGAGTAGTATCGGGTAACTGACACTCCAAATCTGTTTGTTGGTATACATAATTAAGGGATTAAGTTTACAGTTTGCAAAGATAACGCTTTATTTCGATTCGGGAGTAACGGGGTAGATGAAAACTATTTCCGGTTGACATCATGCCGGACGATGGTTTCGGGTAGTTCTTGTGTCAGCCGCATAATACGGAAGAAAAAAAGAGAGCGAAGATTTTCTTGTAATCTCCGCTCTTTTTTTATTTTATTTTCTTTTGAGAATCTCACGTGCTCCGGGACCTTCGTGATTCGGATAGCCGGGGCTGTGGTTTCTGCACCGCGGGTCAGCGTCTACTTTCAGGCTACGGTAATCGTCATTTGTACGGGTGATGTAGTCGTCGAGCATTGCACGGTGTTCTGCGAGAACCTTGGAGTATTTAGGGTCTTTGGCAAGATTCTTACGTTCTCCCGGGTCTTTCTTCATGTCGTAGAGTTCTTCTCCGTTACCTTCCAGATAGTGGGTGTATTTGTATCTTGGGCCACGTACCATGCGTCCCGGGGTAGTTATGTATTCATATTCGCTATGCCATTCGGAAACGGCATACGGGTGGGTTTTCGTTTGTTTCTCTCCTTTTAATGTAGGGGCAAGGCTGATTCCTGCTTTCTCTGCCGGAACGGAAATACCTGCCAGGTCGCAAAGAGTAGGCAGAAGGTCTATCGTGGGCTGTGTGAGCAGGTGGTCTACCGGCTTTTTCTGTTGTTTGATGCCGGGGCCTGCAAAGATGAACGGAACATTTGTCATTTCATCATAGAAGCTGATATGCTTGGTTACCATACGGTGTGAAGCCATTCCGTCACCGTGATCGGCTAAGATGACTACGATGGTATTCTTTCCGGCGGGTGTGGAGTAGAGTGCTTTCAATACGCTATCTACCTGTTTGGATACCATTTTCGTATAGTGTTGGAAAGCGGCAATGTAGTGGCGGTAGTTTTCTTCGCTCCAATGGGAAGCCTGCGTCATGCGGCGGTGACTGCAACAGATATACTGTACGGGAGTAGGGATACTGCTCCAGTCCTCGACATCAAAGTTGGCAGGCAGTTCGGGAAGAGTACCGCTAATCGGACGGTCGGTATGTACACCTTCGTTTGCTCCTACAAATCCGCAGATGTTATGTGGGTTTTGAAAATCGGCAATGCAAATGAAAGGCTCCTCCGGCGGATTGCTCAGATAGGCTACTACGTCTTCACAGGTTCCTACATCCAGGAAACTGTCATTGTTGACAGGAAATTCAGGGTCGGTGAACGGTTTGGCTACCGGTTCTTTATGTTTGAATCCTCTTAACGAACCCATGTCATGAGTCTTTCCGAAGTGTACGGCTTCGTAACCGTTCTCGGAGAAAAGGCTTCCTAATGTCGGAACATTTTCCGGTATACTTGTGTTGATGGGCTCACTGGAATTGGAGCGTACATTGGTTTGATGAGGCATCATGCCGCTCCATAAGGCTGCGCGTGAAGGTTGGCTGAGGGGGCAGCCTACATAAGCATTGGAGAAGATAACTCCCCTTGAAGCGACTTCGTCCATAGGAAGGGTGCAACCTTGTGTATGTCCGTAAGCGCCTACGACGCGTTGCGTTAAATGGTCGCATTGGATAATCAGGAAATTCGGCTTTTCTTGTGCCTGGGCTGCTATGCCGCATAGGGCTAAACCCATAAAAGGATAAATCGTTTTCATTCTTGGTTAGAATTTAAGTGATGTTGATTTTGAAGCAAAAGTAGGAAAAAAGGGGATGTAAAAAAGGGTAGGGGAGTAGTTTTGGACGCAATTGACAGTAATTTGTACAAAAATGAAATATTGAAAAAGAGAATGGTGGCCAAACTGCGATTCTCTCACAGTATGACCACCATTCATCGTTTATTGTTTTCCGTTGATTAGCTGTTCATGCTCATCAGGAATTCGTCGTTATCCCTTGTTTTCTCCAGACGGTCTTTTACGAAATCCATTGCTTCAATCGGATTCATGTCGGCAAGGTATTTGCGTAATATCCACATGCGGTCGAGAGTTGTCTTGTCAAGCAGCAGGTCGTCGCGACGAGTACTGGATGCAGTGATGTTGACTGCCGGGAAGATACGCTTGTTTGACAGGTTGCGGTCGAGCTGCAACTCCATGTTACCCGTACCCTTGAATTCTTCGAAGATAACTTCGTCCATCTTGGAACCGGTATCAATCAGGGCCGTGGCGATGATAGTCAGTGAACCGCCGTTCTCGATGTTACGTGCGGCACCGAAGAAACGTTTGGGCTTGTGCAGTGCGTTAGCGTCGACACCACCGGAAAGTACTTTACCGGATGCCGGAGAAACTGTATTGTATGCACGTGCAAGGCGAGTGATAGAATCGAGGAAGATAACCACGTCGTGGCCACATTCAACCAGGCGTTTGGCTTTTTCCAATACGATACCTGCGATTTTTACGTGGCGTTCTGCCGGTTCGTCGAAAGTAGAAGCGATAACTTCCGCGTTAACGCTGCGCGCCATGTCGGTTACTTCTTCAGGACGTTCGTCAATCAGCAACATAATCATATACACTTCCGGGTGATTGGCTGCAATGGCGTTTGCAATATCTTTCATCAAGATAGTCTTACCGGTCTTTGGCTGGGCGACGATTAATGCACGTTGTCCTTTACCAATCGGAGCGAAAAGGTCTACAACGCGGGCAGACATAGAGTCTGAATAGCCGCCTTTACAAAGTTTGAACTTTTCATCCGGGAAGAGGGGAGTCAGATGTTCGAAAGGAACGCGGTCGCGAACGAAAGCGGCGTCACGTCCGTTGATTTTCGATACCTTGACCAGCGGGAAATATTTTTCGCCTTCTTTTGGCGGACGGATAACACCTTCTACTACATCACCGGTTTTCAGACCGAACAGTTTGATTTGTGACTGTGATACGTAAATATCGTCCGGAGAAGAAAGGTAATTGTAATCGGAAGAACGGAGGAATCCGTATCCATCCTGCATGATTTCCAAAACGCCTACTCCGTTGAGGATATCGTCAAATTCGTAAGGCTTTTCGCGCTCGATAACTTTGCGCTCCTGCGGTTGCTGTGCCGGAAGGTTCTCATGAGCATTATTCTGCTGATTGCCACGCGGCATAGGCAGGCGCTGTTGGTTCTGATTCTGATTTTGGTTATTGTTGCGCTGGAAATTATTATTGTTGTTATTATTGTTACCGGCGTTGTTATTATTATTGTCACGTGGACGAACAATACGCGGACGTTGCTGTTGAGCTTGCTGCTGTTGCTGGGATTGTTGCTGCTGCGGATGAGAAGAGGGCTGTTCAGATGCCGTTTGTACCGGTTCTGCTTTGGTAGCCTCGAACTTACCGAACAGTTCGGTAGGAAGCTCTATTTTTTCAGAAGGCAGGTCTTCGATTGGGATGAAATCATCATCGGCATTGGACAGGATATTGCTTTCCTCATCAATAACAGGTGCAGCTTTCTTTTGTGGCTTTGCTATTATTTTCTTTTCAGCAGCAGGTTTGTTGGCTTCTGCGGCAGGCTTGTTTGCTTCCACAACAGGTCTGTTTGTTTCAGTAACCGGTTTATTCTCTTTTTCTTTCTTTTCGGCAGGTTGTTGCACCGGAGCGGCTTTCTTTACAGTTTCAGTAGGCTTTTCTGCTACAACAGCCGGTTTTGCTTCCGCTTCTTTGGTAGCTTCCGGTTTGGCGTTTTCTACTTCTTTTTTCTCAGCAGCGTCAGCACCCTTGCGTGGACGGCCTACTTTACGTTTGGGAGCAGCAGTGTTTTCTGCTTTGGCTTCAACGGCAGGAGTTTCTTTTTCTTTGTTTGCACTTACCTCTTTGGAAGGTTGTTGTGTTTTAGCAGGAGCAGCTTCTTTGTTTTTTGCCACTTCTCCACTCTTTGTTGCGGAAACTGCCTTGTCTTCTTTTTTGGCAGGAGTTACACGCGGCGAACGCTTTTTCTTGTCTTCTTTGCGCTCTTCTTTGAGTTTGTCTGCGGCAACTTTCTTAGTAGCTCCTACAATGGCCTGTTCATCGAGTATTTTATAAACAAGGTCTTCTTTTTTGAATGAGTCTGCTTTTTTTATGCCTAACTCTTTGGCAATAATTTGAAGCTCCGACAGATCTTTGTCGTTTAATTGGATAATGTTATACATATAGTATGGTAAGTTATTAATATTTCTTTTAGCTGAATTATGGACAGCATTACTACAGCTTATAGCCACAGATATGCAAGCATACGTTTTGTTTTTTATTATGAATTAGGGATGTATGTGTT
The DNA here is from genome assembly GCA_948847595.1 of uncultured Bacteroides sp. GTDB lineage: Bacteria > Bacteroidota > Bacteroidia > Bacteroidales > Bacteroidaceae > Bacteroides. Next base: position 42,834 of record CAQOGY010000003.1, read on the forward strand.
GAATCGTAGAATGTTTCAACGGGGCAAAGATAATAATTTTTTTTGGTTTCATGAACAATCAACCATTTTTTTCCACGTAAAAGTGTATCTTTGCTATATAAAAGAAAATAGTATGACAGTAAATGAAGCTTATTTAATTTATTTTTCGCCTACACACACATCAAAACAAATAGCGGAGGCGATTGTTCACGGAACGGGCATAAAAAATATTCTTCCCGTAAATGTCACTCAACAGAGTGCTGAGGAAATCGTAATTCCCACATCTGCATTGGCTGTTATTGTAGTTCCTGTATATGGCGGACATGTTGCTCCTTTGGCAATGGAGCGTTTGCAGAATATTCGCGGACTGGATACCCCTACTGTCTTAGTCGTGGTTTATGGAAACCGCGCTTATGAAAAAGCTTTAATGGAGTTGGACGCTTTTGCCGTTCCTCACGGATTGAAAGTGATTGCCGGGGCGACTTTTATTGGAGAGCACTCTTACAGCACCGAAAAGCATCCGATTGCCGCCGGACGCCCTAATGACGCCGATTTGGCTTTCGCTACGGATTTTGGAACAAAAATAATAGAAAAAATACAGACTGCCGATAGTATGGATACTCTTTATCCGGTAGATGTACGTGCCATCAGACGTCCGGCCCAACCCTTCTTCCCTTTGTTTCGTTTTTTGAGGAAGGTTATAAAGCTCCGCAAAAGCGGCACGCCACTTCCCCGTACTCCTTGGGTGGAGGATGAAAGTATGTGTACTCATTGCGGACTGTGTGTGGTGCATTGTCCGGTAGGAGCCATTACCAAAGGGAATGAATTGCATACGGATGAAACCAAATGTATCAAATGTTGTGCCTGCGTGAAAGTCTGCACCAAGAAGGCAAGAGTATATGATACTCCTTTTGCTACATTACTGTCTGATTGCTTCAAGAAACAGAAACTTCCTCAAACTATTGTATAGATAACGACACGTCGGGTCGTTTCATCAATACGAAAGCGGTTGTCTGTCCGTTCGCCTATCAACCACGCAATGCGTTCTCCGCAACAGAGTACCCACTGGCGTTCTTTTTGGCTGATAGAAAATTTGCGGTCGGTCAGATAATCGCTTACTTTTTTCTTTCCTTTCATTCCGAAAGGGATAAAGGTATCGCCAGTCCGCCATTTCCGATAAGAGATTGTTCCGTCCAGTTTGTCTGCGTCGAAACAGGCAGTTCCCTTTTTTCGTGGAATCTGAAAGTCCGAAGTATATTCTTTTTCTTCTTTGATGATTTGAAAAGGGAGTTCTTCTTTATCTTCCGACTGAATTTTTTCTAATAAAAGAAACTCCCTGTCTTTAATCACTCTCCATTCTTTACTGCTGAACTGCTTTCCTGATTGTCCGTGAAGTGAATGGACGATGTCTTTGATTTGTGCGGAGTTGAATCCCAATGGATGTAGTATTTCAAATAAAAGTGCTTCGGGTGCCGGTTCTTTTACTAATTCGCAGATTCGGATACCTTCTGTTGTGGCTATTCTCGTTTTGGCTTCTTCTATATACCTATTATATATAGTAGCCACATCACTCAGGTAATTGCCGGTTTCTATCAGGCTGTTTTTTACGGATGGATTAATGGTCTGCATGAGCGGAAGAAGGTTGAGCCGGATTTTGTTACGGGTATATTCGTCTTCCAGATTAGTGCTGTCTGTCACATAATCCTGTCCGATACTTTGCAGGTATCGCATGATTTCTTCCCTGTTGATACAAAGTAACGGGCGTACGATAACCCCATTGCGGGGACGGATTCCCAATAATCCGGTGATACCTGTTCCTCGGATCAGGTTCAGCAGTATCGTCTCCACGCTGTCATCCTGATGGTGGGCAATTGCTACGACATCGGCACGGCATTGGTTCCTTATTTCTTCAAACCAGTTGTAGCGTAGTTCACGGGCTGCCATCTCGATGGAGATATGTTTTTCGGCGGCGTATCGGGTAGTGTCAAAATCAATTGTATGCAGATGGATTCCATATTTCTTGCATAGTTGGCGGACGAACTGCTCGTCGCGGTTTGATTCTTCGCCACGCAGGTGGAAATTGCAATGCGCCGCTTCACAAGGATAACCTGCTGCATGAAGGATGCATAGCAATGCCACCGAGTCGGCGCCGCCGCTCAATGCGATCAGGATTTTACTGCCGGAAGAAAATAAATCCTCTTTTTCTATATACTGTTTAATCCGTTGTTGTATCATATTCTGCAAAGATAATAGTTTATTAAAGTATCTCAAGTGAATGACCGTTGTTTTTAGTTGCAGGCAGTGTCTTGGAATACGAAAAAGCTTGTTATTTAAAAACAATCTAAATAATTTGCATGCTCCGAAGTTATGAATTATCTTTGCCGAAAATTTTGAGAGTTATGCGTTTGTCCGAATTAAAAACAGGCGAAAAAGGTGTCATCGTTAAGGTATTGGGGCACGGTGGTTTTCGTAAACGTATTGTGGAGATGGGTTTTATCAAAGGTAAGACGGTTGAAGTACTGTTGAACGCTCCACTAAAGGATCCCATTAAATATAAAGTCCTGGGTTATGAAATATCTCTTCGTCGTCAGGAAGCTGAGATGATTGAAGTGGTCAGTGAAGAGGAAGCTAAAAGGCTGGCTGAAGAGGCTATTTATCATGAAGGACTGCCTGAAGATATATCTGTAAAAGAAGAAGAGATGAAACGGTTGGCGTTAGGTAAACGCCGTACCATCAACGTTGCCTTGGTCGGAAACCCGAACAGTGGCAAGACTTCTTTGTTTAACCTGGCTTCCGGTGCTCACGAGCATGTCGGAAATTATAGTGGCGTGACCGTAGATGCCAAAGAGGGTTATTTTGATTTTGAAGGTTATCATTTTCGCATTGTCGATTTGCCGGGAACCTATTCTTTGTCGGCATATACCCCGGAAGAGATTTATGTCCGCCGTCATATTATCGACGAAACCCCGGATGTTATTATTAATGTGGTCGACTCTTCGAACCTCGAACGGAATTTATATCTGACTACCCAACTAATTGACATGAATGTCCGTATGGTCGTGGCTCTGAACATTTACGATGAACTGGAAGCCAGTGGAAACACATTGGATTACCATTTGTTGAGCAAATTGTTCGGAGTTCCGATGTTGCCTACGGTAAGTAAGAAAAATCGTGGATTGGATACTCTGTTTCATGTTGTCATTAATCTCTATGAAGGAGTCGACTTCTTTGATAAACAGGGGAATATGAACCCGGAAGTGCTCAAGGACCTGACCGAATGGCATGATTCTTTGGAAGACCGGAAACACCATGAAGAGGAACACTTGGAAGACTATGTGCGTGAACATAAGAAAACCGGACGTGTGTTCCGCCATATTCATATCAATCATGGGCCTGATTTGGAGAAAGCCATTGAAGCGGTAAAGGAGGAGGTTTCCAAGAACGAATTTATCCGCCATAAATATTCCACCCGTTTCCTGTCTATCAAATTATTGGAGAACGATCCGGATATAGAGAGCTTTGTGCGCACTTTGCCGAACGCGGAAAATATTCTCAGTATTCGTGATAAAATGGCTAAACGTGTTCAGGGCACGATGAATGAAGATTGTGAATCTGCTATTACGGATGCAAAATATGGTTTTATCAGTGGTGCTTTGAAAGAAACATTTACAGATAATCATTTGGAGCAAGCGCAGACTACAAAAGTGTTGGATGCTATCGTTACTCATCGTATCTGGGGGTATCCCATCTTTTTCCTTTTCATGTATCTGATGTTTGAGGGCACGTTTGTGCTTGGGGAATATCCGATGATGGGAATTGAATGGCTAGTGGAGCAGATTGGTGATTTGATACGTAATAATATGTCCGAAGGGCCGTTGAAGGATATGCTGGTTGACGGTATTGTCGGTGGAGTAGGGGGAGTCATTGTCTTCTTGCCGAATATTCTTATTCTGTATTTCTGTATTTCGTTAATGGAGGATTCAGGATATATGGCACGTGCTGCATTTATTATGGATAAGATTATGCATAAGATGGGGTTGCACGGAAAGTCATTTATTCCGTTGATTATGGGATTCGGATGCAATGTGCCTGCAATCATGGCTTCCCGTACGATTGAGAATCGGAAGAGCCGCCTTATTACGATGTTGGTTAATCCGTTGATGTCCTGCAGTGCGCGTCTGCCTATTTATTTATTGCTGGTAGGGGCTTTCTTTCCGAACAATGCCAGTCTGGTGTTGTTAAGTATTTATGCGATTGGAATATTGCTGGCTGTGTTATTGGCACGTTTGTTCAGTAAGTTTCTGGTGAAAGGGGATGATACTCCGTTTGTGATGGAGCTTCCGCCTTACCGGATGCCGACAGCAAAGTCGATCTTCCGCCATACATGGGAGAAAGGGGCACAGTACTTGAAGAAGATGGGAGGAATTATCATGATTGCTTCTATTATCATTTGGTTCTTGGGCTATTATCCGAATCATGATGCCTATGAGACGGTAGCTGAACAACAGGAAAATTCATATATAGGTCAGCTTGGCCGTGCAATAGAGCCGGTGATAGCGCCCATGGGATTTGACTGGAAGTTGGGTATCGGTTTGATATCGGGAGTAGGAGCGAAAGAATTGGTTGTAAGTACTTTGGGAGTTCTGTATGTGGATGATCCGGAAGCTGACGAAGCTAGTTTGGCGGAGCGGATACCGATAACTCCATTGGCTGCTTTCTGTTATATGTTGTTTGTGCTGATTTACTTCCCGTGTATTGCGGCATTGGCAGCTATCAAGCAGGAATCCGGAAGTTGGAAATGGGCGCTCTTCGCTGCCGGTTACACGACGGGATTAGCTTGGCTTGTTTCATTCGCGGTTTATCAGATTGGAGGACTATTTGTATGAATAATTGGCAGGAATGGGTAGTCGGAGTACTGATTGTACTCTGCATTGCCCGAGTCATATACGGAATTTATGTTTTTTTTCGTCGTACGCGGGAAAGCGCTAATCCTTGCGACAGTTGTGTAAGTGGCTGTGAACTAAAGGATATGATGGAGAAGAAACGGAACGAATGCAGTGTAAAGAAAAAAAGTACAAAGAAAAATTGCTGCGGATAGTTGGTAATTTCAAAATTTGTACTACCTTTGCAACCGCAAACGAGAAATAACGGTTCCTTGGATGAGTGGCTTAGTCAGCGGTCTGCAAAACCGTGTACGGCGGTTCGAATCCGCCAGGAACCTCATAAAGAACCTCCAAAACGACTTATAGCAAGGTGTTTTGGAGGTCTTTTTATTTCTTGAAGGCATACAAATAGGAAGTATAGCTTCTGATGAAGTTTATTTTTGAGTAAATAAGAAAATTCCGAAAAGTATGAAACCTATATTCAACGAAGAACAGCAGAAGAAGGCTGCATTTATCTTGGAAAGCCCTCTGTCTAAGTTATCTGAACTTTATTCTAATGAGATAAAGGACTTGGCAGTGGTATGGTGTTATTATTCAGGAAAAATAGAAGGCAATACTTATACTTACGTTGAAACGGAAGCATTATTAAAGGATGGCATTACTTCCGAAAAGAGGTATGAAGATGCTAAGATGCTGAAAAATCTATATAATACTTTTATATCCGAAGTGGAGTATATTAATAAAGGAAAGAATAAAGAAGTGATTGATGAACGCACTTTATTCAGAGTTCACCAATCTATATCTACAGGTTTGGTTTCGGATGAAGAATCGGGTTATTTAAGAACAAGAGCTGTCCGTATTAGTGGTACAGAATATATTCCACCGAAGAGTTTGCATGATATTCGGGCTGAATTGAATGAAATATTTTATCAGCAGGAACAATATATAAATCCATTGGAACGGGCTGTCTATCTTCATTGTAGTATAGCTAAATTGCAACCTTTTATTGATGGAAATAAGCGTACTTCTCGAATGATGGAAAGTATTGCTTTGATGAACGCTGATATTATCCCTGTCTATTCCTCAAAGGATGCCGATATACTAAACTACAGGAAAGGATTGATCGCTTTTTATGAAACAGGTGATTACTCTCCTTATGTCGATTACTTCTTGAATAAGCAAGTGCAACGAATTAATGAAATTGAATAATTCTCTTGCTTTTTTTAAATCGAAAATATTTTCACTTTTTGTATCTTCTTGTATTTCACAAATGATATAATTATTAGGTTTTTCCCTATTAACGATTATAGAATCCACCGATTAATTATGATTTTCCTGTGTTACTTTTGTAGTAAACCAAAAGAAAACATTATGAAAAAGATTTTATTCATTCTATTTGCTGCACAGTTTGTTTTAGCTCCTTATATGACAAAGAGCTATGGTGCAAGGGCTGTCGAGGAGAATCACGAATATTCGATGGGCGATCAGGGAAAGAGAACAGTCAAGAAAGACATCTTGGGAAATATTATCATTGAGGATGATAGAGGTAATAGAAAAACAGTCAAGAAAGACATCTTTGGAAACCTTACTATTGAGGATGATAAAGGTAACCGAAAGACTGTAAGAGAAGATATTTTAGGGAATATTACAATCGAAGATAATAAGGGTAATAGAAAAACTATTCGGGAAGATATTTTTGGAAATACCATTATTGAAGATAATGAGGGTAACCGCAAGACTGTAAAAGAAGATATCTTTGGGAATACTATAATCGAGGACAATAAAGGTAATAGAAAAACTGTCCGGGGAGATATTTTTGGAAATACCATTATCGAAGACAATAAAGGTAATCGGAAGACAGTGAAGGAAGATATCTTTGGTAATACCATAATCGAGGATAATAAGGGTAATAGGACAACTATTAAGAAAGATATTTTTGGTAACCAAATAATAGAAGATAGCAAAGGAAATAGGAAGATTATTAAGAAAGATATCTTCGGAAATACAATTATTGAAAAGTATTAAAGTATGTGACTGGGGATGTCTGATTCTTTCGTTATCTTTGTATCGAAATATATCAGAAATTAGTTGAATGTATCCATGAATCGTATAAAAGGCATACTTTATGCGGCAGTATCCTCTTCCACTTTTGGGCGGTATAAAAAATGCTGTTTATCTGATGATAAACAGCATTTACTTTGAAGAGCCTCTTGTCGGATTCGAACCAACGACCCCGAGATTACAAATCACGTGCTCTGGCCAACTGAGCTAAAGAGGCGTTATTTTCTTTTGCGGGTGCAAAGGTATGAAATTCTTTTAAAAATGCAAATACCTCACGCACTTTTTTTATATTTGCAGTCTCACTAATGATTGATAAGAAGATGAAAAAGAAAATTATGAATGTATGTGGTATGGCGTTTCTAGCCATAAGTATATTGGCATGTTCCGGTCAGAAGAAAGGGGCGGCGGGTGCTGAGGCTACAATAGACAGTGTGGAAGTAGCTTCGGAAGCATTGACAGTCGAAGCGGATAGTACAGGATATATCGTTCGGGTAGGAGAGACGGCTCCCGATTTCACGATTACGCTAACCGATGGCAAACAAGTAAGTTTGTCCTCACTTCGGGGTAAAGTCGTAATGTTACAGTTTACGGCAAGCTGGTGTGGTGTATGTCGTAAAGAAATGCCGTTTATTGAAAAAGACATCTGGCTGAAACATAAGGACAATACTGACTTCGCATTGATTGGTATCGACCGTGACGAACCACTTGACAAAGTACTTGCCTTTGCTAAATCTACAGGTGTCACCTATCCGTTGGGATTAGATCCGGGAGCTGATATTTTTGCGAAATATGCATTGCGTGAATCCGGCATAACGAGAAATGTATTGATAGATAAAGAAGGAAGAATTGTAAAGTTGACTCGTTTGTATAATGAAGAAGAGTTTGCTTCCCTTGTGCAGATGATTAATGAAATGCTGAAGTAATATACAGCTATTCTTCAGCGGATTATACCATATAGAAATAGTGACGCTATCTCATCGGAATGGCGTCACTATTTCTGTTATATAGCGACACTATCCTGACTGCATACCGTCACTATTTCCTCATGGGCTATTCAGGCAAGACTTAGCTTTGCCAAATAATCGTAATGTTTTCCTTCTTTTACCAGTTCAGCTTTAAAACCACATTCGGCAGCATATAAGCTAAGTGTCTGGAAATCGACATATAACCAGTCGAATGGTTCTCCTTTCACATCCTTGTATTGCATCTGAAAATCAATTTCCCCATAATAATCTCCGGCCAAATCAATCACTATACTGCCATCCTCTTCCTCGAAAAGATAACGCAGATCGCTGGAATCCATCCATATACATCCGCCGGGACGAAGGATACATTTCATTCGCCGGAAGAAATCGGGCATATTACTTAGTTTTCCGATAATTCCCGAACCATTCATCAGCATCAGGACAGAATCAAACGTTTCAGTAAATGTCCCGTCAAAAAGATTGGTAAGACGAACATCATTGACTCCCCGCTGTTTCATTACTTCGACAGATAACGGAGAAATATCAATGGCACATACCTCTTTTCCCATTTCCTGAAGTGCCAATGCATGGCAGCCACTTCCTGCACCAACATCCAATATCCGTCCTGTAGCCATTTGCAGAGCGGTTCGTTCCAGTACAGGCATGGACTGGATATTGCGGAATAATTCCTTGACGGGAATCACATCTTCTTCGAATTGAGATGAAAATACCCGCAAGCGGTCGGCTCTGCGATGGTTGAAATAATCAGAAATAGCGGTTCCCATCGGATCCCTTTCTGCGGAGAGAATTGTTGTTGCCATTGGAGGTTACATATTGTTTTAGTCGACAAAGATAAATAAATCCGTAGAAAAGGATTATCTTTGCACATGTAAATGTGAATATTAATAATGTATATTATATGAGTATTGAAGAAGCAATCATGGGTGGAATCGTCTTTAAAGGTAAGAAAGATAAGCCCAAAGAAGAGGAAAAAGTGAAGACAAAGGCGAAGAAAGCAACCTATATCCGAGGACAACATGGTTCGGGAGCTGCGAAAATGAAAGCAGATATCCGGAAGAAAAGAGCAAATCGACACAAAAAATAAACATCGTGATAATCAATATTTTTATTTGTATAGCGGCAATTGTACTATTTTTAAGAGGCATTATTTTCCTGCTAAAGACAAAACTGATCTGGATGCTATATGTCCAAATTATGGAGAGCTACAGTATGAAGGTGACAGGAAGGGTTGTAGATCTAGAAGTTAAGACCAGGACGAATGGCGTTAATGGTGTCATTACGGTAAATTATCCCATAGTGGAGTATAAACTGGGTGAAGAGAAAGAAATGAATCGTCAATCTGCCGGCTATGATATTGTAGTTGAAGCGGATGATAAGTCTCATATGCTGTATGCTCAAAAGTCCCCTCACATAGGAGATAAAGTAACAGTCATGTATAATCCGGATAGTTTGGATAAAATATTCGCATTTCCCAATATGCCTTTTACTAGATTATTATGTAGGCTGTTTCTTCCTGGGGGAATTTATATTCTGGCAGGTATTTTGGGTGTCTGCTATATATTTGTTAAATGACTGGTAAGAGAGTGAAAAAGCTCTCTTAAAATAATTCCCCCTGTCACATATAGTTGTAACAGGGGGAATATTATAATTGGGATATTCTAACGCCCTTTCAATTATTTCTGTGGTAGTATCTCGATCCAGTAGTCGTCCGGATCGTTAATGAAATAAAGCCCCATGGCCGTATTTTCAAAACATACACAGTTCATTTCTTTGTGATAAGCTCTGACCGCATCATAATCGCCGGCCACACGGAAACAAAGATGGCTTTCATTCTCGCCCAGTTCGTAAGGAGCGGTATGGTCTTTCAGCCATGTCAGTTCAAGGAGAAAGCCTGTCTCGCTGTCTGTCAGGTAGACTAATGTGAACGAACTGTCGGAAGCTTCCTTCCGGTGATGTTCTTTCAGGCCGAGCGCTTTCTCATAAAAAGCGATGCTTCGTTCCAGATTTGTGACATTGATATTAAAATGGTCAAATTTACTTTTTATTTCCATTGTGCGATCTTCTTTATTGTTTCATTAAGAGCTTCACAATCTCTCCGACATATGTGCGGGGTTGTCCGGCTTGCGGAGCGGTTTGTGAAGGAAGTTTCTTACATTCGATAACAGCCGAAGGAGTTGTCTGGTTCGGGGCATAAAGCTTCAGCGTGTAGCTGTCCGCCTTTTCGATAGCGTCATAAGACTGGTCGGGCGAAAGCGTGCAGTAAGCGACAGCCTTGCCTGACTGGTAACCCAGCGCGCCACCGGCATTGGCAGTCATATTTGTCATGTTGAACTCATCCTTTCCGATGCTGATAACTAATTTACCGCTTCCCATCAACGCATATACTTCGCCCGGAATCTGCTTCAGATTAACCTCTGTATAGCCCGGCATATCTTTTGAAGCCTTGCCTGCCGGAGTAGCGGGCGTGAGAGTTGCGGCAGGAATAACTTTCTGAGCAGGTTCGGCAGTTGTAACCTTGACATCTGTCTTGGCATCTGCACCACCAATCACGATCGGGCCTGCGGCTGCAACGATGGACGGAGCTTTTTGCTCTTCTTCCTTCTTCTTTTTCTCTGCTCTTGGACGGGTATCCGGTGCTCCGAAAGCCACGGCTACATCCATGAACATATCATCTGCGAAATCTACCGTTTTTCTGCGCCACTTAGCCAGTCCGCGTACCAGTTTGGTCTTTGCTTTGTTAAGCGCATATTTGTCGGTAATCCATTCTTCCGCCTTATATTTCTCCGTATCACGGTAGGTGAAACGTATCTTTTCCAGTTCTACCAGGCAGCTTCCCGGTTTGCAGGTAACTGTAATCTGATAATTGATTAATGTACGATCTAAAGACAGGGCGCTTGAACTGAAAACAATCCATTCCTCACCGACACCCGCAATTGTTCCTTTTGCTTCGTCGGAGTAAACGACGCGGCTGTCAATATTCTTGTTTTCTTTCAGACGTTCGTTCATCCACTTGGTTATTGTGTCGAAAATTTGTGTCTGACTCATTCCGGGAATCTGGAATTCCTTGGAGAATACTACTTTACCATCCACTTCGGGAACAGCGCCTACAAGATACCTCGTATCATCTTTTTTGTCTTTTGCAGAGTCTGCCTTCATTGCCGTCGGCAACATAAGGAACAGGGTAAGAAACAGAATCGTAAATTTATTCATAATTATAATGTGTTTATTTGGTAATTTCAAAACTTTCGCCCCGACGGGTGATGCTGATAAAACGGCATCCTGCATCTTCGGCAAAACTTTGAAGCGCGTTGCCGCCTTCATAATCTTCACTGAAGTGCATGGGCACAAATATAGTAGTTTTTATTTGTTCGATGAACTGTTTTGCCCCTTTCATGTAATCTTTTCCCATTCTCCGATCTACCGGAAACAGTACTAAATCAATGATTGGCGCTTTTTCTTTTAAATATTTAACTTCTGCAAGGAAATCACCGTTGGCTTTTCGTATCTCCGCTTCGGTGGATTCTTCACTCCAGTGCCAGTTGTTCAAGTCTCCGGCATGGAAGATACTCCACCCCTGAAGATGAATCAGAAACGAACTGCCGACATCCGTCGAACCGAACGCGTCGATACGGATGGTGTCATCCTCGTATGTCTCTCCTTTTTTTATATAGACGGCATCTCCGGCTTTGGCGCGGCGTGACTTCAGAATATCTTTGGAAAAAATATATTGAATGTCCGGACGCTGTTCTTTCCACGTCAATATGTCACGGTTGAAGTGATCGGGGTGGAAATGAGTAGCCAATACGTACAACTTACCCGGCCTTTGCAGCAGATAATCATGTACAATTCCCCGGTTATGCTCGGTTTCGGAAGAATCCTTGTAGTAATCAATGATAACGGTTACGCCTTCCGCTTCGATGGCGAAACCGCTGTGATAGATATAATCCAGTGTCATAAGCTGAATGTTTTATAGTTGCAATATTACGTATTCTAGTTGGAGTTGCCAAGAAAAATCGACGAAATCAGGGAGCAAGGCGACTGATTTCCCATTCTCCATCCGGTTGCAGGGTATATAGGAAGCGGTCGTGCAGACGGTTCGGACGTCCCTGCCAAAACTCCATTCTCGTAGGGGTGACGGCATATCCGCCCCAGTTGTCGGGTCTTTCCACATTTTTTCCTATCCATCGGGCAGCTTCCTTGACAAAAGCCCGCATCAACTGCATCCTGCTTTTGACAGGCTGGCTTTGCGGAGAGATTCGTGCACCGATCCGGCTTTTATAAGGACGCACACGAAAATATTCATCCGACTCTTCGGGCGGGACTTTGGCAGCCGTTCCTTCTATATGCACCTGCCTTTCGAGCGCATGCCACACAAAAGAAAGGGAGATATATGGATTTTGTGCCAACTGCCTTCCTTTGCGACTTTCGTAATTCGTGTAAAAGACAAACTTTCCGTCATGGAGCCCTTTCAGCAACACAGTGCGTGTGGATGGCCTTCCTTCGGGAGACACAGTGCCCACAATGACAGCGGTCGGCTCGTCCACCTCTGCGTCAATCGCTTCTTGCAGCCAACGGCTGAAAAGCGAAAGCGGGTCGCCGGGAAGTTCATTTTCCCGCAACCCGCTTCTGGTATATTCCTGTCGGATATCAGCTAGATTTGTTTTCATCTATAAACAGTAACTTCTAATTAATAATCCATCACATGGGTACTTCTATCAATAGAATATGTGAGTCCTTCAATGTTTCCAGTTCAAAACTGTTGGTTTCATAAATACCCATTCCGTCGCGGCGTTTCATCACTTCGCCTTCTACTACAATTTCTCCTTCGATAAGAAATATATATACACCTGCATGACTCTGATGCATATGATAACCTAATTTCTTTCCGGCTTCCACCTTGCCGATAGAGAACCATGTATCTTGCAAAAGGGAAGCGGGCGTACTGCCGTCGGGTGATACGATTACCGCCAACTCATTCGGGCGTTCCAGTTCGGTGATATTGAAGTCCTGGTAAACGGGACGCGTATTCCGTTCTCTCGGCATAATCCATATTTGCAGAAATTCCACCGGTTCTACAGGACTTGCATTCATTTCACTATGGAAAATTCCTGTTCCGGCACTCATGGTCTGGATTTCCCCGACGGTGATAATCCGGCTGTTCTTCTTGCTGTCTCCATGTTGCAGATGTCCTTTCAGGGGAATCGAAACGATTTCCATATTCTTGTGCGGATGCGTCTGGAATCCTTCTCCGGGGGCGACCTTGTCATCATTCAGGACACGGAGGGCACCGAAATTGATACGGTCGGAGTCGAAATATTCATCGAAACTGAATGTATGGTAACTATCCAGCCAATCGTATTGGGAATGTCCTCTTGTATCAGCCTTATGTATAACTTTCTTCATAATTTTCTCCTTTTTCTTGTTGATTATATATCCTGTAAACAAAGCAATAGACTAAAAGTTTTATCTCTTCACTTCATTTAGCAGAGGTTTGTGATTGATGAAATCTTTTATGTTTTGCAAGGTTGTCAGGGCAATATTCTCCATCGCTTCGCGTGTGAAGAATGCCTGATGGGAGGTGACAATCACATTATTGAACGAGAGTAGGCGGGCAAGCACATCATCGTCGATGATGCGGTCGGACTGGTCTTCGTAGAAGTACTCACTTTCTTCTTCATATACGTCCAGACCTGCGGAACCGATTTTCTTATTCTTTAACCCTTCAATCAGCGCATTGGTATGAATCAACTGTCCGCGACCGGTATTGATAATCATCACTCCGTCTTTCATCTTGCTGATGGAGTAGTCATTAATAAGATATTTCGTTTCTTCAGTGAGCGGGCAGTGTAGCGAGATAATATCCGAACTATGATATAATTCGTCCAGTGAAGTATAAACAATCTGCTCTTCCCGTGCAAAGTTATAATCAGGGTATAGGTCGTAAGCCAGCACATTCATGCCAAACCCTCTTAAGATATGAATCAGGATTTTCGCTATTTTCCCAGTGCCGATGATACCTGCTGTCTTTCCGTGCATATCAAATCCCATCAAGCCATGAAGGGAGAAATTGCCGTCTTTAGTACGCCAGGAAGCACGTGGAATTTTACGATTCAACGATAGCATAAGAGCTACCGTATATTCGGCAGTCGCATAGGGTGAGTAGGCAGGTACGCGTACAACGGTAATTCCGGCAGTGGCAGCCGCATCCAGATCCACATTGTTGAATCCGGCACATCGCAGCGCCAGCAGTTTTACTCCATTAGCTGCCATGATGCGGATTACTTCTGCATCGGCAACATCATTTACGAAGATACATACAACATCTGCGCCTTGCGTCAGTAGTACATTGTTCTTATTCAGATTTCCTTTGTAATAGCGTATCTCAAATCCGAATTCTTTGTTTCTATCATTGAAAGAAGATTCGTCATAAGGCTTTGTGCCAAAAAATGCAATAGTATAGCCCATCATATTATTCTATAATTTATTATACTATAAAAACGTAAAAACAGGTGGATTTGTTTGCTTCCCGATTGATGATAAATGTAGATTGTTTCATTAGAAACAGTTTGTTTTTTCAATTAAAATGGGTGGGTAAATGAAAATAAATGCACAAACATATGTCTCGTGTGCAATAATATTGTATCTTTGCGCCCGAAATAATTTAAAAAAGATTTAGATGAGAAAAATTTCCTTGATTGGATTTGTAATGCTAATCGTTTCAATTCCAACTTTTGCCGGAGGTCTTCTGACAAATACTAATCAACATGTGGCTTTTTTGAGAATGTTGGCACGTGGTGCTTCCATTGATATTGACGGTGTTTATTCTAATCCTGCCGGTTTGGCTTTCTTACCGGGTGATGGTCTTTATCTTTCTTTGAACGGACAAAGTGCTTATCAGACACGTAATATAGATATGACATTTCCTCTGTTCCCCGAAGATGGACACAGACGTTATTATAAAGGTAAAGCTTCTGCTCCTTTCATTCCTAGTTTTCAGGGTGCATATAAAAAAGGTGATTGGACTATTTCAGGTAGTTTCGCTGTTGTAGGTGGTGGTGGAAAAGCATCTTTCGATGATGGTTTAGGCATGTTCGATTCAATGATAATAGGTACAATCAGCCAAGCTACTGGAGGAGTGGTAACTCCCTCTATGTACTCTATCAATAGCGCAATGGATGGAAGCCAATTTATTTATGGTGTTCAATTAGGTTTGTCGTATAAGATAAAAGATTGGTTGTCTGTTTTTGCCGGTGGGCGTATGAACTATTTTAGTGGTGGATATGAAGGATTTTTAACAGCAAAAGTGAATAATGATCTGCCGAATATGCCAGCAGGTACAGAACTGGCTGGTATAGAACTGGATTGCGATCAGACAGGTTGGGGAATTACACCGATTCTTGGTGCTGATGTAAAATTAGGAAAATGGAATATCGGCTTGAAATATGAATTCATGACAAGTTTGAATCTTGAAAATAAAACCAAAAAGGCAGAAGTTCGTCAGAATGGAGTTGTAATGGGAGAAGAAGGAAACCCATTGGCTGATTATAAGGACGGTGTAAACACTCCGAGTGATATTCCGGCTTTACTGACTGCTGCTGTTGGTTATGAAATCCTTCCCACACTTCGTGCGTCTGTGGAATACCACCATTTCTTTGATAAAGCCGCAGGTATGGCAAATGATAAACAAAAAGCTTTGAAACATGGTACACATGAAATTTTAGTTGGTGCAGAGTGGGATGTAACCAAGCAACTGACTATCAGTGGCGGTTATCAAAATACAGATTATGGACTGGCAGATGATTTTCAAAGTGATATTAGCTTCTCTTGTGATTCTTACTCACTTGGCTTCGGTGCTGCAATTAAGATGACTAAGCATTTGACAATGAATGTCGCTTATTTTTGGACAAATTATAAGGATTATAATAAAGTGACAGAAATCTCAGCAACTACTTACAGCCGTACAAATAAAGTATTTGGTCTTGGTGTAGATTATAAGTTCTAAATTTCACAATCCAACCTTTTATATATAAAGGAGCCGTCTCAAACAACTGTTTTGAGACGGCTTCTTTGTTTTATATTAATTTAGAAAGAATACTGTACCAGCATATTCAACCGGTTGGCATGACGGGTTGAAGAACTGAAATCACTGCGCCATCCCCTCAAATACTCGACGCCCACTTGCAGATTACTGCTTACATTCCAGAAAGCATTGGCTACAAGATACTGTCCCTTGCGGTAAGATTCCGGATTTTCGCTTGGATATCCGTTCTCAGAATAAAGTCTGGATAAACTATATGTTCCGGAAACAAAGAAACTCGGGCAAAAATTATATTGCAGTCCGGCATACCATCCCAACATCGGAAGAACCTGCATTTTTCCTTCATCGTCAGGATCGGGAACAATGTCCACATTGAGATTGCTTAAATCATTCAGATAAGAACCGATACCCTTACCATAATTGAACTGTCCGTAAACCTGCAACTTCTTTGTGATATTGAATGTAGTGGATGCCTGCAAACCGAATCCGGTAGTCGAATAAGCCTTGTCATATACATTACTTGAATAAGTCATACTGCGTACGATTGCGCCAAGTTTGATATGACTGCTACTGTTCCAGTTATATTGTGCGGAAGCGGCAAAGTCCGGCATCCGTTGGGTGTTGACGGAAACATCGCTGTTGGTAGTGCCGTCTACCGAAGGCATTTCCATGGCAACGCCGAATTTCCAGTTTTTCAACTTGTCGCACATATAGCTTAATTGCGTGGTGCGGTAGAACGCCGAACCGTTAGGGCCTGCAAAGTCGATAGTAGGAGGAAGCGCGGAAAGATCCATGAACGAACCATAACTATATCCGATGGTAAAACCGAGGAATTGCGCATACGCATTTTGCAATTCAAAAGTCTTTCCGTCTCCGCGGAAGTTACCGGCGGTGTAAACCACGAAGTCACCGAGATGTTTCGTACGTCCCACCAGTTTAAGGAATAGGGTGGAAGTGGTGATGTCCATCTGGAACTGATTCCTTGCAAAATTTCCCTTTCCCGGTTGGGGAATCAATGCCGGATAGAAATCGACGTCGTCAACGATACCGTTAAAGTCATACTCTGCCGTTGCACGGACATAACCGCCGATGCCCAATGCAAACTTACCCTTCTGGTCAGTCAGCAGAAAGCGGGGAGCGTTCGGGTCATGGAAACGCATCTGCGAACGGTCGTTCATGATCCGGATAATTTCATCTCCTGCCTTATCACGAGAGACAAACATGATGGAATTGGGTTCTTCATCTTCGATGATTACCTTCTTTTGTGCATGGGCACAGAGGGGGAAGATTCCCATCCCCAGTAGCATAGCTACCATTTTAAAACTAGTTTTCATTATCAGTTAAGTTTTAGGTGAATGCCCAATGAACAACTAAAAAAAGAAATGGTTGAGAGGGGCAAAGGAAAAATTGCCAAACTAACCGGAAGAATTGCTATTTATAATCATTCTAAAAAAACGGAACTTTGTACCGTACTAATCAGATAAAAGAAATACGACGATGGGAAAAGTAGAATTTACTCAAGGAATATTAGACATACAGCCGGATTTGCACCGCTTCGCATATAAGCTCACTGCAAACCGTGATTCAGCTAATGATTTGGTTCAGGACTGTGTGTTGCAAGCATTGGACAATCATGAGAAGTTTACGTATAGCAAGAATCTGAAAGGATGGATGTACACTCTCATGCGTAACATCTTTGTCAATAACTATCGCCGTACTGTCCGCGAAATGAATATCATGGATGATACCTATTCTGTAAATCAACAGCACATGATTGAAGACGAAGATGGTGGCAAGTTTGAGTTTGCCTATGATATGAAGCAATTGTATCGTGTGTTACATACCATTCCCGACGATATGAAAGTACCTTTCCAGATGTTTGTCGCCGGATTTAAGTATAGAGAAATTGCCGAGAAACTAGGATTGCCGATGGGGACGGTGAAAAGCCGTTTGTTCTTCATCCGTAAACGGTTGAAAGAAGAATTGAAAGATTTCTCCTGATACAATTCTTTTTGATTGAGTGATGTGTTTTAAGGTCAAAGTGATGAGCCTTCCTGCCATAGACGACAACTGGCGGGAAGGCTCATTTTGTTGTTAATCCATCATTTCCTGGACTCTGTGTTTAGCCTTTTGAGCAGTCTCCTGCGCGGTATGGGCTGCTTCCGTGGCTTTTTCTTTCACTGTGTTAGTCGCTTCTGTCGCTTTTTCCTGAGCAACATGTGCGGCATGTTGTACTTTCTTTTTCAAGCTTTCGCCCGAATGTGAACTCGCTTCGGCACCTCTTTCCTTAGCTTCTTCGGCTCTCTCTTCAGCAAGCCGGGCATTTTTCTTTTCCTGCATTGCTGCTTCTTTTACGTCTTTCTTAAATTGATGTTCCATGATCTGGTCTTTTAGTTAAACATGGATTTTAAACACGTGGCCGTCTGAAAAGGATTCCCCGATTAGGAAATTTTCATTCTTTTTCATTCATCCAAATATTTGTATAGGTAGCATCCTTCCTTTTTATCGAGGATATTCATGAGTTGCAACCGGTCAATCATCAAATATCTTTTGCTTTTTCATAGTTTTTCCTCTATCTTTGCAGCCCGAAAGAAAAAGAAAGTATGATGCCGTGAATAGCGGTCGTGTATTCTAGAACACCACGTAAAAAACAGGAATTATGAAAGAGAAAGTATCTGTACCTTTTATGCTGCTTGGCATTCTTTTTAATGTATGCCTTATTGCGGCCAATCTTCTTGAAACGAAAGTAATCCAAATCGGTAGCCTGACCGTGACCGCCGGATTATTGGTTTTTCCTATTTCTTATATAATCAATGATTGTATCGCCGAAGTTTGGGGATTCAAGAAAGCGCGTCTTATCATTTGGAGTGGTTTTGCGATGAATTTCTTTGTTGTAAGTCTTGGACTGATAGCAGTTGCCATTCCGGCTGCTCCTTTTTGGGAAGGCGAAGAGCATTTTGATTTTGTATTCGGTATGGCGCCCCGTATTGTGGCTGCCAGTCTGATGGCTTTTTTGGTCGGTTCGTTCCTCAATGCTTATGTGATGAGCAAGATGAAGATAGCCAGTCAGGGCAAGAATTTTTCCGCCCGTGCCATTTGGTCTACTGTTGTCGGTGAGACTGCCGATTCATTGATTTTCTTCCCGGTAGCATTCGGAGGAATTATTGCATGGAAAGAACTGCTCATTATGATGGGAATCCAAATCGTACTGAAATCCATGTACGAAGTGATGATTCTTCCGGTCACTATCCGTGTGGTGAAAGCGATTAAGAAAATAGACGGTAGCGATGTCTACGATACCGATATCTCCTACAATGTACTGAAAATCAAAGATATTTAAAATATTGTATGAATAGAGAAGCAGCATTGGTTGTGTTCAGTGGCGGGCAGGATTCCACCACCTGCCTGTTTTGGGCAAAGCGCAACTTCAAGAAAGTATATGCCCTGAGTTTCCTGTATGGTCAGAAACATCAGAAGGAAGTGGAGCTTGCACGGGAGATAGCCCGTAAAGCGGAAGTGGAATTCGATGTGATGGATGTATCCTTCATCGGAAAACTGGGACGTAACTCACTAACTGACGCTACGATGGTGATGGATCAGGAAAAACCGGCAGATGGTGCTCCCAATACATTTGTTCCGGGACGTAACCTGTTTTTTCTCAGCATCGCAGCAGTATATGCCCGCGAACGTGGCATCAATCACTTGGTGACAGGAGTTTCCCAAACAGATTTCAGTGGTTATCCCGACTGCCGCGACGCGTTTGTCAAGTCACTCAATGTGACATTGAACTTGGCTATGGATGAACAATTTGTAATCCATACTCCTCTGATGTGGATTGATAAAGCCGAAACATGGGCTTTGGCGGACGAACTGGGAGTGTTGGAACTGATTCGCACCGAGACTTTGACATGCTATAATGGTGTACAAGGTGATGGTTGCGGACATTGTCCGGCTTGTACGTTGCGTCGGGAAGGACTGGAGAAATATTTAAAAAGTAAGAATCAATAATATCTCTACACAGAGATTAAAAATGCATTTTCTGCTGTCATCTGTCACATTGCTGTAGCTAATCGTTTGATTATAAAATGAATAGTCTGTGACAGCAAGTGGTGACAGCAACTAAATTCGACATTCTGCCGTCACATCTCTTGTCACCGGTAAGCTCTGATAAATAAGATAGTAGCTTCTGTTCGGGAATTGTATCGGCTTAATTCAGTTTCAACAGCTTGAAACTGTTGTTTCACGGCAAGAAACCTGAGTTTCATTAGGGGAAACTAAAGTTTCATCAGCGAGAAACTAAAGTTTCAATCGTAAGAAACTAGAGTTTCAACGGTAAGAAACTAAAGTTTCTATTGCTTGAAACACGCCGTAACACATAGGACGCGGATAAATCCCCCCGTGGGGTTAAAGAATTACGGTGATAGGTGACAGATACGGTGATAGGTTGTAAAATGAATCATTCACCACTCAAATACTTATGAATAAGGTGTTTGAGTATGGTCGGTGATAGGTGAAAGAGGAAATGCGTTTTTTATCTATGTAGAGGATTGCAGTAAACGAGTACAAATGACAGAATTAAAAGACCAACTTTCCTTATTAGGAAGAAAAACCGAGTATAAGCAAGATTATGCTCCTGAAGTATTAGAAGCCTTTGATAATAAGCATCCTGAGAATGACTACTGGGTACGTTTCAACTGCCCTGAGTTCACAAGTTTGTGTCCTATCACCGGACAGCCGGACTTTGCTGAAATACGTATCAGCTACATACCGGATATAAAAATGGTAGAAAGTAAGAGTTTGAAACTGTATCTTTTCAGTTTCCGTAATCATGGTGCTTTCCACGAAGACTGCGTCAATATTATAATGAAAGACCTTATCCGGCTGATGAATCCCAAGTATATCGAAGTAACAGGAATCTTTACTCCCCGTGGAGGTATCTCCATCTATCCGTATGCCAATTACGGCCGTTCGGGAACTAAGTTTAAGCAAATGGCAGAACATCGTTTGATGAATCGGGAGTAGTACATATGAATACTAGTTTGCCAATAGAACTCCGTGAGTATATTCAGCAGAATATAATTCCGCAATATGTCAACTTCGACAAGGCACATCAAATAGACCATGTTGAAAAAGTAATTGAAGAAAGTCTGAAACTGGCTTCTTATTATGATGTCAATCTGCCGATGGTCTATACGATTGCCGCTTACCATGACTTGGGACTGTGTGAGGGACGTGAGTTTCATCATATAGTATCCGGCAAGAAATTAATGGCGGATGAAACTTTGCGACATTGGTTTACGGATGAACAACTGTTGCAGATGAAAGAAGCGATAGAAGACCATCGTGCATCCAACAAACAGATTCCGAGAAGTATCTATGGAAAAATAGTTGCCGAAGCCGACCGTATAATAGATCCCGAGGTAACGTTGCGTCGTACCGTTCAGTATGGATTGTCCCATTATCCGGAAATGGATAAAGAACAGCAATATGCTCGCTTTCGTAAACATCTTAATGATAAGTATGCGGAAGGGGGATATTTGAAGTTATGGATACCTCAGTCGGATAATGCCGGACGGTTGGCGGAATTACGGAAATTGATTACTAGTGAAGATAAATTGATTAAAGTGTTTGATAGGTTGTATTTAGAAGAAAAGACTAGGCTTTTATTATGATTATTCTGTGTTCCAAATAGTAGGATTCCGTAAACTTTCGTGATAACATCTATATTTTTCTTTGGAGGTATTTGAGATACAACAGATATATGCTAAAACTTTTCGATCCAATGAACGCAAAGATTTGCAGACTGATACGATTTTATCTAATCCATAATAAGACCGTATTAGCAACCAATCTGCCAGAGTGCCATATTCCAAGACGCGTTGGATAATTTGTGCCGGACAGGTATCCATATCAGCCTTTGATATATCTATATCCCAAAACAAATGGGGAGATAATTTTGATATGTATTCTTTCTGTTCCATGGTCTATAGTTAATGAGACTCTATCTTTTCTACAAAGGAACTATTTTATTTCAGATTAACCAAGCGGGTAACTCCTTTTAACACCGTCACCGGCATGTTTTTACTCGTGATGATACGGCCCCCCGTTCAATATCGTCATCGCCCGATAAATCTGTTCCACGAATATCAGTCGTATCATTTGATGCGAGAAAGTCATTTTCGACATTGAAATCTTCTCATGGGCTGCCTGATAGACTTTCTCGGAGAAGCCGTAAGGGCCACCGATAATGAAAACCAGCCGTTTGTTGACCGTATTCATTTTCCGTTTCATGTAGTCGGCAAATTCAAGGGAACGCATCTCTTTTCCGTGTTCGTCGAGCAGCACCACCACATCTCCCGGTTGGAGCGCTTTCAAAATTAACTCACCTTCCTTTTCTTTCTGTACTTCCATTGAAAGACTCTTCGTGTTTTTCAGTTCGGGAATCACTTCCATATCAAAAGTGATATAGCGTTTTGTACGCTGTACATAGTCGTTGATAGCTGTAATATAGTGTTGTTCTACGGTTCGTCCTACGACGAGCAGAGTTGTCTTCATGCCTTTATAATTCTGATTAATGCACAAAAATAGGCATTTTTTATGTTATTCTGCAATTAATGCTTACCTTTGCCTATCATTAGTTGAAAGTTTGAGTCTTTAAACTTCAACTTAAAAGCTTGTAATTATGAAAAAACGAGTGCTCGTAGGAATGACCGCTTTGCTTCTTTCCCTCTCGTTGCTAATGGCGCAAGAGATACCGGCAGGAGTGATTACGGCATTTAAAAGAGGAAGCTCGCAAGAGCTGAGTAAGTATATGGGGGACAAGGTAAACCTGGTGCTCCAAGGTCGCTCGACAAACGTTGACAAGCAGAAAGCAATGGCTACGATGCAGGAATTCTTTACGGAGAATAAAGTCAGCGGATTTAACGTGAACCATCAGGGAAAACGGGACGAATCAAGTTTCGTTATCGGAACGTTGGCTACTACTAAGGGGAACTTCCGCGTGAATTGTTTCCTCAAGAAAGTACAGGATAAATGTTTAATACACCAAATAAGAATTGACAAAATCAATGAATAAGGAAAAAGAACTGATCGACAAACTGATCGACCTTGCTTTTGCAGAAGATATAGGTGATGGTGACCATACCACCCTTTCATGTATCCCCGCTACAGCAATGGGAAAATCAAAATTGCTTATCAAAGAAGCCGGCGTACTGGCAGGCATCGAAGTAGCTAAGGAAATCTTCAACCGTTTCGACCCGACTATGAAAGTCGAAGTCTTTATCAACGACGGAACAGAAGTGAAACCGGGCGATGTGGCCATGGTAGTGGAAGGAAAAGTGCAATCACTGCTTCAGACCGAACGCCTGATGCTGAACGTGATGCAACGTATGAGCGGTATCGCCACAATGACCCGCAAATATGCAAAGAAACTGGAAGGCACAAATACCCGCGTACTGGATACCCGCAAGACGACTCCGGGGATGCGTATCCTCGAAAAGATGGCTGTGAAAATCGGTGGCGGTGTGAATCATCGCATCGGTCTGTTCGACATGATTCTTTTGAAAGATAATCATGTGGACTTTGCCGGAGGAATTGACAAGGCTATCACCCGTGCCAAAGAATATTGCAAAGAAAAAGGTAAAGACCTGAAAATAGAAATAGAAGTCCGCAGCTTCGACGAACTGCAACAAGTTCTTGATCTCGGTGGGGTAGACCGTATCATGTTTGATAACTTCACTCCCGAAATGACGAAAAAGGCAGTAGAGATGGTAGCCGGCAAATACGAAACCGAATCTTCAGGCGGTATCACTTTTGACACTCTTCGTGACTATGCCGAATGTGGCGTAGATTTCATCTCCGTAGGTGCTCTGACTCATTCAGTGAAAGGACTGGACATGAGCTTCAAGGCCTGCTAAATGAAAAAGAGAAGATTGTCATGAAGATTTCTTAAGACGCGCGTAACGCGGATGGCACGGATAGTAAGACTTTAATAAAAAGAATCCGCGTTATCCGCGTTATTTGTATCTGAAGACTGTTTCCCATCTTCCCTGTTTTTGCATATGCTTCAGAAAAAACTTTTGCATTTGTATTCTTTAACATTTTCTGTTGCAGCATTCCTCAAACTCTTGCGTCTAATGGATAAAACGACGCAGACATACGTTCGATTTTAAAAAAGGTAATTGACTTGGAAAACGAGATAGAACTGGTAAAGGGCTGTCGGGCAGGAAAGGATTCAGCCCGAAGGGAACTTTACACTCTCTATTCCAAACAGATGCTGGCGGTTTGTTTCCGCTATACGGGCGATATGGATGCGGCGCACGATGTACTGCATGACGGTTTCATCAAGATTTTTACCAACTTCTCCTTCAGGGGCGAATCTTCGCTCTGCACATGGATAACCCGGGTGATGGTCACTCAATCACTTGATTATTTGAGACGGGAGAAACGAGTCAGCCAGTTGGTAGTGCATGAAGAGTAACTTCCCGATATCCCCGATATATCGGACTCGGGAGGAGGGGCTGGAATCTCCGAAGAGCAGTTGATGGCATTCATTGCCGAATTGCCGGATGGTTGCCGAACCGTTTTCAACCTTTATGTGTTTGAAGAAAAGTCGCACAAGGAGATAGCCAGGATGCTTCACATTAAGGAACATTCGTCTACTTCGCAGTTGCATCGCGCCAAATATTTGTTAGCAAAAAGAATTAAAGAGTATAGGAACAATGAAGAAAGAAAATGATGAAATAACCGATCTGTTTCGCACGCGTCTTGCTGATGCAGGGATGAGTGTCCGGGATGGCTTTTGGGAAGAGCTCTCGCAGGATATTCCTGTGGCTTGCCAACATCGCCGTCGGATTCTGCTCTTCCGTGTGGCGGCTGCGGCATCTGTATTGCTCGTTTTGGCGGCTTCGTCGGCTACTTTCCTGTATTTCTCTCCCAAGGAAGAGATGGAAGAAGCATTTACGAAGATAGCCGTGACGAACGGGGGGCAGATGGACGGAGACGGAATACGTGTCAATCAACTGCCATTGCCGGTAGAACCTGTTTTGCCGAAGCCGGCTCCTAAATCATTCGGTATGTTGTCGCAATGTGTGGAAGAGGAGGATTCGCTTTCTATTACCTTCTCCATGTCGTTCTCTTTTTCGTCGACTACTACGGGAAGTGGTAATCGTTATGGTAATCAAGGTTATAATGGTTATTGGCAGGCTGCAAATGGAAATACGGAATCATCTGCTGTGCAGGAAGAAACCGCAAGTCCGGCTGTTACTCCCGAAAAAGTTGTGAAGAGACATCGCTGGGCGATAAAAGCGCAGTTAGGCACGGCACTTCCGGCGGATGACGGTACTTATAAGATGCCAATCTCCGCAGGGGTGACAGTAGAACGAAAATTGAATGATTACTTGGGGATAGAAACAGGACTGCTTTATTCCAATCTCCGTTCGGCAGGACAACATTTGCATTATCTAGGTATCCCTGTCCGGGTAAACGTGACGTTGGTGGATACGAAGAAAATTGACCTTTACGCTACCGTAGGCGGGATAGCGGATAAATGCATAGCCGGTGCTCCGGACAACAGTTTCAAGGAAGAACCTGTCCAACTGGCAGTGACTGCCGGCATTGGAATCAATTATAAAATTAATGACCGGCTTGCGCTCTTTGCCGAACCCGGTATTTCGCATCATTTCAGTACTGATTCGAAACTGGCTACGGTACGTACGAAACGGCCGACTAATTTTAATTTACTTTGCGGACTTCGCATGACGTATTAATCCTTATGAAAATGAAAAAGACACTTGTAATGCTGTGGATGGCACTTTGCCTGATTGTATCGTTCAGTGGATGCAGCAGCGAAGAAATGGATTATAACAATCCGGATGTTGCTCTTTTTGTGAAGCAATTGAAGTCGGGTACGTATAAGATGAAGAATGATAAAGGAGTGGTGGAAGTTCCTCATTTCATGGAAGAGGATATTCCCGAACTTTTAAAATATGCAGAAGATCTGACAATTATACCCTCTTTCCCGTCGGTTTATAATACGAACAACGGTAAGATTCGGTTGGGTGAATGTATGCTTTGGGTGATTGAGTATATCCGTCAGGGCACACCACCGTCAATGGGTTGCAAAATGGTGTTGGCGAATGCTGAAAATTATGAAGCAATCTATTTCCTGACCGACGAGGAGGTGCTCGATGCAGCCGCCTGTTACCGTAGCTGGTGGGAAGAGCGGCAATATCCGAAGACCCGTTGGACGATTGATCCATGCTATGACGAGCCGCTTTGCGGATCGGGCTATCGTTGGTGGTGACACTCAATAAGGAGTTGCGTTCGGAATAAGAAATAGAAAACATTCATGTAGGAACGTTTGTTTGTATCAGTAGTCTTTTAACTGCTGACAGGGGCTTGCTACGCTCAATGGACTGCTGAAAATCGGGTTGAGGCAGGTATGTATGAAGCGTTTGAAAGGTATTAGGTAATGAAAGAATAAAGAGGATGAATAGATTGATGAAACGTTTTTGGGCAACTATGGCATTGTGTTTTGTAACTTTACTTGCGTATTCGCAAGTCTGGACGGCGCAAGACTCATTGCATCTGAAGAAGTTGCTGGATAGTGACCAGGAGTTGCACTTAAATATGGATGCTGTAAAGTCGATTGATTTTGGCGGTGCAGTAGGAAGTCCCCGGATGTCGGAGGAGAAGAAGTGGATGCTGCCTGACGAATCGCTGCCCGAAGCATTACCTAAACCGAAAGTGGTGTTGAGCCTGATGCCGTATAAGGCAAATACCCGTTTCAATTGGGATCCCGTCTATCAGAAAAAGATAAGGGTGGATAAGAATACATGGCGGGGGGATCCTTTCTACGAACTGCGCCATCAAAGATCATACTCCAACTGGGCGCGTAATCCGATGGCAAAGGGGATGCGTAAGTCTTTGGATGAGATACAGGCGAGCGGAGTACGTTTCCGCCAGTTGAGTGAGCGTGCCAATGGGATGTTTGTGAATTCGGTAGTGATGGACAGCCCTATTCCTTTGTTTGGTGGCAGCGGAGTATATATCAATGGCGGAACTATCGGCGGACTTGATCTGATGGCCGTCTTTACGAAAGAATTTTGGAATAAGACAGGGAGAGATAATCGTGCCCGTACCTTGGAGGTTCTGCGGACTTATGGAGACTCGACGACTGTGCTGATAAATAAACCAATCGAACAGATTGCCCGGTAAGGGCGTTATATATATGTACTAATCCTTTCTCATAGGGATATGAAATCATTAGCTCATTGATAAATTATTAATTATGAACAGAATAACTTCTCTTCTAGGGATTCAGTATCCTATAATTCAAGGTGGAATGGTATGGTGTAGCGGTTGGCGGCTTGCTTCCGCAGTGAGTAATGCAGGTGGATTGGGGCTGCTCGGTGCAGGTTCCATGCATCCTGAAACTTTGCGTGAGCATATCCGTAAATGCCGTGCGGCTACGGAACTTCCTTTTGGTGTGAACATACCTTTGATGTATCCTCAAATAGAGGAAATTATGAATATCGTGGTAGAGGAGGGAGTGAAGGTTGTTTTTACTTCTGCCGGAAATCCGAAAACATGGACAGGATGGTTGAAAGAACGTGGAATTACAGTTGTTCATGTGGTTTCTTCCTCGCGTTTTGCTGTGAAGTGTGAAGAAGCAGGAGTAGATGCGGTAGTGGCTGAAGGGTTCGAAGCCGGCGGTCATAACGGTCGTGAAGAAACAACAACTTTCTGTCTGATTCCTGCCGTACGTGAAGCTACAACCTTACCGCTGATAGCTGCCGGTGGTATCGGAACGGGAGAAGGCATATTGGCTGCCATGGTCTTGGGAGCTGAAGGAGTGCAGATGGGAACCCGTTTTGCTTTGACTGAAGAGAGCTCTGCAAGTCCGGTGTTTAAGGATTATTGTTTGAGCCTTGGCGAGGGGGATACTAAGTTGTTATTGAAGAAACTGGCTCCGACACGTCTGGTGAAGAATGGTTTCCGGTATGCAGTGGAAAAGGCGGAAGATAATGGCGCTTCTCCCGAAGAATTGAGAATGCTGTTGGGAAAGGGACGTGCCAAAAAAGGTATGTTTGAAGGCGATCTGGAAGAAGGTGAACTGGAAATAGGACAGGTTTCTTCCATTATATCCCGTCGGCAGTCGGTGGCGGAAGTGATGAGCGAATTGATTGAGGCTTATCGGCAAGCGGCGGAGAAGAAATATTTGTTTTATAGATAAATGATAATTTCTTTTTAGACAGAAGAACATAAGAACAAAAGATGAAACAGTAGTAGTTTAATGACCGGCAGAAATAATTTTCCAAGCGCAGCCTTTATGTTCTTTTGTTCTTATGTCTAAATAAAATTCCCATTTATTATAGACTGATAGGCTCGTATTTCAAACCGAATACATCGGCTATGGCTTTATAGACGATTTTTCCTTCCACTATGTTCAGTCCGAGTGCCAGTGCCGGATCATCTTTACATGCTTTCTTCCAACCTTTGTTTGCCAAAGCTATGACATAGGGGAGGGTAGCGTTGGTCAGTGCCAGTGTAGAGGTGTAGGGAACAGCTCCCGGAATATTGGCTACTGCATAATGTACGATGCCGTCTACGACATAAGTCGGTTCGCTATGGGTGGTTGGATGCGACGTTTCAAAGCATCCGCCCTGATCAATTGCCACATCCACCAGCACCGTGCCGGGCTGCATCATTGAAAGCATTTCTTTGGTAATCAGATGAGGCGCTTTATCACCGGGTATCAGTACGGAACCGATAACCATGTCGACATCCGGTAATTCTTTCCTTATTCTTAATTCGGATGCGTATAGTGTTTTTACGTTCTTGGGCAGTGTTTCGCTCAGGTAGCGTAGTCGGGCTATGTTTATGTCTGCGATGGTTACGTCCGCTCCCATTCCGGCAGCCATTTGTGCAGCGTTGCTTCCTACGATTCCACCACCTAGAATCAATACTTTGGCAGGTTTCACACCCGGCACGCCGCCTAAAAGAATTCCTTTGCCACCTTGCGGCTTTTCCAGAAAACGGGCGCCTTCCTGAACGGACATTCGTCCGGCCACTTCGCTCATGGGAATCAACAGAGGTAATGACTGATCGGCTTTCTCTACGGTTTCGTAGGCCAGACAAACGGATTTGTTGGCAAGCATGGCGAGTGTCAGATCCCTGTCGGAAGCAAAGTGGAAATAAGTGAACAGCAATTGTTCTTTTTTGATGAGTTTATATTCGGGAGCGATCGGCTCCTTTACTTTTACGATCATGTCGGCAATGGCATAAATATCTTCTATCGTCGGCAGAATCTGTGCGCCGACAGCCTGATACGCTTCATCCGGGAAACCGCTGTTTATTCCTGCCGTATGCTGGATATATACTCGATGCCCTTGCTTCACCATTGCGGCTGCTCCGGAAGGTGTCATTCCTACGCGGTTCTCATTGTTCTTGATTTCTTTGGGTACTCCGATGATCATAATGTTACAAATTAAGGGTTTAACAGGCTCCAATGTACGAATAATCCCCTTACGTTGTTATTCGTAAGGGGATGTTTTAGAACAGAATGTCGTTTGTTGAGATGAATTGATGCGTAGAGTGGTTGTTTACAGACATTCACTGCCCTGTTTGTTGATTTTCATGCTTTTTCCATAGAGACCCACTCGTGCTATATTGCTATAAAAGGGTTCTGCAATATCATATTTGAAAGGAAGTATTTCCTTGTTGTCTTTGTCTATATATCCCCATTTGGACGATTGACTTTCAATGCAGACGGCAGCCAGTCCTTCCGAGAAAGGGCATCCGTTGTCATATTCCAACGGAATGACGACTTCGCCTTTCATGTTGATGAATCCTACCTTATTGTTTAGCGAGACGAGGGCCAGTCCTTCCGTAAATTGTTCTATCTGATTGTAAATCGGCGGAAGAATATAGTTTCCTTGTCTGTCAATCAGTCCCCATAATCCATCGTTACATACCCGTGCACATTCTTCTTCGAATGAGTGAGCCGCAGAGAATTTTAGGGGGATCCGTATTTGTCCCGTGCAATCAATGTATCCATATTGAGAATTGAGTACTACCATCGCTAATCCTTCTTTGAAAGAAAAAGCCCGTTCATACTTTAGAGGAATGACAATATCATATCCTTTGTTGACATATCCCCACTGGATTTTACCTTTAGCCGGAGCCAGTCCATTCGAGAAACGGCCGATTGCCGAGAAACGCTTTTTCTTATTAGCTACCCCATAAGCTAAAAAAGAAGTCAGGAGCTTTGTAATAGTGCTGCTCATCTTATTGATTGTTTGTGCGGTAAGCGTCCCTGATACCGTGTATATACAGAAGAAGCGTGGACGTCGTTAGTTCATCCTATTCAAGGCTCTGGTAAGCCCAACGGCGAATGAACAACAGAGTCCACGCCCTTGTATAACAAAGACGTGAACGCTTAGTTGTCATTATCTCACCGTTGATGAATTTACCAGATTTATATAGTATAGATTGAAGGAGAAAACAAAAACTAATCAAGTGAAAATAAACAATCTGTATAATAAGTAATTACGCTGTATCTACATCTTCTCTTGTTTTACTTGATTATTGTTGTTTGGTTCTTTTTCGGTACATTTTTGTTTTTTATTTGTTCCTTAATTCGGATTATTCTTTCTACCTTTGTGGCAGGAATAACGAGTAAAGCAAGGAGGAACTATGCCACGAGTAAAGAAGCCCGCAAAAGTCAAAGAACCTATCCGTCTTCGGATGAAAGAGTTGGCCAATGGAAACAAAAGTCTGTATTTGGATATCTATCGGGACGGCAAACGGACGTATGAGTATCTGAAGATGTATCTTATCCCCGAAACGGATAACAATGCCCGTGTGCGGAATCAAACGACTATGGCCGCAGCCAATGCCATCAAATCGAAACGAATCATTCAACTTACCAACGGCGAAGCGGGTATCGAAACCCGTGAAAAGGTTTTTCTTCTGGACTGGATGGAAACCTACAAAGAGAATCAGGCGAAGCGAGGAAAGAAAGATGGAAACCAAATCCAAGTTACTATCCGCATCTTGAAAAATTATGCCGGAGAACGGGTAACGATGGATCAAATCGACAAGGCGTTTTGTCAAGAGTATATCGACTATCTATTGACTGAATATCGACCGAAGGGCAAACAAGTATCTAATTTTACGCTACACACCTATTACCGCATTCTGAACGGAGCTTTGAATGCAGCCGTGCGAGCGGAAATTATAAAAGTCAATCCTTTTACGAAGATCAACAATTCGGATAAAATCCGTCTGCCGGAGAGCAAGCGGTCGTATATGACCATTGAAGAGGTGCGGGCATTGATTGCTGCTCCGATGAAAAACGAAGCCGTAAAACAGGCTTATTTGTTCTCCTGCTTCTGCGGACTGCGGATAAGCGATATCATCAGTTTAAAGTGGAAAGATGTCTTTGTTGATAGGGGACAATATCGTTTGGCTGTATCTATGCAAAAGACCAAAGAGCCGATTTATCTGCCGCTTTCCCCCGAAGCCTTGAAGTGGATGCCGGAACGTGGAGAGAAGACATCGGAAGATCATGTATTCGATTTGCCGAGCCCAACGATGATAAACACGCTTCTCAAACCTTGGGCGAAAGCGGCTGGAATAGATAAGCGGTTTTCATTTCACACGAGCCGCCACACGTTCGCGACAATGATGCTGACGCTCGGAGCAGACCTCTACACCACTTCGAAATTACTCGGCCATGCTGATGTGAAAATGACGCAAGTCTACGCCAAAATCATCAATCAGAAAAAGGACGATGCGGTCAATTTAGTAAACGGATTATTCGACTAAAGCAACTGCCGAATTTTCTGGTTTCCCGATGTTTTTTTTGCAGGTGTAGTTTATTCCCGCGCGGGTATATATAATTCTGTTTAGTTTAGTATTTCTCTATATATAGGGCAAGAAAACTAAAGTAAACCGTTTCATGCAAACAACTGAAAAGAAATGCGGTTGAACTTTGATGACCGAAATCGTACTCTAAAACAGGATTCTTACACTCGAATGCCGGTAGCATTATCGACAAGGAAAAGGTCGTAATTCGACCGCTGAGAAATGAACGGATTATGTCGGAGAAGCAAATCCGTTCTTAACCCGCGAGAAACAATTATTGGTAACAATTTTTTCAGCTCCCTTTTGTCGGTTAAAACCTATTCGCGAATTGAGGTCTAAAATCTTCCGACCGGGAAAGGCTGTTTATCCATTTGACTGCCATTCTATAATCCGTCATATATCGGATAATCCCACCGCCTCTGCTTGCAGATTGTATGGCAGCCTACCCGACGCCGTAAGGCGGTTGGGGTATTAGGCTCCCCCGAAAGATATTTCGTGGCACACGGGCAAGCCCAAACGAAAACGGCTGTGGCAAATGCTTAATACCTAATTATGAGGTCAGAGATAGAGAATATTCCAAAGAAAATGCCGTAAATAATATCACCGCAATAGTATAAAATAATTATACGCCAAATTTCCAATCGAAACAAAGCCAAATTTCCAAATGATTTTGCGTCAAATTTCCAAATATATTTTTGAATTTGATTTGGAATACAAAGAAATAAGCTATCTTTGCAGAAAAATACGGTGTATGGAATATAAGAATCGAATAGCGGATCAACTTCTGCGTGATAAATTAGAGGCGATGGGTGCTGTATTGATAGAGGGACCTAAAGCTTGTGGTAAAACGACCACGGCTGAACAACAGGCCAAAAGTGTTATCTATATGGATGACCCTACTAAGCAACAGCAATATAGGCAAATGGCTCAAACCAATATTAGTTTTTTGCTCGAAGGGGAAACTCCTCGTTTGATTGACGAATGGCAGGAAGTTCCTCAATTTTGGGATGCTATTCGGTTTGAAGTAGATCACCGAGATGAAGACGGGCAGTTTATGCTTACAGGTTCTGCTGTACCTGTCGAAGCTAAGGAAATTCACCACACAGGTACTGGAAGATATGGATGGCTCACCATGCGTCCTATGAGTTTGTGGGAATCAGGGGATTCTACAGGTGAGATAAGTCTGTCGGAACTGTTCCTTGCCCCGGATAAAATAGGAGCCTTGAATAAACTTACATTGCCAGTGCTTGCGTTTGTTGTTTGCCGTGGGGGGTGGCCTAAAGCTTTGCAAAAGAACACAGAAAAGGCGGCACTATTACAGGCAACAGAATATTATAAAGCGATAACAAATAGCGATATATCACGAGTAGACAATGTAAAACGAGATGCAGAACGGGCAAAAAGAATTATGCGTTCATATGCCAGGCATCAAGGCTCTCAAGCAAGTATCGCCACAATCCTTGCCGACATATCAACAAATGAACCAGAGGATGTCAGCGATGAAACGATAGATGCGTACCTTACCGCTTTGCGGAAAATATTTGTAATTGAGGATATGCCGGCATGGAATCCTAACTTGAGAAGTAAAACAGCGGTTCGTACATCTGATACAAGGTATTATGTTGACCCTTCGGTTGGCGTGGCAGCCCTTGGTTTAGGTCCCAATGATTTAATTAACGACCTAAATACTTTTGGGTTATTTTTTGAAACAATGTGTATTCGAGATCTTAGGGTTTATGCTGATGCCTTAGATGGTTCTGTCTATCATTATAGAGATAAGAATGGTTTGGAATGTGATGCTGTAGTACATTTGCGTAATGGTTCGTATGGTCTCATTGAAATAAAATTGGGTGGAGAGAAATTGATTGAGGATGGTGCAAAAACATTAATGGCACTCTCAAATATCA
Organism: uncultured Bacteroides sp.; assembly: GCA_948847595.1. GTDB lineage: Bacteria > Bacteroidota > Bacteroidia > Bacteroidales > Bacteroidaceae > Bacteroides. The sequence continues at coordinate 76,558 of CAQOGY010000003.1, forward strand.
TAGATACATCTCGAATGAAAGCTCCTGCTTTTTGTATGGTGCTGACAGGCGTTGGTGATTTTGCCTATAAGCGAACAGATGGAGTCTATGTTGTACCTATTGGATGTCTGAAAAATTAATTATGACACCAAATTTAAAAACGATCCAATTATGCCAACATATAAGTTTATAGATTTATTTGCAGGATTAGGAGGATTCCATTTGGCCTTAGAGCAATTGGGCTGCAAATGTGTATTTGCTAGTGAACTCCAGCAAGATTTACGCACTTTGTATGAGAGTAATTTTGGTATGAAGTGTGCTGGGGATATTAATCTTATTAATATCGAAAAGGACATTCCATCACATGATATTTTATGTGGTGGTTTTCCATGTCAACCATTTTCACAAGCAGGAAAACAACAAGGGTTTCAGGATGAGAAAGAAAGGGGCAACTTGTTTAATAAAATAATGGAAGTTCTCGAATTTCACAAGCCTGAATTTGTATTTCTTGAGAATGTTCCTAACTTGAAATCTCATGATAAAGGAAATACGTATCGTGTAATTCATGAAAAGCTATCAATGCTTTATGAGGTAAAAGAAGATATTATATCTCCCCATTATTTTGGTATTCCCCAGCATCGAACAAGAATGTATATTGTTGGTCGTTTAAAAAGTAGAGGTGGGTTGCAAACTTTTGCATTTCCAAAACATGAGGAAAGGCCTGACTGTGATATTTCTCAAATACTAATTCCTGAAGATACAGACTATATGTCTTTACGTCCAGTCACGAGAAAGCACATGGCAGCATGGCAAAAATTCTTGGATTTACTTTCTCAAAATAAGAGTACACTACCAACATTCCCTATTTGGGCAATGGAATTTGGTGCCACTTATGATTACGAGGGGGTAGCACCTTACTTTCAGAAACGGCAACAATTGTCTGGGAAAAAAGGTAAATTTGGAGAAGATATAGTTGGAAACTCAAAAGATGATTTTTTGCAACTTCTTCCCATATATTCTCAAGGAAAACCTAAAACAGGACGACAATTCCCGGATTGGAAAAAACAATTCATCAGACAGAACCGACAATTCTATCAAGATAATAAATCATGGATTGATGCATGGATTGATGAAATTAAGCAAGAAGGATTCGAAAATAGCCATCAAAAATTTGAATGGAATTGTGGTTATGAAGAACACCCTACAATATATAATAAAATTATTCAGTTCCGTCCATCTGGAATGCGTGTGAAATTGCCGACCTATTCGCCTGCATTGGTGTTAACAACAACTCAAATTCCTATAATTCCGTGGTTGATAACTCCCAATGGAGAAAAAGGTCGGTACATGACAAGAAAAGAAGGAGCCAAACTTCAATGTATGGAAGAATTGGCGGAATATCCTGATACGATTGCCAGCGCATTTAAAGCTTTTGGAAATGCGGTTAATGTAGAAGTTGTAAAACGTATTGCAATAAATTTGTTATTTGATGGAAATGAAACAAATAAATAAGGTGTCAATTGCATTAAAACCCAATGTATATAGTACATTTCGAAATTTAAACAATACCGTCTCAAATACATTGGGAGAGTATGTAGATAATGCAGTGCAAAGTTTCTTGAATCATAAAACAGAATTATTTGATTTAGAATCTAATTACAAACTTCGCATTGAGATTTCTGTTGATTGGGAGAATAGAACAATTTTAATATCTGACAATGCCGCAGGTATTGATGCTGTAAACTATCAAAGGGCTTTTGAGCCTGCGCATATTCCATTGGATGACACCGGCTTAAATGAATTTGGAATGGGTATGAAAACAGCATCTGTTTGGCTCGCAAATAAATGGTGTGTATATACAAAAGCTTTAGGAGAAGATGTTGAACGTTTTACTGAATTTGATTTACAAAAAGTAACAACAGAGGAAAAGGAAGAACTTGTTGTGATTGAGAAAAATGCTCCAGCTAATGAGCATTATACAAGAATAATATTATCTCAATTATCCACAAATGCGCCAAAACCAGGGCAAATGGAAAAGATACGCAGACACTTATCAAGTATTTACAGACAGTTCCTTAGAACTGGGAATGTTGAGATCATTGTAAATGGTCAAAGTCTTGAAGCACCAGATTATGGAATACTTTATGCCCCTTTCTATAAAACTCCTGATGGTGAAAATATTCTTTGGAGAAAAGAAATAGATTTTGAAATGGGGGAATATAAAGCAAAAGGATTCATAGCAATACTTGATAAAATCCAAAATGGAGCAAATGGTTTAGTGTTAATGCGTCGAGGTCGAGTAATTGTTGGAGGAGGAGATGAGAGGTATTTCCCAACTGTTATATTTGGACAGTCTGGTAGTTTTAGATACAGACGTTTATTCGGAGAAATTGAATTAGAGGGTTTTGAAGTATCATTTAATAAAAATGGTTTCAGAGAAGAAGAAGATTTATATCTTTTTATGGACGCCTTAAAGGATGAATTAAAAGCGGACAATCTGAATATTCTTGGGCAAACGGATAATTATAGACAACGCGGTAAAGATCAATACACAAAAATCTCCAAAGCTATAAAAAAGGACTTGGAAAAGAAGGCAAAACCCAAACAACTATCTCGTCAAGTTAGTGAAGTGGAAGCCAAAATTAGCAACCAACAATATTTGCAGAAAAACGAAGATGTAATTATAAATGCAAAACCACTTGATAGCTATAGTGAATCTTTTCAATACAATGGGAAAAATTATATCCTCACAATGGATTTGGTAACTGAAACAGAAACTGATTCTTTGTACTCTGTAATTACTACTGACACAGAAGAAAATCTATTTCTTGATACCAAATCAATATCATGCAAAATTAATTTAGCACATCCGTTCTTTACGAGATTTGAGCATTTTAAAAAAGGACAGGACTATGCACCGATAGTTGCTATTTTTAAGGCATTGACGTTAGCTGAAATTATGGCACCAGATAAAGGCACTAAATTCGCATCAAATTTGCGTATATTATTTAATCAAAATATTTTGCAGTAGTTATGGAAATAGAAATACTCAATACTCATAAAAATGATTTTTCTCCAGTCATAGGGGAACGAACAATGGAATTATTGTCTCGTTTTGGGCGAAAATTAGATGAAGATGGCATCGATACATTGAGTTCTGAAACAATTGAAATCTTATCGCATTGTACAAACCCCTACAAAAATGAAGTGCAGTCTGTAACCAATCTAGTGGTAGGTTATGTACAAAGTGGTAAAACCATGTCTTTCACAACGCTTTCTGCACTTGCTCACGACAATGGGTTTCGTATAATTATATACTTTGCCGGAACTAAAAACAATCTTCTTTCTCAGACCACTAAACGATTAAGAAAGGATTTAATTAATGGAAGTGCAAATAGCGCATACTATAAACTTTTTGAAAATCCGACTTTAGAATATGCGCAAAGGATACGCAATGCTTTGAATATTAGTTCTAAACCAACTATTTTGATAACAGTGCTTAAACATCATAAGTATATCTCAGACTTGGCTGCAATGTTTAATTCCATGCAACTTAAACAGACATTAGGAAAAGCAGGAGTTTTAATTATTGATGATGAAGCTGATCAAGCAAGTCTGAATGGCTATGCTTACAAAAATAGTAAATCAGAAGAATGGGAAGATGATGAATATACAACTACATATAGTAGTATCATGAAATTAAAGGGGGCTTTGGCAAACCATTCCTACATACAATATACGGCAACTCCGCAAGGACCATTGTTAATAAGTATAATGGACTTACTATCACCTAAGCATCATACTGTTTTGACTCCTGGCAAAACTTATACTGGTGGCAAAACTTTTTTTTGTGATGAGCCAGGTTTAATCATAACAATTCCTGAAGGAGAAGTTTTTCATTCAAAGCACAATAACCTTGCTGATTGTCCGGATTCACTTGTAAACGCCTTACAGTTACATTTAATGGGTGTTGCTATCATAGTAAAACTTTTACAGAAAGAATCTTTTTTATCTATGATGATACATGCGGATAGAGATCAAGATGCGAGCGAGAAATTTTATAGATGGATAAAAAATATCATTGATGCATGGTCGAATATTTTAGCTAATGGAGAACAAGACCTGGGATACCAAGAATTGAAAGATAGCTTTGCAAAATGTTATCCAGAATCTATACGGATGTATGAAGCTCACAATGAGTCAGCCCCATCCTTTGAGGATATCTGGTGCTGTATAGATGATATCATTCTTGACACCAATGTTGAATTAGTTATAAGCAGGAATAAGAGACAAGGTGAAAATAAAGAGATTGATTGGGCTAGCAGTTGTTCTCACATATTGGTTGGAGCAGATATGCTTAATCGGGGTTTTACTGTAGAGCATCTTGCAGTAACATATATGCCGAGATGTAGTGTCGGAAAATCTACCGCAGATACAATTCAACAGCGATGTCGTTTTTTTGGATATAAGCAAAATTATCTTTGGTCATGCCGTGTGTTTTTACCTTTTGAGGTAATAATTGAATACAAAGAATATGTAGAGCATGAAGAAGAAATGAGAAAATGGCTTCTCGATAATAAAAACCTTGAAGATGTTGAGCGACTACTATTAATCTCTAATAGATTAAATGCCACGCGAAAAAATATCTTATCTAAACATACTGTAACAACAAAATTGAATGGATGGCGTAAAATGAATGCGTTCCAAGCAATTGATGAAAATACCACATTTGTAAACCGCTTCCTTGCAGATGTAGAATTGAAATTGTTTGAGAATTATGGTACGGACGATCGAAATCATGGATATGTCAAGCTTCCAATTCAGAGAATCATTGAATTTTTAACAGAGTTTAAATTTCAGAATATGCCTGATGCTGCAAGAAAAGAGGCAACTTTAAGATATATAAAATACTTAAGTACCAAAAAACAAGGAGCATTAGAGTACGCATATATCATACAAATGGCATATAGAGGAATACCCCGCGAACGTGCTTTTGATATTGATACATTTAGAATAAATAATTTGCATTCTGGACGTTCGATGTCCGGTAGTACCGTATATCCTGGTGATGCGAATATAAAATTTGAAGACTCAATTTGTATTCAGATTCATCATGTAAAACTAAAATGCAATTCTACTCAATGGGCGGGACGAACGGCTTATACTTTGGCGATATATTATCCGGAAGAATTCGCAATCAATTATGTAGAAACAGAAGAATAATATGAAAGTATCACTTCATTCCATATTTAGTAAACTACAAACAAAAATTTTGACGGAGCATAATTGTTATGCTGCTGATAATATTCCTTTTTCTGATACGCATAAAATAGGCATATCTTATGAGGGGTTTCCAATCTTTTTTATTGCTAGTTCGAATATTAGTTCGCTTTCGAACATAAAATTGGATTTAATCTCTATTCAATTCAATCAATTATGTAGATTGAAATTGTCAAATACGGATAAACCGATAGAGAATTACTATACAATAGTTGCATTGCAAACAGAGAATGTCGATTATATCAATTATTTCATAGATGTAGTAGAAATTGTATTAAGTAAATTAGGCAATTATCCTACTCAAAAACAACTGCATGATGAAATACAAAAATTGGTTGATTTATTTCGATGCTTTAATTTACCTCCACAAAAAACAATTCAAGGCTTATGGGCGGAGTTGTTTGTTATATCTATAGCCAGTAATCCGGAATATTTATTAAAAGCATGGCATTCTTCATTAAATGATGTATATGATTTTAATGATGGAATAGATAAAATAGAGGTAAAAAGCACATCTAAATCTCATAGAATACATAAATTTTCGTATGATCAATTATCTCCCACTGAAAACACCAATTTGATTATATCTTCGATCTTTGTTATTCAATCTGGAATAGGAAAAAATATCTTTGATTTAAAAGAGGACATAGAGACTCAAATTTGTTCATTGGAATTGCGGTATAAGTTAAATGAAATTATATTTCGAACATTAGGTTCTGAATTTGAAAAGGTATATGATGTTTATTTTGATTATCAACAGGCAGTAGATTCCTATAAACTGATTCCTGCTATATATATACCGTCATTGAATAGTGAAAGTATTCCGAATGAAATTACTAATATCCATTTCGATTGTGATTTATCACAAATTGATGTTCCGGATAATATTGCTGCAATATACCCACATAGTAAACTATTTTCAAGTTTATAGCGTATGATGAATGAGAAAGTTCTACCAGAAACATTGCTTCAGCTAATGTTGAATGTACTTGCAAAAGCAGACAGTTTTCAATATATAAGCGGAATACAACCCTTTTTAATGTCGTTAAAAGGGAGGAAATATTATGTGTATGTAAAAAATCTTTCTTCTGCATATTTTAAAGATAGACCTGATACGACACGAGCTCAACTACCAATAAAAGATGAATTCTCAGAAATAAAGGAATCTGCCTATCCTTTCATTTTCTTGGGCTATGATAGAATAAATGACGTTTTAGTATGTTGGAATTTTCATATTGCTAAAAAACGATTAAATGAAAGAAAGAGCGTGTCGTTTTATTCACGAACATTTTTTCAAGAAGAAGTTTCTCCAGGCGAATTATTGCGTAAGCGATTGAAAAATGATGATGAACCAGTCTTTTTTAAGCGTAAGGACTTATTGATGTTTTTTGAGAATATAGATTCATTTTTCGAAAATTCATCTCCTAAGGCACAAGTGATAACTCATACTCCATCTATCGAGAATGGTAAGATTACAACTATTTCAGATGTCAAGTTACTAGAGAAGCTAAGACCCCTTTTAGCTATAGATACACCCCATACCTTGGAAGCAATAAAAGTTGTGCAAGCGCATTATGGAGATAGTCCTGAAATGAAGTTTCGAGACTGGGCTAATTTGGTTAAAGCAGTAAAATTTGACCAAGAAAAAACAATAGATACGGTTAATTGCGAATTAATTAGATTACCTTCCACAAAGCAGTAGAAGTAACTTTATAAGGAATAAAATGGGGCAAACAAACCTGTATTCATTTCTATCCGATAAATTATGATATTATTGCATCGAAAAGAGAAAAACACATGGTGAAAATTTCTTCTCTTTTGGCTGTGCATATGTGTAGGATAGAATGTGGAAATCCATTGAAAATTCAGTTTAGTTTAGTCTATTAGCCTATATATATGCTAAATCAAAGTAAACTAAATATAGGTAGGCATATTTGCCTTTTCATATATGCCTATGATTTGATAGAAGTACTTACTTTTGCGTGGTGCAAAAAACAATGAGCGTATACCCTTAAGATGTACATTTGCCTATTTTCTCTTTTGGCTGCAAAATTCTCTATAGCTAGCCAAACGATATTCTTGAGGAAGGGGTAAGTCGTGGGGAGAGTAACTTTGAGAAACACTTTGTGTGCAACCAAATGCAAGGAATAAAATCAAGTGAAAAGTAAAAACCGAAGAATATCCTAAAATACCGATTTTGTTTCTATTCTGTTTCTTTTGCAAGGTGCTATGACTGCTATTTTATTGGTGTACAACAAAATAAATACAAGTAAAATAACATTTACCAGATTCTGAATAGAGATAATATTCTAAACGCTTCTACGTTATTAATCGTAATAAGTCGCTACAAAGATATTATTTTCCCGGTAAATAACAATGCGTTTGGGGGATAAAGATTTTAAGAGTGGATGGGAAGTACGTAGAAAAATGCAGACTGATTGGTGGAGAGGATATAAAAACTCCCCTTGCAAATGAGGATGCAAGGGGAGTTATGGTGATAATTAATGATTAAGAGTACGATGTATGTTCTTAATTTAATAGTCCCGGATTGGCATCAATAGCTTCTTGTGGAATACGCAATGTATAGCGTGCGTCGTCTTGTTCAAGTACATAAGTGCTTCCACTTAATTCTTTTTGGATGCGAGGACGAGTAGTACGGCGCAAGTCAAACCAACGATGACCTTCGAAAATAAGTTCGCGGGCACGCTCTTCCAGAATTTCATTGATTAACGCTGCCTGACTCATGGCATTCACTTCATTTTTTTTATTATCATATCCTGTGGGAGTATATCGCTTTTCCATTAGTTGCAATAAGCGTGTGCGGGCTTCCGGCAGTTTATTTAGACGGGCTGCGGCTTCGGCTGCATTCAGATAAAGTTCTCCTGTACGGAAAGTACACGTGAATTTAGCTTCTCCTCCTTTAGCACTAATACGATTATTATTTTCGTCCGGTTCTTTGAAGTACTTTGTTAGTCGCAAATCGGTATTATCATATTTTTGTAAAAACGAGGGAGCAACGAGGCATGCTTTATTGGAAGAAGCGCTGAACATAAATTCGTAGGCTGTGATCATTTCTGCGGATTCGAAATGATTAGGGAGCATTTCTCCATTCATATCTTCCAAAGTGGACTTTTGTGCTAAAGCCTGCTCTGCAATCTCATAGGCTTTTTGCCATTCTCCCATATATAGGCGTACTCGTGCTTCAAAAGCATCAGCGGACGGTACTGAAAAACGATAAAGGTACTTGGATTCCCATTCTTTTTGATGGATCAGCCCTCGTGCTGTCTGTATATCAGATAAAATAGAAGCATAAACCTCTTTAACGGTATTGCGTGAAGGAATCTCTTCCAAATCAACGTTTAGTTTTAAAGGGATTGCTTTGGTTTCCGTTGCTCCGTCTTTTGTATAAGGTTGACCGTATAAATTAACCAGTATGAAATGCAGGTAACTTCTGAATAGATAAGCTTCTCCCACTAGCTGCTCTATATCTTCTTTGCTGCCTTCTGTGATTTGGTCTTTCTTATCTATGATGGAATTGGCATAGAAAATTGCACTATAGTAATTACTCCAGCCAAATATTGCAGTACCACTGGGTGGGTTGAGGTCATTCCATTTTTCGATTGCAGAATAACTACTTTGGTCATTAGGGTCACTACTGATAATTATTTCATCTGTACGCATTTCACAGTAAACTTTATCCTGGAATTGGTTGGATTTATAGGCAGTAGTCATTAGTGCGCGGTATTCTGCCAACGTAGTCGGAATAACCTTGCCAACAGGTTGTATATCCAGAAAACTGTCACATGAAGAGAACAGGATGCTGGCTAATAATACAGAAATTATAGATATACTCTTTGTCATAACTTATTCTCTGAATTTTAGAAATTAAGATTTAAATTGAATGTGATTGATTTGGCTACAGGAGTAGCGTATAGATTACTCATTGATTCCGGATCCATATAGTTCTTGTAGCTGGAGCCGAATACGAATAAGTTGCGGCCCTCTATACCAATTGTAGCTCCTCCAATACTGAGTTTATGTAACCACTCTGAGGGTATACGATAAGCAAGACGCAGATTTTGGAGACGTACATAACTTAATTTTTTTACCCAAATATCTAATGAACGATAAACATCTTTTCGGTCACCAAAGAAACTGTAATCGGCTATATTATGATTACGGTTCGCTAATGCTGGGAATTTCCCATCAGTATTTTCTGGAGTCCATCTGTCTAAAATGTCACGATTGGTGTTACGCCCCGGGTCAAATGATGTTAAATCGTAAGAAGGAGTGGTGCGTACATGTGCTCCTAAATTATAGGAGAAATTTACATTCAGCTCCCAATTACGATAATTGAATGTATTCATAAATCCTCCGGTATAAGGAGCATCGGAGGAACCTATGTAACTATAGAATTCTCTTTCTTCAGCTGGTTTTACAGTTGATGAATAAAATCCCATTCCGCTTTCGTCTGTCAGCTTATATAGCGTCTCTATATTCACGGCTTGCCCATCTTTTGTTTCAATAAGTATTTGTCCGTTTTTAGGATCCACCCCTTTGGTCTTTAACGCAAAGATGGCACCTACCGGGTAGCCTTGTAAGCCTGGCATTGTTTGATTTTCAGGTGTCATAACTTTCAATACTTTGTTTTGATTATAAGCAAAGTTGAATGTTGTGTACCATGAGAAGTTTTTGGTAGTGATATTGCGTGTCTGCAAGTTTATTTCTATACCTTTATTTTCCATGCTGGCCCAGTTGATGCTTTGGCTTGTAAAACCGTTTTCCAGCGGTAGCATTTTTGTCCCGATGAGATCTGTTCCTTTGCGGTAATAGTAGTCTACTGCAAGATTAATGGCCTGATTGAATACGGAAAAATCTAATCCGATATTGTAAGAGGCTGTTTTTTCCCAACGCAGTTTATCGTTAGGGGCGCTACTAATCGTGATGTTTTCTTCACCGGGATTTCCAGGCAAGATATTCGCATTGCCATATGTGCCAACTAGAAATGGAGATGTGTTCTTGTCAATATTTCCTTGTAAACCATACGAGAAACGAAGGGCAAGATTATCCAGCCATTTAGGTTGGTTTAGAAATGATTCATTGGAAATACGCCATAAACCACTTATTGAATATATGGGTAAATAGCGGTATTTTTTATCTACTCCGAAAAGATCGGAACCGTCCAAACGTACGCTACCACCTAGTGTGTAACGATCCATTAATGTGTATGAGCCGTTTGCATAAAAAGAGGCAAAGGCATTTTCCTGATATGTTTTGGTATGTAGGGGATACTTTTTTGCTTCTGTTTCATCTGGGAAAATTAATGGTTTGGTAGTCAATGTCTTTGGATCGTATCCATATCCTGCAGTAAATTGAGTTTCGTACCAGTTCTTACGGATTTCCGATCCTCCCATGAATTGGACAGAATGAATATCATTGAAGGTGTTTTTATATTCACCTTGCAATTTCCATGTAATTTGTGAACTTGTACTGTTATCAACTCTATGCATTCCGCCTTCCGGTATAATATATGTCTCACTTGTTTTGATGTAGCTATCTTCGCGAATATTACGCAGGTTAAATGTATTTTGCCCAATATATTGCTCTTGAGAAGATTGATCCCATTGTATACCGATTTGAGTTGTTACTTTCCATTGGTCATTGAATCTTAATTCGGCATCAAAGATAGAGTTGATTGCAGTTGTAATCTTTTCGTTTTTGGTGTTATCCCGTTCTTCAAAGATATTGAATCCGCGTTTGGGGTCAGGAGTATTATCACTTGTACCTTTAATGTCATAATCATATTGATAATTATTATTTGAATCATATGGTTCAAAATATGGATTTGCGGTACGTGAATAGTATACAGGGTTAGAATAGCCATATTTATCAGTTACAAAGTTCTCGTTTTTGCGTCTGTTGGCAAAGAGTGAAATACCAATCTTTAGTAATTTGTTAAGCTGGTAAGACGTTTTGCTTGTTAGATTAAAACGACTCATACTTACTCCTGATACATTGCCATTTTCTTTTGTGTAGCCTAGAGAGTTATAATAGGTTACTTTTTCGCTACCTCCTGAAATACTGAAATTATATTCCTGCGTGAATGCATCTCTGAATAAAATATCGTTCCAATCGGTATTGATTGTTTTTAGTCGGTTGATTGCAGTTTGTGCTTCCGAGGTCAGCCCATTCCAACCACTTTCACGATAAACATTTACTAAATTATATTTGTTTAGAATAGAATAAACTCCGCCTTTCTCGGGATAAGTAGGATATGTCTCGCCAAAGAAGTCGTATGTTTCTTTCATTAATTGTAACTCTAAATCTACTTTTTCTTCTGAATTTAACAAATTCAAACGGGAGGTATCCAAATTAGGAGTATAGGTTAATTTAGTGTTGAAGTTAATAATTGGCTTGCCTGTTCTTCCGCGCTTGGTAGTAACTACAATAACACCGTTAGCTGCACGTGCGCCATATATAGCAGTAGCTGCAGCATCTTTCAAAATAGTGATGCTTTCTATGTCATTCGGACTTAATCCGGCAATTGACGATTGTTGCATATTAGTGATATCGTTGTCCGTTGCATCGTCTAGTTTGGGGATATCTGTTCCTTCCAAAGGCATTCCATCCAATACCCATAACGGATCTTGTGTTCCATTTAGAGAAGCTGTACCACGGATGCGAATACGTGCCGGAGCTCCCGGAGCTCCGGAAGTTGTCGTGACAGCCACACCTGCAATTTGTCCTGTCAATGCCTGGTCGATACTTTTGGTAGCACCTACCATCGCATCCGATAATTCAACTTTTGAGATGGCAGCAGTCAGTTTTCTACGTTCCAATGTCTGATAACCCGTTACTACCACATCTGCTAAAGCATGAGCCGAGGGTTGAAGTACGATGCGATAACTTCTCTTATCTCCTTGCAATACAATAGCCTGTTCTTCAAAGCCAATATAACTGCAATGGATACGCGTTACTTTTTCCGGAACGGAAATAGAGAATTTACCATCCATGTCAGTGATAGTACCCAAAGAAGTTTGTGATGCTCCGGCTTTTTTCAAATCGTCCGCATGGACATAAACGGAAGCACCGATCAGAGGTTCATTATCTTCACCGGAAATAACAACTCCGGTAATAGTACGGTTAGCAGCACTGGCGAAAGCCAGTGCGTTCACAAATAAGCATATAATAATGCACAAAAATTTGATTCTCATTAATTGTAAGATAGTTTAATTAATAGGTTTGTTTTACTTGATTCCCAAAGCGGTATTAATACGTAAAATCATATCTTCATAATGGTAGCGTGTAGCGGTGTCGGAAGTCCCAAGACGATTCTGCAATAACTTCTTGATGCGTAATAACTCACCGCGTTTCACAGAAATGGCATCTGAAATACGGTTGAGCTGGCTGCCGTAGAAGTTGAGCACACGCGGAGCACCCATCCGGTCTTCCTGACGAAGCGTACGTTGTTCGGCTGCATAGCAGCTACAGAAAGGAGTGGCATGGTCAAGCAAGAAATGCTCGTTTGCAATTTTCTTGTTGATTTTCACGGCTTCCGGTTCTGCGGCAGCGGTGAGTAAAGCATCCAGGAAGTTCTTCTGCAAAGAGCGTTCCATCACGTTGGGGATGCCACCACGTTCGGTAATACCGAAGATGTTCTTGTGGAGTCCGTCCATCAGTTCCACTACTGTAAAGGCCTTCTTTCCGTTGACAGATTCATTCTCTATCATACGCATCAGGCGGGTGTTGCCAAGCAAATCCCAAAGGATGTAAGCCTGGGCATTCTTGAGTATTTGAGTAGGAGCGTTCTCCTGTTGACCGATTGGAGTGTTACGGAGCAGGTAAGTGTATTCTCCCACTTCTGTGTCGAACAGCCATTTGGGATAAGTCAATACTTCATCCAGCAAGAATTTCAGCGAAGCTTGTTGCTTCTCTTTTTCTACGAATGTGTAAGTCTTGACGCCATCTCCCACAGTCGTATTTTCGATGTAGATACCACCGATGTTGGCAAGTACATGATATAGATAGTTATTCCACTGGTTGATAACAGCGTAATAGAGACGGGATGCTTCTTCGTAAGTCTGTCCCTTTTCTCCGGTTGTAGTCCATTGGAGAATTTGCGGAACGATACGTTTTAGGTTTTCGATACCGAGTAAAGAAGAACGAACCGGATCGTCACCTAAATCCTCATTTTGAGCACGCGGGTCTACGGCGTCGCGTACATCCTGTGCTTCGCTATATTTATAAAGACGGTCTGTATGTTTACTCAAGAAATCGAATAAGAGTTCTTTTTCTTCTTCGGGAGTACTCTTTCCATACCAGCGATAACCATATTCAATAGCGAACATATCATAAGGGCCGATATGTGGAGAAAGCACTTTCACACCATCTCCCGGTTGGGCGATATAATTGAAACGCGCGTAATCCATAATAGACGAAGCAGTAGAATTCATTTTGCTTGTAAAGGCTTCAGAACGTAATGAATCTGTCGGGAAAGCCCATGACCCCATCATATTATGACGCAATCCTAAAGAGTGCCCCACTTCGTGGCAGGCTACGAAACGAATAGCATCACCCATCAGAGCATCCGGCAACTGCACGCTGCGGGCTTCCGGACAAACGGTTCCGGTCTGCACTGTAATCCATTCGCGCACCATGGACAGTACATTGTGCCACCACATAATATCCGCTTCCAGTATTTCGCCCGAACGAGGGTCTAATAAGGAAGGCCCCATAGCATTCTTCTTTTCTGAAGCAGCATAAGTTAGCACGGAGTAATTAACGTCATCCATGTCTACATGCATGCTGTCAGTGATCTCTTTAGCGATAATTGCATTCTTGAAACCGGCTTTTTCAAAAGCGATTTGCCAGTCCTCGATTCCTTTCTTGATGTACGAACGCCACTGATAAGGAGTCGAATTATCAATGTAGAAAACGATAGGTTTGGCAGGTTCCACAATCTGACCTTTCAGGTAAGCTTCCCGATCTTCCGGTTTTGGCTCCATGCGCCAACGTGTGATATACTGCGTTTTATCCGTTCTTTGCTGTGCATCGCTGAAAGTCAATAGCGGATTGGTGAAGTATCCGACTTTCTGATTGTCGAAACGTCCCGTCATGGGTGTTTCGGGCAGTAGAAGGATAGAGGAGCTGACTTCCACCGTCACGTATACAGTTGTAGTTCCTTCTGTCACTCTGGTAGTCAGTTCGGAAGTTGCCACGACGTTGTTTGAGAAAGATTTGATAGACAAGATACGTGACAAGTTCTTGATAGCCGAAGTACCGAGGTTGATATTGGTAAATACGTTGTTGATACTGGTTTCCGTACCATCATAAATATCATTCACCTTGATTACCAATGCGGTAGAATCCGCGTTGACCGCTTCGATTTTGAATGCGGCAATCAGTGGAGAGATGAAGTTATCCTTTACCGAGCGGAAGATAGCATCATTTTGGGGAGCCAGCGGCAATGGACGTTGTTGGCGGAACATCAGTTTGCCGCTTGCCTTGTCCCATTCCATGCAAACCATCTGATTTTCATAATTTACTCCACGGTTTACACCTGCATCATTCAGTTCGGCAGGAACTCTTTGCAGCTTATTGACAACTAATAAGTCACGTCCTAAAAGTGATGTGGGAACTTCAAAATAATAATCGTTCTTCTTTTGATGTACAGCGAACATTCCTTTCGTTGTTTTGCTGTCTTCCACTAATTTTTCGTAGTCGCTTTTACTCTTCTCCTCTTTTTCTTCTGGTTTCTTCTTTTTCTTTTTAAACCAACTCAGATTTTCTGTAGCGGGGGTAGTTGCAAATGCCGGGCACGCTTCACTACCCAGCAGTATACATGCAATGACCGCTGCCATTACTTTTACATACATTCTCATTGAGTTCTTTATATTTAATTATAATTAAAAACGGATGCAAAAGTACTAATATAAATAACATAATGGGTACAGGTTTGCAATGAATATAATAATAAAAAGAATTATTAACTAGTATCTCCGGCTATCATTCCGCCCGGATATTTCGTAATTTAGTTGGAATAGTGTACATTTGCGGGGAGTAAAAAAGTGAATGGAATGATAAAACAATATATCACTGCTTTGATGCTGGCTTGTTGTGTCGGAGTTTGTGGACAAGAAAAGAAGCAAGCGTCCTTTGTGCCCCCTTTTGACTTTCCTCTTACATTGAGCGGAAACTTCGGAGAAATCCGCTCTAACCACTTTCATGGCGGGCTGGATTTTAAAACCGGCGGAGTAACAGGCAAACCTGTACGCGCCCTTGCCGACGGGTATATTTCACGTATCCGTGTCACCAATGGTTCGGGATATGTACTCGATGTTTGCTATCACAATGGCTATTCTACCATCAACCGCCATTTGAGCGGTTTTACTTCTCCCATTGCCGAAAGGGTGGAGAAACTTCAATACGAGAATGAAAACTGGGAAGTGGAAATAATTCCCGAGCCGGATGAATATCCGGTGAAAAGCGGTCAGCAGATAGCATGGAGCGGGAATACGGGATATTCATTCGGCCCGCATCTTCATTTGGATGTGTTCGAAACAGAATCGGGAGATTATATCGACCCGATGCCTTTCTTCAAATCGAAGATAAAAGATACGCGTGCCCCGAAAGCCGATGGCATTCTATTTTTCCCGCAGCCGGGCAAAGGTGTGGTGGATGGAAAACAGCAGACTAAAACAATACTTCCGAACGCGGAACGTCCGGTGGAAGCGTGGGGAGTGATAGGCACGGGCATCAAGGCATATGATTACATGGATGGAGTCAGCAATCATTATGGAGTATATTCGGTTGTCCTCACCGTAGACGGAAATGAAGTATTCCGCAGCACGGTAGATCGTTTTTCTCAGGAAGAAAACCGGATGATAAACTCATGGACGTACGGGCAATATATGAAATCTTTCATTGACCCCGGAAATAACTTACGTCTGTTGAAAGCATCGAATGATAATCGTGGTCTGGTGACGATTGATGAAGAACGGGATTATCAGTTCCTGTATACCTTAAAAGATGCTTTCGGAAATACTTCCAAATATAACTTTACCGTGCGTGGACGGAAGCAGCCGATTGAACCTTTGAACCATCGGGAGAAATATTTCTTTGCCTGGGATAAGACGAATTATCTGCAAGAACCGGGATTGAGTCTGGTCATTCCGAAAGGAATGTTATATGACGATGTTCCTCTTAATTATCAGGTGAAAGCCGATAGTGGGGCAGTGGCATTTACTTATCAGATAAATGATAAGTCCATTCCGCTTCATGCAGGTTGCGAGCTTCGTATTGGTTTGCGTAGAAAGCCGGTAGCCGATACTACAAAATATTATATAGCCCGCGTGACTCCGAAAGGTGGAAAATATAGCGTAGGCGGAAAGTACGAAGACGGCTACATGAAAGCATCTGTCCGTGAATTGGGAACTTTCACAGTCGCTATTGATACAATACCGCCCGAAATTATCCCTGTCAATAAGAATCTGTGGGGAAAGAATGGAAAGATTGTCTATCGGTTGAAAGACGAGGGGGCGGGTATTGCTTCTTATCGTGGAACGATTGACGGAAAATATGCGCTCTTCGGGCGTCCTAATATCGTGAAATCCTATTGGGAATGTAAGCTTGACCCGAAACATGTAAAGAAAGGTGGTAAACATACCGTTGAATTTACAGTAACCGATCATTGCGGGAATGAAACGGTAGCCCATGAGACTTTTGTCTGGTAATTATTAAAAGTGAATCATATATTTATGAAGAGAAGAATTTTTCTGTGTGCTGCCATACTGGTGGCGGCTGTGGCGAACACTTTCGCCTGTACGAATCTGATAGTCGGTAAGAACGCTTCCACCGATGGCTCGACCATCGTTTCCTATTCTGCCGATTCGTACGGCTTGTTTGGAGAACTGTATCATTATCCGGCAGCTACTTATCCGAAAGGAACCATGCTAAAAGTGTATGAATGGGATACTGGTAAGTACTTGGGGGAAATCGAACAGGCACGTCAGACTTACAATGTGACCGGGAATATGAATGAATATCAGGTTACAATTGGTGAAACAACTTTCGGTGGACGTCCCGAACTGGCGGATTCTACGGGAATTATTGATTACGGTAGTTTGATTTATATCGGTTTGCAACGTTCGCGTACTGCTCGTGAGGCCATTAAAATAATGACTGACCTGGTGCAGCAATACGGCTATTACAGCAGTGGGGAATCTTTCACCATCGCCGACCCGAACGAAATATGGATTATGGAAATGATTGGCAAAGGCCCCGGTATCCGTGGAGCTGTTTGGGTAGCTGTACGTGTGCCGGACGATTGTATCTCGGCTCATGCCAACCAGTCGCGCATCCATCAGTTTGACATGAACGATAAGGAGAACTGCATGTATTCTCCCGATGTTGTCTCTTTCGCACGTGAGAGAGGTTACTTCAACGGAGTAAACAAGGATTTTAGTTTTTCGCTTGCTTATGCCCCCCTTGATTTCGGTGCACGTCGCTTTTGTGAAGCCCGTGTATGGAGCTATTTCAATAAATTCACGGACAATGGAAAAGAGTATCTTCCTTATATCGAAGGAAAAACAGATACTCCGATGCCTCTTTTCGTAAAACCGAAACATAAGCTGTCTGTACAAGATGTAAAAGATATGATGCGCGACCATTATGAAGGGACTCCGCTTGACATCTCCAATGATTTCGGAGCAGGCCCTTATAAGATACCGTACCGTCTTTCTCCTTTGAACTTCAAGGTCGACGGACAGGAATATTTCAATGAACGTCCGATTTCCACTCAACAAAGCGGTTTTGTATTTGTTGCACAGATGCGGGCTAATATGCCCGACCCGATAGGGGGCGTACTTTGGTTTGGTGTGGACGATGCGAATATGGCGGTATTTACTCCTGTTTATTGTTGTGCCACTAAAGCGCCGATATGTTATACACGTGTGGACGGAGCCGATTATATTACATTCTCGTGGAATTCAGCTTTCTGGATTTTCAACTGGGTGTCTAATATGGTTTATCCGCGTTATGACTTGATGATTGGTGATGTGCGTGAAGCGCAGAAGGAGATGGAAACGACCTTTAACAATGCGCAGCAAGGTATTGAGGAGATGGCGGTCAAACTGTTGGAAAAAGATAAAAACGCCGCTATTGATTTTTTGACCAACTATACCAACATGACTGCCCAAAGTACTTTCGATACATGGAAGCAATTAGGGACTTTCCTGATTGTGAAATATAACGACGGAGTAGTGAAACGTGTGAAAGACGGACAGTTTGAACGTAATTCTATCGGACAACCTGCCGGAGTGCTTCGTCCCGGTTATCCGAAGGAGTTTTTGCAGGAATATGTAAAACAGACCGGAGACAGATATAAAGTGCCGCAAGAATAGATATTAAGTATTAGATATCAGGTATTGAGTATGCTGAATTTTAATTCTTAATTCTCAAATTTCAATTAAAAGAATAGGAATTATAAACTTATTATTTTACATTTGTGTGCTCAAGACAATGGCAATAAATAATTCATTAACCATATAAATAACAATCGAAATGGAAAATCAGGAACTAATCAAACAGGTCACTGAAAAAGCCGAAAAATGGCTGACCCCGGCTTATGATGCCGAAACTCAGGTTGAAGTGAGACGCATGTTGGAAAACGATGATAAAACCGAATTAATTGAAGCTTTCTACAAAGACCTTGAATTTGGTACGGGTGGTCTGCGTGGTATCATGGGGGTAGGTAGCAATCGTATGAATATCTATACGGTAGGTGCTGCCACTCAGGGACTTTCCAACTATCTGAAAAAGAACTTCAAAGACCTGCCGCAGATTTCTGTAGTAGTGGGTCACGACTGTCGTAACAACAGCCGTCTGTTTGCGGAAACTTCCGCCAATATCTTCTCGGCTAACGGTATCAAAGTATATCTGTTCGATGATATGCGCCCGACTCCGGAAATGTCTTTCGCTATCCGTCACCTCGGTTGCCAAAGCGGTATTATCCTGACTGCTTCCCACAATCCGAAAGAATATAACGGTTATAAGGCATATTGGGATGATGGCGCACAGGTATTGGCTCCGCACGATAAAGGTATCATCGACGAAGTGAACGCAATTGCTTCTGCTGCCGACATCAAGTTCCAGGGTAACCCTGATTTGATTCAGATTATCGGTGAAGACATTGACAAGATTTATCTGGATATGGTGAAAACTGTTTCTATCGATCCGGAAGCTATTGCACGCCACAAGGATATGAAGATCGTTTATACTCCGATTCACGGTACAGGTATGATGTTGATTCCGCGTGCATTGAAGATGTGGGGATTTGAAAACGTATTCACTGTGCCTGAACAGATGATTAAGGATGGTAACTTCCCGACGGTCGTATCTCCGAATCCTGAAAATGCAGAAGCACTTTCTATGGCTGTGAACCTGGCCAAAGAAATTGATGCCGACCTGGTAATGGCTTCCGACCCGGATGCTGACCGTGTGGGTATCGCTTGCAAGGATGATAAGGGCGAATGGGTACTTATCAACGGTAACCAGACTTGTATGATGTACCTTTACTATATCCTGACTCAATATAAGCAACTGGGTAAGATTAAAGGCAATGAGTTCTGTGTGAAGACAATCGTTACTACTGAACTTATCAAGAAGATTGCTGATAAGAATAACATCGAAATGCTTGACTGCTATACCGGTTTCAAATGGATTGCACGTGAAATCCGTCTGCGTGAAGGTCAGAAGAAGTATATCGGTGGTGGTGAAGAAAGCTACGGATTCCTTGCCGAAGACTTCGTTCGCGATAAAGATGCCGTATCAGCTTGCTGCTTGATTGCTGAAGTTGCTGCATGGGCAAAAGATAATGGTAAATCACTGTATCAATTACTGCTTGATATCTACGTAGAATACGGATTCTCTAAAGAATTTACAGTCAACGTAGTGAAGCCGGGTAAGAGCGGTGCTGAAGAAATCAAAGCGATGATGGAAAACTTCCGTGCTAACCCGCCGAAAGAATTGGGTGGCTCTAAAGTAATCCTGAGCAAAGACTATCAAACTCTGAAGCAGACTGACGACAAGGGCAATGTAACTGTAATTGATATGCCTGAACCATCTAATGTTCTTCAGTATTTCACAGAAGATGGCAGCAAAGTTTCAGTTCGTCCTTCAGGAACAGAACCTAAGATTAAGTTCTATATGGAAGTTCAAGGTGAAATGGGTTGCCGTAACTGTTTTGCTTCTGCCGAGTCTGCTGCAATGGAAAAGATTGAAGCAGTGAAGAAGTCATTGGGTATCTGATTCAGTTTCTTCTGATAGTTTCAGAACAGGACAATAATAAAATAGCGCCTCTATAGTCTTTTTGAAGAGTATAGGGGCGCTTCTTTTTATCTGTGTATCGTCTTGATTTCCCCTGTTTTTGGGCATTTAGCCCGGTTTAGCACAGTTCTTTCGATTCCTTTGCATTCTTTAAGCCGACTTTCTAATCATTCTTAGGGAAATCTTGTTGTATTGGCATCATCTCAATTTCAACAGGCAGGCTGCGGATACACATGTTTTGTTGATGCTTTAGAGTGATACGTTCAGTTTCATATTCATAAGTTGTTCGTTTGTAGTTTGAGTGTATTTCGTAGCCTGCTTTCTTGATTGTATATGCACCTCTCCGTTATTTCTTGCTTCCTATCCAAGTCCATTTGTGCCATATCGTTTCCAGCGGCCCTTGTTTATGTTTGGACAACCACCATTTACAGAACTGTACTTGCAGTATAAGGAGAATAATGCCGATTAGTAAGCTGATGCTATATCCGCAATAAGGAGCCAGGTAGAATCCGAATGGGAAATAGATGATAGCTCCCAAGATAGACTGGGAGATGTAGTTTGTCAAACTCATCTTTCCGTAAAAACGTAAATTGGAAACCGCTTTCTTGAACTTGTCTTTCTGGTAAAGCAGGATGAAAGAAGCTACCAGTACAATAGTAAACGCGAATTTCTGCCACATATCAAAAGCGGTGCCTACTGTATTCTGAATCAGGCTACTGTCACTTTGCATAATCTGTTCTTTCAGCGAGTAGAGCGGAGCGAAACTGATCGCCGCAATGATAAGTGCTTTTATCCAGAATTTCAGATGAGATTCGGTAGTGACGAATAATTCTTTGCGTCCGATATACAAACCGACCAGGAATAATCCGGCCGTTTGTAAGAAGCGTCCGGCGCCAACAGCCCACAGCAAACTGGCTTTCTGTCCTAATGTGATATTACCTATAAAGAAATCCCAAAAGTTTCCGCCTTTCGTGTATTCGGCCACTTCGGCATACATGGCTCCGACTTTCAAGTCGGGTAACGTATAGGCAGGATTGAAAAGACTGGCAATGTAGTGATACCATTCAATAGGTTGCAACAGGAATATACTTGCAGTAATCAAAATGGCTTTGTCGCTCCATTTGCGTACGATGAACAATACGAGGCCGACTATTGCAAATAGAAGAAGTACGTCTCCCGCCGGGAAAAAGGCAGCATTCAATGTTGCGAATCCAACCAGTAAAACCATTCTCCATAAAAAACGATAACCGAAATCTTTTCCTTTCAGTTTCTGATTATGCGATTGAATATAGAAAGTAAATCCAAAGAGCAGAGCGAATATGGCATAAGATTTTCCCGCAAACAGAGAGAATACTGCATTGAATACTCCATTGTCTAAAATGGTTAGCCACTCGGGAGAATTCTCCGGATAAACCGGAAAAATAAAATGCTCCAGGTTATGTACCAGGAGGATAGCCATAACTGCAAAACCTCTAAGAGCGTCTACTACCTCAATTCGTGGTGTTTTCGTTGATAATTCCATGGTGTTGATTTATAATTGTTTTTTAGTGAATTTATTTGTTTGGCATTTAGAGGAAGCTATTTCTATGTACATGTGAAATCTAAACATATACAGGATTATCTATCCACCAGTCAATCATCTTCCGTGCAAGACTTAGCTTCCGGGGAAGTTCCGGCAAATTATCTCTTGTGTAGAAGTCGCCTGAACTTAATTCTTCATCCTGGAGTTTTATTTTCCCACCGGCATAATCAGCTATAAATCCAACCATTAATCCGCTGGGGTAAGGCCAGGGCTGGTTGCCGAAATAAGTAATATTGTTCACATCCAGTCCGGTTTCCTCTTTTACTTCGCGGGCAACACATTCTTCCAGTGTCTCACCTGTTTCGAGGAAGCCGGCAACGAGACTGTTGAATGTTCCTTTGAAGTTGCGGGCATGGACAAGAAGCAATGAGTCTTCTTTTCGTACTAATACGAGAACTGCGGTCGAAATGGCGGGATATACTTCCTGCCCACACTTCGGGCAGCGCTTCATGATAGGCTCTTTCTGCTCCATAGGTGTACCGCAGGCGGAACAGAAACGGCTGTTTCTGTCCCAGTGCAGAATCTCATGCGCTTTCCCTGCTGTCTGATAGTGAGACAGCGGAAGATACTCATAAGAAGCACGAAGTCCGATCATTACATATCGCTCTGATTCTTCGATAGGTGCGGGCAGAGAGAAAGATTTGCAATTCTTTCCCTCCAATGTTGTGATAGTATGTACCGTAGTTTTTTCTTTGATAACGATAGGCGGAATTTCTCCGCAAGGAAGGGCAAATGTGCCGTTCCCTTTCTTTTCAAGAAGTAGTTGGTCTTTATAAAAGATAAACCACCATGATTGCGTTGTTTGACTCATTTTATTTTTATTCTTTTTCTTCGCGCTGCGAAGTTATAAAAAACCGTATTGATATTTGAGACTTTATCGGATAAAATAACAATAGATTAACTTAATGCAATACGCTGGTCGACACCAATCTCACGGATGAAATAATTGTCGTGAGAAATAGCGATGACAGTACCTGTATAATTTTTGATTGTATTGGTGATGATTTCAATACTTTGTATATCCAGGTTATTGGTCGGTTCGTCCAGGATAAACATGTCCGGGGTATTGTTACTAATCATCAGGCAACAGAAAGCGAGACGCATTTTCTCTCCGCCGCTAAGTTTCCGGCAAGACTTGTCCCATTCGGAAGCCGGGAAAAGATAACGGTTCAGGATAATCTTGATTTCATGTTCCGGCAGGTTACGGGTATTGAATGCGTAAGCCTGCTCCAGTATCGTATTCCGGTCGTCGATAATCGAATATTCTTGATTGAGATACACAGAAGTGAAGTTTGCCCGAATCAGAGTTCCTATGGCGGATTGGAGTTGTCCGGTAATTAATCTCAGGAGTGTTGTCTTTCCGCTGCCATTAGCTCCCTCGATACGGAGACGATCTCCGCTTTTTAATTGAAAGCTGAGAGGAGTCTGCCAAAGCTGGTTCTTCGGTGGATTCTGTTCGGAATGATAGCTGAAGTTGACATCCTTTGCTGTCACCAATATCTTCCCGCTATGAAGGGATGAACTGTTGAAGTCTGTTTTCAATACGGCGGTTGGTGACAGCGAACCTCGAAGCAGGTTACGTTCATCGGTCAGCTTCTCGGCTTTTTCCTGATGGACACTGTTCAGCTTACTGGTACTTTTTTCCGATTTTCCCTGCAATGCGTTTAGTACAATCCGTGGAACACCTTTTTTCATATTGGCTTTTTCACCGCGTACATTCTGTTTAGCTCTTCGTTCGGCAGTCTCCCGGGCTATTTTACGGGCTATCCGCAAGGCTTTCTCTTTTTCTTCGATGCGTTGCTGTAAGGCCTGTTGCAGAATGGCTTTTTGTTCTTTGTAAAATTCGTAATTTCCACCATAATAGTTGATTTGGTGTTTTTCCAGTTCGCATATCTCAGGCAGAATATTAAGCAACGTACGGTCATGGCTCACTACCAACAGAGTAGAACGATATTTCTCCACCCAGTCATACAAACGTTGCCTGCCCGAAATATCAAGATGATTCGTCGGCTCATCCATCAGAATGACAGATGGATTATGAATATCCATGCCTGCCAAAAAGACACGAGTTTTTTCTCCACCGCTAAGCAGATGCATCGGGTGGGATAGGGGAAACTGACCCAATCCCCACAAGTCAAGGGCGGCGACGGAACGTTCTTCGATATTCCAGTCGTCATCTAGTAACGTGAAATTCTCGGTTGAGGCATCTCCTGCGAGAATAGCGTGCAGAGCTTGCTGTTTGCTGTCTATATGCAAGACTTGTGCGATAGTTAATGAATCATATTGTCCGAAATGTTGCGGAATGTAATAAAGGTCGTCCGGTCGGACAATGACACCTGAAGAAGGCGATAATTGTCCGGCGATAATTTGTAGCAGAGTGGACTTACCACAGCCATTGTTACCGACTAATCCCAATTTCTGTCCTTTGCTGATGGCGAAATTGAGGTCACTGAATAATACTTCTTTATCCGGATGGATATAGTTGATTTGTTGAATACTTATAGGCATAATTGACCATTGGGTTTGAGGTTGAAAACTAGTGAAGATAATCACGGGATAGGGGAACGACAAACACAATACAGGCTAAACAACACGAAATTCGTGATGCTTAACATTATAGAAAAAGCATATAAGAAAAGTGATGTTTACTAGAAGTGTTGTCTTACTCAGTAATTCTCATTGCGGTAGGTATATAGTTTAACTTGGCGGCAAAGATAATACTTTCCGGCGGACTTCCTTCTGTTTTAAGTGAAAAACTGTTTTTCTTTGCTCTAAATCGGGGATAAAGACTATTCTGGATGGGTATTATTCTCACCCTTATGAGAAAAAATACTCATTGTAATGGGAATTTTTTCTCATAGGGATGAGTATTTTTTCTCATAGGTGTGAGAATGATTGAGAATGTTTATACATCAAATAATTGGTTTAATCCTTCGCTCATACTAGGATGCGTAAAGATGAAATCGCGTAGGAAAGTGGCATCCTGCCCTGTCTTCATTGCCATGGCTACGATATTTATAACCTCCGAAGCATCAGTGCAGAACAGGGTACATCCCATAATCTTCCCGTTATGATTGTTAATGATAGCCTTCAGCATACCATCCGTCTGTTGCAATGTACGTGAACGGACAACGGAAGTTGCCGGCAGTCGGGAGACTTTAAACGAATATCCTCTTTTCAGTGCTTCTTCTTCAGTAATGCCGATGTGTGCCAATGGAGGATCAATAAATACCGCATACTGAACAGGGTCACGGTCACCGATATCACGCTTCTTGTCTCCGAAGAGCTGGTCACGGATAATCCGGAAGTCGTCCAATGAAAGATAAGTAAATTGCGGCCCGCCTTTCACATCCCCCATTGCCCATACATGGGGAACGGTAGTGCGTAACTGGTCGTTTACTACGATAGCTCCGTGAGCATCCACCTCTATTCCCGCAGCTTGCAGATTCAATCCTTCGATCATCGGTTTCCGTCCGGTTGCGATAAGAATAGCATCTCCGTCTACAAAGTACGGAGTACCGTCGGATACATCCGAGTAAGCCAGTGTCACTCCATCATTCGTATCATGGATAGACTGCGCACGTGCATTCAGATGGATTTCGATACCTTTCTTTTCCATCACTTCTTTGACACTCTTGGCAATATCCTGATCGTTGCGGGGCATAAACCGGTTGCCGCCTTCGAGAATAGTCACTTTACTGCCGAATCCGGCATACATCGAAGCAAATTCCAACCCGATATATCCGCCGCCGACAATAATCAAATGTTTGGGCAGGACATTCATATCCAGGAGCGTGGTACTGGTGTACACATGTTGGCTTTGCTGAATGCCGTCGATTACCGGAATAATAGGAGTAGAACCGGTATTGATAAAGATTTCTTTTCCTTGCAGTTCGATGTCCCCGTCAGGGAGCGTTACCTTGACAGCACCGGGAGATATGAAAGAAGCCGAACCTGTATAAATAGTCACATTCGGACGTTTGCTCAGTCTCTCATAATTGTTCCCTCTAAGAAAAGAAGTCAGACGGTTTTTACGGGCAACAGCCTGTTTGTACATATTTGACTGTTTCGGAAAATCCTCGTAGTAGAGTAGGGAAGAAATCCCGGCTTCGTGTATCAGCGTCTTTGTCGGGATACAGGCAATGTTCGGACAAGAACCTCCATACATCATATTGGAGCGTTCAACGATGGCAACTTGCCATCCACGGTTTGAAAGTTCGGCAGCCAGTGTCTTTCCTGCCTTGCCGAACCCTATTATAATTGCATCATATTGTTTCATAACTTCTTTGTTTAACGATTTGTATGAGACTATATAACAGTCTGAAAATACGATTTGTTCCGTAACGCAAAGAAGTCAGCACCCTCTACAGTAGTTTGATTATTCTTTTTTAAGTGTTTTCAGTACGCGTTGTGACGAGTCGGACAGAAGTACTACGGCACCGGCTAAAATAACAATATCCTTAATCACCAACCGTCCCGCACCTGACAATAGCGGAAAGCCGAATTCTCCACTTCCCAGGTTTGGAACCCAGACTTCGGGAGTCGTGACGAGGAAGGAGAGTGTGCCTAGCGTCATGATGATAGCCAGTGTATCACCTATCAATCCCGCTTTCGAGGAGAAGATTCCCAAAAACACCAGAATGCCGATGCTCATGATAAGAGCTCCCAGTGCATAAGAGAAAACATACGTATTGTTTGCTTCATGCCATGCACGATTTTCCGGGACGAAAGCACCTTCCGCGTTTTTGTGTTCCTTGTATTCGGGAGCTCCTTTTGCATAGAAGAAACTCATGAAAGGGCTGTTGGCAACAAACGGAACAATCCCGTCGGCTTCATAATGGAAATACTTCAATCCGCCTATCCACACAAATACCACCAGGATAGCTACACGAATAAACTTGATACCAAAACTTTTCAGGCTTGAAGTGAAGGTCAGTAAAGCGATAAATTTCTCTTTCATTTTGTTGGGGTTTTAATTGGTTTAACTTACACCGCAAAGGTCGTGCATTCCCAATACTCCCCAAATGGCAATACTTCCGTATCGCTTATCAATTTTTCCCTTCCTGCGTATTTCTGAACTGTACGGCACTCTGCCCGGTCATGTTTTTAAAGAAACGGCTGAAAGAAGCCTGGTCTTCAAAGCCCAGGATATCGGCAATCTCCTTGGCGCTTTTGTTACTGTAAAGCAAGAGCCGTTTGGCTTCCGCTTCCACCCGTTCGTGAATCACACGGAGTGGGGAAGGCAACTTGCAGGTCGAAAAGATGTTCGACAGAGTCTTGGGAGACTTATGCAACATATCAGCATAGTCCTGTACCTGCTTTTTCGTCCGGTAATGCTCGTCAACCAAATTATAATACTGGCGTACAATCTCGAAACCGGATTCTTTTTCGCGGGTAATGTTCATTCGATGACGCGCGATGCGGGTGCACTGGATGATAAAACGTTTCAGCAATATGCGCAACATCTCTTCCTGCAAACTGTCGGAAACGGTGAACTCGTTTTCCAGTGCTGCGGTGATGGTGTCCAGTTCCTTGCGCTCCTTCTCATTCAGCGTAAAGCGGATAAGATGGGACGAACCGTTGAACAGGAAGCCGCTGCATGATACTTCATGGTCGTTACCATAAATACAGTAGAAATTACTGTTGAACAGTAAAGTCAGGTAATCTCCGTCGATGGATTTGAATTCGAGATGTTGCAGGTGAGTCAGTGAAATCACCTCATCTTTGGTAAGTACCATTTCCTGATGGTCTATCTCTACTGTGATACTTCCGTTGCGTACCCATATAAACTTGTAAAGTCCTTTTTCCTTTTGTAATGCTTTCTCTGCCAGATAAGAATCCGTAAGCGCGAGTGTTCCTTTTAGTTTTGTGTGATATTGCTGTAACATAGTTTAATCCTCCATTGCTGATGCGTCAAATGATAGTGGCAATAAATCGCCTATACTTTTAATTTCGTAAATACACTCTTTACCGTAAAGCAAGATACGGATAGGTTGACCGTATCGTTTTTCCGTCTCCAGGATTACTTGGCGGCAAGCGCCGCAAGGAGGAATCGGATTGTCTATAAAGTCCTTTTCCGTTCTTGCCGCAATGGCAAGAGTGACGACCGGTTGGTCGGGATACTGGGAATTGGCGTAGAACAGAGTCGTACGTTCCGCGCAAAGCCCTGACGGATAGGCGGCATTTTCCTGGTTCGTTCCCGTCACGACGGTTCCGTTGCCCAACAATGCGGCTGCACCTACCGAGAAGCGGGAATAAGGAGCATAGCTGCGTGCTGTTGCATCCATGGCAGTTTTCATAAGTGCCCGGTCGGCCTCATTCAACTCATTATATTGATATACTTTAATAACTGCGGTAATTATGAGGTCTTTCATACGCGTTGAGGTATTGGTTTCTACAATTAATGTTACAAAGTTAGGAAAGAGATTGATAATCCCAATTATTTTTCGGATTTTTGTGTCCTATAACTCACATCTGAATTAAAATGGCGAACAAATTGTATAGACTTGTCTTTCTAACTATCGTATTCTTTTTTGCCGTAGGAGCGCAGGCGCAGAAACGGAATGCCCGATATACCGAATATATAAATAAGTATAGTGATTTGGCTGTTGAACAAATGAAGCTTCATAAGATTCCCGCCAGTATCACGTTGGCACAAGGACTGTTGGAAAGCGGTGCCGGATATAGTCAGTTGGCACGAAAGAGCAACAACCATTTTGGTATCAAATGCGGTAGTAGTTGGCGGGGACGTACAGTACGCCATGACGATGACGCGCGCAACGAATGTTTCCGTGCCTATAAGCATCCGCGTGACTCTTACGAAGACCATTCCGATTTTCTGAGAAGAGGTGCCCGCTATGCGTTTCTTTTCAAACTTGATATTACCGACTATAAAGGATGGGCGCGCGGATTGAAAAAAGCGGGATATGCTACCGACCCTTCCTATGCCAACCGTCTGATAACGATTATCGAAGATTACGACCTGTATAAATATGACCGTAAAGGTGTTTACTCCGAGCGTAAGCTAAGGAAGAACCCGTGGCTGATGAACCCTCATCAGATTTATATTGCCAATGACATCGCTTATGTAGTTGCCCGTAGCGGGGATACTTTCCAGGACTTGGGCAAGGAACTGGATATCAGTTGGAAGAAGCTTGTGAAGTATAACGACTTGCATCGTGAATACACATTAATGCCGGGAGACATCATCTACTTGAAGAGCAAGAAGAAAAAGGCATCCAAGCCTCATACCGTGTATATCGTAAAAGACGGAGATTCCATGCATGGCATTTCCCAGAAATATGGTATCCGCCTTAAAAATCTTTATAAGATGAATCGTAAAGACGGAGAATATGTCCCTGAAATAGGAGATAGATTGCGCCTGCGGTAGAGGTTCGGGGAACGGGTGTCCCGCCACCGGGGAACAAATCCGGCTTCTTTTCTTTCTTCATGAAAGTTTCGCATTGAGCAAACTTAATGACTCATTTATGTGTTATTATTCTTGATAAAACATGGTTGGAATATGAGTCTTAACATTGCAAAAACTGATAAGAAACGTGTCGTCATAGTAGGCGGTGGTTTCGGTGGTCTGAAGTTGGCTAACAAGTTGAAAAAGTCAGGCTTTCAAGTCGTATTGATAGATAAGAACAACTATCATCAGTTTCCCCCTTTAATATATCAGGTGGCTTCGGCAGGTATGGAACCGACTTCCATCTCCTTCCCCTTCCGCAAGATTTTCCAGCACCGGAAAGATTTCTACTTCCGTATGGCGGAAGTGCGTGCCATTTTCCCGGAAAAGAACATGATACAGACTTCCATCGGAAAAGCTGAATACGACTATCTGGTTTTGGCGGCAGGTACTACCACCAATTTCTTTGGTAACAAGCATATCGAAGAAGAGGCCATGCCGATGAAGAACGTTTCTGAAGCAATGGGACTGCGAAATGCCCTTCTGGCTAATTTGGAACGTGCACTCACTTGCTCTACAAAGCAGGAACAACAGGAATTGCTGAATATTGTTATTGTCGGCGGCGGTGCTACCGGAATAGAAGTGGCAGGAATACTCTCTGAAATGAAACGGTTCGTACTGCCGAATGATTATCCTGATATGCCCGGCAACCTGATGCACATCTATCTGATTGAAGCGGGGTCGAGATTGCTCGCCGGAATGTCGGAAGATTCATCGGCACATGCCGAAAAGTTTCTTCGCGAAATGGGCGTGAATATACTCTTGAATAAACGCGTCGTAGATTACCGCGACCATAAAGTCATACTCGAAGACGGAACGGAGATTGCTACGCGTACCTTTATTTGGGTGAGCGGTGTCACCGGAGTAACTATCGGAAATCTGGATGCTTCGTTGATAGGGCGCGGCGGACGTATCAAGGTTGACCGGTTCAATCGTGTAGAAGGAATGGATAATGTGTTTGCTATCGGTGACCAATGCATTCTGTCGGGCGACGAAAGCTATCCGAACGGACACCCCCAATTGGCGCAGGTTGCTATCCAACAAGGCGAACTGCTGGCAAAGAACCTGATACGACTTCAGAAAGGGCAGGAGATGAAACCTTTCCATTACCGTAATTTGGGCTCGATGGCGACAGTGGGACGTAACCGTGCCGTTGCGGAATTCAGTAAGGTAAAGATGCAAGGCTGGTTTGCCTGGGTGATGTGGTTGGTAGTCCATCTGCGTTCTATCCTTGGAGTGCGCAATAAGGTAGTCGTTCTTCTCAACTGGATATGGAATTATTTCACCTACGACCAGTCCATGCGTATGATAGTCTATGCCCGTAAAGCAAAAGAAATCCGTGACCGTGAAAGCGTAGAAGCGACCACCCATTTGGGCAAAGACCTGATTCAAGAGAAACAAACTTCTCCGCAAGAGACGAAATAATAATGATGATATGACCATTTTCTGAACGGTAAATTCGTACAGGGTGTCCGATTTTGGACACCCTTTCTTTTTGTCTATTCTCTATTAATCAATGATTTACGGTTTTGGCACGGATTTGGTATATCAAATGTCGGATTACTATATGATAAAATCGAAAACGATAAGATATGGACAGAGAAATTCCCAAAGAGGTGCGTAAGAAAGAACGCAATAAAAAGATAATTCGTTATTCATCCATAGGGGTGGCAGGCGTTATTGTCATTAGTGTACTTATATCCGTATTGAGGGCAGGGGTAGAGAAGAAAGACCTCGTCCTTTCCACGGTCGATAAAGGAATCATCGAAGTGAGCGTCAGCGCTTCGGGAAAAGTAGTTCCGGCATTTGAAGAGATTATCAATTCTCCTATCAACTCCCGTATCCTCGAAATCTATAAGAAGGGGGGCGATAGCGTGGATGTAGGCACTCCGAT
Source organism: uncultured Bacteroides sp. (assembly GCA_948847595.1). GTDB lineage: Bacteria > Bacteroidota > Bacteroidia > Bacteroidales > Bacteroidaceae > Bacteroides. Next base: position 108,085 of record CAQOGY010000003.1, read on the forward strand.
TCTGAAACTTGACCTTCAAAGTACGGAAACACAATATCAGAAACTTCTGGACGAAGAGAAAATGCGTCAGTATAAACTCGACCAGCTTCGTGTCAACAATCAGACCAAACTCTCCGATATGGCGATGCAGATTAAAGTTTCCGCCATGAAACTGAGCCGGATGAAAGTGGAACTAAGGAATGAGCACTACCTGGACAGCCTCGGAGCCGGAACTACGGACAAGGTACGTCAGGCGGAATTGAGCTATAATGTCGCCCAACTTGAATACGAGCAGCTTCAGCAGCAATACAAAAACGAGAAGGAAGTAGCCGCAGCCGAACTGAAAGTGCAGGAACTTGATTTCAATATCTTCCGCAAAAGCCTGGCGGAAATGAAACGTACCTTTGAAGACGCGCAAATCCGTTCTCCCCGTAAGGCCATCCTTACCTATATCAATAATCAGATTGGTGCACAGATTTCGCAAGGAGAGCAGGTGGCTGTTATCTCCGATTTGAGCCATTTTAAGGTGGAAGGAGAAATTGCCGATACGTACGGCGATCGTGTATCGGCAGGCGGAAAGGCAGTTGTGAAGATAGGCAGTGACAAACTGGAAGGAACTGTGAGCAGTGTGACGCCGCTTTCAAAAAATGGGGTAATCTCTTTCACAGTCCAGTTGAAAGAGGACAATCACCGCCGCCTGCGTTCAGGTCTGAAAACGGATGTCTATGTGATGAACGCTGTGAAAGAAGATGTGATGCGTGTGGCTAACGGTTCTTATTATGTGGGACGTGGCGAATATGAACTTTTCGTCTGTACGTCGGAGAATGAGATGGTTAAACGTAAAGTACAATTAGGAGATTCCAACTTTGAATATGTAGAAGTGGTGAGCGGTCTGCAATCGGGGGATAAAGTGGTTGTCAACGACATGAGCGCATATAAGAACAAGAATAAACTGAAGATTAAATAAATTAAATACTAGAAGTTATGATAACATTGACCTCTCTTTCCAAGATTTATCGTACGGATGAGATTGAAACGGTAGCATTGGAGAATGTGAATCTGACGGTGGAACGTGGGGAATTCCTGAGTATCATGGGGCCTTCAGGATGTGGGAAATCCACTCTGCTGAATATTATGGGATTACTTGACGCGCCTACCATGGGGACGGTGGAAATTAACGGAACCCGTACCGAAGGGATGAAGGACAGGGAACTGGCGGCTTTCCGTAACAAAACGCTTGGTTTCGTATTCCAGTCTTTCCATCTGATTAATTCACTGAGCGTGATGGATAATGTGGAACTGCCGCTGCTCTACCGCCGTGTCAGTAACAGTGAACGCAGGCGCTTGGCACAGGAAGTTCTGGAAAAAGTGGGATTGAGCCATCGTATGAATCATTTCCCGACACAGCTTTCCGGCGGTCAGTGTCAGCGTGTGGCAATCGCCCGTGCCATTATAGGCAATCCGGAAATCATCCTTGCCGATGAGCCGACCGGTAATTTGGATTCGCGGATGGGAGCTGAAGTGATGGAGCTTCTTCACCGGTTGAACAAGGAAGACGGGCGGACGATTGTTATGGTTACCCATAATGAAGAGCAGGCGAAGCAGACTTCCAGGACAGTCCGTTTCTTTGATGGTCGTCAGGTAAAATAAACAGGTGTCAGTTTTCAATAGGTATCAATAATAAAGCATAGATAAATCAGCTATGATAAAACTCTACTTCAAACAAGCATTCCATTTGCTGAAAGAAAACAAACTGCTTTCTTCCATCTCCATCATAGGCACGGCATTGGCCATTGCTATGATAATGGTGATTGTTATCACTTTGCGAGCGACGATTGCTCCTTTTGCGCCGGAAACCCATCGTGACCGAATGCTTGTTTTCCGTTATGCCGGACTCCAGAATAAGTCGAATGCGAACTGGCAGAGTAACGGCCCTGTCGGATATAACACGGCAAAGGCTTGTTTCAAAGAAATGACTGTCCCCGAAGCAGTCAGTATCACCAGTGCTTTTCAGGAAACGATGCTCGCTGCCAAGCCTGCAGGCGAAATGGAAAGTTGCAGCGTACTGCAAACGGACGATGCCTTCTGGAAAGTATTCGAATTTGATTTTATATCCGGCAAACCGTATGATAATGCCGATTTTGATGCCGGAGCAGCGAAAGCTGTCATATCCGAAGACATGGCACGCCGGCTGTTTGGCACATCGGAAGTCGTAGGAAAAACATTCCTGCTGAATCATACCGCCTATCTTATCAGCGGAGTAGTGCGCCCTGTATCTAAATTGGCACGATACGCTTATGCGCAAGTCTGGATTCCTTTAAGTTCGACGAATGCGTTTACAACGACTTGGGGGGATGAAAATATCATGGGACTGGTTGCTGTTCTCATTCTAGCCAAGTCAACAGACGATTTCCCTGCCATCCATAATGAAGCAGACCGCTTGAGAGCCGTATTCATGGCAGGACACCCTAATTTTGATTTGCTCTATCGCGGGCAACCCGATACCTATTTTGTAGCCGCGCAACGACATTCAGCCAATAATCCTCCGGCCGTGAAAGAAGCAATACGGCAATACATATTGACATTGCTCGTCCTTTTGATTGTCCCTGCGGTCAACTTGTCCGGGCTAACCTTGTCACGCATGCGCAAGCGTCTCTCTGAAATAGGAGTACGGAAAGCCTTTGGTGCTCCGAGAAGAGAACTGATGATGCAGGTACTTTCCGAAAATATGCTTTACTCGCTTTTGGGTGGAATCCTTGGTTTGGTATTGAGTTATATTGCCGCCTTCCTTCTTGGCGGAATGTTATTCTCCGTAGACTTCGTATCCGATGGAGTGAACGATTTACGGACGATGTGTATCGACCTCTTGTTCGATCCTGCCGTATTCCTGTTGGCATTCCTTGCCTGTTTTCTGCTCAACTTGCTGAGTGCGGCTATTCCGGCATGGAGAATCACCCGTACCAATATTGTAGATGCCATCAATGAAAGATAACCCGAACAGTCAACTAATTTAATTCAAAAGAAGATGCAACTATTAAAACAAATATGGAATGAACGCCGGTCGAACGGATGGTTGTGGGCGGAGTTATTAATTGTTTTTGTTGTCCTGTGGTATGTAGTCGACTGGACTTATGTAACGGCACGTACCTATTACGAACCCGTAGGATTTGATATTACCGATACCTACTACCTCGAACTGAGCCTGAAAAACAACAAAAGCGACTCCTATATCCCGAAAGATAAAAAGAGTACGACGCTGGGACAGGATATTACCGAACTGACAAACCGTCTCCGGCGATTGCCGGAAGTGGAAGCCGTTTCCGTATCCAATAATGCACGTTCTTATATCGGAAGTAATTCGGGTATGATGTTGCGCATTGATACGATAGTCCGTAATCCGTTGCGGCGTACGATGACTCCTGAATTCTTTCAGGTATTCCGTTATCAAAGTACGGATGGTCGTGGCTATGAACCATTGGTACAAGCTTTGAAAAATGGGAATGTGGTAGTTAGTGAGAATTTCTGGCCGGATGATTATACAGGCGACCGCACCTTATTGGGCAGGGAAGTGGTGAATGTGGACGATTCTACCCAAGTGCACAAGATAGGCGGTGTGTCGGTCAAAGTTCGCTATAACGATTTTTGGCCTAATTATAGCGATATTTATATAGCTAATGCTTTCACAGAAAAGGTCTTGACTGAATTTGACGATGACTTTTATCCTTCCAGTCTGGAAGTCTGCCTGCGGGTGAAACCGGGGACTTCCAAAGATTTCCCGGAACATTTGATGAATTTGTCTGCCGGTCAGTTGAGTGTCGGTAATCTGTTTATTCTGAAAGTACATGACTATGAGAATATACGGAACGATTTCCAACGGGGAAATTACAATCAGGTACAAATACGATTCTGGATGATGGGCTTCCTGTTGCTGAATATTCTGCTGGGTATTGTCGGTACCTTTTGGTTCCGTACGCAGCACCGGCGTTCCGAACTGGCACTCCGTGTTGCGGTCGGTTCCAGTCGGGCGCAACTTTGGGGTCGTCTGAATAATGAAGGAATAGTGTTGCTCTCGCTGGCCGCTTTGCCTGCTGCTGTCATTTGCTATAATATAGGCTACCTTGATTTGACGGACGGGTATATGGAGTGGGGGACTGCCCGTTTCCTTATAACGTTTGCCATCAGTTATTTCCTTATGGCTTTGATGATTCTGGCAGGTATTTGGTTCCCTGCCCGCCAGGCAATCCGCATTCAGCCGGCAGAAGCATTGCGTGAGGAATAAAAATCTAAGGCTATTTGCATTGTTTTCAATATAATAACTTATCTTTGTGCGCATAATCTTGAAAACAATGCAGGTCTTTTGCTTATGAATCGACGATATTACTGTTTGTTTGTGCTCTTCTTTTGGGCTGTCCTAGTTCGGGCGGCAGCTTCGGAAGGTACGTTCAATATACTCTTCATCCAGTCTTATACTTCACAGACTCCTTGGCATAATGACCTTAATCAAGGTCTGGTGAAAGGTTTCAGGGAAAGTGGGGTGAAGGTGAATATTACGACAGAATATCTGGACGCTGATTTTTGGGCATTTAAGTCGGAGAAAGTGATAATGCACCGTTTCTGCGAACGCGCTCGTGAGCGGAAGACCGATTTGATTGTCACATCGGGCGATGAGGCTTTCTATACCCTTTTTGCCTGTGGAGATTCGTTGCCGTTGCAAGTTCCGGTCGTGTTTTTCGGTATTAAGTATCCTGATGAGAAGCTCCTTACCGCTCACCCCAATGTCTGTGGCTTCACGGCTAATCCCGATTTTGATATTATCATGCGTCATGCGCAAAAAATATTTCCTCAACGCAAAGAGGTTATTTGCGTGATAGACAATAGCTTTTTGAGTAATAAAGGTCTTGATGATTTTAAGGCGGAGTGGGAAATCTTCCGGCAAGATAATCCCGACTATGATATGAAAGTCTATAACACCCAGAATCAGACTACGAGCCATATCATTTCAGCTATCTGTTATCCCCGTAATAGTTACGGACGCTTTGTCATTGCTCCCAAGTGGTCACCTTTCCTTTCATTTGTGGGTAAAAACTCCAAAGCCCCTGTGTTCTCCACTCAGAATGTAGGACTAACAAATGGGGTATTCTGCGCCTATGATAGTGATGCCTATACTTCAGCATTGGCAGCAGGGCAAAGAGCTTCCAAAGTCTTGAAAGGGACTTCCCCGTTGAAACTGGGAGTGACAGAAGCCGGACAAGGATTTATATACGACTACAAGCAATTGGAGTTTTTCCATATCGAGCCTGACAAGGCAAGTGCTGTCGGTGGAATCATTGTCAATGAGCCTTATTGGGAAAAATATAAATTCCTTTTTATCCTTCTCTATCCGTCCATCCTTGCGCTGTTGATAGCATCTATCGTATGGTTGATGCGCGCCAACCGCCGCGAATCCAAACGGCGGATGCAGGCTCAAACCCGCCTGTTGGTGCAAAACAAACTGGTAGAGCAGCGTAATGAATTTGATAATGTCTTCCACTCCATCCGTGATGGTGTGATAACCTATGACACGGATTTGCATATCCATTTCACGAACCGTTCTCTGTTGAAAATGCTTCATCTGCCGTATGAGGCGGGCGGTCGTTTTTATGAGGGAATGATGGCAGGCAGTATTTTCAATATCTACAATGAGGGGCAGGACATCCTTCATAAGATGCTGAAACGGGTAGCCCGTACGGGAGAAAGCGTACAGATACCTCAAGGTTCTTTTATGAAAGAAGTGCACAGTGACAATTACTTCCCTGTATCCGGAGAAATCGTTCCCATTCATTCGAAAGGCGGAATTACGGGCATGGCTCTTTCCGCACGCAACATTTCAGATGAAGAAATACAGAAGCGCTTCTTTGATATGGCACTGGATGAAAGTTCCATATATCCGTGGCAGTTTGACATGAAAACCAACTGCTTTATTTTCCCGCAAGGTTTCCTTGTACGGATGGGATATGACGAATCGGTCACTATTATCTCTCGTGAGGAAATGAACCGTACCATCCATCCGGATGATTTGAAAGAAATAATTCCGCAATTTGATAAAGCACTGACGGGAGAGAACAAGACTCTCCGTATGAATTTCCGCCAGCGGAAAGCGGATGGGGAATATGAGTGGTGGGAATACCGCTTTTCCACTATTGATGGTTTGACACAGGATTCATTATACAGTATATTAGGCGTATGTCAAAGTATCCAACGATATAAGACAGTCGAGCAGGAAATGAGAGAAGCACGTGACAAAGCCCTTCAGGCAGACAAACTGAAATCTGCCTTCCTTGCCAATATGAGCCACGAAATCCGTACTCCGTTGAACGCTATCGTAGGATTCTCCGATTTATTGAGTGATACGAGCGGATTCACGGAAGAAGAAATCTCCCAGTTTATTGCGACTATTAATAAGAATTGCAGTTTGCTGCTGGCGTTGATTAACGACATTCTTGACCTGTCCCGTATCGAATCGGGCACTATGGAATTCGCGTTTGCAGAACATAACTTACCTTTACTGCTGAAGACCGTTCACGATTCGCAACAACTGAATATGCCTTCGGGAGTAGAACTGGTGGTGCGTATGCCCGAAGGTGATAAGAAATATCTGAGGACAGACAATGTCCGTCTGCAACAGGTGGTAAACAACCTGATTAATAATGCCGCTAAGTTTACTAGCAGCGGATTCATTACCTTCGGCTACGAAGAAGATGAAGAACCCGGATACACCCGTATCTTTGTAGAAGATACCGGAGTCGGCATCTCGGAAGAGGGCATCCGCCATATCTTCGAACGATTCTATAAAGTCGATAACTTTACGCAAGGGGCAGGACTGGGATTGAGTATCTGTCAGACTATTATCGAACGCTTGAGAGGAAGCATCTCCGTGACTTCCGAAGTGGGCAAGGGCACTCGTTTCACCGTACGCCTTCCCAATTATTGCGAATAGAAGCGAACGTCCGCTTTTGCGCATAGTGTCCGAAAACGGACACTCTCCTTATTTTATAACCGATTGAAAATAAATGCTTTATTCTTTTGGCACATCGTTTGATTCTCCTTTAGTGGAAAATACTGTGCATAATGAAAAAGAAAAGTATATTAGTAGCTCTTGCCGCTGCCTGTCTTCCATGGACATTGTCGGCACAGAAAGAAAGGGAGATAACCTTAAATGAAGCCATCGCAATGGCACGTTCACAATCCGTCGATGCGGCTGTTGCCTTGAATGAACTGAAAACCGCCTATTGGGAATACCGAACCTTTCGCGCCGACCTTCTGCCGGAAGTCAACCTTACCGGTACTTTACCCAATTACAATAAGTCATACAGTTCTTATCAGAATTCAGACGGCTCTTATGGCTTTGTCCGCAACAACACATTGGGACTTACCGGAGACATCTCCATCGACCAAAACATTTGGCTGACAGGCGGTAAACTCTCGCTGACTTCTTCTCTCGACTATATCACCCAGTTGGGCGGAGACAACGACCGCCATTTCATGTCTATCCCCATAGCCCTGAAACTAACGCAACCCATCTTCGGAGTGAACAACATCAAGTGGAACAGACGCATCGAACCGGTACGTTACGCGGAAGCGAAAGCTGCCTTTATCACAGCCACCGAAGAAGTGACGATGCGCGCCATTACCTATTACTTTAATCTCCTGCTGGCAAGAGAAAACTTAGGCACTGCCAAGCAAAATCAGAAGAATGCCGACCACCTCTACGAAGTAGCCCTTGCCAAACGTAAAATGGGACAGATTTCCGAAAACGAACTCCTGCAACTCAAACTTTCCGCCTTGAACGCAAAGGCAGCTCTGACAGAAGCGGAAAGCGACCTCAACGCCAAAATGTTCCAACTTCGCGCCTTCCTTGGAGTCGGAGAAGATGAGATACTCAGCCCTGTCATTCCCGATGCCGTAGACGGCTCAAAGATGGAGTACAATATGGTACTGAATAAAGCACTGGAACGCAACTCATTTGCACAGAATATCCGTCGCCGCCAGTTGGAAGCCGACTATGAAGTAGCTACGGCACGTGGCAACCTGCGTAGCATCGACCTCTTTGCCAGTGTAGGATATACCGGAGAAAACCGCAATTTCTCCGCCGTTTACAGAAACCTGCAAGATAACCAGATAGTGCAGGTAGGCGTTAAAATACCCATTTTGGATTGGGGGAAACGACGCGGCAAGGTACGTGTAGCCAAGAGCAACCGGGATGTAGTGCTTTCGAAGATTCGTCAGGAAGAGATAAATTTCAATCAGGACATCTTCTTGCTCGTGGAGCATTTTAATAATCAGGCACAACAGTTATCCATTGCCAAGGAAGCCGACACCATTGCCCAACAACGCTATAAGACCAGTATTGAAACCTTCCTGATAGGTAAAATCAATACCCTCGACCTGAACGACGCGCAAAACTCAAAGGATGCAGCCAGGCAAAAACACATTTCCGAACTCTATTATTATTGGTATTATTTTTATCAGATCCGTAGCCTGACGCTTTGGGATTTCCGTACCAATACCGAACTGGAAGCCGATTTTGATGAAATCATACGGCAATAAAAGCGATGAGAGCGATGCCGGCTGGTATTTTTTTGTAGCTTTGCATGATTGTAGACAGTAAGACGATACCTTTGATAAATAAAGAAACATGAACCATGATTCTGATAATTGATGACGACAGCGCAGTGCGCTCTTCACTCAGCTTCATGCTGAAGCGTGCAGGATATGAGGCACAGGCAGTTCCCGACCCTCGGGAAGCTATGGACGTGGTACGCTCCGTAGCTCCTGACTTAATCCTGATGGATATGAACTTCACCCTTTCCACAACAGGTGAAGAGGGGTTGACTCTGCTCAAACAAGTAAAGATATTCCGCCCCGATACTCCGGTAATATTGATGACCGCCTGGGGAAGTATCCAACTCGCCGTACAAGGAATGCAGGCGGGAGCTTTTGACTTCATCACAAAACCATGGAACAATGCCGCCCTGTTGCAGCGCATCGAAACAGCTTTGGAACTCTCGGCCACTCCCGGGGAAGCCACCCGGGAACAAAGTGATTCTTTCGACCGCAGCCACATCATCGGGCGCAGCCAGGGATTGACGGACGTATTGAATACCATTGCCCGCATCGCAAAGACCAACGCTTCCGTATTGATTACAGGCGAGAGCGGCACAGGCAAGGAACTCATAGCCGAAGCAATCCATATCAACAGCCAGCGTGCAAAGCACCCGTTTGTCAAAGTGAATTTGGGTGGAATCTCTCAAAGCCTGTTTGAAAGTGAAATGTTCGGGCATAAGAAAGGAGCTTTTACCGACGCTTCCTCCGACCGTATCGGACGTTTCGAGATGGCGGACAAAGGAACTATCTTCCTGGATGAAATCGGTGACCTCGACCCATCCTGCCAGGTGAAACTGTTGCGTGTCTTGCAAGACCAGACCTTTGAAGTGCTCGGCGACAGCCGCCCCCGCAAGACTGACATTCGCGTAGTCTCTGCCACCAACGCCGACCTGCGTAAAATGGTGGGCGAACGTTCTTTCCGCGAAGACCTGTTCTACCGTATCAACCTGATAACAGTAAAACTGCCTGCCTTGCGCGAACGCCGCGAGGATATCCCGCTACTGGCACGTCACTTTGCCGACCGCCAGGCCGCAGCCAACGGATTACCTCACACCGACTTCTCCGCCGACGCCATGCAATTCTTGAGCCGTCTGCCTTTCCCCGGAAATATCCGTGAATTGAAGAACCTGGTAGAGCGTACCATACTGGTAAGCGGTAAACCCATCCTCGACGCTTCCGATTTCGATGCCCAATACATCCGCCACGATGATGCAAGGGCAGCCGAAGGCATGTCTTTGGCCGGCATGACCCTGGATGAAATAGAACGTCAAACTATTCTTCAGGCTTTGGAACGTTATAAAGGAAATTTGAGCCAGGTAGCTACGGCGCTCGGTATCAGCCGCGCCGCTCTCTACCGCCGTCTTGAGAAATATAATATAGCTGTGTAATCCGTGCCTGATAATATAAAATCAAATCATTAAACACAGATAAACGTGCGTATAAAAGGATTCTTTTACATACTAGTCTTTCTGTTGCTGGCATTGGGTGGAGTGTTGCTCTACCTTTCCAGTCAACTGAACACCACCTTCTTCTACATAGGAGAGGGGCTGATACTTTTCATCCTTATTTATCTGACGTTTTTCTATCGTAAGCTCGTTAAGCCGTTGAATACCATCGGCAGCGGTATGGAACTGCTGCGTGAACAAGACTTCAGCAGCCGTCTCAGCCCGGTGGGACAGTACGAAGCCGACCGTGTCGTGAATATTTTCAACCGTATGATGGAGCAACTCAAGAACGAACGTCTCCGCCTGCGTGAACAGAATCACTTCCTTGACTTGCTGATTAAAGCCTCTCCGATGGGAGTCATTATCACCACCCTCGACGATGACCTCTCCGAACTGAACCCGATGGCGTTGAGAATGCTAGGCGTCAGTCCGGAAAACGTACTAGGCAAGAAGATGAAAGAAATCGACTCACCACTGGCAAGAGAACTGGTGAACATTCCGAAAGGCGAGACAGTAACCGTCCGCCTGAACGACTCGAACATCTACCGCTGCACCCATTCTTCCTTTATCGACCGTGGATTCCAGCATCCTTTCTTCCTGGTAGAAAGCCTGACGGACGAAGTGATGAAAGCCGAAAAGAAAGCCTATGAGAAAGTAATCCGCATGATAGCCCACGAAGTGAACAACACGACCGCCGGCATCACTTCTACACTGGACACCGTAGAACAAGCCCTTTCCAGTGAAGAAGGCATGGACGACATCTGCGACGTGATGCGCGTATGCACCGACCGCTGTTTCTCCATGAGCCGTTTCATCACCCGCTTCGCTGATGTGGTGAAGATACCCGAACCCACCGTCTCACGTGCCAATCTGAACGATCTCGTCTTCACCTGCAAACGCTTTATGGAAGGAATGTGCAACGACCGCTGTATCAAGCTCTGTATGGAAATAGACGAAACCCTGAAAGACGTAATGTTGGACTCCTCCCTGTTTGAACAGGTACTTGTGAACATCATCAAGAACGCTGCCGAAAGCATAGAAACCGATGGTGAAATCATTATCCGCACCCTGTCTCCCGCCACTATCGAAGTGACGGACAACGGCAAAGGAATCAGCAAGGAAACGGAAGCGAAGCTATTCAGCCCCTTCTTCTCAACCAAACCGAACGGGCAGGGCATCGGGCTTATCTTTATCCGCGAAGTCCTGATGCGCCACGGATGCACCTTCTCCTTGCGGACTTATGCCGACGGATTGACCAAATTTCGGATTATTTTTCCTTAATTGTGTCAAATAAGAACAGTTCTTCCGTCAAATAGACCTTTTTTTATCCTCAAATCCCCGTACCTTTGCCCCGCTCAATTCAATAGGATATAAAGGTATGAGATTAATGATGAAAGGTATATCGACGTTCTTTCTTTTATTGGCTATCAGTATTATTCCGCTTAGTGCACAACAATATGTGATACAAGGCGTGGTGACTGATTCTCTGACAAAAGAACCCCTGCCTTATGCATCTGTACGTCTGAAAGACACGACCGAGGGAACTACTACCGGAAGCGACGGACGCTTTTATTTCAAGACCAACCGTTCCGAAGCAGTACTTGTGATTTCTGTTATCGGCTACAATGACGACAGCCGGAAAATCCATCCTGCCCGTAACGCATCCTACAAAGTGGCGCTTTCTCCTACTTCGTATGACCTCTCCGAAGTGGTGGTGAAACCCAAGCGCGAACACTACCGGAAGAAAGACAATCCCGCCGTGGAGTTTGTCCGCCGGATGATTGAAAGCCGCGACAACCATTCCCCTTACGAGAAAGACTTCTGGCAGCGCGAACGTTACGAAAAGACCACCTTCGCATTGAACAACTTCGACGAAGAGAAACAGAAGAAATGGCTGTACCGCAAATTTGACTTCCTCACCGAATACGTAGACACCTCTGCCGTCACCGGCAAACCAATCCTGACCGTATCAGCCCGCGAACTGCTCGCGACGGACTATTACCGGAAATCCCCCCGTTCGGAAAAACAATGGGTGAAAGGACGCAAACAGGCAGGTGTGGACGAATTTCTCTCCAAGCAGGGAATGCAGGCTGCCATCAACGAAGTCTTCAAGGACGTGGATATTTACGAAAACAACATCTCCCTGTTTACTAATAAGTTTGTCAGCCCCCTGTCCCGTATCGGTACGGGATTCTATAAATACTACCTGATGGATACGTTGCAGATTGCCGGTGAGCCTTGTGTAGACCTTGCCTTCACTCCCTTTAATTCCGAATCCTTCGGCTTTAACGGGCATCTCTATGTCACGCTCGACTCTACCTACTTTGTCAAACGCGCCGTATTCAACTTCCCGAAAAAGATAAACCTGAACTTTGTGGATTATATGTTGCTCGAACAGGAATTTAAACGTGCCGAAGACGGTACGCGCCTGCTCGACCACGAAAGCATCACAGTTGAATTTAAACTGACCGAAGGACAAGACGGTATCTTTGCCCGTCGCGTGGCGGATTACAGCAACTATACTTTCACGCCTACCGCCGAAGCGGACAAAGCCTTCACCAAACCCGAACGTATCATCGAAGAGACGGAAGCCCTGGCACGTCCTGAATCCTTTTGGGCGGAGAACCGTCCGCAATCTGCCATCTCCCGACAGGAGAACTCCGTAGACCGGCTGATGGCACAACTACGCGGCTATCCGGTGTACTACTGGACAGAGAAAGTGCTTTCCATCCTCTTTACCGGATATATCCCCACGTCCAAGGAAGCCCCTCTGTTCTATATCGGGCCGATGAATGCCACCGTCAGCGGCAACACACTGGAAGGCGTCCGTATCCGTGCCGGAGGTATGACTACCGCCTGGCTCAATCCGCACTTGTTTGCCAAAGGCTATATCGCCTACGGTTTCAAGGACGAAAGGGTGAAAGGACTCGCGGAACTGGAATACTCCTTCAAGAAAAAGAAAGAATACGCCAATGAGTTCCCCATCCATTCACTGAAATTGCGTTACGAATCCGATGTCAACCAGTACGGGCAAAACTACCTGTACACGAGCAAAGACAACGTATTCCTCGCCCTCAAACGTGAGAAAGACGACCGTATCGGCTATACGCAACAAGCAGCGCTCACCTATACCAATGAGTTCTACTCCGGTTTTTCTTTCCAGGTGACGGCACGCAGACAAACGGATGAGTCAACCTATCTCATCCCGTTTCTGCTGAAACAGGGGGATACCTATACTCCGGTAAAAGATTTTTCTACCAGTGCCGCAGAATTGAAACTGCGCTACGCCCCGAACGAGAAATTCTTCCAGACCCAATGGAACCGTTTCCCCGTATCCCTGGATGCTCCCGTGTTTACACTGTCGCATACCATCGCCGGGAAAGGAATACTGGGTAGTGACTATACATACAATCATACCGAAGCCGGTATTCAAAAGCGATTTTGGTTCTCCGCCTTCGGCTATACGGATGTGATATTGAAAGCAGGCAAAGTGTGGGATAAAGTACCGTTTCCGTTACTTATCATGCCCAATGCCAACCTTTCCTATACCATCCAGCCCGAATCTTACTCATTAATGAACGCAATGGAGTTTATGAATGATGAGTACTTCTCATGGGATGTTACCTACTTTCTCAACGGATGGCTGTTCAATCGCGTCCCGTTGTTGAAAAAACTGAAATGGAGGGAAATAGTTTCCTGTCGTGGACTGTACGGACATTTGAGCGACAAGAACAATCCTGCATTCAGTGATGATTTGTTCGCTTTTCCGATAGCAGACACCCGGACAATGGGAAAAACGCCTTACGTAGAAGCCGGAGTAGGTATTGAAAACATTTTCAAGGTGTTACGCTTGGACTACGTGTGGCGGCTTACTTATCGCGATTCACCCGGAATAGACAAATCCGGTTTGAGGATAAGTCTCCACATGACCTTTTAAAAGTTAAATCCTGCTAATTGCAATGCTTATATAGCAAACAAAGCTCGTTTTAGTAATTAATTAATCTTATTTTTGCATCAATTTTAGTTTAATTTTAATAGAATAGAAATGAAACAAGAAATTAAACCCGCTACTGGACGTCTTGGCGTGTTGGTAGTTGGAGTAGGTGGTGCGGTTGCCACCACAATGATTGTAGGTACACTAGCCTCTCGCAAGGGACTGGCAAAACCGATAGGATCTATTACCCAGTTAGCTACAATGCGCATGGAAAACAACGAAGAAAAACTCATCAAGGACGTTGTGCCCTTGACGAATTTGGAAGACATTGTTTTCGGCGGATGGGATATTTTCCCGGACAACGCATATGAAGCTGCCATGTACGCTGAGGTCTTGAAAGAAAAAGACCTGAACGGAGTAAAAGACGAATTGGAAGCTATCAAGCCGATGCCGGCCGCTTTCGACCACAACTGGGCAAAACGTCTGAACGGAACACACGTCAAGAAAGCTGCTACCCGTTGGGAAATGGTGGAACAACTTCGCCAGGACATCCGCGATTTCAAGGCTGCCAACAACTGCGAACGCGTTGTCGTGCTTTGGGCTGCAAGTACTGAAATCTACATTCCATTGTCTGACGAACATATGTCACTCGCTGCTTTGGAAAAAGCAATGAAGGACAACAACACTGACGTTATTTCTCCGAGTATGTGTTACGCATATGCTGCTATTGCAGAAGACGCTCCGTTCGTGATGGGTGCTCCCAACTTGTGCGTAGATACTCCTGCCATGTGGGAATTCTCCAAGCAGAAGAATGTGCCTATCTCAGGTAAAGACTTCAAGAGCGGCCAGACACTGATGAAAACCGTATTGGCTCCGATGTTCAAAACCCGTATGCTGGGCGTGAACGGTTGGTTCTCTACCAATATCCTCGGCAATCGTGACGGTGAAGTGCTCGACGATCCGGACAACTTCAAGACAAAAGAGGTCAGCAAACTGTCTGTAATCGACACTATCTTCGAACCTGAAAAATATCCTGATCTCTACGGAGATGTTTACCATAAAGTACGTATCAACTACTATCCGCCCCGCAAGGACAACAAAGAAGCGTGGGACAACATCGACATCTTCGGATGGATGGGTTACCCGATGGAAATCAAGGTAAACTTCCTTTGCCGCGACTCTATCCTTGCTGCTCCTATCGCGCTCGACCTTGTATTGTTCAGTGACCTGGCAATGCGCGCAGGCATGTGTGGCATCCAGACTTGGCTGTCATTCTTCTGCAAGAGCCCGATGCACGATTTCGAGCATCAGCCTGAACACGACTTGTTCACTCAATGGAGAATGGTAAAACAGACATTGCGTAACATGATCGGTGAAAAAGAACCTGATTATTTGGCTTAATTCGGGAATTTGTTCCTGAAAAATATATAAACTTTCCCCTTCTTTAGTAAGGGGAAAGTTTTGTTATTCTTATACACTCTATTGTAAGAAATGAAAAGACCACCCTTTTTTCCTGTTTTTATAGGCACGGGCTTTGGCTCCGGTTTTTCTCCTTTTGCTCCCGGCACGGCTGGGGCGCTGTTGGCTTCTATCATTTGGATTGCGCTTTATTTCCTGTTTCCCTTTTCTGCCGTTTTATGGATTACCGCCGCTTTGGTGATTGTATTCACGTTCGCCGGCATTTGGGCTGCCGATAAGCTGGAGGCTTATTGGGGTGAAGACCCTTCGCGTGTGGTAGTGGACGAGATGGTAGGAGTGTGGATACCGTTGTTGGCTGTACCGAATGATGAGAATTGGTTTTGGTACGTTATCGCAGCTTTTGTCCTGTTCCGTGCATTTGATATTGCCAAACCGTTGGGCATACGCAAGATGGAGAGCCTGAAAGATGGAGTAGGCGTAATGATGGACGATGTCCTGGCAGGAGTGTATAGTTTCATTTTGTTAGCGGGAGCGAGATGGGTGATTGGCTGAAAAAGATTGCACGGATGATTTCGCAGAAAGGTGGCATCTTCATGTTCTTGAGGGCGCAGCTTTCGGCTCAGATGGCAACTATCGCAGACTTTCTCGTAACGATTCTCCTGGTAAGGCTGTTTGATGTCTACTATGTATACGCTACCTTGGCGGGAGCTATCTACGGGGGAATTGTCAATTGCATCATTAATTATAAATGGACTTTTAAATCTAAAGGCAAAAAAACGAATGTAGCTGTCAAGTTCATCATAGTGTGGGTTTGCAGCGTTTGGCTGAACACATGGGGAACATATGCGCTGACGGAGTCTTTGGCGAAGATTCCCTGGGTGCGGGATACGTTCAGCCTGTATTTCGGCGATTTTTTCATTATACCGAAGGTGGTAGTGGCAGTAATCGTCGCGCTGTTTTGGAATTATAATATGCAGCGCCTTTTTGTTTACCGGAATATAGATGTAAGGAGTTTGTTCGGAAGAAGGCATTGAAGAAATTGAAATAAATAGAAGAAATTGAAATAAACAGAAGATTTAGATATAAACAGATTTAGACACATGAATTACAGAGATTATTTACAACAACTGATTTATAAGATTATCAATCCTTTGATACACGGGATGATTAAAATCGGAATCACTCCCAACTTTATCACCACTACCGGATTTATCCTGAATGTAGTAGCTGCGGGTATGTTCGTGTATGCCGGAATCTACGGTGACGGAAACGACCTTGCCATCATCGGATGGGCAGGAGGGGTTATCCTGTTTGCCGGACTGTTCGATATGATGGACGGACGTGTAGCCCGTCTGGGCAACATGAGTTCCAAGTTCGGCGCGCTTTACGACTCGGTGCTCGACCGTTACAGCGAACTGATTACTTTCTTCGGTATCTGTTACTACCTGTCGATGAAAGATTATTTCCTGTATGCCCTTATCGCTTTCGCGGCGCTTATCGGCTCGCTGATGGTAAGCTACGTCCGTGCACGTGCCGAAGGGTTGGGGATAGAATGCAAAGTCGGATTCATGCAGCGTCCCGAACGTGTGGTGCTGACAAGTCTCGGTGCTTTGTTCTGCGGCATATTCAAGGACATCACGGTTTTCGAACCGATCCTGATATTAATCGTTCCATTGGCTTTCGTCGCCCTTTTTGCCAATATCACGGCATTCGCACGTGTGAGACATTGCTACAAAGTGATGAAAGAATAATTATTCAATATGTCAATCAAGGAATATGCCGGTCGTTTTCTAATTGGCATATTCCTTGACCGGCACATAAACGCAATCTTATAATGATAAAGAACATTCAAAAGCCATCGAAGAGAGAAGCCCTGACCGTCATAGTCATCATGGCTTTTTTTCTTCTGCTGACAGCTATTTTCATCGGGCTCCGTTCCGAACATCTGATGATAGCAGTGCTCTATCTGGTCTTATTCTTTGCCGGACTGCCTACCCGCAAACTGGCGGTAGCCCTGCTTCCTTTCGCCCTTTTCGGAATCTCGTATGACTGGATGCGTATCTGCCCCAACTACGAAGTGAACCCGATTGACGTAGCCGGACTCTACAATCTGGAGAAATCCCTCTTTGGCGTGATGGACAACGGCATTCTGGTTACTCCCTGCGAGTATTTTGCCGCGCACAACTGGCCGATAGCCGACGTCTTTGCCGGAATCTTCTACCTCTGTTGGGTTCCCGTACCTATCTTGTTCGGTCTTTGCCTGTACTTCAAGAAAGAAAGGAAAACATACCTTCGCTTTGCCCTCGTATTCCTTTTTGTCAACCTGATCGGCTTTGCGGGCTATTACATTCACCCGGCCGCTCCACCCTGGTATGCCATCAACTACGGCTTCGAGCCGATACTGAACACTCCGGGCAATGTAGCGGGCTTGGGACGCTTCGATGCTTTCTTCGGAGTATCAATCTTCGATTCTATCTACGGGCGCAACGCGAATGTCTTTGCGGCAGTGCCTTCACTGCACGCGGCTTATATGGTCGTAGCCCTGATATATGCTATCGTCGGCAAATGCAAATGGTACGTGATTGCCCTCTTCTCCATCATTATGGTGGGTATCTGGGGAACAGCCGTTTATTCTTGCCATCATTATATAATCGACGTATTGCTCGGCATCTCATGCGCATTGACGGGTTGGCTGGTATTCGAATATGTATTGATGAAAATCCCGGCATTCCGCAGATTCTTCGACAGATACTATACATATATAAAGTAGATATATAGGTAGCGAAATAGTGAAGAACAAATACCGTAATATATTCCTCGCCTTCGGCATCATTGCCGTCCTGGTCATGATATTCACTTTCGATATGGATTATCACGAACTTTGGGCGAATCTGAAGCGTGCAGGGATATATTTACCTTTGATACTATTGCTGTGGCTGTTTGTCTATCTTATTAATACCACATCGTGGTATATCATCATCCGCAGTAGCGGCAAGACAGGCTTCTCATTCGCCCGTCTCTATAAATTCACCGTTACAGGCTTCGCGCTTAATTATGTGACCCCCGTCGGACTGATGGGCGGCGAGCCGTATCGCATCATGGAGTTGAAGCCTTACGTCGGCATAGAAAGAGCCACCTCTTCCGTGATTCTCTATGTGATGATGCATATCTTTTCCCACTTCTGCTTTTGGCTAAGTTCCGTGCTGCTCTACGTCTGCCTGTATCCGGTAGGGTGGGTGACGGGCATTATTTTAGCAGCTATCACCCTGTTCTGTCTGCTGATTACCATCCTTTTTATAAAAGGTTACCGGCATGGAATGGCGGTAGCCTGTGTCCGCATGGGCAGCCATATTCCTTTCCTGAAAAAGAAAGTACTCCGCTTTGCCGAAACCCATAAAGAGAAACTGGAGAATATAGACCGGCAAATCGCCCTTCTCCATCAACAGAAGAAACGTACCTTTTATGCGGCTCTCTCATTAGAATATACAGCCCGCGTCATCAGTTGCCTGGAGATCTGGTTGATTCTGAATGTGCTCACTACCAACGTCAGCTTCGCCGACTGTTGTCTGATTGCCGCTTTCTCCTCTCTGCTCGCCAACCTTTTGTTCTTTCTGCCGATGCAACTGGGCGGACGCGAAGGCGGCTTCGCCCTTGCTGTGGGCGGTCTTTCCCTTTCCGGTGCTTACGGAGTCTATGCTGCGCTGATAACCCGTGTACGCGAGATGATTTGGATTGTTATCGGGCTTGCTCTGATGAAGGTTGGCAATAAGAAGAAAAACTGAACAATGTATTGTGACAATATTGAACGGGAAAAGAAATAATTCATGTCGTTTTGTAAAAATAAGACAGTATGGTTTGGATAGCTCGTACGAATAATTAACTTTGCACTTGCTAACATCTTAAAAATAAAAGCATGAGAAAACTAACTACCCTTTTGTTGCTTCTGGCAATGTTGATTCCAACCGCCGGAGCACAGTCGACCGACATTTTTAAAAAGAAGAAGAAAAAGAAAAGCAAGACCGAAGCTGTAGACAAGGCCAAAGCCGACTCCATTGCCAAAGCCAAGAAATCCCCTTTTCAGCCTTACGCAAGTGTAATCACTCCAAAAGCCAAGACGATGAACGGCTTCTTCAAGGTGCACTGCGTAGAAGGAAAATACTTCTTCGAGATACCCGATTCCTTGTTTGGACGCGACATACTGATTGTGAACCGTATTGTGAAAGCGCCGGTAGACAAGCAGAAACGCAAAGCCGGTTATCCGGGCGACCATATCAGCGATGAAGTGATCCGTTTCGAACTGGGACGTGACAAGAAAATATTCGTACGTCAAATCTCCTATCTGGAACATTCCGCTGATACAATGGGGCTATATCAGGCAGTGTTGAACTCCAACGTGCAACCCATCGTCGCCACCTTCCCCCTGAAAACGATGCGTAAAGACAGCCTGACGAAAAACTATGTGATCGAAATGACCGACTTTATCCGCAAGGATGGCGATATGTTCTCTTTCTCCAACTATGCGAAAGACAATATCGGCGCAACCTCAATGATACCCGACGCCAGTTACATCGACACATTGAAAGCCTTCCCGCAAAACATCGAGATTCGCACCGTGCGTACCTTCCAGCGTAAGCCGCCTATGGGAAGCGCCTTCGAGAAAATGATGGCTCGATATAACAGCTCTTCCGGCCCGATGACCTACGAACTGAACAGTTCCATGCTGCTGCTCCCCAAAGAGCCGATGAAACCGAGACTGTTCGACGGTCGTGTAGGTTACTTTGCGGTCGGCTACAAAGACTTTGACGGCAATCCGCACGGAATGAAATACAAAGCGAACATCACCCGTTGGCGTCTCGAACCGAAAGACGAGGATAAGGAAAGATATCTGCGCGGCGAACTGGTAGAACCCAAGAAACCAATCGTTATCTACATTGACCCCGCCACTCCTAAAAAATGGGTTCCCTACCTGATTCAAGGAGTCAACGACTGGCAGAAAGCCTTTGAGAAAGCCGGCTTCAAGAACGCCATCATCGGCAAGGAAGCCCCCACGGACGACCCGACATGGAGCTTGGAAGACGCCCGCCACTCGGCTATCGTCTATAAACCGTCCGACATTCCGAACGCAAGCGGCCCTCACGTGCACGATCCCCGCAGCGGTGAAATCCTGGAAACACACATCAACTGGTATCACAACGTGATGCTTCTGCTCTACAACTGGTATATCGTACAAGCCGGAGCCATCGACCCCGGAGCACGCAAACCCCAGTTTGACGATGAACTGATGGGCGAACTGATTCGTTTCGTATCTTCCCATGAAGTAGGTCACACACTGGGCTTGCGTCACAACTTCGGCTCTTCCGCCACCGTCCCGGTAGAAAAACTGAGAGACAAAGCATGGGTGGAAGCCAACGGGCACACCCCGTCTATCATGGACTACGCACGTTTCAACTACATCGCCCAACCGGAAGACAACATCTCACGTGCCGGAATCTTCCCCCGTATCGGTATCTACGATGACTGGTCTATCGAATGGGGCTACCGTTGGATGCCCGAATTTGAAACGGCGGAAGCTGAAATCCCCTACATGAACAAATGGATTATCAGCAAACTAAAGGAGGACAAACGCTACACTTTCGGCACGGAAACCGACCGCGACGACCCTCGCAACCAAAACGAAGACTTGGGCGACGACGCAGTGCTGGCAGGCACATACGGCATCAAAAACCTGAAACGCATTATGCCCGAAATCATGAACTGGACGTACGAACCGAATGAAGATTACGAAAAGGCGAGCACCCTATATAGCAACGTAGTCGGACAGTTCTCCCTGTATATGGGACATGTAGCAACCAATGTCGCCGGTATTTACAGTACCCCGATTTCGGTAGAACAAACCGATGTGAAAGCTGTGGAATTTGTGCCGAAGGATATACAGAAGAAAGCTGTGACATTCTTGAACAAAGAATTATTCACTACGCCTACCTGGTTGATGGACGACAAACTGACAGAAAAGGCCGGAGTCAATACCTTCAATTATATCTTCCGCGTACAGAGTAATATCTTGAAACGTTTGCTTAGCAGCCGCACGCTGGACAAGATGACGACCAACGAATTGATGAACGGCAACAAAGCCTATACTTCCAATGAAATGTTCCAAGACCTGAAGAAAGGCATTTGGAGCGACCTCAGAGGTGGCAAGAAGCCCGACCTCAATCAGCGTGCTTTGCAGAAAGTCTATGTGAACGCACTGATTGCCATGCTCGACAAACCGAAGAGCAATGCGATGGGACAGTATTCTTCGGATTCTCCTTCGGAAGCTCCTGCCATTGCCCGCGGACAATTAGCAAGTCTTAGAAGTGAGCTGAACAGTGCGGCAAGTGCTTCAAGTGGCATATATAAGAGCCATTATCAAAACTTGAAAGCATTGATTGATACTGCCTTTGATGCTAAGTAAAAGGATTATAAATACAAAAAGCGGCTCGTATAGCAACGAGCCGCTTTCTTTTTTTTGGGGGGTATTACACTTTTCCCCAATCAGTCTCAGCATCAAAGCAAGGGCAAGCCTTAATCCATTCTTCCGGCTCAATCTCCCCATTCCCGTCCAAGTCCGGGCTCAAATCCCGATGCCCGCATACCCGGCAACCCGGATAATCCCTCAGCAGAGTAAGAATCAACACCCGCAGAGAATGTTTCTGCCACTCGGTACGCGTATCCTTCGGCCGTCCTTTACTGTCAAGTCCGCCCTCGTAACAAATGCCGATACTTTCACTATTGAAACCTTTCGCATGCGCTCCGATTTTCTCTATCGCCCGGGTAGACTTGATATCCCCGTTCTTCCGGATATAGAAATGATACCCCGCCCCGTTGAATCCCCGTCTGCGATGGCAGACATCCAAGTCATATTCCGTAAAGTCTTTGTCCTCGCGTGTAGCGGAACAGTGGACTACTATCAGGTTTATAGGTCGCATAACTTCCGACATCAGGCTTCCTTCAAACTCATGCCTGCGCTACCTGTATTGCTGCGCTGCGCACACTCCTTATTGACGCACTGCAAAGCGGCAGCCTGCGCCAACTGTCCTCGCAACGAGAAAATCTCCGTATGCATCTCCTTCACCCTCGAACTAAGGTCGAAATAATCCTTCAACACCTTCTCCAACTGCTGCATTAGAAAAGAATACTGGCCTTTCACCAATTCGCTGAACTCTTTGACCTCTTGCGCCATAACCTTGCGCTTCTTGCGGTTACTGCCCAAAAAGGGTAGAATCGTCATAATAATCTCTATGATTTTATCTAACATCTTAGTAAATTGAAAATTGAAACATGAAATTAGAAAATGGGAGAGAAAGCATGAACCACATGCCGGGGATAAAATAACTACTCCCCGGCATCCGTGTGGAACTGTTCATTAATGAGGTTTAACTCAAGGAAAGGGACAGCCTTTATGCTGCCGGATCCGGAGTTTCCCCGTCGTCCCCTTCACCGGAACCGCCGCCGTTTCCCCCTTCAGAACCGCCCCCTTCGGAACCACCTTTAGCATCACCCTTTCCCGCCAGGACGAAATCCACGTTATTCTCACTTCGGGTAGTGGTGTGACTCGTATTCACCAGATGCAGCGCCTTGTCAGCCACAAACCGGACATTCACCTTGCGGATGCAACGCACCGTGCAATCCTTCTCTTTCTCCGTGCCCTCGCTACTCAGCGTGATATGGAAAGTCCCCAACCCGTCAATCTTCACCTTGTCGCCTTGCGTAAGCGACAGGCGCAACTGCTCCACAAAAGCCTCGATAGCGTGCTTCACATCTCCTGCCGTGAGCGAGGAATTCGCTTCGATGGCATCCGCCAGCTTATTGACGTCCATCACCCTCACAGTACCCGATTTCTGGCGTACATAATACAACACCTGTGAGTCTTCCTGGCTCACATTCTTTCTGCGCTGATAGCGCTCCACCAATACGTTCATAATTTGAAAAAGTTAAGGTTTAAGTAATAATATTTTTCTGTCATTACGACCTTACAAAGATACGAAATCAGAAAGGCAAAGTCAAGTATTCTGCTAATTATTTCCTAGCGAAAAACAACCGTTTCCAACCAAAATGAACAAACGTTTATTGTTGTGAAATATTTATTGTAAATCGGGCGTAAAACGGTTTCATTTGGCATGTTTTTGCAGATACTCCAATGGTGGGACATAATCCGTAATCTTCGTCATTTCCGGATTGTGGCTGAAGTAAGCGTTTCCCGTCTCCCCGTTACGTTGTTTGGCAATGATGGCTATTCCAAGGTCTTTTGTCGGGTAACCACTTTCCCTGTCTGTGGTCAGCCGTGCCAACACCGGCCGATAAAGCAGTATCACCATATCCGCATCCTGTTCGATAGCCCCGCTTTCGCGTAGCTGGCTCAGTTCGGGACGCCTGTCTATCTGTCCTTCCGACAGACGGTTCAACTGGCTCAGCAGCACCACCGGTACGTTCAGTTCCTTAGCCAGCAACTTCGCCTTCCGTGCCGTCTGTGCCACTTCCTGTTCGCGGTTGCGGTTGCTCTGTCCGCTGCTCATGTCGCAGAGTTGCAGATAATCAATGATAATCATGCCGCACTCGTTACGGCTTTGCAGCAACCGTGCGCTGGAGCGCACATGCTCCATACTGACCACCGTACTGTCATCCACATGAATCGGCAATCGTGCCAGTCCGGCAGCCACGGCACGTGCTTCCGCCATCTCCTGAGGGCTGACCGTTCCCCCGCGCCAATGACCGGCACTGACATTGCTTGCCCCCGTCAGCCACCGGTCTGCCAACCTTTCTCCCTGCATCTCAAGACTGTAGACCGCTACGGCATACCCCGCCATTGCCGCGTTTCGTGCCAAATGCAATGCAAATCCCGTCTTCCCAACGCCGGGACGCGCAGCGATAACCACCAGTTCACCGTTCTGCAGACCGGACGTCATGCGATCCAAATCCGTCAGTCCCGTAGGAACGCCCGTCACGCCGTTCACGCTCCGGGCGATACGCCCCTCGGCTTCCGTCATGGCGTCCGCCATCAGCGTATCCATGTCGCGCATATTACTGTGGCGTCCGGATTCCCCTTCGAGGCGGTCGAGCAGGTTGTGCGCGTCCACCAGTGTGTCACCTATATCTATGGTTTCGTCCAACGAGCAGGCGAGCAACTTGTTCAGTCCCAGAATCATCTCCCGTCTCAGGAACTTCTCATGCACTATCTGCGCGTGATACTCGATATGTGCGGAGCTTGCCACTTTGCTGCTCAACTGCGTGATGCCAAAGGCACCGCCCGCATCCTCAAGCTTTCCCCGACGGGCAAGCTCCTCTTTCACGGTGAGGATATCTATCTTCATACCCGCCTGGTGCATGGCGAGCAAAGCGCTGAAAATCAACTGGTGACGCATCACATAAAACATCTCCGGGCGTAACTTCCCCGCTATCAGCGGCAAGGCATCCTGCTCGATAAGGCAGGCGCCTATGATAGCCTCTTCCACTTCGGGCGCTTGTGGTGAAACCCGGTTCTCAGTATTCATTAAGAAACGCTTTATTGGATAAGTAACTGCCTGCATGCAGGACATATTTGGAATTCGTCTGATGGAAATAATATTCCTCGATTTTGTCGATGGCGAGTTGCTGTTCTTTGCAACTGAGTTTTTTCCATTCGCGCTGCGCTTTGGCTATGTTCTCTTTGGGAAGTTGCGTAATGGCGTGATACTCGTCCCAGAAGTGGAAGAACTTCTCGTTGACGGCTTTCTTTTTCTTCATCGCTTCGGGATTCCCCACCCATTTGTCATATTCCACCACGCGGATATGCAGGGATTTGTCCTCATGCGGGATGATTTCTATCACTCCTGCGGTGGCCAGGTCATGAATCAGGCGGAAAGTCCGGGGGATGCTCCAGTTGAAAATCCGGCTCCAGTCGCGGTAGCTGTGCATGCTTTCGCCCCGCGGGCACAGGAGCTCCTTGTTCTGGTATCCGGTATATTGCGTCTCCGAATAGTTGACCTTCATAAGCATCATCAGGAGCGCCTCTGTATTCCCTTCGCAACCATGCCCGTTGTCAATCTGCTGTTGCAGCAAAGATTTGGGGATGATGAGGAACCCGTGTGCCGCCATGGATTGGAAATTAAATTTTTTCATAAGTTGAGCGTTTTTTTTATTTCCGGCAAAGATATGTCGGTTTTCATGCGTATGCAATAGGGCATGTTCGGCACGGTTCGCAGGGGTTGTCGGGTGGAGAATAGAGCTTAAAATATTTTTTTTATCCTGAGATATAGCTTATTGGGGCAGGAAATAAAACAGACGTTCCGTTTGGGGGAAACAGAGCGTCTGTTTGGGGTGAACAGAGCCTTCGTTCGGACGAATCAGAGACTCCGTTTAGGGACGAAAAAACGGATATTTGTGCGTAACGCTTTGCGTAACACCTTTTTCTTCTTGTAAGTGGTTGTGCTATTGATTGTTACATGTGTCAAGAAAAAGTACGCGTAACGCTTAGCGTAACACATTATAAACAATAGTGCGACAAGCAAGTCGCCTCTCTTAATTGTTCAGCACCCATTTCACGAGTTGAAAACAGGATGTCTGAACCTGCTGTTCCGTCAGCAGTAGCTTGGAACACATGCATCACCAGCAATGACGTTGTGTGAAGCTGTTCGACAACGAACCCGCCGCAAGGGAAGACAGAACCGTGAGGGGAATCAACCGCCGCCAGCATCAGGCGGCTAAGGGGCTGAGCTGGATGGTACGGGTAAACTAATTGAACTGTCGGGAACTGTCGTGACTAATGAAAGGCTCAAGATGCTGTCGAGCCTTGACCAAAATGGTAAACGGTCGGATAACCTTTCTTGTTGTGAGGGTTACACGGACAAAGCACCGTCGGCAGATGGACAGACCCTAACCCGTCCGTAAGTTGGAGGGCGAAACTTGGTAAGCCCGTATATCTCCTGCCATGAACAGCAGGTAAGCCGAACGCAAGTAAAGCCGAACGGTATGCGGGTATGAGAGGATGGAGAAAGCGAACGCCACCCTTGTAATGGGGGAGGATAGGAATTGAGCGGAGCCACACATATATAAAGTAGCGAAGCGACATCATTCCACTGCGAAAGCAGGCAGACTTCCGTCTGGTATTTCTTTACAAAACGAATGGAGAACTTTTAAATGAAGAAATGCAAATGAACGAAGTGAAAACAAAGTGTGCGTCTTCACGCAGGGGCAGACCGAAAGGAGCTTGGAACAGCATGGACTGGGACAAGCTGCAAGCCGTTGTGCGAAAGCTTCAGGCACGGATTGTAAAGGCTCAAAAGGAAAAGAGATACAACAAGGTAAAAGCCTTGCAACGTATCTTGACTACCTCGTTTGCTGCGAAAGCGCTGGCAGTCAAACGTGTCACTTCCAATAAAGGAAAACGAACCGCAGGGGTGGACAATATAAAATGGACTACCCAAGCGCAAAAGCTCGAAGCGGTAGCTTCGTTAAAACGGAGGGGCTATAAGCCACTTCCACTGAAAAGGGTGTATATCGCCAAGAGCAATGGCAAGAAACGCCCGTTGGGAATACCCACCATGAAAGACAGGGCAATGCAGGCATTATATCTGATGGCTCTCGAACCCGTGACGGAAACGACCGCAGACCCGAATTCATACGGGTTTAGGAGATACAGAAGCACGGCGGACGCCATAGACGCACTGCATATAATGTTCAGCCATCAGCCTAACCCGCCACAATGGGTGCTGGAGGGAGACATCAAAGGGTGCTTTGACAACATCAGCCACGAGTGGCTTGTGGATAATGTACAAATCGACAAGCAGATATTAAAGAAGTGGTTGAAATGCGGAGCGGTCTTCAACAAGCTACTCTCCCCCACAACGGCAGGGACACCGCAAGGCGGCATCATATCGCCGACACTGGCGAACGCCACACTGGACGGAATGGAAAAGATGTTGCTAAAGAAGTACAGGGAAAGATACGTGAATGGAAAACGATACCGCCCAAAAGTCCATTTGGTACGTTATGCGGATGACTTTGTCGTATCAGCTGACACAAGGGAACTGCTGGAACTGGTCAAAGAGGACTTGAAACACTTCTTAGCCGTCAGGGGGCTGGAACTATCGGAGGAGAAAACGCTGATTACGCATATCACCGAGGGCTTTAACTTTTTGGGCTACAATATACGTCGATACAAAAGGAACATACTGGTAAAGCCTGCGAAGAAGAGCGTGAAGAGATTTGTGGAAAAGACTCACGAGGTTATATTCGGGAACAAGACGGCCAAACAGGAGGACTTGATTATGCAGCTCAACCCCGTGCTGAGAGGATGGGGAAACTACTTTAGATTCGTATCTGCCAAGAAGACGTTCAGCAATCTGGACTCCATCTTGGTAAGGCAACTCAAGAGATGGGCAAGCAGAAGACATCCCAAGAAAAGCCGCCGATGGGTGAAACAGAGATATTTCAAAACGGAAGGGCGCAGAAACTGGGTCTTTGCCGCAGACTTTAAGAAAGCCGATAATAAAGAAAGGATAAGGCTGGAACAATTAACCGACATCCCTATTTTAAGGTATAGGAAAGTCAAGGCGGAAATGAACCCGTTCGACCCCGAATGGCAGGAATACATGATGTGGAAACTCCGTGCTAAACGAGAACTGACTAAGAGCAAGACCTCAAGGAAAGCGAGTTGAGCCGGTTTAATTTATGAGAATTAAATTTAGAAATGCTTGAGCCGTATGATGGGAAACTATCAAGTACGGTTCTTAGGGGGGAAAGGGGCAGCAATGCCTCCGACCTACCCGATAATAATAAAATATATATTTAAAAATATATAGTTCGATTTTCCGTTTATTCCTTGCCGGCGTTTACATTATCAACTTCACGGTCGGCAGTTGTCGGCAGTTTGATGACGGGCGCTCCCAAACACTGGTAGAGGATGAGTTGCATCTTCGGGCTGACATCTAAAGTTGTCTTTGTGTAACCCGCAGCGCTCATTTGGGCGTATAGCTCGTCGTTGTCTTTGATACAGCTGCGCAGTTTTCTGCTGGCGGAACTGGGAGTTGATAACTCCGGGAAATAGTTTACCGCTAAGTCCGAGAAGTGCATGAAGCCGTTAATACAGTAGCCATTGTTGGCTGTTTCATGAATTGTCATGATTCTATTTGTTTTAAATTAAAATAACAATAGGACTCTTTGTCCTAAAAACTGTGCAAATGTAAGCAAATATTTCTGATAGATGTACTTCAAACCGTAAGTTTTTATTTTATGTTTTTTGTGTATGTAAAATTTAATATGTGTATTTTTGGAATTACTAAAAGTAGTTTTTTTATTTGTAAGTATTGATTATTAAAAATAATTTTATGAAAAATGAAAATTTAATTTCGTTTATGAGACAAGTGTACCAAGGCTTGGAAGTCAGTGGCAAACTGGGGACTGCCCATGTGTATAAGAGTACACTGAATGTGATTGTAGCTTTCCGGGGGAAGGATTATTTGCCGTTTCGGGCAGTGACTTCCGAATGGTTGAAGTGTTTTGAAAATAGTCTTCGCGCGCGCGGATGCAGTTGGAACACGGTGTCTACTTATATGCGTACGCTGCGTGCCGTCATCAACCGTGCGGTAGACCAGCGGAAAGCGGCATATGTGCCGCGCCTGTTCAGTGCGGTATATACGGGTACGCGTGCCGACCGTCACCGTGCATTGGACGACGAGGATATGAAGAAAATGTTCGCTTACCTGGCTCCTGAGAACATTACTTCCGGTATGAGATGCGCGCGGGAGTGTTTTATTCTGATGTTTCTGCTACGCGGATTGCCTTTTGTCGATCTGGCATATTTGCGTAAGCACGACTTACAAGGAAATGTCATAACTTATCGTCGGCGTAAGACCGGTCGTCCCCTGTCCGTGACGCTGACACCGGAAGCTATGCTACTGTTGGAGAAATATAGGAATCCCGATGCAGCGTCTCCTTATCTGTTTCCGATTCTCTTGAGTGGGGAAGGGACAAAGGAAGCGTATCGGGAATATCAATTGGCGTTGCGCAACTTCAATCATCAACTGGAACTGCTCGGACAATTGCTGGGACTTAAAAATAAGCTGAGTTCATATACCGCCCGCCACACCTGGGCTACAACGGCTTATTATTGTGAAATTCATCCGGGAATCATTTCCGAAGCAATGGGACATTCGTCCATCACCGTGACGGAGACATATCTGAAGCCGTTCAAAAATAAGAAAATTGATGAAGCGAACAAACAGGTTATTGACTTTGTGAAACGCTCGGTGGTGGGGATAAATACTTGGAATTAAGTCTGTTACTTCCTAGGTAACGGGTTTTGAATATCGGTGCAAATATGAGCATATTTCTTAAAACAACCAAACGAAATCATACATTTTTTCTAATAAACTACTCAAAACAGGAATAAGACGAACGAAACAAGTGGATTCTCTGTATTAGGACTTTGTTAACTTCTAAATATTACACAAGATTTCCCGCCCCTCTGCCGCTTGCCAGAAGCAGGGGTAAAGAAAATATCCCATAATGTCTTATTTTTCCGTATTGACTACTCCTGAAGAGCAGGTACAAAGGTTTTCCCGTTACCTAGGAAGTAACGGGAAGTCTATTATTGAAACTTAGTGTTTAATAATATATTATTAATGTAATTTTTAAGTAGTTATGAAAAGAAAATTTGTAAAAGTGATGTTCTTCGGGGCGCTGGCACTTTCTACTGTCACCTACGTAGGTTGTAAGGACTATGATGATGATGTGAAAGGGCTGCAAGAGCAGATTGACACCATCAACAAAAAAGGGGCTGATGTAACAACGGAAGCTATGAAAACTGCTATTAGTAGCGCAGTGGCTGATTTACAGTCTCAACTGGATGCAATAGCAGGCAAAGCAGACAAAACTGCATTGGAAGAACTGAAAGCTGCAGTCCAGAAATTGCAAACGGCGTTAGATGGTAAAGCTTCAAGTGAAGATGTTACTGCATTGAACACAAAACTGGAAGAAGCCATTGGCAAAGTGGATAAATCCATCGCAGATGCGGTAAAAGTAGCAAAAGAACAACTGCAAGCTGACATCGACAAAGTGAAAGAACAACTGGATAAAGCTGACGGGAAAGCGGAAGAGAATGCCTTGAAATTGGCAGATCTTGAGCAGAAAATGTTGGAACTTGATAAGGCAAGCGGAGAAAGAATTGCTAAACTGGAACTTCAAATTGCTGAATTGGATGGCATAAAGACTAAAATTCAGAATCTAGAAGATGCTAGTGCCAATTTCGCTACAATTGATCAGTTGAATGAATACCTGAAAACTGCAAAGGACTATGTAGATACTAAAATGCTTGATTATTTGACGTCAGATCAAGTGACTGATAAAGTCAATGCTGTTAAAGAGTACGTAGACGGATCATTCAAAACATCTATTTTAGCTGATATAGAAACAACTTATCTGAGTCTTGAATTATATAATGAAGATATGCAAAAACTTCAAAACCAGATAAGTACATTTGTTGATAGCCAAAGCCAAGAATATAAGAACATATTTGTAGATATTAAGACGTTGATGGACTACAAGACAGATGTTCTTGAAGTTCTTGTCAGCGATTTATCAGATCCGAATAATAATACTATTCAGAAAGCAAATGATTGTTATAATGCCTTGAATGGTATAACAGATGTGAGCGCTGAATTAGCTAAGTGTGCAAAAACGTCAGACTTGTCTGTATATCTGAAATCAGCAGACTTAAACAAGCAGATTGATGAACATTTGAAAACAACCTTCGCTTCTTATAATTCTGAAATTGAATCTATTAAGAACAGTGTATCTGTACTTACCGATGCGGTAAAAGATATGCTGAAGAGCCTTGTTTTCCTTCCACAGGAATATGACGCAAACGGCTTGGTAAGAAAGGTTGAATTTATATCTTACTATACAACTGCCGATGCTGCTACCGCTGTTGATCCTGAAACAGGCTTGCCGGAAACAATTGGCAGCAAACTGATTTCCAATGAAGTTGAAACTAAAGTAAGATTCCGTGTTTCTCCGGCTTCTGCAGTGGATGCATTGGTGGCAGAGGATAGTAAATACACTATCACAACAGATAAGCATATCGTGAAAAGCCGCAGTGTTGGTGCGCCGTTTGAAGTTATTGGAGTATCAAAGGTTAAGAAATCGGAAACAGAATATGAAGAAGGTGTAATTGAAGTGACTTTGAATATTGGTTCTGCTTCAGAAAGTTATGCTATTGCTTTATATGTAACTGGTAATGATGAAACAACAAAATTGACTGAAATCACTTCTGATTATTTTGCTGCCATCATAGGCAAAAGTTATGTGAAAAAGGTTACTTATTCTAATTCTGCTACAGGTCGTGGTAATGTGATGTATCCGGATAATAAGGACGGACTGTCATTCTTTACTCCCACGGATGAAGGCAAAGGCATTGATGGAGCTGACTACTATTTCGTGACATTGAGTGATTTGGATGGATCTAATGAGCAGACCGCACAGCCTTTAAGTAAGATGAATATTCCGACTGAACTTTTTGATGTTACATTTGCATTAGATGGTACTAATAAGGATAACTTTACTTTAACAAACGGCCTTTTGAAATTGAAGGGTGCTGCAACTTTGCAACATAAATGTACGGTAACTCCAACTGTGACAATGAACGTTGGAAGTAAGACAGCATCATATACAGGCGATGCTGAAACTGTTACTGTGGAATCTGAAGGTGTTACAGTGAAAGATATTGTCCTGAGTAATGGACAAAAATGGAATACCGGAAATAAATCATATAATCTCCAAGAGGATGCAATTGACGCAATTCTGAAAGAAATCAATACGGCTACCGGACAAAATTATGCTAAACTTTCTGAAGTAAGTTCAGCGATAACAAGTGCAGGTGGTTCTATTAAGCATACGGCTGCTGCTGATGGCAAGGTTGATGCTCAAGTGAAGAACGACAATGTAGAAGTAACTGTTAAGGGTGAATTCTCTGGTACTGCTACTCCAAACATCATATTTGATTTTGGAAATACTTTGAAAATAACTGTACCAGTTAGTGTGACAGTGGATAAACCGGTATTCAAAGCTTTAAATCCGGAATCAGCAGTTTGGGATGGTAAGTCTGTAGTGTCAATGACTTCTGCGCTTAGTGGTAATCCTCTTAAAGTTACTTTAACTAAGAATCTAGGAGTATTGTTTGTACAATCAGAATGGACTAATCTTATAAAAGAAGTTGCAGCAGGCAATGTTGAGCTTAAGACTGTACTTACAGCAGGTGATAAAACAGGTAATGACGTTGGTACTATTGCAACTTCAGGAGATAAAAATGAAATATATACATTCACTAACGATCCTGCTAACACTAATGAGGTAACTGTGAAATTTGTATTGTATTGTGGAGATGAAACTAAACCGGCAGATGAAATTGCTACTGTTGGAACAGTTAAACTTACTGCTCCTGATATGACAGGCGATTTGCAGGTTCCTGAAGAGACAGTAATTGAGAAGAAAGCATTGACTGAAAGTACAAAACTGTTGGATGGTTTCACATGGAATGATTCAAGAGGAAAAGAAATGTGGCCTACGCCTACGGAAGAGAATTTTGGAACCAAGATTGCTGCTGATGCGTTAGCTATTTATGGCTTGAGCATGACATATACAGTTGTTGAAGGCAGTAACCGTACTGATTTTGAAAAATATTTTGATACTACTGCTGATGGCTATACCAATGGTGTATTGACTGAAGATGCAGTTAAGGATATTAAATTGAAGAAGGATTTCTTGGATATTATGGATAGCAGTCTTGCTGCACCTATTAAGGTAGTCATTGAAATTAAAGCCGCTTCTTCTTGGGGACAGGAAATAGCAAACGGAACTACTAAAATGACTATTATATATCCGGAAGGTACTAAGAAATAAACTCATAAATTGAGAATATTTCTCTATAATACAAGCATCTCCCCTCTATTGACGTTAGGTGTTAGCAAGAGTGGGAGATAGCTTTTAAAAAAACAGACTTATGCTAGTCTGAATTAATAAATCTGTCTTCATGTAA
This sequence comes from uncultured Bacteroides sp., assembly GCA_948847595.1. Lineage (GTDB taxonomy): Bacteria > Bacteroidota > Bacteroidia > Bacteroidales > Bacteroidaceae > Bacteroides. The sequence goes on from CAQOGY010000003.1 coordinate 141,554, forward strand.
TGGCATGAAGATATTTCCCTGAGTACGCAGATAGAAAGTTCATGCTTGTGAAAGTATATCTTTTGAGTCTGTTACTTAGAAAGGAAGATGTCTCCCTTATTTCCCACAGACATCTTCCTTTATATTCTCGAAGCATCTTCCATATTGCGCTAGAACTAACATGCTAGTCCCTTATTTCCCTATAGATAAGAAGATGTTTTGAGAACACAGAAAGCCCGGGCTTGTGAAAGTCCGGGCTTTTTTGATTATAATGGTGATTTCCAAAACTTCTTTTGTATCTTATTCTAAGGCGTCCCGTTGAAACGAGTCAGGTTACAAATCCCGGTGATAAGCCAGATAAATGTTTCGGGGTATAACCCTAAAAAACTTATATCTATTAGATGTTTTTCGGGGTATAACCCTAAATGATTTGGAGAAAAGGAGTATATTTGTGGTTAGAAGTGTAAATTAACAATATTGGAAGCTATGATTGAGAGAGACTTATACATGAGACAAATTATTCCTTTTATAGACCAGCCGTTCGTAAAAGTGATTGCAGGTATCCGTCGCTGTGGGAAATCTGTGGTTCTTCAACAGATTCAGAATGAGCTCTTGAAGAGAGGTGCGGATAAAGAACACATCATTTATATGAACTTTGAAAGTTTTGAATGGATAGATATTACGGATGCCAAATCGTTGTATGCTTATATGAGCGAAAAGATAAAAGGGGGGATTGGGAAATATTATATCCTATTGGATGAGATACAAGAAGTGGAGCATTGGGAAAAAGCTGTCAATTCATTCATGGTGGATTGGGAAGTAGATATTTATGTGACAGGTTCCAACTCTCGCATGCTCTCATCCGAATTGTCCACTTATTTGGCGGGACGGTATGTAGATGTCCATATCATGACGCTTTCTTTCAAAGAATATTTGGATTTTCACGGGTTGTCGGCTTCCGCAATGGGCCGGACGGATTTGCGGGAAGAATTCAAGAAATATCTGCGTATGGGCGGTTTTCCTGCTATCCACACGGCGCATTACCCTTATGAAGCTATTTACAAGATAGTATATGACATCTATTCCTCTGTAATATTGCGTGATACGGTACAACGTCATGGCATCCGCAATGTCGATTTGTTGGAACGTATTGTCCGGTTCGTTTTTGACAATATCGGTAACAGGTTAAATGCCAAGAATATTGCCGACTATTTTAAGAATCAGCAGCGAAAAGTGGATATTAATACCATTTATAACTATTTGAATGCGCTCGAGAGTGCTTTCATTATCCAACGTGTGCAACGCTATGACATCAAAGGCAAGGAGTTGTTGCAAACCAATGAGAAATATTTTGTAAGCGACTTGTCTATAATCTATGCGGTGATGGGTTATAAAGACCGTTTGATAGCCGGAGCATTGGAGAATCTGATTTATGCGGAGATGAAACGTCGCGGATATAATGTTTATATTGGCAAGCAGGATGAGAAAGAAGTGGATTTTGTGGCTTTGCGTCGTGAAGAGAAAATTTATGTTCAAGTGACTTATCTGTTGGCATCGCAGGCTACCGTTGACAGGGAATACGCTCCTTTGCTGGCTATTGCTGATCATTATCCCAAATATGTAGTGAGTATGGATGAACTGTGGCAAGATAATATAGAAGGAGTGAAACATAGGCATATCGCTGAATTCCTGTTAGAAGAAAATTGGGGATGATAATACTAAAAAAGGCGACTCGTCGCAACGGGCCGCCTTTTCTGTATAGTATATTAAAATATGTATAAAATTTAAGTTTCTTCGCACACTACCATTTTCATCCCTTGATAAACGACTATGATTTTGTGTAGAGTCGTTGTTCCGATTGCCTTTTGCACCGTTTCACTGGCAGCATAGCGGTTGGCTTGTGCGATAGCTTCCTGTCGGAGTTGTTCCACCTTTTCATCATTGTCCTTTCCTTTGGCATACTTTAATTCTATAATGTAGGAATGAAGCATGTCTTGGTAGATTTCCAATAGGGGAGACATGAAAATATCGGCATATCCTTCCTGGTTATCTTGTTCGGAGATGGGGCGATAAAAACGGTTTTGGGCGGTCATAGCTAATGTGAATCCATGTACGTATGCTTCACCCTTCTGCTTGTCACGCTGGGAAGAGTATCGGTGCAGGCATTCGGCAATATAGTCGAAATAGGCTTTCCAGTCGCCATCATAAGCCATCGCCGAGGCGAGTTCTCCCTTCTCCCAATTATCAAAACGGAGGTTTGCTTCGTTGTAGGTATCCAATAAGTAACTGTACAACTGTTCGCGCACCACCTGATTGGGGATAGTCAATACTGTTTTACCACGTTTGGTTCCACTGATAGTCAACATTCCGAAGTAGAACAACAGGCTGACAAAGTTATCCGGTTCTGCAACCGATTCGGCAGGAAATCCGGTTTTCAGTTCACCGGTGATATATCCTTGCTGTACCAATGTCTGGATGGTCGAGGCATCATGGGCAAATTCTTTGTCTTTGCGGATAAGCATCCGTAGTTTGTTATAATCTACACGGATATTTTCTTCTACCATATTACGGGGCATTTCTCCGCCGTTACGAATGTAATTATCTACGAAGTAGAGTACCATATTTGAGTTGTACATCGTTGTCCTGCCATAACTGTTCTCCGAAAAGCAGTAGTTGTCATACCACGGTTTCATTGTTTCTATCAACTTGTCGGTAGAATGATGGAACTCGCAGGTAGTGGCATAATAATCCAACATCGCCCGTACTTCTTCTTCGGTGAATCCGGTCATTTCGTTAAATTCAGCAGAGAGCGAATAGTTGGTACCGATGTTGAATCCACTGGTCAGGTCGTCCATAGTGACGGGACTAACACCTGTCACGAAGCATCGTTTGATAGTGGAATCCGTGCCTGCTTTCACCGTATCGAAGAAGCTGCGCAGATAACCGGTTCCGTGTGTCTCGCTCTTATAATCTTCGAGACAGGAAGGCTCTGACAGAATCTTGTTTGTGAAGTGGTCGTATTCATCAATGAACAGATAAATCTGTTGATTGGTTTTGACGCATTCTTTATATAGATAATCCAGTTGCTCTACAGCGCCTTTCTTCTTATTCATCTCTTCCTTTATTCCCTCGGGAAGATATTGGGCATATACATCGCAGAAAAAGTTGAATTCAGTGTTGCAATGTGCGTCTAATGACTGTCGGTAACTTTTCAGTTCGGCGTTTACTACGGCAAAGTTCAGGTAAATAATGAGGTATGAATTTCGTTCGGGAGTGGGATGCTTTCCTATATACAGGCCGCCATACCATTTCTCAAACTTATCTGCTTCCAATATATTATAATAATGTCGGAGCATAGAGATTGTCAAGCTCTTGCCGAATCTGCGCGGACGGATATAGAAGAAATACTTGTTCGCATTCTCTATGAGAGGGATATAATGTGTCTTGTCCACGTAATAACAGTCATCTTCGCGGACATCGATAAAGTTCATCATTCCGTACGGAATACGCTTGCGCTTTGCAGGTAGGTTCATAACTCTTTTATTTTCTCACAAAAATAAGAATAAAAAATGAGATTTCCGGTGATTGTACGATACAAAAAGGCGACCCGTTGCAACGAGCCGCCTTTTCTGTCTATTTGATTTCGAATTCTTCCTTCATGTCGATTTCCTCTCCATGTGTATCATAGAACACATATTGCAGGAATGCGAGTTTCTGACTTGGAATAATCTTGATACCGAATCCGTACTTCATCTGCCACTTCCGTTTCAGGGAAACGAGTCCCTGGTTGATGTAAGCGGCCACATACGGATGGACGTGTAACGAGAATTTCTTAACCTTCAGTTTATTGACCAGGTAATCAATTTTACTCTCCAAAGTGTCCGTAAAGAGAATGGACGACTTGATAGTGCCTTTGCCGAAGCAAGTAGGGCAGGTTTCGGTCGTGTTGACATCCATTGCCGGACGCACACGCTGGCGTGTAATCTGCATCAGTCCGAATTTGCTGAGCGGCAGAATATTATGCCGTGCCCTGTCTTTCTGCATATTGGCACACATTCGTTCATAAAGCTTCTGACGGTTTTCGGCTTCATTCATGTCGATGAAGTCCACGACGATGATACCACCCATATCCCTTAACCGCAGTTGGCGCGCCAGTTCGTCGGCGGCTCCCAGGTTTACTTCGAGTGCGTTGCCTTCCTGTCCGTTGGCATTCTTGGTGCGGTTACCGCTGTTCACGTCTACTACGTGAAGCGCCTCAGTATGCTCAATAATCAGATAAGCACCACTCTTGTAAGAGATAGTTTTACCAAACGATGATTTAATCTGCTTGGTGATACCGAAATTGTCGTAAATGGGAAGCTGGCCTTTGTACAGTTTCACGATATTAGCCCGGTCGGGCGCAATCAGTGATACGTAGTCTTTGATTTCATTGTACACAGCCTCGTCGTTGACGTGAATATTCTCAAAAGAAGGGTTGAAGAGGTCGCGCAACAAACCTACGGCACGACTGGTTTCTTCATAAATCAACGTCGGATACTTGGTGGCTTTCTGTACTTTTGCCATCGCATCTTCCCAATGCTTTACCAGGACTTTAAGCTCTCCGTCGAGTTCGGCTACGCGTTTGCCTTCGGCTACCGTGCGGACGATGACACCGAAGTTTTTCGGCTTGATGCTCATCAGCAGTTGTTTCAGGCGGGCGCGTTCTTCGCTCGATTTAATTTTTTGTGATACGGAAACCTTGTCGTTGAAAGGGATGAGCACGAGGTAACGTCCGGCAAATGAAATTTCGGAAGTCAGTCGCGGCCCTTTCGTGGAGATCGGTTCCTTTACGATTTGCACCACTACTTCTTGTCCCACCTTGAGTGTGTTGGATACAGTTCCATCCTTGTCGAGGTCGGGAAGCAGGGTTGCCTTGCTGATGGAGGCCAGCTTCTTTTTGTCGCTTAAAGTCTGCTTTACAAACTTTTCGAGTGAGTTAAATTGAGGACCCAAGTCAAGATAATGAAGGAAAGCGTCTTTCTCGTAACCGACGTCTACAAAGCATGCATTCAGTCCGGGCATCAATTTCTTGATACGTCCCAAATACATATTGCCCACAGAAAAGGAAATGTTTCTTCCTTCGCTCTGAAGTTCTACCAGGCTCTTGTCTTCGAGAAGGGCAATGGAGACCTCTTTGGGCTGTACGTCAACTACTAGTTCACTTGTCACTGTTTTGTTTCCTTATTATTGGTTGAATCTCATTTATATGAACAACTTTTTTGACAAATTGTTCATTTTGGGTTAGCTACTTAAACAAAGAACAAACTTGAAAGACATTGGCTTCGCAAGTTTGTTCTTTATTTCTGTGTGATCCAGACTTAAAAATTATTTTTTGCTTTTATGTCTGTTCTTTCTTAGTCTTTTTTTACGCTTGTGCGTAGACATTTTATGTCTTTTTTTCTTTTTTCCGCTTGGCATAGCTTCACATTTTATGGGTTAATACTCTTGTTTATTATTTCTTTACTGAAATTGTAAATGTCTTAGCCGGTTTGAAAGCCGGAATGTTGTGCTCGGGGATGATAATCGTAGTATTCTTAGAAATATTACGAGCAGTTTTCTGTGCTCTTTTCTTCACTACGAAACTACCGAACCCACGCAAATATACATTCTCGTCGTTTGACAATGAATCTTTTACAGCGTCCATGAATGCTTCAACTGTTGTAAGAACTGTCTGCTTGTCAATCCCAGTTTTCTTTGTAATCTCGTTTACAATATCTGCTTTAGTCATTTTTCCTTAAAAAAAATATTATTACTATTATGTTATTGCTAATTTTTTGGACTGCAAATATATAGCTTTTTAAGCTCCTAAAAAAATATATTATGCACATTTTTCTAAAAAAATGGTGGCGTTGAGTTTTCTTAGAGCCAAAAGAGTTACTTTTGTGTGGCTTTTGAACAGCATATACAAGATAAATGTTAGATGATACATGATGACCGGGCCTATGAACAAGTTCAATGAAACAATTATAGAGTGGTATAAAGAGAATAAGCGTGAGCTGCCCTGGCGGGAGTCTTCCGATCCGTATCTGATATGGATTTCGGAGATTATCCTTCAGCAGACACGTGTGGTGCAGGGGTATGATTATTTTATGCGTTTCATCAAGCGCTTTCCCGATGTGCGGACGTTGGCTGACGCAGACGAGGACGAGGTGATGAAGTACTGGCAGGGATTGGGATATTATTCACGTGCCCGGAATCTTCACGCTGCCGCAAAAAGCATGAATGGAGTTTTCCCGAAAACGTATCCGGAAGTGTTGGCTTTGAAAGGAGTGGGGGAGTATACGGCGGCGGCCATCTGCTCGTTTGCTTATGGCATGCCTTATGCGGTGGTGGACGGAAATGTGTATCGTGTGCTTTCACGTTATTTCGGCATTGACACGCCGATTGATTCGACAGAGGGGAAGAAACTTTTTGCAGGGTTGGCGGACGAGATGCTGGATAGAAAACAACCGGCTCTTTACAATCAGGGAATTATGGATTTCGGAGCGATTCAGTGTACGCCGCAATCGCCTGACTGTTTGTTCTGCCCGTTGGCAGATAGTTGTTCGGCTCTTGCGAAAGGGTTGGTTACCAAGCTGCCTGTGAAGCGGCATAAGACGAAAACGACGAACCGTTATTTCAATTATATTTATGTACGTGCGGGCGCGCATACCTTTATAAATAAGCGGACGGCAGATGATATTTGGAAGAACCTGTTTGAACTACCTTTGATAGAAACTCCGGTGGCTGTGCCGGAAGAAGATTTTTTAGCTTTGCCTGAATTTCGGGCGTTTTTTGCGCCGGGGGAGCAGCCGGTAGTCCGTTCGGTGTGCAGGGAAGTGAAGCATGTATTGTCCCATCGGGTGATTTATGCTAATTTCTATGAAGTGACATTGCCCGGAGAAACGGCTTCTTTCAGTAAGTTTCAGAAAATAAAGGCGGAAGAATTGGAGCAATATGCTGTTTCAAGGTTGGTGCACGCTTTTATTGAGAAGTATATTGATTCGAAATAAAAGTTACAACAATTCTTGCATCCTATTGTTATTCTGTTTAATTTTGGCAGCGCATTTGAAACTAAGAATTATAAACTTGATACATATATGTCAGTAAATAAAGTGATATTGATAGGAAACGTGGGACAAGATCCGCGGGTGAAATATTTCGATACAGGCTCGGCTGTGGCAACTTTTCCGTTAGCTACGACAGACCGTGGCTATACATTGCAAAATGGAACCCAAATTCCTGAAAGAACGGAGTGGCATAATATCGTTGCATCCAACCGTCTGGCTGAGATTGTGGATAAATATGTGCACAAAGGTGACAAATTGTATCTGGAAGGAAAGATTAGAACACGTTCTTACAGTGACCAGTCGGGAGCTATGCGCTATATCACCGAGATTTATGTGGATAATATGGAAATGCTGTCTCCGAAAGGCGCTAATCCGGGAGTTGCTGCTTCTGCACAACAGCCTGCCGCCGGCCAGCCGCAGCAAATGCAACAGCAATCACAACAGACGCAGCAATCGCAAGCCCAGCCTGTACAAGATAATCCGGCAGATGACTTGCCGTTCTAGTAATGTGATAGTGTGCCAATAGGTTTTCGCGAGCAGATTGGCACATTGTCTTTTGTTAAACTAAAATATATACTCTTTGGACTCAGATGGTTATTTAAGCCAATTGGCTGACATTTTCAACGGTATTACCGTAAACACTCCTTCTATCTCTGCTATTATTGCCATAGTACTGGCAGGTGTGCTCCTGCTGGCTTCCGGTTTTGCTTCGGCTTCTGAAATCGCTTTTTTCTCGCTTTCTCCTTCAGACCGGAATGATATTGATGAACGGAATCATACTTCCGATGATAAAATAAGTGCCCTTCTTGGCAATTCCGAACGTCTCCTGGCGACGATACTGATTACTAATAATTTTGTGAACGTAACCATTATCATGCTCTGCAACTTCTTCTTTATGAATGTCTTTGTATTTCATTCTCCGTTGGCAGAGTTCCTGATACTGACTGTGATACTGACTTTTCTGTTGCTCCTGTTCGGCGAAATCATGCCGAAGATTTATTCTGCACAGAAGACATTGGCTTTCTGCCGTTTCTCCGCGCCGGGCATTTATTACCTGGAAAAGATATTTTATCCGATAGCTACTGTCCTGGTACGCTCTACTGCTTTTCTGAACAAGCATTTTGCCAAGAAAAGCCATAATATTTCAGTTGACGAACTGTCACACGCATTGGAACTTACGGATAAAGCGGAACTTACCGAAGAGAATAATATCCTGGAAGGAATTATCCGTTTTGGTGGAGAAACCGTGAAAGAAGTGATGACATCACGCCTGGATATGGTCGATTTGGATATTCGCACGTCTTTTAAGGAAGTGATGCAATGTATTATTGAAAATGCTTATTCGCGTATTCCTGTCTTTGCCGGTTCGAGGGATAATATCAAGGGGGTGCTGTATATCAAAGACCTTCTGCCTCATGTGAGCAAGGGGGATAATTTCCGTTGGCAGTCGTTGATCCGTCCTGCGTATTTTGTGCCGGAGACGAAGATGATTGATGATTTGCTGCGTGATTTCCAGGCGAATAAGATTCATATTGCCATCGTTGTGGATGAATTCGGCGGAACTTCCGGACTGGTGACGATGGAAGATATTATCGAGGAAATTGTAGGGGAGATTCATGACGAGTATGACGATGAAGAACGTACATATGTCGTGCTGAATGACCATACCTGGATATTCGAGGCAAAAACGCAGTTGACGGATTTCTATAAGATTGCGAAAGTAAGCGAAGATGAATTTGAGAAAGTGGTAGGGGATGCCGATACATTGGCGGGTATGTTGCTCGAAATTAAAGGCGAATTCCCGGCATTGCACGAGAAAGTGACTTACCACAATTATGAGTTTGAAGTCTTGGAGATGGATAGCCGCCGGATTCTGAAAGTCAAGTTTACGATTCTGCCTAACGATACGGAAGCATCGGAAGAAAAAGAATAAGTAATGAAGGAATAATCACGGAAGGACAATCCCAAGAGAATAATTACAGAAGAATAATCACGGAAATATAATTTCAACCAAGCATAAGATGGCGTTATTCCTGCAAAGTAGAACCAATGATATGCAGTGGGCTGTATGGAAGATGGAAGAATCTTTGGATACATTACTGGCTCTTCTGCCCGAAGCGCGAAGAATTTCCTGTGAGCAGGAACTGAACCGTTTTGTTTCTGAACGCCGGAAGATGGAATGGACATCTGTTCGTGTGTTGCTGTATTCAATGCTTCGGGAAGATAAGGAAATTGCTTATTCTTCAGAAGGCAAACCTTATCTGGCCGATCATTCTTTCTTTATCAGTATTTCTCATACGAAAGGGTATGTGGCTGTGATACTTGGTTCTCAGGCTCCTGTTGGCATTGATATTGAGCAATACGGTCAACGGGTTCATCGGGTGGCCGACCGTTATATCCGTCCCGACGAGCAGGTAGGAGTTTATAAAGATGATACAGTATGGGGACTGTTGTTGCACTGGTCTGCAAAAGAAGCTATCTTTAAACGGATGGAAAATGCCGACGCCGATCTCCGCAAACTCCGTTTGACACAGTTTGTTCCTCAGGAAGAAGGTACGTTTCAAGTTCAGGAGTTCGTGACGGAACAGCAAAAACTCTATACAACGGGTTATCGCATCCATCCGGATTTTGTGCTGACATGGACTCTGGATTGAATATAAAATAAAAGAGAAACGGTGAATAATGAATGGGAAATTTCCCTTCTTATTCACCGTTTCTCTTTTGGTTACTTATTTTTCCTTACTTATCTTTTCTTGCTTGCCGGGCTTTTTCTCATTCAGTCGGTAGCTTAATGCTCCTGACGGACATTTGCTGATTTGTGCAATTAATTCTTCCGTTGTCGCATTCTCAATTTGCACCCACGGCCTTTCTTTCGGATGATAGACGTTGGGTAACATCTTTACGCATATTCCGGCATGCTGGCATAATTCCGGCTGCCATACAATAGTCAGTTCGCTATTGGTATATTCAACTTTCTTTCCCATAGCTATACTTATTTAATGTGAATACCACGCATTACAATTCTCTTCCATTCAGGATGTTTATGGATATATCCGGCCACAAACGGGCAGAGCGGCACCAGGCGTAAACCTTGTTTCTCTATGTCCGTCAATACCTTTTCAGCAAGTTGCGAACCGATTCCTCTTCCGCCCAGTGAAGCAGGTACTTTCGTGTGAACGAGATAGATTTCTCCGTTATTTGATTTGATATAGTCTATTTCAGCTATCTTGCCATCGATCTGAAATTCATACCGATGTTTTTCTTCGTTGTCTATTAATTTATAATCTTCTGCCATAATTTTTACGTATTAAGTTTGACCGATTATAATATAAACACTTCGGAAGAACTTTTGTTTATACGGACAATTGTTGACGGAGATAACTTTCCCTGCTTATATGGGCTTTCCTTGTTTACACGGACTTTTCCTGTTTATACTGACAACCTTTCTAGCTGGACTGTGAAATGTCGCATCAACGGAGCTTCCCAAGCGATACGTACTCCGCGGGTAATGCTTTCCCTACGTTCATATACATTTTTGAGGGCGGCGGCTATTACGTTCATATGATTGTCAGTGTACACTCTGCGGGGGATGGCAAGACGCAGTAAATCGAGTCCGTTGAATCGGTTTTCATGAGTAACCGGGTCACGGTCGGCAAGAATATAGCCGATTTCGCATCCACGGATACCGGCTTCCAGATAGAGCTCAACAGTCAGTGTCTGTGCCGGAAATTCTTCCTTGGGTACGTGTGTCAGCACTTTGGGCGCATCGATGAAAATGGCATGACCGCCGGCAGGACGCTGATAGGGGATTCCGTATTCATCCAGTTTCTTTGCCAGGTATTCCACTTGCTTGATACGTGTTTCGAGATTATCGAATTCGGTATTTTCATCCAGTCCGATGGCAAGTGCGTTCATATCCCTGCCGTTCATTCCGCCATAAGTGAGATACCCTTCGTATTGTACACAGAAACCTTTTGCGCCTTCATACCAGTCTTCACGTCGTGTTGCAATGAATCCGCCCATATTGACGATTCCGTCTTTCTTGGCGCTCATTGTCATGCCGTCGGCAAGGGCAAACATCTCTCGCGTAATTTCTTTAATGGATTTATCCCGATAACCTTCTTCACGCATTTTGATGAAGTAAGCATTTTCAGCAAAGCGCGCAGAGTCGAAAAGTACCGGTTTGCCGTATTTATCAGCGATGGCGCGTACTTCGCGTAAGTTCTGCATAGATACAGGCTGTCCGCCGGCTGTGTTGTTGGTAATGGTTACGATGATAAAAGGGATGCGTTCGGCGTATTGAGTCAGAGCTTTCTGTAATTTGTCAGGGTCTACATTTCCTTTGAAGGGGAGTTCTAGCTGTGTCTGCTTGGCGGCATCAATGGTGCAGTCTAACGCGATAGCATGGCGTCCTTCGATATGTCCTTTAGTAGTATCGAAATGTGAGTTGCCGGGTACGATGTCTCCTTCGTGCACCAAATAGGAGAAAAGGACATTTTCTGCGGCACGTCCCTGGTGAGTCGGAATGATATATTCAAATCCGGTCAGTTTCGTAATCATCTCTTTCAGTTTGAAGAAAGATGTCGCACCGGCATAACTTTCATCACCGAGCATCATTCCCGCCCACTGGCGGTCGCTCATTGCTCCTGTTCCTGAGTCGGTGATAAGGTCTATATAAACTTGTTCCGCTTTGAGTTGGAAGACGTTGTAATGTGCTTCTTTAATCCATTGTTCGCGTTCTGCACGAGTGCTTTTCCGGATGGGTTCTACCATCTTTATTTTCCATGATTCAGCAAAAGGTAATTCCATTGTTGTATATTTAAGTGTTTTGTTCGACGAATGTAGCTAATGTTAATGAAATAAACAAGTGTTTCATATTCTATTGTTAGTGTGTGGAGTAGACAGTATTTTGAGAAAAATAGTGAAGGTGTAGGGAGAATAACCTATTATCTTAATTCTAGATAGTTAAGGCTTAGAATATTAAATCTGTTTTTATGGTATGGTCTATTGATTTAATTATATGGTCGAGCGTTTACAATCTATAAACCGAGTAATGAAAAATAGAATCAAATTGATTTATTGGAATAATACAAAAGTATATGTTTCTCTCATGCATAAACTTTTGTATTATAAGTTAGCAAATACCCCTAGGTATATGTTTAATATGTAGTAATTTTATTTCTTAAGCAGCATCCAGTAAAAGGTGCTATTATTTATCTCATTATAGAATTTAAGATCATAAGATGATAGATATTGATTATTTGCTAAGTTTTTAATTGTAAAATATTTATCGTCGATGAAGTCTATCTTCCATTGTTGGGTTTTATTATTTTTATTAGGCGTATATCTAAGAGTGTTGTCTAAATAGTCATTATCTCTTCTTTTAAATTTCACGTAATTGTCTTCTAGTTGCAAAGTGAAAGGGCAGGTGAATTTAATTGCTGGTGGACCTGTGTGAAATAAACTTATAGGGATAAGACTTGATGGTTTTATAGGGTTTTCTGATAATATACCTGCTTCTATATTGTTGTTATAGAGAATTCCTTTGGGAGACATAAGTAAACTTTCCATTTCATAATTGTATTCTTTAAGTTGTAAAGCAAGTTCTATACTTTTTTTCTTACCTGGGTCATCTATGAATTCACTGAGTAAATAGATTTTTGTATCTGGATTACCTATTCCTATGAGTGATTCGGTTTCAGTAGAGACACTATTAATCCAACCTGTATAATCAAAAGATACATTGTCCAATTTTCCATTAGGATCTTGGCTTATTATTGAAGTTACAGTTTGGGAACCACCTTGTGTTTTGATATAAATATTTACATTGTTAAAACTGTTGAATAAATTGCTGTCATAGTGAACATTTGCCGTGATTGATGACATTAAGAAATTAGATGATGCTTTGAATTCTTGAACTTGTGTTGCTGATGTACTTGTATATTTACCTGTGTAAAATGCGGAAAATTTGCCTCCTAATAGTATATCAGTCATAACATGTGTACCATATTTTTCAACTAACTCTTTACCTGATAAACTTTTTAAATCGGATAAAAATATATCTGTGAAAAAATATTTAAGTCTTGATGGTGTTGTGTATGGTAGGGTTAGCCTTCGTGTCATTTTGAGTGCATCAACTCTGTAAAAAGCGTTTCTTTCTTCTTTAGTTCCTCCTGAATTTATTGTTGCTTCTAGATCTAATGAAAATAATTTTAAAATTTTGTCTCCGATATTCGCAGTGGCATGTATATTGAGATTTTCTGTTAATGTATATATTGATGATCCGTATGCTGTTTTTGTTTCTGTCTTACCGTGTAATATGGATGTTTCAATATCTGCAGGAGTAAATATAACTTCTTGTCCAGTGATAGGATCCCGTCCTAGTCCTTTTTGAAGTCGTTCTAAATCTATTACTTTGGCTTTTGCATATAAAGGGTCTTGGAAATCAGAATAGAAACAGTTGTAACCATAACCTAATAAATCGTAATTACCATCTCCAGCACTCCTTGTTACAGGAGTGCTTTCTTTTAATTGGTCAATGATAAGTTCTTCGTCTGTACATGACAGTATCAAACAAGATAACAATGAAAATGTAATCAATTTGTTCATAAGCTTAATTGTTTTGTTTATATGAATAAGTTTGAATATATATCTGTAAGAAATCATTTTTCAATAAGTGTAAGATCATCAATACAGAAATATTTGCCTGTCCTCATTCCATTTTCATCATCAGAGTCAGACGAATTTGCAGTAAGAGTTATTTTCGAGGCTGCTTGTAAATCTGTTAAATCAAACCATATCCATGTATTAATAGGCTCGTCTGTGTTACTCTTATAATCAGCAAGCTTGATAGCAGCTTCGGCTATCTTGTCTCCTTTATCGTTGTAGCCTGTTGCAGTAACTTCATACCAACTTCCTTTCTTGAAAGCTGTCGCCCAGCCATCGCCTTCTGTCATTCCAATGTAGGCATTTTTGCTATTAGTTATCCATAGGCCTTTAATTGTATATTGAGAATTAATAATTGATAGAGTGGCGGGGGTGAAATTGTCACTATAAACTCCCATATACACTTTTCCTGTTTTTACACTTCCACAATTGGGTTGGCAATCTGATATATGGTTGGTTTTGTTGGTATAAGTAAAACCTGCAAAGCTATATCCTTGTCCCCAATCATTGTAATAATGGTCAAAAGTTACATAGTTTTGTGGGTCATTGAATGTATCTTTAAAATAAAATTCCGGTTTCTCGGTACTAGTTGAGATAAATTCACTTTCTGCCTCAGTTAGTAGGCTTTCGAAACTAATGACAACTTCTTTTTTATCACCATCTTTTGTTTCATCGTCACTATCACTACATCCGCAAAAAGCGAACACAGATACTAATAAGAATAAAGATAACTTTTTCATGTTTTTGCTCTAATTTTAATTATTAATTGTTTGATTATTTTTCGTAATGTAAGTTCTCTACAGTGACGACTTCGGTAGATATTTCTCCTGTCCAGCCTATGTCTTGATTGACGGCAGTATAGATTTTTACGAAGTCTATTTTGTCTAATAACACAGGTTGTCCGTTTTGGTCTACTGCCCAGTCTATTTTAAATTGACAGTATTCGGTTTTGTTGGGATGATTATCTGCATATCCCCAAGGGTAACAATAGCCTACCCAAACATTGCCTTCTTCCACAGCATTGTCTTTTAGACGTGTCCCATGGAAAGTTATTTCGTCTTCTTCTATCCAGTTAGGATAATAAGAGTCCTGTTGATGGAATGTATTACGCTTAATCAATCCTTCTTTTCCTTGGTTGTCTGTCCAACGCACATCGCCATTGACCGGTTGAGGACGATAATAGGTGATTTCGTAATTACGTATTTCTGTATCTTTTCCGTACTCACTACCTGCCAACTCATACCATTCATCGTCAGGTATCCCATTATTGTTTATATCTTTTGAGACTAGTACAATTCCTGGTTCAGCATTTCCGCCAAGTGCTCCTGTACCTGTGTTCTTGTTGTATGTAGCATTTCCCCATATCTTGAAGTCATATTTTCCTTTGATGTTAGGGATAGGCTGTGGGAATCCTAGTATAATATAACCACCGAATCCACCTAGAGAAATAACAGATTTCTTCTTGACCTTTTCTGTGGCACGTTCTAAAATTTGTTCGGTAGTAAATCCATTTTCATAAGCCGACGTACTCGTATTGATAAACTGTCCGGGAGCCGGTTTGTACTCCCATACTTTATTGGCGAAAGCCAATGAATTTTCAGTTTCTTCGGTATTACCATCAATATCACTTTGTGAAGCTTTGTCGCTAAATACAATCGTGTTAGGATTCAGTCCGATATTATTCAGACGGAATTGTAGTTGTCCTTGTTGGTTGAAACAGAGCAAATCTCCATATATGGTATAATCATAAGCATCTGTGATATAAACGTTACCACTGTAAGGGTTCACATTGATACCGTAAGGAGTATCAATGCTTGTTCCATCCGTAATGAAATTCTCACGAACGGTTTTTCCTGTTTTCAGATTGAATGTCTTGATAGAAGATGTTTGCGTACTATAATTGTAATTGTATAGATAGGCTATTTCTCCGTCAATGGCAAAGTTTTGTACTTTCTCATTGTAGTGAGTTACTTCATTTGTTTGACAGTCTATTTTGGCAAAGTTGTAATTTCCGGCTTCCACATCTTCTCCGCGGGTTGCTACATAAACGGTTGTTCCATCCGTACCGGCTACTATTTTACCAGGATTCGATCCTACTGTAATTTTATTAATCTCTTTGAATGTAGCAATATCGACGACAGATACAGTATTGTCTACGCCTGAACCGGATGCATGATCCAAGCCACCGGAATTGGAAATATATAACTTTCCGTTTTGTACACAAATTCCGTCGGGATTACGTCCTACTGATGCGACGCCATCTATAGTGAGGGAAGTTGTATCTATTCGTGTCACTGTTCCATCGTATGAACATACATAGGCTTTTTCTTTATGGAAAGCAATGTATCTTGGCTCTCGTGAACTTCCGTTTTCAGCCTGTATTTGAATTTGCTTCAAAGAGTTTCCTGTACGGAAATCTACTACTTCTACTGTACTGGAAACATTGACAATGACATATATCTTGCCGCCATAAATAGCTAAATCATTTGCCGTATCTCCCAATCCCCGATGATTGATTGTATTAAAATAGTTGCGTACCATTCTCTGGTTGCCAAAAGAGAAACGCATCAATGAACTGTTGTTCTGATTGAATAGTCCTTCACACAGCACATAGAGTTCGGCCGTATCCGTTTCGGTCGGGTCACCCGCAATATCCGAGGTAAAAGGCTTGTCTTCCATATCATCACAAGCTGTGAATAATAATAGTAGCGGCAGACAGAACCAAAATATATATGTTAATTTCTTTTTCAAATCCATATCCTGCTTTTAGTATATTATTTTTAGCGTTGCTCTTACCGAACGTCCCGGCATCGGAAAGTATCGTACTATCTCATAATTCTTATCCATCAGGTTCAGTACTTCCACACTGAGCGAACTTGTAACTTTTCTTATCTGGAAGTCGCGGCTTGCCGAGATACTGTGGTCACTGTAACTATCCAGTCGGTTTGCTGCGATGTTCTGTCCCACTGTATAGCGTTTTCCCGAATAAAGGAATGAGTAAGACATATTTATCCATGGAGTTTCGATTCCTGCCTGCCCTGAAGCTGAAACACGGGGAGTATAGGCTATCTGATGTTTATAAGTCGACTTATCCTTATTCGAATCAGGGTCAGTGACATCCAACGCCCGTTGATATGTATAATTACCGGACAGGTTGATGCGTATTTTCTCCCAAGGTTGAAGAGACAAGTTTCCTGTGACGTCGATACCTTTAATATCTACACTTCCCAAGTTTCTCATACTCCAAATTGCAAGGTTCTTGGTGGGATAGGCGATTATTTTATCCGTTACTTTGTTATAGTATGCATCAACGGTTGCAGAAAGATAAGGAAGGAATGAGCATACATTCTTGCTGTATGTCAGACCGATATTATATTGCTTCGCATTCTCAGGCTTTAGTTTGGTGTTTCCTACTTCCTGATAGTATAAGTCATTGAAGCTAGGCAGACGGAAAATGTCTTTATAGAAGAAACGGATACGGAACTCTTCGTTACGGAACGGCTTGAATGAAGCGCTGACATAAGGCGTTAATTTGCGGTGATTGCCGGCGCTGCCGCCCTCTTTCACATCTTCATTGATGATGGTTGCCAGGGCGGATGCGGAGATTGTCAGCCAGTCATTCACGTACTTTCCGGCAAAAGCGGTCAGCCATGAGTAGCGGGTGGGTTGCGCAAAATTAGCAAGATTAGTATCCATGGTATTGATACTTCCATCTGTAGAAAGAGAGAATGAAAGATTACTCAGCAATCTGTATAATACCGATGCTGAAAGATAATATTCCTGCTGATAATAGCTGTTCTCCGTTTTCCCTAAAGAGTTTTTAGTGTCGGGGTCTAAATAGCGTTGATAACTCCAGTTCCACTTGGCGGAAGTTTGGAATACCCATTGCCGGCTGAACTCTTTCTTGTATTGGCTTTGTACGAATGTATTCTTGTCCCAAAGATGCTGCGCAGAGTAGTCGTTATAAAGTGTAGTAGCTTTCGGCAGTCCCCGTGAAGATTGGAAGTAATAAGCTTTCAACCGCCATTGCTTTTTGTCGGAGAAGTTGCCGTAAAGTCCGGCTTCGGCACGAAAAGTCTGCACATCGGTATTTTTTCTTTTCTCCCGTGACGTCAGGTCGTCTGCTGTATTTCCGTAGTGCAGGCTATATGGATATTGTCCGTCCGAAGACATCCATTCGCCATTGGCTGTGACTGTCCATTTTGGGGTGAGTTGCTGCTCTATCAGGACGGACGGATTAACCAGTCCCCACGAACCGGTCTTGAAGGCGGCACTGATATTCGTGCGCTTTCCTTTTTTGAAACGGGGAGTGAGTGTCTGTATATTCAGTATTCCTGCGGAAGCAAAGAAACGTGCCGGTTGGAAGATATTGTCGCTCTGGCCGTTACTGAGTGATAGTTGGTCTACATTGTCAAGAGAGAAACGACCGATGTCTATCTGTCCGGTTTGACAGTCGGTTACGGTGATTCCGTCATAACCTACGGCTGTATGCTGTGCTCCCAGGCTACGTATGGATACGGTTTTCAGTCCGCCGATACCACCGTAATCTTTCACGGTCACTCCGGCAAAGTGCTTTACTGCGTCGGAAACCTGCAAAGCGTGCAGATTCTTCAGTGCATCTTTGGATAGTACCTGCAACGGAGCGCTGGAGCGTACTTCTCTTGTTTGATAAATATCGGAAACGGTTATTTCGGGGATGGAGTAGGTATGCGTTGTATCCACTTTTTGCTGTTGCGCGAAAAGTGTTGCGGATAAAAGTTGGCAGCAGAATGCCGCGCAGATGCTTTTGTATGACATGATATGTTTCATCCTTATCCTACTAGTCTATTTTTTACTTTTAAAAAGTGTCCGGGCGAAATCCCTTCGACCGGACACGCATAAATAAACTTGGCAGAGTTTATTAATTAAAACACACTTTCTCTGAATCAGAGTGATGAATGAAATGATAGACGAATTGTCCGGGTCATTAGACTCAACGCTTTTTCCTCGAAAGCAGTGAAATTGGGTGCATGGCAGGTCTTCTGACTCGTTCCTGTTGCGGGCGCCTTCCCGGAAGTTTCTTTCCAGTGGCTAAAAGTAGGTTGCTCGCAACGAACATATGGAACTTACAGCAGCGGGACTGTTCAGGATTTACACCTGATTCCCTTTTAATCGCTTTCCTCGTGTGTTTTGAGGTCTGCAAACCAATGCGTGGCAAAGATAGGGAGTTTATTTGGCTTTTGCAAAGGGGGCGTTCTTTTTCTTTCGTCTTGATACGAAAGAAAAAGAACCAAAAAGAAAGAATCAAGGCTGCGTTTTTTCAGCTACTCCGGTGTTTCCTCCGGCTAAAGGGCAGAAACTCGCTACGCTCAAACAGTCTGCCCTTCTTGACGCCGGAGAAAACACCTGCGCTTGACGCTGAAAAAACGAGGCCGGGAAACCATGCGGCGTGGGCATGTGCGGTGGGGCATGCGTTACGGCGTGGGCACGTGGTGTGTGGGCGTGTGCTACGGCATGGATGTGCGGTGTGGAAGCTGTTTATTGTTCGCCTTTCATTAGCAGGTATTCTTCGATGGCTTGGACAGGAGCATCCTTCAGAAGTACCGTTTTATCCTTGTTCAATAGGTAGAGGGTGGGGATGGCTTTCAGGTCATACAGTTGTTGTTCTTTGATGATGAATTTCTTGTCGTACCCGTTAATCCATTCTTTGGGGAATTCGTTTAGATGCTTTTTCCACTCATCCAGTTCTTCGTCGGGGTAGATGGAAAGGACTATCAACTTCTTTTGTGCTAAAAGCTGGTTGATGATGGGGGAGTTTTTTAATGCGTCTATTGTTTCTGTACAGGCATGGCATCCGGGGTTGTTGATGAATAATAATGTATAGTCTGCTTTTTGTTGGTAAAGAGAGCCTTGTGTGCCGGAAGCTAGTGTGTAGTTGAAATCCAGCGCTTTGGTGCCGATACGGTTCTTCTGTGCTAATTCGCGACGGGCTTTGGGGCGCACCTTTTCTATTTCTTCCAATATGGGAGAGGCCAACATTGCGTCTAATACGGGAATGTAGAATTCTTCGTTACGCATCGGGGAGTTAGGGTCATACAGGTATTTGTCTGCCAGGTCGGTGATGTAAGTGAATACTTTCTTGTCTACATTTGTCCGTTCGATTGTTTTCCGCATCGCTTCCTGTGCAGTTTCCAACGGAACATGATTCAGAATGTCACAATAGTCCGCCCAGGCTTGTTCGGTAACTTCGGGGTGGTGAATGTAGTTGGTGTCAGCAAAGTTCACATTATCCCAATAATGCTTGACAAGGAAGTCGGCACGTTGATCCGGTGCTGTCATCATTGCGGGGATGGATGGCAGGGCAAAGGTTTTGATAGTATCCTGCGCTACTTCGTTTTTGTTTAAGCCGGAAGCATTACCGTTTTTGCAGGCACAGAGACAAAGAAGACATACAATCGGAAGAATATTTATGTTCGTTTTCATGATTGACTATTATTATATTGAACTTCTATGAATTACATGAAAGACAAAGATAATGCCTTTTCATCTTATTCAAAGAATTTTTCTTCCTTTTCTTCTCTGACCTCTTTTTTGTTTTCTTTCCTGTTTCTTTTCAAAGAACCTTTTTTATTAAACCCTTACTTTTTGAAATATTTTACTTCTCCTTTGCCAATGTAAATACAAATTCCAGTCCACCACCCTGACTGTTCTTGGCAGAGATGCTGCCGCCATGAATGATAACCGCATTCTTCACGATAGCCAGTCCGAGTCCTGTTCCGCCTAACTTTCGTGAGCGGCCTTTGTCTACCCTGTAGAAGCGTTCGAAGAGACGGTTCAGATGTTCGGGTGACACACCTACGCCCGTATCGGCAAAACTGAAATAGTAGTAGCTTTCATCTTCACGGAAACAGTTGATATTAATCTGAATGTTTGTGCCCGCATATGCAATGGCATTGTCCATCAGATTACGGAAAATAGAATAAATCAGAGAATAATTTCCTTTGACTTGTATGCTTTTCTTTAAGGAATTAACCACTGTGATATGCTTCTCGTCCAGTTCCAGTGCTACTTCGTTGATGATGTTTCCTACCAGTACGCTGATGTCCACACGCTCCATATCAATCATGTTGGCGGCTTCATCCATGCGGGTAAGCACAGAAATGTCACGTAATAACCGGCTCAAACGATTGCTTTGCGCATAACAACGTTCAAGGAACACATTAATCTTCTCACGTGGAATGTTTTCATTGCTGACAATAGTCTCCAAATATCCCTGAATACTGCTGACGGGCGTTTTCAACTCATGCGCAATATTCTGCGTCAACTGACGTTTCAGATTCACCTGTTCTTCTTCCTGGGTGACGTCATTGATTGAAATCTCGAAGCTCGCATCCTGGAAGATGATACATTCGACGATAAACGTGCGTCCGTTCTTGTTGATGGTGATGGACATTCTTTTCTCATCCTTACTTCTCGAACGTTGTTGCCGGTTCTTGTTGATAAAATGTATGATATCTTTCAATTCACTGATGGCGAAAACTTCCTCTGTCGTTTCCAGGTTGGAATCCGAAATTAGATTGCTGTATTGGGTAAAGAGATTATTGACAAGAATTTCCTTCTTATCCTTCGTAAATACTCCCAGACCTTCATGTGAAATCTGAAGATGGGTAATCAGCTTTTCACGTTCGATGTAAAGGGCTTCTTTCGTTTCGTGCAGGCGTTTGTAGATTTGGATGATATGCTGTGAGATTTCTCCCAGTTCATTGTGCGGGAAAGCCGATTGTATGGCCATTTCGATAGGCTCGTTCCGGTCGGCACGCATGGCAAACTCACGGAGTTGGCTGATAGAAGTCCCTAACTTATTCGTGAACTTGTAGAAGATAATCATTAACAGCGAAGTCACGATAACCGTAAACCATAAGTAATGTCGGTCGGCTTTCAGGTTATTGATAAGACTTACATTATAAGGTAGAGCCGAACGGACAATATAGTCCTTATAACGTGTCGCCGAATAGAAATAAGGGACACCGGTTGTTTCCGAGGTACGGCGCACATCAAATCCGTTGCCATGCTTCAGTGCTTTCTGAACTTCCGGACGGTTCAGATGGTTTTCCATCTGTTCGTCATGGTTCGGATAACTGTCGTAAATCACATTTCCATTCATGTCGATAAGCGTCACACGCAGATCTTCTAGGATATGATTATTGATATAATCGTTGACAGCCGCATTGTCAAGCGGTTGTGAGTCCAGTCGTTCGTAAAGCCGGCTGTTGTAATCTTGCAACTTCGTGTTCAGCAGTTCTATTTTATATTCCCGTTCACGTTGGTACTGATAGGCTATGAAGCAGATGACGAATACCAGAAATAACGAGATAACCGAAAGGAATAGCTTCCGGCTGAAAGAAAGGAAATGTTTTTGAGTTACAGGCAGGTTCATAGTTGCTAATTATTCAGCTTCAAAACAGTATCCGTATCCGAGACGAGTGACGATGCATTTGCCGTAAATCCCTATCTTCTTGCGCAAACGGGTGATGTTCACGTCGATAGTACGGTCTAGTACATACACTTCGTCGCTCCAGATACGTGCCAGAATATCTTCACGTGAGAATACACGTCCCTTATTCTGTACCAGCAGAAGCAATATTTCAAATTCTTTTTTAGTCAGCGACACTTCTTCATCGTCGATGCTCGCCTTTTTTTTCGTGATGTCGATGACAAGCGTCTGATAAGTAAGCCGTTCCGGCGCTCTTTCTGTTTCCGCAGTAGCCGTACGCCTCAGCACAGCCTTCACACGCGCAATGACTTCACGAAGCGAGAAAGGTTTCGATATATAATCGTCCGCACCCAGATTGAATCCGGTTACCGTATCGTTCTCAGTATCCTTTGCCGTGATGAAGATGATAGGCACTTTAGCCGTTTTCTTGTCTTTCTTCAGCATGTTCGCCATCTTGAATCCGGAGATTTCTCCCATCATCACATCGAGGAGAATTAAATGATAACTACTGATGTCCATCTTCAATGCTTCCTCGGCAGAGTTTGCGGTATCCACCTCATAACCTTCGTTTTCAAGATTGAATTTCAGAATCTCACAGAGGTCTTCTTCATCGTCGACAACTAAAATACGGGTTTCGTTCATAAGATATATGTATTAATGTGATATGACAAAGTTACGTTTTTATTTTAACCTTTGCAAAGATGGGGAGACTTTGTTACGGACAGATGAAACAGGTGTTACAATCCTATTACATTCTCCGAATTGGGGAATTTGGTACAGAACAGGAAACTTTTTATGGATGGCAGGAGGAAAAAACGCCCGTTATTTGTTATCTTTGTTAGCGAGATAGGATAAAAATGCTTGATGATAGCATAGAAATATTTGATAATAGCATAGAAATGCTTGATAATAGAAACTACCGACAATGATAAAAATTGACTTGAAACGGCGGAGACGCGAAGTGATAGGTGCAGTGATTGTACTGTTGCTCCTGCTTGGCGGTGTGTCCGTCTTTAAATATACTTCCTTCAATACAGGCTTTGAGATAGCAGACGATTTGGGCGGGAATATTTTCCCCTCGGCTATTCTGTCCGTAGCCACTACCGATGCGCAGGTTATCATTCCGTCGGATTCCACCTATTTGGGAAATCCGAAATCCTGCATTGCCATCCGGCTGAAATCAAAGACCGCATATAGCCGTGTACGGATCGAAGTGGCAGAAACGCCTTTCTTTTCCCGTTCCGTTTCCGAGTTCGTTCTGAACAAACCGCGAACGGAATATACCATTTATCCTGATATTATCTGGAATTACGAAGCATTGAAGAATAACGCGCAGGCAGAGCCGGTGAGCGTTGCCGTAACCGTTGAGATGAACGGGAAAGACTTGGGTCAGCGTGTGCGCACATTCTCCGTTCGTAGCATCAATGAATGTCTGTTGGGGTATGTGGCGAACGGAACGAAGTTTCATGACACAAGCATCTTTTTTGCCGCCTATGTCAATGAGGAGAATCCGATGATCGACCAGTTACTCCGTGAAGCGCTGAACACTCGCATAGTTAACCGCTTCTTAGGTTATCAGAGCAAGGCTAAAGGAGCGGTGGACAAGTAAGTATATGCCCTTTGGAACATCTTGCAGAAGCGCAAATTCCGTTATAGTTCCGTCTCCAATACCAGTCTTTCGAGTAATGTAGTCTTCTCGCAGCGTGTCCGCACCTTTGACGACGCACTGGAAT
Organism: uncultured Bacteroides sp.; assembly: GCA_948847595.1. Taxonomy (GTDB): domain Bacteria; phylum Bacteroidota; class Bacteroidia; order Bacteroidales; family Bacteroidaceae; genus Bacteroides. The sequence continues at coordinate 165,493 of CAQOGY010000003.1, forward strand.
CCTCGCAAATCAACTGTGTGGATGGTAGCGTACTGTTCGCCTCGCTGCTTCGCGCCATAAATATCGACCCGATTTTAGTACGTACTCCGGGACATATGTTTGTGGGATACTATACCGACAATTCGCATGCCGATAAGAACTTCCTGGAAACAACGATGATTGGCGACGTCGACTTGGACGACTTCTTTCCCGACGAGCAACTGGATTCCACGATGGTGGGTAAATCACAGAATGAAATGTCCCTGCTCACCTTCGAGAAATCCAAACAATACGCCAATAAGAAGTACAAGGAGAATGAAGAAGGTATCCATTCCGGCAAGCTGAATTATATGTTTTTGGAAATTTCCAAAGAGGTACGCAGGAAAATACAGCCGATAGGTAAATGATATTCGTATTTAATTCGTATTTTTGCCAAGTAATCATTTAATGAAAAAGGATGCAAGGCAAGAAATTTATCTCTCCCGGAGCATGGTTTTCTATGAACTATCCATCGGACTGGAATGAGTTTGAAGATGGCGAAGGCTCTTTTCTTTTCTATAATCCCGATGTATGGTCGGGCAATTTTCGTATTTCCGCATTTAAGGGAAAGGCTGGTTATGGCAAAGACGCCGTCCGGCAGGAACTGAAAGAGAACGAATCGGCTTCACTTGTGAAGGTCGGAACGTTGGAATGTGCGTATAGCAAAGAGATGTTCCAGGAAGAAGGAGCTTATTATACTTCCCATGTATGGATTGCAGGCATTGACAATATTGCTTTCGAATGTTCCTTCACCGTTCCCAAAGGCGGAATCGTGAAAGAAGCCGAAGACGTACTCTCCACTTTGGAAACACGCAAGGAAGGAGAGAAATACCCGGCCGAACTGATACCTGTCCGCCTTTCCGAAATCTATCAGATTAATGAAGGATACGAATGGGTTGTATCTACCGTAAAACAAGAACTGAAAAAAGACTTTCAGGGTATAGAAGAAGACCTGGAGAAACTTCAGCAAGTGATTGACAGCGGCAAGATTGGTTCGAAGAATAAAGAAGAATGGTTGGCTGTCGGCATCACGGTCTGCGCGATTCTCGCCAACGAAGTGGACGGCATGGAATGGAAAACGCTGGTCGACGGTAATCGCGAAGCCCCTGTTCTCCAATATAAAGACCATATCATCGACCCGATGAAACTGGCATGGAGCAAAGTAAAGGCAGGACAGCCCTGCAACGTCATTGAAGAGTATAAATCCGTGATTATTAATCACTAATCACTAACCCGTTAATCACTAATATACGTGGCAGTACCTTATTTACAGATAGATAACCTGACCAAGTCTTTCGGCGACTTGGTTCTTTTTGAAAATATATCTCTTGGCATTGCCGAAGGCCAACGCGTAGGATTAATAGCAAAGAACGGCAGCGGAAAAACCACCTTATTGAATATCATCGCCGGAAAGGAAGGCTACGATAGCGGAAGCATCGTTTTCCGCCGTGACCTTCGTGTGGATTATCTGGAACAAGACCCGCAATACCCCGAAGAACTGACCGTACTCGAAGCCTGCTTCCATCATGGTAACAGCACCGTAGAACTTATCAAGGAATATGAACGCTGTATGGAGACCGAAGGGCATCCGGGACTGGAAGACCTCTTGGCACGTATGGATCAGGAGAAAGCCTGGGAATACGAACAGAAAGCCAAACAAATCCTTTCGCAACTCAAAATCCGTAACTTCGACCAGAAGGTGAGCCAACTCTCCGGCGGACAGTTGAAGCGTGTCGCCCTTGCCAACGCCTTGATTACCGAGCCGGAACTTCTGATTCTCGATGAGCCCACCAACCACCTCGACCTTGATATGACCGAATGGCTCGAAGACTACTTGCGCCGTACCAACCTCAGCTTGCTGATGGTGACCCACGACCGCTACTTCCTCGACCGTGTATGTTTGGAAATCATCGAAATAGACAATCAGCAAGTTTACCAATATAAAGGTAATTACAGCTATTATCTTGAAAAACGCCAGGAACGTATCGAAGCTAAAAGCGTAGAAATAGAACGTGCCAACAACCTCTATCGCACGGAACTCGACTGGATGCGCCGGATGCCTCAGGCACGTGGTCACAAAGCCCGTTACCGTGAAGACGCTTTCTACGAACTGGAAAAGGTTGCGAAGCAGCGTTTCAACAACGATAACGTAAAACTGGAAGTAAAGGCATCCTATATCGGCAGCAAGATATTCGAAGCCGACCATCTGTACAAGAGTTTTGGTGATTTGAAAATTCTGGAAGACTTCTCTTATATCTTCTCCCGCTATGAGAAGATGGGAATCGTAGGAAACAACGGAACGGGCAAGTCTACTTTCATCAAAATACTAATGGGGCAAGTACAACCTGATAGCGGAACGGTGGATATCGGCGAAACAGTCCGTTTCGGCTATTACTCGCAAGACGGGCTCCAGTTTGATGAACAGATGAAAGTAATAGACGTCATTCAGGACATTGCCGAAGTCATCGAGCTGGGCAACGGAAAGAAGCTGACCGCTTCCCAATTCCTGCAACATTTCCTGTTTACCCCCGAAACCCAGCATAGTTATGTCTACAAATTGAGTGGGGGAGAACGTCGCCGCCTTTACCTGTGCACCATCCTGATGCGCAACCCTAACTTCCTCGTACTGGACGAGCCTACCAACGACCTCGACATTATCACATTGAATGTGCTCGAAGAATATCTTCAGAACTTCAAGGGCTGTGTGATTGTCGTTTCCCACGACCGTTACTTTATGGATAAGGTAGTAGACCACTTGATGGTATTCAACGGACAGGGTGACATTCGTGATTTCCCCGGCAATTACAGCGACTACCGTGACTGGAAAGACGCGAAAGCCAAGGTAGAAAAAGAAGCAGAGAAGCCACAGGAAGAAAAGACAGCCCGTGTCCGTCTGAATGACAAGCGGAAAATGAGCTTCAAGGAAAAACGCGAGTTCGAACAACTGGAAAAGGAAATTGCCGACTTGGAAGCGGAAAAAGTCCGGATCGAAGAACTTCTTTGCAGCGGCACTCTCTCTGTTGACGAACTGACCGAGAAGTCGAAACGCCTGCCCGAAGTCAATGACTTGATTGATGAGAAAACAATGCGTTGGCTGGAACTCAGCGAAATAGAAGGCTGATTTGTGACAATAATCCCGATAACATAACCTTGTATGACAAACCTTACTAACTATCATAGCCATTGTCTCTATTGCGACGGACGAGCCAACATGGAAGATTTCATCCGTTTTGCCATCAGCGAAGGCTTTACTTCCTATGGCATCTCTTCCCATGCCCCGCTGCCATTTCCTACTGCATGGACAATGGAATGGGACAGAATGGAAGATTACCTTTCCGAATTCGCCCGTCTCAAAAGGAAATACGCGGATAAGATAGAGCTTGCCATCGGTCTTGAAATAGATTACCTGAGCGAAGACAGTAACCCTGCTTCACCCTGTTTTCGTGAATTGCCGCTCGATTATCGGATAGGCTCCGTACATATGTTATATTCCCCGGAAGGAAAAATCGTGGACATTGATACTCCGGCAGATACTTTCCGTCAGTTAATAGACAAGCATTTTGACGGTGACTTGGATTCCGTTGTCCGCCTTTATTATAAGAACCTGCTTCGTATGGTCGAACTGGGCGGATTCGATATTGTCGGCCATGCGGACAAGATGCATTACAATGCTTCCTGCTACCGTCCCGGATTACTGGACGAACCGTGGTACGACATTTTAGTCTGCGATTATTTCGCAGCGATAGCCCGTCATGGATATATTGTCGAAATCAACACCAAGGCTTATCACGAATTAGGCACTTTCTATCCCAATGAGCGTTATTTCACTTTGTTGAAAGACTTAGGTATCCGTGTGCAAGTGAACAGTGACGCCCACTATCCCGAAAGAATAAATAATGCCCGTCCCGAAGGACTGGAAGCTTTGAAGAAAGCGGGCTTCACGTCGGTGGTGGAGTGGCACGGCGGAAAGTGGGAAGACAAGGAAATTCTGTAAATAACATATAACAAAAAGAGCGCAGCCGTTTCGAGTAATGACTTGAGACGGCTGCCCTCTTTTTATGCCCGGTGCTTATGAGATACACATTGTGTACAGATGGCTGTACTTGAGGTACAATTTCCCGCCCATATCCCGAATACAGCACTATTTGTATTGTATGTGTACGTTGAAAGTACGTAAAGTGCATACTGGTATTGATAGCTTGTCGCATCTTTGCAATGTCGAGATAAAAGAATTTTTATGAAACCCCAATAACATATGAAAGCAGTATATTTTTTACAGATGATTGTAGTTGCAGGATTGTTTTGTTCCTGTAAGCAGAGCGTGGAAAAAGCCGAGTCGTTCCCTTTTTGTCACAGTCTCACTTTCGACAAACTTCCTGAAGTATGGGATGAGGCTGTTCCGCTGGGAAACGGGCTGACCGGTGCATTGATATGGCAGAAGGAAGGACGTTTGCGCATTGCCATTGACCGTGCGGATTTATGGGATTTGCGTCCGGTAGAGCAGTTTGCCTCTCCCGATTATACCTATAAGTTTGTTTGCGACCAGGTGATTGAGAAGAAGGATATCACTCCTGTCTATAAACTGATTGATGAACGGACAAGATACGATTCCGCACCGACGAAGATACCTGCCGGAGCCATCGAACTGAATACGGCTTCTTTGGGTAAAGTCACGAATGTAAAACTTGATTTGGCTTCCGCTGTCTGTACCATAGAATGGGAGAGAGGTACCAAAGCCCGTATTTTTGTTCCTGCCAATGAGAAAGGCGGACGTTTTCAGTTTGAGAACCTGTCCGATACACTCCCCGTCCGCCTGGTTACGCCGCTGTATGAAGAAAACGGAGAGGTACTGGACTATCAGCCGGGAGTGAATAAACTGACCTCTTTAGGATATAAGTTGGGCAAAGTGGAAGAAATAACCCCTACTTCCTTGCTGTACCGCCAGCAAGGATGGGGAGATATCTCTTATGAAATAGCTGTGGACTGGGAGATGATGCCCGGCAAAAAGATGGAAGGAAAATATTGTGTTACTTCCACCGGAACGTGGTATTCGGAGAACGAAGGGGCACTGGACTGCATCAGCCGTTGCATGAACGATGACTTTGAGAACAGCTTGGCCGGGCACGAAGAATGGTGGAAAGGATACTGGAAGAAATCGGGCATACATATACCGGACACCCTGTTGGAAAAGCAATGGTATCTTGAAATGTATAAGTTTGCTGCCGCTTCCCGCAAAGGAGCGCCCCCTATCTGCCTGCAAGCGGTGTGGACTGCCGATAACGGGCAAACCCCGCCGTGGCGGGGAGACTTCCATAACGACCTGAACACGCAGTTAAGCTACTGGCCGGGATATGCATCCAACCACCTGGAAGAGTCATCCGTTTTCACCGACTGGCTATGGCGGATAAAAGACAATTCGGAGAAGTTCACCCGCAAATTTTACGGCGTGGAAGGGATGAACGTAGCCTGCATCGCCACGTTGACCGGAGAACCTATCGGCGGATGGAACCAGTATGCCAATTCTCCTACTGCTGCCGGCTGGCTTGTGCACCATTTCTATTTGCAATGGAAATATAGCATGGATACGGACTTTCTCTCTCAACGAGCCTATCCGTGGGTGAAAGAGGTAGCCCGTTATTTTGAAAACGTTTCCGTCAGGGACAAGAAAGGCATGCGGAAGCTGCCGCTTTCCTCGTCACCGGAAATTAATGATAACCGGATAGACGCCTGGTTTCAGGAAACCACCAATTACGACCTTGCCAATATCCGCCTTGCCTATATGGTAGCGGAAGAAATGGCGGATACGCTCGGATTCAAGGACGAAGCCATACACTGGAAGAAGCAGTTGACCGAATGGCCCGACTTCGCGAAGAATGAAAGCGGCTTGCTGATTGCTCCGGGAATCCCCTTGACCGAATCCCACCGCCACTTCTCCCATTTGCTGGCTTTCCATCCCTTCGGCATCATTGATGCCAGTCAGGGCAACGGGAGCATCGACCTGATTCTCCGCTCCATTAAAAACATCGAACAGTTGGGGCCGGACTATTGGACTGGATATACTTATGCATGGCTTGCCAACCTGAAAACTCGTGTATTTGACGGAGACGAAGCCTTGCGCAACCTGCATATCTTTATCAAAGCCTTTTGCGGGCCGAACAGTTTCCATCTGAACGGCGACCAGTTGAAGGCGGGCTTTTCACAATTTACCTATCGCCCGTTCACGCTGGAAGGTAATTTCGCTTGTGCCGCCGCCATTCAGGAAATGTTGCTGCAAAGCCATACCGGAGTAATTAGGGTATTCCCCGCCATGCCGACCAAATGGCAGGATGCATCTTTCTGTAACCTGCGGGCGATGGGAGCATTCCTGGTAACCGCCTCTTACGAAAAAGGCAAGGTAAGCTCCATCACCATCGAATCGGAAAAAGGCGGAATGATGAAACTGCTCAATCCTTTCTTGGGAAGGGTAACGGAGAAACAAATGAAACCGGGTGAAAAGTTACTATTTACAATCAGCTCTCCTATGGGGAAGAAAATATAATCAGAATGAGAAACATGAAAACACACTTTTGCAGTATTATCCTGGCAGCAGCATTGTCTGCAAGTACACTATCCTGCTTTGCGCAGCAACAGCCGGAACCGAAGACCGGACTGTCGGCAATGGTTCCCGATAAAGGGGAACTTGATAAAAGGATGCGATGGTTCGACAATGCCCGTTTCGGCATGTTCATTCACTGGGGAGTTTATTCTCCGCTGGGATGTTCATGGAACGGGAAACGCTATAACGGATACGGCGAACACATACAGCGTATGGCACGGATTCCTGTCGAAGTATATAAGAAAGAAGTGGCAGGCAGATTCAATCCCGAAGAATTTGATGCGGAAGAATGGATACGTATAGCCAAGGAGACAGGCATGGGATACTTTATCATCACTTCCAAGCACCATGACGGATTTGCCATGTATGACTCGAAGGTGAGTGATTACAATATTGTGAAAGCCACTCCGTTCGGTCGTGACCCGATGAAGGAACTTCGGGAAGCCTGCCGCAAGGCCGGAATAAAATTCGGCTTTTACTATTCTCACGCATTCGATTGGGGCGAGAAGGACGGAGTAGGCAACGACTGGGATTATGACAATCCGGGTGGAGACAAACTGTTGGGCGGACGCAACTGGTGGGAAACACGTAAGGAATTCCTGCCCGTCGCTCGTAAATATGTAGATGAAAAGGCGATTCCTCAGATACGCGAACTAATCGCTAATTATGACCCCGATATTATGTGGTACGATACTCCCCATAAACTCCCGGTGGAAGAATGTATCCGTATCGTGAGAGCCACCCGTGAAGCCAGTCCCGGCATTATCATCAATGGTCGTGCCATCTCGGGATTCGACCGGTATGATTATTACAATACCAGTGACTGCCCATACGAGTTCAGCAATTATGGAGACATCTATTGGGAAGGCATTCCTACTACCAACAACTCATATGCCTACAATGAAAATGACAATGAATACAAACCTGCTTCTTTCTTCATAAAGCTGCTTGTCAAAGCCGCCGCCCGTAACGGCAATATTCTGATGAACATCGGCCCGATGGGAAACGGAAAGTTCAGTTCGCCGGACAAGACGATATTAAAAGGAATTGCCGACTGGTGGAAAGTGAACGGCGAATCTTCTATCAGGGGAACGAAAGCCACCCCGCTTGCAGTCCAGTCGTGGGGAGAGACTACCCGGAAAGGCAATAAGCTCTATCTGCACGTATTCGACTGGCCCGAAAACGGAAAGTTGTGTGTCGGCGGGTTGCTTACAGATGTGAAGCGCGCCTGTCTCCTGGGCAATCCTCAAAAGAAGCTGAAATGTGTCCGTTCCGGGAAAGACCTATGGGTGGACGTGCCGTTGAATTGCCCGGATACGGTCAATACGGTTATCGCTTTGGAATGTACGTCGGAGATTAAAGCAGACCCCCGCCGCCGTATTTCCGCCACCCAACCGGTGGATTACTTGCGTACATTTGATGCCCGTCTGGAAGGTAATGCCCGCTATGGTGGTGAGGAAGTCGAGGCGCAGTGTGTGCAGAATATGACGCAGAAAGGAGATGCGGTGGTATGGTCTGTCCGTCTGGATAAACCGATGACTTATGAAGTCGGCATCGCCTACGTCGCTCCTGCTCCTAAATATAAAGATGAACTGGTGGAAGGTGATGCCGGAAAAGAAGTGCGTAAGGCAAGCATGGGAGCAGCCGGAGTATATTCGATTACATTAGGCGGCAAAAAGCTGACAAAGAAAGTCAGTAATGGAGCGAATGTGACCGAAACGGTAGGTACGGTCACATTGCCTGCCGGAGAGTACGATATACGTATCGAACCGGAATCCGTTACCGCTGTAGAATTATTCCGCCCCCGTTATATTTCATTGAAGCCGTTGAAAAACTGACACTAACCTGTAATAGAAAACAGATGAAACACTATATCAAATACCCGTTGTTAGTATTATCATTGTTCTTATTCCCTTTTTTGGTTGCAAGGGGACAGGCATATCCTTATAAGAATGCCTCTCTGCCCGTTGGCGAAAGAGTGGAAGACCTGTTGCGCCGGATGACGCTCGAAGAGAAAATAGCCCAAATCCGCCATATACATTCCTGGAATATATTCGATGGACAGACGTTGGACGAAAAGAAGCTCTCCGCCTTTGCCGGGAATATCGGTTGGGGATTTGTAGAAGGTTTCCCGTTGACAGGGGAGAATTGCAGCAAGAATATGCGGCTCATACAGAAGTATATGATAGAGCGCACCCGGCTGGGAATTCCTGTATTTACCGTAGCGGAGTCCCTGCATGGCTCCGCCCACGAAGGTTCCACTATATATCCTCAGAATATAGCGTTGGGAAGTACCTTCAATCCGACGCTGGCTTATCAGAAGGCAGCTTCTACGTCCCGTGACCTTCATACGCAGGGGATGCGTCAGGTATTGGCTCCCTGCATTGATGTAGTCCGCGATTTGCGTTGGGGACGGGTGGAAGAATCCTATGGGGAAGACCCTTTCCTTTGTGGGGTATTCGCCTGTGCGGAGACAAGCGGTTATCTGGATAATGGCATTTCTCCGATGCTGAAGCATTTCGGCCCTCATGGCAATCCGTTGGGCGGGCTGAACCTCGCGTCCGTGGAATGTGGGGTGAGAGACTTGCACGATGTCTATCTGAAACCCTTTGAAATGGTAGTTACCCGGTTGCCTGTCATGGCTGTGATGTCCACCTACAACTCTTGGAACCGTGTCCCCAACTCCGCTTCCCGCTATCTGCTGACCGATATTCTGCGGAAACAATGGGGCTTTAAAGGATATGTCTATTCCGATTGGGGTGCGATTGAGATGTTGCAGAACTTTCATCATACAGCCGGCAGTCCGGCAGAGTGTGCCGTGCAGTCCATCAGTGCGGGACTGGACGTAGAGGCTTCCAGCGAATGTTATCCCTATCTGAAAGGGTTGGTTGAAAAGGGACAGATGGATATAAGCGTGATTGATGAGGCGGTACGCCGGGTGCTTGCTGCCAAGTTTGCGGCAGGCTTGTTTGAAGACCCGTATGGAGAGAAGTTCGGCAAACAGGAAATGCATGATGCGGAAAGCGTCGCCTTGTCCCGCAAGATAGCGGATGAATCTACCGTATTGCTGAAAAACGAAAACGGATTATTGCCGTTGAATATCGACCGGATTCGTTCGATTGCAGTCATCGGGCCGAATGCCGCGCAGGTGCAGTTCGGTGATTACACATGGAGCCGGAACAATAAGGATGGCGTCACTCCGTTGGAAGGGATAAAGCGTCTGGTGGGTGACAAGGCTACCGTCCGTTATGCCCGTGGATGCAGTATGATGTCCAAAGATACTTCGGCTATTTCCGAAGCGGTGGAGATTGCTTCCCAAAGTGATGTCGCCCTGCTCTTCTGCGGCAGTTCCAGTGCATCGCTGGCGCGTGATTATAACCAGGTGAATTGCGGGGAAGGCTTTGACCTGCACGACCTTCAACTGACGGGAGCGCAGAGTGAGCTTATCCGTGCGGTCTACGAAACAGGAAAACCGGTAGTGTTGGTACTTGTGGCAGGAAAGCCCTTTTGCATCCCTTGGGAAAAAGAACATATTCCCGCCATTCTTGCACAGTGGTATGCAGGAGAACAGGCGGGCAACTCCATAGCCGATATTCTTTTCGGGAAAGTGAATCCGTCGGGAAAACTGGCTTTCTCCTTTCCTCAGAGCGTAGGGCATCTGCCGGCTTATTACAACCATTTGCCTTCTGATAAAGGCTTTTATAAAAAGCCGGGCAGTTATGAAGTGCCCGGCAGGGATTATGTCTTTTCGTCTCCCGCATCTTTGTGGACGTTCGGACATGGATTGAGTTATACCACTTTTTCTTTGGAGAAGATGACGGCCGCTTTGGAACATGATTCCATCCGCGTAAAGGTACAAATCCGGAATACAGGAAATAAAACAGGGAAAGAAGTTGTCCAGCTTTATGTGCGCGACCAAGTAAGTTCAGTTGTGACCCCCATAAAACAACTGCGCGCATTTATGAAAGTTGAATTGCAACCGGGGGAGAGTAGGGAAGGCGTTCTCAGTTTCCCGGTTGCCGAACTTTCCCTTACCTTGGAAGATGGTAGGAGACTGATAGAACCCGGTGCGTTTGAACTGCAATTGGGAACCGCTTCCGACCGTATCTTACTAAAGCAGACTATTCATATCGGAGCAAACGGACAGCTTGTCGGAGCGGACGGACAATCCGTTTCCGCCTCGGACAATCTTCCGGCATCTTCCGTAAGCAAATCCGCGGCAGCCGGAAAAGAGATAACCGTAAGCGGCACTGTCAGAGATGTGCAGGCTACATTGATAGACGGTGTTTCCATCCATTCAAAAACTTCCGGACGTGAACTGGGACGAACCGATTCAAAAGGGAGATACAAGGTGCGTGTATCCGCAAGCGACATTCTGGTCTTTGAAAAGAAAGGATACCTGAAACTGGAAGTACCCGTAAATAACCATACTTCCCTGAATGTGAAAATGACTTATGGTGATAATAATATGTAATATCGAATAAAGATGAGAAAACTTTTATTAAATAGCTGCTTAGTGGCGGTACTTTGCATGTTGTCGGTAGAAATGTCTGCAACTAGTAGAAAAGAGAAAGAAAAACTTTCGTATTTGCAGTCGCATCAAACAAAAGAGGATTACTTTGTAAAGCATCTCCGTTTTCCCGCCAATGCCACTTTGGAGCAGAAAGTGGATATGGCAGCCCGTTTGGTTCCCACTCCGGAGCAGTTGAATTGGCAACGACTGGAACTGACTGCTTTCCTGCACTTCGGTATCAACACTTTCACCGGAAATGAATGGGGAGACGGCAAGGAAGACCCCGCCCTTTTCAATCCTTCCGAACTGGATGCCGAACAATGGGTACGTACCTTGAAAGATGCCGGCTTTAAGATGGTACTCCTCACCGCCAAACATCATGACGGTTTTTGCCTGTGGCCCACGAAAACAACTCCTCACTCTGTTGCTTCTTCTCCCTGGAAACAGGGAAAAGGAGACGTCGTGAAAGAACTTCGCCAAGCGTGCGACAAGTATGGCATGAAGTTCGGAGTTTATCTCTCTCCGTGGGACAGGAATGCCGCTTGTTATGGGGATTCTCCGAAATACAACGATTTCTTTGTCCGCCAGCTTACGGAACTGCTGACCAATTACGGGGAAATCCACGAAGTATGGTTTGACGGAGCCAACGGCGAAGGCCCTAACGGTAAAAAACAAGTCTATGACTGGGATGCTTATTATAAGACTATCCGCCGCCTGCAACCCAAAGCTGTTGCGGCCATCATGGGCGATGATGTACGTTGGGTAGGGAATGAGAAAGGCATCGGCCGTGAAACCGAATGGGGGGCTACGGTACGTACTCCGAGCATTTACAGCCGTTCTACCGAAAATAACAACCTTCTCAACGTATCGAGCACAACCGCCGATTTGGGCAGCCGCAAGATGCTGGCAAAGGCTCGCGAACTGTTCTGGTATCCATCGGAAGTGGATGTATCTATCCGTCCGGGATGGTTCTACCATAAAGAACAGGACGCTCAAGTGAAGACTTTGCAGCATCTGATGGAAATCTATTACCAGTCGGTAGGATACAACTCCGTTCTCCTGCTCAATATCCCGCCGGATAAACGGGGACTTATCAGCGAAGCGGATGCCGCCCGGCTGAAAGAATTTGCCGATTATAGAAAGCAGGTATTTGCTTCGGACAAGATAAAAGACGGAATGAACCTATGGTGTGCCGCCCCACAAGACAGCCGGATTTATCAGTTGGAACAGGAAACTTCTGTCAACGTAATAATGTTGCAGGAAGACATCGCTAAAGGACAGCGGGTTGAGAAGTTCACAGTAGAGGCGCTGACGCCCGAAGGATGGCAAATCGTAGGACAGGGAACCACAATTGGCTATAAACGATTGCTGCGTATCCCCACCGTGAAAGCCAATAAAATCCGGGTGACTATCGACGAATGTCGCCTGATAGCCAACGTATCCCGGATAGCAGCTTACTATGCCGCTCCATTGCAAGATAAATCGCCGCAGGCTGCACAAGAAAGTTTGTCCAAAGATGCCTGGCATCTATTGTCATCATCTCCTGTCACCATTGATTTGGGAAAACAGACTGTTATTGCAGGATTTACATACGCTCCCGCAGGAGCCGAAGCAAAACCGACCACTGCTTTCCGCTATAAATTCCAGATAAGTAACGATGGGAAAATATGGACAGAAGTACCGACTAACGGCGAGTTCAGTAATATCATCAACAACCCCGTTCCGCAAACGGTGCAATTCAAAGAAAAAGTATCAACTCGCTTCATCCGTTTGGATGCCACCTCTTTGAATGGCAATCCGGCACAGGTTTCGATAGAAGAATTGTCGGTGCGATAAGTCGTATGTTATAAATTAGCAAACTTATGAAACAGTATATTTTTATTTTATTAGCTCTAACATTATTTTCGAGTAACATGTACGGTCAGAAAGTAGGTGGATTGATATTAAGCCGCACAAAAGATATTTATTACAAATGGGAAAGGAATATAGAAAGAGATTTGGATTTAGTTTTCTATAATGAAGATTTTTGTGATTATTATCTTTTTTGTAAAGTCGATAATTCCCATATCCTACTTCCTGGAAAAAATACAATTTATACTATAGACAAGGATTCAGAAGCTAGCAATGCATTTAAATATGCATCACAATACGTCTATTTTCGCGGTATATTTCCCAAAGAATTGAAAATAGATACCCCTTATGCTTTACCTGTGAAGAATGGTGAAAAGACAGGTTGGGTGGTTGACCAACGAGAACCGTTTAGGACAATGAATTTTCGTGTATTAGAAGATACTGTTTATGCAACTCGGGGTGGCGTGGCTTGTAAAACTCCATCTCGTGAGCATTTACTTATATATCATGCTGATAATACTTTTGCAGCTTATATGTATATGTCGGAGAATTTCATCCAGGAAGGTGACATTGTACTAACTGGACAACCGATTGGAATAGCAGGAAGTAGAGGTATTCCGATTTCATATTTCTTTTTGGATAAGAATAAATTATTAAGCGAGAATTTTATGGGGTATCCTTATTCTCATTTTACTCCGGTGTTTCGCACCACAGAAGGCGATGTGAAACTTAAGGAAAAGACTTTTTATTATGCTGCTACCGATGAAGAACTTATCATGCAGGATATGGATAAGCACGAAAAGAAAAAGTATTTGAAACAGAAATCAATGAAATGACATTATGCGTACATTATTAATTCTTTTGTCACTGTTTCTGTTGTGTGTTAAACTCTGTGCGCAAGTGGTGCAGATTGAATATAACGGAGACCTGCTATCTCAAGATGAACGTGAAAAGATAGAAAAGATGCTTCTTCACGAAGCTGAATTTTATTCGCAATTTGGAATGCCTGATACGTTGACTGTAGTTCAGCTCTTTGTTTTTGAGAAAGAAAAGGCGGCTTTGGAATATTTAAAAAGTTTAGGTGTCACTGCTGCTATTCCCAGAAGTGTTACGGGTTTATATATTGCAGCTCAACAAAAGATTATATATGCTGCCTTCACAACCGTGTTCCTCTAATATAACTAAAAAATGATTTGCATTTATGCACGCTTTCATGTATCTTCGTCTACTGATTCATAAAAAGCCGATAAAAAGATGAAATATCCCATTGGAATACAGAGTTTCGACCGCCTTCGTGAAGACGGATATGTTTACATAGATAAGACCGCTTTGGTTTACAGTCTTGTGCAAGAGGGTTCAATCTATTTCTTGAGCCGTCCCCGCCGATTCGGGAAAAGCTTGCTGGTTAGCACGCTCGCCTGTTACTTTCAAGGGCGGAAAGAACTTTTCGACGGACTGGCAATCTCTCGCCTTGAAAAGGACTGGCTGCAATATCCTATCTTTCGTGTAGACTTCAACGGAGGGAACTATACCCGTGAAGGAGAGCTGGAGAAAAGCATCGAAACCTACATAGCCAAATGGGAAGTGGAATATGGAAAAGACCCCCTTGAAACCACTACAGGTGACCGCTTCAAGGGAGTGTTGCAACGTGCCTATCAAAAGACCGGACAGCGCACCGTAGTGCTAATAGATGAATATGATAAACCTATTCTCGACGTACTCGACACCGGAGCGTCTACCCGTACTCACGAAGGAGAAAAGCGACTGCTTGAGGATCATCATAGGGAGATTCTCAAATCTTTCTATTCCACCTTTAAAGGGGCTGACGAATACCTGAGATTCGTTTTGCTGACAGGAGTTACCAAATTCTCACAAGTCAGTGTATTCAGCGGATTCAACCAACCTACAGATATCAGTATGAGTGAACAATACGAGTCTCTTTGTGGTATCACTCAAGAGGAATTGGAGAAATATTTTGAAGAACCTATGATCCAACTGGCCACTAAATACCAATGTACAGTAAAGGAAATGAAGGATTGGTTGCAACGACAGTACGATGGCTATCATTTCAGCACGAACATGACAGGCATTTACAATCCATTCAGCATTCTTAATGCTTTTCGAATGAATGAAATCCGTGACTACTGGTTCGCCACCGGAACTCCCACTTATCTGATACGCCTGCTGCAACACAGTCGCGAACAGATGAACGAACTGACAGGGAAATTCTACAAACCCTCTTTATTTGTAGATTATAAGGCAGATGTAGAGCAACCGTTACCAATGATTTTCCAAAGTGGCTACCTCACCATCAAAGAATATAATAAAAGAATGGGAACCTACTTGCTTGATTTCCCGAACAATGAAGTACGCGAAGGTTTCCTGTCTATGTTGGCTGCCAACTATATGAAACCGAAAAGCAAGGAAGTGACAAGCTGGACAACAGATTCCGTAATGGATCTTGAACGAGGTGATACAAACGCATTCTGCCGTTCGCTCACTTCTTTTTTGGCAAGCATTCCTTATGATTCTCACGGTTCGCTGAAAGATATAGATATCACCGAAAAACATTTTCAATACACTTTTTATCTATTGCTTCGTCTCATAGGCGTATACTGTATTGCCATCCACTGTGAAGACCGCCAAAGCTACGGGCGAGTGGACTGTACGCTGGAGATGGATGACTATGTGTATATCTTCGAATTTAAGATGGATGGTACGGCACGGGAAGCTCTGGAACAAATAGAGAAAAATGGTTATGCCAAGCCCTATCTGGCAGACAAGCGCAAGGTCATTTGCATCGGAGTAAGCTTCTCCTCTTCCACACGCACAGTCGAGGATTGGGAAGAAATCTCACTGTAACCTGACGTGATACTTCATAAAACGTGTATCTTCTAAAAGTAAACCTGTAAATCAGCCGACTTAAGTCGGCTACATAGTCAACTCAAGTCGGCTAATCAGACGGCTATAGTTGGCTAAATGGACAACTCCAGTCGGCTGATAGTGAAAAAGCTGTTGCTTACCCCAACCATATCATTATCAGTCGTCATTCCTTTATGTACTACGTGCCACTTGATTGCTGACGAGGATTTGGAAAGATACAAATCCGGTGAAAGGACGTGAATGCGTGAACCTTGGTGAATACTGTATTTCTTATCTCTTCTTCACCGGAACTGTCTATGAATGAGAACTTAAGGAAACCGTGATGAATGTGAATAAGAGATTTTATAATTAAGTATAATTATACTTGTTTTTTTAGTATCTTTGTTCCGCTTCTAACAATACAGAATATTTATGAGATACACACATTTATACTCTTTAAATACACTCCTGCGGTTATGCCTTTGGTTGATTGCCGTGTCAGGAACCACCACACTCTCAGCCCAAGACATATCCTTCAACTATCTATCCACAGAAAACGGACTGTCCCAATTCTCCGTTTATGCCTTGCACAAAGATGAGCTCGGACGGATATGGATTGGAACGCGCGACGGGCTGAATGTGTATGACGGCAACCGGATACAATACTACAAGTATGACAAGGAAGACGAACATTCACTTGTGGGTAATCAGATCCGGAATATTTGCGGAAATGATAAAGGAATGTTGTATGTACAGACATCGGAAGGATTATGTGAGTTTGACATGTATTCGGAAAAATTTCATACCATTCAGAAAGGCGGAGTGTATAATATCACCTATGGATCTGATACGCTGTTTACGGGTGGAAACTGGCAGGTGAATTATTATGACCCGAAGTCGCGTGAACTGAAACCTTATTGTTCGTTGGATGTCCATCAACTGATTGTGTCTCTGTTGAAGGATGACGATGGAAACCTGTGGATGGGGACACGTAAAGGATTGTATTGTCTCAAGAAAGGACACAGTGTGCCGGAGTGTGTGTTGTCTCAAGTCCATGTGTATAATCTGTATCAGGATACGTCCGGTGATATGTGGATATGCACTTGGGAAGACGGGCTTTTCCATCTGTCGGATAGTGGAATAGCTCACTATACGGACGGCAGGAAAACGGGAAAGGAAGAACTTTCGTCCAATTCGGTAAGGGACTGTTGTGAGGATAATCAGGGAAATATGTGGATTGCCACCTTCAACGGACTGGACAAGTTTGATAAGAAAACACGGAAGTTTACCTGTTATGCCCCTTCCGATGTGCCGGGTAGCCTGAGCAATTCATCTGTCTACTGTATCATCAAAGACCATCAGGGTACCATGTGGGTGGGAACCTATTTTGGCGGAGCGAACTACTTCAACCCCGAATATGAAATCTACACCTACTATCGTCCCGGAAAGAATGAAAGCGAAGGATTGACCTATCCCGTCATCGGCTGCATGGCAGAGGACAAGCGGGGGAATATATGGATAGCTTCCGAAGGCGGCGGACTGAACTATTACAACCGGAAGACAAAACAGTTCAAGTGGTATAAACATAAAGAAGGGGAGAATTCTCTTTCGTCCAACAATATAAAATCATTATATTATGACCCGCAGGAAGATGTGCTCTGGATAGGTACGCATCAGGAAGGCTTTAATAAATTGGATATCAAGACCGACCGGATTACCCGATACCGTATGCCTGACAGTCGTAGTGAAAATTCGTCCAACGTGGTTCTGGATATTATTCCTTATGGTCAGGATATTCTGCTGGCCTCTTATGGCGGTGTATTCCTTTTCAATCCGCGGACGGAGAAGTTTTCCTTGTTATTCGAACTGTTCAGTAACAGCCTGTATCTTGATTCGCAAGGGATTCTTTGGGTTGCGGTAGAAGGCAGTGGCGTATATGCCTATCATTTTGACACCAAAGAGCTGATAAATTACCGTTATTCGCCCGAAGCGGAAAACTCGATAAGTTACAGCAGGGTGAACACTATCATTGAGGACAGGCATCATAATATGTGGTTCTCCACAAGCGGTTCCGGTATCGACGTCTTCTACCGGGAAACAGGGAAATTTGAAAACTTCAATGCACGGAACAACAAGCTCGGCAGCGATTGCGTCTATTCCATCGTCGAATCCCAGAATGGAAAGCTGTTGCTGACTACGAACCAGGGATTCACTATCTTCGATTACTATACCAAGGTATTCAACAATCATAGTGCCGAGAGTGGTTTTCCGTTTACTACACTCAACGAGAAGTCGCTTTACCAGTGTAAGGATGGGGAAATATTTCTGGGTGGTGTGAAAGGCATGATTTCTTTCTATGAGAAAGACTTGGACATACCTCTCAAACCTTACAGTATTATCCCCGTGCGGTTGTGGGTGAATGGTGATGAAGTCGGTATCAATGATGAAACCGGCATCCTGCAATCTTCACTCTATGACGCTTCTTCCATTACCTTGAAAAGTAACCATTCCGTACTGAGCATTGAATTTGCCATGACCAATTACATTGCGGCGAATAAGAACGAACTTGTCTACAAACTGGAAGGTTTCTCTAATGAATGGGCGCAAACGCATGGACAGAAGATGATTACCTACACCAATCTTCCCGCGGGAGATTATACGCTAATTGTCAAAACTGTGGGAGCGAACCACGTGTACCAGTCAGAATGCCGTCTGGCGATAACCGTCCTGCCACCGTTCTATAAGACGGGGTGGGCTTATCTGCTTTATGTCATTGTCATAGCCGTTATCCTGTTTTATCTCATCAAGGCGTATCGTGACCGTATCCGGTTGCAGGAATCCTTGAAATACGAGCAGCAGCATATCCGTGATGTAGAGGAACTGAACCAGTCGAAACTCCGTTTCTTTACCAATATCTCCCATGAGTTCCGTACTCCGCTGACCATCATCATCGGGCAGATAGAAATGCTGCTTCAGGGGCAGTCTTTTTCGCCTGCGGCTTACAATAAGTTGCTGAACATCTACAAGAACGGTTTGCAGCTACGGGAGTTGATTAGCGAACTGCTTGATTTCCGTAAGCAGGAACAGGGACATATGAAGATAAAGGTGAGCAGGCATGAACTGCTTGATTTCCTGTATGAGAATTATCTCCTTTATGTGGAGTATGCCGCTACTTGTAACATACATTTCCATTTTGATAAGGGAGAGAAGCATCTGGAAGTGTGGTATGACTCGCGACAGTTGCAGAAGGTGATAAATAATCTGCTGTCCAATGCATTCAAATATACGCCGAAAGGGGGAACCATCTCCTTGAATGTATATAAGAAAGGAGAAGAAGCGGTGATTGAAGTCCGCGACAGCGGTACGGGCATCAGTCCGGAAGAGATAGAAAAAATCTTCGAGCGTTTCTATCAAGTGGGAGCTGACTCGGGCAATATTCAGGGAACCGGCATCGGTCTGGCTTTGAGCAAGGGTCTTATCGAACTGCATAAAGGACGCATTGAGGTCAGCAGCCATTTGGATAAGGGCACCACCTTTACCATTTATCTGAAACTGGGCAAAGAGCATTTCCTGGAAGAACAGATTGACACCGAACCTGTGAAAGAAGAACCTCTGAGTATGCCTGC
The DNA here is from genome assembly GCA_948847595.1 of uncultured Bacteroides sp. Taxonomy (GTDB): domain Bacteria; phylum Bacteroidota; class Bacteroidia; order Bacteroidales; family Bacteroidaceae; genus Bacteroides. Next base: position 184,958 of record CAQOGY010000003.1, read on the forward strand.
CGAACCGCAGTTGCAACTGGAACAGCAAGTGATGGATGAAGATGTGCAAAACAGAATCAAAGGGGCTAAAATGCTGATTGTGGAAGACAATACTTCTTTGCGGGAGATGCTGGCGGGATTGTTTGAACCTTACTATGAAGTGGTGACCGCTTCCGATGGGGAAGAGGGGTTGCAAAAGGCGCAGGAAGTAATGCCGGACATCATTATAAGTGATATTATGATGCCCAAGATGACGGGTATAGAACTCTGCAAGCAGATAAAAGCGAATTTTGAGACGTGCCATATCCCTGTTGTATTGCTGACGGCACGTACCGCCATCGAGCATACTATCGAAGGGTTGCGGATTGGCGCGGATGATTATATCACAAAGCCTTTCAATGTGAACCTGCTGATTTCAAGATGTAATAATCTGGTGAACAGCCGCAGGGTATTGCAGGAGAAGTTCGGCAAACAGCCGCAGACACAGGTGCAGATGTTGGCTACGAATCCGATGGATAAGGACTTGCTGGACCGTACGGTTGCCATTATCGAGAAGAATCTGGATAACTCGGAGTATTCTTTGTCCGATTTGATAAAGGAACTGTATATCTCACGTACCAATTTCTTCACCAAGATAAAGGCTATCACAGGGCAGACGCCGAACGAGTTCATACTGACCATACGTTTGAAGAAAGCCGCCTGGTTGCTGAAACATGAACAGTACTTGTCTGTTACCGAAGTTGCAGACCGTACTGGATTCAGTTCCCAACGTTATTTCAGCCGTTGTTTCAAGGATATGTATGGCATCAGTCCGTTGTATTACCGGACGGGGAATAAGGAAGATAATCAGGAAGAATAAAAGATACTTTATTTAAGATAATCAATATCCGGCAAATGTCCCAGCCGACGTTGTAACTGGGCCTCATAGAGGGAAAGCGGGCGAACCTTCTTGCCATAGCTCTCCATCAGTTTCACGTGTGAAGTTTCAAAATTAACATTTTCTCCATGAAAACCGACAATAACCGGTGGAAGAAATTTCCAGCCGCGTTCGTCGCTCCACCATATCCACTTGTCGGCTTCGTTGGAAAGGGTACGGGTTGCGCAGAAATTCCAAAGTACCAGATCGTCCAGATGATTGGGCAATTGATTCGTATCCCCACCTTGATGGGACTGGAGAAAGCCGCCTGTGCAACCATCCAGCAAAGTTGCTCTGGGTTGTGTAGCGTGCGATTCGAAATTAGTGTCATTTCCCCAGATACAGTCCTTGATGACTGTTCCCAACGATTGCTTGCTGACACCTACTGCATGCCATTGTCCTGCATTTGTCATCGTTTTGGATTTAGCTTCGTCCCTTACGTCCGCTATCAGTACCCGTGACGAGCCGGAAGTATGTACGGAGCAATGTCCGCGGTTGCCTGCGATGCGGATGTCGTAAGCGGATATATTGGCGCACAAGGTGAAGGTGGCCGCTTCGCTGACACTGTAGAAATCTACCCGGCGTACCCAGCCATTGACAATCTGCTGGAAGGCGAGGGGCTTGTAGGCGGAGTTCTCATACCATTGGCTATGAACAAAATCCTCTCCTGCCTGCCCTTTGAAAGACAGGTCTTCCACTCCCACGTTCTCGTAGCAGTCGTAGTGGCAGACAGTCCAGTTCCAGCGGGGATTCACTTCATGCATGATGGGCTCGGTGAAGGTGATGCGGTTGCCGCTGACGGATTTCACTTCGTGGAAATCGTACACTTGCACGCCTTGCGTCTGTAACTGCGTCATGGAAGTCATCCACCGATAAGGATGCAGTTCTTCGGCAATCAGTTCGGGAGAGTTGTCTTCCAGTTTCAGGCAGACGCGGTCGCCCGGACGGATGCTTCCCGTAGAAGCCACCTCAACGGAGAAACTGCCTTTCGGCGAACTTCCCGTTACTTTTGCCAACAGGTTCGAGAATCCGTTCCAGTTCTTGAAGTCGAACATGGAGCCTGCCCATTCCACATTGGGCAGCGGCGGGTAGGGGGCTGCCATGGTGAGGATGGTCTTGTCTCGTCCTGCCCCTTTCAGGATGATATTTCCGGCACGTATCTGCATTCTCACGTCGTTGTCCGTGCCGCCCCGGTCGCTTTCATCATAAAGGATGAATTCACCTTCGGGAAAATAAATAAGGGCGTTGGCTTTGCGGTTACCGTTGATACCTATTTTATCAAGAATCTTCAGTATGGCATTCCGGTCGGATTTGCCGTCGTCGGGGATGGCTCCGTAGTCGGTGATATCATAAACAGTATATCCCAATGTCCATACATCGGGTGGTGCCGTTTCTCCGTGTTTGTATCCGGCGTAGGAGAAATCAAGGAGTATGTTCGCTTCGTTACCTGCCACGAAGTCTGTCCATGCCTTGCAATCGGACGTTTCCGGTTCGGGCTCCGGTTCAGGGGTGGGTACAACAGGCAAAGGGCCTGCCTCTTCCGGCTTTTCGTCGGAATGACAGGCCGCTATCACCAGTAGACAAAACAGGTAAAGAATACTCTTTCCCGGCATGTTTCCTAGTCGTTTCATTGGCAAATGGCGGTTATCGTATTAATGCTGTTCGCTTGCAATGTCGTCGGACTGTCGGCTGTGTACCGATATGACGCGCCGTTGTCACCGATGATTTTGATGCATCTTTCGCTTAATTCCTGTGCGGGGACTACACCGCGGAAGGTGTCATCACTGAGCCTCATCAAAGTTATTTCGGATACGGGCACATCTGCCTTCACAGTTGCGGTCTGTGCTTTGAGGTCTACCGAAGCGGTCGTGTGGGCTTTCAGTATCACTTTGTCTGCCTTTACTCCTGCGGGTAGGGTGACTTTTACTTCAAGCAACGCCAGGGCATGGGTGAATGAAAGGGTAACCGCCTCATCGTTCGCTTCCGATGTCACGTTCTCAGCCAGCAACAGGTCGCTCGGGTTCAATCCGTTGGCTGCCTGGTCTGTACTGACGGTAAAGTCGAAAACGGTTGCCGTGTTTCCTTCTGCGTATGGGTAGTAAGCATAGAAATTGACGTCGCTTCCGTCGAGAGGGAAAGTGACGGGAGTTTCAGAGCTCCATGCGTTTTCTTTATACAGATAATTCAGGTTGCTGTGAAGAGTTGCGGAAGTAGACCGGTTGAGGACGAAGACCCCGATGTGGTCTTCGTCTACAAACACCGTCTTCCGGTCGGTGGTCTGCGTGCGCGTCTGCATGATGCTGGTACTGAAAACAATCTCTTTACCCGTTTCCTGGGGGAATGTACCGTCTGTTGCATCCTGGCTGCACGAACCGAGAATGAGCGTCAATAAAGACGCTATTCCCAATCGTAAGTATTGTGTTTTCATGATTTTCAATTGTTATGGAAGTTGTGTTACTTTTTCAGTTCGAGTTTCACGTCGTCCAGAACAAACTTGGTGAATTCACTGTTCGGAGAGAACATGATGAAGAAGTTAGTCAGCGTCTCGTCCGATGTTTCTCCCAGTTCACCGTTGCCGTCAGGATACGGGTAGGGGGCTTTTACTTTTTGGGAGAAGTCGAAGTCGAGTGCATATTCGGTATAGTCTTTCTTCAGATTAATCTGTTTGTATCCGGCAGGCGTTTCGGATTCGCTCTTGCGCGCTGTGATGACACATTCCTTGCCGTTATTGCCGACGATGATAACTTTCATGTTGTTGCCCGAAGTGCCTTTTGCCTTGAAAGTGAGGCGATATACTTTGCGTTGCATTTCCTGATTCTTGGTACGGTAGCACAGGTAAGTGCCGTACCAGCTCTTCTGCTGGTAGAAGTCGCAACGGATTACGTTACGATTCAGAGCTTTGTCGAGTTCCACCTTTACGTCTCCTGTTTCCAGTTCGTTCATCACGCGATAGAGCCATAAGTCTGTTTCTTCGGGATTGGTCTTGTCATCGTGTACAGGGTCTATTTTTCCCACTGGCAAGCTGGCGATGGCTTTAATTTCCACTTTGTCTTTTTGCTTGTCGGCGTTGTTGTCAGATGCTTTTGCGTTCATTGAAGTCAGAAGGGCGGCAGCCAATAAAGAGGCCAATCCCAGTTTAAAGTTCATTGTTTTCATACTTCTTGTTTTTTTAGAGTTGTTATTAATTAGTTCTTTTTGAGTTCAAGTACTACATCGTACAGGTAGAATTCAGTATCATTGTTTGCAGGTGAGAACTGAAGGAACAGATTCTCCAGGACTTCATCTGTTGTTTCTGTATAGTCTGTGACGGTATTATAGATACTTAAAACCTGTTTGGAGAAATCGAAGTCTATCTGATATTCCTTGTATTCTTCTGTAAGGTTGAGCATATAGGCTCCCTGATATTTATTATCGGGGGCATTGACAGCTATAATCTTTTTATCTTCTCTTAAGATGATACATCTTACCGACTTGTTGGCAGTACCTTTCATTTTGAATTTGAGAGTATATACTTCCCGTTTCGGAGTCGGCATTCTGTGAGCGATGTAGGTCTTATACCAAGTATTATTGTCGTTTATCTTGCAATGTATCACGTTGTGTCCCAAAGACGATTCATTGATAACTGCCGCTTCTCCGATTTGGTTAACACTCTTCGCTACAAAAATCCAGTTGCCAATCTCATATTGCCAGGGCTTATCATTTACTGTCTCTACTTTTATTGCTCCTGTCGGTAAATCGTCAATTGTCCTCTGTATCCAGTTCTCCTGCAAATTGCCGGTAGCCTGATTACCGTCAGTCCAGTCTGCAATCGGTTCTTCCGTTGTTTCAACGGAAATCTTGTCCAAAGAAATTGTGGCAGTACATATATAACGATAACCTTGTTTAAGCTCAGATAACTTTTCCGATAATTCCCAAGTATATTCCCGGTTCATTTTGGGGAGTGAAACATAAAGTTGGGCGCCTTCTATCGAAGCTGTCGGAATCACTTGTGCCGTGTCGCTGTTGGCTGTTTCACTGGCTCTCATTTTGATATCCTTCTTTGCTTCTAAGTTCTCGAACTGAGCGCTCAGCAGATTGAATTGTGCTTTACTATTCATCCCTTTCAGTAGGACGGTTGCTTCTTCCAGATATTCCTTCGTCACTCCGTCGCCGGGAACAAGGTCGAGCACGACTTGCGACAACACCGGACGGAGTTCCATAACTACCTTATTATTGTCTTTACCTACTCCTTTGCAATTGTTGGAATAAAGAAAATTAAAGGGCGATGCACTGTTCTGGTTGGATACATCCATTGCAATGCGGTTCTCCGTCAGACTCTCCGAGTAGGGAAAGTAGGCGATGAGATTCGTCTTGCTGCCGTCTTGCGGGAAATAGACAGGGTCGTCTCCCACAGGCGGGGCAAAATAGCCCGCAGGCACTTCGATGGACTTATACAAAACATTCTCGTAAGAGTTTATTATCTCCTCTCCATTTTCCGTCGTCAGGAAGATACCGATATTCTTTCCGTTTTTCCACTCTGCACCTGCGGCTTTCGGGTCGAAACTGTAGTTTTTCCCGGTCAAGACCAAAGGCGTGTCGGTGGTCTGTATTTCATCTTCTTCTTCGTTGTTATTGTCACATCCGCAGAAGGTTAGCGATGCGGCGGCCATTAATAAAGCCGTATAAAGTAATTTGTTTTCCATGTGATTTTAATGATTGTTATTTATTAGGCTGTGTATGTCGGACATTATTCCACCACAGTTACTTTTATCTCTTTTACCTGTTCCGTGCAATTCCATGCATTGGCGTTGCGTGCAACGAAAGTGACCGTATATTCGCCCGGTTCGTTGTAAATGTGCGAGTATTTGGGCAAGGCTGCGGAATAGTTCTTGATAGAAAGTCCTTCGTCCGCACTGACCTTTGCTGCATCTATGGGCAAACTGATTGCCCATACGTGTGTACCGTTTTTCCCGTTACGTCCATTGATGGAAACTTTCGAGTCGTCTACTGCGGTAACGGTCGGGTTGTCACTTGAAGTGTCGTTCGATTTGATTCTTACGAAGTTAAATCCAAAATCAGCTTTCGGAGATGTCTTCTGTGTCATTTTTCCGTCTATGGTCTGATTCAGCTTCGGATAGAAGTAGACATCGGGATGAACATACTTTCCTTTTTCTTCCTCATTCAGGGCAGGCAGATTATATTCGATGGCCAGATAGAAGTTTTTATATTTGTAGTCCGACAAATCGACCTGCACGTTGCTGATGGTTCCGTGTTCGTAGCCCTCATTATCCGACTCTATGACAGGCACTTGCAATTGTCCGTTCATATCACTCCAAGTAGCTTTATTGATGTTTTCTTCGTCATAAATCCCGTTGAAGTCTTCCGAAATCAATACGCGTGTTCCGTTTCTGAATCTTTTGGCGGCATATTTTAATTCTAAGTTGTATGTTAAACTCAGGGCTTCCACATCAGCCATTGTCCTGTTGCGGTTAGCATATTTCTTACCATACTCTCCGGAATAGAAGAGCAGATAATCAGGGTCTCCGTACAGATTGAAAGTAACAGGTTCGCCTACTTTAAAAGTTTCTTGCGGATTGTCCAGACTTATGCTGAAATCCAGGTCGTCAATGCCGTTATTGTCGCAGGCTTCGAATGTACCTGCCAGTAGCAGGAGCATTCCATATAATAGTGTATTTTTGTACTTCATAAAGCGTTGTTCTTTTATCGTTTATAAAATTACCATCCCTCGTTCTGTCCGCATATAGGATTGGTGTTCAGTTCTGTTTCCGGAATAGGGAAATAGATATGCTTGGGTTGCAGCTCGATAGCCGGTTGTGCCTTGATGTTCGTTCCGCCACCAGATACCAAATCATAACCTATTTTGTCACCGTCATATTCTCCGCCTACGATGATGTTCTGGTCTGCCAGCATCTTGATACGTTTCTCGAAATAATCCTTGCCCCAACGGCGCAAGTCCATTTTGCGGTTGCCTTCATAACACAATTCACGGGCACGTTCGTCGCGAACCAGTTCGCGGAAACTTTCGTAATCGTAGTCACCAAGTTTGACTTCACTGGCTTTCGCTCTCTTTCTTACCTCATTGATGGCATCCACCGCTTCCTGGGTAGGAGCCTGGTTCACCTCGTTGGCAGCTTCGGCAATCATCAGCAATACGTCTGCATAACGCATGATGGGGATATTAATGGACGTGCTGTATTGTGTCAGCGGTCGTACTACTTCATATTCCCTGCGGTATTTGGCTGCATCTCCGTCACGCATGGATTTCAGTTCGGATTCCGTCTTGTACTTGCGTGTTACCTTTTCCACGTTCTCGCTTATCTTTTCCGTTTGGAAACCATAGTTGGTGAAGTTCCACCATTTGCGTTTGTCGCCCTCTTCATACATACGGAACAGGATACGGGTACCGTTATAGAAGCCGTAGCAGAAACCGTTGTCGGGGTCGAGGGCCGAACCTTGGGTGATTCCGATTGAAAGGCCGATAGAACCGGATTCGCGGGTGATGTTCAGGTCGTTGCCGTACATTTCCGCTTCAAACATATTTTCCTTCCAGTTATATTTGTCGGAACACAGGTCGATAAAAAGCGCTTCATAGCCGTTCAAGTCACCACGGTCTTGTACCAGTTCGTGCAGTTCGCTGTCTCTTACCTTGCGGGCGTAAGTCAATGCTTCGTTCCATTTGTCGGCATAGACCGGATAACCGGACATCCACATATAGGCTCTTGCCATCAGTGCTTGTGCCGTGGTTACCGATATATGTCCGGCTTGTGCCAGTTCATCTGCGGTGAGGCAGCCTTTTTCGGCTTCCTCAAGGTCTGAAATGATTTGATTGTAGATGTCTATTTGCGGGCTGCGCTTCAGTTTCTGCGATTTCAGGTCGCGGGTAGCCGTCAGGCGCAAGGGGACTTCTCCCCAAAAACTGACCAGATTCATGTAGTAAAGGGCACGCATACCTTTGGCTTCTGCCAGCAGGCGTTGTTTGGTACGCTCATCCTTGCATACATTCGCCGGTTTGTCGGTGATGGCTTCGATGTAAGTATTGGCACGGTTGATGCCTTTGTACAGTTCCGTCCATGCCTCTTTCAGCTCTTTGTCAACGGAAGTATAGTTGTTGAGGTAGAGCTTTGTCATACCGATACTATACTGCTTGTTGTACACCATGATGTCCGAGCCGGCATCACAGGTCGTAATAAGGTGTCCGCCGTAGAGCTTTGAACTGCTCATCGGGTCGTAGATTCCCGCCAGTCCTGCTTCGCAACTTTCGAGGGTGTTGTACACATTGTTTTCCGACAGTTCATCGTAAGTGTCCGTTTCGAGGAAGTCACAAGCTGACAGGCAAGTTGCCAGGCTGATATATATCAATAGTTTCTTCATTTTCTTCTTTCGTTTTATCAGGTTATTACAAACTCATTTTCACACCGAATGTATAAGTTGCCGAGCGCGGATATGCCGAGTAGTCGAATCCTCTCGTCATGGACGAGTTGCGGGTAGACACTTCGGGGTCGTAGCCGGAATAGTTAGTCCATGTAATCAAATCCTGTCCGGTGACATAGAGCCGCAGTGATTTGATTTTACACTTGCTCAGCCATTTGGCGGGGAAGTTGTATCCCAACTGTATCGTTTTCAGGCGGAGAACGGAAGCGTCTTCCACTTCACGGTCGGTATTGAATCCCGGTTCGTAGAAACCTCTGGTGGGAGCCCACAGGTAATTGGTGTAATTTCCCGGAGTGATGGAACCGTCCGCGTTGACCGTGCGGGGTGTCCAGTGGTTCACCGCAGTAGCCAGTTGGTTGGTGTGCGCGCTCTTGAGCTCTTCCAGCAGTTTGCGGTTGTAGTTAATCAGGTCGTTACCGTAAGACCATTGCAGGAAAATGCTTAAATCAAATCCTTTGTATTCGAACCGGTTGGTGAAACCGCCGATATGTATCGGAAGTCCGTGACCGATGATGGTGCGGTCGTCCGTCGTAATCTTACCGTCGCCGTTGATATCTTTCAGTTTCGGGTCGCCCGGACGGATTTCGCTTCTCTTGCGTCCGTTGTCGGGAATACCTTCTTTCAGTACAAATGTGTTCGGTGATACTTCATTGAAGTCTTCGTACTGATATACTCCGTCAAATACATATCCGTACATTTCGGAAAGCGGATGACCTACCTTGGCGATATACATATCCGGAATTTCCGGGTAGCGGATGCCCACTACGCGGCTTGTCTGTCCGTCGGACAATGCGGTGATTTCGTTCTTGTTGAACGAGATGTTGAATGAACTTGTCCATTTCAGCTTATTGTTTCCGCCTTTCAGGTTGACTGTGTTGATGGCAAACTCAAAACCGGAGTTGCGAACGCTACCGATATTCTGCTGCACTTGTTCGAATCCGATGGATGGGGGAGTGTCGGCATACAGCAACAGGTCTTTGGTATGCTTGTTATAATAGTCGATGACTGCATTGATACGGTTTCCGAAGAATCCGAGGTCTACTCCGATATTCGTCTGATAAGTGGATTCCCACTTCAAGTCTTTATTTGCCATCTGGCGTATGTAGATGGCGGGAGACATGGTGTTGTTGAACGCATAATTCTCATTGCCGGCATACAGCAGGTGTGACGGATAATTCTCTTGCGTACGGTTGTTTCCCGTGATACCCCAGCCTACTCTCAGTTTCAGGTTGGACATCCACTTACGGGCGGGTCTCATGAATTTTTCTTCGGAGATTCTCCAGGCTCCGGATGCTGACGGGAAGTAGCCCCATTTGTTGTATATCAGTCGTGAAGAACCATCGGCACGGACTGTTCCTGTGAGCAGGTAGCGTGATTTCCAGTCATAATTGGCACGTGCAAAGAAAGACATCATGTGTTGCTCGGTCTTCTCGGCATAAATCTTCTTGGGAGTTCCCTGGTCTATACCCCAGAGTCCGAGTTCTTCCCACGGAACCAGTGATGCCTGACCGCCGAGGTATTGATACTGGTTGCTGGAGATTGACGCTCCCAACATACCCAAGATATTATGGTTCTTCACTTTCGTGCGGTAAGTCAACGTGTAGTCGTTTGACCAGTTGTTGTATTCCCTGTAGTTGAAGCTACCGTTCTGCTTGTCGGGTTGGTAACGTGCGTCACCCCAATAAGTCTGTGAATTATTGAATGTGGTACTTCTGACAATATTCGAACTCAGTGCGCCTGTCACCTTGAACTCCAGTTTTTTGGTGATTTTCCAGGTCAGGTAAGCGTTCATGTTCAGTTGGCGGCTTAAATTACCGGAATCTTCATTCTGGACGGTTTTCACCGGATTGTAGCGGTAGTCGGTAGCACTGTTGATATTCGGGTCAAAAGGCTGGTTCAATATATCTTCGTCCAGCTTGTAAGCCAGCGGGCGGTATCCTAATACGGAGTAGAACAGGTAGTGGCTCGATGTCCATCCCCCGTGACTTTCGGACGGGTTGGCACCATGTGTCTTGTTGTTGGCATAGTTCACGGTAAATCCTACGGTAACATTGGATGTAATCTGCTGGTCAAGGGTCAGACGTGTACGGAAGCTGTTGTATTCAGAGCCGGTCAATGTACCTTTCTGGTGGAAATAAGAGGCGCTTGCGCTGTATTTGGTGCGTTGCGTACCACCGTTGAGGGACACATGATGGCTGGTGAACGGTGCGCCGTCCAGTACGATGTCCTGCCAGTTGTATGCTTTTCTGTTACGGTAATCTTCCAATGTCTGGTGACGACCCAACTTCTCATCATAACTCAGGTAAGTTCTGTCCAGGTATTGTTCGCTGTACTGGTTCAGCTCTGTCTGCAACTTCACGAAGTCGTAAGCTCCCATCATTTTGAGGAACTGCGGTTCCGTCTGCCAGGAGAAGTAACCGTCGTAAGTTACGGTAGGGGGAGCTTCCTTTCCTCTTTTCGTCTGAATGATGATGACACCGTTGGCTCCACGGGCTCCGTAGATAGCGGTGGCCGATGCGTCTTTCAACACATCGATAGACTCGATATCGTTCGGGTTGTAAGCTGCCAGGTTAGGGTCTTCCGTCGGGAAACCGTCGATTACATAAAGAGGAGAACCGTCGGAACTGTCGGAGATAGTGTTACTACCCCGGATGACGATATTGGAGGTGGCTCCCGGTCGTCCGTCGGTGGCAACTACCTGTACGCCTGCGATGCGTCCCGCGAGAGCCTGGTCGATGGAAGCAACCGCTGCCTTTGTCAAGTCTCCCATGTCGGCTTTGCTGACGGAACCGGTCAGGTCGCTTTTCTTCACCGAACCGTAACCGATGGCTACCACTTCGTCCAGCATCTTGGCATCTTCTTTCATTTCGACGTTGATTTGTTTCTTGTTGCCTACCGTTACTTCTTTAACGGCGTATCCTAAAAAAGAAAAGGTGAGCACGGATGAACCTTTCGGCATTGATATACGGTAGCGTCCGTTGGTATCGGTGACAGTTCCCGTTTTTGTCCCTTTGACAATGACGCTTACGCCGGGCATCGGTTCTTTGAGTTCGTCTGTCACCACTCCGGTTACGGCAACCTGTGCGAAGACAGTGGAAATAGAGAAGAGCAGTATCCAAAGAAAGGACTGGCTTCTTTTCGAAAATAAGATTCGATTCTTTTTCATGTTCTTAAATTAAGATTAGACATTTCTGTTTTTAAACTGATACGGCAAATGTCGGAACTATGGCAATTTACTACCGGCATTGTCAGTACAAACGACGGACACAATGCGTACAAATCGCGGCTGTACTATCTGAGACGGCGATTTGTACGGGGAGTTAACCTGCATTGTACGCTATGTGCCCCTGGAGGTTTTTTGTATCTCCTATCTTTGTACCAAGACACTAATATCAAAAAAAATCTAATATCAAAAAAATGATTATGAGTAAAAGTTGGTTGGTGCTTGTCGCAGGTTTGTTATTCTTCAGTTGCGGCAAGCGGAATCCCGAAAAAGAAACAGAGCCTCTTCCGCGGACGCAGAAAGAAAGAGTCAAGTGGTTTGAGGAAGCACGTCTCGGCATAATGATTCACTGGTCGTTGTGTACTCCGGCGTCCGGTCGTTTTTATGGTGAGAAAGTACGTAACTCGGAATATGCCGAATGGATACGCTGCCATAATAAGGTACAGAAGTCCGACTGGGATCAAATGGCCAAACGCATGCCGATTTCCGAGAAGGAGATAGAGGACTGGGTGATTGCCACGAAAGAGGGGGGATTCAAATATCTCACTTTTGTGACGAAGCATCATGACGGGGTTGCTTTCTGGAACTCGAAAGTCAGTGACTATACCTATGGGAAGCTGTCGGGAACCAATTTCGACGTATTGAAATGCTTGAAAGAGAAATGCGAGAAACATGGTATTGTTCTTTGTGCCTATTATTCCCACTGGTTGGACTGGGGACATCCGAACGGACGTAATAACGACTGGGACTATGCGGACGAGCAAAAGCCCGGTTTTGACCGTGTTGCGGCAGGGCGCGGGGAGGTACAGGCTCCTTTCCGCCAATTACCGACAGAAGAAGAGTATGATAAATACTGGCGTGAAAAGGCAATGCCGCAGGTAGCCGAACTGATAAAGGACTATGGTGTGAAACTGTTCTGGTTCGACTGTTGGCGCGAAGACCCTGTTGCCGAAGGGCAAATGACGGAAAAACAGATGCGCGACATGCTTGCCATGGTGCGCGAACTTGACCCTACCGTATTGGTAAATACCCGCTTGGGGATTCATGAAGTAGGAGATAACGGCGTTGATTTCCAGACGATGGGTGACAATGAGTTTCCGGCTCAACCGCTCGGACATACATGGGAGACGGCGGCGACTTTCAATCATACTTGGGGGTACAACCGTGATGACCAGAATTGGCGTTCTACCACCTACTTTGTCCGCGAAATCGTGAAAGGTATCTATAAAGGCGGCAATGTGATGCTGAATATCGGCCCTCGTGCCGATGGTTCCATCCCGCCCGAAATCAAGACCCGTATCTCTGAAATAGGCAAGATGATACATCAGAATAAGGTTGGTTTCCACGGTACTTATCCTTCTCCTTTTGCTGAGGATTCACAGGACTGGGGGCTTATCACGCAGCGTACCGAGGATGGTAAGACGAAAGTGTACCTGCATGTTTTCGAATGGCCTTCGGACGGCATTATCCGTGTCAACGGATTGAAGAATAAGGTATTGGCAGCACGCATCCCTTCTTTGAATAATAAAAATGTGGAATTTGTGCAGAAAGGCTTACTTTTGCATGTACAAGGGCCGATAAGCGAGCCGGTATCTTATGACTCGGTCATCGAACTGGAAGTAGAAGGCGAATTGCAGGCAGAGAACGGTTTCTGTGGCGAAATCAACTTCGGTGGTATTGCGATGGAACAGGCGAAAGCATCCCTTGCGGGCGGACTGGAACGTGCGAAAGGAGTGGATGTCACCGGAGTGGGGTATATATCTCCTACCAGTATCCGCGGATGGAAGTCGGCGGATGATGTTGCTTCCTGGAAAGTGTATATCCCTGAAGCAGGGGAGAGGGAACTGGCAATCTGTTATTCCTGTGATTCGGCGTCTGCCGGGCAGCCTTATCAGGTGGAAGTGGAAGGAGTGGATTCCATCAAGGCTGTGACCCTGGCAGGGCCTAAGGGATTCGGAGAGTTCTACACCCGCCATTTGGGCAAGGTTAAATTCCCGGAAGCCGGGATATATACTGTGAAAGTTCGTCCTGCCGATACTCCGAAGAAGGAATTGTTCGGATTGAACTGGCTGTTTATTGAATGAAATTTTAAATCGGTTAAATATGAAAAATAAAAGAATTTTTTGCCTGTCGTTTTTATTGCTGATAGGCGTTGTGGTAGTCTTTGCACAGTCGGACAAGGAAAAGGCTGTTCTTAAATTGCGCAATTATTATGCTCAGAATTACAGTACGTATCCTGTCCGCAATAAGATAAATAAGGCGGATACTTACTTGAAACAGTTGAATGAAGAGGGGCAGTTTGAAGACCTGATAGCTTATGAGAAGGAGATTCATGATAAGAAATGGCTGGATAAGGTGTCTTTCCAGGATCAACAGAACATGGGACTGTTTCTTGCCGATGCGACAGAACGCTTGTGGGTGATTGCCAACAACTTCAAAAGGAAAAAAGTGGAAGATGTACCGGAAAAGTTTTGGAGAGCCGTATTGAGATATGGTGACATCGAAACCCGCCGTCAACCGAACGACCGCTTTCACGCTTCTTGTTTCGCTATTCCCAAAGCTGCCTGCGGTGTCTATTTCTCTCTGTTCAAGCAGATGGATATGCCGGGGGATACGATGAAACTGCGGACTTCTGCCTGTGAAATGTTGAAGAAACTGGCTTTTCAATCGTGGACACAACCCAAACGTAATGATGATACGGAAAAGAATATTGTAAGTGTGGAGAGATTCCGCCATCATGTGTCATGGGTGGGCGGAAATGCACTGGCTTATCGCCCGTTGCTGGAGACGGCTGCCATGCTGGATTCCATTCCGATGGTAGATGTAGTGGCGGCAGTGGCGAAAGGTAGTCTGAGCAGTGTGTCACAGCCTACTTATGAAGAAGCTTTCTGGAATGAAGGTTTCACCGCTGATGGAGCCGGTTGGGGACATGGTATGCAGTGTCTCGTATGGGGCTATCCGATTCATGGAGCGCAGAGTGCACAGAATCTGTTGTGGACACTACGTGGAACTCCCTGGGCAGAAACTCTGACCCGTGAGAATGTGGATGCGTTGCTTAATTTCTATCGTGGCAGCACGTTCTACTATTATAAAGGATTCATTCCACCGTGCCTGGATCGTTATTCAATGGTATATTATGAAGGAAAGTCGGCTCATATTCCTTATCATCAGATGATGAAGGCTTCGGTAGAACGTTGGCCGAAATCTTTCACGGAGGATGAAGTCCGCGAATTGAAGCAGCTTATCACGGAAGTGGAAAAAGACAATATCCGTATGGACGGTTATCCGGGAGGACATTATAATGGTACGCGCTGGTTCTATAATAACGATGACTTGATTAAGCGTAACGCTGATTATTATATGATGGTGAATATGGCTTCCAACCGTTGCGACGGTTTGGAAAGTGCCAATAACTTTGCGGACGAATATAATATCTATACGAACGACGGGCTTACTTATTTCCAGCGTAACGGTGATGAATACCGGAAAGTGATAGGCGCTATGGACTTGACAGCGTTGCCCGGAATCACTGCCCGCGAAGGTCAGGAAAGGCTGAAACCGTTCACCAACTGGAGAGGATTTACCAGTAAGCACAACTTTGCCGGTGGGGCGACTTATGGCGGACAAAATGCAGTAGCAGGCTTTATTTTCGAGAAAGTAGACGCTATGACCAGAGAAAAGAAAGAGGTGAAAATCATCAATCCGGTGGCTTTCGGTGTAAAAGCGTATAAGTCGTATTTCATGCTGGGCGATTATATGATTGCTCTTGGAGCCGGTGTCACCAACCTGGAGCCGGAACAGGAAGGTACGATACGTACTACTATGGAGCAGACTGCGCATCAGGGGAAAGTCACTTTGTATGATGGGAAGAAGCAGCTTGAACCGACGTCCGGTGTCAATCCGTTGATTGATAAGGGCAAGTCATTGTGGGTAATGCAGGAAGGCGGATTTGCTTATATGCCTCTGCCGGAGTTTACATCGAAAGCTTTCTTTTGCTGCGAAACCCGTCCCAATGAATGGTTGAAGAGAAACTTATCGAACAAGGGTAAAAAGAATCTTCCGGAAACGGCTGACATATTCCGTGTGTGGGTGGATCATGGTCGGGAAGTCAAGGATGGCACGTATGGTTATGCTGTATATGCCGGCAAAGGACTTCCGGCAAAGAAAAATCCGTTTGCAGTTCTCAGGAATGACACATTGGTGCAAGCTGTCCAGTCCAGTGATAAGAAAGTGTTGGAAGCTGTGTTCTATTCTGCCGGTGAAACGCTGAAATGGCAGGGAATTCCGGTGAAAGTGTCCGCTCCTTGTGTGTTGCTTGTCGAGAAAGAGGGAAAAGGCTACAAAATCTCTGTGACAGACCCGACGATGAATACGCAACTCAAGGAAATGAAAGTGGAAATAGGAAACACTTCTGCTACGATTGCTCTGCCGACTGGAAAAGATTGCGGAAAGAGTGTGACAAAAGTCGTGTAATCTGATTTCTAATAGAATTGGTTAATTGGTTAGACGGACGATAAGTTGGTTTTAAAAAGACCTGTCCGGATTGTTTGGAAATTAATAAGGGTATCAAAAGCTCAGGATTCTAAGAGAATCCGGCTTTTGATACCCTTTTTCTTGGTGTTTATATTTTACATGTTTTATTCATCTTGAAAACGCTTCAAATCATAAAACATGGAACGGGTGACATCATTTTGGTCTTTCTCTGAAATGAAGTCAAATCCGCATCTTTGATAAAATCCTACTGCATTCTGGTAAGCATCTACGGTTATAAAGCGACATCCTGTACGATTATCATGCGTAAACATGAATTTTATCAGGCGTATAATATCTCTACCAAGCCCTTGACTGGCAAATTCTTCTGATATAGCTAATCTACCTATTTTAACAGCAGGATAATGTTTTCTCCGTTTAGGATTGGCCACACGTCGGCTTAATTTATTCCAAATAGAACGTTGTTCCGGATCAAAAGTTATCTTATCATTCAGTAAACTAAAATAGGCAACAGTTTTACTTTGTGGTAAATCTTCAAGTAGATAAGTTACAGCCATTAGCTCTGTCAAGTACTTTTGTGCGTCATCAAACAAAAAACCGTTTAAGTCACTATCCTTGCACTTAAACGGTTTTATTTTAGTATCTACCTTTAACGGTATAAAATCATAATTTTCAATAGCCATTGTTACAATGTAAATGAAGCAATGGCTTTGAATTTCTCGTAAACTTTCTTTGCAGCTTCTTTCTCTTCCTTACTTTCAGGTTTGAGATTTGCCATTTTCTCTGCAAAGCGTTTAGCATCTTTTCCAGTTAAAACCGGAGTTTCTTTAATTGGTCGAGCCATAGCATTTATATGAATTAATAATCTAGAACAAAGGTACTTCTATTATTTGAATCCTCAAAATAAATCAGATGCTATTTTATCAATCGTTTCAAACGTCTCCATAATCTTTCTATCCAACTGACATTGAAAGACTTTTCGTACTGTGAAACTATTTTCTTGCAATCCCGCAACCGGACGTTTTGCCTTTTCATAGTTGCTTGTATCTCACTTATTTGGGCGATTTTTTCTCTTTGCAGCATTAGTTCCTTGTCTTGTTTTCCAATGATTTCGACATAAATATCACAGATTCTTGTTTTTTCAATACACAGTTCTTCCAGTGTATCGATATACTCTGCTGTAATTCCTCTTTTACACTTATCTATGAATTCTTGGAAACTTTTCTCGTCAATGGCAGGAGTATCTTCTTCATATGATATGGGAAATCTTCTCATTTCCGCCCAGAGCTGGATGATTGCTTTATTATATCCATACTTTACCGCTGCTTTGTTTATGCTTATCCATTTCGACATAATGCTTCTTTTTTTAAGTGTTTCACAATAGTGAGTGATATATATTTTGTTTATGTGGTACAACGTGCATCCAGCCTTTTGTAGTTCGGACGGCGGGCGTATGATTTAAGGTTATTGTGGGGATTTTGATAACCGGCCGAATACAAAAAAGGCATGGATGCTGTTGAATACCAACATCTCTGAACAGGGCCTAGCAACCTCACTACAAGATGATGATAACAACAGACATCCACGCCAATCGTTTATATATAACACATCTTTTACGGATATGTTGATATACAGCCGTTCAGGTGGAATATCTGCCGTATCATCTCTCTGTAGTTTAAAAACTTGCTAGGTTTTGTTCAGGAGAGATAATACGTACTTATTCCATTAAGAAATTAAATACCGCTTCCTATTTATTCCATCGCGCTGATGGTTGGAAAACGTGTGACAAAGATAGATGTTTTTTTTGAAATGAAGTGGTAATATGGGAATAAATGTAAGAAGTTTAGTATGTAGGGGCAGATTTATGCTATTCTACGGTTTTCTTACATCAGAAATAGCATCTTTATAATCTTTAGATAGGATTTCATCACACTGGTCTGCTACTTGCCTGATAATTGATAATCCTTTTTTCTTAGGAATACGGATGCTTTCTCCAACTAGCAACATATCTTCAATTGTCGGTTTTCCATGGTTATTGACGGACGTAGCGTGTTCGCCGTTATATCCGGCACATAAAGTAAGGTCGTAGGCGGGAGCCAGGTACCATTTATCTCTTTTACAGATGAAACTGAAATTCTTGGCATGGTCGTCTTTGTTGTCTGTCAATATGTTGAAGACCATGCGTCGAAACATTTCGTCTACTTGAAGAGGGTCTTGCGTAAGGAATCCGGTAAGGTGTAACAGGGTTTTATAATCTAATCTTGGCTGTAGAATAGATTCATTCAAAAGTGCTCCGGCAGTTGCGATATGGATGCGTTCACCTGTCTCTATATCAAAACGTTTGGTGGCAAAATATTTATCATCCAGTAGCTTGAAGTCAGGTACGGTGATTCCGCACTGACGTGCTATTTCATTATATCGGTATTCCATTAGTCCCATATCTTTTGGGTCGTAAGTATGCCTGAATTTCACCAACCACGAGCCTTCGGTATCATGGAAAAGGCATTTCGGACGACAACCACCTGAGTTGCCGCTGTTGAAGTAGAGTATATCTTCGTCTTTATCCGATTTTTCCGACAATACGTCCAATGCCATTTGTTGAAGGTCATCCAAGTCGGGAAGCGACTTTTCTTCTCCGATGTAGGTTTCGGGGATATAGCACAATGCTCCCATACCCGAACAACCAATAATGCTTAATCGCTGAATAGGGGTTAAATCCATATCGTTCACTCCTTGCTTTTTCAACAGGCGGTTTAGTAAGTAACGGCCATATCCATCGGGAAGGCTGTCTTCGAAGATGCCGAAATTACCCCAAAAAGGCTCGGGTTGTGCAATAAATAAATCTGGCTTTAAAGGTAGTTCTAGCGGAGAGATGGAGAAGCCGTTTGCCAACCATTCTTTATCATACTGGAAGGCGCAAAGACGGTTGTCGGGAGTCATGGTCAACTCTCCCACGGTCTGTTCGTGGTAAGTTACCGTTAGTTTATTTATCAATTTCATTACGCCCTCTCTTCCTGTTTTTGTTTCGGTTAATAGTATCCAGCTCTTCCATTGTGTTATAAAGCGGCTCTGCTAATAGGTTTTTGATGGCTTTAGAATAACCTAATGCTTTTGCCAGTGCCACGTACGAAGCTAATGATATAGTATGCTTTTGTTCGAACTTTGCGATTGTTGGCACAGGAACTCCGCTCAATGTAGATAAAGCGTCTCTTGACAGACCTTTTTCTAACCGGCGTTGTTGAAGATTTTGTGCTAATATGGTCAGCAATTCTTCCGGGGTGTCTATGTCGAAATTATAAAGCAAAGGCATATTATTGTATCTGTTAATATCGTTTTATGTTATTATCGAATATTATTGTATTTGATACAAAGATACTTCTGTTGCTTGAGTTTTCCAAATAAATCAGATGCTATTTCCTGTTGTGAAAGGTTTATGAGCAACGAAATTCCCCTTTTGGGTATGAATAATATACGTTCCCGGTTCTGATATAACTATCGGATTCTGACTTTCTATTAATATTTGGGTAGGATGGTAAACGCTTACGTAACATAAATCTTTGATAACAACCGCTTGCGCTTCCTTGTCATTACGGAGAATATGGATAGGGCTACTGTCGAATTTGCTGACTTTCTGTTGTGTGGTGGCAGGAAGTGTCAGATATATATAAGACGCAGGCATATCTTTGCGGTGTTTCAAATAAATGGAGAATAGTTTGTTTTTTAGCATTTCGGGTTTGTACATTCCCATGAAGTCTTTCCATTGTCCTTCTTTATTCTCGGTGACAGCTATGCAAGTGTCTGCCTGTAATATGATATACCCTGTGTTGTCATGGAAGAAACGTTTATTATCTTCTGACCATACTTTGTCTTTACTGAATCGCTGGTCGATAGATGTCATAATAGTAGCTGTACTGTCTGCATGAATGTTGCTGCCCATGCATAGCACATAATCATCAGTAAATACCCATGTCTTGTTCGCCTCTAGTTTATTGCGTTTCAGTTGCATGGCAGTGATGCCTGTATGCTGATAAGTAACTCCGCCAACGCAAGAACTGTGATTCCGTGAATCAGTTTTATTGGGATTAGGAATAGGAGCATTGCTTTCATAAGTGGTAATTCCCGGAATCCTTCTCCACTCCCAGAAAGGAAAAATGTTATGGTATTCATCTCCGCGTACATAAGTATATAGTGCTCCATCTGCCATGTAATATCCTTTCAGGTTATCTTCGTTCACCAGTTCCGTGCCAATCACTCGTTCGGAAGCCATGCGTACGGAAGCCATCCAGGCAGGAGTACGGTGGATTGTATAATCAGATTCGCAGAAATGCTTGTTCCCGGTGAATGTATTGGGAACTTGTGAAGAAGTGGAATTTCGGTCAATCACTTCTTGTATTTTACCAGCCACTTCCGGTTCGCTGCTTTTTATTAAAGAATATGCAGCAAAAAGCAGCCTGAATCTTTTGTCGACATCCGCATTTCGGAATAGTTGTCGGTTCAGTCCGTTTACGTCCCAATATCCTCTCCAAATAATCCATTGATAACCTTCGAGTAGGAGAGAAGTGAGAATTTTCTGCTGTTCTTTAGAAAAGGCAAGAGAAGTTCCGGCAAATAGTTCCGAGTAAAAACTCATATTGCAAAGAAAAGACAGTCCGTAATTTCCGAATTGCTGTTGCGGGCCATGTTGGTGGAAGCTCCAGTCCGCTTTGATTCCTTCCTTTTGTCCGAGGGTAATTTCGGAAGTAATGACCTCACGTGCATCTTTAGTCAATTCCCAGTCGTTCTCTAATAAAGCCCTGATTAGTACGTTACCTGCCAGCCAGACCTTATTTTGCCCTGTCATGCCGAAAGCAGAGTTCATCATGACTTTGACGGCTGCCTGTTTTTCTTCTTCGCTCATTTCCTGTTCGAATAACAGGAAAGCCGGCCCGAGTGTACGGGGTATGCCGATTTGGTTATACCACCAATTGGGACATATCAACTCATGCTTGAACCAGAAATTCATCGCTTGGTGGATTGTGTTGGTCAGTCGGGATATTTGAACGGGTTTCAGTTGTTGTTGCTTTTGATAATAGTATTTGGCAAGCTTCAAAATTCGTTCTGCATGTATTTTGGGTTCCCAGCCGGAACGTTTGCTGTCTTTGTAATTGATGTCTTTCCATGAACCGTCCGCACAAAGAGTATTTGTGAGATACTTGATTTCTTTGGAAGATATAGGATATAACTGTTGTAACTCAATTACATTCTGATCGGAGACTTCTTGCTCCTGAGGAATCGCTGCAAGTTGTTTGAGAAGAGTTCTCTTCCCTTCATCTTCACCAAGAGTTGCATTTATATAATTTCTTTTGATCAGTGCTATCGAATCATTGAAGGGCTTTTGTGCATGAGCTGTACAGCACATGATAAGAAGAAATAATAATAGCTGATTTTTCATTGAGGGTTTATTTGCAATATTCGTACTAAAAAGGCATTTTTATCCGTTACTTCAAAGGAATCACCATATTCCATGATTTTGTAGCATTCTCAAATCCGCCGGGGCCATCCATTGTGGCAAAGAAAGCATGCGTGGCTTTTCCATTTTCAAAGAGAAGGAACGGGCGTTCCAGCTGTCCCTGCATTTCCACTTTTCCATCTTCCCATTCTACGGTGCGTGAGTAAGCCTTTGGATCTTTATCTACGGTCCAATGGACGCCGTCGGTCGAGTGAGCCATGACTCCGCCACCTCTTTCGCCCGTATATTTGGCTACGTGGTCTTTAAAGATGGCGTGATATCCTTTAGAGTCTTTCCATAAAAACGGATCTTCTGCTTCTCCCTGACCATCCACTTGGAAAATAGGCTGATCATTGTTCAATACCGTGTAAGGACCTTCAATATTGGGAGCATAAGCGATTCCTAATGCCATGTCCGAGTATTTGCCGTTTTCAGTATGAGCCCTTCCTTTGAAAATCATCATCACCGAGCCGTCTTCTTGAATAACAGGCGAAGGGTTGGATGCTAAATAGCTATAGAAAGTATTGGCTTTTGTTTTTAATATCGGTTCGTCGAAACGTTTCCAGGGACCGTAAGGAGAATCTGCAACAGCCAATCCGATGCGTTTATTGACACGTCCGACGATGCACCATGGGCTGCTTAATGTCAGTTCATCATAAGTCGGTTCACCGAATGGGTGGGTAGAACCCATATATATAAGGTAATATTTGTCCTTGTACTTCAGGATACGCGGATTGTGGGTGGAACGTCCGTCCCAGTATTGTGCTCCACGTGCCGGCAGGGCAATGTCGCTGAATTGGTAAGGGCCTTCGGGCATATCAGATACGGCATGCACAATCTCTGAGGCAATCATCCATCCCGGATGGAAAGGCAGCGACTTGGGGAAGCGGGAGACAAACATATGATATTTTCCGTCTTCACCTTTGACAACGGAGCTTCCCCAACT
Organism: uncultured Bacteroides sp.; assembly: GCA_948847595.1. Taxonomy (GTDB): domain Bacteria; phylum Bacteroidota; class Bacteroidia; order Bacteroidales; family Bacteroidaceae; genus Bacteroides. The sequence goes on from CAQOGY010000003.1 coordinate 207,432, forward strand.
CCAATATCCTTCACATTCAAAAGCCGGAGTGCGGGGAGCTTTGTCCAATCGATGAAACAATTCATTCTGTGATTGTTGTTTCATGACCAGTAAGTTTTCTATTTTTTGAGCATGAGTATGCACCGCATATAATACAAAGATTAGGGATAAAAGAGTCGGATAATAAGTTTTCATAGCCATTGCTTTAATTTTTTAATTAGTTTTCGGAAGCAAAGAAAGCGACTTTTCTTCTAAAGAAAGTGCTACAAAAGTCCCAAATAAGTGTTTTCTGAATCCAAAAACTGTCTTAAATCGCCTTTTCGTCACTTTCTCCTTTTCGATATGCCTGTGGCACTACCTGATATTTCTCTTTGAAACTCTTGCTGAACTGTCGTGGAGACGAAAAACCCAGTTTGTCGGATATTTCCGATATGTTCAGTTCCGGATGCTCTTTCAACAAGATTGCCGCTCGTTTTAAGCGGATGGTTACAATGAAGTCATACGGAGTTTTCCCGGTGATATCTTTCAGCTTGGTGAATAGTTTGCTTCGTGCGATACCTATTTCACGGGCAAGCATATCTACATTGAATTCCATGTTGTCTATATGCTGGTCTATAATTCTCATGGCTTTGTCTATAAACTCCTTGTCCATCGGATTGGTAGCTGTAATTTGCGGGGTTTCCTGCGGGTACTTACTGAATTTTTCCTGTAACATGATCCGGTTGTTAATCAGATTGTTGCAACGGGATAATAGAATGTTGACGTTGAACGGCTTGGTTATGTAGTCGTCAGCACCCAGGCGCAGCCCTTCCATACTATGTTCGATAGACGTTCTTGCCGTGAGGAGTACCACCGGAATGTGGCAGGTTTCTAAATTCTCCTTGACTAGCTTGCATAAGTCGGTTCCCGACATTTTGGGCATTACCACATCGCTTAATATAAGATGAGGATGCTCCGATTGCACTTTCTCCCATCCTTCTTCTCCGTCGCAAGCGGTGAACACCTGGTAGAATGGGGCGAATATGCCGGCGAGCATTTCCCGGAGAGATTCGTTGTCTTCCACAATGACAATTTTTATATCCTGTTTTTTCTCGGCATAGGAGTCGGAGTTTAAAGCTGCTTGTTCACTCAGAAGATTTTGGGCGAAGTCCGGAAGCAGGTTTCCTTCAATGGGGGAGTCTTCTCCGGATTCGCAGATTTGTTCAGGTGTAAAATGTTCCTTGCCCGTTTTGAGATGTACGCTGAAGGTCGCTCCCTCGCCCGGTTCGCTATATACTTCTATACTTCCGTGATGCAGTTCGATAATACCTTTGGTTAGTGCCAATCCGATTCCCGTTCCCATATAAGATGAGGAAGTTGATTGTTCGGTCTGATAAAAACGGTCGAAAATCTTGTTCAGGTCTTTCTGAGCGATACCGGAACCGTTGTCGGTAACTTCAATCACTACTTCCTTGTTGCCTTTACGTACGGAAACAGTGATTTTCCCTCCCTCTTTGGTATGCTTGAATGCATTGGATATCAAGTTGTTCATCACCTTTTGGAGTTGCTTTTTGTCATACCAGACCGGAATTACGTCCTGTGCCTTGTTGAATCTGAATGTGATCTGCCGTTGCGCGGCATATTCCTGAAACAACAGATAGCTTTCGTATACAAAGTCTACCAGATTGTGTTCGCTCACTTTGATTGTCATATATCCTTGCTCCTGTTTGCGGAAGTCGAGCAACTCGGTAATAAGCTCACGCATTTGCAGGCAGTTTTTATATACACCCAGAATCCGGTTGTAAATGGAAGGCGCGAAGGTACGTGCCTGTAACAGCATTTCCATCTGACCGATGATAAGTGTTAATGGAGTGCGGAACTCATGAGAGATATTTGTAAAGAAACGGAGTTTTGTCTGGTTGAGCTGTTCGATATCTTCCGCATGTTTTTGTTCGTATCTCAAAGATTCCTGAAGCTTGATACGATTCTTATAAGTGCGGACGATGAAATAGAGGATGATGCCGATGCAGAGCGTATAAAGTAAGTAAGCCCATACAGTGCGGTAGAACGGCGGCAATATTTTAATGTCGAGATGACTTTCGGGAATGAGATGATTGTTTCCGGCACGTACCATTAATGTGTATTTTCCCGGATTCAGGTTGGTATAGGTGATAGTGTGCTGTTGTCCGTACAGACGGGTCCAGTTTTTGGAGAAACCTTCCAGAAAGTATTCAAGGTCGTCTCTGTTGGAAGGAATATAATTGGATATGGCATATTCGATACTGAACATGGACTGGTCGGCCTTTAATGTGATTTGAGGGGTGTCGGCAAGGGAGTGTTGCAGAATTCCGTTGTCGTCATTGACTTGAACGGCTTGCCCGTTGACGGACAAACTGAATGGATAGATTTGATAGCTTTGGGGAACATAGTTGATATGTTCTTCCCGAAAAGAAATCATGCCGTCCGTTCCCCCAATATAGATGTCTCCATTGGATGCTTTAAAAACAGAACGTTCATTAATGGCAGATAAGGGAAGTCCGTTCTCTTTCGAATAGTTTGTGAATTTGCGGCTGGGGTAGTCCAGAATAGAGAATCCGATATCGGTAGTGAATAAAATCTTATTCGGAGAAAGCTCACATACATCATATACACAGTTGCTTCCCAAGCCATTCTTTTGTTCATCGAAGTTTTCGAAGTCGTTTGTTTCATGCTTATATAAATCGACACCGCTTTCGGAAGTACAGAACCATAATCTTTTTTGGCTGTCTTCGTAGATACGCCCGATATGATTGCTGCTGATACTATGTTCTAACGCATGGTTATGTTTATAGTTTTCTATTTTTTGGGTATCGTCCCGATAAGCATAGACACCTTCCCCGTTTCCGCTGATCCAGACTGTTCCCTGATAATCTACATGAACTGATACGGTACCGCTAATAGGACTATCCTGAAATAAAAGAACCGTTTTTTCAGTTTGGGGATTAAACAGGCAGACTCCTTTGTGAGTGGCAAGAAGAAGATTGTCTTTGTAAGGAACAATTTCCCGGATAATATTTGAAGGGAGAGAACCCTTGTCGCTATTTGTATGATAACGGGTGAATTTGTTACTGCGAAGATCCAGCTTGTTTAATCCTCCCATGTGGGTACCTATCCATAAGATATTGTTGGGATGATCGTAATAGATGGTTTTTACATTATTATGTGAAAGACTATTGGGATTGTTACTGTGCTTGTACCATTGAAACGTATTTGTTTGAGGATTATATTTAGTGATTCCCCCACCTTCGGTACCTATCCATACATTGTGCAGGCTATCTTCCGTTATGCATCCTACTATGGAAGCACTAAGGCCGTTATTTTCCGCTTTTGCAGCTTGGAAGTGCCGGTATATCTGGCTTTTGGGGTTAAAATAGTTGACTCCTCCGAAATAGGTTCCTGCCCAGATCGTCCCTTGCCTGTCGCATAGAAGGCTCCAGATGGACGAATTGGTCAGACTTTTGTCCGTCTCTTGTTTTTGGTAGCGGGTAAAGGTCTTGTAGGAAGCATTGAACTTATTTAAACCGTTAAAGGTGCCTATCCATATATTTCCTTCCTTGTCTTCGCAGAAGTTCCGCGCGAAATTAGAACTGATACTTGCAGGGTCATTCTCGCTGTGCTTGAAATTGGAGATTGAGGTGCCGTTGATGAGATAAACTCCCTGTTCCCAGGTACCTATCCATACTTTTCCTGTAGAATCCTTGAAGATATTGCTAATATTCCCTTGTGGAAGGAGATGAACGAGTTCATGCTTTTTATTGAGCCGGAACAGTCCGTGTTCCTCTGTTCCCATCCAAATATATTCGTCCTCTATATATAAGGCACTGATATTGATGGAAGAGAAGTCCTTCAATTCATAAAAAGGCACAAAGCGATTGTTCTCATATCGATAGATTTTGTTTTTTTGTGAGATATACAGTTGCTTATGGTAGTGCATAGTTCCCGTTGTACCCTGCAATAACGTCCTGAATTGATTTTGGGCGGTGTTAAATGCAGAAATACCTTGGGCGGTTATGATATAAATCTCGTCTTTCCCATTACCGGTGATGTGTAATACCTTGTTGTCTATCAGACTATTGGAATTATTCTTGCTAAACTTGTAGGTGATGAATCTGTTGCCGTTATAAAGATTAATACCATTTCGGGTACCAAACCACATAAATCCTTTTTCATCCTGATAGATAGCCATGACCGAATTGTTGGAAAGGCCGTCATTCGTAGTCAGGTGGTTGAAAGATATTTCCCGGGCTGTACATTTCAGGGCGGACAGCAGGAAGATATACATATAAAATAGAAATTTGCCGGAATTCATTTTATAATAGATTGTTGGTTGGCTGCAAATATAAGTCTTTTTGTTCAAATGTGCTCTTTCCGTAATGGATTTGTGGCAGATAAGAGGTGTGCTCTGAGTCTAAAATAACTACGCTTAGAGTCTCTATTTTATTTTGAGAGGGTATATAGACTCATGATGTATTTTTTATGGATTCAGGTTTCGGTTCTCTTCCCGGACAGCCGCTATCTTTGCGGTATGAATAACAAAATTAGCATTATAATATATGAGAAACTCTTTCTTGACTTTGGCAGGAATATCGGTTTTGTTCTTTGTTGGATGTAAATCGAAAGTGCCTGCAACCGGTGATCTTATTTCGGATAATGTGAATAATGCCGTTGAACAATACTCGCTGATGACCAATCAGATTGAGAAAAGCGGGCAAGTCTTGAATCCGCGTACGTTGGATAAGGACGGAAAAACAGTTTACGTTCCGTATCGGGATTGGACGAGCGGATTTTTTCCGGGAAGTATGTGGTATTTATATCATCTTACACAAGATAAAAAATGGGAAACACTGGCTGTGAAATATACGGAAGCACTCGATTCGGTGCAATATCTCACTTGGCATCATGATGTGGGCTTTATGGCGGGATGCAGTTTCTTGAATGGGATGCGCTTGGGAAATAAAGACTATCGTTCAGTCATTGTCCGGACAGCGAAATCGTTATCAACCCGTTTTCGTCCGAATGCAGGAGTGATTCAGTCGTGGGATGTGAACAATAGCTGGCAGGCGGAAAGGGGATGGAAATGTCCTGTGATTATTGATAACATGATGAATTTGGAATTACTGTTCGAAGCGACATGTCTTTCCGGAGATTCCACCTATTATAATATGGCTGTCAGCCATGCTGACCAGACATTGAAAAATCATTTCCGAATCAATAACAGTTGCTATCATGTAGTAGATTATGACCCGCAAACCGGAGAGGTGCGCAAAAAACAGACGGCACAGGGATATGCCGATGAATCTTCCTGGGCAAGAGGACAGGCATGGGCGCTTTACGGATATACGATGTGTTACCGCTATACCCGCAATCCTGCTTATCTGACGCAAGCATGCAATATATACAATTTTATCTTTACGAATCAGAAACTTCCTTCCGATTTGATTCCTTATTGGGATTATGATGCCTTGAATATTCCCAATGAACCACGGGATGTATCGGCGGCTGCCATTACAGCTTCCGCTTTGTACGAACTGAGCGGTTATGTGCCGGATATGAAGTATAAAGGAACGGCGGATAAAATCATGGAAAGCCTGAGTACATCTGGTTATCGGGCAGAGATTGGAACGAACGGATATTTTATTCTGAAACATTCGGTAGGAAGTATTCCTCATGGAGTGGAGATTGACGTTCCGTTGAATTATGCGGATTATTATTTTTTGGAAGCATTAAAACGTAAAAAGGATATAGGTAGATAGATTGGTTTTCGGGATAACAATTGAAGTAAAAAAACGAATTTGCATTAATTAGAACAATCGTATTATGAAAAATCGACAAAGTATGAAACGTGTCAGTTTATTATTATTGGCGCTTTGTTCCTTTGCCTTCTCTTTTGCACAGATTTCTGTCAGTGGAAAGGTGATGGACGAATCGAACGAACCCATTATCGGGGCTAATGTGACTGTAAAAGGAGGAAAAACGGGAACGATAACAGACCTGAACGGAAATTTCAAGGTATCTGTCCCTAAACAATCTTCCGTACTGGTGTTCTCTTTTATCGGATATGCTACTAAGGAAGTGACTGTCGGAAACAAGAAAACGCTGACTGTGGTGATGAAAGAAGACGGAGTACAATTGGATGAGGTCGTTGCCGTAGGGTATGCAACAGTGAAGAAAAGTGATTTGACCGGTTCGGTAGCCAAAGTTGATATGGGGGATCTGAACAAGAGCCAGGTGCTTTCTTTCGACCAGGCTTTGGGAGGCCGTATTGCTGGAGTACAGGTAGTCACAGGTGACGGGCAACCCGGTTCGCAGGCTAATATTGTCATTCGTGGTAGTAATAGTATTTCCGAAACGTCGGATGGCAGTCCTTTGTATGTGATTGACGGTTTTGCTACGGAAGATGCCAATCCGGCTGCAATGAATCCGAATGATATTGAATCTATCGACGTCTTGAAGGATGCGTCCGCAACGGCTATTTATGGTGCTCGTGGTGCTAATGGAGTGATCATTATCACTACCAAACGTGGTATGGAAAGTGCGCCGCGTGTCACATACGACGGATATATCACCTATCAGGCTAAACCGAAATTCTTGAAGTTGCTGGAAGGACAGGATTATGTAGCTTTTCAGGAAGAAGCGCAGACTGCTTCGGAGATGGCAAGAACCTTTTATCGGTATGATGAAGCTTTGGGACGTAACCGGGTGTTGGAAGATTACGCAAATATTCCTTCCATCAACTGGCAGGATAAAGTGTTCCGTTCCGCACCGATGACCAATCATCACATTGCTTTGAGCGGCGGTACCAAAAGTACCAAGTATAGTTCGAGTATCTCTTATTATAATCAACAGGGAATTATTGTCAACTCATCTTATGAGAGCCTGAAAGCTCGTGCTACACTCGACCAGCAGATTTCAAAGAAAGTGAAAGCGGGGCTTACTTTTAATTTTTCAAATAATACTTCCAAAGGGTCGGCCCCTTCACAAGGCGGAGGTGGAGCCACACAATATTTTCTTTATCAGGTATTGGCCTATCAACCGGTATATTATACCGATCCGGATAAAGTGCAGGACGATTTGATGCAACAAGACCCGAACTATCCTTATAATCCGGTGAAAACGATTGAGAATATGTATTCGAAGACATTAAGCCGGCAATTGAGCATGAATGCTTATCTGAATTGGGATATTGCCAAAAATCTGGTGTTTAGGGCTACTTTTGCCTACAACTGGCGTACGGATCGCAGCGAGGCCTATAATAATGCGGATACTTACTGGGGAGATCCTAAATATTCCGCCAAACACTCGAATGGAAACTTTTCTTATAAAGAGTGGACGGGATGGTCGAACGAATATACATTGACTTATCGTAGAAAAGTAAAAGGACATAATATATCGGCTATGTTGGGTGGTTCTTTGAATAGCAAAAACGTATCAGTGCTGGGTGCCAGTTCTTCTATGGTACCGTGGGACGCGCTTGGTTTCTGGGGAATATCTAACGGTACGCCGGATAAATTGACTTCTACAAATTTCGATGACCGGATTGCTTCTTATTTCGCCCGTTTCAATTATGACTGGAAATCGCGTTATTTATTGACGGCGACCGTGCGTGCCGACGGAACTTCCCGTTTCCCTTATCACAAATGGGGATACTTTCCTTCCGGTTCTTTCGGATGGCGTATTTCGGAAGAGAGGTTTATGAAAGGAACCCGTACCTGGTTGTCGAACCTGAAACTGAGAGCGGGCTGGGGAGCTACCGGTAACTGTAATACGTATAAGAACTATCCGTCCCAATTGTTGTTTCTGGGAGATCAGAATTATGCTTTTGGCAATAACATAGACAATCCCGCCATTTATATTTCGCAAATGGCTAATAAGAACATGAAGTGGGAGACTACTTATCAAACGAATATCGGATTGGACTTCGGATTCCTTAATAATCGAATTACCGGTCAGGTAGATATTTATAATAAAGAAACCAAAGACCTCTTGTTGGATGCGGAAGTTCCTTTATCACTGGGCTTCAACAAGGTGCAGCAGAATATTGGTAGTATTCGCAACCGCGGGTTGGAATTTGCTTTCAATACCGTAAACTTCGTTGGCGGAAAGGGACGTTTCAAATGGACGACAGGTTTCAACATCTCTTTCAATAAGAGTAAGATAACAGGACTTTCCGGTGATCAGGATTTTTGGGTATCCAACATTCAATATCCTACCATTCAGAATCTTTATATTGCCCGTGTCGGCCATCCGATTTCAGAAATGTATGGGTATGTGTATGACGGGGTTTATCAATATTCGGACTTCAATGAGGTATCTCCGGGAGTGTTCGTGTTGAAAGATGGTATTCCTAACAATACGAAGGATCGTAATAATATTCAGCCGGGTGACATGAAGTTGCGTGATGTGAACGGAGACGGAAAGGTGACACCGGAAGATCAGACGGTGATCGGACACGGACTTCCGGTGCATATCGGTGGTTTTACTAATAACTTTGAATATAAGGGTTTCGACTTAAGTGTTTTCTTCCAGTGGTCGTATGGTAATGATGTGATTAACTACAACCGTTATAAGTTGGAAAACATGACGTCCAGAAATTCAAACCTGTTGGCGTCGGCAAAAGACCATTGGACACCACGTATTGATAATGGCGACGGTACCTATACGGAGGGTAATTATACGAACTATCTGTGCCGGGTGAAAGGGGATATCGGTAATATCAATACAAGCAGAGTGGTGGAAGATGCTTCATTCCTTCGTTTGAAGAATGTGCAACTGGGATATAATTTCCCCGTAAAATTGATTAAACGTTTGGGAATCTCTTCTTTACGACTCTACGTGAGCGGACAGAACTTGTGGACATGGACGAAATATACCGGTTATGACCCGGAAGTCTCTACCCGCAACTCTGCATTGACACGCGGATTCGATTATTCGGCTTATCCCAAAACGACTTCATATACTTTTGGTGTGAAATTAGGATTATAACTAGTTATAAACAGGAGAATATCATGAAAAAAATAATATATATAGCAATAACAGCTTTAGCTTTCTCGTCTTGCAATTTTCTGGATACAGAGGTGTATGGAAGCTTGGATGAGAACAACCTCTATCATGACGAAACAACGTGTATGGCAGGGCTTACAGGAGTTTATGACAAATTGGGGGCAGTGGGAACTTACGGACAGAACCTGTGGGCTGACTTGGATGCTGGTACTGATATATGCGTCTATAATCGTTCGTATGGAATAGACAATGTCCAGGTTTCCACTTATAATTACAATAATACGGATGCCAGCATCGAGACTACATGGAAGGATTTATACGAGGGCATCAACCGGGCGAATGACTACATTCCCGCGATTGAATCCCGTACCGAAGAAGAGTGCGGCGGCAAACAGAAAAAAGCGATGTTTATCGGAGAGGCGAAAGCGTTGCGCGCTCTCTATTATATGAATTTGGTAGCGTTCTGGGGTGAAGTACCTTTACGTTTGGAAGTGGTGCGTGACCTTTCTCAGCAACAACTGAAAAAATCTCCGCAATCTGCAATATATAAACAAATTATTCAGGATTTACTGGATGCGGAACAGGTATGTCGTCCGGCGGATGAACTGAATGCTTCGGGACGTATTTCAAAGACAACAGTACAAGCATTGTTAGCTCGTGCATATATGTGGGAAGCCGGTTATCCGGTAGAAGCGGACACATGGGGAGAAGCATTGAAATGGGCACGTGAGGTAAAAAAGAGCAGGCTTCATGAACTCTATCCCGAAACTGACGGTGTGAACGGATATCGTGCCATGTTTATAAATATGTGTTCCAATAAGTACGATTTGACTCATCGGGAGAGTATGTTTGAGGTGGAATTCTATGGAAATGGGCTGGATAAAACAAACGAAAGCGGTAAAGTGGGATTGTATCTCGGCATCAGCCAGGGACTTCAGACTGATCCTGACACCCCTTTTGCCTATGCCTGGTATGATGGGACGCGTATCCTTTTTAAGATGTATGAAGAAGAAGATGCACGTAAATGGTGGAATTTTGGAGATTATACTTATCAGACGAAAGATAATAAAGCCGTAAAGACTCCTTTTACTGATGCGGAAAAAGCTAAAAAGGAAGATGGAAATCCGGGTAAATGGAGAGCGGAATATGATCCGGTACGCCCGTGGGCACGTAATAACTCTTCTATTAATTTTCCGGTAATGCGTTATGCCGACGTATTGCTTATGATAGCTGAATGTGCCAATGAAGTAAATGGCGGGCCTACCCAGGAAGCAGTCGATGCAGTGAATGATGTGCGTGGACGTGCCGGAGCGACTTTGGTTTCTTTAAGTGACTTTAGCGGAGTAGAAGATTTTCGGGAGTTTGTGCGCGAAGAGCGTGCACGGGAATTATGCTTTGAAGTGCCGCGCCATATGGAATTGCGCCGGTATGGGAAAGATTATTTCTTTAGCCGGATACGGTTGCTGAAAGAACAGGCAACTGATGAAAATGGAAGCAGGATAGGGTATGATTTGACAAATGTAAAAGCTGTTCCGGCTATTAATCTGGAAGAGAAACATTTGTATCTTCCTATTCCCCAAGCTGAATTGAACACGAACCCGACGTGTGGACAAAATGAAAACTGGTAATTCTTAAAAGTAACATTATGAAAAAGATAAATATATATGTGTGGTTATTGCTTGCAGGCGGTTTATTAGCCTCTTGTGATGCTGATACTGTAGATGGAATTGATTTTGATGTGAATCTCCGCAATGAACAACAAGAGATATATGTAGGGGATGAAGTGACATTTGATTTTGATGGAAATCCTGATTATATCGTGTTCTATTCGGGTGAAGACGGTTGCAAATATGCCAATAAGGATCGCTTGAAGGTGGATGTGGAGTCTATGAATTTGTCGTACACGATGAAGCAAGTATATACAAAACCCTCTTATCAGAATCGTGCCAATATGCATATTTATGTATCGGAAGATTTTAAAGGACTTTGCACTGCTGAAGGTATTGAGGAAGCTACCTGGACAGAACTTTCCGGAGAAGGTGGATGGAGAGTCCCTACATGCCCGAATGTAACTACTGAAACTGTTACTGATAATGGGGATTTATCCGGTTATATGGATAAAAAGTTCTATTTGGCTTTCCGGTATGAAACACCGGCTTCAGAAGAATACCAACCCCGTTTCGATATTGAGCCTTTGACGCTGACAAAAACGGTGGAAGGACAAGAAATCAAGATGACTAATCCTGAAAAAGAATTTGGTTTTACTTATGTATTTCCGAAAGGGAAACCGGCAGGGAATTATAATCCGAGTGCGACAAGGCTTCTGTTTCAGCCTTCAGCGGATAATACAGGACTTCCGGCTGAAATATGGGCTATCAGTAAACAACTGGATCCTTCGGCTGTGTCTCCTGACGAAGGAACGCCCATCAAATCATTAGATATGACTGCTTCTTCATACACGTATAAATATATGACTCCGGGTGAATATATCGTGACGTTTGTAGCGCGTAATGCCAATATGTGGAATGTGGAAAGCGTAGTAAGAGAGATAAAAATAACAGTTAAAGAAAGATGAGGACTATGGTGAGATTGAAGTATTTATATGTAGTGGCCGCTCTTTTTGCCGTTTCGTCGGTGTCTGCACAGAATGCGGAAAGGCAATTGGCTTTTGATAATTATCACCGTTATTTTGAAGAAGCGCAACGGACTTCACTGGATGCGGAAAAGGAGAAAGGACTAAAGCATTTTCGTGATTTTTATGCTGTCACTCCTTACCGCGGCCATGAGTTGAAGCGTGTTATGCCATTGTCGGACATTCTCGCTAACTGGCAGGATGACGGTCATTTCGCTGACCTGGAAGAAAGAGAACAACAAGTGATGGCGGGTAAAGACCAGGGAGCTATTGGAGAACTTCTGTCTGATGCGTTCTTTCGTATCTGGAAGGTAGCGGAAGAGTTCCGTACCGACCGTATGGGATACTCTTTGGATAAGAAAGTGTTTAAAAAGTGTCAGAAAGCAATCCTTCATTATGGTAATCTGGAGGTGAGCCGCAGTAATAGGGTACATCGTTTTCATGCTTCCTGTTTTGCCATTCCTACAGCAGCGGTTAATACTTATTTTTGTTTTTTGAAACAAATGGATAAGGTAGAAACCGGAAAAAATAAAGACCGGGAATTGGCGGATGTTTGTGATATGCTGAAAGTATTGGGGTTGCAGGCGTGGACACAACCGCTTCGACACGATGAAACGGATAAGAATGTAGTGCAGATTGAGCGTTTCCGTCAGCATGTATGGTGGGTAGGTGGCAACGCATTGGCATATCGGTCATTGCTTCCGGTAGCGGTGATGTATCAGTCGGTACCGATGATTGAACTACTGGCTGAAGTGGCAAAACGGGGAATCGGATGTACGGCACAGTCTGTCTATGATGAGGCTTTTTGGACGGAAGGTTGTACGGCAGACGGAGCCGGCTGGGGACACGGAATGCAGTGCTTGATCTGGGGATATCCTATTGACGGTACATTGAGTGCGCTTGGCATGCTGACTTCTCTAAAGAATACTCTTTGGGAAAGTAAACTGGACAAAGATAATGTAGAAACGTTGTTTAACTATATAGAGGGTAGCAACTGGTTCTATTATAAAGGGTATCCGTTGCCGTATTTAGATAGAAATACTGCCCAATATAATCCCGATAAAAGGGATATCCGTTCTTTGGGTATAGCGAGACAGTTGTTGAAAGACTGGTCGGACTCTTTTGATGTCCGGCAGCAGAATGAACTGAACAGTTTCAAGAAAGAAGCGGAACAGCGGAATATTAATATGAATGGTTATCCTGCCGGATTATATAGCGGGACGCGCTGGTTCTTTAATAATGATAAGTTGATAAAGAAAAATGAACGTTACCACATTTTCGTGAATATGTCATCCGTCCGCTGTGATGGTCTTGAAAGTGCTTCCGGGTTTGCTGATGCTTATAATTTCTATCCTACGGATGGCATGACTTTGTTTCAGAGAAATGGGAACGAGTATGCAAAGGTGATTGGTGCCTGGGATGTGACCGCTACACCGGGAGTTACGGCAAGAGAAGGAATGGACAAACTGGTACCGGTTACTAACTGGCGTGGATATTGCAGTAAGCATAATTTTGCCGCTGCGGCTACGAATGGAGGAGAGAATGCTGTTGCTGGGTATCTTTTTGAGAAAATGAATGCTTCGGAAAAGGAAGGTGTGAATGATAAAGGAAATAATATCCGGAAAAATGAAGTTCTTTATGGGGTAAAGGCTTACAAATCTTATTTCATGTTGGGAGATTATATGATAGCTTTAGGAGCCGGCATCACTAACTTGAATCCGCAGATGGAAGGAACGATTCGCACGACAATTGACCAGACATTGCATGAAAGTGATGTATTGGCGATGCAGGATGGTAAGCAAATACCGGTAGGAAAGGGAGTATGGTCATTTTTTGTGGGTGGCAAGCCTGTGTGGGTGACGCAAAAAGGTAAATTTTCTTATACTATATTGCCCGAATATACCCGGAATGCTTCTTTTGTGTATGAGACTAAAAAAACGGACTGGGTGGGACGGAATGGTTCCAACAAAGGAAAAAAGGACTTGCCTGGACAAGTGGATATCCTTCGCTTGTGGATAGACCATTCTCGGACTCCGGTGGATGACACTTATGGTTATGTAGTGTATGCCGGCGATGGAATGCCGATGGATAAGTTGCCTTTTCAGGTATTACGTAATGATACGCTGGTGCAGGCTGTTGAAAATAATAACGGTGAAGTGGTAGAAGCGGTCTTTTATAAAGAGGGAACAGGATTGAAGACTTCCCGCGGAGAATTGTCTGTTTCGGCTCCATGCGCAATATTGATAGATAAGGATAAATTGTCTGTTACAGATGCGACGATGAATCCGGATTGTAAGGAAATCACAGTCAGTTATGGCGGTAAACGGATAACAGTAGCCATGCCGCAAGGTATGTTGTGCGGCAAATCTGTGACGGTGGATTTATAGACAATGAATGATAAACTTTTAAATGAATACCAATATGAAAAATAAGTTATTCCATATAATTACAGGAATGTTTATTGCATCCTTTTTCTGTGGATGTGAAAATAGTGATGCGGAAGACAGTCAGTTGGAACAGATTCCGGCTGTATTGTCCGGTAAAGCTTATACTTTTAATCCGGATGCTGAAGGAGAAATCTGGAAAGCAGGTAAGTTTGTCGGTATGTATATGCTGAAAGAGAATACATCTGAGTGTGTGGCATCTTATCAGAATGTACAATACCAGACAACTGTGGAACCATTGGGCTATTTTACTCCGACTGTCAAAGAGGATGTACTTTATTATCCGCAAGATGGCAGTAAAGTGGATATTATTGCTTACTATCCATGGAAAGAGGATTTGAGGGATGACAGGTATCCGTTGAATGTAGGCAATCAGGCAGCCGCTGCTAATTTTAGCTTTTTATATGCCGGCAATGGTAAGGGGGTAAGCAAGGATAATAATAGGGTGACTTTTGAACTCCGTCCTGTATTGTCGGAAGTTGTATTTAAGTTGATTGCGGGAGATGGCGTCACGGATCAATATTTGGAAGAATCGGTTATCACTGTTGCCGGAATGAATACAAAAGCGGATTTTAATTTAGTATCGGGACAGTTTGAGGCGGTTACTGAGGTAAAAGATATTAGTTTGGTGGCTTTAGAAGATGCCAATGGAGCTTCCGGCCAAGTATTTCCTGCGGTTATGGATGATAGCCATGTTGCCAGCATCAGATTACCTAAGATGAATCGGGAATATCAGTGGAACTTGACTGAAGAGATAAGTGAACTGAAACCGGGAATGCGATATACTTGCAGTGTCACGGTGGGACTTAACAAAATAGAGGTTGTTACCGATGAAGAACCGATTGGTGATTGGGGGAATGGCAGTAATAATGAAGTGGCCGGAAGTGAAAACTTAATCGGAACCTTGATTGAAGATTTACCGTTGGGAACAATGGTGTATGGCTTAAACGACCCGTTAGGTAAAATGGAAGAAGGTACGTGGTTCTATACAAGAAATAATGCAACTCCGGACGAAAGTCTTTTGAAATCTGTCGTAGAAAGAGATGAGATAATAGGGCATAATGTCATTCATACTACTTATATCGGCAAGGGTTCGTGGTTTACTTATTATATGGGCTATCGTATGAAGAATGCGAAAAGGACAAAATATAGAATCACGTTGAAAGTAAAAGGAACGGATGGTAAGAATCTCAGGTGTTTTATCCAGAATGCAAATGGTACGGATTTAAATACTGCTGTCTTTGTTGCTTCTGATAAGACAGGTTCTGGAGGTTATAATGGATTTCGACAAGTGAATCTCAAAGATACCTATCAAGTACAGACATTGGACTTCGATTTTTCCAAAATGGTAAAGGATCCATTTGGGCATACGGCGGATGAATCTCGTGAAGCGACAGATAAAGCATTGGCGGATTTCTATATAGGTTTCGGCTATAATAGTGTGGCTAACCTGGATTTCTATATAGCGGAAATTTCTATGACAGAGTTGAAATAGTAATCTTTTAAATACGAACGAATATGAATAAACAAAATATACTGACGGGAATAATAATGGCATCCGGGCTTTTATTCTCTTGTGAACAAGCTGAGATGGAACATTCTCTTGGCACATCCAACGCAGGAAAAGAAGTATCTTTCCATATAGGCATCTCTTCGTTGACCCGCACTGCCACTACCGGCAATAAAACGGTTTTTGTAGCAAATGATGAATTAGGTCTTTTTGCAGTCAATCGTAGTGGGCTGAATGTGATAGAGGGGCAGGGAAATTTGAAGTATGTCTATCATGACAATCAATGGGACGCAGAGAAGGCAATCACTTTCCCAATAGATGGAAGTTCGGTGAATTTTTACAGCTATTATCCTTATTCGGTTTCTGTCACAGCTACTACATTTGAACATCAGGTGGCAAAAGACCAGTCTGTAGGAAATGCCTATGACCAAAGCGACCTTCTTTTGGCTAGTCATACCACATCTACTGCGGATGATACATCCATTACCCTGACTTTTGCCCATAAGTTAGCATTGGTAGAAGTCATTTTGCCTTCGGATAAAGTGGGCGTTTCTGCCGAAATGAAGGCAAAACGTACGGTAACCGTGGATTTGTTGAAGCAAACCGCCACGCTGAAAGACGCTGATACTGAAGAATGGATTATTATGAAAAAAGTATCGGATACAGTATTTCGTGCCGTTGTTCCTGCTCAAACTTTAGGTGTGGGGCATCTGATTCGTATAAAATTAGATAGTGGAGGATATTATCATTATAGTATAGATTCCGGAGTAACATTGGTTGCTAATGAAATCAATACATTCAGTATGCCTGAGCGGTTGATTTGAAAAAACAATAGGAAGATTTAATAACTTCTTCCTATTCTATTAATCTTTTCTGCCGTTCTATTGATCAATTCATCTAATTGAATTATCCGGTTGCACTTGTGCAACCGGAATGATACACAAGAGCAACTTGGTTGTTACACTTGTCTGTCCGACCAGTTGCACAAGTGCAATTTGATATTTGCCAGTTAGATACGAAGATAATAGGTGGTATCAGTGGTAATTCGTTGATAATTAAAATAATATGATGAAAGTGCAGTTTCTCTTCAGAAAAAAGCAAAAACATCCTATTGTTTTTTGTGAACTTATCTTAAAAACAAGGAGTTTTCAGACTTAACTGCTTGATTACTAACTCTGCAACATTTTTGTATTTCCCCCTATAATACTTAAGAATAATACAAAAATGTCGCAGCATATTATTCGGTTCGTTTGCAGGCATTTGCCAGGAAGAACTCGTTCAATGCATCTTCATGGTTTCCATGAACCAGGATATGATGATTGCCCAATGGATTCTTCAGGAAATATTCTGCCGGAGTATTCATCCGTATGCGGGCTTGTGTCCGGCACATATTGATATAATTCGTATTTTCGGATAGGGTTCCGGTAGAGAGGTAGTACTCGTCCAGACATTCGCCGCCGCACTTTATGATAGTCACGTCTCCTGTCGGGAGCAATCCCTGGATGGCAATTCCTTTTTCCGTTTCGAAATGGTTGCGGATAATATACCTTTCCGTTTGTTTCAGCCCGATGGTACAGTGTGCTAAAATAAGTTCGTTGGTACGTGTATTAATCATGGAAGGATTTGCCATGAATCCGTCTTTTCCGGTTAGTGACTTCACGGCAAGCAGGGTGAATATGGATTGAAGATCACCTTCGCAGCCTGCCATTATTCCGTCGTCATTCAACAAGGACAATGCCAGACAGCCGGTAGTGTCGATTTGCTCAATCAGTTTGAAACAACTTAGTGTCAGTGCTTCCAGCTTCTCTTCTTCGCATACTTTCTTGATAGCCCGGTAGAGCCGCATCGCTTTGATAATATCTTCAGGAGTTCCCTCTCGGCAGGCAAGAGCTTGCGAGGCGACTGCGGCACAGGAAGCACCTACTTGATCATCCGTGATTTGTTGAAAATGTTCATAGATACGTTCCAGTGGAATGTCTATGTATTCGATGCCCCAACGGCGTTTTGCCAGCAGATAGTCAACATTACTGGCGACCAGCCAGGATGAAGGAGTGCCGATAACTCCGATACGTTTGCCGAATAATGAACGTTGTGCCCGGAAATTATTATAAAGTATATGTACACGCTGTATAATGGATGGCAGTTCACCATGAAGGATTTCGCTCTTCATTCCCCTTCCGCGAAGCCATGTAGATATCTCCAGGGCGGCTGCAAGAGAGTTTTGCATGCCATCTGCCAGTAAAATGGCAGGGCGGGGGAGGTTTTCGAAATGTTGGATGACCAGCCTTTCTACTCCGCCGGTAGCGATAAAAATAATTTTGAAATCATCACTCGTCAACTTGTCCATATCCTGATAGTCGACGAGTTTTACGGTATAATATTTTTCAAGTTCACTCAAAATCGCTTCGTGTGAACTGCGCAGTGAGACTTGTTTATGAAGTAGTGACGCGAATGAGATAAGGTGTATGGTCATTATGATATTGTTTTAAGTTTTCCGTATGACAAATGTATAGCTTTATTTTCAAAATCCCATAACGTTTTTAACCTTGCTAAGGTTTTTAAAGTTTTTATGTCTCTGTATTCAAATTATTGCGTACATTTGCAGCTCCAAGTAGATAAAGTAAATAGTAATTAAGTAATTTGTAGTTAAAATTATGCCAACCATATCCATTCGCGGAAACGAGATGCCTGCATCTCCTATCAGAAAACTGGCTCCTTTGGCAGACGCTGCCAAGCAACGCGGAGTCCATGTATTTCACCTGAACATCGGACAGCCTGACCTGCCCACTCCTCAGGCCGCGATTGACGCGATACGCAATATTGACCGCAAAGTGCTGGAATACAGTCCCAGTGCAGGTTACCGTAGCTATCGCGAGAAATTAGTAGGATATTATGCAAAGTTCAATATCAACCTTACGGCAGATGATATAATCATTACATCGGGCGGTTCGGAAGCGGTATTGTTTTCTTTCCTTTCCTGCCTGAATCCGGGGGACGAGATTATTGTTCCGGAACCGGCTTATGCTAACTATATGGCGTTCGCCATCTCTGCCGGAGCGAAGATTCGCACTATTGCTACGACTATCGAAGAGGGTTTCTCACTTCCGAAAGTGGAGAAATTTGAAGAGCTGATAAACGAACGCACCAAAGCGATACTGATTTGTAATCCGAATAACCCGACCGGTTATCTGTATACCCGTCGCGAGATGAATCAGATTCGTGACCTGGTGAAGAAGTATGATTTGTTCCTTTTCTCCGACGAGGTATATCGTGAATTTATTTATACGGGTTCTCCTTATATCTCTGCCTGCCATTTGGAAGGTATCGAGAATAATGTGGTACTGATTGACTCCGTTTCGAAACGTTATTCGGAATGTGGAATCCGTATTGGTGCGCTGATTACCAAGAACAAAGAGATACGTGACGCTGTTATGAAGTTCTGCCAGGCTCGTTTGAGTCCCCCTTTGATTGGACAGATTGCTGCTGAGGCTTCTTTGGATGCTCCGGAAGAATACTATCGCGAGACGTATGACGAATACGTGGAACGTCGTAAATGCCTGATTGACGGGCTGAACCGTATTCCGGGTGTTTATTCTCCGATTCCGATGGGCGCTTTCTATACCGTAGCAAAACTTCCGGTAGATGATTCGGACAAGTTCTGTGCATGGTGTCTTTCTGATTTCGAATATGAAGGTCAGACGGTATTCATGGCTCCGGCTTCCGGTTTTTATACGACTCCGGGTTCCGGCATTAACGAAGTCCGTATCGCTTACGTGTTGAAGAAAGAAGATTTAACCCGTGCGCTTTTTGTTTTGCAGAAGGCTTTGGAAGCGTATCCGGGAAGAGTAGATTAATCATTAATCACTAAAAAATTGTCTCTATCACTTTTCATAGCCCGGCGTATCTATCGTGAAAGCGATGGCGGAAAGCAGGTGTCACGTCCTGCGGTCCTCATTGCCATGGCGGGTATTGCTATCGGACTGGCGGTCATGATTATAGCTGTGGCGGTGGTTATCGGGTTTAAAAGTGAAGTACGGAATAAAGTCATAGGATTCGGTTCGCATATCCAGATTACCAATCTGGATGCGGCCAGTTCTTATGAGACTCATCCAATTATAGTGGGGGATAGCATGATGGCGGCTCTTGCCGGTTATCCCGAAATAAGCCACGTACAGCGTTTTTCTACGAAACCGGGTATGATAAAGACGGATGATGCTTTTCAGGGAATGGTACTGAAAGGTGTAGGGCCGGAGTTTGATCCCCGCTTCATGGAAGAATATTTGGTGGAAGGCGAAATTCCGGTTTTCAGTGACTCTGTTTCCAGTAATCAGGTACTTATTTCCAAGGCTTTGGCTACGAAGATGAAGTTGAAGTTGGGGGATAAGATATATACCTATTATATACAGGACGATGTACGTGCCCGGCGGCTGACTATTGCCGGAATTTATCAGACAAACTTTTCCGAATATGATAATCTTTTTTTATTGACCGACCTTAGTCTGGTGAATCGCCTGAATGGTTGGCAACCGGAGCAGGTGACCGGAGTGGAGCTTCAAGTGAAAGATTATGATAAGCTGGAAGATACGACGTATGAAATAGCAATCGACACTGATAACCGGCAGGATGAACTGGGCGGCGTATATTATGTGCGTAGCATCGAACAGTTGAATCCGCAGATATTTGCGTGGCTTGACCTGCTTGACTTGAATGTGTGGGTGATTCTGATTCTAATGATAGGTGTTGCCGGCTTTACCATGATTTCCGGTTTGCTGATTATCATTATCGAACGTACGAACATGATTGGTATCCTGAAGGCTTTGGGAGCGAATAACTTTACGATTCGCAAGACCTTCCTTTGGTTTGCCGTTTTCCTGATTGGTAAAGGGATGCTTTGGGGAAATGCCATCGGTTTGGCATTCTGTATCCTTCAATCCCAATTCGGTATTTTTAAACTTGATCCGGAGACTTATTATGTAGATGTGGTTCCGGTTTCTTTCAATATATTGCTTTTCCTTTTGATTAATATCGGCACACTGTCGGCTGCTGTCTTGATGCTGATAGGCCCTTCATTCCTGATTACAAAAATCAATCCGGCGAGTTCCATGAGATACGAGTAAGCCATATGGATGAATGCTATCTCAAACTCACGTTAATTTATCTTCTCATAAAGTCTCCTTTACCACGGAAGAAGCGGCAGAGTTTGAAATTCAATGACTGCATCGGTTGGAGAATATCGAACACAGGCAATGAGAAATAATATTTCCTGTTGCCACCCATCTCTTTGGCTGCTTGGTTGATAATGACGGCTTGCACGGTGTAGCGAATCAGCCAAAGCAATAATGCGATACCTGCCGGCAGCCAATGGAAGCTAAGAATGCCGAATACAATACCAGTGATACAAGCGGCATAGAACAACAGGCGTGACAGGGTTTCAAAACCTAATAAGTAACGTTGCGCTCCACGATAAAAACGTGAGGTAGCTATATAGCTGACTTTTTCCTCTTTCCAGTCTTTATAACGGTAAACAGGTTGTATCCGCATGGTAGCGTTGAAGTCCGTTTCTACACGGGTATTACTGCTGTTGGCTATCTGATTGATAAATAAATCATCTTCTCCGCGTTGCAGGTTCAGATAACTGGAAAAGCCTTTCTGCTTGAAGAATAATTCTTTGCGGTAGGCAAGGTTGCGACCGATACCCATATAAGGCTTTCCGGCCAAGGCAAAGCCCAGGTAACGCAATGACTGGAACAGTGTATCGAATGCGACACGTTTGTGCAGCCATCCTTTGGTGCGGTCATAGCCGCTATAGCCCAATACCACCTGCGTTTGCGAGGTAAAGTTGCGTGCCATCAGTTTCAACCAATTCTTACTTGCGGGGATACAGTTGGTTTCCGTGAATACGAGCCAGTCGTGTTTGCTGGCTTTGATGCCCAATGTCAGAGCCAGTTTCTTATGGCTGATATAGCGGGCGCTGTCAGGAGTAAAACTGTGATAGAGATGGGGATATTTCTCTTCCATAAATCCCAGTACATCTTCTGTCTCGTCTGTGGAAGCGTCGTTGATGACAATCACTTCAAATTGCGGATAATCCTGTTCCAGTATGGCAGGCAGGACTTTACGCAGGTTATCAGCTTCGTTGCGTGCACAGATGATGACGGAAAGTGGCGGCAATTCCCGTGTGAAGTGAGCTTCCTCTTTACGTACTGCCTTGTTACGCAGATGTATCCGGTTGTACAAACCGAGATAGTAAATAAGCTGAATGATAAAAAGAACTCCTGCTGCTGATAATGCAATCAGCTCGGCAGTATTGAATGTAAATGCTTCCATGAATTATAGTGTCGTTTTTACGCTCACAAAAGTACGCATTTTTTCGGTAGTTCTTTCATTTTAGAAGAAGCTTATTTCGCGAATCCAGATATTCTTTCTTGAACATATCAACGAAAAGGAAGAATAATGATAGCAACAGCGGCCCGAAGATGACTCCCATAAACCCGAATATCGGCAAACCGATGACTACACCGAAGATAGTGATGAGCGGATGTGTGTCCGCCATCTTCTTTTGAAGGATAAACCGGATAAGGTTATCGGATTGTGAAATGACTATGGCGCCATACGCAAACAGGCCGATTGCATTGAACCAGTCGCCGGTCAGGGCAAAATAGACAGATACCGGAAACCACACCAGTGCGGTACCTACCATCGGGATAATAGTGGCAAAGCAAGTGAAAAAGCCCAGAAGCCATATATTGGGAGCACCAAAGATGAGGTAACCTATCATGGCGACTCCCCCCTGTATAATTGCCAACAAAGGAATGCCTATGGCATTGGAACGCACAATCATAAAGATTTCGTTTGTTACTTCCTGCGTATTCTTGTCATTGAAAGGAAGGATGTCATCAATGTAAGCTTCCATTTTTCTTCCGCCCATGAGCATGAAATAAAGGACGAATATCATGACGAATAGATTGATAGCCAGGCTGCTGATACTGCCCATGATAATTTGTCCGATACGTGGTGCTAAAGAAATGAGAAATGACAACGTATCATTTCCCAAAACGTCGTATCCGGTTTTTATCTTGATGGCTTCTGCCGTTTGCTGGATTGGTTCGATGAAGGTTTGAGGATCCAGATTAATGTTCTTCAGCAAGTCGACGAGTAACCATACCGTCAGACCCACAGGAACTAGGAAAACGAGAATTGTTTCTACAATAATCAGTAGTGCGGCAATGCTGCGTTTCATATTTTTCCTGTTTATCAGGTAGCCCATTTGTCCGCGTACCAGGATATAAATAGTAAGTGCGCCCAACAGTCCCCCCATAAAAGGAGTGATTTGTCGGAAAATAATGACTCCCATTAATAGTATAATGATAATGAGGGAATATCTCCAGTATTTTTCTTTCATGCTTTTTTAATGTAATAAGTTCTTTACACAATAACACATAAAAGCATGGAAAGGTTTGTTTTATAGCGGCATATCAATGTGAAAAACTGTTTTGCCGGGGGAGCTTTCCTTGACGGTGAGATGCCCGTCGTGAAGGCGGATGATTTGTTTGCAGAGACTCAACCCGATGCCGCTGCCTTCTGATTTGGTGGTAAAAAAAGGAATGAATATCTTTTCCTGCAATTCGGGTGGAATACCCGGGCCGTTGTCCGTAATGTCGATAGATAGGCGTTCGTCTTGTTGTACGTGGATACTGATTCTGCCTTCTTCTTTTTCTTCCAGTGCTTGCATGGAGTTTTTCAGAAGGTTGAGCAGGACTTGTGAGAGTTGGTTTTCGTCGCCTTTCATATAAATCGTTTCGGGATGGCAGGTCAGTGTGAAGGTAATATTGTTTTCTTTGAAATCGCCGGACAGGAGTTCACGGAGATTCTCCAGGGTTGCCGTAAGTGAGAAAAGTTTCTTTTCAGGTTGTGGCAGGTAGGAGAGATGGCGGAAGGATTCGGTGAATTGCAACAAACGTTCGCTTTGTGCCTGAATGATGCGGAGTCCGCGAACCGCTTTCTCGTTGATGTCCGGATAGGCGGACAGTGTTTGCGACAGGGAGATAATAGGGGCGATTGTGTTCATTATTTCATGGGTGAGCACGTGGCTTAGTTTGTTCCACGATTCACTTTCCTTGTTGCTAAGTTCGTCGCCGATATCCTTGATAGATAAGAGGGTGATTGTTTCATCTTGTAGTTTCATGTGGTTTTGTGAGAGGCTGAGATGCTCCTTTCTGCCTTTTTCTTGCAACAGGGATTCCAGTTGCCGGTATCGGGTTAATTGTTGGCAGCCCAATAAGGAGAGGGCGGCGCTGTTTGCCATGATTATCTTTCCGGTAGAATCCCATGCCAATACACCGCTGGGCACTTCTTCCAGAAGTGAGCGGTAGAAGTGTTCCTGTTTGGAATATTCTGATTGGGTTCTGGCGAGCAGGAGATTGATGCGGTTGAGAGAGCGGTTCAGCTTTTCCTGTTCTTTGCTGACGTTTTGTTCGGGGAAGTAAAGCATATTGTCCTTATCTTCTATGGCGTCGAAAAAGATACGTAACTTTTGGTTGAATGAATTCAGCTTGTTTACCAGTCCGCTGATTTGGAAGAGGGAACAGGTGATTAATAATGTGCCTGTCACAAATCCGCGTTGTGAGATGATAAGCCAGGCGCCTGTTCCCGAGGTGGCGAGAATAAGTACGACGTGTAGCAGTATAATCCAATAGATGTGTCGGCTGAATATCATGCTGTTCAGGATTTGAAGCGTTTTAGTTTGTTATAGAGTGTCTGACGGCTGATTCCCAGTTGTTCGGCAGCGGCGGTCAGGTTTCCGTTGTTTTGCAGGATGGCTGTTTCAATGGCTTGCCTTTCCACTTCTTCCAGATTGGGGACAGTACTGGTGGTTTGCGGTTTCCAGGTTTGTTTTACCAGAATGTCTTTGGGACGTATCACGTTGCCTTCACATAAGATAACGGCTTTCTCGATAGCGTGTTGCAGTTCCCGGATATTGCCCGGCCAGTGGTAGGAGCGTAGTTTCTCTATCGTTTGCTCATGCATCCTCATTTCCGGACGTTGGTATTTGGAAGCGAAACGGTGGAGAAAGGTTTCGACGAACAGGAGTATGTCGTCACCCCGTTCACGCAATGGAGGGATTTCCAGGTGGATAGTGTTGATGCGGTAAAATAAGTCCTCGCGGAATAATCCTTGTTTCACCATTTCCGGAATGTCTTTATTGGTGGCGGAAATGAGCCGGATATCAACTGGGATGACTTTATTGCTCCCGATTCGGGTGATATTCCTGTTTTGTAGTACAGTCAGTAATTTGGCTTGCAGTGCGAGGGGAAGATTGCCAATCTCATCCATAAAAAGCGAACTGCCGCTGGCGGCTTCGAACTTTCCCGAACGGCTTTCGTAAGCGTCCGTAAAAGCCCCGCGCTCGTGTCCGAAAAGCTCGCTCTCGAAAAGGGATTCGCTGATAGCTCCCATGTCGATACTTAACATCGGGCGGGTATTGCGTGGGGACAGGCGGTGTATTTCCCTGGCCAACATTTCTTTTCCGGTTCCGTTTTCTCCGGTTATCAGGATATTGGCATCGGTTTTGGCTACTTTGTTGACTACCTTTATTAATTGCAGCATGGCGGGAGAGTGCCCTATCAGCATTTCCGGCTTGTTCGGATTGCCGGAGCCGGCAGTTTGGTTCTTTGATTTCGAGGAACTTTTCCCGTTTGATTTATGATTGTATGCTTCCTTTATTTTCTGAACCAGTGTCCGGTTATCCCAAGGTTTGAGAAGAAAATCGGTAGCTCCGTGCTTTAAGGCTTTTACGGCCAGTTCCACATCTCCGTAGGCGGTCAGCATCACCACAGGGAGCGCAGGGCGGATTTCGTGAATACGTTTCAGCCAGTACAATCCTTCGTTGCCGTTATTGATACCGGCTGAAAAATTCATATCGAGGATTACAATATCAATGGAAGTAGTAGTGAGCAGTGTCGTTATCTGGTTAGGATTAGCGGCTGTACGGACTGTGCTGAATTCATTTTCGAGCAAAAGCTCCAGTGAAGCCAACACGCTTTTATTATCATCTACTATTAAAATAGTTCCGGTTTCCATATATGTAAGATTGGGGGTATCTGTCTGGGTTGAATGATTCTCTAAGTTTTCGGGTAAAGATATTCGTTTTTGCTTTTCTCTGCAAGGGAGTGTCCAATAATTAGACATTTTATGATACATTTCTTGAAACATGGCTTTATTCTGTGTTCTGTCTAAGGAATATTTAGAGACTGAACGTTGGATAATTGTTGTTTGCACGCAGGTTGGGTGGCTCTTTATTGATAACGTCCAGATTTTGGACGATATGGTGTGTAATAATTGGACGGAAATAAGATTGGGTAATATATTATCTGTTTTATAATCAACGGCTTAAGATTTGTGGCATTGTGTTTGCTTTTTTATCTGCGTAACACACAATCCCATATATAATAGTAAAGAATGAGGAACATTTTCTTTTTATTGTTTTTATTTCCCCCGATTGCGTATGCTCAACCGGCAATGAGTTTGGACGAATGTATCCGCTTGGCATGGAAGCAGAATCCTTCTATACGGAACAGTGCTATCGGCATAAAGGAAGCACGGGCGGATTATACTGCCGCTATCGGTACATTTCTTCCCCGCATAGTAGCCAACGCAGAAACAGGAAAGCGTTTCGGGCGTTCGATAGACCCGGATACTAATGGATATACGGAAAAAACTTTTGAAGAAGGAACAGTAGGTCTTGATATGACTTTGTCTTTGTTTGAAGGATTCTCACGTATCAATCAGGTTCGTTTTCGGAAAATGAATAGGGAACGCAGCGAGTGGGAGTTGAAAGACAGGCAGAATGAACTGGCTTATCAAGTGACGGACGCTTACTACAAACTGGTTTTGGAAAGAAAACTTCTGGACTTGGCTTTGGAGCAAAGCAGGTTGAGCGAACGATACTTGAAACAAACCGAGACATTTGTGGAACTGGGTTTGAAATCCGTTTCTGACTTGCAAGAGGTGAAAGCCCGCAGGGAAGGGGATATATATCGTTATCAGTCCCGTGCCAATAGTTGCCGGTTGGCATTGCTGTATTTGGAACAGTTGATGAACTTTCAGCCGGGCGATACACTTGTCATTCAGGATACGATTGCCGAATTGAGTAAACTCCCGTTGCTTTCACTCCCCTCTACGGAAACATTGTATGGGCAATCCTTGGAAACACTTCCTGCACTGCGTATGATTAGCTTAAAGCGGAAAGCCGCCCGCAAGGAATATGCGATGGCAGGCGGAGCTTTTTCTCCTTCTATTTATGCTCGTTTTACGGTCGGTTCCAATTTCTACAACACTGCATTTTCCGCCAGGCAATTACGGGATAATATAGGAAAGTATATCGGCATTGGTATCTCTTTCCCTTTGTTGGGTGGTTTTGAACGTCTGACGAATCAGAGGAAGCTGAAACTGAACCTGTATCGCCTGAAGAATGAGGAAGAACTGGAGAAGCAACAGCTATATACCGACATTGAGCAAACCCTTCTTTCCCTGCGTGCCGGATATATGGAACATCAACAGGTATTGCAACAGTTAAGTGCGGAGACTCAGGTCTTGAAAGAATCCGAACGGAAATGGGAGGAAGGGCTTATCTCTGTCTTTCAGTTAATGGAAGCCCGCAATCGTTTTATCTCCGCCAAGGCAGAACTGGTTCGTGTACGTTTGCAGGTAGAGATGATGGTGAAATTGGAGAAATATTATCGGGAAGGAACTTTTTTATAAAAACAGAATTAATCTTATGGATACACCTATTGAACGCAAATCCGGCATTACCCGCAAACACCTATATATAATAGGTGGTATAACTTTTGCCATTGCCGTTATTTTATATTTCATGCTCAGGGATACCGCCTCTACCATGACTGTGGAGAAAGAACGCCTGACGATTGCCACCGTTGAGCGTGGTGAATTTAACGACTATATCCGCGTCATCGGTCAGGTAATGCCCAACCGTATTATTTATATGGATGCCGTGGAAGGCGGACGCGTGGAAGAACGTCTGAAAGAAGAAGGTGCTATGGTGAAGGCAGGCGACGTGATTCTGCGTCTCAGCAATCCGCTGTTGAACATCGGCATTATGCAGAGTGAAGCGGATTTGGCTTATCAGGAAAACGAACTCCGTAATACCCGTATCAGTATGGAGCAGGAACGTCTGCGTTTGAAACAGGAGCGTATCGGACTGAATAAGGATAGGATGGTGAAACAGCGTCGTTACGAACAATACAGTCGTCTGATAAAAGAGCAGCTCATTGCGCAAGAAGATTATCGTCTTGCCAAGGAAGAATATGAGGCAGCCAAAGAACAACTGGATGTCATTGACGAGCGCATCCGTCAAGACAATATTTTTCGTGAAAGCCAGGTAAGCAGCCTGGACGAGAACATACGTAATATGAAGCGGAGCCTTGCGCTGGTGCGCGAACGGATTGAGAACTTGAAAGTAAAAGCCCCTATTGACGGGCAGGTAGGTAACCTTGACGCACAGATAGGACAATCAATAGCGGCGGGTGAGCACATCGGTCAAATCATCACCCCTGATTTGAAAGTGCAGGCACAGATTGACGAGCATTACGTGGAGCGTGTTGTGCCCGGATTGCCGGCTGACTTTACCCGTGATGGTGGTAGCTATAAACTGGAGGTGACAAAGCCCTATCCGGAAGTGAAAGAAGGACAGTTCCGTACCGACTTGCAGTTCACAGCCGGACGGCCGGAGAATATACGTGCAGGACAGACTTATCATATAAATCTTCAGTTGGGCGACCCTGCACAGGCTATTTTGGTGCCGCGTGGCGGATTTTTTCAAATAACCGGCGGGCGATGGATGTATGTTGTAGATGAAAGTGGTAAATTTGCTATTCGCCAGCCTATCCGCATCGGTCGACAAAATCCACAATACTATGAGGTCACCGAAGGATTGAAACCTGGAGACCGGGTAATTGTTTCCGGATATGAATTGTTTGGTGATAATGAGAAACTGATATTGAAATAAGGTCGTAATATGATAAATTACTTCTCACAAGTGATACTTTAAAATATGAATAACTAATAAATATTGAACTGATTATGATTAAGACTGAAAAACTGACAAAACTCTTCACAACCGAAGAAGTGCAGACAAAAGCTTTGAACGAAGTTACCTTGCAGGTGGAACGTGGAGAATTTGTAGCTATAATGGGGCCTTCGGGATGCGGTAAGTCCACACTGCTGAATATTTTGGGCACACTTGATTCTCCTACTTCCGGCTCTTATCTATTTGATGGGCAACAAGTGGATAAAATGAATGAGAACCAACTGACAGCTCTTAGGAAAGGCAATCTCGGCTTTATCTTCCAGAGTTTCAACCTGATTGACGAGCTGACCGTATATGAGAATGTGGAATTACCCCTTGTTTATCTGGGTGTCAAAGCTGACAATCGCAAAGAAAGGGTAAATAAAGTACTCGAAAAAGTGAATCTACTGCATCGTGCCAACCATTATCCCCAGCAACTGTCCGGCGGACAGCAACAGCGTGTAGCTATTGCCCGCGCCGTGGTGACGGACTGTAAATTACTTCTCGCCGACGAACCTACCGGAAACCTGGACTCGGTGAACGGTATAGAAGTAATGGAACTGTTGAGCGAACTGAACCGTCAGGGGACTACTATCATCATCGTCACCCACTCCCAACGGGATGCCATGTACGCACACCGTGTCGTTCAATTGCTGGATGGACAGATTGTAGCCGAAAACATCAACCGTCCACTGGAAAAGAATACATCATCTAAAAACGAAACCGTATGATAGGAAATTACTGGAATAGTGCCTGGCGGAATCTGATGAAACGGAAAAGGTTCAGCTTCATTAATATATTCGGACTGGCAGTTGGTATGGCATCGGCATTGCTGATTCTCACTTACGTGACCTTTGAATTCAGCTTTGATAAAATGCATACGAAGTATGACCATATCTACCGCGTGCAAAGTACGTTCCACGAAGGGGATGTGCTGACCGACTACTGGGCAAGCAGTTCTTTCGGATATGGTTCGGCTATGAAAGAGAACCTTGCCGGAATTGAAGATTATACCCGAATCGGCTCCCTGTTCCAGCCGGAACAAATCGTGAAATACGGAGAACTGACCTTGCGGGAGAATCAGATAGCTTATGCTGAGCCGAGTTTCTTTCGCCTTTTTGATTTCGAACTTCTGAAAGGGGATAAGAAAACCTGTCTTTCCATGCCTGGGCAAGTGGTAATTACCGAACGCATTGCCCACAAATATTTCAAAGATGAAGACCCCATCGGAAAGATACTCATCTTTACCGGAACGTACGATAAAATATCGTGTGAAGTGACCGGAGTGATGAAAGAAATGCCTTCCAACTCGCATATACATTACAGTTTTCTGATTTCTTATAAGTCTTTGCCCAAGTATGCGCAAGAGTATTGGTACAAACACGAGGCTTATACCTACGTCCTGCTCGACTCTCCCGAAAGGAAAGCGGAAATAGAGAAAGAATTTCCTGTAATGGCGGAAAAGTACAAGACGGATGAAGCGTTGAAAAACAAGACATGGGGAGTCTCTTTAATTCCTTTGGCGGATATACATCTTACTCCGCAAGTAGGATATGAAGCGGAGACAAAGGGAAACCGTTCTTCCATGATTGCTTTGATTTTTGCTGCTATTGCTATTTTGGCGATTGCCTGGATAAACTATATAAACCTTACCGTAGCCCGCTCAATGGAGCGTGCCAAAGAAGTGGGAGTACGGCGGGTAGTGGGAGCTTTCCGCAAGCAGTTGATTCACCAGTTCCTGTTTGAAGCATTGGTAATGAACTTGATAGCTTTTGTACTAGCTGTAGGATTGATAGAACTGATTCTTCCGTATTTTAATCAATTGGTAGGACGTACCGTAACCTTCTCCGTCTGGTTGATGGATTATTGGTGGATTTTACTTGTTTTTGTTTTCATTGCCGGGATATTCCTTTCCGGATATTATCCGGCATTGGCTTTGCTGAACCGGAAACCGATTACGCTATTGAAAGGAAAATTCCTGCATGGCAAATCCGGCGAGCGAACACGGAAAGTATTGGTTATCATTCAATACACGGCTTCGATGATATTGCTTTGCGGCACATTGATTGTCTTTGCGCAGTTGAACTTTATGCGCAGCCAGTCTTTGGGAGTAAAGACTAATCAGACATTGGTGGTCAAGTTTCCCGGACATACCGAAGGATTGAATACAAAACTGGAAGCGATGAAGAAAGCAATAGCCCGTTTGCCTTTA
This sequence comes from uncultured Bacteroides sp., assembly GCA_948847595.1. GTDB lineage: Bacteria > Bacteroidota > Bacteroidia > Bacteroidales > Bacteroidaceae > Bacteroides. The sequence continues at coordinate 238,311 of CAQOGY010000003.1, forward strand.
GTGCATCAGGTTACTTTTTCCGGTGCAGTGCCGGGTGAGGAAGTGGCAACTTTCCTTTCCAACCGTCGCACCAATGATGCCTTGAAGCAGAACCGCTTGTATGAAATGCTTGCTTGTGACCCCGATTATGTAGATGCCTATGGACTGCAAGTCGTAGCCGGAAGAAGTTTCTCGGAAGACTATGGAGACGATGTGGATAAACTGGTGATTAACGAAACGGCCGTACGTAACCTAGGCTTTACGTCTAATGATGAGGCGATAGGGGAGTTGGTGACTGTTGAATGTACCGATGCCCCGATGCAGATTATCGGGGTCGTGAAGGATTATCATCAACAGGCGTTGAGCAAGAATTATACCCCCATCATGCTGATTCATAAAGACAAGATTGCCTGGCTGCCACAACGTTATATCTCTATCGTGATGACTTCCGGCGACCCTCGTGAATTGGTATCACAGGTACATGAGATTTGGAACCAATACTTTGCGGATTCCAGTTTCGATTACTTCTTCCTCGACCAGTTCTTCGACCATCAGTATCGTCAGGATGAAGTGTTCGGTGTGATGATTGGCTCTTTTACCGGACTGGCTATTTTCATTTCCTGTTTGGGACTTTGGGTATTGGTCATGTTCTCCTGTTCTACCCGTACCAAAGAAATGGGAATACGCAAAGTGCTCGGTGCTTCCCGTTGGACACTCTTTTATCAGTTGGTCAAGGGATTCTTCCAGTTGATTTTGATAGCGGTTATCATTGCTCTTCCGGTAGCCTGGTTCAGCATGAATGTCTGGTTGAGTCATTATGCTTTCCGTACGGACTTGAAGGCATGGTTCTTTATTGTACCTGTATTGCTGATGCTGTTTATCTCATTTATAACAGTAGCTTTCCAGACCATGAAGATAATAATGAGCAAACCTGCCCGTTCTTTACGATATGAATAATCTCTGAATCACTCAATCGGGTATTCGTTAATATCCGATTGATTTATGTTAAATGTTAACGAGTCTGTTGCTTTTATTAAACCATGTTATAAGATACGCTGCTTCACTCCGAAAATTTGGAGATATGCGGAAAGTACGTATCTTTGCAATGTGTTTTTCATAGTATTAGATTTAAGGTTAACAAAAAAGATTGGCTGTCTGGGATAGATAGCCTTTTTTTATGCCCTTTATTGTCCTTCTATTTTTCACAAGTATATCTCATCTCCTGATTCTTTTCTGTCCATCTCCTAAAATATGTTTTTCAACACATATGCTTATTTTTCTATTATTATCTTCTTGTATTCTAAAAAAAATCTCTTAATATTGCATTTGTATTATTTGTCAGACAAATAATACAAATAACAAAAATCTAATGATATGAAGATAGAAATCAATCAAACAACGTTAATTGACCAGGTAGAAGACAGTCTGCTTACCTACTTTAAAAAGAATGATTTGGGACGTGGGGACTCTATTCCTAATGAGAATAGTTTGGCGGCTGAACTGGGAGTTGCAAGAAGTGTGGTTAGAGAGGCACTGAGCCGTCTGAAAATGATGGGGTTGATTCATGCGCGTCCCCGTAAGGGAATGGTTCTGACCGAGCCCTCTATTTTGGGAGGAATGAAAAGAGTGATAGACCCTCGTGTTTTAAGTGAAGAAACAATTTTGGATTTGCTGGATTTCAGAATCGCGCTCGAAATAGGTATATCAAGTGATATATTCCGTAAAATAACTCCCAAGGATATTGAGGAATTGAGTGAAATTGTAAAAATGGGAATTGTTTTTGAAAATAACGAATATGCATTAATCAGTGAATCGGCTTTTCATACGAAATTATATAAAATCACCGGAAATAAAATCATATCCGAATTCCAGGAAATCATTCATCCTATACTTGTCTATGTGAAAGAAAAATTCAAGGACTACTTAAAGCCCATAAACATAGAGATGAGTAAAAGCGGGCGGATAGCTACTCATGCCGATTTGCTGGATTTTATCAAAAAGGGGGATGAGAAAGGATACCGGGATGCCATCGAAAGACATTTTGAGGTTTATAAGATTTTCAAAGTAAACCGGAGTCAGGAGTTGCTGGCGGAGAAAGAGGAGAATGAAAAGGCGGAAAGTCTATGAAAAAGCGGCATCTGATAATTTTATGTTTATCCTTAATAGTATTGTCTATGAGTACGTCTTGTTTTAGAAAAGAAGAGAAGAGGATAGAGGCACAATGGGAAAATGCATTGTTGCTTCCGGGATGTGCCGGCATGCCGGAGAATATCGGATTAGCGGGGGCATATTCCGGGATAGTGGAAGGAAAGCTGCTTGTGCTGGGTGGAGCAAATTTTCCGGATAGGTATCCTTGGGAAGGAGGTACTAAGACTTGGTGGTCTGCTTTATATAGCTATGACTTGGATACAAAGAACTGGTCTGTTTTTGATGATTTCCTTGGCCGGCCGCTTGCTTATGGGGTTTCAATAAGTTTGCCGGAAGGTTTATTGTGTATCGGTGGATGCGACCGTGTGCAGTGTAGCAATAAAGTATTTCTTATAAAAAAAGAAAGAGATTCGTTTGTAATAGATTCTGTCAGTTATCCATCTTTGCCGGTTCCGTTGGCTAATGCAACGGGGGCTGTTTGTGGTAATTGTATTTATATTGCTGGGGGGCAGGAATCTATGGTAAATGAACGGTCAACTCATCATTTTTATATGCTTGATTTACTTCATAAGGAGAAGGGATGGCAGAAAATGCCGGCTTGGGACGGTCCTTCCCTTTCCTATGCAGTAGGCGTGGTTCAAAGCGGGAAGTTTTATCTCTTCAGCGGAAGAAGCTATGCACCGGATAAGGCGATGACGGAATATACGGAGGGGTACGTATTTGAACCGGACAGCAAGCAATGGGACAAGTTGACCGATACTTTTCCGGTAATGGCGGGAACTGCTGTTCCGTATGAAAACGATAAGATAATTTTATTAGGTGGAGTGGAAGAACTGTTGCCGACCTCTCCTGAACATCCCGGTTTCAGCCGTAAAGTACGGATATTAAGTACAGAGACAAACAGATTGATTGATACGATTGATTGCCCTTATCCCATTCCTGTTACCACAAATGCTGTATATACGCAAGATACAGTTTATATTGTGAGTGGGGAGGTACAACCCGGCATACGGACACCGTTAATCTTGAAAGGAATTTTCCGAAAGTGAAATAAAATAATAATCTAATTAAATGCATTATGAAAAATTATGAAAGACTGGAAGGTATGGTTGCGGCCACCTTCACCCCAATGGATGAAAATGGGGATGTGAATTTATCTGTTATTGATAAGTATGCTGACTGGATAGCATCAACTCCTGTGAAAGGGGTATTTGTGTGCGGTACGACCGGTGAGTTTTCTTCGTTGACGATTGACGAGCGTAAGGCAATTCTTGAAAAATGGGTGGCTTCTGCTGCCAAGCGTTTCAAGGTGATTGCTCATGTCGGCTCAAACTGCCAGCGGGACGCAATGGAACTGGCACGTCATGCGGCACAGGCGGGAGCTGATGCCATCGCTTCAATTGCCCCTTCTTTTTTCAAACCGGGGACAGTAGATGAACTGGTTGATTTCTTTGCACCGATTTGCCGGGTTGCCGGTGAGTTGCCTTTCTATTATTATAATATGCCGTCAATCACAGGGGTTAACTTGCCGGTGGATAAATTTTTGGTAGAGGGTAAGAAGAAAATGCCAAATTTGGTAGGTACGAAGTTTACTCATAATAACTTGATGGAGATGGGGGCTTGCATCGACTTGGAACAGCATAAGTTTGAAGTATTGCATGGCTTTGACGAAATTCTGATTGCCGGTTTGTCTATGGGAGCAGTGGCAGGTGTAGGAAGTACGTATAATTATATCCCTAATGTCTACCATGCCATCTTCGAATCAATGAAGAAAAATGATGTGGAGACGGCGCGTGCCTGGCAAATGAAGTCTATTCGTACGGTAGAGGTGATTATTAGATATGGCGGCGGCGTACGTGGCGGTAAAGCTATCATGAAATTGATAGGCATTGATTGTGGCAGTTGCCGGTTACCGATAAAAGCTTTTTCAGTGGAAGAGTATGAAAAACTGAAAGGTGATTTGGATGCGATAAAATTCTTTGAGTTCTAGTGATATGAAAGAGGAGATGACAGTAAAAGTGTATTGCTGGGGTTAGCTACTTTACTTCCTGTCTATCTCCCCCTAATCTAGTTAAATGCGTTCAAATTTACCTAAAATAAAGATACTATGAAAGTAAGTAAGAAAATATTTATCATATTTTCGATGATTTTATTATGGATACCGGATATATCTTTGGGTAAAGATATAAGGTTCGAACTGGAAAGACCTGTCATCCCTGTTTTGGTCAAGAAGCAAATTAATCCAACTATTAAGGCAACTTTGATTCAAACAGACAACCGCCCTTACGTCATTCGTCAAATTGATGTTGACTTGCAGGGAAGTACGGATTTGTCTGATATTGTTTCTGTTGCGGTGTACGGAGTTCATAAAAACGGGCTGATAGATGAATCCCGTCTGATGTGTAAACCGCTACCTGCTGCACGGAAAATATCTTTTACAGATAATATACAGGTGAAAGATGATTCCTTGTCTTTCTGGATAGCAGTGACCTTGAAAGATACGGTTTCATTGGCACACCGTATTAGTGTGAATTGTAGCCGGATAAAAACGAGTCGGGGAGAACTGAAAGCCTTGAATAAGGAGGCTATACCCCTGCGAGTAGGAGTTGCCTTAAGACAGAAAGGACAGGATGGCATTGTTTCTTCACGTATTCCGGGGTTGGCTACCAGTAACAACGGAACTCTATTGGCTATATTTGATGCCCGTTATGATTTGGCTCGCGATTTACAGGGAAACATAGATATCGCTCTTCATCGGAGTCTTGACAAAGGACTGACATGGCAACCCATTCAAACGGTATTGGATATGGGAGAATGGGGAGGCTTGCCGCAAAAGTTTAATGGAGTGAGTGATGCCTGTATCCTTGTGGATAGAAATACAAATGACATTTATATAGCCGGATTGTGGATGCACGGTGCATTGGATGATAATGGCAAGTGGATAGAGAGCCTGAATGAAAACAGTACTTACTGGATACATCAGTGGCGGAAGAAAGGTTCGCAGCCGGGAACCGGTCTGAAAGAAACCTGCCAGTTCTTGATAACTAAGAGTACGGACGACGGACTGACATGGAGTTTTCCTGATAACATAACAGGCAAGACCAAACGTCCTGAGTGGTGGCTATTCGCTCCGGCTCCCGGACAAGGGATTACACTGGCGGACGGTACTTTAGTATTTCCTACGCAGGGACGTGATGAGAAAGGTACTGCATTTTCCAATATTACATATAGTAAAGACTATGGAAAAACATGGATAACCAGTAATCCGGCTTACTCAAATGTGACGGAATGTAATGTAGCTCAGTTAAGCGATGGCACTGTGATGCTGAATATGCGTGATAATAGAAACCGGGGGAACAAAGAAATAAATGGCCGGAGAATCTGTACGACAACGGACTTAGGCGGGACGTGGACAGAGCATCCCACATCGCGGAAGTCATTGGTGGAACCGACTTGTATGGCAAGCCTGCACCGGCATGATTATACTGTGAACGGAGAAAAGAGAAGCATACTTTTATTTGCCAATCCCAGCGATTATAAGACACGGGATAAATTGACTTTGAAGGTTAGTTTTGATGACGGAATGACATGGCCTGAGAAATACTGGATTCTGTTTGACCAATATCGTAGTGCCGGTTATTCCAGTATCACGTCAATAGATGAAAATTCAATAGGGATATTATATGAGAGCAGCCAGGCAAATATGGCTTTTATTAAAATTGATTTGACGGAAATTCTAAACAGGTAGGTCATGAACAGTAAAACTTCAAATATATATCCTTGGGTGGTAGTCGGATTACTATGGGGAGTTGCTTTACTCAACTATATGGACAGGCAGATGCTTTCTACCATGCGGATTCCTATGATGGCAGATGTCCGTGAGTTGGAATCGGCAGCTAATTTCGGCAGATTGATGGCGGTCTTCTTGTGGATATACGGACTGATGAGTCCCATTTCCGGGATTATCGGTGACCGTATGAGTCGCAAATGGTTGATTGTAGGTAGTTTGTGTGTATGGTCCGGGGTTACTTACCTGATGGGGTATGCTACTACTTTTGACCAACTCTATTGGCTTCGTGGAATTATGGGAATAAGTGAAGCATTGTATTTGCCTGCCGCCTTATCTCTGATAGCTGATTTTCATCAGGATAAGACACGTTCGCTGGCAGTGGGAATACATATGACGGGACTTTATGTCGGACAGGCGATAGGTGGTTTTGGAGCTACTTTTGCCGCCATGTATTCCTGGCATAGCACATTCCACTGGTTTGGTATTATTGGTATTGGCTATGGTGCCATTCTGGCTTTTTTCTTACGGGATAAGGAAAGAGGAACTGTCTCTGTCATACAGGAGAAAGTGAAAAAGATACCGGTTCTGAAAAGTTTGGGTATGTTGTTCTCCAACGTCTTTTTCTGGATTATCCTGTTTTACTTCTGCGTGCCGGGCACCCCGGGATGGGCGGCCAAAAACTGGTTGCCGACTCTCTTTTCTGAGAGCTTGTCTATTGATATTTCCGTGGCAGGACCGATGTCTACCATTTCCATTGCTTTATCTTCACTGTTCGGAGTATTAGTAGGCGGATATATATCTGACCGATGGGTACTCAAGAATGTACGTGGAAGAGTGTATACGGGAGCCTTGGGATTAGGCTTTATTATCCCCTCTTTATTGTTTATCGGATTCGGTCATTCCATTTTCGCATTGGTGATGGGAACGGTTCTGTTCGGCGTGGGCTTCGGAATGTTCGACGCAAATAATATGCCGATTCTTTGCCAGTTTGTTTCAGCCCGTTACAGGGCAACGGCTTATGGTATTATGAATATGTGCGGAGTATTTGCGGGAGCGGCGATAACGAGTATCTTGGGAGAATCTACAGATGCCGGACATTTGGGACGTGACTTTGCGTTTTTGGCAATATTCGTCTTGATTATGCTGGTCATTCTGGTCACATGTCTGCGTCCTAAGACTATTGATATGAAGGATTAATATTTAAAATTATAAGTCATGAAAAAAGTACTATGCATAATTGTCGGTATGCTTTGTCTTTTACCTTTGGAGGCCAAGGTAAAGCTACCGTCAATTATAGGGAATGATATGGTATTGCAGCAGAATACCAATGCTAACTTGTGGGGATGGGCTGCCCGTCTTCGGAAAATCACGGTTAAAACATCTTGGGATAATAAAGTGTATACAACCACTTCCGCATCGGACGGTACATGGAAGCTACAAGTAGAGACACCTGTTGCCGGCGGTCCTTATACCATTACTATATCCGACGGAGAACCGGTAACACTTACGAATGTTCTGATAGGGGAAGTATGGTTATGTTCGGGACAGTCGAATATGGAGATGCCAGTGAAAGGATTTAGGGGACAACCGGTAAAAGGTTCGTGTGATGCAATTGCAACAGCTCTTCCGTCCGATAATATTCGTATGATTACGCTTAAAATAAACAGTAGCCAGACATTGTTGGATGATTGCGTGGCAACTCCCTGGATGGAGTCTACACCGGCTAATGTCGCGGATTTCAGTGCCACTGCTTATTTCTTTGCAAACTATCTGCGTAAAGTTCTGAATGTACCGGTAGGTGTCATTTGTTCCAGTTGGGGCGGCTCCAAGATTGAGTCATGGATTAATAAAGAGGCATATACGGAAAAGTTTCCGGAAATATCTTTGTCGGCACTGACCAAAGACCCCAAAGACATTGCCAGACCGAAAGATGAACCTACATTATTGTATAATGCGATGATTCATCCGATAAAGCAATTCACCATTAAAGGTACTATTTGGTATCAGGGAGAAAGCAATCTGAATAATCCGCAGGTATATAGGCGATTGTTTCCGGCAATGGTAGAGTCTTGGCGAAAAGAATGGAATCAAGGTGAATTTCCTTTTTATTATGTGCAGATAGCTCCCTATGATTATGGGCGGAAAAACGCGGACAAGACGGATGCTGCTGAAATTCGCCAGGTGCAACTGGAATGTTTGAAGGAAATTCCCAATGCAGGTATGGTTGTTACGGCGGATATTGGAAATCGTACTTGTGTGCATCCCTCTGACAAAGCGAACGTAGGGAAAAGGCTCGCTTTGTGGGCGTTAGCTAAAACTTACCAGCGTAGCGGAACACCTTATAGCGGACCTCTCTACAAGTCTTTTACAATAGATAAAGAAAAGGTGGTTGTAGAGTTCGATTACGCAGAAATGGGGATGACATCTTATGACCGGGAAATTGTCGGATTTGAGGTTGCCGGAAAAGATGGTGTCTATTATCCGGCGAAGGCTGTTCTTTTTGATAATAAAACCAAAGTGGTGTTGACCAGTGAACAAGTTCCCGAACCGGTAGGGGTTAAATATGGATTCAGGAATTATCAGCCGTTGAATTTATTTTCAAACTTCGGATTGCCGGCTTCTCCTTTTGTCGCAAAATAATTTTATAATATATGAAACAAGAAAATAGAAAAACCTGAAATTTGAGTTATTAACTTGTAATCTACAATTTATGTTAAATGCATTTTTATTAAAGAGTAAGCTATTCCGCATATTGGGTATCTTACTGGTTATCCTCTCTTTCTGTATGCCCGTATTTTCGGCTTCACTTGAAGTCTCAGGCATAGAACAAAAGAAGGTAACTGTAAACGGAGTTGTTTTGGACGATACACGCGAACCGTTAATAGGGGTTTCGGTTCTGGTGAAAGGTTCTCAACAAGGAACAGTGACAGATTTGGATGGGAAATATTCCATCACTGCACCGGCAGACGGTATTTTAGTGTTTTCATTTGTAGGAATGGAAAAACAGGAAATACCGGTAAAGGGACGGAACAATATTCTGGTGACGATGAGAAGCAGTTCGGTTGCTTTGTCGGATGTCGTTGTTATCGGATATGGTAAACAGTCCAAGGCAGCGTTGACTGGTGCTATCACTAAGGTGGATTCAAAAGATATGGCTATTTCGCCAACGGGAAATCCGATGTCAATGTTACAGGGAAAAGTGCCGGGAATGGAAATCCGTGTAAATTCCGGTCAACCGGGAGCTGACCCTCAGATTATAGTGCGTGGCGGAACGACTACCGCACCTGAGAGTGATTCTCCTATGGTAATCATTGATGGTGTAATTCGTACTATGAAGGATATCAACTATGCGGATATAGAAACGATACAAGTACTGAAGGACGCTGCTTCGACGGCTATTTATGGTTCAAAGGCTTCCCGTGGTATTGTGATGATTACGACTAAGCAAGGTAAAGCTGGCAAAGGGAGTATCTCTTTTAGCTATGGTTTGTCTGTAGACCACCAACCGAAGAGAATGCCGTTGTCCGGTGCCCGTGAATACCTGACCGCAACCCGTACGGCTGCGTTGCATGCGACCGACCCGGATAAATATCTGTCAGGTACGTTTGCGATGAGTACTGCCAACAAACGGAACGCTCTGAATACGACTGCTTTCCTGGATGACTATATCACCAATTATGGTCAGGGATATGTAGAAGACCTGCTGTATAATCAAGGGTGGGAGATGATGGAGGACCCGGCTAATCCCGGCAAGATGTTGATTTTCAAAGAAACAGATTTCCAGGATAATCTTTTTCAAACGCCGGTCAATCATGATTTTAATATAAACTTCAGTGGTGGCAACGAGAAAGCGACTTACTATATGAGTTTGGGGTATCTTACTCAAGATGGTATTGTGGTAGGTACTAATTACAACCGTTGGAGTTTTCTGACAAATGCTTCGTATAAGATTCGCAAGAACCTTACAGTAAGAGGTATGGTAAACTACTCCATGAGAACGACCGCGGGCATTAACGAGAACAATGTAATGTCACGGGCTGCCAAGATGCCACCTACGGTACGTCAATATTATGAAGACGGAACTCCGGCTCCGGGCGAATTGACAAGCTCATTCCGTACCCGTCTGCATGAAGTTTATTATCAGGAAAAAGAAAATAGGGTGAGCCGAATCAACCTCTCAGCCGAACTGGACTGGGAAATTATTCCGGGATTACATCTCAAACCGATGTTCTCGTACACTAATAATGAAGGTAAAGACCATAATTTCGAGAGATATAATGAGGTGGTGAAAAATAGACCGGTGTCCGAAGCTCATAATATGGACTTGCATTATCAGTATGACCTTGTTTTGAACTATACGAAGACAATAAAGGATAAACATAATCTGGATTTGATGGCAGGCGGCAATTATATTTATGATAACTGGTATCGTTTCAGTGGTTCCGGTTATGGCGGAACATCAGATTATATTGAGACGCTGAATGGTATTGCGACAGAATCAGCCAAGACCACTTCCACTTTTGAAGAAAAGAAGATGAACAGTTACTTCGGTCGTGTCAATTACAATTATGATATGAGATACCTCTTCTCCGCAAGTATCCGTTATGACGGTTCTTCCCATTTTGCAGCCAATCATAAGTTTGCTGCTTTTCCGGGTGTATCTGCCGGATGGAATATGCATCGTGAGGCTTTCTTTGAACCTTTGTCGAAAGTTGTCAGCAATTTGAAGCTTAGAGCCAGCTGGGGAAAAACAGGATATGACAATCTTGCGCTGGAGAATACGGAAGGTTCTTATGAAGCCGGTAAGAACTATGCAGGCGAAGCAGGTATTTTGAATACAGTGCTTATGAACCGCAATCTGTTATGGGAAGAAACGACTTCGACCGATTTGGGGCTAGAAGCCGGTTTTCTGAATAACCGTATCAATCTGTCTTTCGACGCTTATTATAAAAAGACAACGAACCGTTTGTTGAACGAGAACTTATGGTCGGAAACGGGATTTGCTTCAATCAAGTCCAATTTCGGTTCTTTGAACACGAAAGGGGTGGAAATAGCCATCAATGCGATTCCCATACAAACCCATGATTTCCGTTGGAATGTAGATGCCAATTTCTCGATTTGGAGAACAACTATCGGTAAGTTACCCAATAATGGAGCAGACAAGAACCGTACCGGCGGTGGAATCATTTTCGACCCGAAGTTGGGAAAATATGTTGAAGTAGGTGGATTTGCGGAAGGAGAACGCTTCGGTTCCCGTTTTGCTTATCAGTTGGACGGAGTTTATTCAACGGATGAAGATGCGGCTAACGCTCCGTATGATGAAGGTGTATCTTCCGGCTGGCTGGGTAAAGGAAAATGTGCGGGTGACGCCATTTGGCGTGATGTGGATGGAAACGGTATCATCAATTCTAAAGATATGGTGTTTGTAGGTTATATTCACCCTGATAAGATGGGATCTTTCAACAATACTTTCACTTATAAGAATTTTACTTTACGGATTGCCACGGACTTCTCATTAGGAAATGTGATTGATAATCATTTCAGGGCACAGGCGAACGCAAATTCACGGAATAATTTTGCAACGATTCATGATGTAGCCAGTAGCAAGATGTGGCACAAACCGGGTGATATAGCTTCTATTCCCCGTTATGATGTAGAGTCCGACTGGGATAACGGAAAGCGTAATCATGGGCGTCCAAGTAGTTCTACTATTGGTTTTAGTGGCGGTAGTGCCAATACCTTATATATAAAGAAAGGTGATTATCTGGCATTCCGTGAAGTCTCCCTTTCGTATCCGCTGCGTACCAAGTGGCTGCGTGCCGCTAAGATTGAAACGCTGGACTTGACGGCGGCTGTCTATAATTTAGGATATTGGACTGCTTATGACGGACTTACTCCTGAGGTAATTGGTGCTGATGCCGGTAAATATTCCCGTCCGCGTCAGTTTATATTCTCTGTAAAATTTACAATGTAACATTAAAGCAAACGATGATGAGAGCTAAATTAATAATATTTAGTATAATGACTGCCTGCACCTTAGGTAGTTGTGAATCTATTTTGGAGATAGACCCTATTTCTGAAATAACTATGGCAAATTATTGGAAATCGGAATCTGATGTGAAAGGTTATCTGAATGGTCTTTATTCGGATTACAGAGGAATGACCAGTACCACCCTGTATGGAGAAGACCGTGGAGATGCTATGGTATCGGGAGTGATTGGCGGTGTTTCACGTTCACATCAGCATGAACTGAATGAAGAATATGGATTGGACTGGCGTACTTTCTATGAGAACATTCATCATTGCAATATGATAATCAAATATGCTCCCGGGATTGACTTTGCACTGGAAAATGAGAAGAAACGTATCCTGGCACAGGCATATACTTTCAGGGCAAAAGCCTATCTTACTTTAACTCAGATGTGGGGAGATGTGCCTATTGTCTTAAATCCGACGGAGTCCTATGATAAGGAGTCACGTCCCGCGCGTAGTGCGGCTTCCGAAGTGATGAAACAGATTCTTTCAGATGTTCAGACTGCCGTCGACCTTTTCCCGGAAACGAATATTCCGGATAAGAACCGGATTTCAAGACCTGCTGCTTTGTGTCTGAAAGCAGAAGCGCTGGCATGGAAATATACGGTTCAGAAGAGTAATGACAAGAATGATTTGACAGATGCAATTTCTGCATTGGAAGAGGTGGAAAAGTGCGGTGTGAGTATGATGGATAAATATGCGGACATCTTTGATGTGGCAAACAAGAAGAACAGTGAAATCATTTTCTCTATTTATTTGAAGAAGGATGAATATAACAATATGTATATGTCTACGTTGTCCATGTCTGCCGCGGCCGGACTGCTGACTAACGATATTGTGAACAAAGAAGACATTCCGTACACCAATTCCACAATCGCACGTCACGTATATGCTCCGTCTCCCCGTCTGATTTCACTTTTCAGTGACAAGGATAACCGGGCTTCGTCAGCGTACATCAATGCTGTAAATTCAAAAGGGGCAGTAGTCTTTACTTCACAGAACAAATTTCGGGGGACAGCCTATACCGACGACCGTTATTATGATAATGATATCGTAGTCTATCGTTTGGGCGAAGTCAAATTACTAAAAGCGGAATTGTTATGTTACCTCGGTGGTGATAATGTACAAAAAGCTATTGATGCCATGTTCTCTACCCGTAATCGTGCCGGAATCGGAGTTTATACCGGAAGTACGGACCAGAAAGTAGTACAGAAAGAGATATTGGATGAACGGGGCAGGGAATTGTGTTTCGAGTTGAAGCGCTGGCCTGACCTGATGCGGGCGCACCATGCGGGTACCATTGATATTTATAGTTATATTCCTAATCTGATTGGTAAATCCACTCCGTTGTATTTCCCGATTTTGAGGAAGATGATTGATTTGAATCCTAATTTGGAACAAACTGACGGTTATTAAAAAGTAGAAGCAATGAAGAATTTAAACTTAATATTTGCATGGGCGTGCCTGTTGTTTGTAACGACAGCATGCAATGATGTGGAGCCAAGCATATCTTCTTTACCGGTTCCCACAAGCAAGCCATATTCTATCAATAGGGAAGGATATGCCTATTTCAGAATCCCTACGATGGTGATTACTAACAGTGGTACAATATTGGCATTTGCCGAGGGACGTCGCAATGGGCCTGAAGATGAAGGAGACATTGACATCGTATTAAAGCGTTCCACGGATAAAGGAAAAACTTGGGGACCTTTGATTACTGTTAAGGATGATGGTGAAAACCGTTGTCGTAATCAAGTGCCTGTCTATCTTCCGGATATCAATCGTGTCATTTTATTATCTTGCTGGAATCCGGGCGCAACGGGGACTAATTCCATATTTATGACTTATTCGGATGATGAGGGATTGACATGGGCGAAAGAAAAGGATATAACAGCTTCCGTAACTCCTGACAAATATAGATGGTATGCTACTGGGCCTTGCCATGGAATAGTGAAACAGTTTGAACCACATAAGGGAAGAATTGTAGTGCCGTGTAATCATAATACCACTACTTCCGGTGCGGGACGTTCTCATGTGATATATTCGGATGATAAGGGAGAAACCTGGCATTTGGGTGGTATCATGGACGTGGATTATACGAATGAAAGCACTGTGACCGAATTAAGCAACGGTGATTTAATGCTGAACATGCGTAAGCAGTCCAATACAGAAAAATACAGAATGGTTTCCACCAGTACAGACGGCGGACTGACATGGACTCCATGTAAGTACACTACATTGAAAGAACCCATATGTCAGGGTTCCATACTCTTTTACGGTTTGGGGGATGATGGTAAAGGCATTATTCTGTTCTCGAATCCTGATAGTCAGACCAATCGTAATAATAACACATTAAAGATGAGCGAGGATGACGGAGTAACCTGGAAGAAGCAATATTCCTATACGGGTAGTGATTATGGTGGTTACTCGGATATTGCCCGTTATCCTGACGGTACGATTGGAGTATTATATGAATATGGATTCAAGAATATTGGCGGCATTGCTTTTCAGAATATTGAGTTGTCACAGCTACAATAAAACAATGCGTAGAATTAAAAAATAGATTGATATGAAAAAGAGATTATATTTCTTGCTCGTGTGTGTCGGGCTCTTTTATGCCTGCAAAGACGAGGAACAAGTACTGTTGAATGCGGACTTTATATCAGATAGACAAACCATATCCGCGGGGGAAAAGGTCTGTTTTATGGATAAGTCTGTCGGAGAGCCTGTACGTTGGGATTGGGCTTTTGAAGGTGGGGAACCTAGTGTGTCTAATCTGTTCAGCCCGGAAATCGTGTATAATTATCCGGGAACTTATACCGTGAAATTAAGAGTAGGCCGGGGAACGGAAAATGCGGAGACTGAGATGTTGCAATATATTACAGTCGTATATCCTGATGAAATCAGTGTGGCCTTTAAAGCTAATAAAACTCAGGCATTGAGTGATGAGACTATTAGTTTCACCGATTTGTCCATAGGTTTCCCGTCTGCTTGGTCGTGGGAGTTTATTCCTGCAGAAGGTCGTACCGTTACGTCGACGGAACAGAATCCAAGTTTGGTATTCGAGCCGGGAGTTTACTCTGTGAAGTTGACCGTTACCAATCCTAAAACAACGGCTACTCTCACTAAAGAGAATTATCTGAATATTATTGATAAAAACTCAGTAGCGGCAGATATCACGGCAGACCGGCGTATGGTTATAGAAGGTGGAAATGTATCATTTAAAGATGCCAGTTTGGGACGTCCTACCCGCTGGAACTGGACATTTGAAGGTGGAACGCCCTCTACTTCCAATGAACAGAACCCGACCGTTACTTATTCAACAGCCGGTAGGTATAAAGTCACTTTAGTCGCTTCTAATGAATTGAATACTTCCACAGCCGAACAGGAAGGATATATCACCGTATTGCCGGGTAAAGATATTGTTCTTTTCTATCCGTTCGAGGGTGACAGTAAGGATATGGGTCCCAATGCTATTCATCCGGAAATTCTGAAATTGGGAGATAATATGGATGTCAACTTTAATGCTCCCGCCCGTAAGGAAGGGTTTACTTGTGCCGAGTTCAGAAGTAAGGATAATCAGAATTATGCATTCTTGTCGTTGCCGGATAATGATGCGTTGGATTTCCAGGCAACTCCGGTGACTACTTCTTTCTGGGTGAAAACTTCGAATAAGACAGCTACTAATGTGGGGGTATTCCAACATGGAGCCGGTCCTAATGCCAGTGCGGATGGAAAGAATAAGCAGACCTGGTTCAGATTCCAAAAATCCAGTCCGTTTATAAGATACGTCATTGAGTACACAGGGCTTTCCGGAAACTGGACTGACTTTAAAACAAAGTCAATGACGGATGGCGAATGGCATCATTATGTATGTGTACATACTAATGGAAGCACCTATCTGTATATTGATGGAGTAAAAGAAGCGGAAGCGCTCAATAAAGGTTTGAAGCCTGTTGACCGTACGCCTTATTTTATAGGTGCTATGTATAGAGGGGCAGAGGGTTCTCGTTCTTATGAGAATTTTATGGATGGGTATATAGATGATTATTTAGTATATAACCGTGCATTCACGGCAGCAGAAGCGAAAGCGCTTTATGATAGCATGAAATAAGTAATATAATATCCTTTGATATAAGACAAAAGGCAACTAGCTCATCTATATCATGAGTTTGTTGCCTTTTCTTGTGTTATATTTGCTACATTCCTAAACTTATTCTTCGTATATTTGCGAACTGGATATATATTTGCAATATTATGAAAAATATACTTATCAAGATACTCCGTGTTCTGATGCTCTTTATTCTTTTTGTTTCGTGGGGCATTGGCTATGTAATCTATGAAGATACACTGACAGAGTGGTGGATACCTGTCGGAGTAGCGTTAATGATAGCTGCTGTTACATTTCCTTTTTATAAAAAGTGGTCATGGCTGACGACAGGTGATAACAAAACATTAAATCTTCTGTCTCATTTGGTATGTGTGGGAACTATCAGTTGTGCATTGTTTCTTGCGGGCAACTACTGGTTGGCTGACCCTGCTTCCACACAAGAAGAAGAGGTTATGGTGCAGAAGAAGTATCAGGAGACACATAAGAAAACACGTCGGGTAGGTAAGCGGCGTTATGTGCCGGACGGCGTGCGTAAGGAATATTATTTGGAAGTCGCTTTTGCGAATGGAAATGTGGAAACATTGCATGTATCACTTTCCACTTATAATAAAGCACGGAAAGGCAAAACAAAGACACTGACTTTACAGAAAGGTTTCTTCGGGCTTCCGGTGATAACAAAAGGGCTTTAAAAAATGATCCTCATGTAGGATGGAAATCGGATAACATTCTGCATATATCATCAGGTGTCTTAAAATAATAATTGGCTTTTATACTATCGGGAGACGTTCCGCTCCACAGAACCAATCCTGAATCAACTCCGGCACTTGTTGCACATTGGATGTCATAAATGCTATCCCCGATATATATAGCGTCAACAGGGTTTATCTTGGCTTTGGATAAATATGCCAGTAGAGGGGCGGCCTGGGGCTTATGGTCTACTGTATCATCGGCGCATACAACGGTGGTAAAATAATTAGCCAAGCCTAAGGGGGTGAAGTCTGTATGATATTCCATATATGTTTTGGAAGTGACAATGCCTGATACATACTTATTAGATAATAGATAGTTCAAGCACTCCTTGATACCTTGAAAGGGGTGGATAGTATGGTAATATGATTTCATATTAGTGTCCCATATTTCCAGTCCTCTATCTATATCATCTATTTTTAGTCTCTTCAAAGCGTCTTTGCCTGTAATGCCTAAAACAAATTTCAGGTCTTCATATTGGGGCACGTTTCCTGTAATTTTTGCAATAGTCTTTATCAAAGAGTGGATAACGGCATATTCTGTATCTATTAATGTGCCGTCAATGTCAAATATTATATGCTTATATCTCATTGGCTCAATCTTTTATTCAAACAGTACCTGCCAGTTTTTATCATGATAAGCAGAAAAACACATTTTTATTTGTTCTTCATTGTTTTTTTCTTCTGCAAGAAGAGGAAGTTCTTCCAACCTGAAATAATCGCTTTCTGTAGTTTCAATATTAGGTTGGAAATGCCCGCTTAGAATTTCACAAAGAACGAAAACCTTGCATACATTATAGGCATAAGGGGGCACATTGTGCATATTCCTGTCCTGCACGGCAATTATCCGTGTGGCTTCCACTTTCAGTCCGGCTTCTTCTTCGACCTCTTTTTCGGTGTTCGACTTTACGGTCTGGTTTACATCTACCCAACCACCCGGCAATGACCATGTACCGTTACGTTCTTTAACCAACAATATTTTATCTTCCTTGAATATGGCTGCTCTTGTATCCAACTTTGGAGTTTGGAATCCTGTCTCATTACAAAACAAATCTTTCACTTTTTCCAGTGACAACTCACTTTGTGCACTTATAATTTCGGCTGATATCTCCCTTATCCGTTCAAAACGTTCGATATCAAATACGTCTTTTGAGTAGGTCAATCCTGTTTGGGCAAGGAATTGCAGTTCTTTAGCCCATTCCAGCCATTGGGGTTGCAAAGTCTTATTCATATGATGATTATTATAATTGTATTATTTTGCAAAGGTACGAGAAATGGATCTTTTGATTTTTGCCCTATGTTAAAAAATCAACGCTTTGCCCTTATGCGGCTAAGCGAAGGTTGGGTGATACCTAAAAAGGAAGCTATATAACCTAGATTCACTCTATTGCAAATATCCGGGAAATCTTTCACCAGTTTTTCATAGCGTTTCTGTGCAGGCAGATTCAGGCGGGAAATATGTATATCCTGTAATTGCAAGAAATTCTCTTGTTGCAAAACTCTCATCCAGTTGGCTATGTCAATATGGGTCTTGTATAAGTTATTAAGTGTTTCTATAGAGATAGAATAAGTAAATGTTTTCTCCAAAGTTTCCACATATTCAAATCCTGCTTTGTTGCGATATAAATCCCAAGAACCACAAGTTGCGTCACCTTCCGCAGAAAACCATGTCGTTATTTCTTTGCCATTGTACAGAATATAAGAACGTGTAATGCCTTTTTCTATGAAATAAACTTTCTTGTCCAAATAACCGGCCCGGATAATAATGGTTCTGGCAGGAAAAACTTGTTCTTCGAAGTTGGACTTCAATATGTTTAATGAATCATCCGAAACCGGATAGTATTCTCTTATTTTTCTTATTATATTATTCATATCCGTGTACTTTCTATTCATGTATGATATTGACAAAGTTATGAAACTATTATTGAAAAGCAAGCAAATGTTTATTTCTGTTGTTTACTTGAAAGAGATATACGGGTATGCCAATTATTTATTGAAAAAACGACCTTTCTTAAAAAAGGAATATCTACGCAAACCGGAAAGGCTGTAATTGTATGTCCATACGAGAAATACCAGAATATCTCCGGCATTTGTGAATACAATTTTCTCTCATTATGTTGTTTTGTGTGTTTATTGAATAAATAGTAGTTCTTTACTGCTTTTTGTATGCTATTTGAAAGGATTAGTTATGGATTCTAGTTTATTCTGTCATACTTGGCTTATCCAATATTCGTGATGAACCAGAAAGAAAATGAGCTGAATAATCTCATCAATAGCTTTCTCATCGACGAAAGGTTGGCTTCTCGGTGAGGAACGAAGTGTTCGACACCGAGGAACACTTCGTTTCTTTTAAACCAACGAATGTCTTATAAGTAAGAGTAGATGCATATTTCACGCAGTTTTATACAGAATTAGCCTCTAATTTTGCATATTGTTGCACTAATTTATACAGTTTATTCTGTAGTTCATTCTTTTTAGAGCAACAGCTTTCTACTGTTATCTTAAATATAGAACATTTGGATTGAAAGTTTCGGCTCTTAATTGAGAAGAATAATAAATGTCTTGCCAATCCCGTATTTTGTCTATAAACGAGTCCCGTTCGTCTCATTTGAAAAACGTGTACTGTCCTGTCCCTTATCTTCGTGTCGAAATAAAAAACAGAATAAGTCATGAAGATGAATAAAACTATGTTGTTGGAAAAGATAGCGACCCGTTCGGGAGTATCAGTAGATGAATGTGGGGTAGTGCTTAAAACGTTGGAAAGAGTGTTGAGCGAAGAACTCACACGGAACATGTATCGCTATGGAGGGTGGATACTGTTATTAGTTGCTTTATTGGTGTCCGTAGCTGCTTTCGGGCAGACATCGGAGCGGAAAAGCCGCCCTGTTCAGACGATTCGCGGGATTGTAGTCGACGGTGATTCGAAATATCCTATACCGTATGCTACGGTGAAGTTGGCGGGCACGGAAGGAATGGGGACGACAACGGACAGTCTCGGACGCTTCGCCATCCGGCAAGTCCCTGTCGGGCGGCACACGGTAGAAGCGGCTTTTATGGGGTATGAAACCGGTGTTTTTAGGGAAATACTAGTGACTTCCGCCAAAGAAATCTACTTGGAGATACCTCTCAAAGAGAGTGTGAACGAACTGAACGAAGTGGTAGTCCGCGCCCGGACAAACAAAGAAGAAGCTATGAATAAAATGGCTACCACCGGAGCACGTATGTTGAGCGTGGAAGAGGCAAGCCGTTATGCAGGAGGATTTGACGACCCTGCACGTCTGGTTTCTGCTTTTGCCGGAGTAGCTCCCAGTGTTTCCTCGAATGGAATTTCCATTCACGGCAATGCTCCCCACTTGTTGCAATGGAGACTGGAAGACGTAGAAATCCCCAATCCCAACCACTTTGCGGACATCGCCACATTAGGCGGGGGAATCCTCTCTTCCCTTAGCTCGCAAGTACTCGGAAATTCCGATTTCTTCACCGGAGCTTTTCCCGCGGAATATGGAAATGCCGTATCCGGAGTGTTCGACATGAAACTACGCAACGGAAACAACCAAAAGAACGAAAATACAATTCAAGTAGGAATCATGGGCATTGACATCGCATCCGAAGGGCCTTTGAGCAAGAACCATAAAGCGTCGTATATCTTCAACTACCGTTATTCCACCACCGGACTGCTCAATCTCGACGGGGGAACGATGGACTATCAGGACTTGAACTTCAAACTTAACTTCCCGACGCAGAAAGCCGGAACTTTCTCCGTTTGGGGAACCAGCCTGATTGACAAATTCAAGAGCGACATGGAAAAGAATCCTGAAAAATGGGAGTATATGGGTGACCGCAGCGAGTCACGCGACAAGCAATATATGGCAGCCGGAGGTGTCAGCCACCGCTATTTCTTCAATAGCGACGCATCACTGAAAACAACCGTTGCCGCCACCTACTCGCAACTGGACGGCGGGGCGTCCATGTTCAATGAGGCTTTGGAAACCACTCCCTATATGGACTTGAACTCAAAACATACCAACCTGATACTGACCAGTACCTTCAACCGCAAATTTAGCAACCGGTTCACCAATAAAACCGGCTTCACCTACAACGCCATGTTCTATAAGATGAACCTCGCCATTGCCCCTTATGAAGCCCATTTACTGGAAACCGTCTCTCAAGGCGACGGCCATACGAGCCTGATTTCCGCCTACAACAGTTCTTCTGTCGGATTGGGCGACCACTGGACTCTCAACGCCGGCATCTACGGACAGTTTCTGACCCTGAACAATCAATGGTCTGTCGAACCCCGTGCCGGTCTGAAATGGCAGGCCACCCCGAAAGCTACTTTTGCCTTAGCCTACGGAATGTACAGCCGCATGGAAAAAATGGACGTCTATTTTGTAAAGACGAAAACCACAGGGGACAAATCCGTCAACAAAGACCTCGACTTCACGAAATCCCAACACGTCATGTTGTCTTTCGGCTACAAGATTTCCGACCGTATAAACCTGAAAATAGAGCCGTATATCCAGTTCCTGCACGATGTCCCCGTAATGGCGGACAGCTCTTATTCCGTGCTCAACCGTTCCGACTTCTACGTAGAAGATGCATTAATCAATAAAGGAAGAGGGCGTAATGTCGGAATCGACATCACATTGGAACGTTTTCTGAATAAAGGACTTTATTACATGATTTCCGGCTCCTTGTTCGACTCCCGCTACCGGGGTGGCGACGGAAAATGGTACAACACGAAGTTCAACCGTAACTATGTCATCAACGGACTTGTCGGCAAAGAATGGATGTTGGGACGCAACAAGCAGAATATTCTTAGCGTCAACCTGAAACTGACATTACAGGGCGGCGACCGCTATTCCCCGATTAACGTGGAAGCAACGATGAACCACCCTGACAAAGAAGTACAGTATGACGAGACAAGAGCCTTTTCCAAACAATATTCGCCCATGCTTATCGGCAACTACACCGTCAGCTACCGTATCAACAAGAAAAAAGTATCCCATGAGTTTGCCGTGAAAGGACTGAACTTTACCGGAGCGAAAGAGCACTACGGACATGAATATAACGTGAAAACCGGAAAGATTGATGTCAGCGACGGCTCCACGATACTGACAAATGTGAGTTATAAACTTGAATTTTAGCCAGACAGTATGGAGCCCGACCGGAAAAAAGTTTTATCTTCGTCCCTTGGAGATAAAACACTTCCGGCTGTAGTCTATTCTACGTTTAGAAAAGGATATTCCGGAATACTAAATCCCCGTAATAAAATATATGGTAACTGAAACTGCAATAACAGACAATAAATCTACCTTTTTATATAGATTCCTCGTCAGTCCGGAACTTCGATGGGTGCGCTATTGGGTGCTCATAGTCATACTGGCTACTATTTCCTTCAATCAAGTTTTTATTATATTCATTGATTATCTGGAGGTACTGGGAGGATGGATTTATGCATTTACTTTCTTGTATCTGCTGACTTACATAGGAGTCGTTTATCTGAATCTTTTCTGGCTCTTTCCAAAATTCCTGTTGAAAAGGCGTTATCTGAGTTACATGTTCTTACTCTCAGTAGCAATGATGATAGCCCTGGCAATACAAATGGCAACGGAATACATATCTTACTCCTGTTGGCCGGAACTTTACGAACGGGCTTCCTATTTCTCCATACCTATGGTGATGGATTATATATCGTCTTTCATGTTGTCCACGCTCTGTATGATAGGAGGAACCATGACTGTCCTTCTGAAGGAATGGATGATAGACCATCAGCGCGTCTCGCAGATGGAAAAAGCCCACGTACTTTCGGAAGTCGAACAACTGAAAGAACAAGTCAGCCCCGAACTCCTTTTCAAGACATTGCATCACTCAGGAGAACTGACTTTGAACGAACCGGGAAAAGCATCGAAAATGTTGATGAAATTAAGTCAGTTACTCCGTTACCAACTATATGATTGCAGCAGAGCAAAAGTATTGCTTGGCAGTGAAATTACTTTCCTGAATAATTACCTGACCTTGGAACAGGGTTCACAGTCACAGTTCAGTTATGAACTCCTTTCGGAAGGAGAGGTGAACCGGACATTGGTTCCACCTTTGCTTTTCATTCCTTTTGTACAACATATCGTAAAATCAATCAATGAACGGCGGATATCAACCCCTGTTTCTCTCAAAATCCATTTGAAAGCGGAAGGGGACACAATAACATTCACCTGTCTTTGCCCGCAAGTGAATATTCCGTCAGATAAAGGACTTGGAAGAATCCGCCAAAGACTGGACTTATTATATGGCAATCGTTACGGACTATTCCTGACGGCAGAAAGCATTAGGTTGGAACTGAAAGGAGGTGAAGCATGAATCTGAATACAGAACATAGAAGCATGGAAGATAAAAGCGTTACAGCTTTTCTGTTAAGTCCGCATTACCGGACATACAGACATCTGTTACTGCAAGTGATAGTTCTTCTGATGACTATTAATGTCTTTTGGTACGAACCCTTGCAGGCAGTTCCTTTTTGGCGGCGTTTTGGTGGATTTCTGGCATATTTTGCTTCCATTAATACGGTAATCTATATGAACCTGTATATATTGATACCCTGCTTTCTGTTGAAAAACCGTTTGGGTCGCTATGTCCTGACGGCTGCCCTGACGAATTTGGTAGTCATAGTTTTCATTTCAGTTACCCAGGGTTTACTCTTTGAAGTGATTCTGCCCGGAAAAGACCCCGGCAGATTTGCGACTTTCATCAATACTTTTTCAGGCATACTTACCATTGGGTTCGTCACGGCAGGTTCGGCGGCCATATCACTGTTTACCCATTGGCTGCGTTACAACCTGCGTATTGATGAACTGGAATCCACCACCTTGCAATCCGAACTGACGTTTCTCAAAAATCAGATTAATCCGCATTTCCTTTTCAATATGTTGAATAACGCCAATGTACTGATAAAGAAAAACCCGGAAGAAGCTTCCAAAGTACTGTTCAAACTTGAAGATTTGCTGCGCTATCAAATCAATGACAGCTCCCGCGAAAGAGTCTCGTTGGCTTCGGATATTCGTTTTCTGAACGATTATCTGAACCTCGAAAAGATACGCCGTGATAATTTCCGGTTCACATTAAGTCAGGAAGGGGAGACGGATGCTATTTGGATTCAACCCTTATTATTTATCCCTTTTGTAGAAAATGCAGTAAAACATAGTTTCGATAGTGAGCACCCTTCGTCCGTTCGTGTCTTTTTCAAAGTAGACGATAACCGGTTGGAGTTTCACTGCGAGAATTCCAAACCATCCGTTGCCGCGAGCAAAGGCAAGGTAGGCGGAATCGGGCTTGCGAATATTCAGCGCAGATTAGGGTTGCTGTATCCCGAACGCTACCGACTGGAACTAAAAGAAGATGAAAACCGTTATTCCGTAATTTTAAGTATAACATTATGAATTGTATAATTGTAGATGATGAACCGTTGGCACGCGAAGCCATGAAGTTATTGATAGAAGAGACGAGTAATCTCCAGTTGGCAGGCAGTTTTAACAGTGCCGCTACCGCTTCCGACTATATGGAACAGCACGGAGTCGATTTAGTCTTCCTGGATATTCAGATGCCGGGGATTACGGGAATTGAATTTGCACGGACGATTTCCAAGCGGACATTGGTTATCTTCACCACCGCCTACACGGAGTACGCACTGGACAGCTACGAAGTGGATGCCATAGACTATCTGATAAAGCCTGTCGAACAGGAACGTTTTCAGAAAGCTGTGGATAAAGCACTGGCTTATCACTCCCTGTTATTGAAAGAAGAAAAGGAAGCTATCGAAACAATTGCCGCCGCCGAATATTTCTTTGTAAAGGCGGAGCGCAGGTATTTTAAGGTCAATTTCTCCGATATTCTCTTCATCGAAGGATTGAAAGACTATGTCATTATCCAACTGAACGACCAGCGTATCATCACCCGTATGAGCTTGAAAGCCATATTCGACCTGTTGCCTGAAGCCGCTTTTCTGCGGGTGAACAAGTCATATATAGTCAATACCGCCCACATCGAATCGTTTGATAATAATGATATATTCATAAAATCGTATGAAATTGCTATCGGAAACAGCTATCGTGACGACTTCTTCGAGGGCTTTGTGATGCGGCAACGGAGATAATGTTTTATCTATAACTTTAAGCAGAATCTATCAGTTGGCATTTTCACTACACTGTGACTTTTCTATGTAACATTTCAGTTGTTTCTTTATCTTCGAGTAATGAACAAATCCGAAGAAAAACAGAATGATACCTGCTATGATGCATACCCACGCCAGTCCGTTCAGTTGCGAGATACTGTCAATCTGAAGTATTCCGATTCCTGCGGTGAGGAGATAAAGGGAAGTGCGGATATAGGCAAACAGAGTTCTGACGTTGGCTAATCTCGTTCTCTCTATTGCCAGATAATCACGAAGTATCAAATCTTCGTCTTTGAATTTGTTGGTAGATTCCTGCATACTTTTCAATGTTTACTTATTAGTGCATATTGGAGTATTGGGGCTTTATTGTAATAAACACGAATGTGCACAAATATGTTTGTTTTTATGTTATGAATACTCCTGTTTAAAGTACAATATGTAATAAAGGACTAACCCTCTGTCAATCTTCAAAAGACTGACAGAGGGCAGTTACCATGATGAGAAAAAAGTCGAAGTTTATTGCTTTGCTTCGTTATCTTGTTTCAACAGAAATTCATCAATAGCTTTCTTTAGCTGGTCTTTGGGCAAGGCACCCTGCATGATTCTAGGTTCTTCCTTCATCGGAATCATCAAAAGGGTAGGGATGCTGCGGATACCGAATGCAGCGGCCAAATCTTGTTCTTTGTCTACATCAATCTGATAAATATCCACTTTTCCGCTATACTCTTTGCTGAGTTCTTCCAAAATCGGATGCATCATCTTGCACGGTCCGCACCAGGTAGCGTAGAAGTCTACGATGGCAGGACGACTGCCTTCAAATTTCCAATCTTTGGGACTGGCTTCATAATTATATACCTTCTTTAAAAAATCCGTTTTATTTAATGCTACTACTTCCATTTTACTGTCCTCCTTGGTTGATTCATTATTCTTTTTATTTTCTCCGCTGTTTCCTGCGCAAGCTGTAGTTGCCAGTACAATTGCGAAAACGCTCAATAATCCTTTCATTAATTTCATAACTCTTTTTATTTGTTTTATCTGATGCAAAGATAGGTGATATAAAGGGGGTGGGAAATAGCAATTTCCCCGAATTACTTGGCTAAACTTCCCATAAAGTATTATCGGATGCTAAAATATGTCTTTTAATCTTTGGAAGATATAAAAATAAGCATTACTTTTGTCGCGATAAAATGAGTATTCACCCTTTAAAAATGATGGAAAGGGTATTAATTATGCTGGAACGATAACATTTTCAAATTAGGACTAAGTTGTCTCGTCGGGAAGATGAGGCTTTGCAACATTTTGTTTTCTTACACATGCCGCTACTCTACTATTATGCGGTAATGGTTGATTAGTCCTGGAATCACATTTTTTATTTTTAAAATTAATCACTTCAATGCAGTGGATGGGTATTTTATTTCCGTATCCAAAGCATTGGTATCACGTGTATTACCTTGCTTTCTGCCTGTATGGCGGACAGGGAGTGTCGTATGCGAATGTAAAAAAAGTATGGGAATACGATTAAAAGATTTAAGTAAACTGGGATATCGGGATAATGTAGCTCGTAGTCTGGTAGTGGACATTGTAAGCAAACATTGCAAGCATGACACCAAAGAACAGATTGAAATGACATTGAGCAATATACTCCGGGAACCCGAATCTTATAAAAACAACGAAATTTGGAATAAACTTGCCGAACGCCTTTCGCCTACTGTGATAGCGAAGGACTTTAGGGCTTATGATTTATCGGACGAGCCGCTGATGTATAAAACCTATGGGGGAAAATTCATCGAGACGCTCGCCAAACAACAAATGAACCTGGCGATGCGTCTGCCCGTAACGGTAGCTGGAGCACTGATGCCCGACGCTCATGCCGGCTACGGATTGCCTATCGGCGGGGTGCTTGCTACGGACAATGCGGTGATTCCGTATGCCGTAGGGGTTGACATCGGCTGCCGGATGAGCCTGACGGTATTTGATGCCGGTGCGGATTTTTTGAAACGGTATTCGTATCAGATGAAGGAAGCCTTGAAGGATTTCACTCATTTCGGTATGGACGGCGGATTAGGCTTTGAGCAGGAGCATGAAGTGTTGGACAGGGAAGAATTCCGTCTGACCCCTTTATTGAGGGATTTGCAAGGAAAGGCGGTACGTCAGCTTGGAAGTTCCGGTGGTGGAAACCATTTTGTGGAGTTTGGAGAAATTGCTCTGCAAGAGCATAATGTGTTGAATCTTCCCGAAGGAAGTTATGTGGCTTTATTGTCACATTCCGGTTCGCGTGGACTGGGAGCCGCCATTGCCAAACATTACAGCCTGTTGGCACGCGAAGTATGCAGGCTTCCCCGTGAAGCGCAGCATTTTGCTTGGCTGGACTTGGATTCCGAAGCAGGGCAGGAGTATTGGATGAGCATGAACCTGGCAGGCGACTATGCCCGTGCCTGTCACGAACGGATTCATCTGAACCTGGCGAAAGCACTGGGATTGAAACCGCTTGCCAATGTCAACAATCATCACAACTTTGCCTGGAAGGAAGAAATTGCTCCGGGACGTATGGCAATCGTGCATCGCAAAGGGGCTACTCCGGCACAAGAGGGACAACCGGGATTGATTCCCGGCAGCATGGCTACGGCAGGATACCTCGTCTGTGGCAAGGGAGTGGAAGACGCTTTGAATTCTGCTTCTCACGGTGCAGGCAGAGCCATGTCCCGCCAAAAGGCGAAGGACAGCTTTACGCAATCGGCTTTGAAGAAGATGTTGTCGCAAGCCGGAGTGACCTTGATTGGTGGAAGTGTGGAAGAAATGCCGTTGGCATACAAGGACATCGACCGGGTGATGCATACACAGGAGCCGCTGGTGGAAGTACAAGGTAGATTTATGCCCCGTATCGTACGAATGAATAAGGAGTGATGCGATGAGATAATTTAGTAATTAAAAAAAGAAGAAAATGATATCAGAGAAATATGGTCGTACCTATCACTATCCGTTCTCTCCCGGAACGACTAGTGATGACCGGATTAATCATACGTATTGGGAGGACATCCAACGGATTGGAACATTGGTACATACCGAAAAGTTGGACGGAGAGAATAATTGTTTGAGCCAGTGGGGTGTCTTTGCCCGTTCGCATGCTGCGCCGACCACTTCACCGTGGACGAGGCAACTGCGTGAACGTTGGGAACTGATAAAGAATGATTTGGGCGATATAGAAATCTTCGGAGAGAATCTGTATGCCGTACATTCTATTGAATATCAGCGGTTGGAAGCACATTTTTATGTATTTGCGGTTCGTTGCATGGATAAATGGCTGTCATGGGAGGAAGTGAAATTCTATGCAACTTTATTTGATTTACCTACTGTTCCGGAGTTGGTGATAGAGCCTGTTTCCGGTTTGATGCCGGAGCTTTTGAAACAGGAAATCATTAATATGTCACAAGAACCGTCAGTTTTCGGCTCTTGTGACCCGTGGACAAAAGAAACTTGTACCCGTGAAGGAGTAGTCAGCCGTAATATAGAAGAATATCCGGTCAGCGAATTTATGCATAATGTATTTAAGTATGTGCGAAAAGGGCACGTCAAGACAGATGAGCATTGGACGCGTAACTGGAAGCGTGCCCGGCTTACCTGGGAGTTTACTAATGAAAAGGAGAAATAATTATGGATTGGAAATTGATAGAAGATAAATCGTGGAGCTCACTCGAACAACAGTTCGGGTGGGTGCGCGAAATGAATACCGTTCCGCAGGATACTTGTTATCATGCGGAAGGGAATGTAGCGGTACACACCCGTATGGTGTTGGAAGCATTGCAGCAATCTGCTGCTTATCAGTCTCTTTCTGCTTTGGAGAAAGAAATAGTATGGGCAGCCGCATTGTTGCATGATGTGGAGAAACGTTCGACCTCTGTGGATGAGGGAGAGGGGAGAGTGTCTGCCAAAGGACACGCCCGGAAAGGAGAGTATACTGCCCGTACTATTTTATATCGGGATTGTCCTGCTCCCTTCCGTATTCGGGAACAGATTGCGTCTTTAGTTCGTTATCATGGGGTACCTATTTGGATAATGGAAAAGCCGGATTCTGTAAAAAAGCTCTGCGAGGTTTCTTTACGGGTGGATACTTCATTATTGAAAATACTGTCCGAGGTCGATGTTAGAGGACGTATTTGTGAAGATAAAAATGAATTGTTGGAAGCTGTGGAGTTGTTTGAGATTTTCTGCCGCGAACAGAATTGTTGGAGTAAACCGAGAAAGTTTGCCACTGATTATGCACGCTTTCATTACTTTCATACAGAGGGTGGTTATATTGATTATATTCCTCACGAACAGTTTAAATGTGAAGTCACGATGTTGTCAGGGCTTCCGGGAATGGGGAAAGATTATTATATCCAATCTTCCGGTATAGACCTTCCGATAGTAAGTTTGGATGCCATTCGTCGAAAGCAGAAATTGAGTCCTACGGATAAATCAGCGAACGGGTGGGTAGTACAAACGGCAAAGGAAGAAGCCCGGACGTATCTTCGCAAAGGGCAGGATTTTGTTTGGAATGCAACAAACATTACCCGTCAGATGCGGGCGCAACTGATAGACTTGTTTGTGGATTATGGTGCAAGAGTAAAGATTGTCTATCTGGAACAGCCGTATCACATTTGGCGTCAACAGAATAAGAGCAGGGAATATGCACTTCCCGAATCCGTACTGGATAAGATGCTGGATAAACTGGAGGTTCCTTTGTTGACGGAAGCGCATGAGGTGGTGTATCATGTGGTATAGTCAAGGAGTATTATGCTCCGGCTTTTCAAACTATTCGCAAATCAATTTGCAGGATATTAGGAGAAAAGCCGGAGTTCTCTATTTATTTCTTGAGTATTCTCTTTAAATAGTCGGTATTCGTTAAGTTCACTGTTTCGAAAACACCTTTATAAAACACGGCGAAGTTATTGAATACGCAAGGTAACTCCTTTGCTTTTTGTAACGTATCCACTTGGACGAAAGATACAGGAACGTCATTTGTTTCACAAAACTGTTTTATTCTGTCAATGTATTGATAAATATAAGGGCATTGCATATCATGATAAATCGTCAACTCTTTGTTTTCAATTTCTAGCTTCTTGGCGTTTGGCGCAAACTTGGGTGTTGTTCCGTCAAAAGAGAGAGCAAGCAATTCATATCCATTATCGGTAGTATCGACAACTTCGAAACCGAACTTCCTGGTAAATGCCTGGTCAGAAAGCCAGTTCTTTTGTTTTTTTGCCCCAAGCATGCAAACGCCGGATTTACCTTTCTCTTTCGCATCAGCCAGGCAATACTCCATGAGCGATTTCCCATACCCTTTTCCTTTGGGACTACCCAGTACCCATAAGCAATACAGATAATAATAGTTGTCGCCAATTATGGGAACCCAAGCTGTTTCGAGAGGAGCATATTCAATAAAAACCGTAGCTTTTGCATTTAATTTTCTAAAGACATGGCCTTCGCTGAGCCGTTCGGAAAGCCATTGGCGTTTGGCATCAATACCCGGATGAGACTTCTTGCTGCGGATAATGCAACATAAATGTTCGTTGGCAAGGTTTTCATTCGTCAGGTTTATAAAATCAGTATTCATGTGTACGTTTGTTTTAAGTTTGGACATTATAAATAAGTAAGATGTAATTGAGACTGTCTATCATTGTTGATTGATTATGAATACAAATGTAGCGAATTTATGTGATATTAATAACCTTATCGTTGACTATCCTTTTCCTTTAATTCTTTCTAGGAACAGATAAATCAAAAACACCTGTTTGAATATGAAGCAATATCCCTTCATCTTTTGTTGCAAAAGCCGATGGATAGGTCGATATAGGGTGAAGGGGGAACTCCTTCACCTGCTTTTCACCAGTGTGTCCGTTTTGTGAATCTAAAGCTATGCTTTAGAGAGTATAAAGCATAGCTTTAGCCTGCCTAAAACGATGCTTTTCAAAAGTCAAAGAGTTTGTTTCAATCATTTAGCGTCTTTAAAATAAATATCCCAATGTTTGTTTCAACTATCAAGAAGAAAATATGGAAGCTATGAGCATAATAAATTTAGCTATAAGCATATTCCGATTTGCTATAATGAAAAATATATTTGCTATAATGAAATCGGGAGTGAACTCCCGGTGAAGGACTGCCCTTCACCCGCAAACACTGATGAACAGGGAAAGGTGAAGGGGGAATACAAAGTTTACCTAAAGGCGATACTAACTGAAAATATAGACGATAATTCCTGTAATTACCACATAAGCTAATGCGTACGGAATAGCTGCTTTCAGGATTTCACCCTCTTTGCCCTGCTGGTTTCCGGCAGAAGTGGCGATGGCGATGCTTTGCGGGGAGATAATCTTACCGCCTGTGGCGCCTACCGTATTTGCGGCGGAAAGCCAATCGGGGCTGACATGAATCTGTCCCGCTACACTTGCTTGCAGTTTGCCGAAAAGGATATTGGAAGAGGTGTCACTTCCGGTAATAAATGTACCCAGACAACCGATGACTGGTGCGAATAGCGGATATAAACTTCCCGTAGCGGTGGCGAGTGCCGTGGCAATAACGGCAATCATTCCCGAAGCGTCCATAATGGTGGATAATCCAACCAGGCAGATAACCGTGATAAAAGTCTTTTTCAACTGTTTTACCGTATTCCAAAGTACGATGAACAAGTCCTTTACTTTCGCTCCCTGTATCAATCCGCCGATGAAAGTACCCACGAAAAGCAATACTCCCGCATGAGTCAGCCATGAAATCGTATAATTTACGGTGGAAGCATTGACAGGCAGGCTGATTCTCGTTATCCAGTTATTCTCCAATGTGTGTCGTAATCCCGGAAATAGCGGGCTTGTGAGAATAATAAGGAAGAGAATAAGCAAGTAAATGCTCCATGCATTCAGAATATCTTTCGTCTTCAACGAGCTTTTCTGTGCCTTTTCTTCTTTGGATGCAGTCAGTTTGCCATAAAGAACGATGACGATGATAGACAGGATACTTCCGATGATAGCCGGAGATTCCGCTCCCATATATCTGGCTGCGAGGTATTGGCTGGCTAAAGAAACACTGCCTACCAATAAAGCCAGAAACAGATTTTTGGGGAGTGATTTCAGTTTGGGGTCGGTAAGGAAAAGCAGTACAAGCGGAATAAGGAACATGAGTACTGATAATTGCAGTACGACGTTGGTACTAAGATTCAGAACATCCAGATTCGTCTCCTTTGCCAGTACGAGCACCGGAGTTCCGATAGCCCCGAAAGCGGTAGCTACACTATTCGCTATCAGGCTGACCGTGGCCGAGAATATCGGCTTGAACCCCAGACTGATAAGAATCGCTGCCGGAATGGCAACTGCCGTACCGAATCCCGCCATCGCTTCCAACAATCCCCCGAATCCCCAAGTCAATAGCAATACTTGAATACTCTTATCAGTGGAAATGGAAGCAAACTGCTGTTTTATAATCTCCATTTTTTCTGTTTTCAGTAATACGTTGTAACTGAAAATTGCCATCAGTATAATGATTAAAATAGGGGAGACTGCTTTTAACGCTCCATATAAAAAGGAATAAAACAAATTATCCACAGAAAAGGCAAAGCCGAAAAGCGCAATCAGCATGGTTACAACTAAGGAAATGATACTACTTTTGTCGCCCGGCATTTTGAAGAATGCCATTAATATGATTAATAACAATACCGGGATGATAGCAAGAATCAAGGTCATAATAGTCTTATTTTAAAAAGTGAGACGTTCATTTGTTATGAGTATAACAAACAAACGTCTCACTTGGGTCGATGCGGTAAATAGATTTTTTTATTTATTTTTTGCCGATAAATTATGTTTAAAGACATAAACGCTAACATTTTCAGAATATCGTACGTTTATTATATAAGAGTGCCTTTGTGTAATCAATGTGACAACATTTTAATTTATAACGGGCTATTTTTATGCACACATACATCTTTAAATAAATAGAGCCTATGAAAGAGCTTATCAAGAATCTGGAAGAACTGAACAGAAAAGCAGAAAAAGGCGGCGGAGACGCCCGTATTGAAAAACAACATTCCGTGGGCAAGCTGACTGCCCGTGAACGTATCGATTTACTTTTGGAGAAAGGTTCGTTTATCGAACTGGACAAGTTGGTAACCCATCGCTGTACCGATTTCGGCATGGAGAAGCAGAAATTTGCGGGTGATGGGGTAGTGACGGGCTATGGTATGATTGGTAAACGGCTGGTTTATGTCTTTGCGCAGGATTTCACGGTCTTTGGCGGTGCCTTGTCCGAGACGTATGCCAGGAAAATCTGCAAAGTGATGGACATGGCAATGCAGATGGGAGCTCCTATCATCGGGCTGAACGATTCCGGTGGCGCACGTATCCAGGAGGGAGTCCGTTCCTTGGCGGGATATGCCGAGATATTTCTTCGCAATTCCATGGCATCGGGAGTTATTCCGCAGATTAGCGCGATAATGGGCCCTTGTGCCGGTGGCGCTGTTTATTCTCCCGCACTGACGGATTTTATCCTGATGGTGAAGAATTCGGGATATATGTTTATTACCGGCCCCGATGTTGTGAAAAGTGTGACGCAGGAGGAAGTCAGTAAAGACGACCTTGGCGGGGTGGGTGTTCATATGACCAAATCCGGCGTAGCCCATCTTTCTGCCGAAAATGACATTGAATGTATCAACTATATCCGTGAACTGATTTCCTATCTTCCCGGAAATAATATGGAAGAACCGCCGTTTGTAGCTACCAGCGACTCGCCGACCCGCCTGACGCCGGAACTATCTACGCTTATTCCCACCAATCCGAACCAACCTTATAATATAAAGGAGATGATTGAAGCCGTAGCCGATGATAATAGCTTCTTTGAGTTACAGGCGGAATTTGCGGCGAATATCGTCACCGGATATATCCGGCTGAATGGAAAGACGGTAGGAGTGGTTGCCAACCAGCCGTTGGTGCTGGCAGGTACATTGGATATTAATGCTTCTATCAAAGCGGCTCGTTTTGTCCGCTTCTGCGATGCTTTCAACATACCTCTGCTGACACTGGTCGACGTTCCGGGATTCCTGCCGGGAGTAGACCAGGAGTACGGTGGAATCATCCGTAACGGTGCAAAATTACTTTATGCCTACTGTGAAGCTACCGTGCCCAAAGTTACGGTGATTACCCGTAAGGCATACGGCGGCGCTTATGACGTGATGAGTTCCAAACATATCCGCGGAGATGTGAACCTGGCTTTCCCGACTGCCGAGATTGCTGTTATGGGGCCGGACGGTGCAGTAAATATCTTGTTCAGGAAAGAGATAGAAAAGTCGCAGACACCGGATGAGAAACGGAAAGAACTTCAGGATGATTACCGCGAAAAGTTTGCCAATCCTTACCGGGCGGCGGAACTGGGATATGTGGACGAAGTAATCGACCCGGCAGTCACCCGCCTGCGCTTGATTCGCAGTTTCGAGATGCTTGCCAATAAGCGCCAGTCCAATCCGCCCAGGAAACATTCCAACCTACCGCTTTAGGTTTGTTTGTGGATTAAATTCAGGCACGGATTACACGGATTTCACGGTTGCTTTATGTGGTAACCTTTATTCTAAAAAACGTGTAATCCGCGTAATCCGCGCCTAATATAATTTAATTGCTCTTTTAAGTTTTTACTTCTAAAAAGAAAAAGATTATGATAAAGAAAATATTAGTAGCCAACCGGGGTGAGATAGCTATGCGTATCTTCCGTACATGCCGGGTGATGAATATCTCGACGGTGGCTGTTTATACACACGTTGACCGCGGGGCTTTGCACGTCCGTTATGCGGAAGAAGCCTATTGCATATCCGAGTCGCCCGAAGACACTTCCTATCTGAAGCCGGAATTGATATTGGCGATTGCCAAAAAGACCGGAGCAGCCATTCATCCGGGATATGGTTTCCTGTCGGAGAATGCGGACTTTGCCCGTCGCTGCGAAGAAGAAGGAGTGATTTTCATCGGGCCAAGTGCGGATATTATTTCCAAGATGGGAATTAAGACGGAAGCGCGTAAGATAATGCGTGAAGCCGGGCTGCCGATTGTTCCGGGGACAGAGACTCCTGTGCAGGGAATTGAGGAAGTGAAGAAAGTGGCCAACGAAGTGGGGTATCCTATCATGTTGAAAGCACTTGCAGGCGGCGGGGGAAAAGGGATGCGCCTTGTACGCTCCGAAGAAGAAGTGGAAACGGCACTTCGCCTGTCACAGTCCGAAGCGGGCACGTCGTTTGGCAATGATGCCGTCTATATCGAAAAGTACATAGAGAATCCGCACCATATCGAGGTGCAGATTATGGGAGATAAATATGGGAATGTGGTTCATTTGTACGAACGCGAATGTTCCATCCAGCGCCGTAATCAGAAGGTGATAGAAGAAAGCCCTTCGCCTTTCGTGAAAGAAGAGACGAGAAAGAAGATGCTGAAAGTGGCGGTGGAAGCCTGTAAGAAAATAGGTTATTATAGTGCCGGGACACTGGAATTTATGATGGATAAAGACCAGAATTTCTACTTTCTTGAGATGAATACCCGTTTGCAGGTAGAGCATCCGGTGACGGAAGAATGTACGGGCGTCGACCTGGTGCGTGATATGATAACCGTTGCCGCCGGAAATCCGTTGCCCTACAAGCAGGATGATATTCAGTTTAGCGGAGCCGCTATCGAATGTCGTATTTATGCGGAAGACCCGGAGAATAATTTTATGCCTTCTCCCGGTGTGATTACGGTGCGCGAAGCTCCCGAAGGACGTAACTTGCGTCTGGACAGTGCCGCTTATGCCGGATTTGAAGTTTCTTTGCATTATGACCCGATGATTGCGAAACTTTGTTGTTGGGGACGTACCCGTGCTTCGGCCATCTCCAATATGGCGCGTGCTTTGCGTGAGTATAAGATACTCGGAATCAAGACCACCATTCCTTTTCATCAGCGTGTATTGAAAAATGCTGCTTTCCTGAAAGGCGAATATGATACTACGTTCATTGATACGCGTTTTGATAAGGAAGACTTGAAGCGTCGTCAGAATACAGACCCGACGGTAGCGGTCATTGCTGCCGCAGTGCGTCATTACGAAAGGGAAAAAGAAGCGGCTTCACGTGCTACGACTCTGCCGGTAGTAGGAGAATCGCTTTGGAAGTACTACGGTAAGTTGCAGATGACTGCCAACAATTATTAAACGAAAAGTTGAAAACTAAAAAACGAGGATCCATATGGGTACAACATTAGCTACATATTATGCCAGGCTTCAGGATATGCCGGATAGCGAATATAAGGTGGAAATCTTGGAAGACGGGCCAATCAAGAAGATTGCGGTCAACGGTAAAATATACGAGGTCGATTATAACATGGGCGGTGACTCCATTCATTCGATTATTATCGACCATCACTCGCACGGAGTACAGATTTCTCCTTCTTCCAATAATTCTTATACGATTATGAATAAGGGGGAATTGTATCAGATTGAGTTGCAGGGAGAGATGGAGAAGATACACAATGCCCGTTCGGCTGCCGAATCGGTGGGACGGCAGGTGGTGCAGGCACCGATGCCGGGAGTCATACTGAAAACGTATGTGAAGAGAGGGGACAGTGTGAAACGCGGTGACCCGCTTTGTGTACTGGTAGCCATGAAGATGGAGAACGAAATACGTTCGGTGACGGACGGTGTTGTAAAAGAAGTTTTCGTGGAAGACGGCATGAAAGTGGGATTGAATGACCGAATTATGGTGATTGAATGATTCTTGGAAAATAAATTGGGGATTTTGCGTACTTATCTGCAAGAAAATATTTACTTTTGGCAGATAAGTACGTATTTATCCCTTATACCATGAGCAGTGAACAAACAAAAGAGGCATTAGTAGAGGAATTGGAGAGGCTTAAAAAAGAAAATGAGCAACTTCGGAAAGAACTTTTAACTCTGAAACAAAAGAAAGGGGAAGATAGCCCTGTTAGCTTTAAGGAAAAATATGCTGTAAAGATACTGGACTCTTTACCGGATATGTTGACAGTCTTTAATCACAAGGAAGTGGGGATTGAAGTTGTGTCCAACGAAGAAACCAATCACGTCGGAGTGACAAACAAGGATTTCGTGGGGATGCACATGTGTGATATGGTGCCCCCGGAAGCTTATCAGAACATACATTCCAATATGTGTCATGCGATTACTACAGGAAACGTTTCGGCTGCGCACCATGAATTGGATTTTAATGGCAAGCATCATTATTACGAAAACCGTATTTTCCCGTTGGATAAGGAATATGTGCTGATTATGTGCCGTGATATAACGGAAGGAGTGGCTACGCAAAGGCAACTGGAAGTATTCAAGAGTGTACTCGATAAAGTGAGTGACAGTATTCTTGCCGTGGCGGAAGACGGGACGCTGGTGTATGCCAACAAACAATTTATAGAAGAATACGGAGTTACCGGGGAGATTGGTACACAAAAGGTGTATGACCTGCCTGTCTCCATGAAAACGAAAGAGGCATGGGAAAAACGGCTTCAGGAAATACGTGATAATGAGGGTAGCTTTGCTTACCGTGCCGCGTATGTGCGTGTGGGTGACGACAAGAAAAGGATTCATCAGGTGTCTACTTTCCTGATTCGTGAGAATGACCAGGAGCTTATCTGGTTCTTTACCCAGGATATTACGGATGTGATAAGGAAACGGGACGAGCTTCGCGAACTGAACCTGTTATTGGATGGTATCTTGAATAATATCCCTGTTTACCTGTTTGTGAAAGATCCGGAAGATGATTTCAGATATTTATATTGGAACAAGGCTTTTGCCGACCATTCCGGCATCCCTGCTTCCAAAGCGATAGGGCATACGGACTTTGAGATATTCCCCTTGCATGAGGATGCGGAAAAGTTTCATAAGGATGATTTGGAATTGCTTCGCACTCATAAGCGTATTGATATGCAGGAAACTTATCTGACGGTTGCGGGAGAAGCACGTATCGTGCAGACGCTGAAAGCGCTTGTTCCGATGGAAGGGCGTGAACCGTTATTGATTGGTATCTCCTGGGATATCACCAACCTTCAGAATATTGAGCAGGAACTTATCAAGGCGCGGATTAAAGCTGAACAGTCTGACCGATTGAAAAGTGCTTTCCTGGCCAATATGAGCCATGAGATACGGACACCGCTCAATGCGATTGTCGGTTTCTCACAATTGCTGCCTGCTGCCGATACTGCCGAGGAAAAGAAGCTTTATTCGGATATTATCAATCAGAATTCGGACATTTTGTTGCAGCTTATTAATGATATATTGGATTTGTCGAAGATAGAAGCGGGTACATTGGAGTATGTGAAACGTCCGATGAATCTCGGTGAAGCGTGCCGGACGATTTATACGGTTCATAAGGAACGTGTGAAAGAAGGGGTGAATCTTATCTTTGATAATGGAGAAGAAGACCTGCTGATGGAAGGTGACCCGAACCGCATCATGCAGGTGATAACGAATTTTATCACCAACGCAAGTAAGTTCACCTATACGGGTGAGATTCGATTTGGCTTTGAGCGGATGGATAAGAAGATTCGCGTATATGTGAAGGATACGGGAATCGGGATAGAACCGGAAAAGGTAAACCATATCTTCGACCGTTTTGTCAAACTGAACAGTTTTGCGCAAGGCACTGGTTTGGGACTTTCCATCTGCCGGATGATTATTGAAAAGATTGGCGGAGAAATAGGGGTGAACTCCGAACTGGGTAAAGGCTCGACTTTCTATTTTACA
Organism: uncultured Bacteroides sp.; assembly: GCA_948847595.1. Lineage (GTDB taxonomy): Bacteria > Bacteroidota > Bacteroidia > Bacteroidales > Bacteroidaceae > Bacteroides. The sequence continues at coordinate 277,016 of CAQOGY010000003.1, forward strand.
ATACCTTGTGAAGAAGTTGGAGAGCGGGAGCAACTTTTCAAAATTACCAAGACGGAAGCTGAAAATAATCCGGTAAATTCTTCGCGACAGGTAAAGAGGATTTTGGTTGCCGAAGATGTAGAAAGTAATTTCATCCTGCTAAAGAATTTAATAGGAAAAGAGTATACCTTACTTTGGGCAAAAGATGGATTTGAAGCCGTGGAAATGTATAAGCAGTATCATCCTGATTTAATCCTGATGGATATAAAAATGCCGCGCATGAATGGTTTGGAAGCTACTCATATCATCCGTACTTATTCTAAAGAGATTCCTATTATTGCGTTGACGGCTTATGCTTTTGAAACGGATAAGGAACTGGCTTTAGAAGCCGGCTGCAATGATTTTGTGACGAAACCGATTTCGGAAAAGGCATTACGAAGAGCGTTGGATAAACATTCGGTCACAGATTGATGGGTTTATGCGACAGAAGAGGAAGCGAAAGGTAATAAAAAAGCCCCCGAAGAAGAAATATATTCAGAAACCTGAACGTAAGGAGTCTTTTTGGTCTGGATATTCTATTGGTATAATTGTTTTCTCTGTTGTGTTGTTGATGTTTGTCTTGTTAAATAATTCTTCGTCTCCGCAAAACTATGATAAGGAGACTGTGGGAAATATCGTAAGCCATAAGTCTAAATATAATATGACACAAGGAAGAACAGGTGGTAGTGTTTCCTATTACCTTGTTATTCATTTTCAGTATATGGTTGGAGACAAACACTATTCTAATAAGGTTTCTTTAGGCTATACAAGAGAGAATATCCCTTTTATACAAAAGATAAAGGATTATGGCTCTATGTATCCCGTAAAGGTTACATATGACAGCCATAATCCGCAAATAAGTAGGATTGTTGTTGAGTGAAATAACTTATGCGGCTACTCTTTTATTTCCGGAATCAATATAAACTTCGTATCCGGGAAATGTTTTTTCAACCAGTTTTGAATAAAGTTCATCGTATCATTCTGAATCGTTTTATCCTTTACGGTAGGATACATATTATAAAGTACAGTATCCAGTACAATACCACGTTTTTGTATGGCTTCGAGACTAAGTAGGGTATGATTGATACTTCCCAATTTGCCGGAAGTAACAAAGATAAGCGGATAATTTTCTTGGGCAATGTAGTCTATTGTCAGAAGCTCTGTCGTTAATGGAACCATTAAACCGCCTGCGCCTTCGAGCAGGACATAATCATATCGTTCACTCAATTCTTCCGTAGCACGTTTGATTTTGCCGAAGTCAATGGGGCGGTTATCCAGTTGGGAAGCGAGATGCGGAGAGGCAGGATAAGAGAAAATTTCCGGCATAGTCAGTCCTTCCTTGTCTTCTTCTGTAAAAGGGATTCCCATAATACGACGATGCAGGTCTATATCTTCGGAATGACCGACATTTCCTGTTTGGATGAACTTTTGAGTAATGGTACGTTGTCCGTTCTTGTTCCATTCACGGGCTAAAAAACCGGTGGCATAGCTTTTTCCGGCATCAGTGTCGATACCACTTACGAAATATACATTCTGTTTCATACTTCTTTCTTTTTTGCGATGATATAAATAGGGTGATAGGTCAGGGACACAGAAGTGCCCTGTGTGAATTCTTGTGTATAACGTTCACTAAATAATTGCAAGTCACGACGTGTCCGCAGTTGTCCGGAAGATTGACCGGATATTCCGGTTACTCCTGTAACTCCTGTTTGCTTCAAATGATAAAGCACTTTTATAGGATTGTCAAACGAAAGAGGAATAAGCTCTTCTTCCGAATGAAGTATATCAAAGTGGGATGACAAGGCTGTTACAAGTTCTTCCCGTGAACGATAAGGAAGGCCGTTTCCTGTTAGCTCGCGTATCTCCTTCATATTCTCTTTCCCAAAAGTGCTGAAAGCGAAGTAACCTTGCTTATTGAGTAATGCATTACATCTCTTGAAAAAGTTTTCGGGAGATTCGAACCATTGCAGGGCGGAACAGGAAGTTATCAATGTACTTTCAGCAGGGAAGGGAGCTGTTTCCGCATCTCCCGGAAGAAAGGAAACCTGTTTCTTTTTTAATAAATCCTCGCAACAATATTTCATCTCCGGACAAAGGTCATTCAACAAGAGTTCTTCCGGGCGTAGAGCCTGAAGCAGCATACGGGAATAAATGCCCGTGCCGCAACCGAATTCAATTACTTTAGAACAGGGAAAGGATATGTGTTCTGTAAGCAGGCGAATCATTTTATCTGCAATCTGCCGCTGTACGTTTGCTTCCTGCGGATAGGTGGGAATGGCTTTAGAGAAACGTTCGGCAATTAGTTGTTTATCCATAAATCAATAATTAGTTGATTTGCATGATTACGTTATCAAAAAGTTCCATTTGATAGTGGGCGGCTTCTGCATATTCAAGGGAATCCACTTTATTTCTCCATGCCAGCCATTGGTTATCCGGCAGGAAAATACGGTCGTTCTTTCCTATGATGGCTTTTTGCCATGTAAAGTCCGAAGGTGGTAATGATAAGTATTGCTTTTGTATGGCGGCAAGTTCTTCTTTGAGTTCCTCAACGGGACGTTGGGGAGCTACTGTCTGAAAAGCTTTGTAATCGGCTATTGAACCACACATTCGTCTTTGAAACTTTTGCAGGGATTGGTCGTTCAATCCTTGCAGGGTTCCTTCAAAGATGGCAGGTGCAATCCCTTTCGTTTCGTGTATAGGATAAGGAGTGCCATTGATAGCGATACTTTGAGAGAGGGGCAGGGCAGGATATTGTTTCATTATCTGAGAAGCTGCCCATACTCCCATTGACCAGGCGATGAGACTGATTTCGGAATACTCTTGCAAGATACCGGCATCGAACTCTAATGAACGATAATCATAACAAATCATCCAATCCTTATCGGTCGGGTGAATTTGAAGGAATGGAGTTTCATCCATTCCCCAGCCTGCGAAGAAAAGCAATAGATGCTTTTGATTATTCTTTATGATAAAATGCTGTTTCATTCGTTTATCAGTTTTATGAGTTGGTCGATTTCATGTTCGGTGATGTCTGCTGTCAATGAGAAGCGGATGCGTGAAGTCCCTTCGGGAACCGTAGGCGGACGTACCGGCAATGCGTAGAATCCTTTGCGTTGAATTTCTTCTGCTTTGCATATGGCATCTTCACTTGCTCCTACAATCATAGGGACAATATGGCTTACCGAGGGGCAATTGTATCCTTTGTCGGCAAGCGCAGTCTTTAGTTTGTTACTGATTCGCAGTAAATGAGTTCTCTTCTGTTGGAGAGCGGGCAGATGTTTTAATATCCACGAAGTCCATTGAATATTTATGGGCGGAAGGGCTGTTGTGAATATAAATGTGCGCATCTTGTTGATTAGATATTCCTGGATAACTTGTCGGCAGACAATGTAGGCGCCTGTTGAGGCTATCGCTTTCCCGAATGTTCCTATCAGAAAGTCTATATCATTGATGCAGTCTTGTTCTTCAGCGCATCCTAATCCGTTCTCGCCCCGTACGCCGAAGGCATGGGCTTCGTCTACATAAAGAAGAACATTGGAATAATTCTTTTTCAATTGGACGAGAGCGCGAAGGTCGGCTTCATCTCCGTCCATGCTGAAGATGCTTTCGGTGACAATAATGATTTGCCCATACACGTTGTGATTCTCAGAAATCAATCGTTGTAACTGGGATAAATCATTGTGACGATACCGGATACATTTCGCGGATGACAATCTGATTCCGTCTATCAGACTGGCATGTACCAGTTTGTCCGCAAGAATCAATGTTTGCGCATTGCTGACGGCAGGAAGAATCCCTGTATTGGCATGATAACCACTATTAAAAATGAGTGCGCTTTCTACTCCGAACATAGCTGCCAGTTGTTGTTCCAACGCTTGATAATCGGAAAAATTACCTGTCAGCAATCGGGAAGAAGAGGAACTAGGCAGAAAGGTTTCGGGAGTAATTGTCTTTAAGAATTCCTCTCTTAATGATACATCATTAGCCAGTCCGAGATAATCGTTGGAAGACAGATTCAACATTCGTTTCCCGTTCAGAATAACATCCCGTCCATCGTGGACAAGTGGCGGGAGAGAACGATAGTTCTTCTTTTCTTTTAGAACAAGAAGTTCCTGGTTTATATTGTTTATAATCATATATTGTTCTTTTATAGCTAAAAGATAATTTATGAGTTCACCACAGAGGACACTGAGGACACAGAGGTTTACTATTTTTGAGTAACACAGAGTCTCACGTATTTATAACCGTATTTATCTCTCTGTTTTACTTGCGGAAAGAAAGAGAGAAGAACTCAGTGTCCTCCGTGTCCTCTGTGGTGAAATATAAATTCCCATTTATGAAACTATATTTTCTTTATTATTTTCAATAATCCGGAAGTCAATTTACTTAGTTGTTCGGAAGTAATAATGAAAGGCGGCATCAGATAAACCAACTTTCCGAATGGACGTACCCAAATACCTTCTTCGACAAAGCGTTGTTGCATAGTTGCCATATTCACCGGACGCTTCATTTCAATGACTCCGATTGCCCCTAGTATCCTTACATCAGCTACTTGTGGCAACTCCCGTGCAGGTGCCAATTCTTCTTTTAATTGAGTTTCGATTCGTTTCACATTCTCCTGCCAACCGGATTCAATCAGCAAGCGGACAGATGCGCAAGCCACCGCACAGGCGAGTGGATTTCCCATAAAGGTAGGCCCGTGCATAAATGCTCCCGGTGCATGGTTGGAGATGGTATCTGCCACCTGATTACTTGCCAAAACCGCAGAAAGCGTCATATATCCGCCGGTCAATGCCTTTCCGATACACATAATATCCGGTTCTACTCCGGCGTGTTCCCAGGCGAAAAGTTTGCCTGTCCGTCCGAATCCTGTTGCTATTTCATCGAAGATAAGAAGAAGTCCGTGTTCCCGGCAGAGCTTTTCCGCTTCACGCAGGTATTGCGGATGATAAAACCACATACCACCTGCTCCCTGCACAATCGGTTCAAGGATAAGTGCCGCTAATTCTTCCGAATGTTTTTCAATCGTCTCCCGCAAAGGGACAATGTCTTCAGGATTCCACTCCCCGTCAAACCGGGAAACCGGAGCCGGAACAAAATGGCGGACAGGAAGCGCTGGGCCGAAAAGACTGTGCATTCCCGTCACCGGGTCGCAGACGGACATGGCATTCCAGGTATCTCCGTGATAACCGGAACGGATGGTCACGAAATTATTCTTATCGGGTTTTCCTGCTGCGTACCAGTATTGTACAGCCATTTTCAAGGCAACTTCAACAGCTACCGAACCGGAGTCTGCATAGAATATCTTTTGCATGGACGGCGGAACTAACGGTAATAGCAATTTTCCCAATTCAATGGCGGGTTCATGTGTCAATCCACCGAACATCACGTGAGACATCTTGTCCAACTGCTCTTTGGCCGCCTGGTTCAATGCCGGATGATTGTATCCATGCACGGCACACCACCAGGATGACATTCCTTCAATAAGTGTCCGCCCGTCTTCAAGGGTAATGGTAGCGCCATCCGCCCGTTTTACTTTATAAACAGGAAGCGGGTCGGTAGTAGAAGTATAGGGATGCCATATATGTTCGCGGTCGAACTGTGAACTTGCAAAATGATAACCTTCTTCCTGAATCATCTTCTTGTCTTCCGAAACTTTAGAGCCGAGTGTCGTCAGCAAGTCACCTACAATAGCCGAATTAATTCCGATATACAATGCTTTGTGCATCGCTTCGGGCGAGAGTTGCGAACGTCCGCCGGCAAAACGTAGAAAAGCCGTCGGATTGATGAAACGGAACAAGGCAATTGTCCTGAGGATTTCTTCTTCACTTAGAGGCTTTTCGTTTTCCAATGGCGTTCCAGGTATCGGGCTTAATAGGTTGATAGGAATGGACTGGACGTTCAGTTCTTCCAAAGTGAAAGCGAATTCTATCCGTTGTTCCATTGTTTCTCCCATACCGATAATGCCACCGCAGCAAATGTCCATTCCTACACGGCGGGCAGCATCAAGAGTCGCAAGTTTCTGCTCCTGTGTGTGCGTGGAGCAGAGCGTTGAAAAGTAAGAAGGTGCAGTTTCCAGATTGCAGTGATAGCGGGTTACGCCAGCTTCATGCAGAGAACGCAGTTCTTCTTCGTTGAGTAAACCCAGCGAAGCGCAAAGTTGAATTGACGAATGTCGCCGCATATGGCGGACTGTATCACAAAGTTGGGTAATCTGTTTGGGAGAAGGTTTCCGGCCGCTGGTGACGAGGGAGAAACGGTTGACGTTCTGGGCTTCATTGTATTTTGCCTGTCGGAGACATTCTTCAGCGGGTAGGAGGTCGTAGACTTCGGCTTGCGTTTTGTAGTGAGAGGATTGTGCACACCATTTACAGTTCTCCGGGCATCTGCCGGACTTGGCGTTGATGATGGAACACATGTCGAATTCGTGCGAAGCACGTGCGACGGTAATCTCATGCGCGGCGGCATAAAGCGCCTCGCTGTCGGCCATGTTGGCGAGCCAAGCGGCCTGGTCGGGCGATATGTCTACGCCTGCCAACACTTGGTCTTTAATTTCTTGAAGTGTCATAAATGTATGATAAGGGATAGTTTGTGCAGCATTCTGCTTGCGAAGGGCAACGTCCACTACATTGATATGCAGATGACCGATTTGGAATTCACGTCCCATACTCGCAAAAGCGGCGTAATTCTTTCTGCCCCAGTAACGGAAGCGGGAAAGAAGGGTGCGTGTGGTCTGTATGTGGCGTTGTTGCTTCATTGATTTTTTACTTTTTGTTCCGTAGAACGCGGCAAATGTACAAAGATTCTTTGGATAAGCAAACTGTTTGGCGGTTTCTGATATTTCTACTTCGATTTCTTTTTCCTGTATTCCTTGCGCAGATTGAAGTTGAATCCGGCATATATCTGAAGAGTTCCGAAGCCATTGTCCAAAGAGAAATTATTGCGATGGTAATTGTAGTTTTTCCCGACGAAAGAGGAACCTACGAAATACTTTCCGTTATTATAGACCACGCCTGCACGGAGCAGGAAATCGAGATTAAACTTACTGTACCATTGTTTTCCTTCGTGGGTTTCCGCGTCTACGTCAGAGGCTTTGTAGGCAATGGCGGGAGTGAGAGAAATACAAGCCAGGCAGTTGCGTGCGAATACCCAGTTGTAGGCATAGCCGAAACTGATATTGGCATTGGTATATTTTATCTTATTGACTTTCATGCCGGGATTCATCCTTTCCTGTATATATTCCGGCAATTGCAGATAATCAAAGTCGAGATTGTGTTTGGAGATAGAGAAACCTGCGATGAATGTTCCTGCATTGCGCCGTTGATTGGTCGACTGGCTGAAAGCGGCAGGATAAGAGAACTTCCGGTTGTTGAATATATAATATAGATTCAGCCCTTTGATATCTACTTTCAGTCCGTTGAAGTTTTCGGAATAATTGGAAGGAATCTCGTCATAGAATCCTCTGATTTTATGAATCTTATAATTATTGCCCGTACGGCGGTAGAAGATATCCACCCCTAGCTTGGAGCTATAAAGACTTAAATCAAACTCTGTCCCTCTGTTCTTCCGGTTTGTCTTCCGATAAATATCATCGACATCGACAGACCATCCCAGGAAAATCCATCTCCAACCGAAGTACAATCCAATCTTGTTGTGCGGATTAGGAGAGAAGCTAAGTTTCTGAGGTTGGGGAAGTTCACTGGTGACCGAGTAATATTCAAAGTTGCTGAAATGGGTAACCATCAGCGCATAATTATATCGGTTGGGACTGATGTAGAGCGTATCGAAATCACTGAAATTCATGAATTTCTTGATAGCTCTCTTGAAAGCACCAGGTTTGGCGATGTTTGACGAATCTCCCTGCACACTGTCGGCTACGGAAATATTCTCCTTTCCAGGCTGTGCCTGTAAGGAGAGTGACAATAACAGGGAAATATATAAAACAATCTGTCTTACCATGCGATTCTTCGTAGCTGTTATGAATGTCTTTGGTTTCACGAATGTACTACCTTTCGTTGATTTATACTAGCAATCTTCTAAAAAATGTTTCGTTTCCTAAACAAAAAACTTCTATATACTGTTAGTACAGCTAGCAAATAAATATTAAGCCACAAAATTATGAGAATCTATTTACGTTTATTAGCAGCGTCTTTTCTGCTTCTTGCAGGAAATATATTGTATGCGGAAGCACAGCAGGAGAAGTGCGTGACAGGTACGGTGACCTCTGAAGGAGAGCCCTTGCCTGGGGTATCTGTACAATTGAAAGGAGCATCTTCAGGCACAATCACCGATATGGATGGAAATTACTCTGTCGAAGCTCCGGCTACCGGCACTTTGGTATTCCGCTTTGTAGGGATGCGCACAGTAGAACAACCGATAAACAACCGGAATGTGATAAATGTTGCCCTGGAATCAGAAAGTAAAGAACTGGACGAAGTGATGGTAGTAGCGTATGCCACCGCCAAGAAATATAGTTTTACCGGAGCTGCTTCGACCATGAAGGCGGGGGAAATTGAAAAGTTACAGACTTCCAGTGTATCGCGTGTACTGGAAGGTACGGTGTCCGGCGTGCAGGCAAGTGCGGCAAGCGGTCAGCCGGGTACGGATGCTGAAATCCGTATTCGTGGTATCGGTTCTATCAATGCATCCAGTGCTCCGCTTTATGTAGTGGACGGTGTTCCGTTCGATGGAAGTGTGAACTCCATCAATCCCGATGACATATCTTCGATGACTGTCCTGAAAGATGCCGCATCTGCCGCTTTGTACGGTTCACGTGGCGCGAATGGGGTGATTATTATCACCACCAAGCAAGGTGAACAGAACTCGAAAGCAACGGTAAAAGTGAAAGCATCTTTAGGAGGTTCCAACCGCGCAGTCCGCGACTACGACCGTGTCAGCACCAACCAATATTTTGAATTATATTGGGAAGCACTTCGTAATCAGTATGCCAAAAGCTCTGACTACACATCGGCAACTGCCGCAGCACAGGCTTCCAAAGATTTGGTTACGAAATTAATGGGTGGAGGGCCTAACCCTTACGGCCCGCAATATGCACAACCGGTCGGTACGGACGGTAAACTGATAGAAGGTGCACGCCCGTTATGGGATTCTGATTGGAGTGACGCTATGGAGCAACAGGCACTTCGCACAGAACTGAACCTGAGTGTTTCCGGTGGTGGAAAAGCCAATCAATATTTCTTCTCCGCCGGATATCTGAATGACAAAGGTATCGCCCTCGAATCCGGTTATCAACGTTTCAACTTGCGTTCCAACATAACCAGTGAAATAACTTCCTGGCTGAAAGGCGGCGTCAACTTGAGTTTTGCCCATTCCATGCAGAACTATCCGGTTTCTTCCGACTCCAAAACGAGTAACGTGATTACAGCCGGACGTACCATGCCGGGTTTTTATCCGATTTATGAGATGAATACCGACGGCAGTTACAAACTGGATGAAAGCGGAGACCGTATTTTCGATTTCGGTTCGTATCGCCCTTCCGGTTCTATGGCTAACTGGAACTTGCCCGCTACTTTGCCCCTGGATAAGTCGGAACGTATGAAAGATGAAGTTTCCGGCCGTACTTTTCTGGAAGCTACGATTATCGAAGGATTGAAATTCAAGACAAGTTTCAACTTCGATTTGATTAACTATAATACATTGGACTATACGAACCCCAAACTAGGGCCGGCTAAAGAAAACGGCGGCGGTGTCAGCCGGATGAATACCCGTACTTTCTCCTGGACATGGAATAATATTGCCACTTATGACAAGACGATTGGCGAACATCATTTCAATGTCCTTGCAGGTATGGAAGCGTATTCTTATCGTTACGATGAACTGACCGCGTCACGTTCTAAAATGGCGCAGCCCGATATGCCGGAACTGGTAGTCGGCTCGCAGTTGACCGGTGGTTCGGGATATCGCATCGACTATGCACTGGTCGGTTATCTTACCCAACTGCTCTACGACTATCAGAATAAATATTTCTTCTCGGCATCTTACCGTCGCGACGGTTCTTCACGTTTTGCGCCGGAGACGCGTTGGGGAAACTTCTGGTCATTGGGTACTTCCTGGCGTATCGACCGTGAAGAGTTTATGGCAAGCACTTCCGACTGGCTGTCTGCCTTGACTCTAAAAATGAGCTACGGCGCACAGGGAAATGATAACCTCGGCACTTACTACGCAAGCAAGGGACTTTATAGTATCGTCTCCAATTTGGGCGAGAACGCATTAGTCTCCGACCGTATGGCAACTCCGAACCTGAAATGGGAAACGAACCTGAACTTTAACGTCGGTATTGACTTCTCTCTGTTTAACAACCGCTTTTCCGGTTCGTTCGACTTCTTTACGCGCCGCTCGAAAGACTTGCTTTATTCCCGTCCGATAGCTCCCTCTTTGGGATATGGTTCTATTGACGAGAATGTAGGAGCTTTGAAAAATACGGGTATAGAACTGGTACTTAACGGAACGATTATCAACCAGAATGGTTGGGTATGGAAACTGGGTATGAACCTCACTCACTATAAGAATAAGGTGACAGACCTTCCATTGAAAGATATGCCGCAAAGTGGTGTGAACAAGCTCCAGGTAGGTCGCTCTGTTTATGATTTCTATATGAAAGAATGGGCAGGCGTAGACCCAGAGAATGGTGATCCATTGTGGTATATGGACGAGGAAGACGCCAACCACAACCCGACAGGAAAACGTATCACCACCAATGATTATGCTTCGGCAGATTATTATTACGTCAACAAATCATCTCTTCCGAAAGTATATGGCGGATTCAATACATCACTTTCCTGGAAAGGATTCGACCTCTCTGCTATCTTTGCTTACAGCATCGGCGGATATATCTACAACCGTGATATTACAATGATTCTGCATAACGGTAGTTTGGAAGGACGTGATTGGTCGACAGAAATTCTGCGACGTTGGACACCGGAAAACCGGGATACCGATGTTCCTGCCTTGAGTACAACTTCTAATAACTGGAACTCGGCATCCACCCGTTTCTTACAAAACAACTCCTATATGCGATTGAAGAACCTGACGCTCTCTTACAACTTACCCAAGCAATGGATTAGTAAATTGTCATTGAGCAGTGTGCAAGTATATGTGCAGGGAGATAACTTATTTACTATCCACCGGAATCAGGGATTAGATCCTGAGCAGGGAATTACAGGTATTACTTATTACCGCTATCCGGCTATGAGAACCATCTCCGGAGGTATTAACGTTGCTTTCTAAATTCAGACTAAATTATGAGAAAAATAAAAATACAATCTATTCTAGCAGCCGTTGCCACTCTCTTTTTGGCAGCGGGTTGTAGCAGCAGCTTTTTGGATACAGACCCGACAGATGCAGTAAGTTCCGAAAAAGTGCCTGTGCCCGAAAATGCGGAAGCGCTTGTGAACGGTGCCTGGTATAATCTGTTCGATTATTCAAGTACTTATGCCAATATCGGTTATCGTGCACTTCAGTGCCAGGATGATATGATGGCAAGTGATGTTGTTTCCCGTCCGAAATATGGGTTCAACTCTTCCTATCAGTTCAACGATGTGGCTATTTCTTCAAACAATAGAACGGAGTTTGCCTGGTATCTGATGTATAAAACGATAGATAACTGTAATACTGCTATTTCCATCAAGGGGGATTCGGAAGAACTCCGTCGGGCGCAGGGACAAGCATTAGCTTTACGTGCTTTCTGCTACCTGCATCTGGTACAACATTACCAGTTTACTTATTTGAAGGATAAAGATGCGCCTTGTGTTCCTGTTTATACAGAACCGAGTAATAGTTCAACAGTACCGAAAGGAAAATCGACAGTAGCGCAGGTTTACCAACTTATTTTCGATGACTTGACTTTGGCGAAGGACTATTTGAAAAACTATGTCCGCAGCGGTGATAATCAGAAGTTCAAACCGAATGTAGCAGTAGTCAACGGACTTTTGGCTCGCGCTTACTTGCTGACCGGACAATGGGAAGAAGCGGCAAAAGCTGCCGAAGCCGCCCGTAAAGGATATTCGCTGATGACAACCACTGCCGAATACGAAGGATTCAACAATATCTCCAATAAGGAATGGATATGGGGATTCCCTCAAATACCTTCCCAATCGGATGCAAGTTATAATTTTTACTATTTGGATGCTACATACGTTGGAGCTTACAGTAGTTTCATGGCAGATCCTCATTTGAAAGATACCTTTACTGAAGGTGATATCCGTATTCCTCTGTTTCAGTGGATGCGCGAAGGATATTTGGGATATAAGAAGTTTCATATGCGTGCAGATGATACGGCTGATTTGGTCTTGATGCGTTCTGCTGAAATGTATCTGATTGAGGCTGAAGCGAAAGTTCGTGATGGCGTAGCATTGAATCAGGCTGTAGCGCCTTTGAATACATTGCGCAATGCCCGTGGAGTAGGGGATTACGATGTGACGGGAAAATCACAGGATGATGTAGTCAACGAAATTCTGATGGAACGCCGCCGTGAACTTTGGGGAGAAGGCTTCGGTATTACTGATGTACTCCGTACCCAAAGAGCCGTAGAACGTACCGCTTTGTCGGATGAAATACAGAAAACAGAAGTGGACTGTTGGCAAGAAGGCGGTAGCTTTGCCAAACGGAATCCATTAGGACATTGGTTCCTTCGTTTCCCGGACGGCAAACCGTTTACAGTGAACAGCACTTATTATCTATATGCTATCCCGCAAAAAGAAATAAACGCTAACCCTAACCTATAAATATAAATAGATAACTCTCTTAATTTTTTTGACTTTGACTTTAACTTGTAGACCGGTATACGTCGTGACGACGCATACCGGTCGTTTCTTTTATCTTCAATTAAATATGTTAATATAATGCGCTTTGTAGGTTATCTTACTGTTTTATTGTAACTTTGTATCGAATGGTTAGTTTATCTATTTATATAAATAAACTAACCACATGCGAAGATTTGTCATTTCTTTTTATAAGTATTCAGTAGATCATCGCATTTATTGATCAATGCCTGAAAAAGAGAAGCCTTCTCATAATCTTGCGTATCCGCAGCCTCTTTTACCTTTTGCGCCAAGTCTTCTATACAATCTTGCAACGTAACTGTTGTTGCTTCACGTCCGTTGTCAACAGAAGATCCCCAAAGGCAGATCGCCCTTTCCATGTCTTGCGCCACATCTTCCCCCTTGTAATACTTGATACCCAACAAATATTGCGCTTCCGGATCATTTTGTTCCGATAATGAAATGAGATCCGAGATTTCATCCGGTTTATTTTGATTTTCGTCTTCGCAAGATAGAATTCTGAGTAATTCCACAAAATGGTCGTCCAATATATTCAGTAAAGGGCAAAATGCAAACCGGAACACTTCCTTATCTATACGAAAATCACTTCCAACATTCAATGCAGATTGAGACATTAGCTTGTTGCATTCCTCATTAATAAACAGACTGACCGAATCAAAATTATTCATCTGTATCTTATTGATAAAACGAAACACAGATGTATATTGGCTTTCTTGTATTTTTATGGGTGCATACGCCAATAAAAGTACCTGTTTATCCTCTTCCCTACAAATAATCCTCACATCCAAACAAACATAATTCATGTCGATTGAAAAGTGAAACTCTCCTTTCTCCTCATCATACTGAAAGTTCAACTTATACTCGTTCTTCAAGTAGTCATTTACTTGTCTTGCTAAAATATCCATAATTCAAACGTTTTAATCCATTGACGATACACTTTGTCACTATACCTACATCAAATAGACGCAACAAATATAAATCAGATAATCTGTCATATCTTGTCTGAGTCCGAGAGATTTTTATCTGTCTTATTGGCTAACCTATACCGTTCCAACTCATCCGATGTCACATTCAAGATCCAAGAAATAATCATCAAATCATCCATCAATCCCAAAGGGAACATATCCGGAACAAAGTCAACCGGAGTAATCAAATAAATCGCAGCCGCAATGATAAAGATCAGGCTGTTCGTATGATAATCCTTATACTTCCCAGTTGACACATCTTTCAGGTAGCTATATAACAACTTTGTCTGCTCTTTCAATCGAGTAGGTCCCTTCTTCGACAAATAAATCCCAAGCCGAAGGACCAAAGCCTTCAGCCGCTTGGGATTATAAGCATAATGTGCAGCTTTTTTAATCCAATCGGATCGCAGAAAGCGAACAATTAAATCCATCCTTACATCTTCTTAAAATCAAAAAAGACACCACTCAATATACTCTCATGACCAGATATGTCAATGCCTCTAGCCAATAGAAGGAACTGTTCCTTTCTCTATCTTCATCCCGTGACTAAGCGGGATGTTACATTTTGGGGTTAATACAAATGTTGACATAATTCTATTATCTTATTCCTCTGTTTATACACTCTTTCGCCAACTCCGGCTCTTTAATCAACCAATCCATTGTCAATAAAGCGGCAGGATAAGTCATACTAAATTTTTGTTTTAGCTCGGACAATTTAAAACCTTCTATCTGAAAGTCTTGTTCTTCTTCCGTATTCAACCAACATTGAAAAGCTGTTTGAAACAGATTATCCATTTCCTGCAAATCACAGGCAACCGATAACGCCTGTTTTTTAGGATAACCACGTTCTATTAGAATTTTTGTTATTTCTTCTTTCATGTTAATTTATCTTGATATGATTTTACAACATCTTCCGCAAAAGCCCGTGCATCTGACTCCAAAGGTTGCAATTGATATGCTTTGAAGCCATAATGTTCCACATCTTGATAACCGTGAAGTTCGTTCAAGTTCCAATTGGAGACCTCTCCATGACGAGGATGCGTCTCACGTATATTCAAGTTATAATCTTGGTAAGCATGACGCCCCTCATGAATCAATGTGTCCAAGACCGCCTCATAGCACTCTGTTGATTCTACATAATCTTTATTAATTGTAATACAATTGCTTCCTTGCTCATAATACCCCAAATGCCCCTCTCCCAAACTTTGAGATACAACATCACATGATGGTCGATGAGCGATTTTGGCAACTTCATTTTCTAATTGCTGTAATACTCCCATCCGTTTATCAAAAGAAAGCTCCTTCCATTTATCATATTCCAATCCCACCACTCGGAGCATTACATCGGAAATCGCCTCTACTTGAGCATTGTCTGATGGAGCTTCCAAATAAAGTAGATCTATTTTATCTTTTATAGGTTCAAGCAACTCCGCTACAGTCCGATTCGAATCAATGGCCTTAGGAGGTTTTCTACCATTCAATTCATCAATTCGGGCTATTAGCAAATCCGTATTTCCTAATGGAAGAATCTCTCCAACATATTCAAGTTCAGGCATTGCAAATTTTCCACAAACATACCTGTCTGTTTCCATATAGTCTTTGACATTCTCCAACTTAGAGATGTCAATCAGATGGCTTTGAATCCAACGGTCATTCCAAGTAGCCATTCCTCCAGAATGTTGATGTTCTTTAAAAGAATGAACTTTTTCATCAATCAATTTCATCCTTCCAAAATTAATATCATGATGCCACGTCAAACCTTCTATTTTATCTTTCTCAGCCATGATATCCGCAAATTGCCGATCACTCAAGTTTAAGGTATCCTTTAATGGAGGATCTTTCGTCAATTCTTCTTTTAATCCGACAGTTGCATATTTCATTTGCATTCGGTCAGATCTGTTGCCATATTCACTCCAAAACTCATCAGACATACAGTAATCTGGAAGAATGATCTCACATTTCGCAGGAAACTCTGGGAATACTCCCCTCAACATCTCACCTGTAGAAGAGACAAACGTCTGCATCGAATATGTTACATCATTAACGCTCTTCCCATCCCATGAATGTTGTTGTGTTCTTATTGTACGTATATCAGGGAAATACTCCTGATACAGCAAAATTTTAGCAATTCCAGTCGATTCAGATATTTCTCCAACCCTATTATCTATATCCTTTGATATAGCGATCTTATTCTCCAAACTCAATCGCTCCCATTCCAATGATTTCGTATCTAATTCTTTCAGATAAGAAATCTCTGACTGCGTTAAAGAAGAACGCCCTAATCCTTCATTAGAGGCGTTCCCCTCTTCTATATTACAATTTGAGCTTTTCATATATCACTTCATCTTATGGATCTTCACCCAATACGTATCTGTCGCCAAAGAACTTGATACAATACACTGTCCGGTCATCAACTTAGCAATGACCTTCCGTTGTTCTTCATTCAAGCCCATAGACTCAGATATTGCTTTACAATCATCTTCCGCTACCAATCGATGTGTAATCTTTAGATTCGTATTTTTGATCGCATCTGGAATAAGCCTTGTAGGCACTTGATCTACCAAGAACATACCCTCACCGTATGCACGAATCTCTGACAGCATATTGCTAAACATTATAGCCGATTTATATTGAGGCAATTCTTGATTGTCACATCTGGCCATAACCCGATGAGCTTCTTCTATAACAGTAAGATGCCTGCAACTATTATCATTGAAATCAACCTGTCCGGTTTCGGCTAAAGCTGCACGATATTCATATAAGAACTGAAGGATCAATGCCATAAAGAATGATTTATCCACATCATCGCCCACGTATGATAAATTGATGATACATGGTTTCTCAAACAACTCAACCCACGGTGTAGAATGCACCGTGTTTAGCATCTCTCCTTTCCATCCTCGTTTCAAGCTATCTATGCGTGTATTGAGGCACGCTTTCATATTCCGTTCAATCCGCTCTTCATATTGTCGGTTGGAAATCACTTTGTCCACACTTATACTCATACTATTTAATGTAGGAGGTAAAGTTTTTCCGAATTTAGGTTCTTCACCTAACCAGTCTGTCGATTTATTCTGATATACAGTATAGATCAAATCCTCCATCAAAACCGGAAGAATATCATACATAGGAAACGCTGCCGCAAAAGTAGATTTCAAACGATCAATATGTGTCAATACATTCGGTTCTTGTTTCTCATTCAACCAAATTAACTCAAATGGATTTAATTTCAATTTTTCAGGTACAACCCCCGTTTTGTACCTCTTACAACCGGGAATGTAAACATCAATCGGATTTTCCGGATGCTCCTCATTGTATTTTAATGCCCAATCTACATATTCCGTCTTTGCCGGTTCAATCACCAGAAAAGGAATTTCACCCTTTATGCCATTCAGAATCGCTTGTACCGTATTCGTCTTACCACTTCCATTAATACCGGACAATAAAGTGTGACGGGAAAGAGAACTTACCGGAATATGGTAATCCATATTCGTAGGGGAACCTCCATAAAGCAACTTTCCAATTTCAACAGTTTTATCCTCTTTCTTTTCCTGCAAATTCAAACTAAACTCCGGAGAACTGTCGATTACACTGATTCCTGGGACGGAACGCAATGGGAAATTAATTAAGTAAGAGAGTTCCTTGGTGGTTAGAACGGTTTTAAGTTCTTTATAATGATCTCCTAAAGGATGATTAAATGGCTTACTATTTGAAGAACTGTCTATACGAATAATCGGAGACTGAAAACGACCTATTGATTGCTCTGCTTCAATCACATTACTGATATCCGTTATGCGAATTGGCTCAAAGATAGATTCTTGTCCACTAAGAATAGAACGCAATTGCATAGCACCACCTTTTATATCCGATTCTTTACTCGCCAACAAATAAGTACCAACTTTCCACATTCCTGTAGCCTTGCCTGTTTCTAACCGTTTGCTATGATAAAAAAGATGTTCTGCTACAGATTCTATGTGCTTATTCACAATATTCCGACTTAAACTCTGGGATTGACCTTCATTTGTAGATGTAGAATCTGATTCGGAGTGATTGGTACCTGTAGTAGTAGATACTGATTTGCTTGGTGTTAATGAACTTACAAGTGAATTAGCAACTCCTATTCCCAACATAGAAATTGCTCCTGCCACCAATTGCCCCCCTACTTTTGTAGCACCCTCCAAAACAGACTGGGCAGCCGGAAAAAAAGAAGCAGCCAAAGCCAATCCTGTTCCCTGCATAGCCAATTTTCCTAATTTGGAATAATCTCTTTTTGTAGTCGATACACCTTCTGATGTAGATGTTCCATCCGTTGTAGTATGAGAACGTGAACTTCCTTGCGAACGTCCCTCTGTTACATTGAATGATTTCATAGACTCCGCTTGTCCATTCATTTCCCTACATTGAAAAAGCATGGCATCTACCTCATTGGTCTCAATCGGATCTGCGACAACCAAATAGGCATAATTCTTACTTTGACTCATCCCTGCCATCAATTTATCTATGGTTGCCGGATAAATTGATTTATATTGGCTTTCCATAGAAGGAATTCCGGTCAAAGCATATACATACTCCAAGTTGTCATCTCTCAGCTGTGATGAAAAAGCTTGAAGCCCTTCATCTTCTGATTCATTTTTTACGATATGACATTGTAGCCCCGGCCAAGTACCTTTCATGAATTCGGTCAAATATCTGGTTATATTCTTTTTGATACTTGTCCCCATTGGGCGTACTCCCAAATACAACCGATTCCGTTTGCCATTTCCCGTAATCAAAAAAAGTAATTGAGTTTCTTGAGGCATGAAACAAGAATAGAGAATTTTTTGCATAGCTGTAAAACAATCCTCCGAAGTTTGATCCAATGGTTTACCGACTTGTGTTATCTCAGTCCAAGATACATCATTCTTACTAGTCAATCCAACCTCTTTCAATTCAAAATAAGGATTGAGATTCGTATCTACAATCTTTTCCAAGTACTTACGTTCCATACAGAATGATAAAGACTGGGAAATAGAAGTGGCGGCTAAAACCTTAGCCGCACTTTCTGAAACTACCGGAATATGTATATTTTCCATTTTATTCTACCATTAAACGAGTTTGTTCTATGCACTCCTTCACATAAGATTCAATTGTTGCTTTGCTTTGAGATCGAATCGTCTGTTGTAATGTATAATTACTGCAAATAGATTGTTCTACAGCCTTTTGTATCTTATTACAAATATCCTCCCAATTATTGTTGAACTCATCGAAAACTTGTTGTCGCTGATCATGATCCAAATCTTTAGCCAAAGCTTCTTGACGCTTCTGTTTTTCTGTTTTTTCTTCACCAAAGAACCAATTGGCTAAAATTGCTCCTCCACCAATCAACCAAGTTAATGGGCCACCTAATAACATGGCAATCGCGCCACCAACAGCCGCACCGGCAATACCTGTAACAAGTCCATTCACTATTCCTCCATCCGTGAAATTGGAGCTGAGCTGCCGCATTTGTTCCGCGATCACACTCATATCTATATTAGGTAAAGAAGATATGGATACTTGGGCATTTCCCATACGAACTCCTTGACGTGAATAGTTACTAACGATTTTATCTAACCGATCACGTATTTCTTTCGTTTGGTTTTCAAAAGCCTCCTTATAACATTCCATGGCCCAATCCCCTACTTGATTGAGATCCTCGCTTATATTTTCTTCAATGTAAGCCTGCAAATCATTAATTGAGACATCCGTCTCATTATCCCTGAAATTTGTCACACAAGCTCCTACCGTACCAATGATTTCTTCTGACAACTTATCACACAATGAATTTACAAACGGAGTATAAATATCTGATTCTGCGACAATATCATTCAATAATTGTTTTGTATTGCCTATTCCTCCCGATCGGATATCGCCTCTTGCCAATTCTGCTACACCTCTCGAAATCGTCAAAGAGGGATCTTGATCTCTATATACCAAGTCCTTTGGAAGTCCCCAACAATCTTCTATCAATGTTTGAATAAAATCCATTCGAGATGCACCACCTGTTAAAAATGCCGCTTTGATTGGATTTCCTCCAATATGATAATACTTAAAATCAAGCATCGCTTGACTGATTTCAGAGATATATCCTTTTTCCTCTAACATGCGATTCAACTCTCCTGGTTGAAAAACAAATTTCATTTTTGAATCCTCAAAGTCTTCGTCATCCACAATATCCTCAAAATTTACGGTCTTTTTATAACGAATATCCGGATCAAAATAGACACCCTCTTTAGCACAACGAGTATCATACAATAATTTAGCGACTAATTTAGGGTACTGTGTTTCAAAAGCGACAATATCTTTATTTTTATCACGAATCTCCGCATACATTATTTTCTCAACTTGCGACGCTCCACAATCATAGCCATAATCAACCGGAGCATTTCCGCTTTGTAAATATGTAAAATCTAAAGTGCTCGACCCCATATCAAACACAATAGCTCCTTGTGATATATATTGTGGTAATCCTGAAGAGGTATCCAACTGAGCCTTTATAAACGCCGCTCTAGATTCCGAAGTAATGCCAGCAATAGGCAAACCCGCTTTAGCAGCCATTTGTCCATACAGATTTTTAGCCTTTTCATCCCAACTAGATGGAGTTGCAATATAAAGCAAATGATTATCATCACTAAATAAGGCTCCTGATTTTTCTCGGATAAGAGCATATACTTCATGCATATAACGAATCATCAATTGTTCTTTTTCTCCGTCAATATTCTCAGGCTTCTTTTTAAAAAGAACTTCTACTGTCGCCTTTTTCAATCTTTCCGGAGAAAATGCCGCCTCTCCTAAAAATGCTTGGCCATTAGGCTGTATATTAATAGCAGTAGGAAGAACTTTTCGATTAGCTCCAAAATCTACATCTTTTACCGCCTCTAAGTCACCCGGTGCTAAATCCCAACCTATCGGACAAAAAGCAGCCGATGTCTCTCCATGACCAAAGTCGATTCCTATTACATATTCATGTCTATTTTTATCTGGAACAATTTTCCAATTGTATTTTTTATCTTGCATAATAATTTCTTTTTAAGCCATTACAAACACTTTACCTTTCTTAATCAGAATATCACCTTTTATGATAGCCGGACAAATCATTGTCGGATTAGTTACCTTTGTTGATTCCATTTGTTCAAACCAATCTATTTTGTCTTCACTAAAGGAAACGACTTCCAAGCCATAGCAATTCAATGAATCAACAACCTGTTCTATACGCTCATCTATCTTCGCCAACCGTTTGTCATTAGGCTGTTGAGAGTATGCCACACCCAATAAAGACTGAATACTTGCCAATAATAGGCTATAATCCCTTTCCAATGTAGGCTTTTCCTGCGATTCATATTTATTGACTACTTTCTGTATCTGATTACGGAAGGTATTAATCAAAGAATCAATACTATCACAAGTTTGTTGTATGATATTTAAGAATGTAGCTACATCAATTTCTGTATTTACAATGGCTGCTTCAATTTTTGGTTTAGGGGTAATTGACTTCTTCTCCTCAACATTCTTTTTTCCTGATTTTGTTGCTAAATAGAGAACTATAGCCGTACCTGCTATCGCACCAAATACAGCACCCCAGCCACTACCCAGTGTCATTTTTCCTAATACTGCACCACCTCCCGCACCAATTAAAGTCTTTGTACCATCTAACTTTTGAGACAAGAACATTTCAATCGGATTTCTCTCTGGCTGGTTCTTCTTTTCTTCTGAAAAATGAACTTTTGTTTTAATCTCTATCTCTTTTTCAGTCAACTTTCGTCCCATTTCTTGTTGCGCATTCAACAATGATAATGCAGCCTGCAAGATATAATCTTCCGAAACAGAAAGATTCTGGCGATATTCTCCACCTTGATTAAACAATGAATCAAAGTAATTAGTAACAATGCTTTGAATCTTGTTTACATCTTTAGGCAGCATTAAGCCTGTCAACTCTTTTTCTAATGCCTGTTTGTTTGCTTCAAACATCAAGGCCAAAGTTTGTTTTTTATTCATTTTTGGATTATCTATATTCTCTTTTTTTATTAGATATATCTGAATATAATAGCCATATTAACATCCCTTTTATATTTTTACATACACAGCTTAAAATCATGCATACAGCTAAAAGGAGTCCCATTAATACTATTATTAAAACACATATTTGTATAGAAATTTGCATTATAATAGTACAAATCCAAGCAATAATGACAAATGATATAAATATGATAGTTATTTTACTTGTTGAAAATCCTAGTGGCATAAATCTTTGATCAAATGGCTCTTGTAATTTATCATCTTTCGTGTTGTATTTAGAATCAAAAATAACAAGAGAATATAATGGATTTATTTCATATTTCTCTATAATTTTCATCCAGCTATTTGTCCATGCATTATGTCCTAAAATTGATAGCAACCACAGAATACTCACTATTAATCCTAATATGGAAACTAATATTAAATAGTATTCATAGTTGTTTTCTAAAAATAAGACTCCACTTTCTACTTTTAGATCTTTTATTTCAAATTGCCCATTTGCTGTTAATATTATATTTGTTGCACATAGCAATGTGCAATAAGCTACTAATAAAGCCCCATCAAATAAAGCATAATAATTCATCCATGTATGATACCGATCAACATGTTTCCAATAAGCCTCTATCGCTTTTTCATATGCGCACTTACGCTTATCTTCATCAGTTGTTTTGTAATGAACTTTTACATCTCTCATCATGTTCTATTTATACTGATCTAACATTTCGTTTTTCCATATATTATCACCTTTAGACATCTGCCTAAAGAAACGACAGATATATCCTAAGTATATTAAACCGAATATACCAATCCCTAACCAATAGAAAGGAGTCCATGTAAACGAAAACCAACCTGTAGGTGGAACGTAAATGTGATACTTATATATAAGGTATAAGAGGATGGGAAGATTCC
Organism: uncultured Bacteroides sp.; assembly: GCA_948847595.1. Classification (GTDB taxonomy): domain Bacteria; phylum Bacteroidota; class Bacteroidia; order Bacteroidales; family Bacteroidaceae; genus Bacteroides. The sequence continues at coordinate 299,742 of CAQOGY010000003.1, forward strand.
ATAATGAATTTAAGGCAAAATGTTTAATTTCTTCATCCAACTTACTTTGTTTATACGCATTTGTTTTTGCTTTTATCACATTGCTGAGCCCATTTGTATAAAATGAATCAGGCATCAGAGAAGATGTACCTTGCCCATAACAAAATTCTTTCAATATCTCATCATTGTCTTTTGTTCCGGAAATACTATTACTTCCTACTTTTGCCATTAACAAAGCGTGTAATTTATGATATTCAGATTCATCGCTATATCGGATAGCTTGATTGATCAAATCACATGCTTGTGAGTAATAAGATTGTCCGTTTTGAGGTTCTCTATCGATCGCTTCATAAAGACAAAACGCATTAAGGTATAATAATTTAGCTTTTATTTTACTGTTTGTGATTTGAGTATGTGATACCATCTGTATAAACGAATCTATTTGTTCGGACGAAGACAAAATTTCATTCTTATGGGTAATATATTGTTCCCAACAGTCATCAAATATTGCTTGGTCTTTTTTCAATGAGTTTGTGGCTGCACCAGTTAAATGACCTATTGTTTCCTTCATTCCTGGTTGTGTGTTTCCTCCCAATACTCCTTTGGTAAAATTTTTATTACTTATTCCCATACTCTTTGTATTTCTTACTGCTCCCAAGTCCCCCGAAGCAGGCTAACAACATATACAAAGAAAGCGTGAGACTTGTCCTGCTACTCACCAAAATCAGGCATCGCCAAACGCCTTGTGGAAGTGAGTGAAGAAACAATATTCCCACGCTGTGTGTTATGTATAAGTACGCAGAACACGTACCTGGTACATGCACAAACAGAATGAGCGTCACATTGTCCCTATCCTTCCACGTGAAATTGGCGATTTCGATTTTAGGATAAAGCAAAAAAACGCTTTCTTATCTATATCGGCGATTTCTCCCGCCGTTTGAAGCAAAGATACGTTTTTCTTTTTACAATGCAACGCTCTGTGAGAATATTATTTCTTCAAAAGTAAGTATTTTATTTATTTTGCCATATTTTTAGAGCCTGTTTAAATTTTCTTCAATAATAATTTTATAACTGATATTTTAACCATTTCTTCTGCCGAATCGAATGTTAGTTCATAGTTTCGGCAGAGCCTCCTGTCATTTTCCATCCACGTGAATGTCCTTTCCACAATCCATCTTTTGTGAATCGGTCTGAATCCCTGTTCTTTGTACGCACTAATAACTACTTGAATCATATATCCAAATTTAGCCTTGACGTTCTCAATAAGTTCGCCTCTATATCCTCCGTCTGCCAGTATAACTTTTATTCCGGAACAGAGTTCCTTTAATACTCTCATTAACAGATAAGCAGCCTTGCTGTCATGCATGTTGGCTATAGTGACTATCACTGCAATAAGAAAGCCATTCTTATCAACAACAATATGCCGTTTGATGCCTTTTACTTTTTTATTGCCATCAACTCCATTCAGAGACTGATTATTGCCCCATTTAACGCTTTGGCTATCTATGATACCAACACTGGGTTCCATGGTTTGATTACGTTCAAATCGCACATGACCGCGTAGCTTTTCAAGAAGCAAATCAAATATATCCAAAGAAGCCCATTTTCTATAATAGTAGTAAACGGATTCCCATTTAGGAAACTCCTTAGGCAACATACGCCACTGGCAACCAGTTTTAACTAAATAAAATATAGCATTCCATATCATACGCAAACACGGCTTTTTCATTTAAGCTTTGATTTAGGGATACAATCCCCCTTCCCATACCAGTGTGACATGGGTGGATATTCCGTATTTGGAAATCAATGTGTTAAGAATATGTCAAATCTAAATTTTTCTCATTTTTGAGCCAGAAAATGTAACACGTTAGTGAAGCTTACCGATAGCTCCCTTATTATCTCAGCCGTGCCTTTTCGCTTATCTGATATTTTTTTCCTTCTGTTCTTCCAAACAGCAATCAGTGCCAAGACCATCCTTTGAATTGTGTCCAAGTTCCTAGCCGCCCGTTCAGCCTTACGTTTTATGCTGTCCTGCCGGAGGTTGCGGTCAAGATCCCAGTGCATGCTTTCAATAGCCCAATGCTGTTTGGTTATCTGACTAAGCCGCTCTGCACTGCTATCCAGGCTTGAAATGTACAGTCGCTGTTCAGATGTACTCCTGCCATCAGACTTTTTCTCCGTAGATGTGAGTATTTCTATAACTGTCAAATTTCCATTCCATTTTTCCCTGTCGGCAATCAGTTCTTCCCCACGATATATACGGCATATCCTTGACTCAATCCTGCCGTGTTCCAAATATGGGCTTTCCTTGTAGATATCAGTCGGGCTGGCGGTCTTTATAGAGGCTTCGAGTCCATAACGCAGAGATCTTTGATTCGCCTTGAGTTCGATCACGAAGTCTGCTCCTTTATCTCTAATTTTGTCTATTATTACCTTTTGGAATCACAGCTCTTTCATTTAGGATTTCGTTGCTCACTCAAAAATATGTTATTTTATAGCGAGTGTATCCTTGGGGTGTGAGGGTGATTTTTGCTCCTACGGTTTATAATTCATAGGGTGATTTGATGGTTGGATAATATGCTCCCGCGGATATCCATTCCTTTGATTTTCGGTAAAATAGGTATCTGAACAATTAGACCGAATGGCAGATTTTTTTCGTAACTTTATGTTTGTAAATCAAATAGTTATGGATTGAATCAAACCACTCGACCAAGTTCTTCCGATTGCAGCAGACATGCACAATCATAGAAACTGTTTTGAAATGATTAAATAGTATATATTAATCTGTTAATTAGTTGGTTAATTGATGTATAGTTCGTAACTTTAAGGTTCCTAATCAAAAAAGTTATGAGCAATTATCCAACTAACCTAACTGAAAAACAGTGGCAAGTTATTAATAAAATCGTAGAGCCACAAGAAAGAAGCCGAAAAACTTCTCTCAGAGAAATTATAAACGCGATTTTTTATCTCATCAAGAGCGGATGTCAATGGCGTATGCTCCCCACCGATTTTGCCCCTTGGCAAACGGTTTATTACTATTTCCGCAAGTGGAAATTGGAAGGAGTATGGGAGGAATTGCTGGATATTCTTCATAAGTTGGCAAGGAAATCAATCGGTAAACAGGAAAGCCCCAGCATGGGCATTATTGACTCCAGAAGTGTGAAGACTTCTCACCACGTTGATACGAACAGAGGAATAGACGGCAATAAAAAAATCAAAGGGCGAAAGGAACATGTTGTGGTAGATACATTGGAGCTTCCAATGGCCATTAAAGTACATGAAGCCAACATTCATGACAGCAAAGGAGCCGTTCCAACGATGGAAAATCTTGTGTATAAATTTCCACGGCTCAGTAAAATTCTTGCCGATGGGGGATATCGGGGAGATTTGTCAAAGTGGACGAAAGACAAGTTCGGTTGGGAACTGGAAGTAGTACTCAGACCCAAAGAAAGTCCTAAGGATTTCAACGTCATTCCGAAACGGTGGATTGTAGAAAGAACTTTCTCTTGGCTGGAAAACTATAGGAGGCTTATAATTGACTACGAGCTCTTGACTGAAACGGCAGAAGCAATGATAGAGATAGCATTCATTAAAATCGTCCTTAATAGATTTTTCTAATCATTTCAAAACAGCTTCTTAATATAATGCGCTTTGCTTCGCTTTATTTATGTAGATTTCTATCCAATCTTTTTCTTCTTCAAATTCGGCAAAAAGAATGTGACCAATCCCAGTAGCGGCATATAAGCACAGATATTATATACATATTCAATACTCGTTTTATCTGCTAAATTACCGAGTACGGCAGACGCTACACCGGCCACACCGAAAGCAAATCCAAAGAATAACCCTGATATTAATCCGAGCTTGGTAGGAAGTAATTCCTGTGCATAAAGCAATATGGCGGGAAAAGCGGAAGAAAGCATCAATCCCACACAGAAGCTAAGGATAATAGTCCACATCAGATTGGCATGCGGCATAAGTAAACTGAACGGAGCCGCTCCCAAAATTGAAGCCCAAATAACATACTTCCGACCGATACGGTCACCTACCGGCCCACCAATCAGCGTCCCGATAGCAGTAGCAACTAAGAAAATAAATAAATATAGCTGCGAATCCTGTACCGTAACATTGAATTTATGAATCAGATAGAATGTATAATAACTGGTCAGACTCGCCATATAGATATATTTCGAGAAAATCAATATCAATAATATACCGATAGTAATAGCCGTTTTATCCATAGGCAGCGGAAGATGAACCGGAGTTTTTATACTGACGGTTTGAGCCTTCATCCGGTTCAGATAAGATTTATACCATTTGCAAATCGGATACATGACTCCGATAGCTGCAACCGCTACAAATGCAAATATGAAAAGATGCTGTCTTCCATAAGGGGCAACGAGCAAAGCTACCAATAAAGGGCCTAGCGAACCACCAAAGTTTCCACCTACCTGAAAAAGTGACTGTGCCAATCCCCGCTTGCCACCAGAAGCAAGGAACGTGATGCGGGAAGCTTCCGGGTGAAGCACCGAAGAACCGATTCCGATTAAGAACACAGATAACAATATCCAATACAGATTATCGGAAAATGCCAAGCTTGCCAAACCAACCATTGTAAAGCTCATTCCGATAGGCAACGACCATGCAACGGGATATTTATCAAAGATAATTCCGGTAATCGGTTGAAAGACTGAAGCCGAAAGCTGATAAACCAGTGTGATAAGACCGATTTGCGCAAAACTCAATCCTAAATCATCTTTGAATAGCGGATAAGCAGCTGATACAACGGACTGTAAAAGATCATTGAGACAGTGTGAAAGACTTAATGCGATTAAGATGGAAAATGTAATTTTTCCTACGGGTTGTTCCTGATTTTGTACCATGATACCTATTTCTTTAGAAGTGTTCCTGAAAAATTGGCTGCAAAGGTACGCAAACTTTCCCGTTTCTCTAAAACTAAGGATTGTAAATTGTCGTTAATTCAGTTTTGAGTTGCTGAACTATTCTCCATACCTGCTGTTGTTAAATTAAAAAGGAGGATAATATGAGCTTTATTGGGTATATAATTTATTTTTAATCTAAAAAACTGAATTTGATTATGGAATGTAGACATGGTAATTTTTGGATTGGACTCGGAATCGGATCAATCCTGGGTGCGGTAGCTTACCGCCTTTCACGCACTGCGAAAGCTAAACAGTTGGAAAGCGAAATTTATGATGCTATCCACCGTATTGGTCGTGACGCAGAGGCTGCAGCAGCTTGCGCTGAAAAGAAAGCGATGAACCTCGGACTTAAAGCAGTAGAAACCGGAGCCGAAATTGCTGATAAAGTAGCAGCCGAAGCAGATAAAGTGGCTGACAAAGCAAAAGATAAATGGGGAAAATAATAATCCCAGAATTGGTAATCAGCTAGGATATAGTTGATTACCAATTTCTATATAGTAACTACCTGTCATTTACATCACTTAAAACCTTTATGTGTGCCCGTGCACACTTTATACATTTTACCATTCTTTTTCATTCTTTTCCGGAATAAAGGTACTTTGTTTCTTGGCCTTTTCTACTCTATAAATGTACATTTTATGATTCTTTCTGCCGTTTTTCTTATGTTTTACAACATGAATGTATTATTTTATTTGTTGTTAAGTTTCTGATTATTAGTAGTATATGTCCTTTTGTGTGTAAATGTGTGTGCGCACACACTATTGTGTAATTCAATAATTCATTTTACTTTTGTCATCGAAAAACAAGATACTTATTAAAATATGGATAAAGAATTCTCAAATATTCGTATTGTGGACATAGCCAAGATGGCTGGTGTCTCTGTCGGTACGGTAGACCGAGTTATTCATAATCGTGGGCGGGTATCTGAGGAAAACAGGAAGAAAGTGCAGACTATTTTAGAAATGGTGCATTACCAGCCCAATCTAATGGCACGGTCTTTAGCTTCCAAGAAACAATATCATCTTGTTGCCATTATACCGTCTTTTACTCAAGGAGAGTATTGGGAAGCCATTTCGGAAGGTATTGACAAAGTAGCTTCGGAGATGGAATCGTACAATATAACGATTACCAAACTCTTTTTCGACCAATATAACAATAAAACGTTTGATGATATTACCCGAAACCTGCTGGATGAGAAAGTGGACGGAGTGCTGATTGCTACCCTGTTTACTGATTCGGTTATCCGTCTTTCGCAGGAACTGGACAGGAATGAGATTCCTTATATCTATGTCGATTCAAATATCGAAGGACAACACCAACTGGCTTATTTCGGAACAGAATCTTATGATGCAGGAGTCATTGCGGCCAGATTATTGACTGACAGGCTTTCACCGGCTTCGGATATTCTGATGGCACGGATTATCCATAGTGGAAAGAACGACTCCAATCAGGGAAAGAACCGCAGGGACGGCTTTTGTCATTATCTGAAAGAAATAGGATTTGCCGGAAAGCTGCATGAAGTAGAATTGAAAATCAACGATTCTGTATATAATTTCACTAAACTCGATGAAATATTCGATGTAAATTCGCATATAGAGGGCGCTATTATTTTTAATTCAACCTGCTATATCCTCGGAAATTATCTGAAGGCAAGAGAAATGCAAACGGTGAAACTGGTAGGCTATGACCTTATCGAGCGGAATACCCAACTGCTTTCAGAAGGAGTTATCACTGCATTAGTTGCCCAACGTCCCGAAAGGCAGGGGTATGAAGGTATCAAGTCTTTATGTAATCATCTGCTATTCAAGCAAAATTCAGAAAAGGTAAACCTGATGCCGATTGATATTCTCTTGAAGGAAAACTTGAAATATTATCTGAACAATAAACTATAAACATATAAATTTTAGAAACCATGAATGAATTATTTAACGTAAAAGACAAAGTTGTTGTAATCACCGGTGGAGCCGGAATCTTAGGTAAAGGAATTGCTGCATACCTCGCAAAAGAAGGTGCAAAAGTGGTTGTGCTCGACAGAAGCGAAGAAGCTGGAAAAGCATTGGTGGATAGCATCAAAGCTGAAGGAAACGAAGCTATGTTCCTTTATACCGATGTAATGGACAAAGAAGTATTGGAAGGCAACAAAGTAGAAATCATGAAAGCTTATGGTCGCATTGATGTATTGCTGAACGCTGCCGGTGGTAACATGGCAGGTGCTACAATTGCACCGGACAAGACTTTCTTTGACTTGCAGATTGACGCATTCAAGAAAGTGGTAGACTTGAACCTGTTCGGTACAGTATTGCCTACAATGGTATTTGCTGAAATCATGGTTGAACAGAAGAAAGGCTCTATCGTAAACTTCTGCTCTGAATCAGCTCTCCGTCCGTTGACTCGCGTAGTAGGTTATGGCGCAGCGAAAGCAGCTATCGCTAACTTCACTAAATATATGGCAGGCGAACTGGCTCTGAAATTCGGTAACGGTCTGCGTGTAAACGCTATCGCACCGGGATTCTTCCTGACAGACCAAAACCGTGCGTTGTTGACCAACCCGGATGGTTCTCTGACTGACCGTTCAAAAACGATTCTCGCTCATACTCCGTTCAACCGTTTCGGTGAACCGGAAGACCTTTATGGAACAATCCATTATCTGATTAGTGATGCTTCCAACTTCGTGACAGGTACAGTAGCTGTTATCGACGGTGGTTTCGACGCATTCTCTATCTAAATTATTTTAATCGTAATTAGTAATCAGTAAATAGAAACTATATGTATTTATGCGAACAAACTTGGCGCTGGTACGGCCCTAACGACCCAGTAAGCTTGTGGGATATTAAACAAGCGGGCGCTACCGGTATAGTAAATGCTCTTCATCACATTCCGAACGGTGAAGTATGGACAGTGGAAGAAATCATGAAGCGTAAGCAAATGATTGAAGAAGTAGGTCTGACGTGGTCTGTTGTAGAAAGTGTACCTGTACACGAACATATCAAGACACAGACAGGCGACTTCATGAAATATATCGAAAACTATAAAGAAAGCATCCGTAATCTGGCGAAATGCGGCGTAATGGTAGTTACTTACAATTTCATGCCTGTATTGGACTGGACACGTACCGACCTTGCCTATACAATGCCCGACGGTTCTAAAGCCCTTCGTTTTGAAAAAGCGGCTTTCGTAGCTTTCGACCTTTTCATCCTGAAACGCCCGAACGCAGAAAAAGACTATACTCCTGAAGAAATCGCCAAAGCAAAAGCCCGTTTCGAGCAAATGAGCGAAGACGACAAGAATCTCTTGGTTCGCAATATGATTGCCGGACTTCCGGGGTCTGAAGAAAGCTTCACAGTAGAACAGTTCCAGGAAGCGCTTGACCGTTACAACGACATTGATGCTGAAAAGCTTCGTTCCAACTTGATTTTCTTTTTGAAAGAAATTGCTCCCGTTGCCGATGAGGTAGGAGTGAAGCTGGTGATTCACCCGGACGACCCTCCTTATACAATCTTAGGCCTGCCGCGTATTCTGAGTACGGAAGAAGATTTCAAGAAACTGATTGAAGCCGTACCTAACGAATCCAATGGTCTTTGCCTGTGCACAGGTTCTTTCGGAGTACGTGCTGACAATGACCTTGCCGGTATGATGGAACGTTTCGGTGATCGTGTGAACTTCGTACACTTGCGCAGTACACAGCGTGACGAAGAAGGAAACTTCTACGAAGCTAACCACCTGGAAGGAAACGTAGATATGTACAACGTAATGAAAGCTCTTATTCTTCTGCAACAACGTCGCAAATGCTCTATTGCTATGCGTCCCGACCACGGACATCAGATGATTGATGACTTGAAGAAGAAAACAAACCCGGGATATTCTTGCTTGGGCCGCCTTCGCGGATTGGCGGAGCTTCGTGGTTTGGAAATGGGTATCGCTAAGTCTATCCTCTAATTAGAGTACATAATTAGCATTATTATAATAAGAAACACTACGGCTATTATTGATTGATAATAGTTGTAGTGTTTTTTATTTGGTCTTTTTCGTTGCCGCCGGTTGAGGAATAATTGAATTAATCGAATAAATCTCCGATGTGCGTATCTTTATCAGCTTTTTTTGCCGGTTTCGTTTTCTTCGGTTCGGGAATAATTTGCATTGCAATTTGGGCACAGGCTTCGGCATCAGCAAGTGCGTGGTGGTGATTCTCCAAGTTATATCCGCATTGCTCTGCTACTGTATGTAGTTGATGATTGGGCAGCTCCTTTCCGAAAACTTTCCTCGAAGTACGGCAAGTACAATAAAACTTATAATTGGGATAAGTCATATCATACAATTCGTGAACCGCACGGAGACAACCTTCATCAAAAGGACTGTTGTGGGCTACAAGCGGCAATCCATCTATCAACGGCTTGATTTCCGCCCATACATCGGGGAAATCTTCCGCTTCTATCGTATCGTCATAAGTTAATCCGTGAATAGCTGTCGTCCATTGTGTGTAGTAATTGGGGGTGGGACGAATCAGGCGATAGATTTTATTCACAATCTTACCATCCCTTACAATGACAACACCGACACTGCATACACTGGTGCGCTTGCCGTTGGCTGTTTCAAAGTCGATTGCTGCAAAGTTTCTCATTAATCCTGTTGTTTTTTGAATACAAATGTATTGAATTAGAATTTATTCTTTCTATTTTTGCCTGATAAAATATATCAATGTACACAGAATATCAGCCCTCTCATTTGCTTGCTCCCTATATTGATAATTATTGGGAACTGAAAGGTACTCCGGAATATGGGATGCGTATCCATATCCTGCCGGATGGCTGTACCGATTTTATTTTTACGCTGGGAGAGGTAGCCGAGACAGTGGAGAAGGAAAGTCTGATTATGCAACCTTATCGTTCTTACTTTGTAGGGCCGATGACAAAATTCTCCGAACTGGTCACTTATGCCGAATCCGTTCATATGTTTGGTATCCGCTTTCTTCCTTGCGGGTTGTCCTGTTTCACAAAATTGCCTTTGCATGAGTTTGTGAACAGTAGAATCAATACCAAGGAAATGAGGGCAGTTTTTGATGACACTTTTGTTGAAAGGCTATGCGGGCAGGAGCACATAGAGGGACGGATACAGTTGGTGGAAGGGTATTTGCTGGCGTATTTGGCTCGTCATTACCAGTCCGCCGATTCCCATGTCGCCATGGCGGTGAATATGATTAACCAGTCCGGCGGTAAACGTTCTGTTCGTAGCCTGATGGACGAAATTTGTTTGTGCCAGCGTCATTTCGAACGGAAGTTCAAGCATTACACCGGATACACTCCTAAAGAGTACAGCCGCATTATCAAATTCAAGAATGCTGTGGAACTCTTGAGAAATACCGCATCTTCCAATCTGCTGACTACGGCGATTAACGCAGGATATTACGATTTGGCACATTTCTCAAAAGAGATTAAGTCCTTGTCGGGCAGTACTCCCACGTCATTTCTTTCGCTTACCGTACCGGAAGATACGACGCTGACTTATATCGAACCCGGAAAGTAGACAGGTAAAAGTCGATTTTTTACAATAGAAAAGAACTTCATGCCGTTATCTTTGCAACCGTAATATAAATCCAATAAGATTATGTCAACAAAAACAATGAAAGAGAAAGCAACCGAGTTGTTGCAGAGATGTGAAGTTGTAGTGCTTGCTTCTATAAATAAAGAAGGGTATCCCCGCCCTGTGCCGATGAGCAAGATTACAGCAGAGGGGATTTCTACTATTTGGATGTCTACCGGAGCGGACTCATTAAAGACTATCGACTTTCGTAAGAACCCGAAAGCCGGATTATGTTTTCAGGATAAGGGAGACAGCGTAGCCTTAACGGGAACGGTGGAAGTGGTAACGGACGAGAAAATGAAAAAGGAACTTTGGCAGGACTGGTTTATCGAGCATTTCCCCGGCGGCCCTACCGACCCGGGCTATGTACTGCTGAAATTTGAATCGAATCACGCGACTTATTGGATTGAAGGGACATTTATTCATAAGAAACTGGACTAGCCACTTCATACAGCCCTATTCCCGTGGAATATGGAAATAAAAAAAGAGAAACATCCTTTTTTTCCAAAGAAGAATGTCTCTCTCTTTTTTTGATGATACTTGGATAGATAATATATCTATTCTCCGTGCTTCATTTAGAATTCAAACTTCTCCAGTTTCATTTCAGCTAATTCCTGAATGATACCTACATACTTGGCAAAATGAGCGGATTTCTCGTGAGCAGCCAATACTTCAGCATTCTGCCATGTTTCACAAATCATGAAAACGTCGTGGCGGGTACTGCTTTCGAAAGTATCATAAGCAATGCATCCTTCTTCCTTCAAAGAACAAGCAGTCAGTTCCTTAGCTGCTTCAATCGCTTTTTCGCGGTTTGTCTCGCTTACACGGACAAAAACATTCAATCTTATCATAGTCTTTATTATTAAATGATTAAAAATAGCTTTATCACATCTTTGTGAGTAAATCGTAGGCAAAGATACTATTTTTGTGCTTTTTGAGACTGCTTGTTCTTTAAATTTCACCAAAACGTCATATAATCATAAAAAACGATTATATTTGCCCCTGAAATCAAAAAATAACTATTTTGGGCGCAACTCTTAAATTTGTTCTGGCTTAATATTAGCCTCACGAACCACAGGCTAATTTCTTTCGTTTGAGTAATTCCACTCGAACCGGTTTTTCATTTTGTTATTTTTATTATTTACTGCATGGTTTTTCGGAACATATGCGATATGAAAACGAATGGAAAATTTCGTAAGAAACAATAAGCTAAGCATAGAAAAAGAGATTGAACGAATTGAGCGCCAGCCGATTGCCCCACTTGATAAGATAAAACAGATTATTGATGTCATACAGACCTCACTTATTCTGTTGAAGTCAACCGTTGCCGAATATCAATTCTCGAATTCAGCAGAAGAGATTTTTTTCTTTAAAACCTGGAAGCCGCAAATTTCCGGGCTATTGATGTTTTATGTCCGCTTGTATCAGATTGAAAAGAAACGTATTGGAGAATCTCCGTCTTCCCAATGCAAATCTCTGAAGTCGGAACTGGAGAATTTGAGGAAATACTTCCTGAATAATCCCTTTTATGATTATTACCGTACTGGCAGGACGGAACTCGATGAACAATATTTTGTCAGAAGAAACTATGACATTCTAGCAGATACCCGTTTCGGCTTATTGGACAGGGATTCTTCTTTTACTACCCTGCATGATTCAAGTGTGGCGGAAATCATAGCCAACAATCGTCTGGCGGAATATCTTTCTGCTGAAATAGAGATATTATCAGACGAGCTTCATCTGAAACTCGCTTCAATAGTAGAAAGCCGGCTATTGCAGTGGACGGATAGCAAAGTCGCTTTGGTTGAGTTTATCTATGCCCTGTATGCGGGCAAATGCTTCAACAATGGAAATACCAGTTTAAAAGACATAGCTTTCTGTTGCGAAACTCTTTTTAGTATTGAGATAGGAGACTTTTATCGTATCTTTCTGGAAATCAGAAACCGGAAGAAGAGCAGGACGCAGTTTCTTGATAAGTTGAAAGATAAGATTATTAAGATGATGGATGAGTTGGACAGATAAATTTCATGCCGTCTTGTGACATCTTGTGAATTATACAAATGGCTAATATCCAACTTTGCGAAGAAAAAGATTTGATTCACAAAGAAAGATAACAGCTTTTGTATAATTATGGAAACAATATTTACATGGGAGATCAGGGTGAAGAATTGCCCTTTGTTGATTAAGAAATGCAGCCACTGCGATAGTGACCGCTTTTATTGCAGTGATAAGTTCAGAATGAATGCACAGAAAAAGAACATTGATGTCTGGCTAATTTATAGGTGTGTGAAGTGCGATAACACTTGTAATATGACTTTGCTTTCGCGAACTAAACCCGACCTGATTGATAAGAAACTGTTTCATAGCTTTTCTATGAATGATAGGGAAACGGCCTGGCAGTATGCTTTTTCAGCCGGAATGGCAAGTAAGAACAATCTTCAATTAGACTATGATAGCGTTGAATATGAGGTGATGAGTGACATTTCATCGGAAGTCATAATGGATATGACCGGTGAGGTGATAAGTGTTCGAATCAAATGTGATTTTGACTTGAACCTGAAATTGTCATCATTGATAAAGAGATGTCTTCCACTTTCCAGTACCCGGTTAAAGCGTATGTTTGAGCAGGGAGAGATTTCTCTTTTTTCAGGCAAACAGCCTTATAAGTATAAAGTAAAGAAAGGAGATGTTATTTTGATACATAGAAAGTGCTTGCTTGATATTCTAGGATGAAGTCCGTAATATGGATTTTTTTTATAGCTTTGTAAACTGATGGCATATAAAAGTAATATCACCCTAATAATCGAAGATATGAAAAAAGTATTTTTACTGGCTTTTGCCTTGTTCGCATGGAATATTCTTGCCAATGCTCAAGAAAGTGACGAAAGATATGTTGAAGTGACCGGTTCTTCGGAGATAGAAGTCGTGCCGGACGAAATACACTTTCTGATTCAGATAAAGGAATATTGGGAAGAAGAATATACGGGTAAATCGAAGAAAGAGGAAGACTTTCGGACGAAAGTGCCGTTGGCTATGATAGAGAAAGATTTGCGTAAAAGTTTGCGTAAAATAGGAATATCGGATGAGGCTATCCGTACGCAGGAAGTAGGGGACTATTGGCGGCAGCGGGGAAAGGAGTTTCTGATAGGCAAGCAACTGGATATCCGTCTTACGGATTTCGAGCAAATCAATTCCATAATCCGTTCTGTCAATACATGGGGAATTGAATCAATGCGTATCGGGGAACTGAAACATAAGGATTTGCCTATGTACAGGAAGCAGGGAAAGATTGAAGCACTGAAAGCAGCCCGTGAGAAAGCATCCTATCTGGTGGAAGCAATGGGAAAGCAATTGGGTGAAGTCATTCGTATTGTCGAACCTGCCGATAACAACATAAGCCGTTATATTCCTTTTCAGGCACAGAGCAATGTCAGCATGGGGACGGCAGCTACCGAACAGTACCGTGTCATCAAGCTGAGATATGAAATGACCGCCCGTTTTGCCATAAAATAAAAAAAATGCCTATCTTTGCCGCATGACTAAAAATAATAAATCGGATTTGGTTTAGTAAACAATCTGTGTCTTTGACACAGATTGTCCTTTCGTTTGCTCTCGGATGATTCCTTTCGGGAGTAATTCTTGTGTCTTTATAATTTCAATTTTAAACTGCGTACAATGACAGAAAAAGCATTGTTATGCTTTCAATGTGTGCGCTCTATACATTAAGATAATGAATAACGAAAATAATACCAATCCTCAATCCGGCATTAACCTGAATATGTATGGCTGGAATGAGATGCTAAACCAACTTAAAAAAGAATCATTATATAATGCTCTTGCCCATGGTCGTGTATCCATTGTGCATCGGACGTGTTATGAGATAGTTTCTGAAAATGGCTTGTTTCAGTGTGAACTGACAGGAAACATGATGTACGGGAAATCGGATTTCGAATTACCTTGTACAGGCGATTGGGTAATCTTTCAGCCGTTCGATGAAAATAAAGGGATTATAGTTGATATGCTGTCCCGTGAACGGACACTGTATCGTAAGAAAAGCGGGACGGTTGCCGATAAACAAGCCATTGCTTCTTATGTCGATAAGGCTTTTATAGTACAGAGCCTTGATGATAATTTCAATATCCGCAGAGTAGAACGTTTTATGGCTCAGATATTGGAAGAAAATATCAGTTCCGTGTTGGTACTCAATAAAGCCGATTTGGATTTTGACAGGCAGAGTGTTGAAGGACAAATAAGGCATATCGCCTGTCAGATACCCGTCTTTTTTACGAGTATCTGTCAACCAGAGACTATTCTCCGGCTACGCGAATCCATATCAGAAGGTGAAACGGTTGTATTTGTCGGTTCTTCGGGCGTTGGGAAAAGCTCTTTGGTGAATGCACTTTGTGAAAAGTCGGTATTGCTCACATCTGATATAAGCCTGTCCACAGGAAAAGGCCGGCATACTTCGACTCGTCGTGAAATGGTATTGATGAACAGTTCGGGTGTTTTAATCGACACTCCGGGCGTCCGTGAATTTGGCTTGGCCATTGACAATCCCGATTCTCTTGCCGAAGTACTGGAAATCTCCGACTATGCGGAGTCGTGCCGTTTCAAGGATTGCAAACATATCAACGAACCGGGCTGTGCTGTTATAGAAGCAGTCAATAGCGGCGCATTAGATTCAAAAGTTTATGCAAGCTATCTGAAACTTCGTCGGGAAGCGTGGCATTTCTCCGCTTCCGAACATGAGAAACGTAAAAAGGAGAAATCCTTTACCAAACTGGTGGAAGAAGTGAAGAACCGCAAGGATGCAAGCCGCTGATTCTACTCAAAACGCGATGCAGGTATCACTGGATGCCTGCATTGCGTTTATTCTGACTTATATTTATCTTAAACAGGTATTTATGAAAGAGCTTTATTTATTACTTATTGTCATATCTGCCTGTAAAAAGTAGTTTCCCTTCTTGGGAGTATCGTTTTATGAAACCACCTTTTTGGAAAGTGTACATATTCCTGTCATGCTCATACTGTTTCCACAAATCAAGTTTAAGTTGTTCATATTCTTTGGCAATGACAGCATTTGTTTGAAGATAGTCTCTGAAATACAATTCATCATTATCCCCTTCATAACATAAATGTAGATGAAATACCCGCTCGGCATATCCTTGTAAAGTGTAACCTTTATTGAAATCAATACGACTGCTGTTCTCTGCCATGCAGAGATAGCCGCATCTTTCAATTATGACTTTCAAATCGGAGATTTTCTCTTCTCTTGGAATTTCCACAAGTATATCTATGATAGGCTTTGCCCATATTCCTTTGATGGCTGTGCTACCTATATGGTTAATACGTTCAATACAAGGAAGTTCCTCTGTCAGTAATTCCGCTTCTTCCTTATACCAGTCTGCCCAGTATTCTTGGTGTGCAGTCAGGGTTATGGGAAATAATTGCCAAAGTTCGTCTAATGGTAATTCGGTCAATTTTTTCATATTTCAACTATTTATTGTAGTCTTAAATACTAATGGGTAAACGTTGTCACGTTTCGTTAGTAACTTTTTTCTGTTGTGAGTTATTTAGACGTTGAACTAGCATCTTCTTAAACTCTGTACTATTACATCCATTTATAAGTTTTCTGTACTCAAGGAATTTTGTTTTTGGATACACAGACTCTATTAAATGTAGCAATGTCCATTCTATGCCATATAAAGCAGTAGGCGGAAAGAGCTTGATTAAAATATGCGCTTCCTCCAAAGTGATAGGCTGAACTATTTTGTCCAATAAGTCGGCATATTCATCAACTAATGTAGCCGTTATTCGTTCGTCTGCTTCATCGGGCATTGCACCTATTAAAGCTAATTGTTCAATTTCTTTTCTCATATTCTTTTTGTAATTGGTGTTAATGCTAATGGCTTGACAAAAAGCTGCGTTTAGCAGCTATCTTGGCTTGTTGACAATGAATTAAGTAAGAATTATTATATGGCAACATTTCGTAATTATGTTGATTGTTAAAAATGAAAGGATAATCTTCCGCTTTGTATAATTGCGGATTACTGAAATGTTTGAGCACATCTTCCTTTGCAACCTCGTTCAATATTAAAGTTTCTTCATAGCAAAATTCAAATAGAGAAAAAACATTTTTATCGACTATATTTCGCTTCAATTCCATAAACGGGTATAAAAAATGATTTCTTATTCCTGCCGCTCTTTTGAAAGTATCTTTCTGAAAATCAAAAAGTGTATCATCACTTTTGATAAATCGAAGTGCATAGTAGTTCTTTGATACTAAACTATTTCCAGCCAAGTCTAAGATATTTAGCTTTGCTTGCTCATAATAATTTTTATCAATACCATTTGTGGATAAGAAGTTCAAAAAACTTTCAGATACAAACTTTATTGATGTACCTACATCACAAGAGTAGTAATCGAAATCAATTTCTTTGTATTTCTTTTTGGTAACTACCATAAACATTTCACAGGGAAATTGAAATTCTCCTGTTGGATATTCCGAATTAAAGCGGTTATACATTTTCCATTTCTCATCATAAATCTTACGAGGTTGCTCTAAATCAAACTGTGATTTAAGAATAAAATCATTCTGCAAAGGATAACTTTTAGGCAGGTGAGTTCGATTAAACCATATATATAATTTTTTCATTGCTATGTATTATTGTTAATGGGTTGCAGCTTGCCGCCGTTTTAGGCGGAATAGGTGCTTGTTACCGATATATTTTTA